>NZ_JAQLOK010000002.1:0-1134670 GCF_034063545.1 Luteibacter sahnii
ACCACCTCGTAGGTTGGGGTTAGTTTCGCCGAATTTCCCTACTTTGGGATGGCTCGAAAAGTTGGGGGGTGGTCAAACGACATCCTGGTGAACGGCGCGGATCAACATCCTGCACCGCCACCATGCGTCACTACCGTCAGCCTTATTGCTGGATACGACGTCACCATGTTGCTTCGCGACGCGTAGCGATGTCGCCGCACTGTTTCGCGGACTCACGAAATATGACTAAAAAGATCAAATAGTTATCTCATTGCCAGAGTTAACGCAGCCCGACATCGGCCCGCCGTTTCCCCGGCGGGCCAACCCGCGATCAATCAATCGATCTGTCGCAGCGCCTTGCCCGCCGGCGCCGCGTGGTCCACGGCGATCACCACCCCATGGGCGTTCTTGTGCCAGCCGCCTTCCACGTCGATTATCTGGCCCTTTTCGAACAGGCCAGCGTGCTTGGCCGCCGCGTGGGGCGGAAAGCGCAGCAGCACGCCGTCGTCGAGCAGCGCGCCGTGCACGTCGCCGCGCGGGCCGTGGATGGGGCGCTCGATGGTGCCGCTGTAGCCCCAGCGCTCGACCTTGGCGGCGGAGGCGTCTTTTTTCTTCTTCTCGCCCTTTTTCTCGCCGGGACCTTGGTCGATCACCGGCTTGCCGGTGGATGGCTCGACCGCGACCGCCACGAGCAGTTCTCGGTCGCGCACGCGCAGGCCGCGCACCTTCACCGAGTCGCCCGGGCGGATGCGCCGGACCAGCGCGCTGGAAAGATGCGGTGGAATGTGCACCTCCATGCCGTTCTGGAACAACAGGCCGTCCATGTCGCCGTGGGGATTGAACAGCAGGCGGGCGACCTTGCCGCGGGTGGCCGGTAGGTGTTCGTGGTCGATCCAATGCATCATGTGGCTCCAGCTGAAAGGGAGTCACGCTAATGTCCCGGCGTGGAGATGGACGTGAAAAAGACGGCCAGGAAAACGTCCTCCCCGCTCACGCAAATTTTTGCGCCCGCCTCGGGCGGGCGGATACCAAGACCCGCGCCGGGTCAAGACTGGCGCCGGAGCGCGGTTCGCGGTATCAAGCGCCCCATGACCGATCACGAACTGCCCCCCATCGCCATCATCATCGAACCCCGGGCCACCCTGGCCGATACGGTGGCGGATGCCCTGCGCAAGCGCGGCTACGAGGTGTTCGTCGCGCAGACGCATTCGGGCGCGACCCGGGCGGCGCTCGATCATGCCCAGGTCGACTTCCTGGTGGCTGCGGTTCCCGCTCCCGGCGAGGATCGCAGCGGCGCATATCTCCAGGTCGCCCGCGAGAGCAATCCCTCGTTGCGCACCATCGTCATGTTGTCCGATCCGGACGAGGACGCCAGCGATGCGCCGATCGGCGCCATCAAGCTGCTCAAACCGTTCACGATCGACGAGCTCGACGCCGCCATCGAACAATCGCTTGCGTTGACCTTCTGACCCCACGCCGTGGTGCCGACCCGGCCACGTGCGTGCCCATCGAATAGCGACGGGCAAGCCGTCCCCTTCGCAAGAATCACGTCTTCACCGACGTGAATTCCTGCATGCGGCGCAGCACGACCGTTATCCGACCTGGCCCATCCTGCCCTCCCCGGCGCTTCACGTGAGGCGCTCGCCGCACGGCGCAACGTTTTGCGACGCAGCGTGACCTCGCCGGGTTCCGCGTCTTAATTTGTAACCCCAGGGGATTAGATCGATCCAAGTCGGCGTGGCGGGTGACGCCCTTCGACGAGGGTCGTGGCGAAACACCATGACATGGGCGTGTCTGCGGATAGGCGTTCGACGCCGACATCCCGCCGCCTTCGTTGGGGGAAGGCATGGGGAAGCAGATGCGTGACAGCGGTAACCGCCCGGACGTCCACGTTCGGCGCATAGAGCGCGCCACGACGCGCCGTGCCTCTACGGCATCTCGACGGTCTACGTGCGGATCGCGATTGCCGTTCCCCTGCATACCGTTCTGACACCTGCCGCGCGCGATGGCGAGGGGCCTCGCGCGCGTTTTGTTTGGATCGATCCAATCCACAGGAGCACGCATGCCCTCATAAGCCGCAGCACACGTAACGATCGGGGGACCAACGCGCCCGCAGAGGCGCATGTCATCGAGGGGATCCATCCATGAAGCACTTTTCGCACATGCTCAAACGCAAACCGCTCTGCGCCGCGCTAGCCGCCGCGACGCTCTCCCTGGCTGGGTACGTCACCCTGCCGACGTCGGCGTTCGCACAGGACGCCGCACCTTCGGCGACGACCGACCCGGCACCGGCGGCCAAGACGACGCCGAAGAACGACAAGACCAAGAACTCGCCGACAAACCTGGACACCGTCGTGGTCACCAGCTACCGGCAGTCGATCGACCAGAATGTGCTGGACAAACGCGACGCGAACTCCATCGTCGAGGTCATCAACGCGCAGAACATCGCCCAGTTCCCCGCCAAGAACATCGCCGACGCGCTGGCCCACGTGCCCGGCGTGGTCATCAGCCGCGAATCCGGCGAAGGCAAGACGGTGAGCATCCGCGGTCTCGCGCCGGAACTCACGCTGACCCAGTTGAACGGCAACTACGTGGCGTCGGCCGACACATCGGCCGGCCTCACCCGCTCCTTCAACTACACGCTTTTCCCGGCGAACATGTTTTCCGACATCAAGCTCTACAAGAGCCTGGAGGCGCGCCTGGACGAAGGCGGCATCGGCGGCAACGTCGACCTGCGCACGCGACGTCCCTTGGAGATGGGCGTCAACGAAGGCTTCGTGACCGCGACCGGCGCCGGCTCGGACACCCGCAGCAAGATCAAGCCGCAGGTATCGGCGCTGTGGTCGTGGAAGAACAAGGACGAAACCTTCGGCGTGCTCGTCGCCGGTTCGTACCAGCAGCGCCATGCCACCACCTATCAGTCCGACGCGTCGAGCTGGCACTGGTGGTCGGACAACTGCACCGACTACGCGACCTGCACCCAGCCGCCGACCAACGTGCACGGCGGCACCTATGACTCCGCGGTCGCGCCCAACATCGACCTGTGGGGTGGCGGTGGCGTGGTCGACCAGGCGGGCAACGTCTACAACGGCTACTGGATGCCGCAGCAGTTCTCGACCAGCCGCAACGACCTGGACCTGAAGACCAAGGGCGTCCAGGCCACGATGCAGTTCAAGCCGAGCGACCACTTCCTGCTCACCGGCAACTACTTCCGTTTCCAGCGCACGCAAGACCAGATCACCAATACGCTGGAAGTGCCCGAGTGGGGCCTGCCGGGCAACAGCCGGTATACCGACCAGCAAGGTCGCCTGCTCGCACCCAACGGGCTGACGTTCGATCCTTCGCACACCGTCGTCACCGGTGCCAACTACCAGCTCCCGCCGGCTGGCGTCGGCTGCAACGCCACGGTCAATCCCTCGACCGGCGCGACGCGTCAGGCGGTGGATGTCTGTAACACCGAAATTCCTTGGCTCAACGGCAACTACTCGGTGGAGAAAGCCACGTCCCAGACGCTCAACCTCGAAGGCGAGTGGGACTCGGGCGGCGCCCTGAGCGGTTCGTTCAACGTGGGCCGCACCTGGGCCACCGGCGGTCCCTCCGTGGAGCTGGGCATGGCCGCCAAGCCGCGCAACTTCGTCAACGGCCAATGGGTCGACGGCAGCAACGGCGCCGCGTGGAACTTCGCCGGCACCCCGGGGATCAGCGCGTCGCCGCAGACCCTGCAGAACATGCTTGCCGGCGCGGGCCAGGTCGACCTGGGCTCCACCGGATCGAACATGGTCAACACGACCAATTCGCAGAACTTCGCCCAGGCCGATTTCACGTGGGCGTTCGACGGAAGCTGGATGCAGTCGCTGCAGTTCGGCGTGAAATACACCGATGCGCACGCCGAGCAGCAGAGCAACGAAGTACGCTGGTACTGCAAGGGCACCACGCTGCAGTTCCAGACCTGCGACCCCAACGCCGGCCAGTTGCCCGCCGGTTTCCTGTTGCCGAACTACCTCGACGGCAGCAACGAGGCGTACAACGACAGCATCTTTCCGGCGATCAATTTCCCGGCGTACTACGACCACCTCAATGCGACCTACGACCGGGTGATCTACAACAAGCCGCAGAACAAGTCGTCTATCGGGGAGAAGATCGCCGCAGCCTACGTGCAGGCCAACTTCGATACCGGCACCGTGCGTGGCAACGTCGGCCTGCGCTTCGTCACGACCAAGCAAGACCTCACGGTCGCCAACGACATCACCACCAACAACGCCGTTTACTATCACGACCCGGCGGGCAACATCCTCATCTGCCCGGCCTCGGGCGTGAATGCCGGCGGCGGCGCCTGCGCACCGGGCGATTTCCAATACCTTCCGCGCGAAGTGGCGGTGATCGAAAACTTCAGCCAGGCCACGACGAACAAGCGTTACAACAAGCTGCTGCCCAGCTTCAACATCGCGTGGACCGTTGCCGACAGCCTCGTGCTTCGCGCCGCCGGTTCGCAGGCCATGGCCCGCGCCAATTACACCGACCTGGCCAAGCTCGGCAGCCTGACCAACAACACCCAGGACTACTACAACGACCGCAAGCAGTTCGGCGCACCCCTACCCGGTTGGTACGGCAGCGGTGCCAACGCCGACCTGAAACCCTTCACGGCCACGCAGTTCGACGTCGCCGCCGAGTGGTACTACGCCGAGCATTCGGTGGTCGGCGTCGATCTATTCAAAAAGGAAGTGAAGAACTTCGTCGTGCCGGTCACCGTGAACAATATCCAGGTGAACGTCGGCGGTGCCACGGAAAACTTCCTCCAGTACAGCACCAACGCCAACGGCCGGTCGGGCACGTCCAAGGGCGTCGAAATCTACGCCCAGCACACCTGGGACTCGGGCTTCGGTTACATCGCCAACTACACGCTCAACAAGACCAACGAGACGCCGGTCTCCCTGGGCGATACGCAGGTGGGCAAGTCTGAGCTGATCGGCAGCGCGAAGTACGCGGCGAACGTGTCGCTGTTCTATGAAAAGAACGGCCTGCTGCTGCGCGCCAGCGACAACTGGACCGGCCGGACGATGCAGGGTCTCGCGTCGGGCCTGCCGATCTACGCGCAGCCTTACCACCAGATCGACCTGAACGGCGACTACGAGTTCAACAAGCACTTCATGGTCACCGCCTCGGTCATCAACCTGACGAAGTCGACGCCACACACCTACCTGGGTGGCGACACCCGGGCCCGCCTGGTCCAGTTGATGTATCCGGGCCGGCAGTACTACCTGGGCGTGACGTACAAGTTCGGTGGACCCAACACATAACGGTGTCCCCGCGGGGCCGGGCAACGTGCCCGGTCCCGCGAGCGCTCGCCGTCGAGGACCCCTCCCATGATCTCCCTCCCCCAAGGCCGCACCCGGCTAGGCGCGGCGATGGTTGCGCTCGCCCTCTCGGGTGGCGCGGCCGCCGCCTCCTCCACCGGCGCGTCGGCGCCACGTACCACGAGCATCGAGCTGGCCAATCCGCTGGTCGGCACCGCACCGCTCGACCGGCCCGCCTGGATCGGCAACGCGCCGCCGCCGGGCGAACCGCTCTACACCGGCATGACCACGCCGGGCGCCAGCCTGCCCGAAAGCGCCACAGAGGCGGCGCCGGTGAACATCAACACCGACCTCGGCTTCGCGACGGGCGTGCCCGTGGCCTACGACTACCGCCGGCCCACGATGTTCGGCTTCACCGGCGGCGGCTCGACGTACGGCGCGCGCGGCGCGCCGATGGTGATGCCTGTCGTCGGGGACTGGACGGTGCCACCGGATTACCTGGGCTCGTCCTACGACAAGGCCACAGAAAAAGCCTCACCGGGCTACTACGCGGTCGACCTGGCGACGTTCCGCGTTCGGGCGGAGCTCACGGCGACGCAATGGACGAGCCTCATGCGGTTCACCTTTCCCGAAAGCCGCCGCTCGCACGTGATCGTCAACCTGCGTCGCGACGGTGGGCAGGTCGAGGTGGTGGATGACCACACCGTGCGCGGCGTGGCGACCGCGGGCGGACGCGACCGGGACGCCGACGGCCCCTTCTTCGTGACCGAGTTTTCCCGTCCTTTTGCCGCCTTCGGCACCTTCCACGCCGACGTGACGCACGTCGGCGAGGGGCTGGGACGCGAAGACGTGCAGGCGGGACGGCGGCAGGTCGCGGGCGACTATGCCGGCGCCTACGTCACGTTCGACACCCGGGCGGGCGACCAGGTCACCGTGCGGATCGCGCACGGTCACAGCGCGGCCGAGGCCGAACAGCGGTTGCATGCCCAGGACAGCGACGCGGACTTTGATCGCGTGCGTGCGAAGGCCCGCGCTATCTGGGCCGCGCTGTTCGACCGGGTTCAGGTGACCGGTGGCACCCCGAAGCAACGCATGCTGTTCTATTCCACGCTCTATCACGCGTTCGCCAGCCCCCGCATGATCGCGCGCAAGGGCGAGCACTACGTCGACGCCCAGGGCCACGACAACGTCGCCGACTACGATCATTACGGCCCGGTGCCGTTCTGGGACACGGGCCGCAACCAGATCGCCCTGCTGATGCTGCTGCAGCCGAAGGTGATCCAGGACATCATGCGCTCCGAGCTCGACCGGGCGCGCGAACGCGGTTACATGAATACCTCGTTCCACGGCGACCACGCGGTGTTGCTCTACGACGGGGCGTGGCGCCGTGGCATCGACTTCGACTACGCCGCCGCGTATGCGTACCTGCGCAAGAACGCGACCGATCCGAAGGGGCCGCGCGGTGACCTCGCCGAGTACGACAGGCAGGGCTGGATCGCCGACATCGTGCCCGAGGGCAGCCCGAGTCCGCCCTACGCGGGTGGCAAGGCAGGCGTCGCCACCACGCTGGAATACGCCTGGGACGATCACGCCCTCGCCGACGTAGCCCGCCGCCTCGGCAAGGCCGACGACGCCGCGATGTTTGAACGACGGGCAGCGAACTATCGCCACGTCTTCGATCCGTCCGTGGGCTTCTTCCGTGGACGCACGGCAGACGGTCGGTGGATTTCGCCGTTCGATCCCGGCGAGCCTTACTACAATTTCATGATGAAGGAAGCCTCGGGCTGGTCCACGCTGTGGCTCGTGCCCCACGACGTGCAGGGCCTGATCGACCTGCTCGGCGGCCGTGATGCGTTCAACGCCAGGCTCGATGCGTTCTTCACCACGCCGTATACGGCCAAGGGCATCTGTCGCGACTGCACCGGGCTGATCGGCCAATATGTGCAGGGCAACCAGCCCGACCAGCAGGCGGCTTACCTGTATGCCTGGAGCGGCCAGCCGTGGAAGACCCAGGCGCTCACCCGCCGCATCCTCGCCGACCTGTATGGCAGCGATGCCACGGGTTACGGGTATCCCGGCATGGACGACCAGGGTTCGACCTCGTCGTGGTATGTGCTCAGCGCGATGGGCTTCTATCCGGTGGATCCGTCGACGCCCGACTACATCCTCGGCAGCCCGATCTTCGACCGCGTACGCCTGACGCTGGGCAACGGCAAGGTCCTGGACATCGTCGCGCGCGACAACACCGAGCAAAACGTCTATATCCAGTCGGCGACGCTCAACGGCAAGCCCTGGAACAAACCGTGGTTCAGTCATGACGACATCGCCGACGGCGCCACGCTGGTGCTGACGATGGGCCCCAGGCCGAACCCCCGATGGGGAAGCGATCCCCAGTCGGCGCCACCATCCATGTCGGCGACGCCGCGTGGACCGACGAGGAGCGAACCATGAATGACCGCATCACGATACGTCGCGCCGCCATGGCGTTGGCACTGGCCGTGTCCCTGCCCACCGGCACGACGGCGACGGAGGCGGCCACCGTATGGAGCGGCGCGTCCGCGCCGCTGGCCACGCGATGGACGGACAAGGTGTCACCCGACAACGCGTTGCCCGAGTACCCACGCCCCCAACTGGCGCGCCCGTCGCTTGATCGTCCCCGCTGGATGAGCCTCAACGGGCTCTGGGAATTCGCCGTCGTCGACGGCAAGAGCCCCCCCGCGTTCGGCCATCCGATGAACGGCAAGGTACTGGTGCCCTACCCCATCGAGTCGGTGTTGTCGGGCGTGCAAACGCATGCCGACTTCATGCTGTACCGGCGGACGATCCGTATCCCGGCGGACTTTCTCGCCGGCGGCCAGCATATACGACTGAATTTCGGTGCGGTGGCGCAGGAGGCCACGGTTTACGTCAACGGCACGAAGGTGGCGACGCACGATAACGGCTACACGTCGTTCGGCACGGACATCACCGCGGCACTGCACCCTGAGGGCGACCAGGAAATCGTGGTCGCCGTGCACGCGCCCGTCGACAGCGAAAACATCATGGTGGGCAAACAGCGCCTCACCCCCGAAGGCATTTTCTACACGGCCGCCTCCGGCATCTGGCAATCGGTGTGGCTGGAGCCGGTGCCGGCCACGAGCCTTGGCCAGCTGACCTTCGTCCCGGCCACCACGCTCGACGCGTTCACGGCCACGGCGCAGGTCGACGGCGACGCGCGAGGCGCGACGCTCCACGTCGTCGCACTGGCCGACGGTAAGCCCGTCGGCGAAGCGACCGGGCCGGCCGACAAGCCCCTTCGGGTACCGATCGCCCAGCCACGTCTCTGGAGCCCGGACGATCCGTTCCTGTACACCTTCAGGGCCACGCTCTCGCGGGGCGAGCGCCGTGACGACGTCACCAGCTATGCGGGGTTGCGCACCGTTGCCGTCCGCAAGGTGGACGGACTCAATCGCATCGTGCTCAACGGCAAGCCCGTCTTCCTGCTCGCGACGCTCGACCAGGGCTACTGGCCAGACGGCATCTACACGGCGCCGACCGACGCGGCGCTGCGCTTCGACATCGAGAAAACCCGTGACCTCGGCTTCAACACGATCCGCAAGCACATCAAGGTGGAGCCCGCGCGCTGGTACTACTGGGCCGATCGGATCGGCCTGATGGTATGGCAGGACATGCCCTCGATGCCCAACGGGCACAACGACCGGCTCACGGCGACCGACAAAGCACGCTTTCGACGGGACGTCACGTCGATCGTTCAGCAGCTCAAGGGCGAGACGGCGATCATCGGGTGGATTCCCTTCAACGAGGGATGGGGCCAATGGAGCATCGCCGCGGGTGGCGACCTCGCCAGGCAGATCAAGGCGCTCGATCCATCACGGCTGGTCGATGCCCGCAGCGGCTACAACTGCTGCGATACCCAGGGCGACACCCATGCCGGTGACATCATCGACGTGCATGACTACCAGGGCCCGGGCCTGCCGAGTCCCGACGCCACCCGCGCGTCGATCGATGGCGAGCACGGTGGCCTGACCCTCGACCTGTCCGGCCACGTCTGGCCGAACACGGCCATCAATCCTTATGGGGGCGTGAAGGACCGCGCGGCACTCAACGCCGGCTACGTCGCCAACACCGCCGTACTGCGCGACAAGGCCGCCGCCAAGGGCGTGTCGGGCAGCGTCTACACGCAGATCACCGACGTCGAAGGCGAGCACAATGGGCTCTACACCTACGATCGCCAGATGGAAAAGGTTGACCCCGCGCAGGTGCGGGCGATCAACCAGGCGACGATCCGCGCCGCGTCGGGCGGCCCGTAAGCGCCGCGTCACGGTGAGGCCCGATCGACGGACCTCCCGGGATCACGCGGTGGTGGAATCGACCGGGCGGGTGTGCGCTGGTAACGGCGTCGCCGCGCTCCGGTCGTCGCCGTCGACGACGACGCGATTGCGTCCGGTGCGCTTGGCCAGGTAGAGCGCCGCGTCCGAGCCGCGGAACAGGCGCTGCAGGTCGTAGCCGATCGTGTCGGTGCAGGCCAGGCCGATGCTCGCCGAAATGGACACCACCACGTCGTCGACGATCAGCGGCGACGCCGCGAGCGAAAGGCGTATCCGCTCGGCCACCACCGTGCCCTGCAATCGCGGCGCATCCATCAGGAACATCCCGAACTCCTCGCCCCCGAGGCGACCCAGCAGGTCGGCCTTGCGCAGCTGGCCCTTGCAGATCGCGACCGCGTGCTTGAGCACGGCGTCGCCCACGGCGTGCCCGTGGCTGTCGTTCACCTGCTTGAAATGGTCCAGGTCGAGGAAGATGAGGCAGCCCTCGCCCGCCCTTTTTTCCAACGCCCGCAGCGCCCGCCCCGACTCGCCCATGAAGTGCTGGTGGTTGAAGATGCCGGTCAGGCTGTCGCACGACGACAACCACTTGAAGCGAAGCTGGGAGCGCTTGATCCGCACCATCCAGAACGCGATGGAGGCCAGGAGGATCGCCATCACGGTGATGTAAAGGCGGCCGGTTTCGACGGCCTTCGCATCCAGCGCCTGCTGCAGGCGCAGGATGCGGTTTTCCTTGCTCAGGCCCTCGGTTTCCAGCTTCTCGGCTCGAAAATGCTGGCTCGCCGCCTCGTAGGCGGCCGTGCGCACGTTCGCGTCGCGCAGGTAGCCCTGGTCCTGCACGACATAGTTTTCGTAGTAGAGCAACGCGTCGGCGTAATGGCCTTGCGCCTTTTCGATGGAATACAGCACGCGATAGGCAAATCGCAGGGCCTCGTTCGTATCCCCCGGATGATTCATGGCGACGGTTTCCAGGGCCGCCTTACGCGCCTCGGGCTTGTTGCCCATGGCCTCGAAGATACGCGCGCGCGCGCTGGACAGATCGATCAGGTGCGGGAAATATCGCGCGGCCTCGATGCTGGGCGTGATCCGGCGGAGCGTCGCCAGCGCCTCATCGAGCCGGTTTTCCTCCAGCAACCGATCCACCAGTATCAGCGACATCGTATTGCTGAAGATGGGCTGGCCGTTCGTCTTGCACACGTCGATGGTGTCGAGAAGCTCGGGGCTGGACGCCATCAGCTGGCGCGCCCCCTCCAGCGCCACCACTTTCTGCACCATCGCCTCGCAGCGGGACACGCCCTTGGGCGTGGCCTTGAGCATCATGTCGGCGTAGGTCATCGCAATCTGCGGCTGCCCCGCGAACGTCAGCATCTGCGACAGGTTCGCCAGCAGAACGAAGCGAGCCGTCGGATCGGTCACGCTGGGCAAGGTATCCGCCGCCCGCGTGGCCATGGCGTAGGCTTCCGCGTATTTGCCCTGGCCGGTGAGCGTGTTCATCAACATCGCGGTGGCGCGAACGCCAAGCGCATCTTGTTGGCCACCGGCGAGGACCTCTTGCAAGGCGGCCATGGCGTCGCTGTAACGCCCTTCGTAGTTGGCCTGCCAGCCATCGAGAAAACGAAGGTATCGACGGTCCTGGGGGCCCAGCGCATCGATATCCCGATGCAGGGCGTCGAGCATCGTCAGAAAACGCGCGTGATCCGTCGTGCGTATCGCGTCGACCTGCGACAGCGGCATGCGGGACGGCGTCGTGGTGGACGCCGGTGCGGCGGTCGCTCCCGAAAACCAAAGACACAGCAAGAGCCCGGCCACGATGGACCGGGCCCGCCGGGAGCCGCTGCGTGCCGGAGCCATGGACCTCAGGTCATTTCGACGGGTCGTTGTCATCGTCGTCCGGATCGGACTGGGGCTCGCCCTGGTCGTCGTCGGGGTAGTGACTCGGATCGTCTTCGTCGCCTTCGCACCCGCCGGTCTGGCTCATATGTTCGACGTGCATCTGCTCGATACCGAGTTCCTTGGCCAGTTCGGCGCCATCGCCGTTCGCGGCGAATTCACGCAGGCCGGCGGAAGCGCCGGCCGCTTCGAGGGCCCGTGCCAGTTCGTCCGGCGATGCGTTGCGAAGCGTGGAATCGCGGCCGATGGCCTCGAGCAAGTCAACCGTGTCACGCATGGGGTATTCCTCCGTGTTCTGTGGTGGTGTCGCCCGCCGCTCGAAACACCACGACGGTCGGATGCGATGTTTTGGCGGCAAGCCGCCGGTTCTCGTTATCGGGCTCAGGCCGTCGAAACGTGCGCGTCATCGGTGAGGTAAACGGCATCGAGCGCATCCAGGCGCGCCCGCATGCCGGCATGGGGCACCAGCTCGCGTGCCGGCGGAATAACCAGCGTTTCGTGACCGGTGAACTCGGCGGACGTCAGCTCACCCAAGGTGACGCGCTGCACGTGCGGCTGTTCCACGGGCAACGTCGGCGCACGATAGACGACGACGCCATGGTCGTTCGGGTAATCCTCGCGAAGCCGCTCCACCAGGAGCTCGCGATAGGCATCAGGCGTGCGAAACCGACCGAGCGAGCGATCGCCTACCACGCCCAGTTGCCAGAGCACCACCGTACCGGCGGTATCGAGCGTTCGCTCGAAGAAAAGCAGCTGGCTCGCTTCCAGGTGCTGGCAACCGGCGCGGCCCGGGTCGATACCCAGGTCGGCGTAGAGGCAATCCTCCGCCGAAATGCCCGGCTCCATGTGCGCGACGAAGCCTTCGGCGCGCGCCACCTCGATCACCTTGTGCGGCGACCAGGCGAAAATGCCGGGATGGCCGTAAAAGACGGCGCAAACGCGCTTACCCGCACGCACCTGCGTCATCATCACCTCGACCCACTCGCGGTAGGTCTTCATACGCGACTTGCCGGGCCGGTAGAGCGGCGTGAGGCTACGGAACACGGGGTTGAGACGCTGCAACCAGAGTTCGACCACATGGTCCGACAACGCGGCCAGCACGATGTCGGCGTTTTCGATGTAGCTGCGTGCCATCGGCGTCAGGTGCGCGCCGAGCGTGATGCCCATGCCGACGCAGGCGATGCTGCCGCGGGGCGTTTCCTTCGATATCGACACGGCTGAAGTCATGAATCCGAACACGGCATGGTAATAACAACGACACACGCCCCGGCGTGACGCCCCTCGTGAGACGCTCCGTGGCCCCCTGAACACACGCCACCATAATGCGACAGAAGTCCCGTTTTCGGCAAAGCATTCACGTGAAGGTGACGATAGCGATCTGATATACGATTCGTATACGATCCATGTATCATTTTTTCGAGGGCACGCCATGGGTATCGTCAACATCGACGATGAGTTGCACGATCGGATCCGCCGGGCGTGTACCGTCAGCAGCCGCTCGATCAACGCCCAGGCCAGCTTCTGGATCCGGGTCGGCATGCTCTGCGAGTTAAACCCCGCCATGAGCTTCCAGGAGATCGTCGCGCGCGAGTTACGCAACGCGGGGGTCGTTCCCCAGCCCCTGTCGGACGGGACGGCGAGGTAATCGGTCCCTGGCGGGTGCGCACCCGCGGCGGCGAACGATGGCGGCCAGGCGAGACATCGCCCGGCCCGGTCGAGTGAATCGCTGCCAGCGTTTTTCCCTACCTCGATACCGGTTTGCGCCCCAGTGAGGGTCTAGCGTCGCACGCACCTTCCCTTGCCGGTGCACGACCATGATCAGGCTCGTCCGCGCGTTGTTCCTGTCCACCCTTGTGATCGCCGCACCGGCGGGTGCCGCCGTGTGGCAACCTTCGCCAGGCCACGTCCAGGTGCCGATCTGGCCGGGACAGCCGCCCAACGCGCTGCGCGCCCCCGTGCCGGAGTCCGTCAAGCCCGGCACCGCCGCCATCCATGACGTATCGATCCCCACCCTGACCGTGTACTCGCCGACGGGGCACAACACCGGCGTGGCCGTCGTGGTCTTCCCCGGGGGCGGCTACCAGATGCTGGCGATGGACCTGGAGGGTACGGAGATCTGCGACTGGCTGACCTCGCGCGGCATCACCTGCGTGCTGCTGAAATACCGCGTGCCCGGGTCCGGCCCCACGTGGGAAAACGGCAAGCGCTACTACCCGAAGGTGCAGACCGCCTTGCAGGACGCCCAGCGCACGCTGGGCCTCGTGCGACAGCACGCCGCCGAATGGCACATCGATCCGCATAAGGTCGGCGTGATGGGATTCTCCGCCGGCGGCCACCTGGTGGCGGCGGTGAGCACGCATTTCGACAAGCGCACGTACACGCCGGTCGACGATGCCGACCGGTTGAACAGCCGGCCAGATTTCGCGGTGGCGGTCTACCCGGGGCACCTGTGGATACATGAAGACGACGACAGCGACACCCGCGACGAAACGGATCTGGGGCTGCGCCCGGACATCCATGTGCGCCCCGACACGCCGCCGACCTTCCTGCTCCAGGCCGAAGACGACCATGTCGACGGCGTGGAACAGGTGCTCGCCTACGACGTGGCCCTGATGAAGGCGGGCGTGCCCACCGAGCTGCACATCTACGCCGAGGGCGGCCACGCGTTCGGGCTGCGCGCCGGTCGATTGCCGATTGGCCGCTGGCCCGAACTGGTGGAGCGGTGGCTGCACACGCTCGGCATGCTCGGTGGCTAGTTCAGCCCTGCTGGAGGATATGCCGCAACTGCCGTTCGAATTCCTCGGGCGGCTGGCCTCCCGAGATGAGATAGGTGTCGTTGACGATCACCGCGGGCACGCCGGTGATGCCCATGCGCTGCCAGTGGGCTTCATCCGCGCGCACCTCAGCGGCGTAGCGGTCCGATGCGAGTACGTCGCGGGCAGCGGCGGGATCCAGGCCGGCGTCGGCGGCCGCGGCGATGAGCGCTTCGTGGTCGCCCGGATCGGCCTGCTCGGTGAAGTTGAGCGCGAACAACCTGCGCTTGAGCGCGTGTTGCCGGCCCTCGCCTTTCGCCCACGCCAGCAACCGGTGCGCATCGAACGTGTTGTAGATGCGGCTGTCGTCGGACGTGTTCATCGTGAAACCGACGTCCGCCGCGCGCGCCTTGATGCGCTCGCGGTTAGCGCGCACGTCGGCGGCGGGCATGCCGTACTTGCGCACGATGTGTTCGAGCACGTTCTCGCCACCGGCGGCCATGGCCGGGTTCAACTCGAAGGGATGGAAGGCGATGTCCGCCGTCAGCTCGTCGCCAAGGGCACCCAGCGCATGCTCCAGGCCGCCCAGGCCGATGACGCACCAGGGGCAGGCGATGTCGGAAACGAAGTCGATCTTGAGCTGGCGAGGCACGGCGGCTCTCCGTCAAAGGGAAAGGCCCATGATACCCCTCCGGTGCGCGCGCTCCGGGACGCTCTCGCACGGACTTGCGACAGGTCATCGGCGACGCCATCATCGGCGCACGTTCAAGGGGAAAAATCAGGCATGTCGCAGGGGCAAGAGCCGCAACTGGAGCGGCTGACGTTTTTTTCGGACGCCGTGTTC
Source organism: Luteibacter sahnii (assembly GCF_034063545.1). Lineage (NCBI taxonomy): Bacteria > Pseudomonadati > Pseudomonadota > Gammaproteobacteria > Lysobacterales > Rhodanobacteraceae > Luteibacter > Luteibacter sahnii. Next base: position 15,086 of record NZ_JAQLOK010000002.1, read on the forward strand.
GCCATCGCCATCACCTTGCTGGTGATCGAAATACACGTGCCGCATCCGGACGGGCACGACGACGCGGCATGGCTGCATGCACTGGCCGAGCTGCTGCCGCATTTCTTCGGCTTCGTGCTCAGCTTCGTCGTGGTGGGCGCCATGTGGGCGGCGCACCACCGGGTATTCGGGCTGCTGCACCGTTACGACCCGGCCCTCATCTGGCGCAACCTCGCCCTGCTCATGGCGGTCGCTTTCATGCCGTTCTCGTCGGCGCTGATGAGCACCCATCCCGCCGAACGCATCCCGGAGATGTTCTACGCCCTCAACCTGCTCGTCGGGGGCCTGCTCCAGTACCGCCTGTTCCGCGGCGCGCTTCGCGCGCCCTATCTACGTGGCGACGTCACCGGCGCGGAGGTCGCGACCATCCGCCGGCGCAGCCTCGCGCTGCCGATGATGTCGCTGCTGTCCTTCGTGCTGGCGATCTGGATTCCCGGACCGAGCAACCTGCCGCTGATGCTGATGCCCCTGGTCGTGCTGGCGCTGGCACGGGGCATCCGCAGGACGGGCGCCACGCCGGCGACCTGAGGCCAACGCCCACGCGAGACGGGTCAGCGCCGCCGCTCGTCGTCCCGCCCCGGCGGCTCCGGCGCGTCCTGCGGCATCGGCGGTCGCCTGCGGTAGTCGTCCGGGGCATGCGTGGGCCTATCGTCCTTGCGTGGACCGGCCGGCGTTCGTTCTTCGGTGGCAAAGCGGGGCTAAAGGGCATCGTCGTGTACGGATGGAGGCCGCCTGACGATGCGCGCGGTGGGTGCACATGCCGCCAAGCGCCGCCGCGATCGCCTTCACGCGGTCGCCCACCGCGCTTTCACGCGCACGTTCTTGCCGCCCGGCACGCAGGTTGCTAGCTTCGTGGACAGCGCCGTCCACGACAGGGGTTTCATGGGCCAGGGGTCACCCGAGCATTCGACGCGGCACATCCGTCTGGTCGGAGGCTTCCTCGCATTCGTCTTCGGCATGTCCCTGCTCTTCATCGTCGAGACCGACCACCAGCGTCGTGTGGAAGGCGCGCAGGCGCAGAACCAGGCGTTCGCCGACGAGGGGCAACGCATCCTCGGCGCCCAGTTGCTGAACCTGGAGCGGGCCATGAACGGCATCGCGGCGGACAGCGCGTCGCCGGATGGCACCGTGCCGAGCGACGTCGCCGCGGAACTCGTTCGGCACATCGCGGGGGTGGCCGAACGTCGAAGCGAACTGGCCGACCTGCTGCTGGTGGATGCGTCCGGCGCGCCGCTTACGCCCGGCGAAGGGGACCCCAGCCTGCCCCGGTGGTTCGATGCCACCAACCCGGGGCACCTTCGCCTGGGCAAGCTCGAACGCCGCCACGGCCGGTGGATGCTCCCTCTGGCCGTCGCGGCCCCCGGCGGCAACCGCGTGTTCGCCCGGCTCCGGCAGGAGGATCTACAGGACGTCGTCGAACACCTGCCGGCCGGCGCCGACGCCATCGCCGCCATCACCGATCGCTACGGCATCGTGCTGGCGCGCACTGGCGACGTACCCGACGCGATCGGCCAGCCTGCCGAGCTTCTCCTGCGGCACGCCGGCGCACCCGGCGAGCGCGTATCCGGCCGTATCGGCGGGGTCGAGCGGATGATCGCCGTCGGCCAACCCGAGCACTATCCGCTGTGGGTCGGCGTCGGCGTCACCACCGCCAGCGTGCTGGGCCCGTGGTATCGCTTCACCGTCCTCAGCGCCCTGCTCTACCTGCTTTATTGCCTGGGCTTCGGCTACATGTTCCGCCGCCTGCGGGTCAGTGACCGGGCGCAACAGGCTTATGTGAGCGATCTCACCTCCGCCACCACGCGGCTGGCCGACGCGGAACAGCGCTTCCGTCTCATCTTCGACAAGAGCCCCATTCCGTTCTGGGTATACGACACCACCACGCTGGTGTTTCTCGAGGTCAACGAGGCCGCGGTCCGTTCGTATGGCTACGCGCGCGACGAATTCCTCGCCATGCGGATCACCGACATCCGAGACGCCCATGATGCCGACGAACTGATCCGCGTGGTGGCTTCCGTACGCGCCGGCGACGAAGGGCAGCCCGACCGGGTATGGATCCACCGGCGCAAGGACGGCAGCACGCTCGACGTGCGCCTGCACGCGGTCAGCCTCGACTTCGCAGGGCATGCCGCGCGGCTGGTGTTGGCCGAGGACATCACGGACAGCCTGCGCACGGAACGCGCCCTCACCTATCGCGCCACGCACGATGTCATCACCGGCCTGCCCAATACCGAAGCGCTGGTGGACTACCTCGATCAGGGAATGGGTCGCGACGCCTGGTACGAGGTGGTCTACGTGCACTTGCGCGGCATCGACCACGTGACCGACACCTTCGGCCTCGATGCCGGCCGCGGCGTACTGCGTGCCGTGGCGTCGCGGTTCGGCCGCCTCGCCGGCGTGCGCGGCATGGTCGCGCACCGCCCCGGCGAACGTTTTCTCGTCGCCATCACCGACCCCGCCAGCCACGACGCGACGATGAGTGCGCTGCTCGATGCCGTCACCGAACCTGTCGCGGTCAACGACGCCCTGCATACGCTGGACCCCCAGATCGGCCTGGCACGCCACCCCGCCGACGGCGCCGATGCCGGCCAGGTCATTGCCAATGCCGCCCTCGCGGCGCATTTCAAGCACGTCGACGATGACCCGGGCAAGGTGCAGGTCTACGACCGCCTGATGGCCCAGCGCTCGATGGAACGACTGACGATGGCCTCGCGGATGCGACAGGCGATCGAGCGGGGCGAATTGACGGTGCATTACCAGCCGATCGTGGACGCCCGCGACGGCCAGATCCGCTCGCTGGAAGCCCTCGTTCGCTGGCCGCAGGCCGACGGCGGATCGATCGCCCCCGACGCGTTCATCCCCCTGTGCGAAGAAACGGGACTGATCGTTCCGTTGGGCCACTGGGCCTTCGGCACGGCCGCGCGTGCGCATGCGGCGCTGACCGCGGCGGGCCACGGGCACCTATCGATCGCGGTCAATGTGTCGGCGGTGCAGTTCCGCCGCACCGACGTGGCTGCCGAGGTGCGGTCAGCCTCCTTGGCCCATGGATTGCCGTCGCACGCGTTACAGGTCGAGCTGACCGAAAGCAGCCTTATGGAGCCCGGCTACGCGCTGGCCGCACTCACGCGCCTCAACGAACAAGGCACCCGCGTATCCCTCGATGATTTTGGCACGGGATTTTCGAGCCTGTCTTACCTGCGTGACCTGCCGATCGACGCGCTCAAGATAGATCGATCATTCATCGTCGGCCTGGGCGTCGACGAGCGGGCGGCGTCGATCTGCCGTTCGATCATCACGCTGGCACGCACACTGGACATGGCCGTCGTAGCAGAGGGCGTCGAGCGCGAGCGCCAACGCAGCTGGTTGAGGGACAACGGTTGCGACCGTATCCAGGGCTATTTCGTCAAAGCGGCGATGCCGCTGAACGACCTGCTCGCGTACCTCGCCGCCGGGCAGCCCAATCACTTGCTGACCTGAGCGAACGGAGCGGACACCCACGGTACCGGTGTCCGCACGTTTACTACCGGTAGCCCTTGCCGTCGGGAAGCTGCTTTGCCATCTCCAGGTGATGCCGGAGGGTGGGCAGCGTCTGGGTCGCAAAGGCCTTCAGTTCGGTGTCGTCACCGCTGCTGGCTTCTTTTTCGAACAGGGCCACCGCCTTTTCATGGTCCATCACCATGCGCTTCTTGAAATCCTTGTCGAAGTCGGCGCCGGATTTCTGCTGCATCTTCGCCGCCGCGCTGGTGTCCGCGGGCAGCGGCTGCTGCGACACGGGCACGCCCTTCCGGGATGCGATGGCGATGAGCTGCTGGTTGGCCGCGGTATGGTCCGCCACCATCCGCTGGCCAAAATCCTTCACCGCCGACGAGCCCCCTTGCGCGGCACCCATCTTGCCGAGCGCGACTTCGGCCAGCCCGGACGCACTCGCCATCTTGACGAACGTCGCATCGGGCTTGTCGGAGCCCGGCGGATGCGTAGCGGCGCCAATGGACGTGGACGATTGGGCGTTCGGGGTGTCCTGCGCAACGATGGCGGTCGCGGTGCCCAGGGAGAGCGAGGCGACGATCAGGCAGGACGAAAGACGTGGGCGCATGGTCATATCTCCAGGGTATGAGGCGATCAGCGTGTCGCGCATCGCGTGACCACGCTGTCGCCGCGGACGATGAATGGCTTCACCAAGCTATCCCGGGCGCCCGCGAAGGTCGCGACCCGCCGATGCGAACGGCGTGAACCCCGGCAGGTCACGCCAGGCCGCGTGGCGGTCATGACACCCTCGCGCCGAGGCGCCGGCCGCGATACCTTCAGGCCTTCGTCGCACCCATCGTCACCGAATCCAGGTGTTCCACGCGCGCGATGTCGCCCAGCCACACGATGCCGCTCCACCCCGGTTGGACAGGCGCCTCCAGCTTGACCGTGCCATTGATGCCCTGGTCGCCGTCCTGACCATGGAACACCTGCACCGTCGGGGTGACCATCACGATGCCCTCCACGACGTGGCCGTCGACCAGGTGGATGCGAACGTGCGCGTTGATGGCCAGTTCGTTGACCCATCGCTCGATGCGGGCGATATCGTCCGGCCGGGTGAATACGATGCGTGCCGTGCGTCCCATCGTCGTCTCTCGTGGTTGGATAGTGGGTCCGTGGCGAGGTCGGTACCCTCTCGTGAAAGACGTCTGCCCATGCAGCGTGACGCGCCTGGATAGATGCCGCTCCCGTGCACCCGGAGGCACCGCGTGGCGCGGCGCCTCCGGCGAACGCCGTTGGTCAGCCCGCCGACGCCTCCGCGGCACGCTGGTTGCCCGCCTGCTCGGCAAGCAGGCTCAGCTTCTCATCGGTCGCTTTCTCTTCCTTCAGCGTCGCTTGCAGCAGAGGCAGGGCATCCCTGTAGCCCAACTGCTTGGCGATGGCCGACAAGGTGCCGTAGGCGGCAATTTCGTAATGCTCGACCTTCTGCGCACCGCCGATCAGGGCGGCATCTCGCAGCGGGCCCGCTTCGATGGAATCGATCACGTCCTTGCCCTCCTCGACCAAGCCCTCCATCGCCACGCACTTCACGCGCTTGAGCCGGATGTCGAGTGCCTCGACGATCTGGTCGATGCGCTCGACCTGTCCCTGCGTTTCTTCCAGGTGTGCCTCGAACGCCTTTTTGAGTTCAGGCAGCTGCGCGGCGCGGGCGAGCTTGGGCAACACACGGGTGAGCTGCTTCTCAGCGCTGTAGATATCGGACAGTTCGTGAATGAAAAGATCGTCGATCGACGTGATCGCCATGGAAAGTCTCCGTTCGCGTGGGTAAGGCGACGAGACTAGGCGCGGGGATGTGGCCCGGCGACACGCGGGCCGTGAAAACGCGAACACGAATCCCAACGGGACGTCCGTCGATGCCCGGCGACGGCGTCCGCAGGCAACCCCGGATCCACGACCACTAAGCGGACGGGTCGACAGGCAACCCAGGTCATGGACGCGCATGCCTTTACGGCCATCGGCGAACCAGCCACGCACCGAGGAGCGTCGCGCCGGCGATGGCGGCCACCGAACGAACGCGGGGCGATCTCCGCGCATCGGAGACAACCCCCTCGACGGCGTCGACACGATCGGCGAAGAGCAGCATCAACCAGTGACGCAGGTCGTTTTCGCTGTGACGGAAGGCACGCCGGCGTATCCAGCCGCTGACGCCGCGCGGGGGTACGCTCGTGCCGAAGACCGGGGGCATGCGCAGGTGCTCGGTGGACTTTAGAATTTCCACACGCATCGGCTGAGGCGGCGGGTCGTCCCAGTGCACGCCTTCCAGGCGGGGGGGCGTGCGTTCCATGGGTACGGCGGGGCGGTTCGCGCGGTCCAGGTCGGCGCCCCAGCCGGGGATGTCGGGTCGGTTCATGGCGTATCCTCAGGCAGTGACGCGGTCGGCGCCGGGCGGAATCAGCACGGTCTTGATGCACTCGTCCTTCTTGCCCGAGAACATCTCGTAGGCGTCGCTGACCTCTTCCAGCGGCACGCGGTGGGTAATGATCTCGCGCGGATTGAGGCGTCCGGCCTGGATGTGTTCGATCAGCCTCGGCAGGTGGCGCTTCACGCTGGCCTGGTTCATGCGTAACGTCAGGCCCTTGTTGAGCGCATTGCCGATGGGCACGGCGTTGAACGTGGGGCCATACACGCCCACGATCGACACGTTGCCGCCTTTACGCACCGAATTGATGGCCCAGTGCAGCACCGTGGCCGCACCGGCCTGAAGCTTCATCGTGATGCCGGTCAGGCGTTGCATGGCACTGCCGGATGCCTCGCAGCCCACCGCGTCGATGCAGACGTCCGCCCCGCGGCCTTCGGTCATCTTCTTGATGTGGATGGCCATGTCACCGACGGAGCGGAAATCGATCACCTCGCACTGGGCGTAGCGGCGCACGAAATCGAGCCGATAATCGACTTCATCGACGACGATCACCCGCCCCGCGCCCATCAGCCACGCGCATCGCGCGGCCATGATACCGACCGGCCCGGCACCGAAAACCACGACCGTGTCGTTCTCGCGGATGTCGCCCATTTCCGCCGCCTGATAACCCGTGGGCACGACATCGGTCAGCAGCACCGCGTCTTCGATATGCATCTGGGAGGGTATAACGGTGGGTCCGATATCGGCGAAGGGCACGCGCACGTATTCGGCCTGGCCGCCATCGTAGCCGCCGGTGGTGTGCGAGTAGCCGTAGATGCCGCCGACAGCGGTCGCCTCCGGATTCACGTTATGGCAGTTGCTGTAAAGCTCGCGCTGGCAGAAGTAGCAGGTGCCACAGAAGATATTGAACGGCACCAGCACACGGTCGCCGACCTTGAGCCGCTGCACGCCAACGCCCACGTCGACGATTTCGCCGACGAACTCGTGCCCGAAGATGGATCCGACGCGCGTATCCGGTACGAGGCCGTGGTAGAGATGAAGATCCGACCCGCAGATGCACGAGCGCAAGACCTTCACGATGGCATCGAAGGGATGCTCGATCACGGGATCGGGAACGTGACGGGCGCTGACCTTGTAAGGACGGCGATAGGTGGTCGCTAGCATCGCGAACTCCATGACGAGGGGGCGTGGACCATCCTTTCGCGGATGGCGTCATGGTTTCGGCAACCGCGCGTGTCCGACCGAGAACGATCACGTCATGAGATACGCCACGAGCGCGATGACATCCAGCGCGACGATGACGACGAGCGCGACCACGCCGATGCGGTAGAGCACGGTTCGGCCCACGGCGGAAACGGTGGAATGGGATGTCGACATGGTGTCCTCCTGTGCGAACGAACAGACGCATGACATCGAACCACGCGTCGTGGACACGTCGTCAGGGCATGCCGTTTTACGGATGCCCACTGCCCGACCTTCGGGGCGGGGGATCATCGAGACGATTATCAACGCACCAGGAATAGAACCTATCCTGGCGGGTGGATGTTCGGGTCCAGACAGCGATGTAGATTGGCGCCATGAAAAAACACGCTCTCACCACCCTGCTCTGCCTGTCCGTGGCCGGTACGGCCTCGGCCGCACATGTCGACGACGACATGGCACTGGCCTTGGCCGCACCCAGGGAACGGATCGTCGACCACAGCCTGAGTACGTCGGCCGTGCGGGCACGGGTCGAACCCGCGACGGCGTTCTACGGCTTCTGGAACAACGGCAGCCAGGCATTGCTTGACCGCGCGATCTCCCCCGGCTTCGTTGACCATACCCTGCCACCCGGACGTCCCCAGGGCCCCAGCGGTCCCGCCGCCGCGTCAAAGGCTTTCCTCGCGGCGGTCCCCGACCTCAAGGTAACCGTAACCCAGCAACTGGTGGTCGGCGACCGCGTGGTCAGCCACCTGGACATGGCAGGGCACTTCACCGGCACGTTCCAGGAACGCCAGGGACACGGGGAAACCATCCACTTCTTCGCGACCGATATCGTCAAGGTGACCAACGGGCGCATTACCGACAACTGGCACCTGGAAGATAACCTGACGTTACTCAAGCAACTGGGTGTCTACCGATAAGCAGGGACGCTCCGGCACCGACGCGTTCCGGTGCCGACGTGACCTGCTCAACGCTTGGCTTCGACGCCGTCGGTCGCATCACGAGCGAGAAACGACTTAACGAGTGAAGGCAGGCTGGTGAGCACCCACTCCGCCATCGCCTCTTCCTGCGGCAGGATCTGTTCGCAGACACGCTTGGTTTCGAGATCACCGCAGGCTTCGGCGGCGGCAATCAATGTCGTGTAGGTGGCGATCTCCAGGTTTTCGAACACGTAGCTGGCGATGGCCCCCTTGACGATCTCATCCGAGTTCATGGCGCCACCGGCGGCCTGACCGAAGGCCATGACCTGCCCCATCATGTCCTTCATGGCGGACGTCGTGCCGCCGAGGCGTTCAATGCATCCTTTCACCCGATCCTGCTGACCCAGGGTCTCCTGCAGGTGGGACTCGATCCGCGCCTTCACGTCGGGGTAGTGCTCGATGCGCTTGGCCTGCGCACGCAGCATCTGCTCCGCCTGCTGTTCCATGGCATGGGCGTTGCGCAGCCAGTCGAGCAGGTTTTCGGTCTCTTTCGTCATCGGAACATCCTCGTGGATTGACTCGATGCCATGGTGGGCACGCGGGCGCGCGCGAGGGGTGACGTCCTGCGCGAGGTGCCGCGAGATTGCTGAACGACCATGACGCGGCAAGGTGACTCCGCAAGGCGTGCGGGTCGCCCCTGACGTTCACGTGCCCCATGCCGCGAAGTCACGGCAGTGCACCTACCCTCGCCCCAGGCCTGATCAAAGGAGCTGCGCATGACCGTCGAAACCGTTCTCGTCACCGGTGCCAGCAGCGGCATCGGCCTGCACCTCGCCCACCGCTTCGCGGCGGAAGGGCATCCGCTGTTCCTGGTCGCGCCCGAGGAAACCGAGCTGGACGAGGTCGCATGGACTATCCAGCAACGTCACGCGGTTGAGGTCACGCCGATCGCCGCCGACCTGGAGGACCGTGACAGTTTCGAGGCGATCTCGCACGCGCTGTCGGGTCGTACCGTCGACATCCTGGTGAATAACGCGGGCCATGGTTTTCGTGGCAACTACGCGGACGTGCCGCTCGCGACCCACCTGTCGATGCTGCGCCTGAACGTCGAGGCCGTGCTCCGGATGACCTCGCTCATCCTGCCGGCGATGGTCGCCCGAGGCAGCGGAAGGCTACTCAACACCGCCTCCATCGCCGGTTTCGAACCCGGCCCCACGATGTCCGTCTACCACGCGAGCAAGGCCTTCGTGCTGTCATGGAGCGAAGCGATCGCAACCGAACTGGAAGGCTCCGGAGTGACCGTCACAGCGCTGTGTCCCGGCCCGACGGATACGGATTTCTTCCCCAAGGGCGACATCGGGGAGAGCGTCGCTTTTCAGAAAGGTCACCTCATGGATCCGGAAGAGGTCGCCGACGAGGGCTATCGTGCGCTCATGAAAGGCGAGCGCATCGTGGTGCCAGGTGCCGTGAACAAGGCGCTCGTGTTTTCGCGCCGCTTCATGTCGGAGCATGCGCAGAGCAAGCTCAACCAGAAGATGTACGAGGACGTCGATACGCATCGACGCGACCGGGGTGACAAGGAATCGACGCCGGGCACCCGTTAGGTTCGTGCATCTGGTGCATCGCCGACGCAACGGCGTCGACGATCAATGACGCCGTTCGGCATGCATCCGGTGTTCGCAGGCCTCGTGTCCGCACTCGCAACGGGAGTGATCCGTGGTCGAAGCGTTTTCCTCGCATCATCGGCTGCATAAGCGGCCACCGTCGGGCACCGTGCATTCGCGTGCGGCATGACCGCACCGGTAGCCGTTGTCGCTCATGGATGTCTCCTCGTGTCAGCGGGCCAGGGCCAGCCGGATGACCGACAGCAGCGCCATCGCAGTGATGACCAACAGGGCGAAGCGCGTGACGATCACGCTCCAGAAGAGCAGCCAGTGCGTCTGGATGTAATCCTCGTAGATGTTGCGAAGGCCCAGTTCGGTGTGCCAGGCGACCAGCACCACGAACACGGCCATCAGGGTCGCGTTCGCCGGATGGCCAAGGCTGTGGCGGATGCTCGCGTAGTCGCCGTGCATCAACGACAGCACGAGCACCACGAACCACACGCTCAGCGCAGCCAGGACGATCGATGTGAATTGCATCGCCATCCAGGCGGCCGCCCCGGATTTCGCGGAGCCGATGTTCCGTGCCCGCTTGAGCGGGTTGCGCAGGTCAGACGTGGTCATGGGGGCCCTCCTGTGGCCATCGTCGCCCCACGGCGCTCACGGCCGGAGAATCGGGCCATGAATGGGCCTTCACCAATCCCAACGGCTAAACCGGCAGCGCGGTGGTTTTCTTCACCGTGCGCAGCGCCAGGGTCGACTGCACGCGCACCACTCCCGGCAGTTGGGTCAGGATTTCGGTGTGGATGCGCTCGAAGTCCGCCGCGTCCGCGTAGACCACACGCACCATGTAATCAGCCGCGCCCGCGAGCAGACAGCACTCGGTGACCTCCGGGTGGTCGTGGATCGCCGTCTCGAACGCGTCCAGCGCCGCCCGCCCCTGCTGGTCGAGGGTGACCAGCACGAAGGCCGTGCCAGGCAGTCCCGCCGTCTTCTCGTCCAGCAGCATCACGTACCGGGCGATCAGGCCGCGGTCTTCGAGCAGCTTCACCCGGCGCAGGCAGGCCGACGGCGAGAGATTGATCTGCGCCGCCAGTTCGAGATTGGTGAGGCGACCGTCCTCCTGGAGCAGGCGCACGATGGCGCGATCACGGTCGTCGAGATTTGGATCGTGGCTTGGCATGAAATTTCACCAGTGATAGGGGTAACCGCCAGATATTCGAACAAGGCTGCGCCATCGATGATAAATCGGCGACCTATTGCAGGGAAGTTCGCTCATAATGCGCCGTTGGCAGCGCCCGCCCGGGCCGCTCGCCCATCCCCCCGCCCTACCGAAGAGAATTCGTCGATGCGCATCGGTGTACCCAAGGAAATCAAGAACCACGAATACCGCGTGGGCCTCATCCCGTCCTCCGTGCAGGAGCTGGTTCACCACGGGCACCAGGTGATGGTGCAGGCCGGTGCCGGCGTGGGCGCGGGCATCGCTGACGCCGACTACGTCGCCGCGGGCGCCACCATCGTCGACTCGGCCGACCAGGTGTTTGCGGACGCCGACATGATCGTGAAGGTGAAAGAGCCCCTCGCCGTCGAGCGCAAGAAGCTCCGCAAGGGCCAGATCCTGTTCACCTACCTCCACCTCGCCCCGGACCTGGAGCAGACCCGCGACCTGATCGACTCGGGCGCCGTCTGCATCGCGTACGAAACCGTCACCTCCGGCAACGGTTCGCTGCCGCTGCTGACCCCGATGTCCGAGGTCGCCGGCCGTCTTGCCCCGCAGGTGGGAGCCCACTCGCTGGAGAAGGCCCAGGGCGGTCGCGGCGTGCTGCTCGGCGGCGTACCCGGCGTGCCGGCCGCCGAAGTGGTGATCCTCGGCGGTGGCGTGTCGGGTACCCATGCGGCGACCATCGCCGTGGGCATGGGTGCCAAGGTGACCGTCGTCGACCGCTCGGCCGATGCGCTCAAGCGCCTCGCCGCGCAGTTCGGCACCTCGATCTCCACCGTGTTCTCCACGCGTGCCGCCATCGAAGAACTGGTGCGTCGCGCCGACCTCCTGATCGGCACCGTGCTGGTGCCGGGCGCCGCCGCACCCAAGCTCGTCACCCACGACATGGTGCGCACGATGAAGCCGGGCTCGGTCATCGTCGACGTCGCCATCGACCAGGGCGGCTGCGTGGAAACCTCGCACGCCACCACCCACGCCGATCCCACCTATGTCGTCGACGGCGTGGTGCACTACTGCGTCGCGAACATGCCGGGCGCCGTTGCCCGCACGTCGACCTTCGCGCTCAACAACGTCACCCTGCCCTACACGCTGGCGCTGGCCAACCAGGGCTGGAAGAAGGCGCTCGCGCAGGATGCCCACCTTCGCAACGGCCTCAACGTGTGCGAAGGCAAGGTCACCTGCGAGCCGGTGGCCCAGGCGCACGACCTGCCGTACGTGAAGGCCGAGACCTTCCTCGGTCAGTAAGCGTCGCCACGGGACGACGAAAAGGCCCGGGCCCGTCGCCCGGGCCTTTTTCGTTGGACGTCCGAGGGGCTAAGCGACCTGCGTTGCCCTGTATGTCCCCCTCGGCACCGGAGCGACAATGCACGGAGCCACCGTCAGGGGCGCGAGGTCAACGAGGCGGACGTCGCCAGTCCCTCCCAGCCATCCACCAGATCGATGGCGGGCGACACGAAGGCGGGTCTCGGGCCATGCGTGGCGTGCAGGAGCAGCATGCCGCGAGGATGCTGCCGTGCCCACGCCACCGGATCGTCTGTCACCGGCAGCGGCCGGGGCAGCCGCGCGAGGTAGCCGATCATGCCCGGCTCGTCGGCGGTCATCGCCACGGGCACGCCACGCCGCTGGAGATCGCCAACGAGGTGGGCCAGTCCCGCCGGGTCCAGCCCAGCCTCGAGCCGCGTGCCGACGAGCAGCACGAGCGAGACCGCCAACAGCGTCGAGGCCGACGACGTCACGACAAGGTGGCCCTGCGCGTCCCGTCTACCGAAACGGCGCAGCACCGCCCCGCCCACCGCCAGCGCCCCAAGGCCCCACGCCGCGGACGCGTAGACCGACGCCGACAGCGGCGCAGCCGTCGCCAACGGCCACATCCATGCCAGGGCGATCACGACGATCGCCACCGCGACGCGTCCCGGTGACAACAGCGATACCGGGCCACGGAGCATCGCCGTCGTGAACAGCGCCACCCCGGGAAGCAACGGGATCAGGTAATGCACCTGCTTGCCGCTGACCAGCGAAAACGCGACGAACGCCGGCACGCTGGCCGCCAGGCCGATCCGTCCGAGCGGCGCGGCCATCGCGTCGCGAACGTGCACGCCGCGCCAGCGTAACCACAGCGGCCAGGGAAGCAACACCAGCGGCAACAAAGGCACATACCAATACAGCGGGCGGCGGTGGGCATAGCTCTCCGCGACACGGCCGACCGATTGCCGCGCCAGGGTGTCCAACACAGGCACGCCATGGAACCGCGCCGCGCTCTCGTAAGCCCACCAGGCAAGCGGCGCCGCCGCCAGAAGCATCACCGCCACCACGCCCAGTGCGAACTGCCACGGATGGTCGACCGGTTTGCGATGCCACCAAGGCAACAAGGCGAGCGGAAACAGCACATGCAGGAAGAACACCGGCCCCTTGCTCAACAACCCGAGTGCCGCGGCCGCGAAGAGCAGCAGCGGCCCGACAGCATCCCGCCGGCCAAGCCAGACGACCACGGCGTACAACGCCAGCACCACGAAGAAGGACAGCGCGCCATCGAACATGATGACGCTGCCGAAGGTGCCGAAAATCAGGACCGGCGCAAGTAGCCATCCCGCACCACGACGGGCGCCGTCGTCCTGCACGCGCCCGGCGAGCGCACCCAGCAACGCGACGGTGCCGGCCGCGAATGCGACGTCGACCAGGCGAGCGGCCCACGTGGCGACGCCGAACAGCGCCCAACTCGCGTTGATCAACCAGAAGAGCAGCGGGGTCTTGTCCATGTAGGGCTGGCCGTTCAAGGTCAGTCCGATGAGATCGCCGCTCTGGCGCATTTCCCAGGCAATGGTGAGATACCGCGTTTCGTCGATCGGGACCGGCGGCAGCAGGCAGGCCGGCACCAGCCAGCACAGCAGCAGGCACCAGGGGTGTTCGGCGATCCATCGAAAGCAACGGGCGGCGTGCGACATGCGCGCAGCGTAGGAGCGCTCGCTTAAAGATTCCTTACACCTGAGGTGCCGTCTTTTCGGCGCCGGGCAATGTATCGGGTGTATGACACGCGGTTGACGGAGCGATGTCGCGATACGCAGCGAACCGTCATGCGACGTGCCCCGCGGCGCGTGTGCGACCCGCGTCGGTGATGGTGTGTGACGAGACCACGACCGAGCGCCGCGTGCTGGCGCCCGACCGACATCGATGCGCAAGGATGGCGCCGATCGTCGGGCACGCGTCGCGCGTCGCGCGACGATGCCTACTGCACGTCGGCCACGTCGCGAACGGAATAGACGTCGATCACGTAGGGCGCCTGGGCATTGCCTGTCGGGTGGAAGCGGCCGAACACCGTCGCCTGCGCTCGGGCACCGCTGGACGACATCGCCCGGCGGAACGACAGCACATCACGCTTGCGGTCGCTATCGCTCTCGTCCTGCATGTTCAACCCGATACTGCCCTGGCAGCCGCTGTCGCTCAACGAGGCGACCTTGCCCGCGGACGACGCCACCGCGCGTACGGTCACCGTGGTATCGACGTAGCGATCGGCCGTGCCGAGGATGGTGCAGATGGTGTCCGGCGGAGGACCGTCGGCCTTGCGTGCGTCCGCCGGACCGGCAATCAGCGCCAGCGCGAGAGCGGCCCCCGCCGCCCCCAGAGAAAGATGCTTCTTCATGGTGCCCCCTTGTTCCGTAGACACGGACGACGCCGCCGCCGTGGCGGGGCAAGAACACCGCGAATGCCGCGCCGCGTCAATAAGAAAATTGCCGATTCCGCACGGAACGACGATTGCCGGGTCGGCCAAAGGGCGGGTCCGTCACGACCGGCCCCACCCCGTCGGTCGCCACGAACGTGCCCCGCCAGGGTGGGAAGCGAACCGTGTCCGCGAACCCTCAGGGCGTCACGGTGCGAAGGAGGCCTTCTCGCCATGGCGCGGGAATCCGGCGCCACCGGATCGCCCGCAGGGTGGCTCCTGCCTCGCTGATGTGGATCTTGCCGGCACCCCGCCTACGGCTCGGTGACGAGTTCGCGGATGACGGTGGTGGCGTAGGCGCCTGCGGGGAGTGCAAACGCGACCTCGAGCGCACCATCGTCGTGCCAGCGCCAGGTCAGCTCCGTTGGGCGCAGGCGAAGCGCGCGACGCTCCTGGTCCATCCGCGCTCCGGCCAGGCCCTCCGCGAGATCGGCGTCACGCGCGGCCACGGTCCGCTCCAGTTCGCCCGCGTCGCCACCGGCAGGCGTGTCGCCCTGCCCCCATAGCGGCCCCGTGGGGTGGATGTCGAACCGGGCCAACCGGTCGGCCAGCGTCGCATCGAACGGCTCCGGACCGAACCACGAGCGGGAGCCGTCGAGCCCCCAGATGTCGCCGTCCATCGCGGCGTCCCACGACCCGGCGCGAACGCGCTCGGCCAGCACGCCATTGAAGACATGCGAGCGCGCCGCGGACAACAGGATGGATCGCTTGTCGCGGTCGACGCGGCGTCCCTTGAACATCGCGCGGGCCTGCTCGACGTTGCGGCCGCCAAGGCCGAAGCGCTGCTCGCCGAAATAATTGGGCACGCCCCGTGCGGCGATCGCGGTCAGCCGCGCCTCCGCGTCGGCACGGTCGCCTTCGACATCGCGCAGCACCAGCACGAAGCGATTACCTCGCAAGGCCCCTCGCTTGATCTTGCGCGAATGCCGACCCAACGGGGTAATGACCACCTCGGCATGCGGAAACGCCGACCAATCCGGGTCGGCCTTGCCCGGCAACTGCACCGTAAACACCTGGCGCGTGACCGCGTGGCGGTCCTTCATCCCCGCATAGCCCACGTTCAACGGCGGCACGCCCGCGAACTTCGCCACCTCGCGCGCCACCCAGTCGGTGTTCGCGCCGCGCTTTTCAACCATCACGAAGGCATGTTCACCGGCACCGTCCGGCTCGTAGCCGAGGATCTCGTCCACCCGGAAGTCGTCCGGCGTGGCGCGCAGGCGGGCGCGCAGCGGCGGCGCGCCGAAAGCATGGGGAAGCAGGTCGTCGGTCATTGCGTGAGAGCCTTTACAGCAGGAACAGCGTCGCCAGTCCCAGGAAAATGAAAAAGCCACCGCTGTCGGTTACCGCGGTGATCAGCACGCTGGAGCCCAGCGCGGGGTCGCGCCCCATCCGGGTCATGAGCATCGGAATGCCCACGCCCATGAAAGCGGCAAGCAACAGGTTGAGCGTCATCGCCGCGGTCATCACCAGGCCCAGCGACACGCTGCCGTAGAGCAGCCAGGCGACCACGCCGATCGCGCCGCCCCAGACCAGTCCGTTGAACAGCGAGACGGCCAGTTCCTTTCGCCACAGGCGGGTCACCTGGGATACGCCGACCTGTTCCAGTGCCATGGCGCGCACGATCATGGTGATGGTCTGGTTGCCCGAGTTGCCGCCGATGCCCGCGACGATAGGCATCAGCGCGGCCAGCGCCACGAGTTTTTCGATGGAATGCTCGAACAGGCCGATGACGCGCGAGGCGATGAAGGCGGTGACGAGATTGATCGCCAGCCAGGCCCAGCGGTTGCGCACCGACTTCCATACCGACGCGAAGATGTCTTCTTCCTCGCGCAGGCCGCCACGCGACAAGGCTTCGGTCTCGCCTTCCTCACGGATGAGGTCGATCATCGCGTCGACCGCGATGCGCCCGATCAGGCGCATGTGGCCGTCGACGACAGGCGCGGTGACGAGGTCGTAGCGCTCGAAGGCCTGGGCCACGTCGTACGCGTCGTCTTCGGGATGGAAGGTATTCACGTCGGGGGCCATGATCTCGTGGACCATCCGGTCCGGCGAATTCACCAGCAGCCAATGCAGCGGCAGTACGCCGGTCAGCACGTGGTCGGCGTTGACCACGAAGAGTTTGTCGGTCTGCGCGGGCAATTCGTCGAAACGGCGCAGGTAGCGAAGCACCACCTCCAGACGGATGTCCTCGCGGATGGTGACCATGTCGAAGTCCATCAGCGAACCGACCTGGTCGTCCGCGTAGGACAGGGCCGCCTGCACGCGCTCGCGTTCCTGCGCGTCGAGGCTGGCCATGAGCTCGGGCAGCACCTCGGTGGGCAGGTCGTCGACGAGGTCGGCGATTTCCTCCGCATCCAGGGGCTCGACGGCCGCGAGGATTTCGCGGTCGTCCATGTCGGCGATCAGCGACTCGCGGACGGAGTCGGAGACCTCAAGCAGAATCTCGCCGTCGCGGTCAGAGCGGACGCGCTGCCAGACGGCGAGACGGTCCTCCAGCGGAAGGGACTCCAGCAGGTCGGCCAGATCGGCGGGATGCAGCTCGTCGAGCCGCCCCTGAAGCTCGGCCTCGATGGTATTCAGCGCGGCACCGTCGTCATCGTGCACGTCGCGATCCGGATCCAGCCGATCATGGCGCTGGCGGAGCAGCGCGTGGATCGTTTCCAGCCTGTCGGACAGGCGGGACGCCGGCCGGACCTCGGCCTCGCTCACGCGCGTTGCACCAGCACGGTGGCCAGGGCCGCGATGCCTTCGCGCCGCCCGGTGAATCCGAGCGTTTCGGTCGTGGTGGCCTTGATGCTGATCCGGTCGATGTCGACGCCGAGATCGGCGGCGATGACCTCGCGCATGACCTGCGCGTGCGGATTCACCTTGGGCGACTCGCAGATCACCGTGATGTCGGCGTTGCCCAGCGCGTAACCCCGCTCGCTCAGCATATCGCGCACCGCGCGGACGAAGCGGCGACTGTCCGCGTCGCGCCAGGCGTCGTCGCTGGGCGGGAAATGCTTGCCGATGTCACCCAGCGCGAGCGACCCCAACAAGGCGTCGCATAACGCGTGCAGCACCACGTCGCCGTCCGAATGCGCCAGCACGCCTTGGGCATGGGCGATCCGCACGCCGCCGAGCATGACGTGGTCACCCGGCCCGAAGGCATGCACGTCGAAGCCCTGGCCGATCCGTATCATCGTGTTCTCCCGATCAGGAACTCGGCCAGCGCGAAATCCGCGGGCGTCGTGACCTTGATGTTGTCTTCCGAGCCTTCGACAAGCAGCGGCGCCACGCCGACCCGCTCCATCGCCATCGCTTCGTCGCTGACGACGATACCCGCGTCGGCGGCAAGGGCGAGTGCACGCGCGAGCGCGTCGCGTCGGAACATCTGCGGCGTGAACGCCCGCCAGCGCCCTTCGCGCGGCTCGGTCGCCACGCTGTGGCCCGACGCGCCCGCCCGTTTGAGCGTGTCGCGCAGCGGTGCCCCGAGCAGGCCACCCTCGCCCGCGCCGGCCAGATCGATGAGACGGCTGATGTCATCGCCCCGTACACAAGGGCGCGCGGCGTCGTGCACCAGCACGAAATCGCCCGGACCCACGCTATCCGGCAACGCATGCAGCCCGGCCAGCACGGAATGACTGCGCTCGCTGCCGCCCGTCGCGGTAAGCAACGGCTTGCCGTGCACCTGCGCGACGGAGGCGAAATGGGTATCGTCGGGGGAGATCACCACCATCAGCCCGGCGATGCGCGGATGCGCCGCGAGCCGCTCAAGCGTGTGTTCGATAAGCGGGCGCCCCGCGACGCACTGGTATTGCTTCGGCCGGTCGCCGCCGGCCCGGACGCCCTTGCCGGCGGCCGGTAAGACGCACCACAGCGCATCCATCACTGGCCGCCGGGGCCAACGGGCGGCGGAGGCGGGGGCGCGCTGGCCGCGGCCCCCGGCTCCACCACCTGATAGAACGTTTCGCCCGGCTTGATCAGGCCGAGCTCCTGGCGCGCGCGTGCTTCCGTGGCCTGCTCACCGTGCTTGAGGTCTTCCACGTCGGCGGCAAGCGCCTGGTTGCGCGTCTGCAGGCCCGCGTTTTCGTCGGTCTGTTTCTTGACCGCCGCGCGCAGGGACTCGACCTCGGCCATCCCCCCACCGCCGACCCACAGTTTCAGCTGCAGCGCGATGAGGATGATGACCAGGATCAGCCCGGCCCAACGCAGGAGTGCGGCGTTGCTCACTGACCGCCTTTAGCCGGGGAGCTTGGAGAGGTTGGGAAAGGCATCGCGACCGGCGTACTTCGCCTTGGCGCCGAGGGCTTCCTCGATGCGCAGCAGCTGGTTGTACTTGGCCACGCGGTCGGTGCGGCAAAGCGAACCGGTCTTGATCTGCGTCGCGGTGGTGGCCACGGCGATATCGGCGATGGTGGTGTCTTCGGTTTCGCCCGAGCGGTGCGAGACGATCGCCGCGTACTTGGCGCGGTCGGCCATCGCGATGGCTTCGAGCGTCTCGGACAGCGTGCCGATCTGGTTGACCTTGATGAGAATGGCGTTGGCGATCTTGCGGTCGATGCCTTGCTGGAAGATCTTCGGGTTGGTCACGAAGAGATCGTCGCCGACGAGCTGGATACCGCCGTCGACCACCTTGGTGAGGTGCGCCCAGCCGTCCCAGTCGCCTTCGGCCATGCCGTCCTCGATCGTGACGATCGGGTACTGCTTCGCCCACGAGGCGA
Organism: Luteibacter sahnii; assembly: GCF_034063545.1. NCBI lineage: Bacteria > Pseudomonadati > Pseudomonadota > Gammaproteobacteria > Lysobacterales > Rhodanobacteraceae > Luteibacter > Luteibacter sahnii. The sequence continues at coordinate 34,373 of NZ_JAQLOK010000002.1, forward strand.
GCGTGTCCACCCACTGCTCCGGCGTGAAGACCTTGCCCTCGCCTTCCAGATCGTACTTGCCGCCCTTGAAGAACTCCGAACTGGCCACGTCGAGACCGAGCAGGATATCGGCGCCGACCTTGAAGCCGGCTTTGCCGACGGCTTCGAGGATCGTGTCGAGCGCTTCGACGTTGGACTTGAGGTTCGGGGCGAAACCGCCCTCGTCGCCCACCGCGGTGTTCAGGCCGCGGCCCTTCAGCACGGACTTGAGGGCGTGGAAGATTTCCGCGCCGTAGCGCAGCGCCTCGGCGAAGCTCGGCGCGCCGACCGGCAACACCATGAATTCCTGCACGTCGACATTGTTATCGGCGTGGGCGCCGCCGTTGATGATATTCATCATCGGCACGGGCAGCGAGCCACCGCCGTCGACCATGAGGTATTGCCACAGCGCCTGTTTCCTGGAGGCGGCGACGGCGTGCGCCGCGGCCATGGAAACGCCGAGCAACGCGTTCGCGCCGAGCTTGCCCTTGTTGTCGGTGCCGTCGAGGGCGATCAGCGCGTCGTCGAGACCCTTCTGGTCGGCGGCATCATGGCCGGCAAGCGCCTTGGCGATCGCGGCGTTGACGTTCTCGACCGCCTTTTTCACGCCCTTGCCGCCGTAGCGGCCCTTGTCGCCGTCGCGCAGTTCGACCGCTTCACGCGTGCCGGTGGACGCGCCGCTGGGCACGGCCGCGCGGCCGAACGAACCGTCGGCGAGGGTGACCTCGGCTTCGAGGGTGGGATTGCCGCGCGAGTCGAGGATTTCGCGGGCGTGGATATGGGTGATCGAGGTGGTCATGCGCTTCCCGTAACGAGTTGGAATGACGGAACACGACCGCGGCGCGCCAGGGCGCGCCGCGGTCGATATGCAAAGGCGAATATAAGACGAGGCGACGCGCGCGGGCCAGTCGGACGGTGCGCGTGCGCCCGCATCGTCAGGCGTGCTTCTCGAAACCGCGACGCTTCACGGCCTGGTCGATGTCCATGAGGGTCTCGAGCAGGCCTTCCATCTGGTCGAGCGGCCATGCGTTGGGGCCATCGCTGAGCGCCTTGGCGGGCTCGGGATGGGTTTCGGCGAAGAGGCCGGCGATGCCGACGGCCATGGCCGCGCGGGCCAGCACCGGCACGAACTCGCGCTGGCCGCCCGAACTGGTGCCCTGACCGCCCGGCAACTGCACCGAGTGGGTGGCGTCGAAGACCACGGGGCAACCGGTCTCACGCATCACCGCGAGCGACCGCATGTCGGAAACCAGGTTGTTGTAGCCGAAGCTGGCGCCGCGCTCGCAGACCATGATGTCGCGGTTGCCCACGTCGAACGCCTTCTGGACGACGTTTTTCATGTCCCACGGGGCGAGGAACTGGCCCTTCTTGATGTTCACCGGCTTGCCGGCGCGGGCCACGTTCTGGATGAAGTCGGTCTGGCGGGCGAGGAACGCCGGGGTCTGCAGCACGTCGACCACGGCAGCCACCTCGTTCATCGGCGTGTATTCGTGCACGTCGGTGAGCACCGGCACGCCGATCTGCCTCTTCACCGCGTCGAGCACCTTGAGGCCTTCTTCCATGCCCGGGCCACGGAAGCTCGCGCCGGACGACCGGTTGGCCTTGTCGAAACTCGACTTGAAGACGAAGGGGATGCCCAGGCGATCGGTGATCTCCTTCAGGCGGCCCGCGACGTCAAGCTGCAACTGCATCGATTCGATGACGCAGGGCCCGGCGATCAGGAAGAACGGCTGGTCGAGACCGACCTCGAAACCACACAGCTTCATGCGATGGACTCCTGCGAGCGCGCGGCCAGGGGCTCGCCCTCGCGCACGGCCTTGTATTCGCGCGCGGCGCGCACGAAGCCGATGAACAGCGGGTGCCCCTCACGCGGGGTGGAGGTGAACTCCGGATGCGCCTGGCAACCGAGGAACCACGGGTGGACCTGGCGCGGCAGTTCGACGATTTCGACGAGGAGGTCGTCCATCGACTTGCCCGAGATCACCAGGCCGCGGTCCTCGAAAGGCTGGCGGTAGCGATTGTTGAACTCGTAGCGGTGGCGGTGGCGCTCGCGCACCACGTCTTCGCCGTAGAGTTCGCGCGCCAGGGTGCCGGCCTTGAGGCGGCACTCCTGCGAACCCAGGCGCATGGTGCCGCCGAGGTCGGAGCGCTCGCTGCGGGTTTCCACCTCGCCGGTGGCGGTGGTCCACTCGGTGATGAGGGCGATGACCGGGTCGGGCGTGTTGCGGTCGTTTTCGCTGGAGTCGGCCTGCGGCAGGCCGGCGATGTTGCGCGCGAATTCCACCACCGCCGCGTGCATGCCGTAGCAGATGCCGAAGTACGGCACGCCGTTCTCGCGCGCGAACTGGGCGGCGAGAATCTTGCCCTCGAAGCCGCGCTTGCCGAAGCCCCCCGGCACGAGGATCGCATCGGCGCCGCCGAGCACGGCGCGGGCACCGCGGGCCTCCACCTCTTCGGAATCGACCCATTCGAGGTTGACCCGGGTGGACTGCTTGATGCCGCCGTGGCGCAACGCTTCGCCCAGCGACTTGTAGGCGTCCTTGTGTTCGACATATTTGCCGACGATGGCGACCGTGATCTCGTCGCGTGGGCGCTCCACGGCTTCGACGGTGCGGATCCAGCTGGACAGGTCGGCCGGGCCCGCGTCGAGCCCCAGACGCTTGATGACGAGGTCGTCCAGGCCCTGCTCATGCAGCCACATCGGCAGCTTGTAGATGACGTCGACGTCGATCGTGCTGATGACGGCGTTCTTCGGCACGTTGGTGAACAGCGCGATCTTGTGGCGCTCGCCGTCGGGCAACGGCTCTTCGCAACGGCAGAGCAGCACGTCGGGCTGGATACCGATGGAGCGCAGCTCCTTCACCGAATGCTGGGTGGGCTTGGTCTTGATCTCGCCCGCGGCCTTGATGAAAGGCACGAGGGTGAGATGCACGAACACGCACTTCTCGGGGCCGTGCTCGATGCGCAGCTGGCGAATGGCCTCCAGGAACGGCAGCGACTCGATGTCGCCCACGGTGCCGCCGATCTCGACCAGGGCCACGTCGAAGCCGCGGGTGGCCTCGTGGATAGCGTGCTTGATCTCGTCGGTGATGTGCGGAATCACCTGCACGGTGGCGCCGAGGTAATCGCCGCGACGCTCCTTGCGGATCACCGACTCGTAGATCTTGCCGGTGGTGATGGAATTCTTGCCGGTGAGGCGCGTGCGGACGAAGCGCTCGTAGTGGCCCAGGTCGAGGTCGGTCTCGGCACCGTCGTCGGTGACGTACACCTCGCCGTGCTGGAAAGGACTCATGGTGCCCGGATCCACGTTGATGTAGGGATCGAGCTTCATCATGGTGACCGAAAGACCGCGCGCCTCGAGAATGGACGCAAGCGACGCCGCTGCGATGCCTTTCCCGAGGGAAGACACCACACCGCCGGTGACGAAAATCAGGGGAGTCATGCGAGCAGCCAGTGCTGGAAATTTGTATTTTACCCGAGTGCGCGACGTGTCGCGAGAGGTGGTTTTTTTTAGGGGTTGGCGATGGGAAGTGGGGGCGCACGTCCCGGCGCCCGGTCGCCATGGGCCCACCAGGACGCCGCCGACGCCTTTGGCCGTCCGCCAGGAAGTGTGCCCCCACTTCCCATCTCCCGTCCCCCGTCGCACCATGCCCGCATGACCCCGACTCCCCCCTCCCCCATCCCCGCCCGCCTCCAGGCCCTGCGCGCCGCCATGGCCCGCGAGGGCGTCACCGCCGTGATCGTGCCCAGCGCCGACCCGCACCTGTCCGAATACCTGCCCCCGCGCTGGCAGGCGCGCGAATGGTTTTCCGGCTTCACCGGCTCGGCCGGCACGCTGGTGGTGACCGCCACCGGTGGCGGCCTGTGGACGGATTCACGGTATTTCGCGCAGGCCGAGACCGAACTGGCCGGCAGCGGGCTGCCGTTGATGAAGCTGAACGTGCCGCACACGCCCGAGCACGTGGCGTGGCTGGTCGAACGCCTGGGCGACGGCGACGTGGTGGCCGTGGCGGGCGACAGCCTGTCGTTGGCCGGTGCCGAAAGCCTGACCGAGCGCCTGCGGCCGACCGGCGCCCGGCTGCGCACCGATCTCGACCTTCCGCACGCCGCCTGGGCCGAGCGCCCGGCCCGGCCGCAGTCGGCGATCTACGCGCACCCCGGCCCGTTCGCCAGCGTCGGACGTGACGAAAAGCTGGGCCACGTGCGTCAGGCCATGACGCGGGCCGGCGCCACGCATCATTTGCTCTCCAGCCTCGACGACATCGCCTGGCTCACCAACCTGCGCGGCGCGGATGTCGACTACAACCCGGTCTTTCTCGCGCACCTGCTCGTCGCGACCGACCAGGCCACGCTTTTCGTCGATGCCACGCGCATCCCCGCCGAGGTCAAGGCCGCCCTGGCCGCGGACGGCATCGCCATCGCCGACTACGGCACCGCCGCGTCCGCGCTGGCGGCGCTACCGGACGACGCCGTGTTGATGATCGACCCGGCCCGGGTCGTGGTGTCGGTCATGGAAGGACTGCCCGAGGCGGTGAAGCGGTTGCATGCCGCCGCGCCGTCCACGGCGCGCAAGGCACGCAAGACGGCCGGGGAACTCGATCACATCCGCGAGGTGATGCGCCGCGACGGCGCGGCGCTGGCGCGCGCCTTCCGCCGCATCGAAATGGGCCTCGCCGCCGGCGAGGCGCTGAGCGAACTCGATGTCGACACGTTTCTTCGCGAGGCACGCGCCGCCCAGGCCGGCTTCGTGGGCGAGAGTTTTTCCACCATCGCGGGCTACCAGGCCAACGGTGCCCTGCCGCATTACCGCGCCACCGAGGCCGGGTTCAGCCCGTTGGCGGCGCAGGGGCTACTGCTCGTCGACTCCGGCGGCCAATACCTGGGCGGTACCACCGACATCACCCGCGTGCTGGCTCTGGGCCCGGTGACCGACGAGCAGCGCCGCGACGCCACGCTCGTCCTCAAAGGCATGATCGCCCTGTCGCGCGCCCGCTTCCCCGCCGGGGCGAGCGGTCCGCAACTCGACGCGCTGGCCCGCGCACCGCTGTGGGCCGCGGGCATGGACTTCGGCCACGGCACCGGCCATGGGGTGGGCTATTTCCTTAACGTGCACGAAGGCCCGCACGGCATTCGGCCGCCCCGCGCCGGTGGCGATCTCGTGCCGTTGGAGACCGGCATGATCACCTCAATCGAGCCCGGCCTGTACAAGCCCGGCCGGCACGGCATCCGCCACGAGAACCTCGCTGTGGTGGTGCAGGCGGACACGACCGAATTCGGCGAGTTCATGGCCTTCGAGACCCTCACTCTATGCCCGTTCGATCGCCGCGCGCTGGATCCGCGGCTGCTGGAGCCCTCCGAGCGGGCATGGCTCGACGACTATCACGCCACGGTGCGGGCCGCTTTGTCGCCATTGCTGGGGGGAGACGACCGGGCGTGGCTCGAATGGCATTGCGCCCCGCTGTGACCGGCGTCCACCCTTTAGGGTGGAGGGCCGCCCGGCGCGACGCCGCGGCGACCGGAGGGCGGACGCCGGATCGGCGAATAGCGACCGCCTCAGCGTCTCAGCGACTGATACCGCCACCTGCAAGGCTTGACCACCCGACGGGCGAAAGCCCATCCTGCCCGGCTACGAACGACCTGCCAGACGCATGAACACTCGCTATAACGCCTCAGACATCGAAGTCCTCAGCGGCCTTGATCCGGTCAAGCGCCGCCCCGGCATGTACACCGACACCGCCCGCCCGAACCACCTGGCGCAGGAAGTGATCGACAACTCGGTCGATGAAGCCCTCGCCGGCCATGCGAAGACCATCGAGGTCACCGTCTTCAACGATGGCTCGGTCGAGGTGACCGACGACGGTCGCGGCATGCCGGTGGACATCCATCCTGAAGAGAAAGTGCCCGGCGTGGAACTGATCCTCACGCGCCTGCACGCCGGCGGCAAGTTCTCCAACAAGAACTACGCGTTCTCCGGCGGCCTGCACGGCGTGGGCGTCTCGGTGGTCAATGCGCTGTCCACGCGGGTGGACGTCACCATCCGTCGCGACGGCCAGGAATACCGCATGCGCTTCGCCGACGGCGACCGTGCAAGCGATCTCGAGGTGATCGGCACGGTGCCGAAGAAGAAGACCGGCACCACGCTGCGCTTCTGGCCCGACCCGAAATACTTCGATACGCCGAAGATCCTCGTCTCCCGACTCAAGCACCTGCTGCGCGCCAAGGCCGTGCTCTGCGCCGGCCTCACGGTGCGACTGCTCGACGAATCCACGGGCGAAACCACCGAGTGGTACTTCGAAGACGGCCTGCCCGATTACCTGCGCGGCGAGCTCCAGGGTGCCGAAGCCCTGCCGGCCGACCTCTTCGTGAAGCATTTCGCCCGCGACACGGATGCGCTGGATGTCGCGCTCGCGTGGCTGCCCGAGGGTGAGCTGGTGCAGGAGAGCTACGTCAACCTGATCCCCACGGCACAGGGCGGCACCCACGTGAACGGCCTGCGCTCGGGCCTCACCAATGCCATCCGCGAGTTCTGCGACCTGCGCAACCTGCTGCCGCGCGGCGTCAAGCTGGCACCGGAAGACGTATGGGAGCGCCTCTCGTTCGTGCTCAGCATCAAGCTGCAGGACGCCCAGTTCGCCGGCCAGACCAAAGAGCGCCTGTCCTCGCGCAACGCCGCCGGCGTGGTCGAAGGCGTGATCCACGACGCCTTCAGCCTGTGGCTCAACCAGCACGTCGACCTCGGCGAGAAGATCGCCCAACTCGCCATCGAGCGCGCCAGCGCGCGCCTGAAGGCCGCCAAGCAGGTGGTGCGCAAGAAGATCACCCAGGGCCCCGCCCTGCCCGGCAAGCTCGCCGACTGCGCCGCCACGGACCTGACCCGCACCGAGCTTTTCCTGGTCGAGGGCGACTCGGCCGGCGGTTCGGCCAAGCAGGCCCGCGACAAGGATTTCCAGGCGATCCTCCCGCTGCGCGGCAAGATCCTCAACACCTGGGAGGTCGAGTCCGGCGCCGTGCTCGCCTCGCAGGAGGTGCACGATCTCGCAGTCGCGATCGGCTGCGACCCGGGCAAGGACGACCTCTCCGGGCTGCGTTACGGCAAGGTCGTGATCCTCGCCGACGCCGACTCCGACGGCCTGCATATCGCGACGTTGCTCACGGCGTTGTTCCTGCGCCACTTCCCCGCCCTGGTGCGGGAGGGCCATGTGTTTGTGGCCATGCCGCCGCTGTTCCGCGTCGACGTGGGCAAGCAGGTGTTCTACTGCCTCGACGAGGAAGAAAAACGCCTGATGCTCGACAAGGTCGAACGCGAAAAGATGAAGGGCGCGGTCTCAGTCACACGCTTCAAGGGCCTGGGTGAGATGAATCCCTCGCAGTTGCGCGAATCGACGATCCATCCGGACACGCGCCGCCTCGTGCAGCTCACGGTCGACGTCGACGACGGCACACAGAAGCTCATGGACATGCTTCTGGCGAAAAAACGCGCCAGCGATCGTAAGCAGTGGCTCGAGGAAAAAGGCGACCTCGCCACACTCGAGGTGTAACGACACAGCCCGGCCGTGGCCAGGCTGTGTCGTCATGACATACGCCTCACTGGGTGATGGCCTGATCCGACGCGTTGTATTCGAACCGGGCCCGGCCGCCGAGGGACGTGGCCGGCGTCCAACGGATGACCGGCACCCATCGTCCCGCCGTCGCCCGAAAATCCCTCTGGTCATTCTGTGCGCTGCTCCGTCCCGAGGCACTGCCGTTCGTGTAGAAGAACGCCTCCAGCGGCATGTTGGCATGCGTGTTCTGCGGCCACGTGGCGACGAGGATTTCGTTCCAGGTGGTGATGTTGCGTGCCTGGCGAACGTTTACGATCTGCATCCACGCATCTGCAGGATTCGGGGCGGCATCGCCCGGAGCAATCTTGAACGCGCATCCGGCACCGGAGGGAAACGTGGCCAGCCATTGGGCGGACGTGAAGATGTTTTGCCGATGACAAGGCACCCGGCACTTGTCGGCCAGCGATCCGGTTCCCGCGTTGACGACGTAGCCGCAATTGACAACCAGCTGGTAGAAGTAAGGGTCGTCGGAGTAGAAGTGCGGGTAGACGATGAACCCGTTCGGGTAAGCCGCAGCGACGAAGTTGGAATCCTGGCGAAGCCACGAAAACGACACGCCACCGGCCGATGTCGACGGATTGGGAATCCACGAGTGAAACGCCGTCGACCACGTCGTGCCGCGCATCAGCACGCCCGAACACAGCACCGCCGGCGTGCCCCGGCAATCCCGCGAGGTGTCGTCGTAGCGCGACTGAAGATGGTTCGCAACCGTCGGGCCGCTTTCCGTGGGAGGCGTGGCGGCCACACCCTGCATCGGGCCGCGAACCGGCGACACGCATCCGGCCAGCACGAACAACACGAACACAAGGGCAGCCAATGCCCCATTCCGACGACCATCCATGGCGCCACCTTCCTTAGGTTTGTTTATCCCCAGAGGCAGTCTGCATCGCGCCGCGGTGGTTTTCGATCCGTCATCGGCTGTAGGTGCGAAAGAACGTTTTTCGGCACCGAAAAAACAAAAACCCGGCGAACCGGGCTTTTGTCATGGCATGGAAGCAGCGCTCAGCGCCGTTCGCGAATGGCCTCGATCAGGCCGCGCGTGGCGCCATCGAACTGACCTAGGTCGCCGGCGCTCTTGTCGTTAGCCAGCGAAGGGTAGATCTGCTTGGCGATCACCTTGCCCAACTCGACGCCCCACTGGTCGAACGCGTTGATCCCCCACAGGTGACCCAGCATGAATACCTTGTGTTCGTAGAGCGCGATAAGCGCCCCGAGCGAATGCGGCGTAAGCGAGTCGAGCATGAACACGGTGCTGGGGCGGTCGCCCTTGAAGGTGCGCTGGGCGGCGAGCGCACGGCGCTCGTCGTCCGTGCCCGTCTTGGCTTCGGCGAGCGCCTCGTCGAAGGTCTTGCCCAGCGACAACGCCGCCGCCTGCGCCAGCAGGTTCGACAACAGCACGTCGTGATTCTCGCGCAGCGGGTGCGCGGGCTTTACCAGGCCGATGAACTCGAGCGGCACGGTGTCCGTGCCCTGATGCAGTGCCTGGAAATACGCGTGCTGGGCGTTGGTGCCGATGCTGCCCCACACGACCGGCACGGTGGACTGGGCGACCTCGCTGCCATCGTCCGGGTGCACGTGCTTGCCGAGACTCTCCATCTCCAGCTGCTGGAGGTAAGACGGCAGGTCGGCAAGCGAGTCGACGTAGGGCACCACCGCGCGACTGCTGCGGCCGAGCACGTTGCGGTTCCACAGTTCGGCGATGGCAAGCAGCACGGGCACGTTGTCCTGCCAGGCAGCGTCGCGGAAATGATCGTCGGCCTCGGCGGCACCGGCGAGAAGCTCGCGAAATCCCTGCATGCCGATCGAAAAGGCGATCGACGCACCCACGGCGGACCACAGCGAGAAGCGGCCGCCGACGTAATCCCACATCGGCAGCACTTGCGATGCGCCCCAGGTGTTGACCGCCTCGACGTTGGAACTCACGGCGATGAAGTGTTTGGACGTCCGGGTTTCGTCGCCGTCGTTCGCCTTGAGGATCCACTGGCGGAACACGCCGCCATTGAGCAGGGTTTCCTGCGTGTTGAAGCTCTTGGAGACGAGGATCACCAGCGTGTGCGCCGGATCGAGCTGCTTCATCAGGTCGGTGGCGGCCTGGCCGTCGACGTTGGTGAGGAAGTGGCTGCGGATGCCCTTGACGTGAAACTGTTCGAGCGCGTGCACGGCCAGGCGCGGGCCGAGGTCGGAACCACCGATGCCGATGTTGACCACGTCGGTCACGCCATCGATGAGCCCCACCGAGGCACCTTCGCCGCGATGCACGGCGCTGACGAGTTGCTCCATCTTGTCGAGCGCGTCGGCGACCTCCTTGCGCACCTCGGCCGGCGCGGCGGGATGACGCGACGCGCCACCGCGAAGCGCCGTGTGCAGCACGGCACGGTCTTCGGAGGTGTTGATGTGCTTGCCTTCGAACATCGCGTCTCGCGCGGCTTGCCAGCCCGTGCCTTCGATGTACTGACCCACGGCGTCGAGCGCAGGGACGTCGAGCTTTTGCCGGGTGATGTCGAGGAGGATCGGGCCCACCCGCCGGCGCAGGCGCTGCGCGCGTGCGTCATCGTTGACGAGGGTGCGGAGATGAGTGCCGGCCAGACGGGCGGCGTGCGCTTCGAACGAAGGCAGGGGGGCGTGCTTTGAATCCATGGCTTCCACTTGGCTGCGACGGAGGGAAGCCGGAATCTTACCGCAGTGCAGCGTAGAGAAGCTGTGGTGGGCCGGCGACGAAGCCGCCGGCCCATCGCATTCAGGCGGCCTGCTTGGGAATCGAATGATTCGTGTGCGTGATGCGGTTGGATGCGTCGACGTACACCAGATCGGGCTGGTATTTCGCCAGTTCGGCCTCGGAGAGGCTGGCGAACGCGGCGATGATGACCAGGTCGCCCACGGAGACGCGACGCGCCGCGCTGCCGTTCACCGAGATGATGCCCGAGCCTTCGTCCGCACGCAGCGCGTAGGTGACGAAGCGCTCGCCGTTGCTGATGTTCCACGCGTGGATCTGTTCGTATTCGCGGATGCCCGCGGCGTCGAGCAGGTTGCCGTCGATAGCGATGGAACCTTCGTAGTTCAGCTCGGCGTGAGTCACCGTGGCGCGGTGGATCTTGCACTTGAGCATGTTGAGCTGCATGGCGGTCTCTGGGGATGTGGCGGTGGCAAAACGCCTATTCTAACGGAGGAATGTCCCGCTCGTCAGGAAGGGGCTCCTCTGTCGAGGCGCTTTATGGGGCGTGGGGCGGCAAAACGCAAGTGCCGGTTCGTGAAGGACTTCAGTCGAACAGCAGGTTGTCGATCAGGCGGGTGGCGCCCAGCCGGGCGGCCACCAGCGCCACCAGACCCTCGCGCTCGTCGACGCCCGGCTCGGTGAGATCCTCGGCCCGCCGGATGGCGACGTAGTCAGGAACGAAGCCGGCCCGCTCCAGGCGAGCCCGGGCGGCCTGCTCCAGGGCCTGCCAGGCATGGCCCTGCCGGAACAGGTCGCGCATCTGCACCAGCGTGGCGTAGATCTGCGGGGCGCGCTGGCGCTCGTTCGGCGACAGATACTGATTGCGCGAGCTCATGGCGAGACCGTCATCGTCGCGCAGGGTTGGGCCGGACATGACTTTGACCGGCAGGGAGAGGTCACGCACCATGCGCTCGATGACCTTCAGCTGCTGGAAATCTTTCTGGCCGAACACGGCGAAATCCGGCTGCACGAGGTGGAACAGCTTGCTCACTACCGTCGCCACGCCGTCGAAATGGCCCGGTCGATGGGCACCCTCGAGCGTGTCGGTGATCACGGGCACGTGCACGCTCACGCTGGCCGCCGCGCCGAATGGATAGAGCGTCGGCACGTCGGGCGCGAACAGCACGTCACACCCGGCTTCGGCAAGCCCCACCTGGTCCTGGGCCAGCGTGCGCGGGTAGCGTTCGAAATCCTCGTTGGGGCCGAACTGCGTGGGATTGACGAAGACGCTCGCCACCACGCGATCCGCCCGGGCCCGGGCGAGTTTCAGCAACGAATGGTGGCCCGCGTGCAGGTTGCCCATGGTGGGCACAAACGCCACGGCCTGGCCGGCGGTGCGCCAGCCACGGATCGTGGCACGGAGGGCGGCGGCATCGGTAACGGTCTGCATGATCGGGTCTGTCTTCAGCTGAAGCTGTGTTCGGGGCCGGGAAACCGTTTCTCGCGCACATCGTCGGCATACGCGGCGATGGCGGCGGAAATGGCATCGCGCCCGGCGAGAAAATCCTTGGAAAACTTCGGCCGCTTGCCCGGGGTGAGGCCGAGCATGTCGTAGACGACCAGCACCTGGCCATCGCAGCCGATGCCGGCGCCGATACCGATGACGGGAATCGAAAGCGCGGCGGTGATGCGAGCGGCGAGGGACGACGGCACGCACTCGAGCACGAGCAGGTCGGCACCGGCCGCTTCGACGGCTTGCGCGTCGGCGAACAGCTGCTCCGCGGCGGCCTCGGTCTTACCCTGCACCTTGTAGCCGCCCAGGCGGTTCACCGACTGCGGCGTGAGGCCAAGGTGGCCACAGACCGGGATATCGCGCTCCGCCAGGGCCGCGATCACCGTGCAAACGCGACCGGCCCCTTCGATTTTCACCATGGCCGCCCCGCCCTGCGCGACCAGGCGCGCGGCCGAGTCGAGGGCCGTGGGTACGTCGCGGTCGCTCATGAACGGCAGATCGGCCACGAGCAGGGTCGCAGACAGCCCTCGCGCGACCGCAGCGGTGTGATAGACCATGTCGTCGATCGTGACCGGCAGCGTGCTCGACCTGCCCTGCACCACCATGCCCAGCGAATCGCCGACGAGGGCCACGTCGACCCCGGCGGATTCCAGTTGCGCGGCGAAACTCGCGTCGTAGGCGGTGAGCATCACGATCTTCCGGCCTTCGGCTTTCATCGCCTTCAGGCCCGGCACGGTCACCGGCTTGCGCGCCGGCGCACTCGTTTTTTCCACGTACACGCTCTTGTCGCCTCGTTGTAAGAAAAGGGATTGTCCTCCCGGACGCGCCCGGGCTCAAGGAAGCCCGACGCTACTCCAGCACCTGGCAGGCACCGTGATCGATCGCGGCACGCAGGTCGGCGACCCGCCCCATGCCGGGCAGCACGACGTCGGGGGCAATGTCGGCCAGGGGCAGCAGTACGAACGCGCGCTCGGGGATCCGCGGATGGGGCACGTCGAGCCGGTCGTCGTGGATCACCGCATCACCGAACGCGAGCAGGTCGAGATCGATCGTACGTGGCCCCCATCGAGCGCCGTCACGCACGCGCCCCAGCGAGCGCTCGACCGCGAGCAGGGCATCGAGCAGGGCATGGGCATCCAGCGATGTCGATACCGCGATGGCCGCGTTGATGAAATCCGGCTGGTCGAGGTGGCCCCACGGCGGCGTGCGATAGATGCGCGAGCGTGCCGTGACATGGACGCCGGGAACGCGCTCCAGCGCGTCAATGGCGTCCCGGAGCCGGCCACGGACATCCCCGAGGTTGCCTCCCAGGCCAATCAGGGCGATCACGCTCACGCGCCGCCCGAATCGCCCTTGCCGCGGCCTGCGGGTTTGCGACGCCGACGGCGCTTGCGGGCCGGGGCCGTGGCGGCCACGGTGTGGTCGCTCGGCGGCACGCCACCGCCACCCAGCGCCGCGGCGAGCATCTCCGGCGGCAGCTGCTGGGCGTGATTCCACCATTGGCCCAGTTCGCGCATGCGCGGCGACTCGTGCGCGCGCAGCAGCAGGAAATCGAACGCGGCGCGGAAACGCGGATGGGACATCAGTCGGAAGACGCGCTTGCGATGGATCTGCTCGAAGCGCGGCTGAAGGGCCCAGATCTCTTCCATCGTGAAGGTGAAACGGCGCGGGATGGCCACGCGCTGGCACTGCTCGCCCACCACGTGCACGGCGGCCCGCTGCCAGGCCTCGTTCATGTCGAAACCCTGCGCCATCCAGCCCTGCGCCTGGTCGCGCACCTCACCCCACAGCAGCACCGCGTAGAGGAACGCCGGGGTGACCGACTTGCCGGCGGCGATACGCGCGTCGGTGTTGGCCAGACCCTGTTCCACCAGCGCGCGTAGCGCGTCGTCGCCGCGTTCGAGGGCGCGGGCGGTGGCGGGAAACAGGAACGTCAGCAAGCCACAGGCTTCGAGCATGCGGAAGCTCTTCAGGCCGTGGCCGGCAAGGAACAGCTTGAGCGATTCGTCGAACAGGCGCGCCGGGGATGCCTCGCCCAGCAGGTGCCCCAGCGTGGCGAACGGCGCGGCCGCCGCCGGGTCGATCGTGAAGCCGAGCTTGGCCGCCAGACGCGCGGCGCGCAGCATGCGCACCGGGTCTTCGCGGTAACGCTGCTCCGGGTCGCCGATGAGGCGCATGCTGCGGTCTTCGAGATCCTGCATGCCGCCGACGTAGTCCCGCACGCTGAAATCGGCGATGTCGTAGTAGAGGGCGTTGACCCGGAAATCCCGGCGTACGGCGTCTTCTTCGATGCTGCCCCAGATGTTGTCGCGCACGATCCGGCCGTCGACGATGTGGCGGTCGCCCCCTTCCGCGCCCTCCTCGCCTGTACCACGGAAGGTGGCCACCTCGATGATCTCCGGGCCGAACACCACGTGAGCCAGCCGGAACCGCCGGCCGATGAGGCGGCAGTTGCGGAACAGCCCCTTCACCTCGTCGGGCGTGGCGTTGGTGGCCACGTCGAAGTCCTTGGGGTGACCACCCAGCAAGAGGTCGCGCACGGCACCGCCGACGAGGTAGGCGTCGAATCCGGCTTCGTGGAGCCGGTAGAGCACGCGAAGCGCGGCTTTGCTGATGTTCTTGCGGGAGATGGAGTGTTGCTCGCGCGGGATGATGCGCATGGCGGGCAACGCGTCGCTCCTGGTTTCGGGATTCAAGCGGCTACGATCCTGGCGAGCGCCCTCGCGCCCGGTCGGGTGGGTGTCCCGTCGACAACCGGCGTCGGGTACGGATGGTTAAATGTAACGAATTCGTTGCCTTCCGACGAGGGACCAAAAAAGCATTGCCGAGCGTCGGAACTCAGGTATACTAGCGCGCTTCGTACTTCCCGTACGACCCCGCTCCCTTCGTCTAGTGGTCCAGGACACCGCCCTCTCAAGGCGGGAACACGAGTTCGAACCTCGTAGGGAGCGCCACTTTTTCTCTGGCGCCTGATTCCGCATGACCTTTGTCGTCACCGACAACTGCATCAAGTGCAAGTACACGGACTGCGTCGAGGTTTGCCCTGTCGACGCGTTCCACGAAGGCCCGAATTTCCTGGTGATCAATCCGGACGAGTGCATCGACTGCACCCTCTGCGAGCCGGAATGCCCCATCAACGCCATCTATCCGGAAGACGACGTGCCCGCTGGGCAAGAGTCGTTCGTGGCGCTGAACGCCGAACTGTCCCAAGCGTGGCCGGTCATCACCGAGCGCAAGGATGGCCTCCCCGACGCCAAGGATTGGGAAAACAAACCGAACAAGATCGAGCAGCTCAAGCGCTGACACCAAAGAGCCCCTTCCAGGGGCTTTTTTGTGGCTCTTCGCGGAAGCGCGAGGATGTCGCATGGATGCAGGCGTTGCCGCCGACGCGGACGGTAAGGCCAGAGCCTTCGGTGTCCGCCCTCGAGGCGAGTTCCGCACAAGGGAGCGGACGCAGGCCAATTAGCGCGTGGTCGCGTCAGCCGCCTTTCCCTGTCGAACGCGGAGGACTGCCCGAGCAGCGAGGGTGGACGCCAAGGTCTCCTCCCCAAACGCCCAAGTGCAACGCGCTCTGGGGACCAGACCAGCACGACTCGCGGGATCGAACCCTCCACCGGGCCCATAAGGTCGATCGCGGGGAGGGTCCCCGGACTTCCGCGATGAACCCGTTTCTCGCCTGGGCCCCTGACGCGTCAGGGCACCGACTGGTCCATCGAACGGAACGAAAACGTCGCCCTCTCGCCGGGAGATGAGGCCAACGTGAGCCGCACGACAGGTACCCATCGACCGGTCGTCTTGTAGAGGTCTTGCTGATAGGACATCGCGCCCAAAGGCCCGTCCTGACCCGAGATGTAGAAGAACGCCTCGATCGGCAATCGCGCGTCCTCACCGAATGACCACTCCTGGATCACCAGCTCATTCTGGTTGCGGAACGACTCGTCCTTGATCTCCCGCATCGCGATGAGCGCCTGGAGGAAAACGGCGGTGGCGTTCGGCGTGCCCGACGTCATCGTAAAGCCGCACTGGTGATCGTGCCGCTTGTACTCGCCCGACACTTTGAAATAGTGGTTCACCCACGCGTTCGCCGTCGTAATGCCCTGTGCCTGGCAAGGACCGCTATCGGACGGGTAGCTGCGGTGCGCACCGCAACCGGCCTTGGCGCGGAGGTCGCTCGCCGCGTCGATGGGGTACGCGCACATCACCTCCATGTTACGGAACGGGCGCCCCCCATACTTCAGGACCGGCACCAGGATGAAGCCTTGCGTGTAGCCGTGCGCCACCTTGTTGAACTGCGCGTCACGACGCATCCACGAGAACGAGATGCCACCCGGCTTGGGATTGCTTGCTCCCTTCGGGTCCCATGCATGACCTCCTGGCAGCGGATAAGCGGTGCTGCGCAGGATCACCCCGGAACACAGGAAGGCCGGCGCGGTGGGCGAGCCGTTGCACCCGACGGTACTTTCGTCGTCGTATCGCGCCTGGATGCCCCGGGCCACCGACTCGCCTTCGGCATCGTGCGCGCCCCGCATCGCCGGAGAGCCCATCGCGGAGCAACCCAGCGACACCGCGAGCCCCGCGCCGAGGCGCACCGCTATCGAACGCCATTGCCTGTGCATGGAATACCCCCTCCGCGTGTGGGTCCGTGGCTGTCGCGGGCGCCGCTCAGCGAACCTGCTGATCGGCCGCGTCGTAAACGAAGGCTGCCGCCCCACCAGCCCGGCTCGGAAGGGTCATGCGGATGACCGGCACCCACCGCCCCGTCATCGACTTGAAATCGGCCTGGTTCTGCCCGGCTTCCGACTTGCCCGTCTGGCTGCCCGCCATATAGAAAAACGCTTCGAGGGGGAGGCGCGCGTCGTTTTGCGCCCAGGTGCCGACCATGACCTCATTCTGGAGCGAAAAATACCGGGGCAACTGACTGCGAATGTCCGCCTGGGCCTGGAAGGCTGCGCTGGCCGATGTCGCCGACGGATGGAGCGCGAATCCGCATTGGTCCGTATAGCGATTGGGCACGTTGCCGAAACGCGCCATCCACTGGCTGGCGGTGACGATGCCCTGATCCTGGCATGGGCCCGTATTCGCCACGGTCGCCGTGGTGTTGGCGCCGCAGCCGTCGTTCCTGCCTCCCGTGCGGTTGTGGGTGTCGGCATCGAACGGAAAAATGCATAACACCGTCAACTGCGTATAACCGTCGCTCGGCGCGTCGGCATAGAAATACGGAAGCACGATGAAGCCATTGGTGTAGCCGAACGCCAAGGCGCTGAAGCCGGAATCCTTGCGCAGCCAGGAAAACGACACGCCGTTCCTGATCGGCGCCGTGGGCCGCGGATTCCATACGTAATAGGCACCGCGAACCGTCGCCCGCAACAGGATGCCCGAGCACAGGACCGCCGGAAGCCGATCGCACGTGGCCCTGTTTTCGTTATAGCGCTCCTGGAGATGCCTCGCGACATCCGACCCACTGAGGCGACCGGTGTCGCCTGGCATGGAGGACGCGGCCGATGGCGCGGCAACGGGCGGCGGCGGGTAGGCCCCCTCTCCGGGCCGGGTTTTCAGGCCCGAACAGGCGGCGAGTCCGGCCAGAAGCAGCACAGCGGCGAGGCGAAGCAGCGGCCGGCGAGCGTCCATGACGTCATCCTTGTCGTTGAGGGTCCAAAACCCGGGGCTCCGTGCCCCAGCCTCATGATTCGCCACGACGAACGATGCGGCAATGCCTCTTTCGATGTAGGCGACGCCTGCCCTTTTCCGGACATTCCAAGCCCGGCCCGAAACGAAAAACGCCACCCGGGGGTGGCGTTTTCGAGGACGCGGGACGGTGCGGTTATTTGCTTCCCATCCGCGACTTCAGCGCGTCGATGACACGGCGCACGCCATCGGCGTCACCCTGCGCGCGCACCTCGCTACCGGTGCCGCTCTCGTTGATCGTCAGCACCACCATGTGCTGCTTGCGACCGTTGGACGACGAGGAAGCGCCCTCGTCGTCGTGCTTGCCACCACCGAACATGCGGCGGAACAGGCCCGGACGCTCCTCGGACGCGGCGCCCTGGCTGACGGCGATCTGATAGGTGTGAGTGGCGTCGTCGTGGGCGGTGACCTTGCCCAGGTCACCCACGCTCAAGAGCTCACCGATGCGGCGATAGGCGGCATCCGGCGCATCGGTCAGCACGAAGCCGTCGGACACCGGGGCGGCACCCTGGGTCGCCTGGGCGTCGCCGCCGGCAGCGCCGGAGCCCACGTCGGGGATCACCAGGGCGGCGCTGGTCGACGGGGTGTCGAGGCCCGGCGGGATTTCGAGCGGGGCTTCCTGCTGGGCCCTTTCCCAGTCCTTCTTGGAGCGGAACGCGCCGCAGCCGGAGACGACCAGGACGGACAGGAGCAGTGCCGGGACGACCAGCGCGTACGAGGTTTTCTTCATGAACGAAAGTTCCGTTGGATCCGTTGAAAGGAAGGGCGTCAGGCCGCGGACGCCAATGGTGCCAGAGCCGCGAGCGTTTCGCGCACCCGGTTCAGCGCCGGACCGGCCGCCAGTTCGACCAGGGGCAGGCGCGGAGCCGCCGAACCCAGCCCCAGCGCGGCCAGGCCGGCCTTGACGGGAATGGGATTGGGCGCGCAATTGAGGGCATCGATCAGGGGGGCCAGGCGAGCCGCGGCCTGGGCGGTGCGGGCGGCGTCGCCGGCTCGGGCAACATCGCACAACTCACGGAAGGCCTGCGGCACGAGGTTGGCCACCACCGAAATGGTGCCCGCGGCGCCGGCGAGCATGGCCTCGTGGGCCGAGCCGTCGTCGCCGCTGAGGTAGACGAAATCCGGGCGGACAAGTTCCGCGATGGCGCGAATGCGCTCGCTGTCGCCCCGGGCCTCCTTGATGCCGACGATGGCGGGGTGGTCGCGCAAGGCCGCCACGGTCTCCGGAGCGATGTCACAACCGGTACGCGACGGCACGTTGTAGAGCACCACCGGCAAACCGCCCTCGTCGGCCACGACGAGGAAATGCCGGCGCAGGCCCTCCTGCGTGGGACGCACGTAGAACGGTGCCACCACCAGGGCCGCATCGGCGCCAAGCGCCTTCGCGCGGCGCGTGGTCGCCACGGTCTTCGCCGTACCGGCCTCGCCCGTGCCGGCGATCACCGGCACGCGTTTGTCGACGTGCTTCACCGCGAACGCGAGCAGGCGCTCGTATTCGTCGTGCTCAAGGAAATGCGATTCGCCTGTGGAGCCGGCGACGACCACGGCCTGCGTGCCACCGGCGAGCTGCTGGTCGAGCAGCCGGGCGAACGCGGCGAAATCGAGGGCCCCGTCGGCGGCGAAGGGCGTCGCCAGCGCGGTGATGCTTCCGGAGATGTCCAAGGTGAAACCCGTTCAGTAGACAGCACTTCGCATGTTACCGGGGCGCCCCCGGCACGTCCATTCGGTCGGTTTTACGTGTCGGGGCAGGCCGCCCTTGCGGGTCCGGGACCCCCACCGGTAAGCTCGGGCCCGTAGCGACGCCCCGCGCCCCGCGGGTCGCGCCATGGGTAGTGAAATCTTGAATCGTTCCGCAGCACGCAGCGCCGCCACCGACAACCAGCTCCTCATCTCGACGCTGTCGCCGGCGCATCGCGCGCCGATCCTCGCCCTCGCCAAACGCATCGCCGACTCCGGGTGCAACCTGGCCGACGCCCGCGTCTCCACGATCGGCAACGACACCTCCGTGATGCTCCTGGCCTCCGGCGCCTGGGACGCCGTGGCGAAACTCGAAACCGCGGTGGGCAAGCTGGCCCGCGACGAAGACCTGCAGATCGTCCACTACCGCACGGCACCTCGCGAACCCACGGCGCACCTTCTGCCTTACCTCGTCGAAGTCATCGCCGCCGACCGGCCGGGCATCCTGGTGAAGATCATCGAGTTCTTCTCGCGCCGCGACATCAGCGTGGAGCAGCTCTCGTCCATGCGCTACCAGGCGATGCAGACGGGCGCCGAGATGTTCCAGGCGCAGATCACGATCGGTATCCCTTCCGAAACCCATATCGCCGCGCTGCGCGACGACTTCCTCGAGCTGTGCGATGGCCTCAATCTCGACGCCATCATGGATCCGGTGAAATTCTGACGAACAAGGCACGCATGATCGACAAGGGCAAGACGGTACCCGCACTGGAAGGCCACCTCGGCGACGGCGGCACGCTGTCGCTCCCTGCCCTCTCGGGGCAATGGGTCGTGGTGTTCTTCTATCCCAAGGACAACACGCCCGGCTGCACGAACGAGGCGAAGGATTTCCGCGATCTCTATGCGCAATTTCGCGCACGCGGTGCCGAGGTGATCGGCGTATCCCGCGATTCGGCACGATCGCACGCCAACTTCACCGCCAAGCATGAACTGCCGTTTCCGCTCGTTTCCGATGCCGACGAAACGTGGTGCAAGGCATTCGACGTCATCCACGAAAAGGTGCTTTACGGCAAACGCCACATGGGCGTCGTGCGCAGCACCTTCCTGATTGGCCCCGATGGCCGGCTTGCCGCCGAGTGGCGTGGCGTGAAGATTCCCGGCCATGCCCAGGCCGTGCTCGAGAGCATCCCCTCCGCGTGACGGCCACCGCGTCACGCGGCACCCTCCCCCGGCCTTGCATCGGCCGGGTTTCGCCACCTCCGCATGAGGTCACTTCCGCATGAACGGAAGCAAGCGCATCTACGCCCTCGATACCAACGTGCTGCTGCACGATCCGACGTCGTTGTTCCGCTTCGAGGAGCACGACGTCTTCATCCCGATGACGGTGCTGGAGGAACTGGACGAAAAGAAGAAAGGTGGCTCGGAAGTCTCGCGCAATGGCCGCCAGGTGAGCCGCTTCATCAACGAGCTGATCGAGCGCGGCGGCCCGCTGAAGGACGGCCTCGAACTGGCCAATCCACAGGGGATCAAGCTCAAGCGCGGCGCCGTGGGGCGGCTGTTTTTCCAACAGCGCGCCAGCCATGGCAACGGCAAGGCCGACAACCAGATCCTCGCGGCGGTGATCGACCTGCGCGACCAGTTCCCGGACCGTCCGGTGATCCTGGTCACCAAGGACATCAACCTGCGCATCAAGGCATCGATCTTCGGCATCGACGCCGAGGACTACGAGAACGATCGCGCGCTCGACGATTTCGCCCTGCTCTTCACCGGCACCGACGCGCTGCCGGAAGATTTCTGGAACCGTCATCCCGAAGTGCGCTCGTGGAACGAGCGCGGGCGCACTTACTACGACATGGACATGCATGAGGGCGAAGACTGGTATCCGCACCAGTGCCTTTACATGCCCGGCGAAAACGACGTCGAACTGCGGGTGCTGGACGTCCACGGCGACGAGGACGCCCGTCGCGCCCGACTCGTGCTGCTCGACGACCATACCCACGCGGCACACGGCGTATGGGGTATCGCCGCGCGCAACCGCGAGCAGAACTTCGCGCTGAACCTGCTGATGGATCCGGACGTCGACTTCGTGACCCTGCTCGGCACCGCGGGCACCGGCAAGACGTTGCTCGCGCTCGCCGCGGGCCTTGCCCAGGTCATGGATCAACAGCGCTACCGCGAAATCATCATGACCCGCGCCACGGTTTCCGTGGGCGAGGACATCGGCTTCCTGCCAGGCACGGAGGAAGAGAAGATGACGCCGTGGATGGGCGCGCTCACCGACAATCTCGAGGTGCTCGCCAACCCCGAGGAAGGCGGCTCGTGGGGTCGCCAGGCGACGAACGACCTGCTCGCCTCGCGGGTGAAGATCCGCTCGCTGAATTTCATGCGCGGGCGCACGTTCCTCAGCCGCTACCTCATCATCGACGAGGCGCAGAACCTGACGCCGAAGCAGATGAAGACGCTGATCACGCGTGCGGGTCCCGGCACGAAGATCGTCTGTCTCGGCAACGTGGAGCAGATCGACACGCCCTACCTCACCGAGACCACGTCGGGCCTCACCTACGCCGTGGACCGGTTCAAGCTGTGGGCCCATTCCGGACACATCACGCTACGGCGTGGCGAACGCTCGCGCCTGGCGGATTTCGCGTCCGAGGCACTGTAGGGTGAGTTCAGGACGCGGGCATGAGGCCCGCGTCCTTATTCACGGAGAGAGCGGTTGGAAAGGACACCTGTGTGTTTACCTGCTCGCGAGCGGTTATCGCGGCACGCTATACTTCGGCGTGACAAGTCATCTCGTGCAGCGCGTCTGGCAACATCGCGAGGCGGGCGTCGACGGGTTTACGAAACGGTTCGGGGTAACACGCCTGGCGTGGTTCGAGGTACACGAGGTCATGGCTTGCGCCATGCTTCGCGAGAAAGCCCTGAAGCACTGGCATCGCGCGTGGAAACGTCGGCTCATCGAGGCGGAGAATCCGCAGTGGCACGATCTTTACGAGAGCCTGCTTTAGGCATTTTCCCTCGCGACACGTTACGCACGGAAACCGTCGCACCGGCGTAGGTCGGCGCCCACGGCGACCACGTCTCGAAGAACGGGTGCTCGACTATGCTTCGCGTATGACAGCCAAACCGAACACGCTCACCATCGCCGGCTCGGACTCCGGTGGCGGGGCCGGTATCCAGGCCGACCTGAAGACGTTTCAGGCGCTCGGCACGCACGGGCTGACTGCCATCACGGCTGTCACCTCGCAGAACACCCTCGGGGTAAGCGCGGTGCACACCCTGCCTGCCGCCCATGTGCGCAGCCAGATCGATGCGGTCTTCGCCGATTTCCCCATCGCCGCGGTCAAGACCGGCATGCTCGGGAGCGCGGCTCTCACGCGGCTCGTCGCCCGGACGATGCGCATGCGCCGCCCGGCGTGGCTCGTCGTCGATCCGGTCATGATCGCCACCCGCGGCGCCCGGTTGCTCGACGAGAACGCCATGGGTGCGCTCGTCGATGAACTTATCCCGCTGGCCGACATACTCACGCCGAACCTGCCCGAAGCCGAAGCGCTGCTGGGTCGCCGGATCGGGCGGGCGGTGGACGAAGCGGGAGCAGACCTGCTCGCCCTGGGGGCCGCCGGCGTGCTGCTCAAGGGTGGCCACGGCAAAGGCACCGACGTCATCGATCGCTATTACGACGCCTCGGGCGTCATCGAGACCCGCTACCCCCGACTGCCCTTCGAAGGCCATGGCAGCGGGTGCACCCTCGCGTCGGCGATCGCGGCCTACCTGGCCAGGGGCACATCGCCGCACGCCGCTGTCCGACGCGCCAGCGCCTGGGTCAACAAGGCGTTCCAACGCGCCTGGCGCCCCGGCGCAGGCACCGCGCGCGTGCTAGGCCACGGGGGCAGGAGTATCCTATAAAGCGCTGATACGCCCGGCATCCGGCCTGACGTATCGCCTGTCCATGCCGAGTCCGACACCATGAACTTCCTGGGACCTCGCTTTATCGTCCTCTACGTGCTGATCCTGTTCACGCTCTGCGTGCTGCGGGTACACCTGCGCGGCCGCTCGCGCCTGCGCTTCGATCGCCAGCTGGTCGATCACTCCGCCATCTTCGCGCCATACAACCTGTTGATGTATGCGTTTTCCGCCGTCCCGGCACGTCCCATCCTCGATCGCCGCGGCTTTCCGCAGCTCGACCTCCTCCAGGTCAATTGGGAGACCATCCGCGAAGAAGCCGCCCACCTTTTCGACGAGGGGTTCATCCGTGCGGCGGAAAAACACAACGACGCGTCGTTCAATTCCTTCTTCAAGCAGGGCTGGAAGCGCTTTTACCTGAAGTGGTACGGCGAGCCGCTGGCCTCGGCCGAAACCCTCTGCCCGGAAACGGTCAAGCTGCTGAACTCGATCCCGAGCGTGAAGGCGGCGATGTTCGCCCTCCTCCCGCCCGGCAGCAAGCTCAATCCGCACCGTGATCCCTTCGCCGGGTCGTTGCGTTACCACCTGGGCCTGATCACGCCCAATTCGGACGACTGCCGCATCTTCGTGGACGGCGAAATGCACGCCTGGCGCGATGGCAAGGATGTCGTTTTCGACGAGACCTACGTGCACTGGGCGGAAAACCGCACCGACCAGACCCGCGTGATCCTTTTCGCCGACGTGGAGCGCCCGCTCAAGAGCCGCCTGATGAACGCCGTCAACAAACGCGTGGGTGCGTTCATGGGTTCCATCACCGCCTCGCCCAACAGCGATGACGGCCAGGAGCAGGTGGGCTTCGTCAATCGCATGTTCGCGTTGAACCAGCGCGGGCGCGAGCGCACCCGGCGTTTCAAGAAAGCGAACCCGACACTGTTCCGCCTGCTGAAATACGTGGGTATTGTGCTGGCGATCTGGTTGATCTTCCTCGCGCCGTACCCCTTCGTTCGAGACTGATCGCGGCAGGCGCCCGCCACCTCGACTCGCTACGGAGCCACCACCTGAAAAAAACCCCGCTTGCGCGGGGTTTTCTTTGAGGACTTACGCCGTCGCGCGAATCCGCTCGACGATCGCGTCACCGAAGGTGTCGGTGGTGCCGGTGCCGCCCACGTCGGGCGTGGTACGGTCGCGGGCATTCATCACGTCGCTGATCGCCTTGCGCAGGCGCGTCGCCTTGGACACCATGTCGAGGTGGTCGAGCATGTCGGCCGCGGCAAGCAGCAGCGCGCAGGGGTTGGCCTTCTTCTGGCCCGCGATGTCCGGCGCCGAACCGTGCACGGCTTCGAAAATCGCGGCATCCTTGCCGATGTTGGCGCCCGGCGCGAGGCCCAGGCCGCCGACTAGGCCGGCGCAGAGGTCGGAGAGAATGTCGCCGAAGAGGTTGGTGGTGACGATCACGTCGAACTGGTAGGGGTTCATCACCAGCTGCATGCAGGCGTTGTCGACGATCATCTCGCTGAATTCGAGATCGGTGAAATCCTTCGCCACTTCACGCGCGACGTCGAGGAACAGGCCCGACGAGGTCTTCATGATGTTCGCCTTGTGCACCGCGGTAACCTTCTTGCGGCCCTTCTGGCGGGCCATCTCGAAGGCGTAGCGGCAGATGCGCTCCATGCCGGGACGGGTGTTGCGGATGACCGAGACGGCCACCTCGTTGTCGCCTTCGCCCTCGCGCGTCTGGCCTTCGGCCATGTACGCGCCCATGGTGTTCTCGCGCACCGTGATGATGTCGATGTTGTCGTAGCGCGCCTTGGTGCCGGGGAAGCTGATCGCCGGGCGCACGTTGGCGTAGAGATCGAACTTGCGGCGCAGCGTGACGTTGATCGACGTGAAGCCACCGCCGATCGGAGTGGTCAGCGGGCCCTTGAGCGCCACGGTGTGCTTGGCGATGGCGTCGATCGTGGCCTGCGGCAGCAGGTCACCGTGCTTCTCGAGCGCGACCATGCCCGCGTCCACGTAGTCGTAGGTCAGACCGCAGTCGAGGGCATCGAGGACGCGGATGGTCGCGTCCATGATCTCGGGGCCGATACCGTCGCCGGGAATCACGGCAATGGTCTTGCTCATGGGGGATACTCCTGAAGGAAGCGGGGGTACACGCGAAAAAGCGTGCACGGGGAAGAAAATCGCTCAATTATCGGCGATCCGACCCGCTTCCTTCAAGGATGCACCCGGTCAGGCGCCAGGGTGATCCGGGCAGGCCGCCGCATCCGCGGGGGCCTCGCTCTCGAGCGAATCGAGGAAATCGACGGCCCGGCGCAGATGGGGGATCACGATGGAGCCGCCCACGACCAAGCCCACGCTGAACACCTCGAAGAACTCGTCGCGGTTGACGCCCGCCTCCTTGCACTGGGCCACGTGGTAGCTGATGCAGTCGTCGCAGCGCAGCACCATGGAGGCGACCAGGCCGAGCATTTCCTTGGTCTTGACGTCGAGCGCACCGTCCCGGTAGGTCTGGGTGTCAAGCGCGAAGAAGCGGCGCACCACCTGGTTGTCTTCGGCGAGGATCCGCTCGTTCATCCGCTTGCGGAAAGCGGTGAACCCCTCGACCCGATCGTTGCCGGCCATCAGTGCGCCGCCCCCAGGATCTGGGCCAGGCGACCGTCGCGGTCGGCCGCGGCCAGGTCGTCGAAGCCCCCCACGTGGGTGCCGTTGATGAAGATCTGCGGCACGGTGCGCCGACCGCCGCTCTTCTGCAGCATCACGTCGCGCTGGGCGGGGTCGGTGTCGATGCGGACCTCGTCCCAGGCCAGGCCCTTGGCCTTGAGGAGATTCTTCGCCGCCACGCAATAGGGGCAAACGGCCGTGGAATAGATGGTGATCTCGGGGCTAGACATAAAACCGTGTCTCTGTGCGTCGATAGGCGCAAAATGGCGCCGCGGGTCCGATTTTACAAGCAAGCGAACCCGCATGACGGATGACTGTCCCATTCCCGTCGCCCGCCCAGGGCCATCCGCTAATGGTATCGTCGCCCGTCGTATGCGCCCTCTCCTGCCACGACTCGCCCTCATCGCTGCCAGCACCGCCGCCACCCTCACGGCGGGCGCGCAGGACAACATCCGCCTGCCGGACCTGGGCAGCTCCGCGAACGCGCTGATCAGTCCGCGCGAGGCTGACCAGTACGGCGCGATGATGCTCAGCCAGATGCACGCGCTCGACCTGACCGTCGACGACGCCCTGCTCGACCAGTACATCAACGACCTGGGCTTCCGCCTGGTGGCCGCGAGCGAGCGACCCAAAGACCATTTCACGTTCTTCATCGTCAAGGACAACCAGATCAACGCGTTCGCCGCGCCCGGCGGCTACATCGGCGTGAACGCGGGCCTGATCGACATCACCTCGAGCGAGAGCGAGCTGGCGGGCGTCATCGCGCACGAAATCGGCCACATCAACCAGAACCACCTCTACCGGGCGTTCGAAGCCTCGAAGAAGGACGCCCCGCTCCTGGCCCTCGTACTCCTGGGCGCGATCGCCGCCGGGGCCGGCGGCGCGGGGGCCGACGCCGCCCCGGCGGTGCTGCTGGGCGGCCAGGGCCTGCTCGCCCAGCGCCAGATCAACTTCACCCGCAAGGACGAAATCGAAGCTGACCGCGTCGGTATCCAGACGCTGGCCAACGCCGGTTTCGACCCCGACGCCATGGCGGCCTTCTTCGGCCGCATGCAGGACACCCTCCGCGTGGGCCAGGGCCAGGAATCCCTCCCGGCATTTCTCCAGACCCACCCGGTGACGCTCGACCGCATCAGCGATGCCAAGGCCCGCGCCGGCGCGCTCAAGCAGCGCATGGCCAATCGTCCCGTCCAGCCCACGCTCGACAAGGCCACCTGGGAGAAAAACACCGCCCCGGTGCTGTTCGTCAAGGACCCGACCACCCTGGTCAGCGCCACGGGCAAGGTCCAGGCCAACAGCGCCGCGGATACCTACGCGCTGATGCGCGAACGCGTGCGGGTGCTGTCCAACGACGACCACCCCCTGCTGACCTACTACGCCACCAACCTCAAGCGTCGCGACTTCGACAACGCCGCCAACCGCTACGGCTACGCCCTGGCCCTGATCCGCACCGACCAGGCGACGCAGGCCGTCGACCAGCTCAAGCCCCTCCTGGCCAGCCAGCCGGACAGCCTGGTGCTCCGCCTGGCGCTCGCCGACGCCTACATGGGTGCCGGCCGCAGCGGCGATGCGATGGCGATCTACAAGGAACTCCACGCCAATTCGCCGCGCAACCGGGCCGTGCTGCTCGGTTACGCCAAGGCGCTGGCGGGCACCGGCCGCACCGAGGACGCCCGTCAGGCCGCCAACATGCTGCGCCCGCTGCTCGACGACAGCAGCGACCCGGATTTCTACCGCACCTACGCCCTGGCCAGCGAGCGCTCCGGCGACACCGTGCGTTCGGCCGAAGCATATGCCGACGCCGCGTACCTGGCGGGACGACCGTTCGACGCCATGGAACAGCTCAAGCGCCTGCTCAAGCGCAACGACCTGGATTACTACCAGCGTTCGCGCATCCAGGCCCGCATCGCCGACCTCACGCCGCTGCTGCTGGAGCTGCGCAAGAAACGGGTCGCCACCGACGACAACCCGGACGGCCGCAGCCAGTAGGTGGCGGTCGGCGGCAGCCATTGATACCGCTCTCATGTCAACTGAGACGTACAATGTGACGGTTGTCATTGCCGTGTAACAGAGCCCGGCTGCAATATGACCGTCACAGCCAACGAGCGGTCCAACGCGTGCATAAGCGCATTCTTATCGTGGAAGACGAAGCTTCGATTCGCGACATGGTCGCGTTCGCGCTTCGCAAGGCGGGCATGGACGCGGCTCACGCCGCCGACGCCCGCGCCGCCCAGATGGCCATCTCCGAGCGGGTGCCCGACCTGATCCTGCTCGACTGGATGCTCCCGGGCACCAGCGGCCTGGAACTGGCCCGCCGGCTGCGCCGCGAAGAGCTCTCGCGGGAAATCCCGATCATCATGCTCACCGCCCGCGGCGAAGAGATGGACCGGGTCAACGGCCTGGAGGCGGGTGTCGACGATTACGTCATCAAGCCCTTCTCCACCCGCGAACTGATCGCCCGCATCAAGGCGGTGCTCCGCCGCAGCCAGGGCGACGACGGTTCCGGCGTGGTCGAGCTGGGCGGCCTGCGGATCGACGGCCCCGCCCATCGCGTGTTCGCCGGCGAGGAAGCCGTGCCCATCGGTCCCACCGAATACCGCCTGTTGTTCTTCTTCATGACGCACCCCGAGCGCGTGTACTCGCGCGCGCAATTGCTCGATCACGTGTGGGGTGGAAGCGTCTACGTCGAAGAGCGCACGGTCGACGTGCATATCCGCCGCCTGCGCAAGACGCTGGAGCCGTGGAAGCTCGACGAGATGGTGCAAACCGTCCGCGGAGCGGGCTACCGTTTCTCGGCCAATACCTGAGGCCAGCGGGCCGGCCCTAGGCTGCCGCGGTACGGTCGCGCTATGGTGCGACCCACCAGACTGTCATCGGCCGATCCGTATGTTCCAAGCTTTCCTGACATCCTGGCGATTGCCCGCCACCTGCGCCGCGCTGCTTGTCCTGGGCGCGCTGGCCGGCGGCGTGGCGGGCTCGGTGTCGACGGGCGTGGCGGCGGTCGCCGTGGCGCAAACCGTCGCGCTGCTGTCGCTGTTCCGTCACAAGTCGGGGCCAATGTTGCAATCGTCCGTAACGCCCCACCCTGAACGTGACCGTCTGATGACTCGCACCCGCCGTATCGCCTCCCGCCTGCGCGACCTGCGCAGCGCGGCCGGGACCCTCCCCGACGCCGTGGTCCTGCTCGACCATTCGCAACACGTGCGCTGGTTCAACCACGCCGCGGAGGAACTGCTCGGCCTGAAGCGTCCGCGCGACCGTGGCCGACTCATGAGCGACCTGCTGCGTCACACGGAACTGGCCCCCTGGTGGATCGACGGCGCACGCGAACCGCTCAACGACGTCACCGCGCCGGGGCATCCGAACCGCCACGTCACCGCTACCCTGCTGCCCTTCGGCAGCCGTCAGCGCCTGCTGCTGGCCCGCGACACCAGCCACCTTACGCGGCTGGAACAGATCCGCCGCGACTTCGTCGCCAACGTGTCGCACGAACTGCGCACGCCGCTGACGGTGATCCACGGCTACCTCGAACTGCTCGACCCCGAAGACGTGCCCGAGCTGGCGCCGGTGCTCGACGAAATGCGTGCGCAGTCCAAGCGCATGGGCCAGATCGTCGAAGACCTGCTCACGCTGTCGCGCCTGGAAACGCAGGACCACGTGGCCGACGAACATGTGCAGATGGTTCCGTTGCTGGCCAGCCTGCGTAAGGAAGCCGAGGCGCTGAGCCAGGGGCGGCATACCGTCACGCTCGACGTCGTCGCGCCGATCGACCTGCTCGGTTCGCCGAAAGACCTGCACAGCGCGTTTTCCAACCTGGTCAGCAATGCCGTGCGCTACACGCCCACCGGCGGCCGCATCGCCATCCGCTGGGCACCCTCCGAAAGCGACGGCGCCACGTTCTCGGTGCAGGACAGCGGGTTCGGCATTCCGGCCGCGCACATCGCGCGGTTGACCGAACGGTTCTACCGGGTGTCGTCGAGCCGTTCGCGCGATTCCGGCGGCACGGGGCTGGGCCTGTCGATCGTCAAGCATGTGCTCAACCTTCACCAGGCCCGCCTCGCCATCGAGAGCGAGCCGGGCAAGGGGTCCACCTTCGCCTGCGTGTTCGGCCCCGATCGCCTCCTGCGCGGGACGCAGGCGGCCGAGGCGGCCGCCGCGGGCGTGCCGTACTGACCGGATGGCACGAGCGTCCCGCCGGCTTGCTGCGGCGCCGCTTTGCGGCGCGATGACCGATGCGCGACCATCGGACGCCATGAAAGCCACGCCACCGCCTCCCCGTCACGCCGTCGACCTCGACGCCCCCGAGCTGTACATCAATCGCGAGCTGTCCGCGCTGGAGTTCAATTTCCGCGTGCTGGCGCAAGCCCGCGATCCGGATGTCCCGGTGCTGGAGCGGCTTCGCTTCCTCACGATCGTAAGCAACAACCTCGACGAGTTCTTCGAGGTACGCGTCGCCGTGCTTAAGCACAAGCACGCCCTCGGCGTCGCCACGCCGGGTGCCGACGGCCTGTCGTCGGGCGAGATCCTGACCCGGCTGCGCGAACGAGCGCTCGAGCTCGTGGCCGAGATCTACGCGATCTGGCACGACGTGCTGGGCCCGGCGCTGGAAAACGAAGGCATCCGCTTCCTGACCCGCGACCGCTGGACGGACAAGCAGCGCCGCTGGCTGCTGGGTTATTTCCAGAACGAGATCATGCCGGTGCTCTCGCCGCTGGGGCTGGATCCCGCGCATCCGTTCCCCCGGATCCTCAACAAGACCCTGAACCTCGCCGTGGTGCTCAAGGGCCGCGACGCCTTCGGCCGCGAGGGGCACATGGCGCTGGTCCGCGCGCCGCGCTCGCTGCCACGCATCATCCGCCTGCCCGCCGAGGTCTCCGGCGACGCGAACGATTTCGTCTTCCTCGCCGAGGTGCTCCAGGCGTTCGCCGACGAGATCTTCCCCGGTTTCGAGGTGTGCGCCAGTTACCAGTTCCGGGTCACGCGCAACAGCGAACTGGTGGTGGAAGAAACCGAGGTCGAAAACCTCGCGCACGCCCTGCGCGAAGAGCTGGCCGGCCGAGGCTATGCGCGCCCGGTGCGACTGGAGGTCGGCGCGGATTGCCCGCGCGCGATCGCCGACATGCTCATCCATAACTTCCAGCTGGAAGACGCCGACGTCTACCGCTGCGACGGCCCGGTGAACATCATCCGTGCGAGCCAGATCTACGACCAGGTCGACCGGCCCGAACTGAAATACCCGCGTTTCACGCCTCGCCTGTCGCCCGCGTTCGGCAAGGGCGTGAACGAGTTCGACGTGCTCGGCACCCGCGACGTGCTGCTACACCACCCTTACGAATCGTTCGCCTCGGTGGTCGACCTGCTGCGTCGGGCCGCGCAGGATCCCGACGTGCTCGCCATCAAGCAGACGCTCTATCGCGCCGGCAAGGATTCGCCCCTGGTCGACCTGCTGGTGGATGCCTCGCGCAACGGCAAGGATGTCACCGTCGTGGTCGAACTGCGCGCGCGCTTCGACGAAGAAGCCAACATCGGCCTGGCCGTCCGCCTCCAGGAGGCCGGCGTGCAGGTCGTGTACGGTGTGGTGGGCTACAAGACGCACGCAAAGATGATGCTCATCGTGCGCCGCGAGAGCGGCACGCTGCGGCGCTACGTGCACCTGTCCACCGGCAACTACCACACCGGCAACAGCCGCGGTTACACCGACATCGGCCTCATGACCGCCAACCCGGAGATCGGTGAGGACATCCACAAGATCTTCCAGCAGTTGTCCGGCCTCGGCCCGATGATCCAGCTCAAGCGCCTGCTGCATTCGCCGTTCACGCTCTACAGCAGCGTGATGGCCCGGATCGAGCGCGAGATCGAGCACGCGCGCAACGGCCGCACGGGTCGCATCGTGGCCAAACTCAACGCGCTCAACGAGGCCCACGTGGTCGAGGCGCTGTATCGCGCCTCGCAAGCGGGGGTAAGCATCGACCTCATCGTCCGCGGTGCCTGCACGCTACGGCCGGGCGTGCCCGGCGTGTCGGACAACATCCGGGTCCGCTCGATCGTCGGCCGGTTCCTCGAACACAGCCGCGTCTATTGGTTCGGCAACGACGGCCAGCCCGAGCTTTACTGCGCCAGCGCCGACTGGATGGAGCGCAACCTGATGCGCCGCATCGAGATCGGCGTGCCCATCCTCGACCCTGCGCTCGCGGACCGGGTCTACACCGAAACGCTCGACCTTTACCTGCGCGATAACACCCAGGCCTGGCTGCTCGGCGCCGACGGACGCTACACGCGTCGCGAGCCGGCCACCGGCGAGCTTCCCCACAGCGCCCAGCAGGCGCTCCTGGTCAGTTACTGCGGGTGAAACGGCGCATCCTGCTCCTGTCGGTGTCCGCGGGTGCCGGGCATGTCCGCGCGGCGGACGCGCTCGACGCGACGGTCGCCGCGCTCGCCGCCGACGGGCGGGCGGTGGAAGCACGCCATCTCGACGTGATGGACTATGTGCCGCCGAGTTTCCGGCGCATCTACGCCGACTTCTACCTCAGCCTCATCACACGCTACCCGCGCCTGTGGGGCATGCTCTACCGGATCACCGGCGACGCGCGCCCGGATGCCGTCACCCAGCGCATGCGGCGCACCATCGAGCGGCTCAACACGCGCCGCCTGCGCACGGCGATCGCGCAATTCGCCCCCGATGCCATCGTGTGCACGCACTTTCTTCCCGCCGAGATGCTGATGCGGCAAATCCGCAAAGGCCGGGTCACCGCGCCCGTTTACCTGCAGGTCACCGATTTCGACCTGCACCGCATGTGGGTGGTGCCGGCCATGGCCGGCTATTTCGCGGCCAGTCCTGAGATCGCCCATCGCATGCGGGCGGTAGGCCTGCCGCCCGATCGCGTGCATGACACCGGCATCCCCGTGATGCCCGCCTTCGCCCAGGCGCACGACCGCCACGCGCTGGCGGCCGGTTTCGGCATCGACCCCGCCGTGCCGACCTACCTGGTGATGGGCGGCGGCGCGGGCGTGGGTGCGCTCGACCAGCTCGCCGACACCCTGCTCACATCGGCCGACGGCTTTCAGCTCGTGGTGCTTGCCGGCCGCAACGCCGACATGCTCGAACGGCTGCGCGGCCTCGCCGCCAGCCGACACGCGGGCCGTCTTTTCCCCCAGGGCTACACCCCGCACGTCGAACGTCTGATGGCCTGCAGCGATCTCGCCATCACCAAGCCGGGCGGGCTCACCACGTCCGAGTGCCTGGCGATGGGCCTGCCGATGGTCGTCAACGCGCCGATCCCCGGGCAGGAAGAACGCAACGCCGACTACCTGCTCGAACAAGGCGCCGCGTGGAAAGCCATCGACGGCGTCGCCCTCGCCTGGCGACTGCGCGAATTGCGCGACGATCCCGGGCGCCTGGCGGCGATGGCGTCACGCGCGCGCGCCATCGGGCGTCCGCACGCGGCGCGCCACGTGATCGACACCGTGCTCGCCCACCTGGATGCCACATGAGTCATTCGCCCCACCGTCGCGTGGCCGCCGTGCTGGCGACCGCGGTGTTCACCATGCTGCTGGCCTTTTTCTTCGCGCATGTCGAAGTCGAGATCGAAGGGGCGCACGGCTGGGCGACGAGCCTGCCTACTTGGCGGATCGAAAACCGCTGGTGGCTCGACCTCTTCTGGGGGGGCCGGCCGATGACCGGCTATCACGCCTGGGTGTTTCCGTTCATCGCGCTGTTCTTTCATTTTCCGATGATCTTCCGCGGCTTCTGGAGCTGGCGTGCCCAGGTGCGCGTCATCGCCTGCGTGATGCTGTTCTGGGTCGTGGAAGACGGCCTGTGGTTCATCCTGAACCCCGCCTTCGGGCTGGCCCGGTTCGATCCCGCCGACGTGCCGTGGCACCGGCACTGGTGGGGACCGGCGCCCACGGATTACTGGGTGTTCGGCTTCCTGTGCGTGCTGCTGTTCGCGCTGTCGGCGATGCCGAAGGCACGCAGGCGCGATGTGACGCCGGCGCTAGGTCTTTCCCGCGTGGACATGACAGAATCCCCGTAAAACCTGCCGCGGATATTTCCTTTTGGCCACATCAGGTAAATCGCAGATCAACGAAGGCGAACTGCTCGCCGCGGTCGATCTGGGCTCCAACAGCTTCCACATGGTGGTGGCACGCTATGAACACGGCGAGCCCCGCGTGATCGATCGCCTGCGCGATTCCGTGCGCATGGCCGTGGGCCTGCGCCCGGACGGCACGCTCGATGCGAATCATCGCGCGGCCGCGCTGGCGAGCCTGGCCCGTTTCGGCCAGCGCATCGCCGGCATCCCCGCTCTGCACGTGCGCGCGGTAGCCACCAACACCGTGCGCCGGCTCGCCTCGCCCCACGCGTTCCTTTCCGCCGCCGAAGCGGCGCTGGGCCATCCGGTGGAAATCGTCTCCGGACGCGAGGAGGGTCGCCTGATCTTCCTGGGCGCCTCCCACGACCTGCCGGCGTCGCGCGACCACCGTCTGGTGATCGACATCGGCGGCGGCAGCACCGAATTCATCATCGGCCGCGGCACGTCGCCGCTGCTCACCGAAAGCGTGCAGGTGGGCTGCATCGCGTCCACGCTGCGCTTCTTCCCCGGCGGCAAGATCACCCGCAAACGTTGGCAGAAAGCCCGTCGCGAGATCGGCGTACTGCTCCAGCAATTCGCCGAGGAATACCGCGAGGCCGGCTGGGCCGACGCCTACGGCTCGTCGGGCACGGCCAAGGCCATCGGTTCCGTGGTGCGGGCCATGAAGCTTGCCGATGACGGCATCACGCCTGAAGCCCTCGCCGCGGTGCGTGAGGCCATCATCGAACAGGGTGTTACGGCCACGCTGAAGCTGCCCGGGCTCACGGACGACCGGGCGGAGGTGTTCGCCGGGGGCGTGGCCATTTTCGAGGCGGCCTTCGAGGCCCTCGGCATCGAACGGCTGCGCGTGTCGGAAAGCTCGATGCGCGAGGGCCTGCTCTGGGACCTCATCGGCCGCTCCGCCGGCACCGACCCGCGCATGGCGAGCATCGAATCCCTCGCCGGCCGCTATGGCGTGGATCGGGCCCAGGCGCGCCGCGTCGAAACCACGGCCCTGTCGCTCTTCGACCAGCTCACCAAGGCCTGGAAGCTCGACGACGACGCGCGCGAGTGGCTCCTCTGGGCCGCCCGGGTGCACGAACTGGGCCTCGCCATCGCGCATAGCCAGCACCAACGCCATGGCGCATACATCCTGCGCCACGCCGACATGGCCGGTTTTTCGCGGCAGGAACAACAACTGCTCGCGGCGATCGTCGAATGCCACCGGCGCAAGCCGGAGAAGTCGGTTATCGCGGCGCTGCCCGCGCGCTATCGCGTACTGGCCCGGCACATCACGGCCATTCTTCGCCTGGGCGTGCTGTTCCGCCGGGCGCGTCGCGCCGAGGCGTTGCCGCGCATCCGCGTGGCGGCGACGCGCCAGCGCCTGCGCCTTTCGCTGCCCGCGGACTGGCTCGACCAACACCCGCTCACCGAGGCCGACCTCGAGCAAGAACGCGAGCCGATGGCCGAACTCGGGCTGGAGCTCGAGATCGTCAGCGAATGACGCGGTTCAGAGCATTCGGAGCAAACGGGCGTATCATGGGCGGATTGTCCCGCCGTGTCCGCCGGTCCGCCATGCTCAGAACCGCCCTCGCCGCCCTTCTCCTCGCCCTGCCCGCCGCCGTCCTGGCCCAGCAGGCCGCCAAGCCGGAAGCCGCGCCCCAGGGGCCGGTGGAGCATCCGCGAGTGCTGATGCATACCACGCAGGGCGATTTCACCGTCGAGCTCTACCCTGAGAAGGCGCCCAAGAGCGTCGCCAACTTCCTGCAGTACGTGCGCGACGGCTTCTACGACGGCACGGTGTTCCATCGCGTGGTCGACGGTTACATGGTGCAAGGCGGCCTCTACAGCCGCGACCTGACGCAGCGCCGCACCCGCGCGCCGATTCCCAGCGAGGCCGATAACGGGCTGTCCAACCTGCGCGGCACCGTGGCGGTGGCGCGGGGCACCGATCCCAATTCGGGCACCTCACAGTTCTTCGTGAACCTCGTCGACAACCGCCGCCTCGACTACGTAAGCAACCAGAGCGGCCTGACCTGGGGCTTCGCCGTGTTCGGCAAGGTGGTCAGCGGCATGGACACCATCGACAAGATCGCGAAGCTGCCGACCCGGGCGCAGGGCCCGTTCGTCGGCGACGTGCCCAACCCCTTGGTGATCATCGACACCGCCAGCGTGGTGGGCGAACAGAAGGCCGCGCCGGCCGCCGCGTCGAGCGCGAAGGCGCCTGTCCAGGCGGCACCCGCCAAACCGGCGGCCGCCCCGAAGAAGAAGGCCGACAAGAAGGCCGCATGAGCACGCTGTTCATCGCCGACCTCCACCTGGACGAGGCCCGTCCGTCCGTCACCGAACTCTTCGAACGCTACCTCGCGTCGGACGAGGTCCGTTCGGCCACGGCGTTGTACATCCTCGGCGATCTGGTCGAAGCATGGATCGGCGATGACGACGACGCCGAACTGCCTCGCCGCATCGCTGCGGCGACACGCAAGCTGAGCGATCGTGGCGTACCCGTGTATTTCATGGTCGGCAACCGCGATTTCCTGCTGGGGCAGGCCTTCGCCGAGCGTGCGGGGATGACCCTGCTCGACGACGGAACGGTGCACGACGTCGAGGGCGTGCCGACGCTGCTGATGCATGGCGACCTGCTCTGCACTGACGATACCGAGTACCAGGCCGTGCGTGCCCAGGTGCGTACCGATACATGGAAACAGCAGATCCTCGCCATGCCCCTCGCGGCGCGACGCGCGTTCGCGGCCAAGGCACGCGATGACAGCAAGTCGCGTACCGGGCGCATCGACGAGACGATCATGGACGTGAACCCGGACGCCGTGAAGGATGCGATGCGCCGCGCAGGCGTAAGCCGCCTCGTGCACGGGCACACCCACCGTCCCGCGATCCACGACCTCACGATCGACGGCGCGCCCGCGCAACGCATCGTGCTGGGCGACTGGTACGACCATGGCTCGGTGTTGCGGATCGACGGAGCGTCGATCGAACTGCGCGGGCTGGCATTCGGCTGAACGAGGAAGGCGTCCGCTCCGGCGCGCCTGGCGGCAGGAACGGGCTACCGCGATAGCCGAACACGGTGGCCGTAGGCACCGGCTTGCGCCGGTGCGACGATGTCTTGGAGACTGAGGGGATCGTCGCTTGGGAGCACCCCGGCCGTATCTACCCGAGCGTACCCAACCAGGCGATCTCCGCCTCGGAAAACCCCGCCTCGCGCCGTGCCTCCACGTTGAAGGGCCCGCGCAGCGACCCGTTCATGTACTCGTCGAGCAGGCGCGCAAAGGTCGCTTCCGGGTCGATGCCGTCACGCGCGCAGCAGTCGTGGAACCACCGCGTGCCGGCCGCCACGTGCGCGACCTCCTCTCGCAGGATCACGGCCAGTATCTCCACGGTACGGTCGTCGCCTTGCCGACGCAGGCGTTCGATCATGCCAGGCGTCACGTCGAGGCCGCGCGCCTCGAGCACGCGCGGCACCAGCGCCATGCGCGCGATGTCGCTGTGCGCCGTTTTTTCGGCCATGTCCCACAGACCGTTGTGCGCATCGAAGTCGCCATAGGCATGCCCCAGTTCGGCCAGGCGCTCGGACAGCATCGTGAAATGCCTCGCTTCGTCGTGGGCGCATGATGCCCAGTCGCGGTAGTAGTCGTCGGACTTGCCGCGAAAGCGGTACACCGCATCCCACGCCAGATCGATCGCGTTGAATTCGATATGCGCTATCGCGTGCACGAGCGCGGCACGCCCCTCGGACGAGCCGAGGCCGCGTTGCGCCAGGTCGCGAGGCGACACCAGGCGAGGCCGCGCCGGACGCCCCGGCGGGCCGATCGGCAGCGCGGCGGGCGACGCGTCGTCGGGACGCAGCCGCCCTGCCTCCAGTGCCTGCCACGCCTCGTGCGTCAGCCGCACCTTCTCGGCGGGGTCGGCGGCGTCGAGGCAACGCCGCGCGGCCGCGTGCAGGTCGTGCATGCCGTCGCCCGAGGTCAGGCGCTGCGACGCTCGTGCTTGGCCAGGTCGGAACGCAGGGCCTCCTGCTGCTGCAGGAAGTCGCGGTCGACGCCGGTCACGTACTCCCCCGAAAAGCAGGAGGTGTCGAAGGTCTTCAGATCGTCGTTGCCGTCGGACACCGCCCAGATCAGGTCTTCGAGATCCTGGTAGACCAGCCAGTCGGCACCCAGGGCCTTCTCCACCTCTTCGACCGTTCGACCGGCGGCGACCAACTCGGATGCCGCCGGCATGTCGATGCCGTAGACGTTCGGAAAACGCACCGGCGGCGCCGCCGAGGCGAAGAAGACGTTCTTCGCGCCGGCGTCGCGCGCCATCTGGATGATCTGCCGCGACGTGGTGCCGCGCACGATCGAATCGTCCACCAGCAGCACGTTCTTCTTGCGGAATTCCAGGTCGATCGCGTTGAGCTTGCGACGGACCGATTTCACCCGCTCACCCTGCCCCGGCATGATGAAGGTGCGGCCGACATAGCGGTTCTTCACCAGACCCTCGCGCATGGGCACGCCCAGCGCCTGCGCCAGCGAACTCGCCGCCGTGCGCGAGGTGTCCGGAATCGGAATGACCGCGTCGATGCCGTGGTCCGGGCCGCGCTCGCGCAGGATCTTCTCGGCAAGCTTCTCGCCCATGCGCAGGCGTGCCTTGTAGACGGAGACGTCTTCGATCATCGAATCCGGACGGGCCAGGTACACGTACTCGAAGATGCACGGCGAATGCTCGGCACCTTCGGCGCAATGACGCGCATGCAGTTCGCCACCGTCGGTGATGATCACCGCCTCGCCCGGCGCGATGTCGCGCACGCGCTTGAAGCCAAGCACGTCGAGCGCCACCGATTCGGAAGCGACCGCGTACTCGCGGCCTTCAGCGGTGACGCGCTCGCCCAGCACCAGCGGACGGATGCCGTTGGGATCGCGGAAGGCGATGAGCCCGTAACCCAATACGAGCGCCAGGCAGGCGTAGCCACCCTTCGCCCGGGCGTGCACGCGCGACACGGCCTTGAACACGTGTTCGGGCGTGAGATCGCCGCGGTCGTCCACCTGCAGTTCGTGCGCGAGCACGTTGAGCAGCACTTCGGAATCCGAATCGGTATCGATGTGGCGGCGGTCGTCCTCGAACATCTCGCGACGGAGCGTCTCGGTGTTGACGAGGTTGCCGTTATGCGCGAATGCGATGCCGTACGGCGAGTTGACGTAGAACGGCTGGGCTTCTTCCATGCCTTCCGAACCGGCGGTCGGATAACGGCAATGACCGATGCCGATGCGCCCGCGCAGCTTGCTCACGCCCGCCGAGTTGAACACGTCGCGAACCAGCCCGTTGCCCTTGTGCAGGCGCAGGCGCGCACCGTCCACGGTGGCGATACCGGCGGCATCCTGCCCGCGATGTTGCAGGACGGTCAGGCCGTCATACAGGGCCGATGCCACTTCCGTGGTACCGACGATGCCGATGATTCCGCACATGGGAGTTGTCTTCCTACAAGGAGGCCGAGGTGGAGGACCGGGCCGGTGAGTCGTTGGGTCGTTGCGCGGGGGCCTGACCGGGGATCGTCAGGTCACGGAGCTTCATCAGGTCGTCCCGGCTGGGAAGCTGGACGTTGGGCATTTTAATGTCTTGCAGCGCCGCCGGGGGGTGCAGGTAACCACGGACGTTCGACGGCACCTGCTCGCCGAGCCAGGCCGCCGGCGCGGCGAACTGGGCCAGCATGGCCGATTGCCGCCACCAGGGATCGTTGGGCAGCGGCGTGAAGTTGAGCATGAAGACGACCAGGCTCACGATGAGAATGCCGCGGACCAGGCCGAACATCATGCCCAGGAGACGATCGGGCCCGCCCACGCCCGTACTCGCGATGAGACGGGACACGAGGAACCGGAACAGCCCACCGATGACCAGCACGCCCGCGAAGCACAGACCGTAGCCGATGCCGATTCGCGCCATGGGCAGCGAAATTGACGACTCCAAGCGTTGTGCCAGGACGGGACCGAAGGTCCAGGCGGCCCAGAACGCCACCACCCAGATCACCAGCGAGAGCACTTCGGAAATGAGGCCCCGGGCGAGGCCGATCAAGACCGAAATGAACAGGACGGCCAGGATGACGTAATCGGCCCAGTTCATCGGAGCGCCTCCCCTTGCATGGCCACGAGGCGCCTTACGGCGCCGTCACCACGACGCCGTCGAGGCCGACCTTGGCCTTGATCTGGTCTTTGAGGCGGACGGCGTCGTCGCGCTGCGCCTGCGGGCCGGCGCGCACGCGCCAGAGCTTGGCGCCGCCACTGGCGGCGATGGTGTCGACGTAGCCCGGGATACCGGCGCCGCGCAGCTTGTCGCGCAGGCGCCCCGCCTCCGCTTCGCTGCTGACCGCCGCGACCTGCACCGCGAAACCGCCGGCGCGAACCGGCGCGGCCGGTACCGCCGCCGCGGCCTGGGCGGGCGCGGCCGCCGCGGGACGGGACGGCGGCGGTGCGTCGGCGGTGGCCGTCTCGGCGTGGCTCGACAGCGACGCCGGCGCGCCCGGGACGGCGGAGGTGATCTTCAGGCGCGCCGCCTCGGCCGCCGTGCGGGTGTCGAAGGGCCCGGCGGTGACGCGCGTGAGCGCCTTGCCGCCCTGGTTGATCGAGGCCGTGCTTACCGGATAGCCCAGCGCGCGCACCTTCTGGACGAGGGCATCGGCCTTGGACCGGTCGGCGTAGGCGCTGAGATTGAGCGAATAGCTGCCGCGCGCCGCGGTGCCGGGCGGCGTGGCGGCCACGGGTGCCGGGGACGGCGCGGGTGTCGCGGCGGCAGGCGCCTTGGCCGGCTTGGCGGGCGCGGGGGCCGGCTTGGTGGCAGGCGCGTTCGCGAAGTCTTCCGGCAACGCATCCGCCGGCTTGCGCGAGGCGATGTCGACCGCGGCCAGGCGATTGCCACCGGCCGCCGGCGTCACCGTGGCGGGCGGCGTCGACGCGGGCTGCGCCTGGGCGGGAGCCTGCGAGGGCACCGGCTGCGGCGCGGAGACGGCACCGGAACCGTTGGGCGAGACGTCGAGCGTACGCGACTGCAGTTCGCGATCGGGCGCGGGCGGAATCGCCAGGCTCACCGACTGCTCCGCGTCGCCCTTGGGCGGCGTGCTGGAGAAGAACATCGGCACGATCAGGACCGCGAGAGCGATCAGCACGGCGGCACCCACCAGGCGTGTTTTCAATGAAGTCTCCATACGACCGTCGCGAAGCGAATCGCCGCGATTATAACCGGCAATGACGGGCGCCCGGCGCGCGACGCCACGACGCGTTCACCTACGCGGACGCCAGTGCCGCGCCGGCGACGAAAAAGGAACCGAACAACAGCAGCACGTCATCCGGGCCGGCCGAGCAACGCGCCGCCTCCCAGGCGGAGGCGACATCCGGAAAGACCTCGTGCGCGGCGTCGGGAAGGACGGTGACGAGACGGGCCGCCAGCGCATCGCCGCTGAGACCGCGCGGGGTGTCCCGCACCAGTCCCGCGAGGTACCAGTGGGCCACCCGGTCGCCCAGGGCGGCGAGCACACCGGTGGTGTCCTTGTCGGCCAACGCGCCATAGACCGCCCGCACCAACCCCATCCGCGGCGTGGCGTCGAGCCACGCCGCCAGGGCGCGGGCCGCCTGCGGGTTGTGCCCCACGTCGACCAGGGTCAGCGGCCGCTCGGCGATCCGTTGCAGGCGCCCGGCCACCCGCACGGCACGCATCGCCCGCGCGATCGCACCGGGCGGCACGTCGACACGCGGACCCAGCGCATGGAGGGCCGCGATCGCGGTGGCGGCATTGGCGGACTGCACCGGCGCGTCGAGCGCCGGTCGCGGCAACACGTGAGTAGTGCCGTCGCGGTGCGTCCAGGACCACGTGCCGTCGTCATGGACGTCGATCCGGTAATCCTGCCCGGCTCGCGTCACCTTTGCGCCGATGGCCTCGAGCGCACCCAGGAGGCCGGCGGGGGGATCCTGTTCGCCGACGACGGCGGGAACCCCGGCGCGGGCGATACCGGACTTTTCGCGGCCGATGCTGTCGCGATCGCTCCCCAGCCAGGCCTGGTGGTCGAGATCGATGGTGGTGACGACAGCGACGTCGGCGTCGACGATGTTGACGGCATCGAGCCGGCCGCCCAGACCCACCTCGAGCAGGGCCACGTCCAGGCCGGCGCGCGCCATCAGGTCGAGCGCGGCGAGCGTGCCGAATTCGAAGTAGGTCTGCGGTATGTCGCCACGTGCCGCCTCGATGCGCTCGAAGGCGCCCACCAGCGCCTCGTCCGACGCCTCCGTCCCATCGAGACGAATGCGTTCGTTGTAGCGGAGGAGGTGCGGCGAGGTGTAGCAACCCACGTGGTAGCCCGCCGCCCGCAACATGCCCTCGAGCAGGGCGACGGTGGAGCCCTTGCCGTTGGTGCCGCCGACGGTGATGACGATCGGTGCGGGACGGGGCGCACCCATGGCGCGCCATACGGCGGCCACGCGGTCCAGGCCCAGGTCGATGCCCACGGGATGGACGCGCTCCTGGTAATCGAGCCAGTCGGCCAGTGAGCGACTCATGCGGGGTCTCCGGTTTCGAGAGGGCGTACCCAGACGTCGAGGGTGTGCTCGCTGGCATGGGCATCGCCCACGTCTTTCCACGCCAACGTGCACACCATGCCCGGCGCGGGGCCGTAGCCGCGCTGGCGCCAGAACGCCTCGTTGCCGCG
Source organism: Luteibacter sahnii (assembly GCF_034063545.1). Classification (NCBI taxonomy): domain Bacteria; kingdom Pseudomonadati; phylum Pseudomonadota; class Gammaproteobacteria; order Lysobacterales; family Rhodanobacteraceae; genus Luteibacter; species Luteibacter sahnii. The sequence continues at coordinate 76,836 of NZ_JAQLOK010000002.1, forward strand.
GTGCCCCGCGGGCGTCCTGGGGTCGTCCGCAGGCCGGCGTACCGCGCAGAAAGCGGTCTGGCGAAAGCCGCCGAGCGACCGGGCATGCGCTTCGCGCGCATCGAAAAAGGCATGTCCCACGCCGCGACCGCGCCACGGCGCCAGCAGCACCGACTCGCCGAAGTAAAACACGTCGTCCAGGCGCACGCCTCGCGCCAGGAACGGCGCGTGGAACGCCTCGGCGTCGTCAGCCAGGGGCATTCCCGTGGAAGCGCCTACGGCACGGCCGCCGGGCTCGCGGGCCACCACGCAGACCGCCCGGGACGACGCGGCGTAGGCGGCGAGGTAATCCCGCTCGTACGCTTCATCGCCGTCGTAGAGATAGGGCCAGTCGCGGAAGACCGCGATACGCAGTGCCGCCAGTTCGCCGATCATCGGCGCGATGGCGGCGCCGACACGGACCTCGACGACGAGGCCACGGGTGTGTCGCATGGGGGAAAGCCCAATGAAAGAGGCGTGAAGCTTAATATGATGTCACCGACGGCGTGCATGTAGGCATGCCGTGCACGTCGCACGAGGTTCCGCCCATGCTTTCGCCGTGGTCCCAACTGGTCGACGCAACGAGCCTCCATGCCGTCGCGCCCTTCCTCCACATGCTCCACCTCGACGGGTTGGCCGGCGATCCACGCGAAATCGCCGAAGCCATCCTCATCTCGCTGCTACAGGTGGGCATCATCGCCTTCCTCTTCCGCCCGCTCGAAACGCTGGTACCGGCGGAGACATGGACCGACCGTCGCCTGACCCGGGTCGACTGGCAGTACACGCTGATGATGTTGCTTGGCATCTTCCCGATGTTCAGCTACCTGGTGCTCACGCCGATCAGCAACTACTTCGGCGGCGGCGACGATAGCCCGGGCGACACCTCGCTGCTGGGCATCACCCACCTTATTCCCGCACTGGCCCACCATCCGCTGGCGCTGTTCATCGTCTACTATGCCATCTACGACCTGGTGTACTACTGGATGCATCGCCTGCAGCATGCGCTGCCCTGGTGGTGGGCGCTGCACAGCATGCACCACAGCACGCGGCAGATGAGTTGCTGGACGAACGATCGCGGCAGCCTCGTCGACGGCTTCCTGCAGTCGATGGTGCTGGCCGGCGTGGGCGTGGTGATCGGCGTCGCCCCGGTCGACTTCGCCTGGCTGATGCTGCTGGGCGAACTGGTGCAGAATTTTTCCCATGCCAACGTCCGCGTACGCTTCGGACCGGTATTCGATCGCCTGCTGGTGTCGCCGGTGTTCCATCGGCTGCACCACATGCTGGTCGACCCGGATCGCCCCACCCTGCACAACTGCAATTTCGGACAGGTGTTCTCGATCTGGGACGTGATCTTCGGCACCGCGCTCTACGGCGAACCCATCCGTCCCACGGGCGTGGGCGACCCGATGGTGGACGCGGATAACGACAAGGGCCTCGTCGGCCTTCACTGGGCGGCGTTCCGCCGCTTCTGGGGTGCGGTGACCTGCCGGGCCGGATGGCGTCTCGGCGACGTGGCCTTCGGCGACGATTACCGCCCGGTGTCGGTGAAGGACATCGACCTGCACGCGCTGGAGGCCAAGGTGGCGCCGCGCCACTGGGAGCCCGCCGATCCGGCAGCGGACCGGGTCGACGCCCGTACGGTGGGAGAGGGTCGGGCGGTCTGAGACGGACGGGACCGCGCGGGGATCGCGATCGCTCCGGGACCGGATGCCGACGGATGACCTGCGGCTACAATGCCGCCCATGGCCATCCCGACTCCCTCCCGCAAAGCCCTCCCCCTCGAAGTGCGCGGTAGCGCCAGCCAGCCGCTCGGCATGAGCGCCACGCAGTTCCTGCGCGACTACTGGCAGAAGCGCCCGCTGCTCATCCGCAACGCGTTTCCCGACTTCGTGGCACCGATCGAGCCCGACGACCTCGCGGGCCTCGCCTGCGAGGAAGGCGTGCTCGCCCGCCTCATCGTGCATGACGAAAAACGCGACCGCTGGACAGTGAAAACCGGCCCCTTCGACGAGGCCCAGTTCGGCAAGACCCCCAAGCGCGACTGGACTCTCCTCGTGCAGGACGTCGACAAATGGGACCCCGACGTGGCCGCCCTGCTCGACACGTTCGCTTTCCTGCCGAGCTGGCGCGTGGACGACGTCATGATCTCCTACGCCGAGGACGGCGGCGGCGTGGGTGCCCACGTCGACCAGTACGACGTGTTCCTGCTCCAGGGCCTCGGCCAGCGCCACTGGGCGATCAGCGACGATCCGGATGCCCCGCTGGACTTCCGCGACGACGTGGAACTCAAGCAGCTGAAGACCTTCGAGCCCACCCACGAATGGCTCCTCGAGCCGGGTGACATGCTCTACCTGCCCCCGGGCGTGCCCCACGACGGCGTCGCCATCGGCAACTGCATGACCCTGTCGGTGGGCATGCGCGCGCCCTCGCAGGCCGAGCTGACCGGCGACCTCGCCGACTTTCTCGCCGAGCGGATGCCTGACGAGCTGCGCTACACCGACCCAGACCTCGCCCCGGCCAAGCGAGCGGGCGAGATCGACGCCGCCGCGCTGAATCGCGTCCGCCAGGCCCTGCCCTTCGCGGCCGCCCTCGACCGCGACCTGCTCGCCGACTGGTTCGGCCGCTTCATTACCCGCTATCGCAGCGCGCAGGAACCCGTGGCACCGCCCAAGCCCACCACGCTCGCCGCCCTGGAAAAGGCCCTCGACGGCGGCGCGGGCGTCACTCGGCATCCTTATGCCCGGGTGGCCTGGGTCCGTGGCCGCAAAGACGCCACCCTGTTTGTCAGCGGCCATGCCTATGCTTGCCCGGTCGACCTCGCCGAACGCCTGGCGGCCGAACGCGATGTCGCATTCGAGCACCCGCCCGGTGCCGTCGAAAAGGCGCTTCTGCTGGCCCTGGTCAACGACGGGATGGTGGCCGTGCGCAAGGGCCGCCGCCGGTGAGCGACGGGGTGCCGCCGCAGCTCGATGCCGACGACCGTGCCGGGCTGGAGGCCGCCCATGTCCGCCTGCTCGCGCAGGCACACCACCGCGTCTGCGTTTACGTGCCGTCACTGGAGCCGGGACTGCTCGAAAGCGACGCCGCGCTGGCCGAAGTGCGGCGCCTCGCCACCAGCGGTCGCCAGGCCCGCATCCGTATCCTCACCCACGACGCCAACCGGGCGCACCGCGATGGCCACCGGCTGATCGCGCTGGCCCAGCGGTTGCCGACGGCGATCGCCATCCGCGTCCCGACCGACGAGATGCACCTGCGCTACGGATCGGCGTTCCTCACCGACGAGGCCGGTGCGTTTCTGTTCAGGCCGGTGGCCTCCCGCTTCGAGGCGGAAGGCGCCCTCGACGAACCCGGCCAGACCTCTCGCCTGACGGCGTATTTCGACGAAGTCTGGGAGCGGGCGGAGCCCGCGTGGGAGATAAGACCACTCGGGATCTGAGGCCATCGGGCCCGGCGCGAATGGGTTGGCGCGGCAACGCGCCACGGGGCTATAATTAACGGATTCTTAGTGCCGCGTGGGCATGACCCCACATGTCTTCGCGACACCCCGCCCTTGTCCGTCTGCCGGTGGTGACGTGAGCGCAAACCTGATCCGCGAGTTTTCCGAATCCTCCCAACTCGCCGGCGGAAACGCCGATTACGTAGAGCAAGTCTACGAAGCCTGGCTGGCCGATCCTGGCTCCGTCCCGGCCGAATGGGATTCCTATTTCACGTCGTTGAAAGGTCGCGAGGCGGGGGATGTCCCGCATTCGAGCGCCATCGCCCGCATCGAGGCCGCGCAGAAACAGCGCCGCGCCGGCGGTGCCGCGAGCGCCGCGCCGGTGGACGACGCCTACGCGCGCAAGCAGGCCGGTGTGCTCCGCCTCCTCACGGCCTACCGGTCGCGCGGTCACCTCGGCGCCCAGCTCGACCCGCTCGGCCTGACGGCACCCGACATCGACGCGCCGGACCTCGGCCTGGCCTTCCACGGCCTGTCCGACGCCGACCTCGATACCGAGTTCGACGCCGGCACCTTCGCCGGCGGCGGCCAGCGCCTGAAGCTTCGCGACCTGCTCGCGAAGCTCAAGACGATCTACGCCGGCACCGTCGGCGCGGAATTCATGTACATCTCCGACCACGAGCAGCGCGCCTGGATCCACTCGCGGCTCGAAAAGGCCGACGGCAAGCCGGGCCTCAAGAAGGAGGAGAAAGTCCGCGTGCTCGAGGCGCTGACCGCGGCCGAAGGCCTGGAGCGCTACCTGCACACCAAGTACGTCGGCCAGAAGCGCTTTTCGCTCGAGGGCGGCGACAGCCTGATCCCGATGGTCGACGACGTCGTGCGTGCAGCCGGCGACAACGGCGTCAAGGAAATCGTGATCGGCATGGCCCACCGCGGCCGTCTCAACGTGCTGGTCAACATCCTCGGCAAGGCGCCGTCGCAGCTCTTCAACGAGTTCGAGGGCAAGTTCGAGCACGACGACAGCCCGATCCACACCGGCGACGTGAAGTACCACATGGGCTTCTCCGCCGACGTCAAGACCCCGAACGGCGGCGTGCACGTGGCCCTGGCGTTCAACCCGTCGCACCTGGAAATCGTCAACCCGGTCGTCGCCGGCTCCGTGCACGCGCGCCAGATGCGCCGCCGCGACACCGCGCGCGAGAAATCATTGGCGGTGATCATCCATGGCGACGCCGCCTTCGCGGGCCAGGGCGTCAACATGGAGCTCATGCAGATGTCGCAGGCCCGTGGCTTCGCCATCGGCGGCACACTGCACATGGTGGTCAACAACCAGGTGGGCTTTACCACCTCCAAGCGCGAAGACGCCCGCTCCACGCTTTACTGCACCGACCTCGCCAAGATGGTCAATGCGCCGGTTTTCCACGTTAACGGCGACGATCCCGAGGCGGTGATCCAGGTCACCCGCCTGGCCTATGAGTTCCGCACCCGCTTCAAGAAAGACGTCGTCATCGACCTGGTCTGCTACCGGCGTCACGGCCACAACGAGGCCGACGAACCGGCGGCCACGCAGCCGCTGATGTACCAGGTGATCCGCAAGCGCCCGACCACGCGCGATCTCTACGCGCAGGCGTTGGTCAAGGAATCCGTCATCGGTGCCGACGCCGGCCAGACCATGCTCGACGACTACCGCGGCCGCCTCGAAAAAGGCGAGCCGCTGATCTCGATCGATCCGAACCCGCAGCGCGACATCGCCGTCGACTGGACCCGTTTCAGCGGCAACAAGCTGTCGATGGACGTCGACACCGGCGTGCCGCGCGAGACGCTGGGCAAGGTGCTCGACACCCTCCTCGACATCCCGTCCGACGTCACCCTGCACCCGCGCGTCGCGAAGATCTACGACGACCGCCGCAAGATGGCCGCGGGCGAACTGCCGGGCGACTGGGGCTTCGCCGAGAACCTCGCCTACGGCACGCTCATCGCTGAAGGCAACGACCTGCGCGTCGTGGGCCAGGACGCCGGTCGCGGCACGTTCTTCCACCGCCACGCGGTGCTGCACGACCAGAAGAGCGACGACACCTACATGCCGTTGCAGAAGGTCCGCGAAGGCGCCCGCGTGGAGGTGATCGATTCGCTGCTCTCCGAAGAAGCCGTCATGGCCTTCGAATACGGCGAAGCCACCACCTCGCCGGACCAGCTCACGATATGGGAAGGCCAGTTCGGCGACTTCGCCAACGGCGCCCAGGTGGTCATCGACCAGTTCATCAGCTCGGGCGAAGCCAAGTGGGACCGCCTCTGCGGCCTCGCCCTGTTCCTGCCCCACGGCTACGAAGGCCAGGGTCCGGAGCATTCGTCAGCCCGCCTGGAGCGCTTCCTCCAGCTGTGCGCGCTCGACAACATGCAGGTGTGCGTGCCCACCACGCCAGCCCAGGCGTTCCACATGATCCGCCGCCAGCTCGTGCGTCCGGTGCGCAAGCCGCTGATCGTGATGACGCCGAAGTCGCTGCTGCGCCATAAGCTGGCCGTGTCCAGCCTCGACGAACTCGCCCGGGGCCGCTTCCAGCTGGTCATCGGCGAGCATCGCGACGTCGCCGCCAAGAAGGTCAAGCGCGTGGTGCTCTGCTCGGGCAAGGTCTACTACGACCTGCTCGAGGACGCCGAAAAGCGCGGCCTCAGCGACGTGGCCGTGGTCCGTGTCGAACAGCTCTACCCGTTCCCGCGCGCCGAAGTCACGGCCGAGCTGGAGACCTACCCCGCCGCGAAGGAAGTGGTGTGGTGCCAGGAAGAACCCATGAACCAGGGCGCCTGGTTCCAGATCCGTCATCACCTGCAGGCCTGCGTCAACGCCAAGCAGAGCCTCTCGTATGCGGGCCGTTCGCGCTCGCCGTCGCCGGCCGCAGGTCACCTCAACACCCATATCGCCGAACAGACGGCGCTCGTCGAACAGGCGCTCGTCGCGCCGGTCGGCACCGATCACGCAGCGGAGTAAGACAAGCATGTCCATCGAAGTCAAAGTCCCGGTCCTGCCCGAGTCGGTCTCCGACGCGCTCATCGCCACCTGGCACAAGAAGGCCGGTGACGCCGTCAAGCGCGACGAAAACCTGCTCGACCTGGAAACCGACAAGGTCGTTCTCGAAGTACCGGCCCCCGTCGACGGCGTGCTGAAAGAGATCAAGTTCGAGGAAGGTGCCACGGTCACCAGCCAGCAGGTGATCGCCGTCATCGAAGAAGGCGCCGCCGCGCCCGCCCCGGCCCCGGCCGCCGCCGAAGCGCCGAAGGCCGAGAAGGCCGAGGCCAAGGACGCGCCGAAGGGCGTCGACGAACTCTCCCCCGCCGGCCGCCGCGTCGCGGTGGAAGACAACATCGACCCGTCCAAGGTCGCCGGCACCGGCCGCGACGGCCGCGTGACGAAAGAAGACCTGGTCAACGCCGGCAAGGGTGGCGCAGCCCCCGCCGCCGCACCGGCCGCCAAGCCCACGCCGGGCGCACGCCCGGAAGAACGCGTGCCGATGACGCGCATCCGCTCGCGCATCGCCGAGCGACTGATGCAGTCGAAGAACTCGATCGCGATGCTCACCTCGTTCAACGAAGTGAACCTCGCCGAGGTGGTGAAGCTGCGCAAGAGCCTGGGCGAGCAGTTCGAGAAGGCCAACGGCGTGAAGCTGGGCTTCATGAGCTTCTTCGTGAAGGCGGCCACCGAAGCGCTCAAGCGCTACCCGGTGATCAACGCGTCGGTCGACGGCAGCGACATCATCTACCACGGCTACCAGGACATCTCGATCGCCGTATCGACCGACAAGGGCCTCGTTACCCCGGTGCTGCGCGACGCGCAGGACATGTCCTTCGCGGACGTCGAGAAGGGCATTCTCGGCTACGCGAAGAAGGCCCGCGACGGCAAGCTCGGCCTGGACGACCTCCAGGGTGGCACGTTCACCATCACCAACGGCGGCACCTTCGGTTCGCTGCTGTCCACGCCGATCGTGAACCCGCCGCAGAGCGCCATCCTCGGCATGCACACCATCAAGGAGCGCCCGGTCGTCGAAAACGGCCAGGTGGTGGCCGCGCCGATGATGTATCTGGCGCTGTCGTACGACCACCGGATCATCGACGGCCGCGATGCCGTGCTGTTCCTGGTCGACATCAAGAACCAGCTGGAAAACCCGCAGCGGATGCTGCTCGGCCTGTAATGGCCGGCGACCAGGCAATCGTGAAGGCGGGAGTCGAAAGACTCCCGTTTTCATGTCGCCGTCCCCATGTAGGCGGTAGCGATTACCGCCGTTTCACCGGAGCAAGCAAATGAGCGACAAGTTCGACGTCATCGTCATCGGTGCCGGCCCCGCGGGCTATGTGGCCGCGATCCGCGCCGCCCAGCTGGGCCTGAAGACCGCCGTGGTCGACGCCTTCGTCGGCAAGGACGGCAAGGCCGCCCTCGGCGGCACCTGCCTCAACGTGGGCTGCATTCCGTCCAAGGCGCTGCTGGATTCGTCCAAGCAGTTCCATAACCTCACGCACAACTTCAAGGATCACGGCATCACCGCCGAGAATCCGCAGATCGACATCGCCACGTTCATCGGCCGCAAGGACAAGATCGTCAAGCAGTTCACCGGCGGCGTGACCATGCTGTTCAAGGCGAACAAGATCACGTCGTACTTCGGCAAGGGCAAGCTGCTCAAGGGCAACCAGGTCGAAATCACCGGCAACGACGGCGGCACCCAGACGATTTCGGCCACCAACGTCATCCTCGCGTCCGGCTCGGTGCCCATCGAGCTGCCGTTCGCGAAGTTCGACGGCAAGCACATCATCGACAACGCCGGCGCACTCGACCTGCCCGCCGTGCCCAAGCGCATGGGCGTGATCGGCGCCGGCGTGATCGGCCTCGAGCTGGGCAGCGTGTGGAAGCGTCTCGGCGCCGAAGTGACCGTGCTCGAAGCCCTGCCGACGTTCCTCGCCGTGGCCGACCAGGACATCGCCAAGATGGCGGCCCGCGAGTTCGCCAAGCAGGGCCTCGACATCAAGGTGAACGCCAAGGTCACCAAGGCCGAGGTCAAGGGCGACGAGGTGCATGTCGCCTACACCGACAAGGACGGCGCCGAGCAGAACCTCGTGGTCGACAAGCTGCTGGTCGCCGTGGGCCGCCGCGCCTACACGGCGGGCCTCCTCGCGGACGACACGGGCGTGAAGCTCGATGAGCGTGGCCGCATCGTAGTCGATGCGCACAACCACACGGGCGTCGACGGCGTCTGGGCGATCGGCGATGCCGTGCGCGGCCCCATGCTGGCGCACAAGGGCTCGGAGGAAGGCGTGATGGTTGCCGAACTCATCGCGGGCAAGCCCGGACACGTCAACCTCGACACCGTGCCCTGGGTCATCTATACCGAGCCGGAAATCGCCTGGGTCGGCAAGACCGAGGCGCAGCTCAAGGAAGAAGGTATCCCGTACAAGACCGGCGCTTTCCCGTTCGCCGCCAACGGCCGTGCCGTGGCGATGAACGAGGGCATCGGCCAGGTGAAGATGATCGCCCACGCCGAAACCGATCGGATCCTCGGCGTGCACATGGTCGGTCCGGTGGTGTCCGAACTGATCCACGAGTGCGTGGTGGCCATGGAGTTCAAGGGCTCTTCCGAAGACCTCGCCCGCATCGTCCACGCCCACCCGGCGCTGAGCGAAGTGGTGCACGAGGCGGCCCTCGCCGTCGACAAGCGCGCCATCCACAAGGGCAACTGATCGCCCGTTGGCAAAAGCCCGTCCGTGCGTGAGCATGGGCGGGCTTTGTGTTTTTTGGCTTGCGGGTAAAGGGGCGGGGGATGGGAAGTGGGGGGCGCAAGCACGGCCCACTCACGGAGGCGGTAGCGCCCGGTGAACGTCGGCGCGAGCGCAGCGTATCGGGATCGACTCACGCGCTCGACGGGATGACGCCCCCACTTCCCATCTCCCGCCTCCACCCATAGGCACACCACCCGAGGTCCCCCATGCGTAACATCCAAACCCTCTGCGTCTACTGCGGCTCCAGCAGCGGTGCGCGCCCTGAATACACCGACGCGGCCAAGGCCTTCGGCATGCGGCTGGCGCAGGACGGCATCACCCTCGTCTACGGCGGCGGCAAGGTCGGCCTCATGGGCACCGTCGCCGATGCCGTGCTCGCGGCCGGCGGTCGGGTGATCGGCGTGATTCCCCGCCAGCTGGTCGAAAAGGAAGTGGCCCACACGGGCCTCAGCCAATTGCAGGTAGTGGAGACCATGCATGAGCGCAAGACGCGCATGTACGAACTCGCCGATGCCTTCGTCGCCCTGCCGGGAGGTTTCGGCACCATGGACGAGATGTTCGAGATGCTCACCTGGGCCCAGCTCGGCCTGCATGCCTATCCCTGCGCCTATCTGGACGTACTCGGGTTCTACAAGGGCCTGTCCGCGAGCATGGATCACATGGTGGCCGAAGGTTTCGTCAAGCGCGAACAGCGCGACCAGGTCTGGTTCGGCGACGACATCGACGCGCTCTTCCATTGGATGACGCACTATGAGTCCGCCTATACGCCGAAGTGGATCACCCCGAGCGCCATCGAGAGTCACCGCTGAAGAGGACTACGCCATGCAGCCGTTTCGCGCCTTCCGCATCCACCAGGACACCACCGGCTACCGCGCGGGTATCCAGACCATCGGCCTCGACGCCCTGACGCCGGGCGAGGTCGTCGTCCGCGCCGAATGGTCGTCGGTCAACTACAAGGACGCGCTCGCCGGCACCGGCAAGGGGAAGATCCTTCGCCAGTTCCCGCTCAACGGCGGTATCGACGTGGCGGGCACGGTGGTGCGGTCCAGCGATCCGGCGTTTCGCGAAGGCGACACGGTGCTGGCCACCGGCAGCGGACTCTCCGAGACGATCGACGGCGGCTATTCGGAGTACGTGCGGTTGCCGTCGGCCACCGTGATTCCCCTGCCCGACACGCTGACCACGCGCGAGGCGATGATCATCGGCACCGCCGGCTACACCGCCGCGCTCGCCCTGCTGCACATGAGCTTCAACCGCCAGACGCCGTCGCTGGGGCCCATCGCCATCACGGGCGCCACGGGTGGCGTGGGCATGCTGGCCATCGACATCTTCAGCGGCGCCGGCTACGAGGTGCACGCCATCAGCGGCAAACCCGACCGTTTCGATGCGCTGCGCTCGCTCGGCGCCAGCGAATGCGTCGATCGCCACACCCTTGCATTCAGCGGGCGGCCGATGGATTCCGCCCGCTACGGTGGCCTGCTCGACAACGTCGGTGGTGACACCCTGGCGGGCTTCCTTCCACTGATCGCGCCGTATGGCAACGCCGCCATCTGCGGGCTGGCCAGCAGCCCGGCACTGCACACCACCGTGATGCCCTTCATCATCCGCGGCGTGAGCGTGCTGGGCGTGGCCTCGGCCGGCAGCCCCCGCGACATCCGCGAGGAGGTATGGCGCCGCCTGTCGGGCGAGTGGCGCCCGCGTCACCTCAATGCCATCTGCACCCGCGAGGTGGGGCTGGACGAGGTCGCCGGGGTGTTCCAGGGCATGCTCGACGGTGGATCGTTCGGTCGCACCGTGGTGCGCCTGGAGGCCGCAGGATAGTCGCCGTTGCGACAATAACGCCGGCCGGTAGAATGACTCCGCCAGAAGCGCATCGCGCGACGACTTTTCGTCACCGGTGTGCCCTACCAAGAAGACACATCGGGCACCGTCCCGGGGGAAAGTGAATGGCTCGTATCCTGATCGTCGACGATTCGCCGTCGCAGTTGCTTGGCATCAAGCGCATCGTTGAAAAGTTGGGCCATGAGGCCATCACCGCCGAGGACGGCGCCGCCGGCGTCGAGGCGGCGCGGCGCGAGCTGCCTGACCTGATCCTGATGGACGTGGTCATGCCCAATCTCAACGGTTTCCAGGCCACCCGCACCATCGCCAAGGAAGACGCGACCAAGCACATCCCCATCATCCTGGTCACCACGAAAGACCAGGACACCGACAAGGTGTGGGGCCTGCGCCAAGGCGCGAAGGCCTACGTGGTGAAGCCCATCAAGGAAGACGAACTCGTGGCCGCGCTCAAGGAGCACCTGCCGGCCTGAGCCCGCTCTGACGTAGGAGCGCGCGCAGGGCGTGCTCCTACCCTTCGGGGCGTCAGCGCCGCGGATCGAACCCGGCGAAGGCATCCTTGAAGTTGGCGTATGCGGCCTGTTCTTCATGCGTTTCCGGCACGGGAACGCGAATATCGAGCACCACGATCTGGTCACCCGGCTCCGAGCCCGGCAGGCCACGGCCTTTGAGGCGCAGCTTACGCCCCGACTGCGACCCGGAGGGAATGCGCAGGTCGACGTGGCCACCCAGCGTCGGCACCGGCACGGTCGCACCCAACGCCGCTTCCCACGGGGAGATCGGCAGCACGTGGGTCACCGTGCGGCCGTCGACGCGGAAGCGCGTATCCTCACGGATGGCGATCTCCAGCAGCAGATCACCCGACGGGCCGCCGCCGGCGCCCGCGTGCCCCTGTCCGGCCAGGCGGATCGTCTGGCCGGACGTGATGCCGGCGGGGATCTTCACCTCGAGCACGCGCTCGCCACCGGACGAATCGTTGAGCACCACGCGGGTCTTACCGCCGGTGTAGGCCGTCTGCAGGTCGGTCTCGATCTTGGCCTGGATGTCACGGCCACGGCGCGCCTGCGCCTGGCCGCGCCCCCGGCCGGCACCACCGCCACCGAACAGGCTCTCGAAGAAGTCGCTGAAATCGCCGCGCCCGGCGCCCATGTCGCCGAAATCGAAGCCACCCCCACCACCCTGCCCCCAGCCCGGCGGCGGACGGAACTGCTCGCCCTGGCGGTAACCGCCGGCGCGAAACTGGTCGTAGGCCCGACGCTTTTCGGGGTCTTTGAGCGCTTCGTTCGCCTCGTTGACCGCCTTGAACTTCTCTTCGGCACCCGGCTCCTTGTTTTTGTCGGGATGGTATTTGCGGGCGAGCTTGCGATACGCCGCCTTGATGTCGGCGTCGCTCGCGTCGGGTTTCACCCCGAGAATCTCGTAGTAATCCTTGAACTCCACAGGCGCTCCTGGGCTTGTGTCGGTTGCCCAACGGCAACATGCCAAATAAAGACAGGCCCGCGGTGGACCAATCCACCGCGGGCCGGATGACCAAGCTTAGACCGAATCAGCCCGCGGCGTTGATCGCGATACGACGTGGCGCGCTTTGGGCCTTCTTCGGAATGGCGATCTCCAGCACGCCGTGACGGCCCGAGGCGGTGATCCCGTCGGCATCGGCACTGTCCGGTAGCGTGAAGCTGCGGCGAAAACCCCCAGTGACGCGCTCGACCCGGGCGTACGTGCCCTCCGTCTGGCTGCTATAGGCCTTGCGCTCGCCCTTGATGCTGAGCACGTTTCGGTCCATCTGGATCTCGATGTCCGCGAGGTCGACGCCCGGCACGTCCGCCAGGATCAGAAACCGGCCTTCCTCTTCGCGGATGTCGACCCGCGGGGCCCAGGCGCTTTCGGCCGGCGTGCTCTGAGCCGAGATATCGCTGCCGAAGACGTGGTCGAAGGCCGCGCGGAGGTCCCCGCCGAACGACGGGCCACGCCGGAACGCGAAGTGACGAATCTGGTTCATCTGTTTGACTCCCTTGATGTTTTTCGGCCCGCTGGCCGTCTGGAATCCAACATATGAGCGCCCCGCGGCGATTCAAGGGGCCGGTTGGCGACGCTTCAGCTTCACGCGCTTCACGTACACTCCGGCCATCCCTCCCACGCAGGCTCGCATCATGACCATCGCTATCGGCGATCGCATTCCTGAAGCCACCGTTGCCGTGTTCGACGAAGGCATCCAGACTCACACCTCCACCGACCTGTTCGGTGACGGCAAGGTCGTGCTGTTCGCCGTGCCGGGTGCGTTTACCCCGACGTGTTCCAACCGGCACCTTCCGGGCTACATCCAGCACATCGATGACTTCGCGCAGCGGGGCGTCAAGGTGTTCTGCCTGTCGGTCAACGACGCGTTCGTGATGGACGCGTGGGGCAAGGAACGCGGCATCCCCGAAAGCCTCACGATGGTCGCCGACGGCAATGCCGCCTTCACCCGGGCGTTGGGCCTGGAACTCGACGGCACGAAGAACGGCATGGGTATCCGGGCGAAGCGCTTCGCCATGTATCTCGAAGACGGCGTGGTGAAGGTGCTCAACGTCGAAGCGCCGGGCGAGTTCAAGGTGTCGTCGGCCGAGTCCATGCTCGACGCGATCGACGGCTGATCCGGACGACGGTTCGCGGACACGGGCCGCTCCTGCCGATAACCACGCAGATCGACGTGCCATGTCAAAAAAAATCCGCCTTTTGAACTGCACCCCAGAAGTTGGACACCCGTCCAATCTCTGGGGTGTTTTTCATGGCGAAGTACGAGGAGCGCTTCAAGCTCGAGGTGGCCCAGCTGGGTGCGCAAGGCGCGATCAGCGTGGTGCAGGTAGCGGCCCGGTATGGGCTGGACTATTCGATGGTGCGCCGATGGGTTGATGTATATCGGCATCACGGGGCAGCGCGCCTGACTAAGCGGTATCGTCGCTACGAGGTCTCATTCAAACGTGAGGTTCTGGAGCGGATACGGGTGGAGGGCCTGTCGATCCGCCAGGCGACGGCGCTGTACGGCATTCCCCATGCGGGGCTGATCGGGACGTGGCAGCGCCAGTATGATCAGGGCGGCCTGGAGGCGCTGGTGCCGGCCAGGGAGCGAAGCCCCCGGATGTCCAAAAAAAATCCCCGGCCTCACCGGCCAAGCCCGACCACGAGAAGACGCGCGAGGAACTGCTCGACGAGCTGGCGTACCTGCGTGCCGAGACTGCCTACTTAAAAAAACTCGACGCCTTAATCCGGCAGAAGCAGGCGACGGCGCGCGCGAAAGAGCGCAGGCCGTCCAAGGATTAAGGCCGCTTCATTCCCTGCCGCTCTTGCTCAAGGCTGCTGAGTTGTCGCGCAGCACGTTCTACTATCAGGTCCGGGCCATGGACTCGGGCGATGATCGGGCGGACGTGAAGGCGCGAATCCAGGCGATCTATGACCGCCACAAGGGCCGATACGGTTATCGACGGATCACCCTGGCCTTGCGCCAGGCGGGGCTGATCATCAACCGCAAGGCCGTGCAACGCCTGATGGCCTGCATGGGCTTGAAGTCGTTGGTGCGCCCGAAGAAATACCGCTCCTACCGAGGGGTGGTCGGCACCATCGCGGCCAATGCATTGCGCCGTCAATTCCACGCCGAGCGGCCCAACGAAAAGTGGGTCACCGATGTGACCGAATTCAAAATCGGCGGCCAGAAGCTGTACCTGTCGCCCGTCATGGACCTCTACAACGGTGAGATCGTGGCCTATCAAACCAGCCCCCAGCCTCGATTTGCCATGGTGCGATCCATGCTGGAAAAGGCTTTCCGGCGCCTCGCGCCATCGGACACACCGCTTCTGCACTCCGATCAGGGCTGGCAATACCAGCAGACGATTTATCGCCAGCTGCTGGCCAGCCGGTCATTGACCCAGAGCATGTCACGCAAGGGAAACTGTCTGGATAACGCGGCCATGGAGAGCTTCTTCGGAACGCTCAAGGCGGAGTTTTTCCACCTCAACCACTTCGCGACCGTCGACGAACTCAAGCGCGGGCTCGACCGCTACATCCACTACTACTACAATCACCACCGCATCAAGCTCAAACTAAAAGGCCTGAGCCCGGTGAAGTACCGGACTCAGGCCTTGGTTGCCTAGCTCAAACTGTCCAACTTTGTGGGGCCAGTTCATTTCGGCGGGTTTGTTCGATCAGGCGTCGGGTGAGTCGCCCTCACCGCCGACCGGCCCCGACTCGACGGGCGGCAGATCGGCCGCCACCTCGTCGGTGGGCGCCTCGCCGTCGAGTTCCGGCTCGTCTTCGGCATCGATGCACACCACGCCGATCAACGTTTCGTCCTTGGGCAGCTTGATCAGCGTCACGCCCTGCGTGTTGCGGCCTACCTGGGCCACCTCGGATACGCGCGTGCGCACCAAGGTGCCCTGGTCGGAGATCAGCATCACCTGCTGCGCCTCGGTCACCTGCGTCGCGGAGACCAGGTTGCCGTTGCGCTCCGAACACTGGATCGCGATAACGCCTTGCGTGCCGCGCCCCTTCTTCGGGAACTCGTCCAGCACGGTGCGCTTGCCGTAGCCGCGCTGCGTGGCGGTGAGGATATCGCCCTCGCCCTTGGCCACGATCAGCGACACGACCTGGGCATCGTCGGACAGGCGCATGCCGCGCACGCCCGTAGCGGTACGCCCCATCGAGCGGACGGTGTCCTCGTCGAAACGTACCGACTTACCGTTGGACGCGAACAGCAGCACGTCGCTGTTACCGTCGGTCATCGCCACGTCGACCAGCGCATCGCCGTCGTCGAGGTTGATGGCGGCCTTGCCCTTCTGCAGCTGGAACGCGAACTCCGTCAGCGGGGTCTTCTTCACCGTGCCCTGGCGGGTGGCGAAAAACACGTAGCAGTTCGGATCGTAATCGCGTACCGGCAACAGCGCCTGCACCTTCTCGCCCTCACCCAGCGGCAACAGGTTGACGATGGGCTTTCCACGCGCGCCCGGGCCCGCCTCGGGCATCTGGTAGACCTTGAGCCAGTAGACGCGGCCGGTGCTGGTGAAGGTCAGCAGCGTATCGTGCGTGTTCACCACCCACAGCTGCTGCACGACGTCTTCGTTCTTCAACGCCGACGCCGAACGTCCCTTGCCGCCGCGACGCTGCGCGCGATAGAGGCTGGCGGGCTGCCGCTTGATGTAACCGGTGTGCGAGAGCGTGACCACGACGTCTTCCGGCGCGATCAAGTCGAGGACGTTGAGGTCCTCCTGCGAATGCTGGATCTCGGTGCGGCGCGCATCGCCGTAATCGGTGCGGATCTGTTCGAGTTCCCCGCGGATCACTTCGAGCAGGCGCGACGGGTTTTCGAGAATCTCGATGAGCCCGCGGATCGTCTCGAGGATATCGCGGTATTCATCGGAGAGCTTGTCCTGCTCCAGGCCCGTGAGGCGGTGCAGGCGCATCTGGAGAATTTCGGTCGCCTGCGCCTCGGACAGCTGGTAGCCGTCGTCGCGCAGGCCATCGCGCGGATCCATGTCTTCCGGACGCGAGGCGGCGGCACCCGCTGCACCGAGCATCGCGCGCACCATGCCAGGCTCCCAACGACGTGCAACCATGCGCTCGCGGGCTTCCTGGGACGACGCCGACGTGCGGATCAACTCGATCATCTCGTCGATGTTGGCGAGCGCGACCGTGAGGCCTTCGAGGATATGGGCGCGCTGGCGGGCCTTGCGCAGCTCGAAGATCGTGCGGCGGGTCACGACCTCGCGCCGATGGCGGATGAAGGCCTCGAGGATGTCCTTGAGGTTGAGCAGCTTCGGCTGGCCGTCGAGCAGGGCCACCATGTTGATGCCGAAGGTGACCTGGAGCTGGGTCTGCTGGAACAGGTTGTTCAGCACCACATCGGCCATCGCGTCGCGGCGGATCTCGATGACCACGCGCATGCCGTCCTTGTCGGATTCGTCGCGCAGCTCGCTGATGCCCTCGAGCTTTTTCTCCTTCACCAGCTCGGCGATCTTTTCGATCAGACGCGCCTTGTTCACCTGATAGGGCAGCTCGTGGACGATGATCGTCTCGCGCCCGTTGGCTTCGGTTTCGATCTCGGTGCGCGCACGCACGAGGATGCGGCCCCGACCGGTGCGATACGCCTCGACGATGCCCGACGAGCCGTTGATGATGCCGGCGGTGGGAAAGTCGGGACCCGGGATGTGCGCCATCAGGTCGTCGATGCCCAGCGACGGCTCTTCGATGAGCGCCAACGTGGCATTGATGACCTCGGTCATGTTGTGCGGCGGGATGTTCGTCGCCATACCGACTGCGATGCCCGCCGACCCGTTAACGAGCAGGTTCGGCACGCGGGTGGGCAACACCAGCGGCTCGCTCTCGCTCTCGTCGTAGTTGGGACCGAAGTCGACCGTTTCCTTGTCGATGTCGGCGAGCAACTCATGCGTGAGGCGCGCCATGCGCACCTCGGTGTATCGCATGGCCGCCGCGTTGTCGCCGTCGACCGAACCGAAGTTGCCCTGGCCGTCGACCAGCATGTAGCGCAGCGAGAACGGCTGGGCCATGCGGACGATGGTGTCGTAAACCGACGCATCGCCATGCGGGTGGTATTTACCGATCACGTCACCGACGACGCGTGCCGACTTCTTGTAGGGCTTGTTCCAGGCGTTGCCCAGTTCGTTCATGGCGAACAGGACGCGTCGATGCACCGGCTTGAGGCCGTCGCGCACATCGGGCAGCGCACGGCCGACAATGACGCTCATCGCATAGTCGAGGTAGCTCTGGCGCATCTCGTCTTCGATGTTGACGCGAATGACTTCTTTGGCGAGTTCTGCCATCAATCGACTTCCTGGAATATCCGTGAAAAAGCCCCCGCCGACCGCCAGGTGTCGCGGCATGGCGACGGGGTCGACCCAACCTTGCGAGAATACCACAAACAGCCTCGAAAAGACAGCGAAAAATCTCGCAAAATCAGTAACTTAAACTTCGGTTTTGACGGTGTTGAAAAGCACCGTGCGCGCCAATAGGAAGTTAGCGGCGGCGCCCGAGACCGAGCCGGCGGCAACCGCCACCGCAGGCCAGGCGCGCAGGGCCGGAAACAGGTGCAACACGAGCACGTAGGCGCCGTTGTTGAAGGCCGCGCCGACCATCATCAGGCCGATCCAGTGCAGCCACTCGCTGCGGCCGTCACGACCCGACTCGCGATGCGCGAACGTCTGATGTCGGCTCCACCACCAGGTGAACGTGGCTGCGGCGAGAAACGACACCACGCGGGCACCGTAGACGTTCCATTCCGCCAGGCGCACCAGCGCCTGCGCGATGCCGCCATCGATGACGAAGCCGATCAGCCCGCCCAGGGCGAACAGGGAAAACTCGCGACGCAGGGGCGTCACGGAAACATGATCCGCATCTGCTCTTCGTCAGGCTTCAGGATCACGCCGCGCTCGGTGACGATCGCATCGATGAGCTCGGCCGGCGTGACGTCGAAGACGGGGTTCCAGGCGTCGGCCCCGTCGATGACCGTGCGCATGCCGCCGACCGATAGCAACTCGGTGGCGTCGCGCAATTCGATCTCGATGTCACTGCCGGTGGCCGTTGCCATGTCGACGGTGGTCGACGGCGCCACCACCATGAACTTCACGCCATGGTGGCGGGCGGCGATGGCGAGTTGGTAGGTGCCGATCTTGTTCGCCGTGTCGCCGTTGGCGGCGATCCGGTCGGCTCCCACGATCACCCACTTGACTCGCCCGTGCGTCATCAGGTGCGAGGCGGCGGAATCGGCGATGAGCCGCGCGGGGATGCCGTCGCGCACGAGTTCCCACATGGTCAGGCGGGCGCCTTGCTGCCAGGGACGGGTTTCGCCGGCGTAGACGTGTTCGATGCGGCCGGCCTCGACGCCGGCGCGGATCACGCCCAACGCGGTGCCATAGCCAGCCGTGGCCAGCGATCCGGTATTGCAGTGGGTGATGACGTCGGAGCCGGCCTCGATGAGCGCCGCGCCGAGTTCACCCATGTGGCGATTGGCGGCGAGGTCTTCGTCCTGGATCGCCTGCGCCTCGCGTTCGAGTGCGTCCGCGCCGGCTCCGACATCGATGCGCGCCTTCATGCGGTCAAGCGCCCACATGAGGTTGACCGCGGTGGGCCGGGCCGCGCGTAGCGTGGCGAGCGACGTGGCGAGGTCTTCGCCCGTCTTCGCCGCCAGCACCACGCCCCAGGCCGCCGCGATGCCGATGGCCGGCGCACCGCGCACGGCCAGATCGCGAATGGCGCGGGTGACGTCGCCCGAATTCACGCAATCGAACCAGTGTTCCTCCGCCGGGAGGCGACGCTGGTCGAGCAGGCGGAGGCGATCGCCGTGCCACTGCACGGCGCGAATGGAGTCGTGGGAGGGAGCGGTCGTCATGTGTGGATTATCGCATGCCGACCGTTACCGGCGCCGCGCGGTCGGCGACGCCATCGAAGCGCTTCCGGCGAGCCGCGAGATGATGCCGGGCAAGTCACGGCGTATGCGGCGACCCGATCGCCGAGGTGGCTGGCGCCTGCGGAGCACGAAAACTTGCGATGCTACGTCAACGCTGCCGCAGCCACTCGTGGATGGCCGGTGGCACCAGCTTCTGCGCCCTGCCCGACACGTAGATGCCGATGTGGCCGCCCTGGAAGGCCAACGCGGTGTAGTCGGCGCTTCCGACGACGTCCTTTAACGGCGTCGACGCGGCGGGCGGCACGAGGTGATCCTGCTCGGCGTAGATGTTGAGCACGGGCTGTGTCACCCGGGCAAGATCGACCGTGCGCCCCCCAAGGGTGACTTCGCCTTTCACCAGCAGGTTTTTCTGGAAGAAATCACGGGCGAACTGGCGGAACGTTTCGCCGGCCTGGTCCGGTGAGTCGAAGATCCATTTCTCCATGCGCAGGAAATTCTCCACTTCGCGCGGATTGTCGAGGATGTCGACGAGATCGACATACTTCTGCTGGTTGAGGCGAAGCGGCTTCAACGTGAGGTAAGCGAAGTTCATGAGGTCGGCGGGCACGTTGCCCACCGTATCGACGAAGAGGTCGATGTCGACCTGGCGCGCCCAGTGCGACAACATGTTGTCGGGCGTGTGGAAATCCACCGGCGTGACCATCGTGATCAGGTTGCGCACCTTCCCCGGATGCAACGCCGTGTAGCAAAGGGAAAACACGCCGCCCTGGCAGATGCCCAGGAGGTTGATCGCCGTCACGCCGTGCCGTTCGCGCACCACGTCGATGCAACGGTCGAGGTATCCCTCGATGTAATCCTCCAGCGTCAACCAGCGATCGGCACCGTCGGGATAGCCCCAATCGATGAGATAGACATCTTCCCCCTGCGCCAGCAGGTTACGCACCATCGACCGATCGTCCTGGAGGTCGACCATCCAGGGTGTATTGACGAGCGCGTAGCAGATCAGCAGCGGCGTCTTCGCGGTCGGCGGCGTCGCGCCCTGGAAGTGCCAGAGCGTGAGTTTGTCTTCGGTGTAGATCGCCTCGCGCGGCGTCGCGCCCAGGGTGATCGGACCGACGTGACGCAGCGTCTCGACGCCCGCCTCGAGTTTGCGACGGAACGCCTCGACCTCTTCGCGTGCCCGCTCGGGATCGATGTGGAAAGGATTTCCGTTCATCGGACCGGCCTTTTCGTCGCGGCGGCGCGTTTGGAGGCTGGCCTGGACGCGGCTTGCGCGGAAGCGGATGGCTTCGACGCGGCTTGCTTTGCCGCCTTCTTCGGCGCCGCCTTTGGAGCGGCCCGCGTCCTGACTGCCGGCGGGTCGTAACGCAAGGACGCCAACTCGGCTCTTAGGGCACGCACCTCAGCGGCCAGGCCCTGCATCTGCCTGAGTTCGCGACGCACCGCCTGCAGGCGCTCGCCAAGGCTGTCGACATCTTTGCGGGTGGGCAGGCCCGCCTGCGCCGACATCCGTTCGACCTGACGCTGCTGCAGCCGCTTGAGGCGCATCTGCGCATTGACCAGCGCAGCGTAGACATCACGGAACGCCGGCGACATGGCCGCCTCGGCGTAGCTCTCTTCGGCCAGGTTCACCCAGCGGTCGTAGAGCGAACGCATCGATTCCGCATCGGACGGCGGAGGCTGATGGCGCAAGGTCTCCGCGGCACGCTCGTGAACGCCCTGCAGCAGCGCTCGATATCGCCCGTACTGCTCAGCGTAATCGATCCAGGCGCGAAGCAGCGCCTGCTGCTCTTCCTGTTGTTCGCGCGTGAGGCCAAACGCCGGCATCGACAACGCTTCACGGGCGACACGCGCCCAGTCTTCGAAGCGCTCGGTACCCGGGTCTGCCCCCGGCGGCGGGCCAAAGGCGAAGGGAGGCATGGGCGACGGCGGAGCGTCGAAAGGCGTTGCCGTGGCGGTGAACGGCGACGGCGCGGTACCGCCGTCCATCATGGCGCGCATCCACTCGCCGTATCCACCCAGCCCGGCAAACAGCCTCGCGGCGATGTCCGCGTCGGGCGCCGCGGACGCGCCGGGCGCGGGATCGAACTGGCGCGCCCAGGCCTGCACGCTGTCGCGCACGAACGCCTGGTAGTGATCGATGAAGTCGTGGGATTTGTCGGCCATGGGCCTATGGTAACGCGTCGACCCGGCCGGCATTTCACCGGGGCGGACACCCGTACGAGGGACGGATAACGAAAAAGCCCGGCATCTCGCGATGCCGGGCTTCGGGTGACACGGAGGCGATGGAATCAGCCCGCCGCGCCCTCGTCTTCCGTCACGGCCTTCATCGACAGGCGGATACGGCCCTGCTTGTCGACTTCGAGCACCTTGACCTTGACGATATCGCCTTCCTTCAGCTTGTCGGAGACCTTCTCGACGCGCTCGCTGGAGATCTGCGAGACGTGCACGAGGCCGTCCTTGCCCGGCATGATGGTGACGAACGCGCCGAAATCCATCAGCTTGGCGACCTTGCCCTCGTAGATGCGACCCGGCTCGACGTCGGACACGATCTGCTCGATGCGCTTGCGGGCCGCTTCGGCGGCTTCGCGGTTGACCGAGGCGATCACGACGTTGCCGTCGTCCGTGATGTCGATGGTGGTGCCGGTCTCCTCGGTGATCGAGCGGATGGTGGCGCCGCCCTTGCCGATGACTTCGCGGATCTTGTCCGGGTGGATCTTGATGGTGAGCAGGCGCGGCGCGAACTCGCTCATTTCCGAACGGGCCGTGCTCATCACCTTGGCCATCTCGCCGAGGATGTGCGTGCGACCGCGCTTGGCCTGCGCCAGCGCCGTGCGCATGATTTCCTCGGTGATGCCTTCGATCTTGATGTCCATCTGCAGCGCGGACACGCCATCGGCGGTACCGGCCACCTTGAAGTCCATGTCGCCGAGGTGGTCTTCGTCACCCAGGATGTCGGACAGCACGACGAAGTCGTCGCCTTCCTTCACCAGGCCCATGGCGATACCCGCCACCGGCGCCTTGAGCGGCACGCCGGCGTCCATCATCGCGAGGGACGAGCCGCAGACCGAGGCCATCGACGACGAACCGTTCGATTCGGTGATTTCCGAGACGACGCGGACGACGTACGGGAACTCCTCGATGGTCGGCTTCACGGCCTGCACGCCGCGCTTGGCGAGGCGACCATGACCGATTTCGCGGCGCTTCGGCGCACCGAAACGACCCGTCTCACCCACCGAGAACGGGGGGAAGTTGTAGTGGAACAGGAAGGTGTCCTTCGACTCGCCTTCCGGCGCATCGATGATCTGCGCATCGCGGGTGGTGCCCAGCGTGGCCACGACCAGCGCCTGGGTTTCGCCGCGGGTGAACAGCGCCGAACCATGGGTGCGCGGCAGAACGCCCACGCGGACCGAGATCGGACGCACGTCGTCGAGCTGACGGCCGTCGATGCGGACCTTGGTGGCCAGCACGCCGTCACGCAGGGTGCGGTATTCCACTTCGCCGAACGCGGCGGCGATGTCGCCGTCGGTCCAGCCGTGGGCTTCGGCGTCGGCGGCGATGGCGGCCTTGACGTCGGTCTTCAGCGCGCTGATGACGTCGCGGCGAGCCAGCTTGTCGCGAATCTGGAAGGCTTCGGTGAAGCGGGTGCCGACAGCGGCCTTGACCGCGTCGTACAGCGCCGTCTTCGCGGCCGGGGCTTCCCACTTGAAGGTCTTGGCACCGGCTTCGGCGACGAAGGCGTTGATCGCGCCGATGGCGGCCTGCATGGCCTGGTGACCATGGACCACCGCGCCGAGCATGACCTCTTCGCTGAGCAGCTTGGCTTCGGACTCGACCATGAGCACGGCATTGGCCGTGCCGGCGACGACGAGGTCGAGCTCGGACGTCTTCAGTTCGGTGGCCGTCGGGTTCAGGATGTACTGGCCGTTGGCGTAACCGACGCGGGCGGCGCCGATCGGGCCCTTGAACGGCACGCCGGCCAGGGTCATCGCGGCCGAGGCGCCCAGGAGCGCGGGGATGTCGCCGTCCACTTCGGGATTGAGGGACACCACCTGGGCGATGACCTGGATCTCGTTGCGGAACTCTTCCGGGAAGAGCGGACGAAGCGGGCGATCGATGAGGCGCGAGGTCAGCGTCTCCTTCTCGGTCGGGCGGCCTTCGCGCTTGAAGAACCCGCCCGGGATACGACCGGCCGAGTAGAACTTCTCGGTGTAGTCGACGGTGAGGGGGAAGAAATCCTGCCCTTCGCGCGCCTTCGGCGCCGCGACCACCGTGACCAGGACGACGGTGCCGCCCATGCTGACCATGACCGCACCGGAGGCCTGCCGGGCGATTTCGCCCGTCTCCAGTGTGACTTCGTGACTACCGTACTGGAATGACTTGGTTACTTTCGCCACTTGATCTCTCCTCGTCCTGTCCGGGTGGTTTAGCGGCGCAGGCCGAGGCGTTCGATCAGGCTCTGGTAGCGAGCGAGATCGCTCTTCTTGAGGTAGGCCAGCAGCGTCTTGCGCTTGTTGACCATCTTGAGCAGGCCGCGACGCGAGTGGTGGTCCTGCTTGTGCGCCTGGAAGTGTTCCTGCAGCGCGGAGATATTGGCGGACAGCAGGGCGACCTGGACTTCGGTCGAGCCGGTGTCGTTTTCCTTGCGACCGAAGTCCTTGATGATCTGGCTGGTCTGTTCGACGGTGAGCGACATGTGTATCGATTCCTTAAAAGCGGATGCGAGACTTGCGCAACCTCAACGGGCCCCGATGAAGTTGCGCAAGCCTCGCTTTATGATGAAAGCCGTTAAACGAGCACGTAATTGTAACGTCCCCGGAGTAGCGGCAACAAGCCCGGTCAGGACGGCGGCAGGTTGAAGCCGCGCGACACCCTGAGGATGGCGTCGTCACCCACCTCGCCCAACGCCATGAGCCGCCCGTCGGCGCCCCAGACGCCGCAGCGGCCGGCGATGGCGCCCTGCCCCAGCGGCACCGGCTGGCCGAAACCGAGGACGCGCGTCTGGGCGACATCGAGTTCCACCCGGGCAATATGTGCCAGACCTGCCTCCACGGGCAGCAGGCAGCCGTCCAGGGGATCCGGTCCCTGCGCCGCCGCGTCGCGCAGCGCGTCCAGGGTGACCATGGTTGGCGCCATGAACGGTTCCACCCAGAGTCGCCGCAGTCCGGTCAGATGGGCGCCGCAGCCCAGGCTCGCGCCGAGGTCGACCGCCAGGCTACGCACGTAGGTGCCCGAACCGCATTCGACGTGCAGCCGAAGGCGGTCGCCGTCGTGCTCGAGCACGTCGAGACGGTAGACGTCGACCTCGCGGGACGGTACGTCCACCGCTTCGCCACGACGGGCCCGCACGTAAAGCGGTATGCCATCCTGCTTGATGGCCGAATAGGCGGGCGGCACCTGCACGATGCGACCCCGCAACGCTGCCAGCGCGGCGTCGAGGGCACCCGCGTCGATCGACGGGACCGGACGGGTTTCGACGACATCGCCCTCCAGGTCGGCCGTGGTCGTGGTGACACCCAGCCTCACCTCGGCCTCGTAGGCCTTGCGCGAGCCGAGCAGCCAGCCGGCGATCTTCGTCGCCTCACCGAAGCACAGCGGCAACAGGCCGGTGGCGAGCGGATCGAGGCTCCCGGTGTGGCCGCCCTTGGCCGCGCCCACGAGGCGTCGCGCCGTCTGCAGGGCCTGGTTGGAACTCAGGCCCAGCGGCTTGTCGAGCAGGAGGATGCCGTGGATGTCACGGAAGGATCGGCGGGTCATGGAGTCAGGAAATAACGTTTACTACCGAAGGGGTGGGAGCGGGCCGTGTCCGCGAACCCTCTAACTCGCCTACAGGCGAACGAGGCCTCGCGAGGATCGAGCGAGGTTTCGACCGCTCGTACCGACGTGACCCACGGCCTCGTTCGCGATAGCCGGCCCGAGGGTTCGCGGACACGGTCCGCTCCCACCCCGGTCGGCGGCTCATTCGTCGCCGGTCGGCTCCGCCGGCGGGACGGGGTTTTCGCGCAGCAGCGTCTCGATGCGCTCGCCGCGGTCGACCGACTCGTCGTATTTGAAGCGCAGCTCGGGCACGCGGCGAAGGCGCATGGAGCGCGAAAGCTCGCGGCGAAATTCCTTGGCCAGTTCCTTGAGCGCCTTGACGGCCTCGGCCGACTTCTCCGGCATCAGCGCGGTCACCCAGACGGTGGCGACGTCGAGATCCTTGGTGGTTTCCACGTCGGAAACGCTCACCGACGGCAGGGCGTGGTCGCGCACCGCGGCGTGTACCAGCAGGCCGATCTCGCGGCGCAACTCGGCGGACACGCGATCGGTACGTTTGAAGTCGCGAGAGGGCATGGGGAGGGTACTCCGGGAACCGTTGGCCTGAGGCCAAAAAGGAGATGGGAGATGGGAAGTGGGGGCGCATGTACGTGCGCCTGAGGGAGCCGGATACGCCTCGCGGCGCTACCGGTACCGCTCACGACGCATCCATGCGCCCCCACTTCCCACCCCCCATCCCCGCTTTTCTTACAGCGTGCGGGCGACTTCGATGCGCTCGAAGCACTCGATCTGGTCGCCAACCTTCACGTCGTTGTACTGCTTGACCGCGATGCCGCATTCGGTGCCGTTGCGAACTTCGTCCACGAGCTCCTTGAAGCGGCGCAGCGATTCGAGTTCACCCTGGAACACCACCACGTTGTCGCGCAGCACGCGGATCGGCTTGGAGCGCTTGACGATGCCTTCGATGACCATGCAACCGGCCACCGCGCCGAACTTCGACGAGCGGAACACGTCGCGCACCTGGGCCACGCCGATGATCTCCTCGCGCACTTCCATGCCGAGCAGACCGGACGCCGCCTGCTTCACCTGGTCGATGACGTCGTAGATGATCGAGAAGTAGCGGACATCCAGGCCCGAGGTATCGATTACCTTGCGCGCCGACGCATCGGCACGGACGTTGAAGCCGATGATCAGCGCCTTGGATGCCGCCGCCAACTGGGCCTCGGACTCGGTGATGCCGCCCACGCCGGAGGCGATGACGTTCACCTTGACCAGGTCGTTGCCGATCTGGGTGAGGGAATCGCGCAGCGCTTCCACCGAACCCTGCACGTCGGCCTTGACCAGGATGTTGAGCGTCTGCTGGCCTTCGCCCTGGCCCATCTGGGCCATGATGTCTTCCAGACGGTTGGACTTGGTGACAAGGCGGTTCTCGCGGCGCTTCTGCTGGCGCTCGGCGGCCACCTGGCGAGCCAGGCGCTCGTCCTCGACGGCCACGAAGTCGTCGCCCGACTCCGGCACGCCGGAAAGACCCAGCACCTGCACCGGGATCGACGGACCCGCCTCGCCGACCTGGCGGCCGGTTTCGTCGATAAGGGCACGCATGCGACCGTATTCCACACCGCAGACGACGAAGTCGCCCTTCTTCAGCGTACCCTGCTGCACCAGCACGGTGGCGACCGGACCGCGACCGCGATCGAGGCTGGATTCGATGACCACGCCCGAGGCGCGACCGTCGGCCACGGCCTTGAGCTCCATCACTTCGGCCTGGATCGAGATGGCGTCGAGCAGTTCATCGATGCCCATGCCGGTCTTCGCCGAGACGGGGACGAACTGCGTGTCGCCACCCCAGTCTTCCGGGATGACTTCAAGGTTCGCGAGGCCCTGCTTGACGTGATCGACGTTGGTGTCCGACTTGTCCATCTTGGTCAACGCGACGATAAGCGGCACCTTCGCGGCGCGCGCATGCTTCACCGCCTCGGCGGTCTGCGGCATGACGCCGTCGTCGGCGGCCACGACCAGCACCACGATGTCCGTGGACTGCGCGCCGCGCGCACGCATGGCGGTAAACGCCGCGTGGCCCGGCGTGTCGAGGAACGTCACCACGCCGCGGCTGGTTTCGACGTGATACGCGCCGATGTGCTGCGTGATGCCACCCGCTTCGCCCGAGGCGACCTTGGTGCGACGGATGTAGTCGAGCAAGGAGGTCTTGCCGTGGTCGACATGACCCATGATGGTGACCACGGGCGGACGGCTGACCTTCTCGCCGTCGAGTTCCGCGCTCTGGGTATGCGAGGCGAGCGCCGCCTCGGCATCGTTGTCGGTGGCGCGAACCGGGTTGTGGCCCAGTTCTTCCACCACCAGCGCCGCGGTGTCGTGGTCGATCGTCTGGTTGATGGTCGCCATCACGCCCATCTTGAAGAGCGCCTTCACGACCTCCGCGCCCTTGACCGCCATCTTCTGGGCCAGCTCGGCGACGACGTTGTTGTCACCGATCATCACATCGCGCACCACGGCGGCGGTGGGACGGGTAAAGCCGTGCGGACCGCTGGACGCGGCCTGGCCGCGGTTGGGTTCGATGCGACCGCCCCGTCCCGGCTTGCCGCGACCGCCCTTGCCGCTGGACCGACGTGCGCGATCGGCTTCGGACAGGTGCATCTCGCCCGAGGCGAACCGCTTGCCACCGGCGTCGCGGTCACCGCGACCGGCACCGGGGCCGGTTTTCGGACGCGCGTTGCCACGCGTGTCGTTGGCCGCCGCGACGGCGCCCGGCGACGGGCGGGCCGCCGGCGTGGCGGTCGGCGCCGGACGCACGGTGGTCGCCGGACGCGCAGCAGCCGGTGCCGGCGCGGGCGCCGGGGGCGGCGTGGGCTTGGACACCACGCGCTCGCGCTTACGCGGCTCGTGGATGCGCGGCAGGATCATGCCGAGCGAACGCGTGTCGAGCTTGGCGACCTGGTGCGTCGGCGCATCGTCGGAGGCGGCTGCCTCGGTCGGAACCGAAGGAGCGCTCTCGGCATCGGCGGCCACACGGGCCTCCTCGGCGCGCGCACGCTCCGCGGCGGCCTGCTGCTCGGCCTCGGCCTGGCGGCGGGCTTCCTCGGCGGCTTCTTCCTGGCGACGGGCCTCGGCCTCGGCCGCCAGTCGGGCCTCTTCGGCCTCCTGGCGACGTGCGGCTTCCTCACGACGCTGCGATTCCTCGTGCTCGCGCTGCGCCTGCGATTCTGCCAGACGGCGCGCGGCATCGTCGCGACCGGCATCGGCCGGCGCGTCGTCGCCGATGGCGCTGCGCTTGACGTACGTGCGCTTGGTGCGGACCTCGACGTTGACCGTCTTGGCCGGACCGGCGCCGCGCCCCGAGCCCGAGTTCACCTTGAGCTCGCCGACGGTGCGGCGCTTGAGGGTGATCTGGCGCGGCGACGCGTCGCCCGTTTCCTCGGACGCGGGATCGCTCTTGCCGTGCGAGCGACGCAGGAAGCCGAGCAGCTTCATCCGCTCGGTGCTGCTGATCGTCTGCTCCGCACTGCTGAATTTCATACCGGCCCGGTCGAGCTGCCCTAGCAGCTTTTCGACCGGCATCTTCATGTCCTGGGCCAGTTGTTTGATCGTCATATCTGACATGTTTCTCTACTCTCCGCCGTTCCCGCGCGTACCCACCTTACGTGCCGTTCGATGACCCGTACGGCTGCCTCCATCCCTGGTGGAAGGCCGTCGGCCTTCCTCGGGGCGCCCCTCCAGGGCGCTTCCGGTCCCGCGCTCAGCCACCCTTCTCCAGACGGGCGATCATCGGCGCGCGCGCAGCCATGATCAGCTGGCTCGCACGCTCTTCGGTCATGCCTTCGATATCGATGAGCTCGTCGACCGCGAGGTCACCGAGGTCGTCGAGCGATTTCACGTTGCGCTCGGCCAGCGCGTAGGCCACGGCCTCATCCATGCCGTCGAGTTCGAGAAGCTCCGCCGAAGGACCCTCGGCGTGTTCTTCGACGGCGAGCTCTTCGGTGAGCAGCGCGTCGCGGGCACGGGCGCGCAGTTCTTCGACGATGTCTTCGTCGAAGCCCTCGACGGCAAGCAGCTCGGCGCTGGGCACGTAGGCGATTTCCTCGATCGACGAGAAGCCTTCCGAGACCAGGATGCCGGCGATTTCCTCGTCGACTTCGAGCTTGTCCATGAACATGCCAAGCGCTGCCTGCTGTTCGGCCTCGCTCTTGGCGGTGACCTGATCCTGCGTCATCACGTTGAGCTGCCAGCCCGTGAGCTTGCTCGCCAGGCGCACGTTCTGGCCACCGCGACCGATGGCCTGGGACAGTTTGTCCTCCGCCACCGCGATGTCCATGGAATGCTTTTCTTCATCCATGATGATCGACTGCACTTCGGCAGGCGCCATCGCGTTGATGACGTACTGGGCCTGGTTCTCGTGCCACAGGATGATGTCCACGCGCTCGCCGTTGAGCTCGTTGGACACGGCCTGCACGCGCGAACCGCGCATGCCGATGCATGCGCCGATGGGATCGGTGCGGCTGTCGTGGGCCACTACCGCGATCTTCGCGCGATCGCCCGGATCGCGGGCGCAGCCCTTGATCTCGACCAGGCCCTGGCCGACTTCCGGCACCTCGAGCTTGAACAGTTCGATCATGAATTCGGGGGCGCTGCGCGAGACGAACAGCTGCGGGCCACGAACTTCCGACTTCACTTCGTAGAGGTAGCCGCGCACGCGGTCTCCGACACGCGCCGACTCGCGGGGAATCGTCTTGTCGCGCGGGATGAACGCCTCGGCGTTGCTGCCCAGGTCGAGATAGACGTTGCCGCGCTCCACGCGCTTGACGATACCGGTGACCAGTTCGCCGACGCGATCGACGAACGCATCGACCACCTGCTGGCGCTCGGCTTCGCGCACGCGCTGCACGATCACCTGCTTGGCGGCCTGGGCGGCGATGCGGCCGAACTCGGCGTTTTCGATCTGGTGTTCGATCCAGCCGCCGACCTCGGCGACTTCGCCTTCGCCCGCCTCGTCCTCGGCGTCCATCAGGCGGATCTGGTAGGAGGGGTCCTCCATCTCGCCATCGTTGGCGATGATTTCCCAGCGACGGAAGGTTTCGTAGTCGCCGTTGTCGCGATTGATCTCGACGCGGATGTCGGGATCCTCATCGGGGTAGCGCTTCTTGGCGGCCGAGGCCAGCGCCGCTTCCATGGCTTCGAAAATGACTTCGCGCGGCACGCCCTTCTCATTGGCGACCGCGTCGACTACCAGCAAAAGTTCTTTGCTCATTGCCGCTACTCCCGTGCGGATGCCCCGAGGCATCCCGTCGTTTCGTTTATTTGGATGTCTTCTTCGCGCCCAACGAGGGCTTCGGCTGCGGCGCATAGCCGAGAGCCACCCAGTCGGGCACCACGCGGGCGCTTTCGACGTCCGCATGATCGAATTCGAACCGGCCGGCCTCGCCTTCGAGCGTCACGCGCTCGCCGTCGACGCCGGCCACGAGGCCCTTCAGGCGGCGACGGCCCTCAATGGGGGCCTTCAGCAACACCTTGACCTCCTGGCCGGCCACGCGAGCGAACTGCGCCGCCGTGAACAGGGGGCGGTCGATGCCGGGGGAGGAGACCTCCAGTACATAGTTGCCCGGGATCGGATCTTCAACGTCAAGCCAGGCCGAGAACTCCCGGCTGGCGGCTTCGCAGTCGTCGACCGTGACCTCGTCGGACTCGCGACCCTCGCGGCCACCCTCGGGTACGTCGAGATACACGCGCAGCGTGCTCTGGCCGCCCGACGGGAGGAATTCGATGCCTAACACCTCAAGGCCGAGGTCGGCCACGATGTCGGAGAAGCGCTGTGTAAGTGCGTTGGTATCCACGTTGCCTGCGGTTTTTCCGGTCGCCAGAAACAAAAAAAGGGCGCGAACGGCCCAGTCCTTTCGTCGCCGATGTATCCCGACACTTTCCTCCAGCGCCCTCCGCGATGCCCTGACGGCGCTCACAGTGTGTCGCAGGCGCCTCCGTGCGCCCAACAAAAAAGCCTCACGAGGAGGCTTTCTTGTAAAAAGAAAGTTCCTGAAGCATCCCGGTCATGAATGTCGAAACACTCGTCAACGGCGCTTAAGATTCGCGAATTCTAGCTTATTTTTCCCGCTCGGCGCAAGGCGCCCCCGCGACTCGCCCGGCCGTCGATGGCGCTCTCGATCTCACGGATCGCCGAGAACCGGAAGCGCTCGCCGGTCGGCGACCATCGTCACCGTGCCGATCCAGCGCCGGACACGACGTGCCAGGCGCGCGTCTTCCGCCTCGCCGTCGACGTCGAACGCCGAGGGCTCGGGCAGCGGGTCCTGCAGCCCCTCGAACGCGCGCACGTTCACGACCGCGTACCGCCGTCCACCGATCTCGCTGGTGCAGACCGGCACCGCGCCGCAACGCACGCAGACGTGGAACACGGCCGTTCGCGTACCGAAACGGTAGGCCGAGACGCCCTCCTCCCGCGTCATCCGCACCGTCAGTCTCGCGTCCGGATGCGCCGTCCACGCCGCGCCGTGCTTGCGGCAGAACGTGCAGCCGCATGCGCGCGGAAGGATCGGCGCGCCGTCGGGCCAGTCGAGGTCGAACGCGATCGCACCGC
This sequence comes from Luteibacter sahnii, assembly GCF_034063545.1. NCBI lineage: Bacteria > Pseudomonadati > Pseudomonadota > Gammaproteobacteria > Lysobacterales > Rhodanobacteraceae > Luteibacter > Luteibacter sahnii. Next base: position 108,639 of record NZ_JAQLOK010000002.1, read on the forward strand.
AATGGCACGCGCCATGGATCTGCATGGGGGCGACTCTCCTGCCATGGAATCGGGATCGTAACGCGCCAGGGCGTCCCGGTCGCGCCTACGACTTCCGCCGGATGGCCGCGCCGTCGCCCCAACGCCTATCATCGGCTCCTGGACGCCACGGAGAGGCGAATGAAACGGATCAGCTTCAGCGTGCCGCTATCGGAGTGGCACTTCTACAAGGAGCGTCGCCGCTGGGTCTACGACCTGACTGACCCGATCCTCACCGAGCAGGCCTGGAGCGACGGCCGGGTCGCGGTGTGGATCGACGGGCGAGGCTATATCGAAGGGCACGACCAGACCGTCCCGCTTCCACCGGAGAGCTGGCGACGCCTGCCGTTTCGCTACTTTCAGATCGGTTCGGACATTCCGCTAGGCAACTTCGAACCCGAGCGCCTGGATGTCTCGTTCGGCATCCATGTCAGACCGTCCGCCGTGCCGCCCCGGTGGGGCGCGATCGGACGATGCCTGCGCATCGCTGGCCGGTGGTGGCGACACCTCGCGCATCCCGACATGCAGGTGCACGACGTGATGTTTCTCCGGCTGGTCGCGCTATCGCCGTTCGACCAGCCTCTGCGCGACGAAGACCACGACTTTCGTGTCGAGGTCTACGAGCCGGGGGAGCCGATGCCCGACGGCCCGGAATAAAAAAAGCTTCTTCACGCAAGTCCGGGGACCATCGCAGCGATCCACCTTGTGGCCCGGTGGATGGTTCGATCCATCCCGCACTTTCGTGAAGAACCAAAAAAAAGCGCCCCTCCTCGCGGAGGGGCGCCCGTTACCTCACGCCATCAATCAGTTGGTCCAGGTGGCCTTCAGCGACACACCCGAGAACGACTGGTAAGCATTGAGCATCACGTAGTACGTACCCGCCTGCGGCGACGAGAACGTGCAGGTCTCGTTGTTGCCGGTGAGGTACGGACGGCAGCTATAGCTCGAGGTCGTCGGCGCGGAACCGACCTTGACGTAGAGGTCGGCGTCGCCGGTGCCGCCGGAAATGGCGATCTTCAGGTTGGTCGCACCCGCCGGCACGGTCACGTAATAGCCCGTTACCTTGTTGCCGCTGGTGGCCGACAACCCGGTCTTTGCCACGCCGTTCTGCAGCGAATTCGGGCTGGTGCTGCCGCCGCCGCCGGTGCTGCCACCGCCACCGGTGCTGCCGCCGCTGACCCAGTTGGCCTGCGCGTAGGTGTTGAGCTTGCCGATGTCGAAGCTGCCGAAGCCCGTCGCCTGGTCGAAGCCGGTGCCGGCCACCTGGCCATACCCCTGGTAGCCGTTGTTGCCCGAGGTCACGTCATGCAGCAACGAGGTCTGCGACGGGAACGCCTGGTAGAACTTCGAGGCCGGGAAACCGATGCCGTTGTTGGCGGCCGACTCGATGCGGGCGAACGCACCCACGAACAGCGGCGAGGCCAGCGACGTGCCACCGACCTGCTGGCCGGACTGGCCGTTGATCACGATCAGCGCGCCGGACGACGACGCCGCATCGAACGCGACATCGGGGCCGACTCGCTTGCCCGAGCTGGACACCGACGACTGCCACGACGGCGCCGTCTCGTAAAGGCTGGTGCCGCCACCGGTCGCCCACAGGCGCTGGTTGCTGTCGTTGCCCGGATCGATGGTGGCGAGACCTTCGTTCCACACCGTTTCACCCGCCCAGCTCGTGCCGCTGGTGGAGAGCGTGGTGCCGCCCACCTGGATCACATACGGCGAGCTGGCCGGTTCGCTCACCGAGTAGTGGGTCAGATCGATCTGCACCGTGCCCGCCGAATTGGCGACATAACCCGGCGCACCCTCGGTGGGATCGGACGACCACTGATACACGCCCGCGTCGCCCGCGGCCACGGAGAAGATCTGGCCCTGGGCCACCGCCTGCTGGAAGATGTTGTCGTCCGCCTGCTGCGTACCGGACTGCTGCGCGGCCGTTTCGTCTTCACCGAGCGACACGTTGATCAGCTTGGCGAGGTTGTCGGTCACCGCCTTGTTGTACGTCGCGGTGATACCGGCGTCGGTGATGCCCGACGAGTTCGTATCGCCGTTGGGCGAGGTGTAGAAGATCAGCTGCTTCACGCCACCGGCGATGCCGACGATATCCTGGCTGTCCAGCGACCACTCGCCGTTGGAGTTCGGATCGTTGGCGAACGTACCGCTGCCCACCTTGGTGATCGTCGCGTTGACCGTCGGCAGCCCGGCGTTGCTGGTGAAGGTGTTCAGGTCTTTCACCGTCTGGGTGAGCGAGCCCCAGGTGATGACGGCGACCGTGGTGTTGGTGGCCGCCGGCACGCTGGAGCCACCGTAGATCGAGGCGAAGTCCTGAGGCTGGTGCGCGGTCACCGAGCCGCTGGCCTGCGTGCGTGCGGCCGGACCAGGCGCGGTGACGTTATCCGGCTGGTAGACGTGGTGCAGGGTGTGCTTGACCGACACGTTCTGCAGGCCGAGCACCGAGCCCACCGAGTCGCCCAGGGACGCCGGCACGAGGGCCGGCGTGTCGTTGGCGAAGAGTTCGCGACCGTTCGCGTTGATGCGCTTGATCGAGGTATGGAAGCCGGTGGTCGCGGCAGCGGCGGTACCGCTGGCTGAGATGAGCATGTTGTTCGGCGCGACCTCGATGTTGTCGAAGCCCGACTGGCGCAGGTGCGCCACGACGGCGTCGATCTGGGCCTGCGTGGGCGCGAAGCGCGCCTTGAATTCGGCCGGCGAGAGGAACTTGCCATAGAGCGGGTTGCCCGGCGTCGTCACCGCGGCGAGGAACTTCTGCAGCGCGTCCGGGTTGCGCAACTTCATGGCCACGGTGACCTGCAGCGGATGATCGCCCTGCATCGCGGAAACGGCGGCCGCGTCGACATGCGGCGAACCGGTCATGTTCAGCGTATAGCCCGACAGGGGTGCCGACGCGCTGGATGTCGTCGCGAGCGTGCGGGTGGCGGCGACCGGCGACATCGCGGCCTGCGTGCTGGTGGAAACCCACGCCTGGTCGGCATGAGCGGAAAGCGAGGACATCGCCAGTACGACGGCGACGGTCAATGCCGACTTGCGGGTGATCCCAACAGCGAGTGCATCGATCTTCATGAATGGTCCTTCGTTAGCCCGTGGATGCTTCCGTCAACGGAAGCGCTTGACGTCAGGCGGTCCGGTCCGGTGGAAATCCTCGCGCCGAACAAGCCGCAGGAAATCACGACACCCCTCCCTTCCCACCGTTACTCCCCTGTTCCACGTCAAGCGAAGCGCGATGAATCTTTCGCGTGGCTTTCATATTTGGCTCTCTGTAAACGCATCGCTCAGGAGGCGTGACAGGAGGCGCATTCCACCGTCGGAAAAATTTCCTAGGAATGCGAAAAGGGCCTGCAAACAGGCCCTTTTCTTCGAACCAAAGATCGCTTTTTCTTGCGTATATGCCGAGACATCTTGCGCACCGCAGAGTTTCGCGACGGCGGAACGCCCTTCTAAAGCGAGGCTTACATGCCGCGTATCCGATAGACCGCCGCATCGGCGCGGAAGCGACGCGATGCGTCGGCGATGTCCGTGCTCACCACCGTCTTGCCGATGGGTGCAAGGGCGATGCCGGCCAGTTTCAGGTGCTGCCACCCGAACGGGATGCCGATGATCGTGACGCAGCAGGCGATGGCGGAAAAGACGTGACCGATGGCCAACCATAGCCCGGCGAAAACGAACCAGATGACGTTGCCGATCAGGCCCAGCGGACTGGTGCCGATGTCGCCCTGGCCGGTCAGTTCACGGCGATCGACGGCTTCTTTGCCGAAAGGAAAAAACGCGAACGAACCGATCACGAAGCACGACCGCGCCCACGGAATCCCAACGATGGTCAGCAAGGCAACCAGGCCGGCAAGCCACCAGCCCAGGCCCATCAACAGGCCGCCGCAGATAAACCAGATGAGGTTTCCGATGGTTCTCATGTGTCGCTCCGTGTGGATTCGCACGCACCGTAGATCGAGGCCACGGGGCGGACAAGTGCCGATGGTTGGTCGTTGCAACCGGTGCGTCGTCGTGGGGTGCCGTGTACCGAGGGAAGGTGCCCCGAGCGAACGAAGCGCTTGACCGCTCCGTGCGGACGCACGCACTCATCCACATGCCGGTGCGGCGACGCCCGACCGCGACGACGTCGATGCTCGACGCAAAGAGTGAAACCACCGCTGTCGGCGTGCGGGTCGAAAAACAACGGGCGATATCCACGGTTGTCCAGCCAGCCGATCGGTACTTAAAACGCATGATGCGAATACAGCTCGCCCTGCGGTGAGCGACGCCCACGTCGCACGATCCACCGAATGATCTTTCGAAGCGTTCGCAGGAACGCGCTGGATCAGATCGGCATCAGACAGCGCGAAACGCCAGGGACATGACACAGCGCACAGCTCGCGAATGTCACGCCCCCGTTGTCACATCACATGTCGCCTAACGGTCATCTACGGATGTATAGATAGCCGCGCGAGTGCGACTCGCACACATTCAACAAAAGGAATTCTCGTCATGAAACCGATTTTTTCGATGCTGTTGTGCAGCGGGGTGGTGGCGTTATCCATGGGGTTCTCGGTGTCGGCAAAAGCGGACTCCTGGCCCTGCAATAACGACCAGTTCCTCCAGGATCAACAAGCGTTCCAGAACGGCGCCATCTCGGACGACCAGCCGGAAGACGTGTGCGGTGTCGTCACCGCCGTGCTTCCGAAGAAGAAGACCCGCAGCGGTTGGCACGGCTACTACTACGTGCAGGTCGCACCCGACGTAACAATCGAAATCGTCAACAACCTCGACGAAATGGACGCGCCGTCGTGGCCGTGGGTAAAGGTCGGCGACTCGTCCTACGTCCAGGGCCGCTATTACTACGACAGCGACGATAGCCAGGGCATCGACTGGACGCACCATGGCACCAGCAGCTCGTGGCCGTACGCGGGCTACGTGGTGGTGAACGGGGTTCAGTACCAGTAAGGATCGCCTGGGACGGACAGGGTCTGCCAAGGCCCTGTCCGCCTCATCGTGCATGCCATACGATCGGCCATCACGACGCTCGCTGCCGCGTCACGGACGCATCGTCGCCGCCCGCACCCTACGTCGGTATTGCACGGTTTTGGCAAAATCGATCAGCTTCGACACGATGTCCACCCACGCATGCGTGGTACACGCGCACTTCTGAAGCGCTATGCGTAGATCACGAAGCAGAACATGACGCTCGACAGCGGCATGAAGCCAGAGCACCCCGGTCTTCCTGGCTGCGCGTTTTCTTTCGATCCGCAGGCAACGCTCATCCGATGTTGGCGACACCCTCACGCCGCACGAACGCTCGCGTTCGCCCAGCGAGACGGATCCATGAGGGATCGTCGTCACGTGGATGCCCCGCCGCGTCAGCGGCGGGGGTAAACGCGTCTGGATGCGACCTCAGTCGTTCGCGGAGTACACGGTGAACTGACCCAGCACTCCGTCTTGCGTGAAACGCCGAAAGACCCGCGGTGGGCTCGTATGTAAGAGACACAAAGAAAGACGGCGCGATCTATGAGATCGCGCCGTCTAAGATAAAACTGGTAGCGGGGGCAGGATTCGAACCTGCGACCTTCGGGTTATGAGCCCGACGAGCTGCCAGACTGCTCCACCCCGCATCAGAGTCAAAAAGTATAGCGACGTGGCCGAATTCTTGCAAGCCCTTTCTTACATCTTCGTGAAAGAAAGCGACGAGCCTAGGCGAAAGACGCATCCGGAAGCGCCGGATGCGTCCCCACGATCAACCGCCGAATGCGCTCTGGCACCACGCCAGCAGCGGCGACCAGGTGAAACCCAGCACCAGCAACGCCAGCGCGTTGATTGAGAGCATCCAGCGCGACATGACATCGGACGTGGCTCGCACGTCGCTGCCCTCCGACGGCGCATCGAAGTACATCACCTTGACCACGCGCAGGTAGTAATACAAGCCGATGATCGCCGCGACCGCACCGACCACGGCGAGCCACAGCATGCCTGCGTCGATGGCGGCCTTCAGGACCAGCAGCTTGCCGTAGAAGCCGAACAGCGGCGGCACGCCGGCCAGTGAGAACATCACCAGCAGCATCAGGAAGGCGAACCACGGCGACCGCTGGTTCAGGCCCTTGAGGTCGTCGATCTCTTCGCACTCGAAGCCTGCGCGCGACAGCACGAGAATCATGCCGAACGCCGCGGCGCTGGTGATCGCGTAGCTCACGGCATAGAACATCGACGCCGAGTAGCCCTCGGGTCCGGCGTTGACCAGGCCCACCAGCAGGTAACCCATGTGCGAGATGGTCGAGTAGGCCAGCAGGCGCTTGAGGTTGGTCTGCACGATGGCGACGAAGTTACCGATCGCCAGCGAGAGCACGGCAAGCACCGCGATCATCAACTGCCACTGCGGTGCCAGGCCGGTCGCGCCGCCGGCGATGTCGCCCATCCCCGTCGACAGCAAGCGATACGCCATGCCGAACGCCGCCAACTTCTGCGCCGAACCGATGAAGATCGTGACGGCCGTGGGTGCGCCTTGGTAAACGTCGGGAATCCACATATGGAACGGGGCGGCGCCCAACTTGAAGCCGATGCCGACGATCATGAAGACGAGGCCGAACAGCAACAGCGTCTTCCACTCGGTGCCGACGATGGCCGCGTGGATCGTGTGCAGGTCGAGGCTATGCGTGGCGCCATAGACCATCGACATGCCGTACAGCAGCATGCCCGAGGACAGGGCACCCAACACGAAGTACTTGATGGCCGCTTCGGACGACAACGGCGAATCGCGGTTGAGCGCGACCAGCGCATACGACGAGAGCGTCAGCAGTTCGAGGCCAAGGTACACCGTGACCAGGCTGCCCGCGGCCACGAGGAACAGGATGCCCACGGTAGCGAAGATCGACAGCGTGTAGAACTCGCCGAACGGAATCGCCCGTGCCTTCAGGTAGGGGCGCGCATAGACGAAGATGACCGCCATCAGCACCAGCGAGAACAGCTTGAGCACGGTCGACACGCCGTCGCGGACGAACATGCCGCTGAACGCGGTGACGGAGCTTCCCGTCTGCTGGCCGCTGACGACCAGATACGCACCGACCAGGACCACCAGGATCGACAGCCAGTGCACGGCGCCCTTCTGCGACGGTTTCAGAAACGCGTCCAGAAGTAGCAGCACGCACGCCGCGATGGTGAGATAGACCTCGGGGAGCAGGATGAGAATGTCGTTGATACCAGGCATGTTGATTCCCGCTCAGACTTTGGTGATGGCCAGCTGTTCGACGATGCGGGACACCGACGCGTCCATCAGGTGGACCAGCGGTTCGGGCCAGATGCCGAAGAGCAGCACGCCGGCGGCGAACGCCGAGAGCATGAAGATCTCGCGGCCGTTGACGTCCGTGAGTTCCTTCACGTGCGGGTTGGTGATGTCGCCCCAGAGCACGCGCTTGACCATCCACAGGGTGTAGGCGGCGCCGATGATCAGGGTGAACGCGGCGAACAGTGCGATCCACGGGTTGGCCGAGAACGAGGCCAGGATCACCATGAACTCGCCGACGAAGCCGCTGGTACCCGGCAGGCCGCTGTTGGCCATGGCGAACAGCACGTAGAACGGCGCGAACACCGGCATGACGTTGATAACGCCGCCGTAGTCCTTGATCTGGCGCGAGTGCAGGCGGTCGTAGAGCACGCCGATGCAGCTGAACATCGCGCCGGAAATGAAGCCGTGCGAGATCATCTGCACCATCGCGCCCTGCATGCCCAGGCGGGCCGCGTCGGCGTTCTGCGAGTCACGCACGAGCAGGAACGCGATGAAGATACCCAGGGTCACGAAACCCATGTGGGCGATCGACGAGTACGCCACCAGCTTTTTCATGTCCTGCTGGACCAGCGCGACGTAGCCGATGTAGCACACGGCAATCAGCGACAGCACGATGATCAGCCAGGCGAACTGATGCGAGGCGTCGGGGACGATCGGCAGGCTGAAGCGCAGGAAACCGTAGCCACCGATCTTCAGCATCACCGCCGCCAGCACCACCGAGCCACCTGTCGGCGCCTCCACGTGGGCATCCGGCAACCAAGTGTGCACCGGCACCATCGGCACCTTGATCGCGAAGCCGAGCAGGAAGGCGAAGAACAGCCAGCTCTGCTCCGTCATCGTCAGGTGCACGTTGGCCATGTCGGCCAGGGCGAAGCTGCCGCCGGTCTTGTGCCAGAGGTAGAGCAGGCCCACCAGCATGAAAATGGAGCCGAAGAACGTGTAGATGAAGAACTTCAGCGTGGCGTAGACGCGACGCGGGCCGCCCCAGATACCGATGATGATGAACATCGGGATCAGCATGGCCTCGAAGAACACGTAGAAGAGCATCGCGTCCGTCGCGCAGAACACGCCGATCATCAGGCCCTCGAGGATCAGCATCGCGGCCATGTACTGGTGGGGCTTGTTCTGCACCACCTCCCACGCGCCCACGATCACGAGGATCTGGGTGAACGTCGTCAGCACGATGAGCGCGACGGAGATGCCGTCCACGGCCAACGCGTAGTTGATGCCCAGCGAAGGGATCCAACTCATCGATTCGGTGAGCTGGAGCGTGCCGGTAGCGGCATCGTAGGCGGGCAACAGGGCCAGGCTGGCGGCGAACGTGGCGATCGCCACGAGGAGGGCGATCCAGCGGGCGGCGCCTGGGCGACCGGAACCGGCCAGCAGCACCGGGACAGCGCCGAGGACCGGGAGCCAGATCAGCAGGCTGAGCAAGTGATTCGACATAGAGCTCGTTTCCCTTATTGCCCGATCAGCCAGTACCCGCCCAGGAGCAGGATCAGACCGAGGATCATGGCGAACGCGTAGTGGAAGAGGAATCCGGACTGCAGGTGACGCATGCCACCCGCGATGCGGCGGACCAGGCCCGCCGAGCCGTTGACGACGGCGCCGTCGATGATGGCGGTATCGCCCACCTTCGACAGGCCTTCGCCCAGCTTGACACCGCCCTTGGCGAACACCGCGAAATAGAGTTCGTCGATCCAGTACTTGTGGTTGAGCATCTCGTAGACCGGCTTGAGCGCGGTCTTCGCCTTGTCGGCCACGGCCGGGTTGAACAGGTAGACGTACGTGGCGATCGCGAAGGCGGCAAAGGCGATCCAGAACGGCGGCGCCATGAAACCGTGGATGCCCGCAGCGATCACGCCGTGGAACTCGTGCGCGAGTTCGCCCAGTACGTCATTCGATTCATTCACGTGGATGGCCTTGCCGAACCAGCCGTCGTAGAGCATCGGCTTGACCGTGAACCAACCGATCACGATCGACGGAATCGCCAGCAACACCAACGGCACGGTGACCACCCAGGGCGACTCGTGCGGTGCGTGCTCAAGCACGCCCGGCGTATGGTGACCGTGGTCGTCGTCATGGTGCGCATCATGGCCGTGCCCATGCGCCTTGTGCGCCACCGTGAAGCGCTCCTTGCCGTGGAAGGTCATGTAGAGCAGGCGGAAACTGTAGAACGAGGTGACGAATACGCCGCCCAGCACACAGAAGTAGGCATAACCGGCGCCCCAGCGATGCGATTCGCCCACGGCCTCGATGATGGCGTCCTTCGAATAGAAGCCCGAGAAGAACGGGGTGCCGGCCAGGGCCAACGAACCGATCCACATCGTGATCCAGGTGACGGGCATGTACTTGCGCAGGCCACCCATGTAGCGCATGTCCTGCTCGTGGTGCATGCCCATGATGACCGAGCCGGCACCCAGGAACAGCAGCGCCTTGAAGAAGGCATGGGTCATCAGGTGGAACACCGCGCCGCTGTACGCCGACACGCCGAGGGCGACGGTCATGTAGCCCAGCTGCGAGAGCGTGGAATACGCGATGACGCGCTTGATGTCGTTCTGCACGATGCCGATGATGCCCGTGAAGAACGCGGTGGTCGAACCAATGACGAGGATGAACGACAGCGCCGTGTCGGTCAGTTCGAAAATCGGCGACATGCGGGCGACCATGAAGATGCCCGCGGTCACCATGGTGGCCGCGTGGATCAGGGCCGAGATCGGCGTGGGGCCTTCCATCGAATCGGGCAGCCACACGTGCAGCGGCACCTGCGCCGACTTGCCCATGGCACCGATGAACAGCAGGACGCCGATCACGGTGGCAGCATCCCACGCGTGGTTCTGGGTAATCTGCAGGGTCTTGCCGACCAGTTCCGGCGCGTGGTCGAAGGCTGTCTGGTAATCGAGCGTACCCAGGAAATACAGGATCGCCGAGATGCCCAGCAGGAAACCGAAGTCACCCACGCGGTTCACCAGGAACGCCTTGAGGTTGGCGAAGATCGCCGTCGGGCGCTTGTACCAGAAGCCGATCAGCAGGTACGACACCAGGCCCACCGCCTCCCAGCCGAAGAACAGCTGCATGAAGTTGTTGCTCATCACGAGCATCAACATCGAGAAGGTGAACAGGGAGATATAGCTGAAGAAGCGCTGGTAGCCCGGGTCTTCCGCCATGTAGCCGATGGTGTACAGGTGCACCAGCAGCGACACGAAGGTGACCACCACCATCATCATGGCGGTGAGGCGGTCGACCATGAAGCCCACCGAGGCGTGAAAGCGGCCGATCTCGAACCAGGTGTAGACATCCTGGTTGAAGTTGTCGGCGCCGCCCCAGACCAGCTGGTAGAGCACGTAGAACGACAGGCCACAGGCGATCGCGACGCCCAGGATGGTGGCGCTGTGCGCTCCTGCCCGGCCGATCAGCTTGCCGAACAGGCCGGCCAGGATCGCGCCCGCGAGTGGCGCGAGGGCGATCGTCAGCAGGATTGAAAGCGAGAGACTCATCGGATCAACCCTTCATGCTGTCGATTTCGGCGACGTTGATCGTGCTGCGGTTACGGAACAGCAGCACGAGGATCGCCAGGCCGATGGCGGATTCCGCCGCGGCCACGGTAAGGATGAAGAACACGAACACCTGGCCCGACACGTCGCCGAAGAAACGCGAGAAGGCCACGAAGTTGGTGTTCACCGCGAGGAGCATGAGCTCGATCGCCATGAGCAGCACGATCACGTTCTTGCGATTGATGAAGATGCCGGCCACCGCGATGCAGAACAGGATCGCGCCAAGCACGATGTAATGGGAAAGCGTGATCACTGGGCGTTCTCCTGCGTCGGATCGACGACCGGCGCGGGGGCCGGCCGGACGGATGCCATCGTTTCGCTGGGCACCTTCACCACGCGGACGCGATCGGTGGCCTTGACCGCCACCTGCTGAGCGGCCGACTGATGACGCACGCCCAGGCGCTGGCGCAGGGTGAGCGCCACGGCGGCGACCACACCCACGGTGAGGATCAGCGCGGCGATCTCGAACGGCAGCAGGAACTGGGTGTAAAGGGCCTGGCCCAGCCACGCGACGTTGGAGCTGCCGGCCGGGTTGGGGCCGAGCGTGTGGGCATGCATCGCCTTGACACCGATCATCGCCAGCATCTCGACCAGCATGACCACGGCGACCACGACGCCCACCGGCAGGTAGCGCATGAAGCCCTCGCGGACGGCCTCCTGCTTGATGTCGAGCATCATCACCACGAACAGGAACAGCACCATCACCGCGCCGACGTAGACGACGACCAGGGCGATGGCAAGGAACTCCGCTTCGGCCAGCAACCACACGCAGGCCATGCTGAAGAAGGCCAGTACGAGCGACAGCACGGCATGCACCGAGTTGCGCACGGAGATGACCATGAGGCCGGCGATAACCGCCACGCCTCCGAAGAGGTAGAAACAGATAAGTTGGAGCAGATCGGTATTCATCGCATATCTCCCGGGGCGCTCAGCGGTAAGCCGCGTCCTGCGCGCGGGCGGCAGCGATGTCCTGCTCGAAGCGGTCGCCGATGGCCAGAAGCTGGGCCTTCGTCACCACGTTCTCGCCACGCTGTTCGAAGTGGTATTCGTGCACGTGCGTCTCCACGATGGAGTCGACCGGGCAGCTCTCTTCGCAGAAGCCGCAGAAGATGCACTTGAACAGGTCGATGTCGTAACGCGTGGTGCGGCGCTGGCCGTCTTCCGCGCGGGGCGCCGAGTCGATGGTGATCGCCAGGGCCGGGCACACCGCCTCGCACAGCTTGCACGCGATGCAGCGTTCTTCGCCGTTGGCGTAACGGCGCAGGGCATGCAGGCCGCGGAAGCGGTTCGACTTGGGGATGTGCTCCATCGGGTAGCGCATCGTGTATTTGGGGCTGAACATGTAGCGCATGGTCAGGCCCATGCCCTTGAACAGCTCGATGAGCAGCAGGCTCTTGAAGTAATGGGTTACGCGGGACATGGCTCTTTAGGCTCCCGTGCCGATGTGGACCCAGCCGAAATACTTCATGCAGCCGGCAACGAGGACCCAGACGATGGTGATGGGGATGAAGACCTTCCAGCCCAGACGCATGATCTGGTCGTAGCGGTAGCGCGGGAAGCTGGCGCGGAACCAGAGGAACAGGAAGGCGAAGAAGAAGGCCTTGATGAACAGCCAGTGGAAACCGCCGTGGCCGATGAGGCCCCACGACGCGGGGAACGGCGACAGCCAGCCGCCCATGAACAGCACCGAGGTGAGGAAGCTCACCAGGATCATGTTGGCGTATTCGGCGAGGAAGAACAGCGCGAACGGCGATCCGGAGTATTCCACGTGGAAGCCGGCTACGATCTCCGACTCGCCCTCGGCCACGTCGAACGGCGCGCGGTTGGTTTCCGCCACGCCCGACACGAAGTAGATGACGAATACCGGCAGCAGCGGCAGCCAGTACCAGCTGAAAAAGCCGCCCTGCTGCGCATCGACGATAGCGGAGAGGTTCAGGCTGCCGGTGAGTACGAGCACGCACACGATGGACATGCCCATCGCCAGTTCGTACGAGATGACCTGCGCCGCGGCGCGCATGGCACCGAGCATCGCGTAGCGCGAGTTGGACGACCAGCCTGCCAGGATGATGCCGTACACGCCCATCGAGGTCATCGCGAGCAGGTAAAGCACGCCCGCGTTGACGTTGGCGAGCACCACCCCGGGGCCGAACGGCACCACCGCCCAGGCGCAGAGCGCCGGCACGAGGGCCAGCAACGGCGCGAGGTAATAGAGCAGCTTGTTGGCATTGGTAGGCAGCACCACTTCTTTCAGAAGCAGCTTGACCACGTCGGCGAACGCCTGGAGCAGGCCGGCGGGGCCGACCTTGTTGGGCCCCATGCGCACGTGCATCCAGCCAAGCACCTTGCGCTCCCACCAGACGTACATCGCCACGCCGATCACGAGCGGCAGCACGATCGCCAGGATGTAGAGCACCGGCAGCAAGAGGTGGTCGAAGAGTTGATCGGCCATGGTTTACGCCTTGCTCAGGGTGATGGCCGCGCCATACGGGGGCAGCATCGCGGTTTCGGGAAGCGCGGCTTCGATCCACGCGGCGCCTGCGGGCATCGCGTCGTCGATGGCAAGCGGCAGCACGGTGTCGCCCACGCGGACATGGCCACCTTCGGCGAGACCCAGCTTGCCCGCCTCGTCCGCGTTGATGCGCACGGCGGCCGGACGGTTGAGCGGATGCGCGTTGAGTGCGGCGGCACGGCGAAGCACCGCGTCGATGCGGTAGATCGGCATCGTCGCCAGGCGGGAGAACGTGACGCCCGACGCACGCGTGGCGAGCTGCGCACGCCACTCCGTCGGGCGCTCGGTCAGGCCGTCACGCAGGCCGGCAAGGTCGTCGAACTCGAAACCGGCCACACCGAGCATGCCGCCCAGGGCACGGAGAACCTTCCAACCCGGACGCGCGTCACCCGGCGCCTTGGCACCGGCGGCGACGGCCTGCGCCGTGCCTTCGACGTTGACCAGCGTGGCGTCGATTTCCGGCGTCAGCGCGATCGGCAGGATGACATCGGCGGAATCCTTGAGCGCATCGCTCGCATAGGCCGCGAAGGCCACGACGGTCTGCGCCGAGTGCATCGCCTGGAGCGCGAGCGCGCCGTCGGCGAAGTCGTGCGGCGGTTCGACGTTATAGAGGATATAGCCCTTGCGCGGTTGCGCCAGCATCGCGCGGGCGTCGAGACCACCCGCGGTCGGCAGCACGCCCACCGACGACAGACCGATCGCATTGGCGCCCAGCGGCAACTCGTTGAACGCCGCACCGCTCGCCTGCGCAATGAAGCGGGCGATGGCACGCAGCCACGAGGCCTCGGGGTGCGTCGCGGCGGCGTGGCCGAAGATGACCACGGCACCGTCCGACGACAGGGCCTTGATCGCATCGCGATGGGCGTCGCTGGTCTGCGCACCGCCGATGGCGGCGGCGAGCGCCTCCGGTGCGGTCGCGCCGTTGTCGGTCGCCGCGCGGGCGAGCATCAGCAGCTCGTCCACCAGCGCGTGCGGCGCGGCCACGGCTTCGCCGGCCAGGGGATAGTTGAAGTGGAAGTGCGCGGGGTTTACGGCATAGACCTTCGCACCCTTCTTCACCGCCTGGCGGATGCGGTGGTTGAGCAGCGGCACTTCGTGGCGCAGGTCGGAACCGACCAGCAGCGCGGACGTCACCTTGTCGAACGAGGCGATGGTCGAAGCGAACGGCTTCGCGAACGCGTTGTCGGCGAAGTCGAGCTGACGCAGGCGATGATCGACATGGGCGCTGCCCAGGCCACGGGCGAGGCGGACGATCAGCTCGCCCTCCTCGTTCGAGGTAGCGCCGTGCACCAGCACGCCGAGATCGGCGCCGGCGACGCTCTTGAGCGCCTCGCGGGCCACCGAGAGCGCGTCGTCCCACGTGGTGGCCGACCACTGGCCGTTACGCTTGACCATCGGCGACGTCACGCGGTCGGCGGCATACAGGCCCTGATGGCTGTAGCGATCGCGGTCGGACAGCCAGCACTCGTTGATCGTCTCGTTGTCGCGCGGCACGTTGCGCAGCACTTCGCCGCGACGCGTGTGCATCCACAAGTTGGAACCCAGCGCGTCGTGGTAGCCGATGGACGGACGGGCGATCAGTTCCCACGCGCGGGCCTGGAACTGGAACGGCTTGTTGGTCAGCGCACCCACCGGGCAGACGTCGATGATGTTGCCCGACAGTTCGCTCTCGATGGTCTTGCCGATGTAGGTGCCGATCTCGAGCGTTTCGCCACGGCTCATGCCGCCCAGTTCGTAGGTGCCTGCGATCTCGCTGGTGAAGCGGACGCAGCGCGTGCACTGGATGCACCGGGTCATTTCGGTGGCGATCAGCGGCCCGATGTTCTCGTCGGCCACCGTGCGCTTGCGTTCGACGTAGCGGGACACCGAGCGGCCGTAGCCGAGCGAGACGTCCTGCAATTCGCACTCGCCGCCCTGGTCGCAGATCGGGCAGTCGAGCGGGTGGTTGATGAGCAGGAACTCCATCACGTTGCGCTGGGACTTGAGCGCCTTGTCGGAACGCGTGAAGACCTTCATGCCCTCGCCCACCGGCGTGGCGCAGGCCGGGGCCGGCTTGGGCATCTTCTCGATTTCCACCAGGCACATGCGGCAGTTGGCGGCGATCGGGAGCTTGCGGTGGTAGCAGAAGCGCGGGATGGGGATACCGACGGCATCAGCCGCCTGGATGATCATCGACCCCTTGGCGACCTGCACCGGAACGCCGTCGATCTCGATGTTGACGAGATCCGGCGCGGCATGGGCTACGGGCTGCGCACTCATGCAGCGACTCCACTGGTGACCGTGTCAGCCGGGCCGTCGACGATCGAACGGCCGTGCTCCACGTAGTATTCGAATTCGTGCCAGAAGTGGTGCAGGAACCCCTGCACCGGCCAGGCGGCGGCTTCGCCGAAGGCGCAGATGGTGTGCCCTTCGATCTGGCCGGCGACCGCCTTCAGGCGGTGCAGGTCGTCCTGCGTGCCCTTGCCTTCCACGATGCGGGTCAGCACGCGGTACATCCAGCCGGTGCCTTCGCGGCACGGCGTGCACTGCCCGCACGACTCCGCCTTGTAGAAGCGCGAGATGCGATGGCAGGCGCGCACCATGCAGGTCTTTTCGTCCATCACGATGACGGCGCCCGAACCCAGGCCCGATCCCGCTTTCTGCAGCGAGTCGTAGTCCATGGTGCATTCCATCATCTTGTCGGCCGGCAGCACCTTCATCGAGGAGCCGCCCGGGATCACCGCTTTCAGGGCGTGGCCGTTCCGCACGCCACCCGCCATCTCCAGCAGGTCGGCGAACGGCGTGCCGAGCTTGATCTCGAAATTGCCCGGGTTGTTCACGTGGCCGGAGACCGAGAAGATCTTCGGGCCGCCGTTGTTCGGCTTGCCGATGTTGAGGAACCATTCCGCGCCGTTGCGCAGGATGGCCGGCACCGACGCGTAGGTCTCGGTGTTGTTGATGGTGGTCGGACGGCCGTAGAGACCGAAGCCGGCCGGGAACGGCGGCTTGAAGCGCGGCTGGCCCTTCTTGCCCTCGAGCGATTCCATCAACGCGGTTTCTTCGCCGCAGATGTACGCACCCGCGCCGAGCGCGTTATAGATGTCGACGTCGACGCCCGTGCCATCGATGTCCTTGCCCAGCAGGCCGGCGGCATAGGCTTCCTTCAGGGCCTCTTCGATGTGCTCGAACGGCTCGTGATGGAACTCGCCGCGCAGGTAGTTGTAGGCCACCGTGGAACCCGTGCAATAACACGCGATCGCCAGGCCCTCGAGCACGGCGTGCGGGTTGAAGCGCAGGATGTCACGGTCCTTGCAGGTGCCCGGCTCGGATTCGTCGGAGTTGCACAGGATGTACTTCTGGCCCGGCGCGGTGCGCGGCATGAACGACCACTTCAGGCCGGTGGGGAACCCGGCGCCGCCGCGGCCGCGCAGCGCGCTCTTCTTGATCTCTTCGATCAGCGCGGCGGGATCGGGCTTCTCGGCGAGAATCTTGCGCCAGGCCTTCCAGCCGTCGACCTTCTCGTAGCTTTCGAGCGACCAGGGCTTTTCGAAATGCAGGGTCGTGTAGACGACCTGGTGTTCCTTGGGAGCGGGTCCGACCGGACCGGTGGTGCTAGCCATTGCCCTTACCTCACTTGAGACCGTCGAGGATCGCGTCGACCTTTTCGGTCGTCAGCTTCTCGTGGTAATGACCGTTGACGACCATCATCGGACCGCCCGCGCACGCGGCCAGGCATTCCTCTTCCTGTTTGAGGTAGACACGGCCGTCGGCGGTGCTTTCACCGGTCTTGATGCCCAGCTTCTTCTCGCAGTGGCGCACGATGCCTTCGGCACCGTTGAGCCAGCACGAGATGTTGGTGCAGATGGCGACGTTGTTTCGACCGACGGGCGTCGTCTCGAACATCGAATAGAACGTGGAGACCTCGTAGGCCCAGATCGGCGGCAGGTCGAGGTACTTCGCGACGGCAGTGATCAGCTCGTCGGTGAGGTAGCCCTGGTTCTGCTCCTGCGCGCCCATCAGGCCCTGGATCAGCGCCGAGCGCTTGCGATCCGGCGGAAACTTGCTCACCCAGTGATCGATGTGGGCACGGGTGTGATCGTTGAGCACGACGAAAGGATCGACGTCCTTCACCTGCTCGAAATGACCGGTGGCTTTCATGATTCTTTACTCCGTCGACTTAGCGGTCGACTTCGCCGAAGACGAGATCGTAGGTGCCGATCATCGCGACGACGTCGGCGAGCATGTGGCCCCGGACGAACGCGTCCATCGAAGACAGGTGCGCGAAACCCGGCGCGCGCAGGTGCACGCGGAATGGCTTGTTGGCACCGTCGGACACCAGATAGCAGCCGAACTCACCCTTGGGCGCCTCGACCGCGGCGTAGGTTTCGCCGGCCGGCACGCCGTAGCCCTCGGTGAAGAGCTTGAAGTGATGGATCAGCGCTTCCATGTCGTTCTTCATTTCGACACGGCTGGGCGGAGCGACCTTGTAGTTCTGCACCATCACCGGGCCCGGGTTGGCCTTCAGCCAATCGACGCACTGGCGGATGATGCGGTTGGACTGGCGCATTTCTTCCACGCGCACGAGGTAACGGTCGTAGCAGTCGCCATTGACGCCGACCGGGATGTCGAAGTCCATTTTATCGTACATGGCGTAGGGCTGCTTCTTGCGCAGATCCCACGCGATACCCGAGCCGCGCAGCATCGCGCCGGTCATGCCCCACCCCTGGGCGCGCTCGGGATCGACCACGCCGATGCCGACGGTGCGCTGTTTCCAGATGCGGTTGTTGGTCAGCAGCGACTCGTACTCGTCGACGCGGGCCGGGAAATCGTTGGTGAACTCGGTGAGGTAGTCGAGCATCGAGCCCTCGCGCCACGCGTTGAGGCGCTTGAGGTCGCCGCCCTTGTGCCACGGCGATTCGCGGTACTTGGACATCTGCTCGGGGAGATCGCGATAGACACCACCGGGGCGGTAGTACGCGGCATGCATGCGCGCGCCCGAGACCGCCTCGTAGACGTCCATCAGCTCTTCGCGCTCACGGAACGCATAGAGGAACACCGCCATCGCGCCCAGGTCGAGCGCGTTGGAACCGACCCACATCAGGTGGTTCAGGATGCGGGTGATCTCGTCGAACATCGTGCGGATGTACTGCGCGCGCACCGGCGCCTCGATCCCCATGAGGTTCTCGATGGCGCGCACGTAGGCGTGCTCGTTGCACATCATCGACACGTAGTCGAGGCGGTCCATGTAGCCGATGGACTGGTTGAACGGCTTGGACTCGGCCAGCTTCTCGGTACCGCGATGGAGCAGGCCGATGTGCGGGTCGGCACGGACGACCGTTTCACCGTCCATCTCCAGCACCAGGCGGAGCACGCCGTGCGCGGCCGGATGCTGCGGGCCGAAGTTCATCGTGTAATTGCGGATTTCTTCCACGGCTTAATTCTCCCGCCAGTTGTCGGCGGCTTCCGCCCTGGCCTGATCGAGGTCGGCGTCGTTGCGGATCGTGCGCGGCACCAGCACGCGCGGCTCGATCGAAACCGGTTCGTACACCACGCGCTTCTGTTCGGGGTCGTAGCGGACTTCGACGTTGCCGATGAGGGGGAAATCCTTGCGGAACGGATGCCCCACGAAGCCGTAGTCGGTGAGGATGCGGCGCAGGTCGGGATGACCTTCGAAGATGATCCCGTAGAGATCGAACGCCTCGCGCTCGAACCAGTCGGCACCCGGCCACACCGAGGTGACCGAGGCCACCACCGGGAAATGCTCGTCGTCGCAGAACACGCGCACGCGGATGCGCTGGTTCAGTTCGATCGACAGCAGGTGATAGACCACGGCGAAGCGCCGGGCCTGCTCGACCTGACGCGGACGCTCTTCCCAGGTGAAACGGCCGACGGCCTGGGCCTCGACGCCTCGCGAGAAGCTTTCGCCCTGCGCGGTATCGGTGTCCCACTCGACCTTGCCGTAACCCAGGTAATCGACGCCGCACGCATCGATGAAAACGGTGAAGCGGAAGCCCGCCTCGTCACGCAGCGCGAGCGCCACGGACGAGAGGTCGCGCGCGGCGACCTCGGCGGTGACTTCGTTGCGGTCGACCTTCACGGTCAGCATGTCGCCGAAGCGCGCGGCAAGGCGTTCGACCAGCGAGGTCTCGTTGTTAACGCTCATGAGGCAGCCCTTAGCGCGCGATCGTGTGGGTACGGCGGATCTTCTTCTGCAGCTGCAGGATCCCGTGGATCAGCGCTTCCGCCGTCGGCGGGCAACCCGGCACGTAGATGTCGACCGGCACGATGCGGTCGCAGCCGCGCACGACCGAATAGGAATAGTGGTAGTAGCCACCACCGTTCGCGCACGAGCCCATCGAGATGACCCACTTCGGCTCGGGCATCTGGTCGTAGACCTTGCGCAGCGCGGGGGCCATCTTGTTGACCAGCGTGCCGGCCACGATCATCACGTCGGACTGACGGGGGCTCGGGCGGAACACGACGCCGAAGCGGTCCAGGTCCAGGCGCGCCGCGCCCGCGTGCATCATTTCGACGGCGCAACAGGCCAGGCCGAAGGTCATCGGCCACATCGAGCCGGTGCGGGCCCAGTTCATCAGGGCGTCGACGCTGGTGACGCCGAAGCCGCGCTGCGGCATCGGGGCGTCGCCGGTCGGGCGGATGATATCGTCGACGAGGTTCAGCGGCTCCGGGTTGTGCATCACCCGGTCGATGGTGGTCATCACTCCCATTCGAGTGCTCCCTTCTTCCAGACGTAAGCGAAACCGACCACGAGCAGCGCGAGGAACAGCGCCATCTCGATCAGCGCGATGGCGCCGATCTTGTCGAACACCACTGCCCACGGAAACAGGAAGGCGATTTCGAGGTCGAAGATGATGAAGAGGATGGCGATGAGGTAGTAGCGCACGTCGAACTTCATGCGCGCGTCCTCGAAGGCCTCGAAGCCGCACTCGTAGGGCGAGAGTTTTTCGGCGTCGGGGCGGCGCGGACCGGCGAGCATGCCGAGCACCATGAGCACGATGCCTAGGCCGACGGCCACGGCGATGAACAACAGGACGGGCCAATATTGGGCGAGCACGATGCTGCGTACCTCCGCGCCTCACTGGGCGCATCAGTGACCGTCGGCGGGGACGAGCGGTCCGGCTAGAACGCCGGAGCTTTTATCGA
Organism: Luteibacter sahnii; assembly: GCF_034063545.1. NCBI lineage: Bacteria > Pseudomonadati > Pseudomonadota > Gammaproteobacteria > Lysobacterales > Rhodanobacteraceae > Luteibacter > Luteibacter sahnii. Next base: position 129,142 of record NZ_JAQLOK010000002.1, read on the forward strand.
ATCGATCCAAATGGACCCATCCGTGTCAGCGCGACAGGCGCGCCAACGACTCCGGATATCCACAATCTCACGTTGGGTAACCGAACTATTGTACCAGCGCGTGCAGGTAAGACGACAAGTATTAATACGAGGAAAACTGCATCCGGAGGGTGCAAAGTCTTACGCCCGGCGTGAGGACGACCCTCACATCGTCTGGGTAGGGCGCTCGGACGCCAGGCTGCCGGCGAGCAAGCTCTCGATACGTTGGCGGGCCGCTTCGCTCTCCGGGGACTCGCTGAACTGGATGCCCACCCCGGCCGTACGGTTGCCCTGGGCGCCCACGGGGGTGATCCAGACCACCTTGCCGGCGACCGAGAGGCGCTCGCCTTCTTCCAGGAGGGACACGAGGAGCGCCACTTCGTCGCCCAGGGTGTAGCGCTGGGCAGTGGGCGCGAAGAGCCCCCCGTTCTTCAGGAACGGCATGTACGAGATGTACAGGGAGTTCACGTCCTTGATCTTCAGGGACAGGATGCCCTGCTGGCGCGGCGCGGAAGCGTTGGCGTTCATGGCGATGACTCTCCGGTGACGGGGAATCCTAGCGAGCCAGGCCCCGGCAGGTCCAGCCGTATCGGTCATGGATCCATGGCGTGGCCATGTCGGCGGTGAGTTTGACGAAGGCCGGGCCCGCGGGCTCGCGCAATGTCAGCACCCAGTCACCGTCGACACAGGCCAGCGGCGCCCGCCGCCACGGCCAGACGACGGTGCCCTGCCCGTCGGAGAGCATCACGCGCAGGCGGGCGCGGGCGATCGGTCCGGGATGCCAGGGAAGCCGCAGCAGCCCACCCGCGCCGGCCGGCGGCGCGGCCCGATGGATCTCCGGGCGCCGGGCATAGCCCATCATGCGTTCGCGGCTCAGGGCCATCTGCGTGATGTGTTCGCCCATGGCCGCCATCTTCGTGGCAAGGTGCGCGGCATCCACGAGGAGCGGCGCGGCAGCCCCGCACGCCGCGCCGCCGTGGATGGCATAGGTCAGTACCGCGGCCGCACTTCTGGCTTCCCACAGCGCAAGGCGTACCAGCACGTGGGCGGCGGAGTGGTCGGGGTGGGTGTCGGACAGCGCCGGTAGCAGCACGAGGGTGGGCCGAACCCCGGCGACGACCTCCCCCACCCGCTTCACGGCCACGCCGTGGTCGCAGCGCAGGGCCCGGGTCACCTGCATGTCGTGCCAGCCGAGCGCGTGAAGCCGGTCGGCGGTGACACCCAGGCGGCCGAGCGCCGCCAGGGCCTCGCCGCGACGGCGCCGGCCCCACCGGGCCCGGGCACGGCGGCCGATGAACACGCGCCGTTCAAGCCACCGCTGCGGCCAGGGGTTGTCGTCGCCATCGGTCAGCAGGAGCACGTCCACGTCGCCACCGGTGGCGAGCACGCGCTGGATCAAGAGGCCGGCACCCAGGGTTTCGTCGTCGGGATGGGGAGCGACGACCAGCAGGCGAGTCTGTCGGTCGATAGGGAGCAGGTCAGGCACGGGTCGAGAGGGTTCCGGCATACGTACGGTCGTGCCGATTAGCGCTCATCCATACGAAAGGCCGCGTCAACGCCACGCCGCGATGAGTTCGAGAAGTACCAGGTCGGCGCGGAGCGGCCCGCGCAGCGCATCGCGCGCGCGGTTCGCCCGCATGTACCAGGCATCCAACGACTCGTCGTCGAGCCGACTCTCCAGCGGCGCGTCGCCCCCGGCGGCGCGCGCGCGGAGCTCGTCGGTGACGGCCTGCGCGGCGAACCAGAGGTAACGGGGCGCGTCCGAGGCTTGCCAGCGCTTGACCACCTCGAGGGGATCCCCGCGGCCGGCCGCGAGGGCCTTGAGGTCGTGTCGCACTTCGCCGCGCTGCTTGAGCGCGCCGTCGGCAGCCCAGGTACGGGCCAGTCCGGGATTGCCGCCCGCCGCGTCCAGCGCCGCGACCGGGTCGGTCACGCTCTCGGCGCGCAGCCACGCCAGCGAGGCTTCACGCGACGGCACGAGGAAATCGATGCGCTGGCAGCGGCTGCGGATCGTCGCCGGTAGACGGGCCGGCTCGTCCGCGACCAGCATGAGCAGGGTGGCGGGGGTCGGTTCTTCCAGCGTCTTCAGCAAGGCATTGGCGGCGGCTGCATTCATCGCGTCGGCCGGATCGATGCTCACGACCTGCCAGCCGCCGAACTGGCTCGCCATGGCCAGGCGCTGGGACAGCTCACGGATCTGGTCGACCACGATTTCGCTGCGGGTAACTCCGTCCTTGCGCTGGCCGAACGACAGGGCGATGAGATCGGGGTGCGTGCCGGCCGCCACGAACTGGCAGCTGCGACAGGTACCGCAGGCGTGGCCATCGCTGGGGCGCTGACACAACAGACCCTTGACGAACGCCGCCATGAACTCGCGCTTGCCCAGCCCAAAGGGGCCAGCGAGCAGCAGCGCGTGCGGCAGCGCATCGCGTTCGCGGCGCGCCTGAAGCCGCGCCCAGGCATCGGCATGCCAAGGCCGCGGGCTCACGCGCGCGCTCCGCCATGGAGGGAGAGGGACATCACTTGCATCGCTTCAACTGGTAGCAGGCCACGGCCCGGTTGTGTTCTTCGAGGGTATCGGAAAACACATGGCTGCCATCGCCGCGGGCCACGAAATAGAGCGATTTGCCGCTCTCCGGGTGCAGCGCCGCCTGGATGGCGGCCCGTCCCGGCAAGGCGATCGGCGTCGGCGGCAGCCCCACCCGGGTGTAGGTATTGTAGGGCGTGTCGGTGGTCAGGTCGCTCTTGTGGATGTTGCCGTCATAGGCCGCACCCAGCCCGTAGATGACACTCGGATCGGTCTGCAGCAGCATGCGTTGCTGCAGGCGACGGACGAAGACGCCGGCGATTCGCGGCCGTTCGTCCGCCCTGCCCGTTTCCTTCTCGACGATCGACGCCAGGATCAGCGCCTCGTAGGGCGAGGCCAGCGGCAGGTCGGGCGCGCGCCTGGGCCATTCCGCGTCGAGGAGCCGCGTCATCGCGTCGTGGGCGCGCTTCATGATCGCCGACTCGGGGTCTCCCTTGATGTAAGCGTAGGTCTCCGGGAGGAAGCGACCCTCGGGCTCGTCGCCTTCCGCACCGAGACGCTTCATGAGGTCGGCGTCGTCGACCTCGGTCATGTCGTGCGTCAGGGTGGGCACGGTGGCGAGCACGCGGCGGAACTCGGCGAACGTCCAGCCTTCGACGATGGTGAAGTAGTGCTGCACGACCTTGCCCAGGGCCATGTCGCGCAGGAGGTCGCGCGGCGTCATCCCCGGCCGCAAAGCGTATTCGCCGGCGTGCAGGTGCCCGGCCGCATGCATCTCCGTCGCCAGCACGCGCCAGTAGAGCGGGGAGGCCGTGGTGGCGCCGCGGGCACGCAACTCGCGTACGAGGTTCTTGAACGACGTGCCGCGCGCCACGTCGATGCTCTGCACGCCCGAAGGGATCGTCAGCGGCGTACGGGCGAAACGGGCCCAGTCGTACCAGGTCCAAGCGCCCGCGGCGATCAACGCCACCACGACCGCCAACAGGATCGCTCGCCACAGGGCGACGCCACGCACCTTCATCACTTGGACCATCCTTCGAACAGGGGCAGAGGCAGGCCCAGGGAGCGCCAGTGTGCCTGCAACGCACGGACGGCGGGACCGGGAACCCATCGCCTGCCGGCGAACTCACGGACTGGGAGAATGCCGCGAACGGCTGATGTGAGGAAGACCTCATCGGCGCGCACGAGTTCGTCGGGCCGAAGTACCTCGACGGCGACGTCGCGACAGGCCAGCACCTCGGCCCTCGCCACGCCGGCGACACCGCACGCGGTGACTGGCGGCGTCGCCCAGCGGTCGCCGAAGATCGCGAAGAGGTTCGCCGCCGTGGCGCACGTCAGGTCACCCGCGGTCGAGCACATCAGGCCTTCGCCCCAGGCCGTTCCATCCCATTCGGCACGCGCGAGCACCTGTTCGAGCCGGTTCAGGTGTTTCATGCCGGCCAGCGCGGGCTGGAGCGCCAGCGGCGTCTCGCAGAGCCGCACCGCGATGCCGTCACGATAGGCCGCGGGATCGAGCGCGAGCGGCGCGACCTGTACGACCAGTGTCGGCTTCGCCGAAGCCGGCAAGGCGTATCCCCGCTCGCCTTCGCCACGCGTCCAGGTGACACGGACCACCGCGTCGGGCAGGTCATGGCAAAGCCGCCCGATCTCGACCCGCAAGGTATCGGCATCGGGCGAGGGTAGGCGCAGGCGTTCGCAGCCGGCGCGCAGGCGCGCCATGTGCCGGTCCCACAGCGGCATATGCCCTTCGACGACACGCAGCGTCTCGAACAGGCCGTCGCCATAGGCGACGCCGCGATCGGCGGCGGATACCGCGGCGCCATCGACGAAATTCACGGAGAAACGCGCGCTCATGCTGCGCCGAACGCGCGCAGGAGGCCACGCGCCTTGGCCCGGGTTTCGTCCAGCTCTTTCTCCGCCACGGAGTCGGTCACGATGCCGGCGCCGGCGCGCCAGGACACCGTGCTGCCCTCCGCGGTGAACGTGCGGATCAGGATGTTGAGATCCATGTCGCCATCACGATCGAGGTAGCCGAACGCGCCGGTATAGGCGCCCCGCGGGGCCTGCTCGATGGCACCGATGATCTGCATGCAACGCACCTTTGGACAGCCGGTGATCGTGCCGCCGGGAAACGTCGCCGCGATGACCTGTCCCGGGGTCACGCCGTCGCGGGCCCGTCCGACCACGTTCGACACGATGTGGTGCACGTGGGCGTAACTCTCCACCACCATGAGTTCGTCGACCTTCACGCTGCCCGGCACGCAGAGGCGACCGAGATCGTTACGTTCCAGGTCGATGAGCATCACGTGCTCGGCGCGCTCCTTGGGGTGCGCGGTGAGTTCGCGAATGCGCGCCGCGTCGTCGTCGCCGGTCACGCGCGGTCGGGTGCCGGCGATCGGCCGGGTCTGCAAGTGGCCGCCGCGCGAGGCCACCAGACGCTCGGGCGACGAACTGACCACCGCCCAGCCCGGCTGCTGCAGGAGGCCGGCAAACGGCGCGGGGTTCGCCCGGCGCAGAGCGTCCATCAGCGCGGCCGGGGCGGGTGCGGCGGCGAAATGGGCCGCCCAGCGGCGCGAAAGATTCACCTGGAACACGTCGCCGGCCTGGAGGTGCGCATGCACGCGGGCGACGCCATCGAGGAAACGCGCCGGGTCGTCCTCGTCGACCGCGAGCGGCGGCGGCAGCACGAGATCGTGCGGCGCGACGGCCAGATCCGCGTCGAGAACGTCGAGCCACGCCTCGCTCCCCTCCTCCGCCACGAGCGTCGTGCAACCGGCGACGTGGTCGACGATGGCGGCCGCTGGCGTGCGCAACGCGAAAGCCACGGGAAGCGCACCGGACGACGGGGGCAAGCGCAGCGATGGCTCGATCTGCCCGACCAGCTCGTAAGCGAGGTAGATGAACCAGCCGCCATGGAACGGCAGGCCGTCGTCGACACGCGGCCGGCGGTCCCGACACCACGCGCGATCGAGTGCGTCGAGGAAGGGGCCCTCGACCTCGTCGCCGTTCTCGTCGCAAACGCGCCCGTCGGCGGACAGGATCAGCAGGCCGTCGCCCGCGGCGAAGAGGATGTCGAAGCGCGACTGGGGCGTGCCGGTGACCGCGCTGGCCAGCAGGGCGGGATACCGGTCCCGATACGACGCGGCCGGCGCGAGGAGGTCGCGCCGGCCGGCCAGGGTGCGGGTGACGAAAGCCAACGTGGCGTCAGGCGCGTCGGAAGACGAGCGTCCCGTTTGTGCCGCCGAAGCCGAACGAGTTGGATAGAGCCACCGTGAGATCGGCTTTTTCGGCCTTGTTCGGCACGAGGTCCATGCCGAGCGCGGCGACCTCCGGGTCGACGTTATCGAGGTTCATCGTGGGCGGAATGATGCCGTCGCGCAGCGCCATGATGGAGAAGATCGCCTCCACGCCGCCGGCGGCACCGAGCAGGTGGCCGGTGACCGACTTGGTGGAGCTGACGGCGAACGCACCCTTGCGGGTGGCGTGGTCGCCAAACACGTTGCGGATGGCCTTGGCCTCGCCCAGGTCGCCGACCGGGGTGGACGTGCCGTGCGCGTTGACGTACTGCACGTCTTCGGGCTTGAGGCCGGCGTCATGCAGCGCATTGCGCATCGCCAGTTCGGCGCCGTCGCCGCTGGGCGCGGTGATGTGGTACGCGTCGCCGCTCATGCCGAAGCCGATGATCTCGGCAAGGATGGTGGCACCGCGCGCCTTGGCGAATTCGTATTCCTCGAGCATCAGCATGCCCGCACCGTTGGACAGCAGGAAGCCATCGCGGGCGGTGTCCCACGGACGGCTGGCGTGCGCCGGATCGTCGTTGCGCGTGGACATGGCCTTGGCCGAGCAGAACCCCGCCATCGCCGTGGGCGTGGTCGCGAATTCGGCGCCGCCGGCGAGCATCGCGTCGGCATCGCCGTACTGGATGAGGCGCATGGCCATGCCGATGTTGTGCGCGGCCGTGGTGCACGCCGATACGAGGGCGATGTTCGGCCCCTTCATGCCGAGGTAGATCGACAGGTTGCCGGCGACCATGTTGATGATCGAGCTGGGCACGAAGAACGGCGATACCTTGCGGGGGCCCTTCTCGCGCAGCTCGACGGACGTGGATTCGATCGTGTGCAGGCCACCGATGCCGGCACCCGCGGCGATACCGATGCGACCGGCGTTTTCGTCGGTCACCTGCAGGCCGGACTGGCGGAACGCGTGCACGCCGGCGACGATGCCGTAGTGGATGAAGGGATCCATCCGCTTGAAGTCTTTCGCGATCGCGCGCTTCTCGTCATCCGGCGCGTCGACGCCCGCGAAATAGGCTTCCACCGGATCGAAGTCGCGGACTTCGCCCGCGATCTGCGTGGCGTACTTGGTCCAGTCGACACCCTCCAGCGGGCTGATGGGAGCGATGCCGCTCACACCCTCGACGACGTTCTTCCAGGCGGTGGCGAGATCGTTGCCGACCGGCGACAGGATGCCCATGCCGGTCACTACCACACGTCGCTTACTCATGCGTTCTCATCCCTCAACGGTTTCCGCGCAACCATACGCACGCGCAGGTTACGACTTGCGGAAACGAAAACTGCGCCATGACGGCGCAGCTTCCGTGTCGCTCGGAGATCGACGGGAGGCGGCGCCCCCGATCGACAGCCTTCGTACGATCAGGCCTTGACGTGGGCCTTGATGTAATCGACAGCCTGCTGGACCGTCGTGATCTTCTCGGCGTCTTCGTCCGGAATCTCGCACTCGAATTCCTCTTCGAGGGCCATCACGAGCTCGACGGTATCGAGCGAGTCGGCGCCCAGATCGTCCACGAACGAGGCGTTCGGGGTGACTTCTTCTTCCTTGACGCCCAGCTGTTCAACGACGATCTTCTTGACGCGCTCTTCGATGGTGCTCATGTTGCCTTAACCTCCCGAGGGGAAAATCCGGCGGCATTGTAGTGGCTTGGGCATCGGCCCGCCAACCTACCGCCGTGACGTGGAAGACGCCCGGGTGGTGCCGGGCGCGAAATAACGATTGTCTCTCAAAAACGGGCCGGTGGCGACTCCCCCGACCCGGGACCGGACCCGCTCAGGGCATATACATGCCGCCGTTGACGTGAAGGGTCTCGCCGGTGATGTACTTGGCGGCCGACGACGCGAGGAAGGCGACGGCCTCGGCGATGTCGTCGCTCTCGCCCAGGTGGCCCAGGGCAATGCCCGAAAGCAACGCCTGGCGCTGGTCCTCCGGCAGGGCGCGGGTCATGTCGGTATCGATGAAGCCTGGCGCAACCACGTTGACCGTGATGCCGCGCGAACCGATCTCGCGGGCCAGCGACTTGGAAAACGCGATGATGCCGGCCTTGGCCGCGGCGTAATTCGCCTGGCCGGGGTTGCCGGTGACGCCCACCACCGACGCGATGCTGATGATGCGGCCCTTGCGAGCCTTCATCATGCCACGCATCACGGCCTTGGACGCCCGGAACACGGACGTCAGGTTGGTATCCATGATGGCGCTCCAGTCGTCCTCCTTCATGCGCATGAGGAGCTGGTCGCGCGTGATACCCGCGTTATTCACCAAGATCGACACGGCGCCGGTGTCTTTCGCGATCGCGTCGACCAGCGCGTCGATGGACGCGGCGTCGGTCACGTCGAGCACACGCCCGTGGCCGCCGTGCGCCGCCAGGCGGTCGCCGATGGCCTTGGCGCCGGCTTCGCTGGTGGCGGTGCCGTAGACCGTGGCCCCGAGCGCGGCGAGACGGTCGGCGATGGCGGCACCGATGCCGCGGCTGGCGCCGGTGACGAGGGCAACTTCACCCTTCAGGGAGTGCGTCATGTCGTGGATTCCTTACGAAAGGGGACGTCAGGCCGCGATGGCCGCGTCGAGTTCGGCCGGGGTGCCGATCGGCTTCGCCTCGATCGATTTGTCGATGCGCTTGACCAGGCCGGACAGCACCTTGCCTGGGCCGCACTCGATCACTTGGGTCACGCCCACCACCGCCAGCGCCTGCACGCAACCGGTCCAGCGAACGGGGAGATAGAGCTGGCGCTGCAGCGCGCCCCGGATGTCGTCGAGGCTGGCATGCACGGCGGCGTCGGCGTTCTGCACCACGGGGATCGACGGCAGGCGCCACGTTAGCGCCGCCATCGTCTCACCCAGCCGATCGGCCGCCTCGCGCATCAGCATGCAGTGCGAGGGCACGGATACGGCGAGCTTCACGGCCTTCTTCACGCCCAACTCCGCCAGCCGCGCGAGCGCGCGGTCCACGGCCTCGGCATGCCCCGCGATCACCAGCTGACCCGGCGAGTTGTAGTTCGCCGGAGCCACGATCTGTCCGTGCGCCACCTCGTCGCACACCTGCGCGATCTGTGCATCGTCGCCACCGAGGATCGCGGCCATGGCGCCCACGCCCGTGGGCACGGCGGCCTGCATCAGGCGGCCGCGCTCGGCGACCAGGCCAGCCGCATCCGTCAACGACAGGGCGCCGGCGGCGACCAGGGCGCTGTATTCGCCGAGGCTATGGCCGGACAGATAGGCCGGGCGGCGACCGCCCTGCTTCAGATAAACCCGCCACACGGCGACGCTGGCCGCCAGCAAAGCGGGCTGGGTGTTCTCGGTGCGGTTGAGCGCATCCTCGGGGCCGTGCTGGCTGATGTCCCACAGGTCGACGCCCGCGCCCTCGGAGGCTTCGTCGAAGGTCGCCTTCATCTCGGGATGGACGGCCGCGAGATCGGCGAGCATGCCGACGGACTGGGAGCCCTGGCCGGGAAAGACGATCGCAAGGGAGGCGGAGGTATCGGTCATTCGGGTCGATTCCGTAAAACGTCAGCCGCGAATGGTGCCAGCAACCCGAGGGCGAATGCACCATTCGCACGCGTCTGGTCCGATTCTTGAAATGCAAAACGGCGCGTTTCCGCGCCGTTTTGCCTGACGTTCGGAACGAACGACGGATCAGTCTTCGACTTCGACCGCACCGCGGGTGTCGATGACCTTCTTGCCACGGTAGTAGCCATCCTTCGTCACGTGGTGACGCAGGTGGACTTCACCGCTGGTCGGATCGGTCGACAGCTGAACGGTCTTCAGCGCATCGTGCGAACGACGCATGCCGCGGGTGGACGGGGTCTTGCGGCTCTTGGCAACGGCCATGGCAAATCTCCAGCGATTACTTCTTCATGAGTTCGCGGAGTGCCGCGAACGGGTTGTCGGAGGGCTCCGGAGGGGTGATTTCCTCGTCGGGGCCGGTGATCTCTTCGGGCAACTCGTAGTCCGGATTGACCGGAACCAGGGGCAGCGCCAACAGCAGTTCGTCTTCGATCGTCGCGAGCGGGTCGAGCTTGCCGTCCTGTTCGAGCAGGAGCGGTTCGTAACCCGGAGGAAGCGAGGCTTCTTCGCGTTCTTCGACGATCAGTCCGAGACGGGCATCGATCGCCACCGGCAGCACGAACGGCTCGAGCGAACGCTGGCAGACCAGCATGAGCGAGGCATTCGCGCGGACCGCCACGTAGGCGATGCCGAGGTCGTCACGGCCAAAGTCGAGCTCATAGGTTACGTCACCTTCGGGTGACGCGACCACCTCGTTGAGGCGATGGAACGCCGACACGGGAAGGAAACCCTGAAACGAACGCCGCGCACGGACCTCGCGCCAAGCGTCCACCGACGATGGCAAAGTCACGGACATAATCGGGAAATGGTAGGCACGAATATGCTTGAAGTCAACCGGTTAGATGGTTCGCCGGGATTTTGCGCCCGCCGCCGCCTTTGGGGCAGACTCGTCCTTTGGCCGGATCGACCGCCGGCGGCCGCTCCCATGGGGAAGATCGAGCGTGTTTTCCTTTGTGTATTATGCACTTTCCGCCGTCGTGGCGCTCGCCGTGGCGGGTTGCGCCTGGGCGTTCGTCCATCAGCGCCGCCGTCGGCGGCGGGGCGCCCTGCAAGACCTCCACGACCACGCGGATCGTCTCGAGGCCGACCTCAAAGACTGCCGGGAACGGCTCCAGCGCGCCCATGCCGTCATGTCGCCCCATCCCGAACTCCCGGCCGCCGGGGAAGTCGAGGCGCGCCAGGCGGTCGACTCCGGACTGAAAGCCCTCCTCGGCCAGCGCCTGTGGATCCGTGACCAGGCCCCCGCGGCCAGCCAGCGCGAACTCGATCGGGCCGTGGACGCCCTGCTTCACGCCCGTCATCAGATCGAACCGCGCCTGCGCGCCCTCGACGATGCCCAGGCCGCGCTCGACACCGCCGTGCGCGAACATATCCACAAAGGCTTCTGACCGTGCCGACCGAACCTACCGTGATCCTCGCGTCCACCTCGCCTTACCGCGCCGGCCTCCTGCGCCGCCTGGTGGAGCAGTTCGAACAGGCTGCGCCCGGCAGCGACGAGGCGCACCTCGCCGGCGAAGCCCCCGCGGCGCGTGCCGCGCGCCTGGCCGAAGCCAAGGCGCGCGATGTCGCCGGCCAACGCCCCGGCGCCGTCGTCATCGGGTCGGACCAGGTCGCCGACCTCGACGGCACGGTGCTGGACAAGCCAGGCACCGTGCACGCGGCCCACCGCCAGTTGGCGGCGAGTGCCGGACGTGAGGTGGTGTTCCATACCGCCGTGTGCGTGATCGATGCGCGCGGCGACGCCATGACCCATGTCGACGAGACCCGGGTGCGCTTTCGCGCGCTGTCCGAAGGCGACATCACCCGCTACGTCGAACGCGAACGACCGCTCGACTGCGCGGGCAGCTTCAAGTGCGAGGGCCTGGGCATCGCGCTGTTCGAACGAATCGTCAACGAAGACCCCACGGCCCTCGTCGGTCTGCCACTGATCGCCACGTCACGCCTGCTGCGCGCGGCCGGCGTCACCCTGCCCTAGCGCGACGCGGCGCGATAGGCCGCCATCCACACCTTGCAGTCGTCCGGGTCGCCGGGCGCGGCGGCCTTCGCGCGGGCCACGGCCTCGTAGAGGGCGATACGGCGGCGGCCATCGAAGAGATCCACCCGCGACAGCGGCCTGCCCACGTTCACGCGGGCGCACACCGAGCCGAGCCAGTCGCGCGTGTCGCGATCGCGCAAGGCGGTCTCGTCCACCGCCAGGAGCAACCGGTCGCCCGCGTGGGCGCGCAACCCGGCTTCGTCCAGCCGCCACGCCGCCAACTGCGGTGCGCGCCCGTGCTTGGTGTTCAGGGGACTGTCCAGCGAGTAGACCTCACGCGGGCTGCCGAGGGCGAAACGCAGTTCGGCGGCCAGCATGAAATTGTCGGCCACCAACCGCACGCCGCTGTCGCGCGTCAGTTCGTCGCGCACCATCGCCGCGCTCTCGCGCCAACCGGTGAAATTCGCCGGGAAGGCTTTGCGGTCGGCCAGCCAGCGCGCACCATCGGTCGAGGCCGCGAGGCCCAGCCAGGCGAAGCCCCCCAGCAAGCCGACAAAGGCCAGCGCGAATCCCGCACCCGTCAACCTGCGCCACCCGGACGACAGGCGCATGCCCGGCCAGGCCGCGCACAGCAGCAGGTAGCCGGGCAACGGCCAGTGCGCGCGAAACCGCAGGTCGTCCGCGAACAACCCCAGCACGAAGTAGCCGACGATGAACGTGCCGGCGATGCTGCCGATGACGTCGAACGGCGGCGTGTCGCGACGTCGCCATGCCTGCCACAGAATCCCCAGCAACACGACATAGGCCAGCGGCGTGCAGGCCACCGCCTGCTCAAGCGGTTGCACCAGCGCGTCGGCGTGGAAGGCCCACGGATTGCGTTCCACCAGCTGGAATGCCACGCCAGCGCCCCGCGCCTGAACGTTGTAGATCACCAGGGGCACCAGGCCCAGCGACGCGATGGCCATCGCCCACCACAGGCCCGCGCGACGCCATTGCGCACGCCCACGCGGCGTCGCGAGGAGGAAAACGAGCCCGCCCAGCATCGGCATCGCGGCGCGGTAGTGCGTCATCCAGGCGATGGCCAGCCCGACGCCCAGCACGCTCCAGTCACGCAGATGCCCTTCGTCGAGCGCGCGAAGCAGCCCCTGCGTGGCAAGCAGGATCGCGAACGTCAGCGGCACGTCCGGCAGCGCCAGCACGCCCAGGCTACCGACCAGCGGCAGGCACAGGGCCAGCGTCGCCGCCTGCCAGGCGGCCGCTTCGTCGCCGCCGCGCCGTGCGATCGCCCTCACCTGGAACGGCACCATCGCGCCGATGACCAGGAACGGCAAACGCATGGGCAACAGGCCGTGCCCGAAGACCGCTTCGGACACGCCGATCAGCCACGCCGTGAGCGGCGGCAGGTCGCTGTAGCCCCACGCGGGGGCCAGGCTCTCCTGCCAGTAGAAGGCTTCGTCACCGAAGGGCGACAGCGTGCATGCGATGACGAGGCGAATCGCGAGCGTCACGGCGAACAGGATGAGGAACACGCCTCGCCAGTGGCGCGAACGCACGGCTACACTCGACCGATCATCCATCGACGGACTTCGCCACAGGGGCACACGTTTCGATCATGTCCGTAACGACTCCGCTCAACGATGAAAAGCTCCGGCAACGCCTCGATGCCGCCTTGGCCCAGGTCAACGGGGTGCTGCTGGGCAAGCCGCGCCAGGTGAAACTGGCCTTCACCTGCCTCGTGGCCGGCGGCCACCTGTTGCTGGAAGACGTGCCGGGCGTGGGCAAGACAACACTCGCGCATGCCCTCGCGGCCACCTTCGACCTCGATGTCCAGCGCATCCAGTTCACCAGCGACCTGCTCCCGTCCGACATTATCGGGGTGAGCGTGTACGAGCGCGAGACGGGTGAGTTCCGCTTCCATCCGGGGCCGATCTTCACCCGCCTTCTGCTGGCCGATGAGATCAACCGCGCGACGCCGAAGACGCAGAGCGCGCTCCTGGAGGCGATGGCCGAAGGCCAGGCGACGGTAGACGGCACCACCCACGCCCTGCCTCGCCCGTTCTTCGTGGTAGCCACGCAAAACCCGCTCGACCTTGCCGGCACCTTCCCGCTGCCCGACTCGCAGCTGGACCGTTTCATGTTGCGCCTTAGCCTGGATTACCCCGACCCCGTCGCCGAACGGGCGCTGCTGACCGGGGCGAGCCGCCGCGACATGATGGCGCAGCTCGCGCCCTGCCTCGACGCGGCCGCGATCGACCATCTGCATGACGCCGCACGGGCGGTGACGGTGAGCCCGCGCCTGCTCGACTACCTCCAGGCCCTTCTCGCCGCCAGCCGGCGACACAACGACGTGCGCGTGGGGCTTTCGCCCCGTGCCGGCCTCGCCCTGCTCGCCGCCGCGCGGGCGTGGGCCCTGCTGAGTGGACGCGACTACGTGATCCCCGAAGACGTGCAGGCCGTGTTCGTGCCCGTCGCCGCCCACCGCCTCGTGCCGGGGCGCGGGGGGCATCGCGACGCGATCGGCCGCGCGCTGCTCAACGACACCGCGGTGCCCGGATGACCTCGCGGGTCGCCGGCCTGCTCGCGTGGGCGGAGCGCCGCCTGCCGTCGCTGACGCGTCTGCGCCCCGTCGAAACCTTGCCCATCGTGCTGCACCGGCGCCGCATCTACATCGTGCCCACGGGGTTCGGCGTGGGCCTGGCGATACTGTTGGGCGTGATGCTCCTCGGTGCGCTCAACTACGCGAACAACGCGGCGCTAGGCCTCACCTGCCTGCTGGGCGCCGCCGCGGTCGGCAGCATGCTGGTGGCGTTTCGCACCCTCAATGGACTGACGATCGGCGGCGTGCGTGCCGACACGGCCCGGGTCGGCGATCGCGTGCGCGTCTCGCTCGACGTATCGGCATCCGGGCACGCGCGGACGGCGCTACGCCTCGACGTCGCCGGCCACACGCAGGTTTTTTCCGTCACGCCCGGCACCCCCTGCGTCGTCGAACTCCCACTCGACGCCACGCACCGCGGCTGGCTGCCCTTGCCGCGTATGCGCCTGCACAGCCGCTGGCCGATGGGGTTGTTCCGGGCGTGGAGCTGGCTCCACCCCGACGCCCAGGTGCTGGTCTACCCCGGTGTCGAGGCGTTCGGTCCGGCGCCCCACGTACCCGAAGGCGATGCGGATCGCGGTCGCCCCCGTGCCGGCGACGAATTGGCCTCGCTGCGTGACTATCGTCCGGGCGACCCGCGCCGGCAGATCGCCTGGAAACTCAGCGCGCGGCATCACGGCCTGCTCGTGAAAGACCTGGAGCAACCCGCTCCGCGTGAAGATTGGCGGCTCGACTGGGACGCCATCCACGGACTCGACGACGAATCGCGCATCGCCCGCCTGGCCCGCTGGATCGAGGAAGCCCACGAAGGAGGCCGGCGCTGGAGCCTGCGCCTTCCGGACGGCTATTTCGATATCGCCCAGGGCGACGAGCACTACCACCGTTGCCTGACCGCCCTCGCGCTTCGGCCATGACCGGCCGACGCCCTTCCTTGCGCAAGCATCCCGGCGCGATGCCATCCCTCGGCCGCCGCGCTTTCGACCTGCTCACCGTCACGATGCTGTTCGTGCTGCTCGTGCACGCGCTGCACCTGCCGTGGTGGCTGAGCGTCGCGCTTGCGGTGGTGGCCGGCGGCCGCTGGTGGCAACGGCGACGCGGCGGCGGCAAAGTGCCCGCGTCCCTGCGCCTGCCCTTGCTGGCGACGTTGCTCGCCGCGGTGATCGGACACTACGGCACGCTGTTCGGTCGCGAACCGGGCAGCGCGTTCGCCGTCGGTTTGCTGGTGCTCAAACTGCTGGAGGCCGAGGAGCCGCGAGATGCCCGGGTGGGCATCGCCTTCGCGTGTTTCGCCCTGATGAGCGCCCTGCTCTTCGACCAGGGCCTCGTCGCGAGCGCCGTGGTGAGCCTGGGCCTGATCCCCGCGCTCACGACCCTGTGCGCCGTGGAAGATCCCGAGGCCGACCAGCGTCGGTTGGTGACCCAGTGGAAACCGGTGCTCTTCGCGCTGCTGGCGTCGGTACCGCTGTCGGTGTTTGCCTTCCTGTTCGTGCCAAGGCTTTCCAGCCCGCTGTGGGGAACGCCGGACAGTGGGCAAGCCGCCACGGGACTCTCGTCCCGTCTGTCGCCGGGCGACATGCTCGACCTCATGACCGACGATACGCCCGCGCTCCGGATCCGGTTCGACGGCCCGCCCCCCGCGAACGCGTCGCTCTATTTCCGCGCTTACACGATGCAACTGTTCGACGGCGAGGCCTGGACGCCGGGCCTGCGCCGTACCCGCCGACCGCCCGCGCAGGCGGATTACGGACCGCGTATCACCTACCACGCATCGCTGGAACCGACCCACGACCGCATCGTGCCCCTGCTCGACCTGCCCGTCGCGGCCCCGCCGGACACCGAGCTCAGGGCGGATCGCACGGTGCTGGCGAACCGCCGCATCGACGACGCGGTCACCTTCACCGCCGAGGCGGCGACGCGCTATCGCCTCGAACCCACGCTCGACGACGGCGTACGACGCGACAACCTTCAACTGCCGGCGGGCACCGGCCCTCGGGCCCGCGCGCTGGCGGCGTCATGGGCCGAACGCTACGGCACCGACCACGCGGCGATCGTGCGCGCGGCCCTCGCCCTGTTCCACGCCGACTTCTCCTACACGCTCGCGCCCGAACCCCTGGGTCGCGACCGCATCGACGATTTCCTCTTCGCTACCCGCCAGGGCTACTGCGAGCACTTCGCGTCGGGCTTCACCTTCCTGATGCGCGCCGCCGGCCTTCCCGCACGCGTCGTCACCGGCTATCAGGGCGGCTTCTGGAACGGCCGCGCGGGTTATCTGCTGGTCCGCCGTTCGGACGCGCACGCCTGGTCCGAGGTCTGGCTCGACGGACGCGGCTGGGTGCGCTTCGACCCGACGGCGGCGGTGCGCCCCGAGCGGGTCGACCTGGGTGCGGCGGCCGCGGCGGAGGGCGCCGGCGGCGACACCTTCGGCCCGGCCTGGCTGCGCGCCCTGCGCAACCAGTGGGACGTGGTCAACCAATGGTGGAGTCGCGGCGTTATCGGCTTCGACAGCCTGCGTCAGCAAGGCCTGCTCCGTCCATTCGGGGTCGACCATGCCGACGTCACCGACCTGGCCGCGGTCCTTGCCACCGGTTGCGCGCTGCTGGTCGCGGTCGCCCTTGGCTGGGCGCTGCTCCAGCGACGTGAAGGCGACGCACTGGATGCGTGGATGCACCGCCTCGAACGCAAGCTCGGCAGGGCGGGCGTCGTCCGTCGTCCCGGTGAAGGTCCGAAACATTTCCTTGCCCGCGCGGCGCGCGCCCTGCCGGCACAGCGAAATGCGCTGGAAAGGTTGAGCGGGCTCTACTTGCGATCGCGTTACGCCCATGACGTACCGCCGCCTGAATCCATCACTGAATTCGGACGGAACGTTAGGGAATTAAAGACGCGACGCGTGGTCAAATAGCGCAATGGCGTCGGCCGTGTCCGGCGCCCCTGGGAGAAGTGACATGTCCATGTACAAACCGCTGGCCATCGTCGCCGCGACTCTGGCACTCGGCGCGTGCGCCACCGTGCCGCAGCCGCTGCAGGGTCAGTTCAACGACGTATCCACGGCCGGCGCCCAGCAGGGCGGCGCCCCGGGCGCCAAGGTGCGCTGGGGTGGTGAAATCATCAAGACCGAACCCGGTCCGCAGCAAACGTGCTTCTTCGTGCTTTCCGAGCCGCTCGACAGCGAGGCCCGCCCGACGGCGAGCAAGCAGGAGAGCCAGGGCCGCTTCGTCGCCTGCCGCGATGGCTTTTACGATCCGGAAGTCTTCACCCGCGGTCGCGAAATCACCGTGACCGGCACCGTGCGTGGCGCGGTGTCGCAAAAGGTGGGCGATTTCGACTACGCCTACCCGCGCGTCGAAGCCGACGTGGTCTACCTCTGGCCCAAGCGGGTGCCGGTCAACCGCTATCCGCCAGGTTTCTACGACCCGTTCTGGGGTCCGGGCTGGGGCGGTCCGTGGGGCCCGTATTACGGCCCGTGGGGCGATCCGTTCTTCTACCGCCCGCGCACCATCATCGTACCGGTCCGACCCGCACCCGCACCGCACAAGTAAGTCCCACGAAAAAGCCGGCCTCGCGCCGGCTTTTTTTTCGTTCATCGCGAATGACAGAAGACCACCCAAGCGATCGACCTCATGGCCCGGTGGATGGTTCGATCGGACGAGTCGTGGGGCTGTGGTGACCTTGTAGCGCCAGAGCGAGGTGCACCTGGACGGTGTCGCAAGGAGACCGTGGTGTCCACACTCGAGGCGAGTTCCGCTCAAGGAAGCGGCCGTAGGCCACTTAGGTACACGGGCCCCGTCAACGGCCTTCCCCTGCCGAACGCAAAGGACCGCAGGAACAGCGAGGGTGGACACCGAAGGCTCTGGCTTCACTCTCCGAGCCGGCGGCAAGCCTGCAACCATGCGACATCCCCGCATTTCCGCGACGAATTTCTTTCGCGGCGATCGGCACGGGAGACGGTCAGCCCGGCGGCCAGTGCATCTGGCGGCCGGCGAGCAGGTGCACGTGGATGTGGAACACCGTCTGCCCGCCATGGGTGTGGGTGTTGATCACCGTGCGGTAGCCCTCTTTCGAGAATCCCTGTTCGCGCGCGTACGACGCCGCGGCGAGCAACAGCTTGCCCAACAGTTCGGCGTCGCCCGCCTGCGCGTCATCGAGCGTGGCGATGGGGCGCTTGGGAATGAAAAGCACGTGCACCGGCGCCTGCGGGTTCAGGTCGCGAAAACCGAGTACGTCGTCGTCGTCGAAGACGATATCGGCGGGGATCTCGCGGCGGACGATCTTGGCGAAGATGGTTTCAGTCATGGCATACCTCAGGAACCTAGCGACTGGCGGCTGCCGAACGCATGCGCGAGCGTGCCGCGATCGACGAATTCGAGTTCACCACCCAAGGGCACGCCGTGGGCGAGCCGGGTGGCACGGATGCCGGCGGCCTTCGCCAGCTGACCGAGGTAGTGCGCGGTCGCCTCACCTTCCACCGTGGGGTTCGTGGCGATGATCATTTCGTCCACCTCGCCCTCGCCCAGTCGTTCGGCGAGCAAAGGCAGGCCCAGTTCGTCGGGGCCCAGCCCGTCGAGCGGCGAAAGGCGCCCGAGAAGCACGAAGTAGTGCCCGCGGTAGCCGGTGGCCTGTTCGATCGCGGCCAGGTCGGACGGCGACTCGACCACGCAGAGCACGTGGCGGTCGCGGCTCGTGCTGGCGCAGAGCGTGCACACAGGCGTTTCGCTGAAGTTGCGGCAGCGCGTGCAGTTGCCCACGTCGCGCATCGCGGAGTCCAGCGCGGCGGCGAGGCGGACGCCACCCTGCCGCTCACGCTCGAGCAGATGGAACGCCATGCGCTGAGCGCTCTTCGCACCCACGCCCGGCAGGCAGCGCAGGGCGTCGATCAACTCGCCCAGGAGGCGTGAACCGTGGCTCATCGGCGTCTCAGAACGGCATCTTGAAGCCGGGGGGCAGGTTCAGCCCCGAGGTGACGCCCCCCAGCCGCGAGCGGCTGATCTCGGCGATCTTGTTGACCGCGTCGTTGACCGCGGCGGCGACGAGATCTTCGGCCATCTCCGGATCGTCGGCGAAGGTCTGGCGGTCGATGTGCACCGAGCGCACCTCGTGTCCGCCGGTCATCGTCACGGTGACGAGGCCGCCACCGGCGGTGCCGGTGATTTCGGTCTTCGCCAGTTCTTCCTGCGCACGCTTCATCTCGTCCTGCATGCGCTGGGCCTGCTGCATCAGCTGACCGATTTGACCTTTCATGTTTTCTACGGCTCCACGGGTTTGATCGATTGCGGGATGACACGCGCGTCGAAGTCGCGCTTGAGCGCCTGGACGAGCGGGTCGGTCTCCATCGAGGCTTCGGCATGGGCCTGCGCATCGCTGGCGGCCTGGGCCCGGCGTTCCGCCGGCGTGCCGAGGTTGCCGCCGCCGTTGCCGGTGTCGGCGACGAAGCGGAAGCGCACGCGGCGACCGAGCGCCTGCGAGACTTTTTCTTCCATCTGGCTGGTGAGCGGCTCGACCGCCAGATGCATGTGCTGGGGCTGGAGGGCGAGCACCATGGCGTCGCCTTCCACGCCACGCAGGGACGAGTTCTGCGCGAGCTGTCCGATGGGGCCACGCAGGTTCGCCCGCTCCACGATGTCATGCCAGTCGGGCAGCCCGTCCGCGCCCATCGTCAACGGACGAGGTGTCGACGGGGGTGCGACGGGTGCAGGCGCGGCCGCGGCCGGTGCAGGCGCCGCGCGAGGTGTCGGCATGGACGTGGGGGCCGGCGCGGACACGCTGGGCGACGGCGCGACGCGCGCGGGGGCCGGGGCCGCGGCACGGGCCGGCGCCGCCTGGCCGGCCTCGGCGGGACGGAACGCATGCATGCGCAGCAGGACCATCTCAAAACCGATGCGCGCATCGGGCGCCATCGGCAGGTCGCGACGGCCGGCGGTGGCGATCTGGTAATAGAGCTGAACGTCTTCGGGAGCCAGGCGCTCGGCGATGTCGGCCAGGCCGACGTCGCTTTCTTCGCCGCGGTAGCCGGGCACCAACTGAAGCAGTTGCACCCGGTGCAGCACGGTCGCGAGGTCGTCCAGCACGCCGCCGAAGTCCGGGGAGAACGACGCGATACGGTCGGATTCCGCCATCAGCGCGGCGCCGTCCCCGGCCGCCAGCGCGGCAAGCACACCCAGCACCTGGCCGCGCTCCACGCTGCCCAGCATGGCCCGCACATCGCTCGCGCGAAGACTGCCGCCGCCGTAGGCGATGGCCTGGTCGAGCAGCGACAGGCCATCGCGCAGCGATCCGTCGGCCGCGTGCGCGAGCTCGCCGATGGCATCGTCGTCGAACGCGATCGCTTCGGCACCGAGGATATGGCGCATCTGGCCGCCGATCTGGTCTGGCAGCAGGCGTTTGAGGTTGAACTTCAGGCAGCGCGACAGCACGGTCACCGGCAGCTTCTGCGGGTCGGTGGTGGCGAGCAGGAACTTCACGTGCGGGGGCGGCTCTTCGAGCGTCTTCAGCAGCGCGTTGAACGCCGGCTTGGACAGCATGTGCACCTCGTCGACGAGGTAGACCTTGAACCGGCCTCGCGACGGCGCGTATTGCGCGTTTTCGATCACCTCGCGCACGTCGTCGACGCCGGTGTTGCTGGCCGCGTCGATCTCGAGCAGGTCGACGAAGCGGCCCGCGTCCACCGCGGTGCAGACCGCGCACTCACCGCACGGATCGGCCGACTCGCCGCGCTCGCAATTGAGCGACTTGGCGAAGATGCGCGCGATGGTGGTCTTGCCGACGCCACGGGTGCCCGTGAAGAGATAGGCATGGTGCATGCGGCCGGTGTCGAGCGCGTTCGTCAGCGCGCGGACCACGTGCTCCTGTCCCACGAGTTCGGCGAACTTTCGCGGGCGCCACTTGCGTGCGAGAACCTGATAGGACATGCCAGTTACCTTGGGACGACAGTCGATTGTGCCAAGGTCGGGGGGCGGGCGAAAGCGTGGCCCTGAAAGGCGATGACCCTGCCAGCCACACCCCGGCACCCGAATCGTCCGCTACCGTTGCTTCCTTCCGGACCTGGCGGGGTTTACGGACTATCGTCGCGGGGGGACCGACAGGGCCACCATAAAAGATAGTTTTGCGGCCATGCCGCCGGGTGCGTCGGACATCGTCCGGGTCGATCCCGTCAAGCCAGTGGCGGAGAGGGCGGGATTCGAACCCGCGATACGCTATTAACGTATACACACTTTCCAGGCGTGCTCCTTAAACCACTCGGACACCTCTCCACACCGGTAACGCCTCTCCCTTGCCGGCATCCCGTCCGACAAAGAAGCGGAAGGATAACGGTAGCGCTCACCGGATTCAAGCTGCCGCGCGGACTCTTCAGCCCGCCGTGGGCCTCGTCGGGTGGGGCTCGGGCAACGCGATGCGCTCGCCGGGACGTGCCACCCGGTAGCCCCGCGATACGAGCCGTTCGCCGTCGGCGACGCTGCCGTAGTGGTAGAGCACCATGCGTTCGCGCAGGTCGGAGGCGTATTCGCGTTCGAGATCGTCCACGCCGGTGTGCGACGGGTTGCCCACCACGCCGCAATCGTGGGCGACGGTTTCGCCGTGCGCGGCATGGATCGCCAGCGCCTCGGGCACGGGCCGTGTGTCGCCGGTGAAGGCGAAGCTGCCGCGCAACGCAAGGCCGTACGACGTGCCCTGCACATGGTGGCGGGTGGGAAACACGTCGAACCACAGGCCGTCATGCCAGAACCCGCGGGTGCACGGCAGCAGGTGGAAGGCCTCCCAGTAGTTCACGCCGCCCTCGGCCAGCGCACCGGGGTAATCGGCCACCCTGCCCTGCAGCCATGGCAGCAGGGCCGCGTGAAGGTAGACGCGGGTACGTCCGCGCAGCGATTCGTCGAACCACAGGCGGAAGAACAACCGCTCCATGCCGGCCACGTGGTCCATGTGCGTATGGGTGACGTAGAGCGCCGACGGTGGCGCGCCGTAGGCGTCCTGATAGCGGTCGAGCGTGTCAGGACCGCAGTCGACCAGCAGCGACGGCCGACCGTCGCGCTCGAGCACGACGGCGGACGAGCCCAGTTCCACCGCGTGGGCCGCGCCGGTACCGAGGAAACGCAGGTGCCAGCTCATGATCCGTAGCTCCGTTCGTAGGCGGCCATCAGCGCGGGCCAGAGCGTGTCGTCGAACGCATCGCCACTCTCGCTTGCGCCGACCTTGACCAGCGAGCGCCGCAACCTCGCGAGGTTGGCCTTGCGCCAGCGCGCGGCGGGACGGCGCAGGCATCCCTTGTCGAAATCGATGAGGTAGAGGGCGTCGGCGGTGATGAGAATGTTGTGCGCGTTGAGGTCGGCATGCCATGCGCCGACACGATGGAAACGGGCCACCAGTTCGCCGACCCGGGTCGCGAGCGCCTCATTGAAGGCGGCATCGGCCACACGCTCGGCCAGCGTAGCGGCCCCGGCGATGCGCAGGGTCATGAGGTCGGCGCTGTAGCGCCAGCCGTGGCGAACGTAGCGGGCCGCCAGGGGCGGCGAGACCGGCAGGCCCAGGCCCTGCAGCGTCATCAGCAGGCGAAACTCCCGCTCGCTGCGCGTGCGCCGGCGTCCGGTGAAGAGGTAGCGATCGCCCAGCAGGGCGGCGACCATGCCGCCGCGCCGGTAGTGCCGCAGCACGGCCTCCCCGGCCGGCGTGTCGACGATGGCCACGCCGCCCCGCCCTCCGGCCTGCGTGCGCAGCAGGCCGCGCTCGCGCCAGCGGGCGGGCGAGAACCAGTCGTGGTCGACTTGTGATGCAAGGGCCGCGTCGAACAGAATCGTTCCGTCCGCGGCCTCCGTTACGCGTTGGTCTGTCATGCTCCGGCCGCTCCGCGTGGCGGCCTCCCGTTCCGGTAATCCGATCGTGCCCAGTCTAACAAGCCGTCCGCTCCCGTCGGGAGATTCCCAGCTCTGCATCCTGCGGACGTCCGCCATCGGCGACGTCACCCACGTGGTCCCGCTCGTGCGGACGCTGCAATCCAAGGCGCCGGCGACCCGCCTCACCTGGATCGTCGGCAAGCTGGAGCGCCGCCTGGTGGGCGACCTGCCCGGGGTGCAGTTCATTACGTTCGACAAGGGCAAGGGCCGCCAGGGGCTGCGCGATGTGCGCGAGGCCCTGGCGGGACGCCGCTTCGATGCCTTGTTGCACATGCAGGTGGCCTTGCGCTCCAACCTGCTCAGCCTTGCCGTGAAGGCCGATCGCCGCATCGGTTACGACCGGGCGCGGTCGAAGGACCTGCACGGCCTGTTCGTGAACGAGCGCATCCCCGCACGCAGCGGCGAACACGTGCTCGATGCCATGGCCAGCTTCATCGAGCCGCTGGGGCTGGAGCAGACCCAGGTGCGCTGGGATATTCCCGTATCCCCCGACGACCACGCCTGGGCCGCCGAGCAACTCCCCGGCGACCCGCCTACGCTGCTCGTCAGTCCGATGTCCAGTCACACCGTGCGCAACTGGCGGGTGGAGCGCTACGCCGCCTTGATCGACCATGCCATGACGCGAGGCATGCGCGTTGCCCTGGTCGGCGGACCGTCGCAGGCCGAACGGGCGTTGGCCGACGCCATCCTGGGCCAGGTGGCGCGGCCGCCGCTCGACCTCACGGGCAAAGACACCCTGAAGCGGTTCATGGCCCTGCTGGCGCGCGCCGCGATGATCCTCACGCCCGATTCCGGTCCGATGCACATGGCCAACGCGGCGGGCGTGAAGGTGCTTGGCCTGCATGCGGCAAGCAATCCGGACCGGTCGGGGCCGTATTCGGATCGCCGCTGGTGCGTGGACCGGTACGACGCAGCGTCACGCAAGTTTCTGGGCAAGCCCGCATCGGCGATCCCATGGGGCACGAAGATCGAGAAGCCGGGCGTCATGGATCTGATCGAGGTCAGTGACATGGTCGACCGCTTCGAGGCGTGCGCGTCGTTCCTGGGGCTCAGGCTGCCTGGCTGACACCGTAGAGGCAGCGCCGGATCGCCCGCAGGCTCCGACGGGCGACGGTGGGAGCGGACCGTGTCCGCGAACCCTCGGGGCGACCATGGCGGACGACGCCATGCACGTCATCACGGCCCGGACCACCCCTACGATCGACGGTGACGCAGCCTCAGGCCTGCGGCGCGCGGTAGTCCTGGTACGACTTCTCTTCCACGAGCGTCGAACCCAGCTTCACGTTGATCTCGCGCTTGATCTTTGCGCGCTCGTCGTTCTCGATGTAGACCGACCGGGCGAGCTGGATGAATTCGTCGTCGAAGGCCTGGGCCTTCTCCTTCAGGCGGATGTCGTCCTCGATCTTCCACAGGCGCTGGTTCACCGCGAGCAGGCGCGCCGTCTCGTCGGTGATGTCGGTCTGCGAGGCCGAGTCGTTCTTCCAGGTGGCATCGAGCAGCTCAAGCTCGTTGCGGACGTTAGCCAGCTTCGCGTCGTCCTTGATCTCCTGCAGCTTGATCTGGAGGATGGTGATCTTGTCGATCAGCTCACCGTAGGACACGGGGGTCTGGATCAGGCTCATGGCGGTCTCCTGCGTTCGGACGCGGGAGATTAGCAGCTTACGCACGCGTCGGGCATCGGGGCGCCGCAGCGGACGGCGGCTAAAGATCCCCCGCCGCCCGCCGATGGACGTCATGACCGCCGCTATCCCGCCACCATGCCCGAACAGCACGCCCGCCATATCAACCTGCGCACCGTCCTCGCCCGGCTCGACGCCGAAGGCATCGCCGGCTACGCGGAACAGGCGGCATTCATCGGTGAGGTCACCGAACTCAGCCTGTCCATCATGGACGGAGGTGGCGACATCGACGGGCTGTTCGCGCGTCATGTCGAATGGGCTGTGCAGCGGCGAAACGGCTGGATGGACGAGTTGCACTCCGACCCACTCGAGATCTGAGTACTGCGCGTGGCGAACTGCCGTCGTTTCGCGACGACACACGCGGGGCCGACAGCACATTCGTGCCAATGCGATACTTTTCTCCTTGTTTCGCAATAACTTGCGAGAAACCACCCCGCCCATTTCCGGCATAAATGGCCATGCCGGTCTCCGATTGGGATGGCTATCACAGTTACCCGTCTGGTGATGCGTGTCGATCCGACTACGATGAAAACGGGCCGTGCGAAGGCACGCCCTTCGCCGCGCGCCGACCGTTCTCCCCCTGCCGCGCGGCTATTCCACCACTCACCGTCTCAGAGGACTCACCGCTCATGAAGATGCTTTTTTCCCTGAAAAACGTGCTTACCGCGAAGAAGAGCCTGAAGTCGTACGCCTGGTATCTCTGGTACTGATGTTCCTCGCCGTGCCAGGACCTATCCTGGCACGGCATGCGCCCGCACGGAGGCCCCGATGACGCATCGCGCTGTCGCAACGAAACGCACCGTCTTCGCCCCACGGCTCCAGGCCCTGCTGGACGAGCATCGCGGCGAGGACCTTTTCCGGCTGGACCACGACACGATCGGCGTCGCGTGCCCGGAGTTGATCGACCGCCTTCTTTCCGCCCGCTACGCCACCGAATTCGAACGCCCCACGTTCAAACCGCTGCATGGCCGGTCGATCCAACGCGCCGACGCGACGAGATGGATGCAGGCCATCGGCCGTGACGTGCGCGCGGCATTGAAAGCCCCATTGCCGATGCCGGCCAACCTCGCGGGCGAGTGGCCGCAAACCGGTCACGATTACCTTCGCGACCTGCTCCTGGGCCACGACCCGGAGCGCCTGCGCGTGCTCATGAGCCGCGTGCTCGAACTCACGCCCAAGCTGACCTGGTCGGTGATTGCCGTGGGCGCAATCTGGCCCTTCCGCCTCGACGAGAAAGCGTCCGTCGTCGCCGGGATGCCCGCGGCCGCTGACGGCTACCATGATCGTCGCTACGCGATGGGACTCTATCGCCGCACCGTCGCCCCGGTGTGCTTCACCATCTCCACGCTCGTCGCCAACGCGTTGTGGCTGGGCTCGCCCTTCGAGGACGACACGCCGAACGATCACATCCTCTACGAAGCGATGCGCCTGCTTCCCCCATCGTGGAACATCCTGCGCAACGCGTCACCGGAGTTTCCGTCGATCGACCCGCGGATCCGCGCGACCGACGACATCCTGATTCTTCCGCTGCTCAGCCACCGCGATCCGGCCCATTGGGACGATCCGGACATCTTCCGCCCCGAACGCTGGAATACCCTCGACCCTGATCGCTATGCGCCCTATCTCCCCTTCGGTCACCGCGCGGAGCGCTGCTGGGGGCGGCACATGGTGATGCCACTCGCATCGATGCTGCTCGATCTGCTGCGGCGCGAAAGGCTCGCTGTCGACAAGGCGCAGACCGAAGCCACGGTGCCGCTCGCGGGACTGCTCGGGGTATCGGAGGTGCGTGTCACGCGCAGGGCTGCGTGACACGCTTGGCCGTCATGCGGCGGTCGTCAGTTCGCCCAGGATGTCCTTCTTGCGGGCTTCCATGCGCGCACCGAGCTCGGCGAGGCGAGGCTTGTCCAGGAGCTTCTTCGCCTCCTTGAACATCTCGCCATCTTCCTCTTCGATATGGTGTTCGATGAGTTCCTTCAGCACCTTCGCCCGACCGGAAAACTGCTCGGTGGCGGGGTCGGTGTCCATCAGGTCGGGCAGCACGAGATCCTCGGCGGCGCGATGCTCTTCGAGCGCCTCGAAATACATCGTCGCTTCGTCCTTCTTGCCTGCCGCCTTGAACGCCGGATAGAAGATTTCCTCCTCGATGGTGGTATGCGCCTTGAGGTTGACGTGAATCTTCTGCAGAAGCTCCCTGCGCTTCTTCACGGCGCGGGTGGTCGATGTGGCCAGTTCTTCGAGAAGGCTCTTGACCCGTTCATGATCCTGCTTGAGCAGTGCGATGGCATCCATCGGGTCTCCTGGCGGTGGCTGGGAGTGCACAGACTCGGAACCGACCCGTGAGGAAGGTGTCGCACCGCGCGAGAAAGCGCGTTGACGTCGATGAATCACCGACGTCATGGATTCAGCGGCGCATCACCAAGGCACCGTCCGTCCGTCGCGGTCGAGGTAGCGCAAGCCGGGGTTACCCCGCTGGGCGAGCAGGACGTCGATGATCAGCGGCACGGATTCTTCGAGGGTGAACGGCGCATCGGGACCGCCCAGGTCGGTGCGGATCCAGCCGGGCGCCATCGACAGCATCGCCCGTGCGCCATCCGCATGGCGCGCCGCGTAGCCGCGCATGTATTGGTTCAGGGCGGCCTTGGAGCCGCGATAGACCTCGCGCCCACCCCGCTCGTTGTTGGCGATGCTGCCCTGCCCGGACGACATCACGCCGATCACGCCGTCGCCCGACACGAGGGTGTCCAACCGTTCGATCACCCGCATGGGGCTGAGCGCATTGGTCACCATCACCCGCACGAACTCGTCGGTGTCCACCTCCCCGATCGTCTGTCCCGGATCGCTGTTCGTGGTGCCCGCGTTGACAAAGAGCACGTCGAAGACGCGGCCTGACAGACGTCCACGCAGGGCAGCGATCTGGGACGGCTCGTTCATGTCCAGCGTTTCGACGGTCACCCGGCGCGGATGACGCGCCGCAAGGTCATGCAGCGACGTATGCGAGGTGCCGCGCACCGTTCCGGTCACGGCCCAGCCGCGCTCGACCAGTTCCGCCGCCATCGCGTGGCCAAGGCCACGGGATGCGCCGATGAGGAGAATGTGGCCCGCAGGGGCCTGCGACTCGGGAGAATGCATGAGGTGACCTCGATGAAGACAAAGCGATGCGCGCGCGGGGGATCCGGCGCCGTGGTGCTAGGGTGCGTCGCGATCCCGCTGGCGACGATACGCCGGCCACTCGCCGACGCGAAGATCCTCCGGCAGCGAGCGCACGTGCTTGGCGGCGCCCAGTCGCTGTGCGTGATAGATGCCTGCGTGACCCGAGAAGAGATAGCTCGCCACACACGCCATGGCGGCGAACGGTGCGACGGCCGGCCCGAACAACTCGATCGCCATGACCGTCGTGGCGAGCGGCGTGTTGGCGGCACCGGCGAACACGGCGACGAAGCCCAGGCCCGCCAGCATCGCGAACGGCAGATGGAGCCAGGGGGCCAGGCTGTTGCCCAGGGTCGCGCCGATGAAGAACAGCGGCGTGACCTCGCCCCCTTTGAAACCCGAGCCCAACGACACGACGGTGTAGGCGAACTTGCCCACGCTGTCCCACCACGGCAGCGGATGCTCGAATGCGGCGACGATGGTGGGAATGCCGAGCCCGACATAGGCCTGCGTATGCAGCAGATAGACCGATCCGGCGACCATGAGGCCACCCACGAACGGCCGCAAGGGCGGGTAGCCGACCCACCGCTTCATCAGCGCGCCAAAGCGATGGGTCGCCCGGGCGAAGAGCAGGCCGGCCAGGCCGAAGACGACGCCGGCTAGGAGCACGGCGAGCACGCTCGCCGCGGTCACGGGCGGCACCGTACCCACGGCATAGACGGTGTGATGCACGCCCCACGCCAGGCAGACCCGATCGGCTACGATCGCGGCCATGACGCACGGAAACAGCGCGTCGTATCGGAGCCGGCCAATGGCCAGCACCTCCAGGCCGAACACGGCCCCCGCCAGTGGCGTGCCGAACACGGCCGCGAAGCCCGCGCTCATGCCGGTCATCAGGAGCACGCGCCGATCCTCCGGCCGCAACCGGCAGGCCTTCGCCACCTGATCGGCGAGCGCCCCGCCCATCTGCACGGCCGTACCCTCCCGCCCCACCGAGGCGCCGAAGAGGTGGGACACGACCGTGCCGAGGAACACCAGCGGCACCATGCGACGCGGGATCACTTTCCGCGGATCGTGGATCTCGTCGATGATCAGGTTGTTGCCGGCCTCCACGGGCCGGCCCACCCGGTGGTAGACCCAACCCACGGCGAAGCCCGCGATGGGCAGAACGGCGATCAGCCAGGGGGTGGACTCCCGCGTCTGCGTGGCCCATGCCAGGGCAAGGAGAAAGGCGGCGGAAGCGGAGCCGGCCAGCACGGCCGCCGCACAGGCGAGAAGCAGCCAACGGCCGAGATAGTGGAGAAGTTCCCATTGTTCGAGGGAGCGAAGCGCGCGCATGGTGGATCCCGATGGGTGGACGTCACCTGATCCCGGGCGCGGCACGCAGGCCTACACGCCTGGGGAACCAGGACATGTAGGCATCATCAGCCCCGAGGGGCGGTTCGCGGAGGCATGCCATCTCCGTGCGCAGCAGCCTAAAAGGCGCGCGGCGATGCGTCAACGTCCGTCCGTGGCGATGACGCTGTCGATCCACGGGATGTAACGCGATACGCGCACCGCGTAGACGATGGCGCCGTAAAGCCCGCTGACAAACGGCCGACCGGGCCGCCATGTCTTCCAGAACGGGTGATCGGATGGGTACCGGCTCCAGGAGGCCAAGCCGATCACCTGCCGCGACGCGCCATCGCCGATGAAGAGAGGGCCGCCGCTGTCGCCGCCGCCCGTCATGCCTTCCAGCGGCAGCGCGGATGGCGGCGGGTCGAAACGGTACGACACGTAGCGCGTGTCCGTTCCGATGATGAGGTTATAGGCATGCCGCAGGATCCCACGGTGCGCTCCTTGGGGCTCCTGACCTTTGACACCGTCACCCGTGGCACCCTTACCGACCAGTTCCGCCCTCATACCGACCTCGTCATGCCCCCGGTAAAGCACCAACGGCGTGACGCCCTCCACGGGCGCGGCGAGTTCGACCAGCGCGATGTCGTCGGATGCCGCAAGAAAATCCGTCACCTTCGTCAGGCTTCCGGAAGCCAGCGCCTCGTCGACGAGCGATCCGGGAAGCTTCCTGTAACCCGGATAAGTAACGACGCGCTTGACCTTGCGCGCGGTGCCGCCGACCACGACCTCGGTCTGACTCCCCGGCATGATCATCGGCGCCGCGTGCGCGGCGGTCAGCACCCACTGTGGCGCGATCAGGACACCATGCCCTTCACCCGGAAGATCGACCAAGGCGGGATACGTCGACGCGGCCACACGATAGCGGCTTTCACTCACATCGGCCCGCGTAACGACCGCCACGGCGACAGTACTCACCATCCAAAGACATAACGCAAAACACCACTTCATCGACGCATCCTTCGTGTGATCGCTCGCCCTGATCGGGCACCGGACGTTAGCAAGGGACGTGCCGCAGCGTTGGTGCCGGATGCGATCGGACAGGCGCAATAATCACAGGATGATACGCCGCGCACGCGATGTCCGCGGACAGCACGGACGGTTGTTCGGTGCCTCTGCCGGGATGTCGAATCCGGTGCAGGAGACTGGGAAGATCGTCCTCACATTCGCGCACGAGACGCAAGCGGCGTCGATACGGCAAGTTGACGGCGACGAACCCACGCTGCAAGTCACTCTATGGAGCGACACGCACCATGCATTTGATCGAATCGCCTACCACGTGCCTCCTGGTCGAAGACGATCATTTCGTCTCGGATGTCTTCGAACTGATCCTGGAAGACGCGGGCTTTCGTGTGTGCCACGTTGCCGTATCCGAACCGGAAGCGATCGATGCGCTGCTCAAGCGCCGCCCCGACATTGCCCTCGTCGACATCGACATCCAGGGCGGCGACTCGATGGGTGTGGCGACCGCCCTGCTGGCAAAGGACATTCCGGTGGCGTTCGTGTCGGGACACCCACGTACGGTGCTTCCACCGCCATTCTCCTCGCTCCCCTATATGCAGAAGCCGGTAACGCGCGATGCGCTGGTGGGCTTGGCGAAGGCGCTTTCGCGAAGCCAGCCGTGAGCTGGTAGCGACGTGACGTGAGCGCGTCGCCAGACAGGTGAACGATCTCGTTCCGGGAGCGCGGCGCGAAGAAGACGATCTCGGCTGTGCGCACGGCAATGCCTTCGGGCGTTGTGAGGGGCACGCTGGTTTCAGGACTACCGAGCGCGTTGACCGTGTCATGTTCGACATCGACGACTGCGAACAAGGGCTCGAAGAGGAAGCTGGTAAACCCACCTCCCATGCCCATCCGACCCAAAGCGGTTTTACCGATGTGTGAGGCCCCGCCTCAATTCGTCGCCGCTTGCGTGGCACCCGCTGCCCCCCCTGCCAAGCACATATCAAACGCCACCGTGGCGATCCGTGGGATCGTCATCGCGCGCTTGTCACGTTAGTGTTTTCACTCGAAGGGACGCTCAGGCCCAGCACATGCTGTGCGAGCGGGAACCGGCGAAGCACGCCCCGTTCGACGATCAGGACCAGCACAAGAGTGATGCCAAGCAAGGGCAACAGCACCCCCAACACGCATACCAGGGCGATGATCACCGCTGGGTGACGTGCCGAGGCGTGCGCCGGTGGAGCGCCCAACGTGCCCGCCGGACGGCGCCGCCACCACAGCACCACCGAACTCACGGCCATCGTCAACAGGCCCAAAGCAGTCACGACGCCCAGCACCTGGTTGAGCGGGGCAAACAGTTGGCCCTCATGGATCGCGACGCCGTAGCCGATCAGCCGATCCAGAAACGGCCGGTCGGCAAAGCGCACCTGGGAGACGATGGCTCCGCTGGCCGGATCCAGCCGGGCTTCGACCCGTCGGGGCCTGTTTTGGGTATCGGTCCGGGCCGACCATCCCGGTGACAGTGTCGACGGTGGGCTGATCAGCACGGGCGCCGGCCAGCCGAACCGCGCCACGACCGGCACCAGTCGGTCCAGCGGGCTGTAAGCGTCGGGGTCCACCCTGCCCGTGTCGGCCATCGCCCCCATGCCCGCCATGTGGGCGTGCTCGTCGGCCACCGGGGTGTTGGCGGCCCGATTGGTCTGCCGCTCGGCAGCGCTGCCGGTCGTCCAGTCCTGCGCCACGACCGTCTGCGCGTAGGTCTGCCGCACCGTCTTCAGCATCCCGCCCCACGACTTGGACCAGGGCAGGCCCGAGACCAAAAGCGTCAGCGCCATCAGGGACACCCAGAAGCCGGTCACGGCATGCAGATCCCGCCAGAACACACGGCCTCCGGCCGCCAGCCGGGGGAAGATGACGCCGCGAAGGCGCCCGCCCCGAGGCCACCACAGGTAGAGGCCCGTCAGCAGCATCACGATCGTCCAGGAGGCGGCGAGTTCCACCAGCATGGAGCCAGGCGTTCCCGACAGAAGTTCGCCGTGGAGATAGAAAATCACCCGCATGAAGCGATCGTTTTCGTCCACGACATGGAGCACCTGGGCCGTCGAAGGGTCCACGAACACGCGGATGACCTTTGGCCCTTTGCCGATCAAGATGCGGGTAGCCTGGTCGGGCGTCGCCGGCAGTTCATACGCGTTGAGTACTCCACCCGGCACCGCTGCGAGCGCGGCGGCCACCTGGACGAAGGGGGCCTGGGCGGGGCCATGGGCCACTTAAGCGTAGGACCGCTCCAGGAACGGTTCAATCTGGGGTTTGAACAGGTAAATCATCCCGGTCAAGGACAGCCACACGATAAACGGCAAGCAAAACAGCCCCGCGTAGAAATGCCACCGCCAGATCATGCGGTAGGTCGCGCCGCGCGACGTGGAAACGCTCATAAGTCACCCATGCGATCGAGGGCCGAGGGCCCGTACCCCGCGCTGGCGGGGTTCCGTGGGGCAGCGGGGCCGCCCCCACTGGATCACATCACCGGTGGCCCGCGTCCCTGCCGGATCGCCCACGGCGATGGCCCGAACCTTGAGAGTCGCGTCGTGCCTTGGGTGACGGCCGGCAAGACGCCGGCCAGCCAGAGCCATGCGACGGAGGCACCCAGCCACGGGCTCTGCGCCAGCCAGACGCAATAGGCGCAGGCGTCCACCGAGGCGGTGGGCGGCGGGTGACCCGTGTGGCCCACGCACCAGGCGCCGAGGCTCGGTAACCCGGCCCATGCCTGATGGAAGCGGGAGCCCACGGGCACGACCAAGGCCAGCCCCAGGGCCAGCCAGGCCAGGATCACCGTCGGCCTGCGTGTGCGCACCCGCCTCACCCTCACTCACCCCAAAGTCTGGACCTGGGTCCAGATCATGGCATAGTGGGCGGAGGGTCATGCATCCCGGCGCGGCAACGTGCCACAGCGCCCGCCGCCGGCCGCGGGGGCACCATGCGCACGCGACTCGACCACCCGTGGCTCCAGGGACCCATGTTTCGACGACTTCGACCATCGCTGCGCGCGTTTGCCTGGCTCGCCTTCGTGGCGATGGGCCTGGCAGCGTTCGTGCCGGTCGTTTCCCAGGTCCTCCGGCCACCCGCCGCCCTGGTCAGTGGCGGGTGCGAGGGTCACATGGGAAGGGTCCATGAAGGCCAGCCCATGCCCCCGGACCATGGCACCGCGCCCATGGATGCGTGCGGCTACTGCGCGTTCATGGCCCACCACCCTGGGCTGCCGACGGTCCCCGTCGTTGTCATGCGTCCCCCGGCACTCGGGCCGGAGGTTACGCCCGAGGCAGTGCCCCAACGCCTCACCGTTGCCGTCCCCCTGCTCGATGCCGCGCCCCGAGGGCCGCCGCTCGCCTGATTCGACCTGCGCCGACCGCCGAAGCGGTCGTTCTCCCTCCGAATTAGGATTTTCCCATGCTCTCGCACTCCCGCGCGACGCGTCCGTGCGCGCCCGCTCGCCTCAACCGGTGGGCCCGCCGTCCGCTGCCCGTGTTCATCGCCCTCGCCTGCCCGGCCTTGGCGTATGCCAGTGACCCGCCGTCCACCGACCACCTCACACCCATCGTGGTCACCGCCCCGATGGAAACCAGCCCGCTCACCGTGGTCACCGATCCGAAGGCTCCCCGCCAGCCCGTGCCCGCGAGCGACGGCGCCGACTTCCTCAAGTCCATCCCGGGCTTCTCGACCATCCGAAAGGGCGGTACCAATGGCGATCCCGTGCTGCGCGGCATGGCGGGGTCGCGCCTCAACATCCTGGTGGACGGTGGCCAGATCGGCGGCGGTTGTCCTTCCCGCATGGACCCGCCGACGTCTTACATCTCGCCCCAGCTCTACGACAAGGTCACGGTGATCAAGGGACCCGAGACCGTGCTCTACGGGCCGGGCAACTCGGCCGGCACGGTGCTGTTTGATCGCGAGTTCGTCCGTTACACCGAGCCGACCGTCGGCCTCAACGCCAGCGTGCTGGGTGGCTCCTGGGGCCGGAACGACCAGATGGTGGATCTCCGCGGGGGCACCTCGCAGGGCTACCTCGGCATCAGCGCCAACCACACCCATTCCCAGGACTACGAAGACGGCAACGGCGACCGCGTGCGCTCGTATTACGACCGCTGGAACGCCGATGCCACGGTGGGCTGGACGCCGACCGACGACACCCGCGTGGAACTGACCGCCGGCCGGGGTGACGGCAAGGCCGCCTATGCGTTTTCCAGCATGGATGGTGCCCAGTTCCTGCGCGAGAGCGCCGGGCTGAAGGTCGAGATCAAGAACCTCTCCGAGCACGTCACCCAACTGGAGGCTCAGGTCTACACGAACTACGCCGACCACGTGATGGACAACTACACCCTGCGCGATCCCGACCCCGCGTCGATGATGCCCATGGCCATGGCCAGCGATGTGGCCCGACGCACCCATGGTGGGCGGGCCGCGGTCACGATGGACTGGCCGGACGTCGTCACGGTCGTCGCCGGCGTGGACGGCTCGACCAACACGCACACGGTGCGCAACGGGGGACCGCCCGGCAGCATGATGGGGTACTACCGCGACCTGCCGCGGGACCGTGATGCCCGAATGAGCACGATTGGCACGTTCGCCGAGGCCACCTGGCGACTCGACGCTACGTCACGGCTGATCACCGGCGGCCGAGCGGATCGAGCGCATGCGCGCGGCTACACCCTCGCCTCGGATGACAGCGGGATGGGGATGGGCGACATGGACGTGGGCGGGATGGACATGGGCATGGGCATGGGTGCGTCGGCGACCACCGCCGCGAGCCGGTCCAACTGGCTGCCTTCGGGTTTTGTGCGCTACGAGCACGACCTGGCAGCGATGCCGGGCACGTTCTATGCCGGTGTGGGCCATGTCGAGCGCTTCCCCGATTATTGGGAGTTGTTCGGCGGCCACGTGGCCGGGGACGTGGACGGCTTTCGCCGTGTTGCTCCGGAAAAAACGACCCAGTTGGACATCGGCTTCCAATATCGAACCGATCGCCTCAAGGCGTGGGTGTCGGCCTACACGGGCGTCGTCAACGATTTCATCCTGATCCGTTACGGTCTGAATGCGATGGCCACGGGAGCCGCTCGTAACGTCAGTGCCCGCACGGCGGGCGGCGAGGCGGGCGCGGTGTTTGCCTTGACCGATCACTGGAAGGTGGACGGCACCCTGGCCTATGCCTGGGGCGAGAACCGAACGGATCACCGCCCGCTGCCACAGATGCCCCCGTTGGAAGCCCGCTTTGGGCTGACGTACGACACCGGGGCATGGTCCGCCGGCGCCCTGTGGCGCGTGGTTCACTCGCAGCACCACGTAGCCGTGGGCGACGGCAACATCGTCGGACAGGATCTCGGTCCCACGGGCGGGTTCGGCGTGTTCTCGCTCAATGGCGGCTACCGCTTCTCCAAGACCATGACGCTAAGTGCGGGTGTGGACAACCTGCTCAACAAGACCTACGCGGAACACGTCAACGCGGCCACCGCCGGTTTGGTCGGTTACGTGAACACCACGCGAGTCAACGAGCCTGGCCGGACGCTGTGGGCCAAAGTGGAGGTGACCCTGTGATCGGTCTTTTCCGACGACGCCCGCCGCCTATGGCCTTGGATGCATCGCACTAGGGAAATGGATCGCGGTGAGGCGCGTGGATCGGTGTCGCGCCGTTGGAGCCATCCCCTCTTCGTCATGCCTGCGACGTCACGGGGCCGTTGGCTAGCCCGCCGGTGGGCCCGACGGGCGGTCGCAGGCTCACCTCGACCTGCGGAAAGGGGATGATCACGCCGGCCTAGTTGAGCGCCGAAAGCGTCTGGGCCAGCAAGTCGCTCTTCACGTTGCCCCATGTGTCGAGGTCGGGCGTCCAAGCTCGCAGAACGAACTGGAGATCACTCGAGCCATACCCTGCGAACTGTGCCGATGGTTTGGGGTCCGCTGCGACGCCAGCGGTCAGGGATGCCGCTGTTTCCAGTAGTGAGATGACCTTTGCCGGGTCGGACCCATACGCGGCTCCCACCGCGATCTCGACGCGCCGGAGCGGGCGCCAAATCGGGGTGGAGCGCATCGCCTTCGGATGGGAGACAGGCCTTCGCCCTTAAAGAACATGGAGGGAAAGGCGAACGTTGCCTCGGACCTTCGCTTGCCGCCGAGGCCTATGAGGTCAACGGCGCGGTCAGATCAGGCTTGAACAGCCGCCAGATGCCATCAGCGCCCTCAACGCTGACGTAGGCCTCCCCACCCTGTCGAACATGAGCGCGGGCATGTTCCATGGCAAACGTCATGGCATCGAGCCGGGTCACGAACGCGTGGGGGACACCGTCGAGCAGTACGGTGAACCCATCGAGGCTGGCCTTGAAAGGCACGTCTAAGAGTAGGGCAGGCATGTAGGGGGCCAGCTTCGCAGGCCACCCGATCGTGACGTTGCCGAATGATGCGCTGTCATTCCATGACGGTGATGTGAGGGCAATCCTCTTACGCGCAGCGCATGCACTCGTGCGCGAGTAGAAGGTCTACGGCGAAGACCTGGAAACGATCCATGATGTGCTGCGCGTGCTGGAAGCCGCCACCCTCGCCTCGCCCAGCGCCGGGGCGGTGGTAACAAAGCGGTGGCCCAAGGTCGAGTTATTGTTTTTCCGCGAACTTTCGGACGATCAGCGGCTCAAGCTGTTCTCCCTGCACGATCTTCCCGTTGACGAAATCGGACTGTCGCTTGACAGCCAGAAACTGGCACTGCGTTATTTGCTCGCCGCCGCGCCGGAGGTGCCCCGTGGCTAAGATCAAGGCGCGCAAATTTGACTCCTTGACTCTAGCCACATTCAGCCTGCCACGGAGAAAAAAGCAACCGAGTAAGACTGGAAGAAGCTCCAGAGTTTAGGCGCTGCGGTCAGGTTCGATGACAGTCGCTGGGTTGTGACGCTTCCCGCCTTGGACGCTCTGGCCGAGTGGAACCGGCAACACCGAAAAGCGATTGAAGACCGAATGGCGGATACCCGCACGGCGGGGGATGGGGAGGTTGGCAGTGGCTGAAGGTGTCTTGGTGCTACGTGCGAACCGACCTAAGCGTCTATGGGCTCAGGTGCTAGCAAGTCGAGATATGCGCGATCACCCGTGCCTTTGGCCAGCGCGTTCGTAATTCGATTATGCGTCAACGTCAGTCCCTGATAGTGCCGATGACATTCAGCCCTAGCATCGTCGTTTTGCGCAGCGAGTGCAGCATTGCCTCTAATTGCCGCCAATCTGATCAGAATCGCCTCGAAATCAGTTCTCACCAATCTAAATACCCTGGTTCCTTCAAGTCCAAGTTCGAACTGATGGTTACTAAAAGAATCAACCTCGAGTTGCGCAGCGCGAAGCGAGGCATGAAGCCTTTCTGCCATCGAGTAGACGTCGCCGTACCCAAAACCAGGAAACTTCGTCAGAAAGTTGCGCGTGTCGATGAGGCTCGCAACCACCACGTCGGCGAAATGCTTGAGAGCGTCGAGCCGGCTGACTTCCTTGGCCGCAGATGCAGCGTCGAGCTGGCTACGAAGAACTATGAACGCTCCGCCCACTGAAAGCACGGAGCCGGCCGCAGCGCCAACAATATTCGCGGAGCTATCGGGCAGAACCCATCCGGCCGGATACCGAATAAGCACTCCTACGATAATTCCCACCGCAAACGAAACGATGAGACTGCCGTGCATACGGAACCAGCGAAGAACTCTTCCCATGCGTGACCCCTAATCCTTTTCTGTGCGCCGATGGCATCCAATTCAGTCGAAATCGCGGTAGTTAGTGACCTCGCCACGCCCCTCACGGCGTTCGGCAAACAGCAATCCCTCTGCAAAACCAATATTGCTCGCCAGTTCGAACGTCGCCGCAGGCGTAGTTTCGCCACTGCCTATCGCCAGCGCATCGGGGCCTAGCTCGGTATCGAACACCTCCCAGTGCCCCACCCATTTTCCAGCCGACGTCTGGAAGCCCTCTAAGACGGTCACCCGAACGTTGTACTTGCCGTGAGGCTTATCCATGCGTGAACTCCCATCCTATTCAGTGCCCCGATGGTGCGCGCCATCCTCGAAGGCCGCAAGACCGTATGCGCCTGGTCGTGAAAGACATCCCCGGGATTCCCGGCGTCAATCCGAACTTCAGCCAGGGGCGTGCCTTTTCCAACGGGAGCCTGTTCCACATCGCTGGCAGCGTGGAAATGACCAGCGGGCTCCGTGCGCCCTACGTTGCCGGTGATCGGCTGTATGTAAAGGAGGCTTGGGTTCCGGGCTACGACCACGCCCCCGATTCCGAAAAGCCGATGGTCACGGTGATCTTTAAGGCCGACAACGAAGAGCGGATGGTGGCTGCGCCATCGTGCGAACTGGCGGACGAGTGGGATGCCCGCTATTCGGAGGACGGAGATCGGCCGCCACGCCCACGCTCCGCCGCCAGCATGCCGAAGTGGCCGCCCGCATCTGGCTTGAGGTGACGCGCGTCCGCGTGGAGCGGATCCAGCAGCTCACGGCCGAACAGGCCATCGCCGAGGGCGTGCAGACTGCCCTACGCGAGCACGACGCCGTGGTCGACCTGCCAGCAATTCGCTGACATCTGGGACAGCAACGCCGACCCGGGCACCTTCGCGGCCGACAACTCGTGGGTGTAGGTAGTGGAGTTTCGTCGCGTGACCCGGCATGCGGCCCATGGCGAATCGAATGTTGAGCGAGCGGGAGGGGTCGATGCTTAATGGCTGCCTGAAGGCGGACGAGCTCTTAGAGCTCACTGGGTATGACCGGCTGGCGGATCTCCGTCGGTCGTTCGACGCCCAGGGCATCCGCTACCACTTGGGCAAGGGCGGGAAGCCGTGGACGACCATCGATCTGATCAACGCAGCGGCAGGCCTGGCTCCGGCGAACAGCGAAGCGGAGCGGCCACTGGGGCCGGACGACGTGTGAAGCGCATGGGCCGGCCACGACTCATCGACAAGACCATCCCCGCCCACATCGATCAGTCGAGCATCCCCAAGGGGGCCTACTGGTCGCGCACCGATCGCCATTGGTTCACGGTGCTGGTGGAGGATGGGAAGCGGAAGCGGCGGAAGCTCGCTGGACCGGAAGTGCGCCTGTCGGACCTGCACCGCATCCTGGAGGAGTTCGCGGGCGTCGAGCGCGGCACGCTGCTGTGGCTGTGTGAGCTTTTCCACGAGACGTCGAAGTTCAAGGCGCTCGCCGCCAAGACGCGCGAGGACTATGAGGCGCAGCTCAAGATCGTTCGCACCTACCAGACAAAGCGGGGGCCGCTGGGGTCGCTGCGCGTCGTGGATCTGACGACACCCTTCGTGCAGCGCCTGGTGGACAAGATCGGCGGCGAGCACCCCTCGAAAGCCAACCATCTGCTCCGCTACCTTCGCCGGGTGCTGAATTGGGGCGTGACGCGTGGGCACTGCGGCAAGAATCCCGCCGCGGGCGTGGAGCAGGCCGTCGAGCGCCGGCAGCGCCGGCTACCGGCCGAGGTGGCCTTCGCCGCTGTGCGCGCGGAAGCTCAAGCCCACTTCCCCCACTATGTCTGGATTGCCCTCGAACTTGCGTTCTTGCTGCGGCTTCGTGGGATTGAGGCGATCACGCTGACTGACGCCCACGCCAGCGACGAGGGTGTGCAAACCAATCGCCGCAAGGGTTCTCGCGACACCCTGATCCTCTGGTCGCCACGGTTGCGAGCGGCGTGGGACGAGGCTATCCGCCAGCGGAATGCGATCTGGGCGAAGCGCCGGATGCCTGTGCCGATGCAGGCGATCGACCGCCTGGTGCTCGTGAACGTGCACGGCAAGCCTGTCACGCGCCGGGCGCTCAGCACGATCTGGCAGACGTTGATGAAGCACTGCATCGAGAAGGGGGCAATCGCGCCGGAGCAGCGCTTTGGCATGCACGACGCTAAGCGCAAGGGCATCACGGATACCAAGGGCACGCGGGCGGAAAAGCGCGAGAGCAGCGGCCACAAGAGCGACGCCATGATGGACGTCTACGACCTCAGCCTTCCACGAACGACCACGCCCGGCGGCGTTTGAAACGCATCGACTCTTACGGGGAGTTTTACGGGATGGCAGAAAAACGAGGCCCCGCACGGTGGCGGGGCCTCGTAAGTCAATGTATATGGCGGAGAGGGTGGGATTCGAACCCACGGTACGCTTACACGTACGCCTGATTTCGAGTCAGGTACATTCGACCACTCTGCCACCTCTCCGGGAACGGTCGTCAACAGGATTGGGGCCCTGTCGAGTCGGCAATCATAATCGGTCTTCCGCGCCGTGACAACAGGCGTTTGATGGGGCATCCTGCCCCGGCATGCGGGGCGTTTCGGCGCCCGGCCCTTTCGTTTTCCAAGGCCCTCATGATCGAGTTCGGACACGGCACGCATACCGGGCTTCGCCGGCTGCGCAATGAAGATACCTACTACGCCGACGCGTCGCTGGGGCTGTTCCTGGTGGTCGACGGCATGGGTGGGCATCGGCATGGCGAGGTGGCGTCGGCCACGGCGCGCGACGGCGTGGTGGCCCAGGTCAGTGCGGGCCAGTCGCTGGTCGATGCCATCCAGCGGGTCAACGAGGCGCTGATCGCGCGATCGAGTGGGCTCAGCGAGTCGCGGCCGATGGGCACGACCATCGCGGCTGTCCGTGTGGAGGGACGCAGCTACGAAGCGGCCTGGGTCGGTGACAGCCGGATCTACCGCTGGGACGGCACACTGGAGCGGCTCTCGCACGATCACTCTATCGTGGAAGCCCTGGTCGAGGCCGGCGAGCTGACCGAAGCCCAGGCGCGCAACCACCCGCAGCGGAGCCTGCTGACCCAGGCGCTCGGCATCACCCTGCCCGACCAGTTGCACATCGGGCTCGCCCGGGGCGAACTGCGCGCCGGGGCCCGCCTGCTACTCTGCACCGACGGCCTCACCGACGAGGTGGACGACGCCCGCATCGCCGCGATCGTGTCACGCTCGGACATCGCCGCGCAGGAAGCCGTGGATCATCTCATCCTCCAGGCGTTGTCCGGCGCGGGGCGCGACAACGTCACCGCCATCCTGCTGCGCGCCGCCGACTGAGCCAGCCGCCGACACCGCGCACGACTCAGTGCAGGGTGTCCGATTCCAGCTTGCGCCAGACGCTCTGGCCGCCCGCGGCCTTGTCGAGCGCGTCCAGACGCTTGTCGTGCAGGGCCCGTTCGTCGGCCGTGGCGCGAAGCACGATCGGGCGGCGGGTGATCACGATGTCGTCCAGATGACTGGACGCCGCGCGGTCGGCGCCGGGATCGAAAACGAAGTCGAGGCCGACCTGGCCCGACGTCATCGCGATATAGACATCGGCCAGAAGCTGCGCGTCGAGCAGGCCACCGTGCAGGTCGCGCTTGGTGTTGTCCACGCCCAGGCGCTTGCACAGCGCATCGAGGCTGTTGCGCTGGCCGGGATACATCGTGCGCGC
The DNA here is from genome assembly GCF_034063545.1 of Luteibacter sahnii. Lineage (NCBI taxonomy): Bacteria > Pseudomonadati > Pseudomonadota > Gammaproteobacteria > Lysobacterales > Rhodanobacteraceae > Luteibacter > Luteibacter sahnii. The sequence continues at coordinate 170,607 of NZ_JAQLOK010000002.1, forward strand.
CATCACGAGCGTATCGAGCACGCTGGCGTGGTCGGCGACGCGGCCGTACTGCGCGCCGGCCATGCGCAACTCGGCGTCGAGGAAGCCCACGTCGAACGCCGCGTTATGGATGATGAGTTCGGCGCCCTTGATGAAAGCCAGGAACTCCTCGACCTTGTCGCGGAAGAACGGTTTGTCGACCAGGTCTTCGTCGCGGATGCCAGTGACCTTGCTCGCTTCCTCGTCGATGGCACGCTCGGGATTGAGGTAGGTGTGGAAATGCCGCCCCGTGGGACGCCGGCCGATCATCTCGACCGCACCGATTTCCACCAGGCGGTGGCCCTGCTGGACCTCCAGGCCCGTGGTTTCCGTATCGAGAACGACCTGCCTCATGCCACCTTGCCCTTCGCCTTGTAGATCAACGCCTGGTCGCGCGCGGCCGTGTCCACGCGCTCGTTTTCGTCGTGGCCGCTATGGCCCTTCACCCACTCCCAGGTCACCGTGTGCGCCGCCGCGGCCGCGTCCAGGCGCACCCAGAGGTCCTGGTTCTTCACGGGCTTCTTGTCGGCCGTCATCCAGCCGTTGCGCCGCCACTTGGGCACCCACTCCTGCACGCCTTGCATGACGTATTTGGAATCGGTCATCAGGTGGACGCTGCAGCGTCGCGTGAGCGCTTCGAGGCCCGCGATGGCGGCCATGAGCTCCATGCGGTTGTTGGTGGTGTCCGGCTCGCCGCCGGAAAGCATCTTCTCGATGCCCTTGGCGCGCAGCAGCGCGGCCCAGCCTCCCGGGCCGGGATTGCCGAGGCAGGCGCCGTCGGTGAAGAGTTCAACGGTGTCGGTCATGTACGGGTTCGGCTAGAGCTAGAGGGTTTGACGGGCGTTGCGGCGGGCGCCGGAAGCAAGCGTGCCGGACATCGGCGACGGCACCGCCACCAGGCGGGGGCGCAAGGGTACCGCCGCGGGACGTTTTTTGCGCGCCAGCAGGAGGTATCCCCCACCGATCATCGATTCGCCGAAGGGCACGCCGCTCGCCCGAGGCCAGGGGCTGCCTACGCGCCTGGGCATGGCCAGCTCGAAATCGTCGCGCACGAGCCGCTGGCTCCACCACCACGGCCAGGTGAGCCGGGGCCGCGTGCCCCGGCTGTGCCGGGCGACCCACGGCGACCACAGGCCCACGGGATGGATGCCGGTAATCGCCAGCATGCCGCCCGGCGCAAGCACGCGGATGGCTTCGTCGAGCAGGTTGTCCTGACGAGCCGTGGTTTCCAGGGCGTGCCGGAGCAGCACCACCCCGAAGGCGTCGTCGACGAACGGGAGGGGCTCCAGGCCGCTCGCGCGCACGTCGCCGGCCAGGGACGCTCCACCCACCCTCACCGTGGCCCAGTGCCCCAGCAGGGGCAGCGCGGGCACCCCCGCCTGTGCCGCGGCGGTCAGGTGCAGGCCGTGGTCGGCGGTGCAACGGGCCAGCATCGGACCGAGCACGCGGGCTTCGTCGGCAAGCAGCTTGCCGATCTGCGGAGAGGCGTAGATGTCCGGGGCGAACTGGGGCATGGGGGGAGTGTAGTCACGTTGAACGGGCTCCGCACGGTTAACGGGCTTCTAACAAGACGCCGATACCCCGTTGATATAGTCCGGCGGCCCGCCCTTTCCGGCGGCCATTCCCTGGGTGTTCGCGCCCTATGACGTCACGGAGCCGGCCCGATGCACTGGGTACCCGTCGCGGCCTTGAGCGACAACTACATCTGGCTGGTCGCCGATGACGAGGGCAATGCCTTCGTCGTGGATCCCGGTGACGCCACCCCCGTCGAAGCCGCGCTGGCCGAGCGCGGTTGGACGCTGCGCGCCATCCTGCTCACGCACCACCACGCCGACCACATCGGGGGCGTCTCCGATCTCGTGGCCCGCCACGATGTCGAGGTCTACGCGACCGACGACCCGCGTATCCAGCCGAAGAACCGTTTCGTGGAAGACGGCGACGTCTTCGAACTGGAGTCGCCGAAAGCACGCTTCCGCGTGATCGCCGTGCCCGGGCACACGCGCTCGCACGTGGCCTATGTCGGCGAAGGCTTCCTGTTTTGCGGCGACACGCTTTTCAGCGTGGGCTGCGGCCGGCTTTTCGAAGGCACGCCGGAGCAGATGCTCGCCTCGCTGGATCGTTTCGCGGACCTGCCCGGTGACACGCTGGTCTGCTGCGCGCACGAGTACACCGCGGCCAACGTCCGTTTCGCGCTGAGCGTCGATCCGGACAACGGCCCCTTGCGCCTCCGTCGTGACGAGGTGGCGCGCCTGCGCGAGGAAGGCCGCCCCAGCGTGCCCAGCCGCCTCGCCGACGAATACGCCACCAATCCCTTCCTGCGCGTGGACAGCGAGGCGATCGCCCGCTGGGTGACGGCGCAAGGCATGGAAGACGCCACGCGTACGCAGCGTTTCGCCGCGTTGCGACAGGCCAAGGACACCTTCAACGCATGATCGCTCCCACACGACGGCTGCTGCCGGCCCTACTCCCGTTGATCCTCACTGCCTGTGCCGGCGCGCCTACGCGCCCCGTGCCAGCACCGGCCACGCCCACGCCGCCGCCCGTGGTGAACGATGTCGCGGTCGTGCCGAAGATGATCCGGCCGGCACCGCCGGCGGATTTCTGGGCGAGCATGCGCGACAGCTTCGGCATGCCGGGCTGCTCCGCCGACCCGCAGGTCACCGCGTGGGCACGCACCTACACGAAGATGCCGAACCGGTTCGAGCAGCAGGTCAACGAGGTGCTGCCGCTCATCGTCTACGCGCACAAGTCGGCGATGCAACACGGCGTGGCCGGCGAGTTCGCGCTGCTGCCCTGGGTCGAAAGCCAGTATCGCCACGTGCCCGGCAAGAAGAACCGCCCGGCGGGCATGTGGCAGATCATGCCGGAAACCGCACGCACCCTCGGTCTGCGCGTGGAAAAGAACTACGACGAGCGCCTGGACATCACCAAGTCCACCGACTCGGTGATGTCGATGATGCGTCGCTATTACGACGACCTCGGCGACTGGCGTCTGGTCGACGTGGCTTACAACGCGGGCGAGTTCGGGCTCAAGCGCACCATCGACAAGCACGGTGGCCCGTCGGACGACGACGGCCTGCCCGACGTGCCGATGAAGGCCAATACCAAGGAGCACCTCGTCAAGCTCATGGCCATCGCGTGCATCGTTCGCGACCCCGGCCGCTTCAACGTGCAGCTACCCCGCCAGGACAACGACGGCGCGTTGCAGGTCGTGCAGGTGTCCAATCCCCAGTCGCTCGCCCAGGCGGCAAAGCAGTCGGGGCTGTCGATGAACGACCTGCGCGATTTCAATCCCGCGTATCGCAACACCAAGGGTACGGTCACGTCGACGCTGCTGCTGCCCAAGAGCGCCGCCGATCAATACAAGCTCGGTCCGGTTGCACCGGTCGACAACGTGGCCGATGTGTCGACGGATACCTCCGCGGACGATGACGCGCCGGCGGAAACGACCCCGAAGCGCAGCGCGTCGAAAGCCAACAAGAAGGCCGTCGCGTCGACGAAAAAGCCTGCGACGTCCAGCGCGCCCGAGGTGGTGATCCATAAGGTCAACAGCGGCGAATCGCTGTGGTCGATCGCTCGCCTGCATCAGGTAAGCGTCGAAGAGCTCGTCAAGTGGAACGACCTGTCGTCGAAATCCGTGAAGCCTGGCCAGGTGCTGAAGCTGACGGCGTCGCGCTGACGGCGGCTCGCTCGCGCGGGAACGACGTCGATCACGACCGCCGCCCCTGCACGCGATGACGCGGCTTAGAGCTGCACCACGTCCCACTGCACGTCGGCGCTCACGTCCGCCGCGTAATCCACGCCGTCGACTTCAAAGCCGAACAGCTTGATGAAATCGTGCTTGTAGCCGGCGTAGTCGGTGTCGGTCCACAGGTTGTCGGTGGTGACGTTCGGCCACAGCGCCTTGCATTCGCCCTGCACGTCGTCGCGCAGCTCCCAGTCGTCCAGGCGCACGCGCCCTTCGGCGTCGGTTTCGGGAGCCGCGCCATCGGCGCGATAGAGACGGTCGTGGAACAGGCGGTTGATCTGTTCGATCGTGCCCTCGTGGATGCCCTTGGCCTTCATGATCTTGAAGACCATCGATACGTAGAGCGGAATCACGGGAATGGCCGAGCTGGCCTGGGTGACCACCGACTTCATCACGCCCACGTAGGAGCGCAGGCCGCGGCTCGCGTGGCGCTCACGCAACTCGACGGCGGTGCGGTCCACGTGTTGCTTGGCCTGGCCCAGGGTGCCGTGCCAGTAGATCGGCCAGGTGATCGACGTGCCGACGTAGCTGTAGGCGATGGTGGTGGCCCCGTCGGCCAGCACACCGGCCTCGGCCAGGGCGTCGATCCACATCGCCCAGTCTTCGCCGCCCATGACGGTAACCGTGTCCTTCACCTCCTGCTCGTTCGCCGGCTCGACGGTAGCCTGCACCACCTGGTCCTTGTTGGTGTCCACCGAGGATGCCGTGAACGTCTCACCCATGGTCTTCAGCGCCGAACGCACGAGGGTGCCGGGCTCACCCATGCGGGTGCCCTCCGGCAGCTTTCGCACGGGCGAAGCGAGCGAATAGACGACGAGATCGACCTTGCCGCCCATCTCGTTGCGGATGATGTCGATCGCCTTGGCGCGCGTTTCGTTGGCGAACGCGTCGCCGTTGATCGACTTCGCGAACAAGCCCTTCTCACGGGCGAGGCGGTCGAAGGCATGCGCGTTGTACCAACCGGCGGTACCCGTCTTCGCTTCGCTGGAGGGCTTTTCGAAGAACACGCCCAGGGTGGCGGCACCGTGACCGAAAGCGGCGGTGATGCGTGAGGCGAGGCCGTAACCGGTGGACGCGCCGATCACCAGCACGTTTTTAGGGCCGCTGGCGAACGCGCCGCTGGCCCGGGTGATGTCGATCTGCTCTTGGACGTTTTTCGCGCAGCCGGTCGGATGGGCGGTGGTGCAGATGAAGCCGCGGACCTTGGGTTGAATGATCACGGAGGGTTCCTTTGACGCGTCAAGGCGGCCATTGTAATCGGCGGGGTGGTCCATGCGCTTCCGCATGGTGCGCCAGGGCGGCACAAAAAAAGGTTCATCGCGGAAGTGCGGGGATGCCGCAAGGATGCAGGCCTTGCCGTCGGCTCGGACGGTGAGGCCCGAGCCTTCGGTGCTGCCAAACGCCCAGGTGCAACGCGCTCTGGCGCTAAAAAGTCACCACAGCGCCACGGCTCGCGGGATCAACCATCCACCGGGCCACAAGGTCGATCGCTGGGATAGTCCCCGCACTTCCGCGATGAACCAAAAAAAGAGCCCCTCCATGGGAGGGGCCCGGGGATCCGCGGCAGCGGCGAACCCTTACATGCGGTCCTGAGCGATCTTGACCTCGGTCTTGGCCCGCAGCGCCTTGATGTAGTCGAGGGTGGCGGCATTGGCCATTGCGTCCATCATCTGGCCACGGATCCCGTCCCGCTCGGCCTTGTCGACCTTGGACGGATCGCCCTCGGTGACCTTGTCGACCGCCACGAGGTCGTACGCGCCGTTACCCGTGCGGACGACCGTCCACGTCGGCTTGCCATCGACCGGGTGCGGCAGGCTGAACGCCTTCATGAGCACGTCCGGAGCGACATCCTTCATGCTGGCGAGCTTGTCGCGCTCGAGCGCGTTGAGCGTGCGCACCGGCGCCTTGGCGATCGTCGCCACGTCGCCGCCCTTCGTGAGCTGCGCCGCGATGTCGTCGGCCTGCTTCTTCGCCATGGCGTCGACGCGTTCGTCGAGAATGCGCTGGCGGATCGCGTCCTTCACGTCGGCAAGCGCCTTCGGCGCGGCGGCGTTGTGCTTGTTGAGGTGCATGACGATCGCATCGCCCTTGCCGATCTGCACCAGCGACGAATTGTTGCCCTGGTTGACGACGTCATCGGCGAAAGCAGCCTGCACAAACTTGGGGTCGGCCGTGACGCCTTCACCACCCTGGCGACCGAACAGCGGCGACGTCTGGATCGACAGGCCCAACTCTTTGGCGACGGGTTCGAGCGAACCCGGGTTGCGCTCGGCGAGATCGGCGAGCTTGCCCGCGCGTTCGTTATAAAGACGGTCGCCCTCGTTCTTCGACCAGTCTTCGGCCAGCTGCGCACGCACCTGCTCGAACGGCTTGGCGTCGCCTTCGCGGGCGTCGCGCAACCAGATGATGTGATAGCCCTCGTCCGGCGACAGCACCGGCTCCTTGGTGATCTCGCCCTTTTTCATGCCAAACAGCGCGGTGTCGAACGCGGCGTTGGCAACGCCCTTCTCCAGCCAGCCGAGGTCACCACCGCTACGCTTGGAACCGAGATCGTCGGAGTTGTCCGCGGCGAGCTTGGCGAAGTTTTCCGGCGTGGCTTCGGCGGCGATCTTCTTGGCCTTGTCGAGCGCGGCCTTTTGCTGCGCCGGCGTGGCATTCTTCGGCACCTCGATGAGGATGTGCGACGCCTCGCGCTGCTCGGGCTGCGCGTAACGCTGCTTGTTCTGGGCGTAGTACTCGCGAAGCTGATCGTCGGTGGGCGCGGTGGCCTTGAGGTCGGCCTGCTTCACTTCGAGGTAATCGACCGACACCTGTTCCGGCGTGGTGTAGTCGACAAGGTGCGACTGGTAGAACGCGTTGATATCGGCGTCCGACACGTTGGTGTCGGTCAGCGACGGACGCGGCAGCTCGACGAGGCGGAGGTCGCGCTTCTGCAGGCGCAGGCGGAAGAACGCGTCGACATCGGCATCGCTGACGATCGTCGTGGCGGCGATCGCCTGCGGCAGCAACTGCGTGGCCAGCGACGCGCGGATCTTGGCCTCGTACATCGCCGGCGTCATGCCCTGCATGTTGAGGATGGCGCGGTAGGCTTCGGGACTGAACTGACCATTGACCTGGAAACCGGGATCGCTGCCGATCGCCTGGCGCACGTCAAGGTTGGAGACCGTGAGCTTGAGGTCGGTATTGGCCTGCTGGAGCAGCGCCTGGTTGATCATGCCATCGAGCACGCGCTGCTTGAACGCGGGTGTTTCCAGGTCGGCCGGCTTGTACGGCGAGTTAGGGTCCTGCGAAAACTGCTGGCGAAGATCGTTGAGGCGGCTTTGCCAGTCCTGCTGCGAGATTTCGTGATCGCCAACCTTCGCCACGTAGGTGTCGACGCGCGAGACGAAGTACGACTCGATGCCGAAGAAGGCGACGGCGAACACGCTGACGCCGAGGACGATGGCGGCGGGCCAGCCGTGGATCTTGTTACGCAGGGCTTGCAGCATGATGCGACTCGCAACGGTTGCGCCGGCAAATCCTAACCGACGTTAGATAAAGCAAAGGCGCCACGCGGGCGCCTTTGCGGACGAATGGCGGAGTGGACGGGACTCGAACCCGCGACCTCCGGCGTGACAGGCCAGCATTCTAACCGACTGAACTACCACTCCACGTTCCGTTGGTGGGTGCTGAGGGGATCGAACCCCCGACCAGCGCCGTGTAAAGGCGACGCTCTACCGCTGAGCTAAGCACCCCTAACGGTCAGACCGGTTAGTTTACGTGATCCTTCAGCGCCTTGCCAGCGGTGAACGCAGGCACCTTCGACGCGGGGATCTTGATCTCTTCGTTCGTGCGCGGGTTGCGACCCGTACGGGCGGCGCGGCTACGCACCTTGAACGTGCCGAACCCGACGACGGCGACGTCGTCACCCTTCTTCAGGGCTTCCTTCACCGCTTCGATCAGGCCTTCGAGCGCGCGACCGGCATCGGCCTTCGACAGCTCGGACTTCTCGGCGATGGCGGCGATCAGTTCGGATTTATTCATTACGTAACTCCTAAAGGTGATTCGAACCGCCGGACGGCGATCCTGGAGGAAAAAGGCTAGGTCGTTGGAGCCAGGTGACCTGGGAATCGACCCCGCGATCGATCGTGCCGTTGCGGCATCGGGTGATTGCGGTGCCGCCTTTATACCAGCGCCCTCCCCCCCACCGCAATACAAGCAATACCAAGGCTTTCAGCACATATGCATGGGCTGAAGAGACTTGCGCACGCGGACGAATGGGATTATTGCGCGTTGACGAATCAGCACCACGAAAACGAAAAGGGCGTACCGGAGTGCGCCCTTGTTCGCGAACGGAAACGATGAAATGGCAATTAATGGGTGACGGACGGCGACTCTTTCGCCTTACCCTTGCCCTTCGCGCGCGGCACCGCCACGCCTTCGCCACCACCCGGCTTCTTCGGGCCCAACGCTCGCTCGAGCGCAAGGTCGAGCACCTCGTCGATCCACTTCACAGGATGGATGTCCAGCGACGATGTGATGTTTTCCGGCAGGTCGGCGAGGTCTTTCCGGTTTTCTTCCGGAATGATCACCGTGGTGATACCACCGCGATGCGCCGCGAGCAGTTTCTCCTTGAGACCACCGATGGGCAGCACACGGCCACGCAGGGTGATCTCGCCGGTCATCGCCACCTCCGAGCGCACAGGCACCTTGGTGAGCGACGACACCAGCGCCGTGCACATGGCGATGCCGGCACTCGGTCCGTCCTTTGGCGTGGCGCCCTCCGGCACGTGGATGTGGATGTCGAGTTTCTCGTGGAAATCGGGTTCGATGCCGAAGCGATCCGCCCGCGCGCGCACCACGCTCAACGCCGCCTGGATCGACTCCTTCATGACATCGCCCAGCTGTCCGGTATGGACCAGACGTCCCTTGCCCGGCACCACCGAGGCTTCGATGCTGAGCAGGTCGCCGCCGACCTGGGTCCACGCCAGGCCCGTCACCAGGCCCACTTCGTTCTGCTGCTCCGCACGACCGAAGTCGAAACGGCGCACACCGAGGTAGTGGTCGAGGTTGGACGCATCCACGCGCACCTGACCCGGGGCGAGCGCCTTGCCCGGCTTGGCGGCTTTGGCGGGGATTTTCTTGACCTTCGCCTTCGCATTGGCCGGCACCGTGCCGAGCGCGAGCTCTTTCACCACTTTGCGGCAGATCTTGGAGACTTCGCGCTCGAGGTTGCGCACGCCCGACTCGCGCGTGTAGTAGCGAACGATGTCACGCAGCGCGTCCTCGGCCACGCTCAGCTCATTGGCCTTCAGCCCATTGGCCTTCAGCTGCTTGGGCAGGAGATATTTCTGCGCGATGTTGAGCTTTTCATCCTCCGTGTAGCCCGGAATGCGGATGACTTCCATGCGGTCGAGCAGCGGACCGGGGATGTTCAGCGAGTTGGCCGTGGCGATCCACATCACTTCGGACAGATCGAGATCGACCTCCAGATAGTGGTCGTTGAACGCGTTGTTCTGCTCGGGATCAAGCACCTCGAGAAGAGCCGACGAGGGATCGCCGCGGAAATCCATCGACATCTTGTCGATCTCGTCGAGGACGAAAAGCGGATTCTTCGTGGCGACCTTGTTGAGGTTCTGCACGATGCGGCCCGGCATCGAACCGATATAGGTGCGGCGGTGTCCGCGGATCTCGGCCTCGTCGCGCACGCCGCCCAGACTCATGCGGACGAACTTACGGTTGGTCGCCTTCGCGATCGACTGGCCCAGCGACGTCTTGCCCACGCCCGGCGGACCGACGAGGCACAGGATCGGGCCCTTCATGCGATCGACGCGCTGCTGCACGGCGAGGTACTCGAGGATGCGCTCCTTGACCTTCTCGAGGCCGAAGTGATCGGCATCGAGGGTTTCCTGCGCGAGGGCGAGATCCTTGCGGACCTTGCTGCGCTTCTTCCACGGCACGCCCACCACCCAATCGAGGTAGTTGCGCACCACGGTGGCCTCGGCCGACATCGGCGACATCTGCTTGAGCTTGTTGAACTCCTGCTTGGCCTTCGCGAGCACGGCCTTGGGCATGCCAGCCGCTTCGATCTTTTTCTGCAGATCTTCGAGCTCGTTGGCGCCTTCTTCGCCTTCACCCAGTTCCTTCTGGATGGCCTTCATCTGTTCGTTGAGGTAGTACTCGCGCTGGCTCTTCTCCATCTGCGACTTCACGCGGCCGCGGATGCGCTTCTCGACCTGCTGGAGGTCCATCTCGCCGTCCACGAGCCCGATGAGCAGTTCAAGGCGATCGCCGACGTCGGCGGTCTCGAGCACCTTCTGCTTGTCGGCCATGCGCACCGACAGGTGCGCGGCAATGGAGTCAGCCAGGCGCGACGGATCTTCGATACCCGACAGCGTGGCGAGGATTTCAGGCGGCAGCTTGCGGCTCTGCTTGACCAGTTGTTCGAACAGCGACACGAGCGAACGCGACACGACGTCAAGTTCGCGCTCGTTACTGCTGTAGATCGGTTCAATGACGCGCGCGCGACCGCTCATCATGCCCGCTTCGTCCTCGAAAGAATCGACGTGCACGCGCGACTGGCCCTCGACGAGTACCTTGACGGTGCCGTCGGGGAGCTTCAGCAGCTGCAGTACGCCGGCCAACGTGCCCACCTGGTGGAGGTCGGCGACGCTCGGATCGTCGATGTCCGGGCTCTTCTGAGCGACCAGCAGGATCTGCCGCTCGCCTTCCATCGCCCGCTCCAGCGCACGCATGGACTTGTCGCGCCCGACGAACAGCGGAATGACCATGTGCGGATAGACGACGACGTCACGCAACGGCAGGACCGGAAGCAGGTCCAGCTCGGCGCCGCTCGTGGTTTGGCTGCGATTCTTCGCCATGTGCTTGGGGTTTCCCTCGAAAAGTTGGGCTCGCCCCGACACTGCGCCGGAGCCGCCATGAACGTCAAGTGGTGGTTTCGTGGAGGCCGATCAAGTGCCCGACCCGAAACGAAAACGGCCCCGGCGCCTGTCGACGCCGGGGCCGCCGGGGCGGCGGAACGGGGCCGTCAGGCCGCGTCGCCGCCCTCCCCCGCGATGCGCTGCTGCTGGAGGTTGCCGCGATAGATCAGGTAAGGCTCGGCCTGGCCTTCGATCACCGCGTCGTCCACCACGACCTTGCTCACATGCTCCAGCGACGGGAGCTCGAACATGGTTTCAAGCAGCACTTGCTCGAGGATGGTACGCAGGCCGCGCGCGCCGGTCTTGCGCTTGAGCGCGCGACGAGCGATGGCGGACAGGGCCTCCGGGCGGAATTCCAGTTCGGCGCCTTCCATCTCGAAGAGCTTGCGGAACTGCTTGGTGACCGCGTTCTTGGGCTCGGTGAGAATCTGGACCAGCGCGGCCTCGTCCAGTTCGTCGAGCGTCGCGACGACCGGGAGACGGCCGACAAACTCGGGAATGAGACCGAAACGGACCAGATCGGCCGGCTCGACGTCGGCGAGCAGCTTGCCGACGTTTTCCGTGCGCGCCTTCGAACGGACCTCGGCACCGAAGCCGATGCCCGTGGTCTCGGAACGCTGCTGGATGACCTTCTCCAGCCCCGCGAACGCCCCGCCGCAGATGAAGAGGATGTTGCGCGTATCGACCTGCAGGAACTCCTGCTGCGGGTGCTTGCGCCCACCCTGCGGCGGCACCGACGCCAGCGTGCCCTCGATGAGCTTGAGAAGGGCCTGCTGGACGCCTTCACCGGAGACGTCGCGGGTGATCGACGGGTTCTCGCTCTTGCGCGAGATCTTGTCGATTTCGTCGATGTAGACGATGCCGCTCTGCGCCTTCTCGACGTCGTAGTCGCACTTCTGCAGCAGCTTCTGGATGATGTTCTCGACATCCTCACCCACGTAGCCCGCCTCGGTGAGCGTGGTGGCGTCCGCGATGGTGAAGGGGACGTTGAGGAGGCGCGCCAGCGTTTCGGCCAGCAGCGTCTTGCCCGAACCGGTGGGACCGATCAGGAGGATGTTGGACTTGCCCAGCTCGACGTCATCGTTCTTCTGGCGCGACTCCATGCGCTTGTAGTGGTTGTAGACCGCGACGGAGAGCGCCTTCTTGGCGCGCGTCTGGCCGACCACGTACTGGTCGAGTGCGTCCATGATCTCGCGCGGCTTGGGAAGGTGAGTGCGACCGGTGGCCGCCTTTTCTTCCAGCTCTTCGCGGATGATGTCGTTGCACAGCTCAACGCATTCGTCGCAGATGAACACGCTGGGGCCGGCAATCAGCTTGCGCACTTCATGCTGGCTCTTGCCGCAGAAAGAGCAGTAAAGAATCTTGCCGCCGTCATTGGAACGGCCCTGCCGCTCGTCGCTCATGCTTTGTGCCCTACTGAGAATCTGGTGCGATTTGAGAATAGCACAGCACTTCGCCCCTGGTTGCCAGGGGCGAAGTGCTGGATTTCAAACGCGAAATGAGAATCAAGCCGAGCGGACGGAATCGACCGCGCGCTTGTCGTGGACCGAGTCGATCAGGCCATAGGCCTGGGCTTCCGCGCCGCTCATGAAGCGGTCGCGCTCGGTATCACGGGCGATTTCCTCCACCGTCTTGCCGGTGTGGTGGGCCAGGATGGCATTGAGGCGCTCACGCATCGTGAGAATTTCACGGGCATGGATCTCGATGTCGGTGGCCTGGCCGGAGATACCGCCCGCCCACGGCTGGTGAATCATGATCCGCGAATGCGGCAGCGAATAGCGCTTGCCGGCCGCACCCGCCGACAGCAGCAGCGCGCCCATCGAGGCCGCCTGGCCGATGCACATGGTGCTGACGTCCGGCTTGATGAACTGCATGGTGTCGTAGATCGCCATGCCCGCGGTGACCGAACCGCCGGGGCTGTTGATGTACAGGTTGATGTCCTTGTCCGGGTTTTCGGACTCGAGGAACAGCAACTGGGCGACGATCACATTGGCCATGTAATCGTCGACCGGGCCGACCGCGAAGATGATGCGCTCCTTGAGGAGACGCGAATAGATGTCATAGGAACGCTCGCCGCGCGAGGTCTGCTCGACGACGATGGGCACCAGGTTGAGGTTCTGGATCGGAGCCATGGACATTCGGTCTCTCCTTCGTATGGGGCCCAAGGGGTAATCGGACGATCGGCGCTCAGGCGCCGACCGGTCGCATCACCTCGTCGAAGCTCAGTGCCTGGTCGGTGGTCTTGGCGTTGTCCGCCACCCACTCGGCCACCTGGTCTTCCATCACGCGGTTCTGCAGTCCCTGCATCAGTTGGGGATCGCCGTTATAGAGTTCAATGACCTTTTCCGGCTCTTCATAGGTAGAAGCAATCGCCGTGAGCATCTCGGCCAGGCGCTTGCGATCGAGGCGGAGTTCGTTCTTGCGCGCGATCTCACCCATCAGCAGGGCAGCGGCGACGCGCTTGCGGGCGAAAGGCAGGGCCTCGGCCACCATCTCCGGCGACGGCTGCTGACCGCGCGGCAGGTTGCCGGCAGCGAGGCTCTGTGCCTCGGCGTTGGCCATCAGGTCGGGCACGTCGAGTTCCGGATAGGCGCCCGCGAGCTTCTCGGCCACTTCGGACTTCAGGCGGGCCATGAGGGTGGCCTTCAGTTCACGCTCGAGGTTGGCGCGGACTTCCTTGCGGAAGGTCTCGATGCTGCCGTCGGCCACGCCGAACAGCTTCACGAAGTCGGCGTCGACGGCCGGGAGGTTGGGCTCCTGCACCTTCACGATCTTGAACGTGACCTTGGCGGTCTTGCCCGCCAGATCCGGGTTGCGGAAGTCGTCGGGGAAGGCGACATCTTGCACCAGGTCGTCACCCGCGGTGCGGCCGGTGAGGGCCTCGTCGAGCGCTTTGAACAGGGTGCCCGAGCCGATCACGCTGCCTGCGCGCTCCAGGCCTTCAGCCGGAAAGCGGTAATCGCCCGCTTCGGCGGCGTATTCGAACATCACGAAGTCGCCTTCTTTCGAGGCGCGCGACACATCGTCGAAGCTACGGCGCTGGGTGCGCAGGGTCTCGATCATCTTGTCGATGTCGGTGTCGGTCACCTCGGCCTTCGGACGGGCGATCTCGAGCGCCGAGACATCGATGGCCGGGAACTCCGGCATCACCTCGAAGGTGGCGGTGTAGGCGATTTCGCCGTCCACGGGATGGCCGGTGGTGTCGACGGACGGATTGGCGATGGGCTGGAGCTTCTCCTGCGTCACGGCGTCGCGCAGCGTGCTGCCGATGAGCTCGGAGAGCGCCTCGCCACGGACCTGCGCGCCGAAGCGCTGCTTGATCACGTTGGTGGGCACCTTGCCGGGACGGAAGCCCTTGAGGCGGACCGTGCGACCCATTTCCGCGATGCGCTCGCTGACCTGCGCCTCCAGGCGCTCGGCCGGGAACTTCACCGTGAGCTTGCGCCCGAGCTTGCCGACATTCTCAACCGAAACCTGCATGACCTCTCCTGAAACCACCACGTGCCGTGGCGCGATGGCGACCATCCGTCGCCGTAACCGAAACAAAGGGACTCGCCGTGAACGCCGGGCCGCCGCGGCGACCCCATCCCCGGTGGCGAAAAACCCCGCAAATGACTGCCCATTCTACGTTTCGCCTTCATACCGCCGCAACATGCCCTAAGCGAACCAGCGCCGTGGGCCTGCCCCGCCGTCCGCCAGGGCATCGCCCGGGTTCGCCAGGGCGCAGGCGGTCAGTGAGAGGCATCCGCAGCCGATGCAATCGTCCAGGCGGTCCTTCAGGTGGGTCAGCTGGACGATGCGCTGCGCCAGCTCATCGCGCCACAACGCCGACATCGCGGTCCAATCGTCCTTGCCCGGGGGGCGCCCGGCCGGAAGCGCGGCAAACGCCCGACCCACGGCATCGAGCGGGATGCCCACCCGCTGGGCCACCCGGATCACCGCCAGTCGACGAAGGACGTCGGCAGGGTACCGGCGCTGGTTTCCGGCCGTCCGCAGGCTGTGGATCAGACCTTTCCGCTCGTAGAAATGCAGGGCGGATACCGCCACACCCGCCCTGCGGGCCACGTCGCCCACGCTCAGCTCGCGCATCGCCTTGACCTCAACATAGGTTAAGGTCGCATGCTGCGCGACACGGGGCCGCGAAGCAAGCGTGAGACACTGCCCGGATGCGGAAGGACTATCCATGAACGTGAGCACGCGAGACGCCGACCTGCATGAGCGCGACGGCACCGGCGGCATCCTGTCCGCGCCATACCGGGCGGCGACGATGGGCATGGTGGCCCTGATCTCGCTGATCGCCTTCGAGGCGCTGGCCGTGACCACCGCCATGCCGACCGTGGCGCGCGAGCTCGACGGCGTCAAGCTGTATGCCCTGGCCTTCGGCGGCGTGCTCGCCACGAGCATCATCGGCATGACCCTCTCGGGTCGCTGGAGCGACGGGCGCGGCCCCGCGCCCGCGATATGGACCGGCTTGGCCGGCTTCGTGGCGGGCCTGTTGATCGCCGGGCTGGCACCGACCATGCCGGTACTGCTCCTCGGGCGTCTTGTGCAGGGCTTCGGTGCGGGCTGTCTGTTTCCCGCGCTTTACGTCATCGTGGGGCGGCTCTACCCCGAGTCGATGCGGCCGAAGGTCTTCGCGTCCTTCTCGGCGGGATGGGTCATACCGGCGCTGATCGGCCCGGCCATCAGCGGCGCGATCGTCGAGCATGCGGGATGGCGCTGGGTCTTCCTCGCCGTACCGGTCTTGGCCGTGCCCGCCGCTGTCGCGCTGCGTGGCGCCTTACGCATGATGGAACGTCCCGCCAGCCCGCCGCCGGTCCAGCCAGGCCGCATGCGCCATGCGGTGGGCGCCTCCCTCGGTGCATGCCTGCTGTTCGTCGCTGGCCAGGAGCATGGATGGCTCGCGGCCGCGTTGTTCCTGCCCGCGATCGCCTTGCTCGTCGGCTGTGGCCGGCAACTGCTGCCGCGAGGCACGCTCTCGCTCGCCCGGGGGTTGCCGTCGGTGATCGCCCTACGCGGCGTGGCGGCGTCTGCTTTCTTCGGCACCGAAGCCTTTCTTCCCCTGATGTTCTCGCACGAGCACGACATGTCGCCGCTGGGTTCAGGCCTGGCGATCAGCGGTGGCGCGCTCGGCTGGTTCTGCGGATCGTGGTACCAGGGCCATTACGCCACCATCTCGCGCCAGGCCCTGCTCCGCCGCGGCACGGCGACGATGCTGGCCGGAACGATCCTCGCAGCCTTGGGCACGTTCCACGGTATGCCGGTCGCAGCGTCTATCGCGGGCTGGGCGTTCACCGGCCTTGGGATGGGTATGGCCTATGCGACGGTGTCGGTCGTGACGCTGTCTATGTCGTCGACGCAGGACCAGGGCACGAACAGTTCGGCGCTTCAATTGTGTGAATCGTTGATGGTCGCCGCCACGCTGGCCATCGGTGGCTCACTTTTCGCCGCCCTGCTCACCGTGTCTTACCCGCTCGCTTTCGCAGCGAACTTCGCGATCACGACAGCGCTCGCCGCGCTTGGCATCATCGTCGCACGTCGCACCGACGCCACGCGGTGAGCAACGCTCCGAAACGCCGCATGGGTGACGCCAAGCCCTTGTTACGCGCCGAACGCGTACGTCGCCGCGCGACGCGGTAACGCTCGGTCAGCCGGTGCATGATGACGCGCGACGATAGTCTCGATGCTCCCACCACGCACCGATGCATCGTGAACGACGACGGCCGCGAACTCATCCACGCGAACCAACACGATGATGGCCGAGACCATGAAGCTCAGCGCCGAAACCGCGAAGATCAACGCGCAGATTCGCTTCTACCCTATGCCGGCAGCAAGCGGGCTCGTCGTGGCGATACGGGGCGCGACGATCGTGCTGGAAGCGATGATCGTCAAACTCGTGCGTTGGCTGCAGGCGCGGTGCGGGCGATACCTGCGCTGGCCAGGCGCTCGAACATGGTGCGAAAGGAGGGACTCGAACCCTCAAGGATTGCTCCGCCAGAACCTAAATCTGGTGCGTCTACCAATTTCGCCACTTTCGCGCGGCAACCCATTCTAGGTGGGCCATTTAAATGCGTACAAGCATTTTCTGAAAAGAAAAAAGCCGACAGTTTTCACTGTCGGCTTTTCAAATTGGTGGGCCGTCTAGGATTCGAACCTAGGACCAATTGATTAAGAGTCAACTGCTCTACCAGCTGAGCTAACGGCCCATAAAACACAAATTGTAACACACTAAAAGTGGGGTGGACGATGGGATTCGAACCCACGACATCCGGAATCACAATCCGGTACTCTAACCAACTGAGCTACGCCCACCATAAAACCTGAACTGGCGCGCCCGACAGGAATCGAACCTGCAACCGTCGGCTTAGAAGGCCGATGCTCTATCCGGTTGAGCTACAGGCGCAGGCACTGTACGTAGAGCACCAAATGGTCGGGGCAGAGGGATTCGAACCCCCGACATCCAGCTCCCAAAGCTGGCGCTCTACCAGACTGAGCTATACCCCGGAACCTCAAGTTTCACCTAATGGACCGGTGAAGCTTTCAGATGCTACGGGTCAAAGCCTAGCCCGTCAATCCGTATGAACACACCACACTTTCAACAACCGCCGCTATCGCATAAACCACTACGATAGCCTGCTTAAAAATGGCGCGCCCGGAGAGATTCGAACTCCCGACCACCAAGTTCGTAGCCTGGTACTCTATCCAACTGAGCTACGGGCGCACACTTAAAAGCTTTGACCCGGTGCCTATCGCTGTGGAGCGTTAGCGCCGTGCCGAGAAGCGGAATTATTCAGATATTGAGGGTGCGCGTCAACACTTTTCTGAAACTTTTTTTCGCGGCGCGGTAACGACGGCGTGGGAATGGACGTCCATACCTGGGTGCGTGCGCTCTGTGGCTGGCGGAATGATCAGCGCCACGCACGACACGGCCGGCGTGAAAGGAAGCGTCGTGGCCGTAGGCGCTACTAACGCGAAAGACGTCGCCGTACCACGCGATCTGTCGGCGGATACCCGATCCGCCCCGGCCCATGGGGTAGACGCTTGATCGCGCCCTGGTAGCGTTCTCGCCGTCCTTGTCGGAGCGCTCATGCGCGTGGCGACTCATCGGCGCGACGATGGCGAAAGGCCGTGTCGACGTCCCGGTCACAGGAGCACCACGGCTCGCACGATCGAACCGTCCACCGGGACGTCAGGTCCACAGACGGATAGCCTTCGGGGATCCGCGATGAACCTGAAAAAAGGGCGGCCATTGGCCGCCCTTCTTCTTACAGTTGCGTGGCCGGCTTGCCGACCTTGTCTGGCGCCGAGCCGGCATCGCCGCGGGGCGGCGGGGGTGGCGTCGGACCCGGCTTCTGCCAATCGGCAGGCGGCCCGGGTTCGCGTCCGGCCATGATGTCATCGATCTGGCGGGCGTCGATGGTTTCGTACTGCAGCAAGGCCTCCGCCATCACGTGCAGCTTGTCGATGTTGGTGGTGAGCAGGTCCTTGCTACGCGCGTAAGCACGATCGAGGATGGTGCGCACCACCTCGTCGATCTTGCGGGCGGTCTCGTTGGAGACGCTCTTGTGCTGCGTCACCGAGCGGCCGATGAAGACCTCGTCTTCTTCCTCGCCGTACATCACCGGGCCGAGCTCGTCGGACAGACCCCACTTGGTGGCCATGTTGCGGGCCATCTTCGTCGCGCGTTCGATGTCGTTCGAAGCGCCCGTGGTGATCTTGTCGTGGCCGAAGATGACCTCTTCCGCGACACGGCCGCCGTAAAGCGAGCAAAGCTGCGACTCGATCGCTACCTTGTTCATGCTGTAGCGATCGCCCTCGGGAAGGTACATCGTGACGCCCAGCGCACGGCCGCGCGGGATGATGGTGACCTTGTAGACGGGATCGTGTTCCGGCACCAGGCGACCGATGATCGCGTGGCCGGCCTCGTGATACGCGGTGAGCCGCTTCTCTTCGTCGTTCATCGCCATGGAGCGGCGCTCGGCGCCCATGAGGATCTTGTCGCGGGCGCGGTCCATGTGGCTCATGCGGACTTCGCGCGCATTCTCACGCGCGGCGAACAAGGCGGCCTCGTTGACCAGATTGGCCAGGTCGGCACCCGAGAAACCCGGCGTGCCTCGCGCGATGGTCATCGCGTCGACGTCCGACGCGGTGGGCACCTTTCGCATGTGCACCTTAAGAATCTGCTCACGACCCTTGACATCAGGCAGACCCACGACCACTTGGCGGTCGAAGCGGCCCGGTCGCAGCAGCGCCGGGTCGAGCACGTCGGGACGATTGGTGGCGGCGATGACGATGATGCCTTCGGTGCCCTCGAAACCGTCCATCTCGACCAGCAGCTGGTTGAGGGTCTGCTCACGCTCGTCGTGACCGCCACCCATGCCGGCGCCGCGATGGCGGCCGACGGCGTCGATTTCGTCGATGAAGATGATGCAGGGGGCGTGCTTTTTCGCCTGCTCGAACATGTCGCGCACACGGCTCGCGCCGACGCCTACGAACATCTCGACAAAGTCGGAACCGGAAATCGAGAAGAACGGCACCTTCGCCTCGCCGGCAATGGCCTTGGCCAGCAGCGTCTTGCCGGTGCCGGGCGGGCCGACCATCAGCACACCGCGAGGAATCTTGCCGCCCAGCTTCTGGAACTTGCCCGGGTCACGGAGGAACTCGACCAGTTCGCCGACTTCTTCCTTGGCCTCGTCGCAACCCGCGACGTCGGTGAAGTTGACCTTGACCTGGTCCTCGCCCTGAAGCTTGGCCCGCGAGCGGCCGAAACTCATGGCGCCCCGGCCACCCGAGCCGGCCTGCATCTGTCGCATGAACCAGATCAACACGGCCACGAAAATGATGATGGGCAACCAGTTGAAGACCAGGCCCAGCAGGGAGAAGCCGTTGTCGGCGGGCTCCTGGCGAAGCTCGACGCCCTTGTCGCGCATCTGCTTGACCAGGTCGCTGGTGGACAGGCCGACCACCGGCACCACGGTACGGTACGCGCCACCGTCCTTCAGCTTGCCCGTGATGGTGGGCGGTGCGGAGGACGTGATCGTGGCGCTCGCGACGTTGCCGTTATCGACCTGCTGCGCGAAGCTCGTGTAGGACATGTCCTGCGACGATCCGCCGTGCGGGTTGAAGGTCTGGAACACGGTCAGAAGGACCACCGCGATGATCAGCCAGAGCAACAGGTTTTTTGCCATCTCGTTCATGCGCGGTTCTCGCCAGGTTGCCGGGACGCGGCTTTCAGGCCGGTCGCCAGCGCATAGACCTCTCGCGAACGGGCGCGGGAGGCCTTCGGTTTACGCATCGTCACGCGACTGAAGTCTGCGCGCAAGTTCTTCAAGTAATCGTCGAAGCCCGCGCCCTGGAACAGTTTCACGAGGAAGGACCCACCGGGCTTCAGCCAGTCGAGGCTGAATTGCCGGGCGAGGTCGCACAGGTCCATGGCGCGAATCTGATCGGCGAGTGCCACTCCGGACATATTGGGGGCCATGTCGGACAGGACAAGGTCGACTTTCTTGCCGTCGAGCATGGCTTCAAGGTCGCGCAGGACCGATTCTTCGCGAAAATCGCCCTGCATGAACTCGACCCCGGCCAGGCCGGTCATCGGGAGGATGTCGAGCGCGATCACTTTGCCGGTGTCGCCAAGGCGCTGGCGGGCCAGCTGCGACCAGCCCCCGGGGGCGGCGCCGAGATCGACGATGGTCATGCCCGGCTTGATCAGCCGATCGCGGTCGACGACCTCCTCGAGCTTGAAGACGGCGCGCGAGCGCAGGCCCTCCGCCTGGGCACGTTTGACGTAAACGTCGTCGAAATGCTCCCGAAGCCAGCGGGAACTGCTCTTGCTGCGTGACATCGGGTGACGACCGGTGAAGTAAGCTGCGGTGTCGCATGATACCCTTTGCGGCCTGTCCGCCGCGAACCGAACCTGAACGCAATGTCGCTCTCCCCTACTCAGCGCCGCTACCTGCGCAGCCTCGCCCACGACCTCCGCCCCGTGATCCTGCTGGGCAACAAGGGCGCCACCGAGGCCGTGGCGAAGGAACTGGCCCAGGCGCTGGACATTCACGAACTGGTCAAGGTCAAGCTCTCCGGTGGCGACAAGGACGAACGCCAGGCCCAGATCGATTTCCTCACCGGGCAGACCGGTGCGGAAAACGTCCAGGAAATCGGACACGTCGTGGTCCTTTTCCGCCGGAACGAGCAGGACCCGAAGCTGGCCCTGCCCCGGTAATTCCCTATGGATCTCACGCTCGACCGCCCAGGCGACTACCTGTTCGTCCGTCGTGTCGGACCCGACACGGTCACCGTCGTCGATCGTGACTTCCACGCCAGCCTGCTGATCACGCCCGAACAGGTCGTCGAGCAGTGGCCGGTGACCGACGCGAAGGCGATGAGTCTGGCCGACGTCGACACCGTCGCCGCGCTCAAGCCGGAGATCGTCGTCATCGGCACCGGTGAGCGCCAGGTCTTTCCGCCGGCCGAGGTCATGGCGGCGTTCCTGCGCCGGGGCATCGGCGTGGAAGCCATGACCAGCGGCGCCGCCGCCCGCACCTACAGCCTGCTCGCCGGCGAAGGTCGCCGCGTGCTCGCCGCCTTCATCCTTCCCGCCCGGGGCTGAGCCGTGCGCATCCTCGTGCTGGGAGCTGGCGGCACCGGTGGCTACTTCGGCGGCCGGCTGGCCCAGGCGGGTGTCGACGTCACCTTTCTCGTGCGCCCCGAACGCGCGGCGACGCTGGATCACCGGGGCCTGGTTATCCGCAGTCCACTCGGCGATGCCCGACTCGACGTCCGCCACGTCACGGCAGCGACCGTGGCCGATGCGGGGCCCTTCGACGTCGTGATGCTGTCCTGCAAGGCCTACGACCTGCATTCGGCCCTCGAATCCATCGATGCGGCGGTAGGCGAGGACACCGCGGTGCTGCCCATTCTCAACGGGCTGGCTCATTTTCCCGTGCTGGATCGCCGCTTCGGCCCGGACAAGATCATTGGCGGCCTGTGCGTCATCAGCGCGGCGAAGGGGCCGGACGGCGAGATCATCCACTTCGGCAACGGCGCGTCGATCACGTTCGGCGAACGGGACGGCCTGGCCCATGGCGGCCGTTGCGAGGCCCTGGCCACCGCCTTCGCGAGGGCTGGCGTCGATCACCGCCTCGCCGACGACATCACCCGCGACCTCTGGGCGAAATTCAGTTTCCTCACCGCCCTTGCGGGTATGACCTGCCTGTTCCGGGCGAGCGTCGGCGACATCGTGGGCACGGACAACGGGCGCCGACTGATGGAACGGTGCTATGAGGAATGCCTTGCCGTCGCCCGCGCCTCGGGCCACGGCGTACCCGACCACGCCCGGTCGATGGCCTGGAAGACGCTGACCGCGGAGGGCTCGCCGCTCACGGCCTCGATGCTTCGCGACCTCGAATCCGGCCAGCGGATCGAAGGCGACCACATCGTGGGCGACATGCTCCGCCGGGCGTACGAGGCGAGCGTCAATGCCCCGATGCTCGAAGCCGCCTGGACACATCTCCAGGCCTTCGAAGCCCGTCAGGCACGCACCGCCTGACAGGCGCTCCCGGAGCCCGGCCCCGGGAGGTCACTTCTGTGGCGGCAGGTATTGCAGTGGATCGACCGGGTTGCCGTCGCGGCGGATCTGGAACTGCAGTTCGTCCCGCGTGGCGCCGGACGAACCCATCTCGGCGATAAGCTGCCCCGCCTTGACCTTCTCGCCTTCCTTGACCAGGCGCTTGCGGTTGTGGCCATACGCGGAGAGGAAGCTGTCGCTGTGCTTGATGATCACCAGCTCGCCGTAGCCCACCAGGCCGTTGCCGCTATACACCACCACGCCGTCGGCGGCGGCCCGGATCGGGTCGCCGGACTTGCCGGCCACCTCGATGCCCGGAATGGCGTCGCCGGACGAGAACCGCTTGATGAGTGAGCCATCGGCCGGCCAGCGCCAAACGATGCCGCCGGCGGTACGCGTGGCGCCGTTGGCGACGATGGGCGTAGCCGCGGCCGGGTTTTCCACGGGCGCGGGTGGCATCGCGGGTGGCGCCGCGGGTTGCGGCGGGGGCACGACCGACTCGGCAGGCTTGCCGGCCACGACCACGGGCGTGTTGGTGGTCGTCGCCGGCGCAGGAACGACCGGCGGTAACGCATCCGCGGTCGCCACCGGCTGGAAACCCGGTTGCGGCGTCGAGGGAGGCGCCGTCGTCGATGGCGGTGGCGGTGGCGCCGTGTGCGACGGCGGCGGGACGGCGGCGACGGCCGGCGCGTGCTTGGCCGTATCCGGGGGCGAGAGCCGGAGATCCTGGCCCGGCCAGATCGTGTAGGGCGAGGCGATGCCGTTCCAGTCGGCAAGCTGCCGGAAATCGACCTTGTTACGGAAGGCGATGCTGTAGAGGGTGTCGCCCTTCTGTACGCGATAGCTGCCGCCCGGCGGTGCCGGCGCAGCCGCAGGCACGCCGTGCGACGGCGCGGCGTAGCTGCCGGGCGCGCGGGTGACGACGACAGAGCTGCGCTCGATGCCGCAGCCGGACAGGATCAGACCGGCGCCCGCCACGGCGACCAGGGCGAGGGGACGGGTCAGGCGCATCGCGAAATTCCTTGCACGGGCACTCATCGCGAGAGGAACCACCATAGGGCCAGGAGGACGAGCGCTACGATAGCAGCCCATCCGATCCACTCGATGTGTTTGCGCAGGATCGGCTCGGCACGTTCGCCGAAGATGCGTACCAGCAGGGCGAGCAGCCATACGCGCTTACCCCGCCCGATGAGCACGCACAACAGGAACGGCACCACCGGCACCCCGACGACGCCCGCCGCCCAGGTCACGAACTTCATGGGCACCACGGGTTGCAGCGCGGCCATGGCGAGCACGATGTAGAGGCCGAGCGAGTGGGCCTGCATGTCCTGGCGAAGGTTGTCGACCCCCTTGAGGATCGGGTCGAGCAGGTGAGCCGACGCCAGCAGGGGCTTCAGCGCCTCGAAAGCGAAATGGCCCAGCGCATATCCCACCAGCGAACCCAGCAGCGAGAAGATCAGGCTCCAGTTCGCGAAGCGGAACGCCTTGCGCGGCTCGGCCAGCATCATCGGTGCCAGCATCACCTCGGGCATCACCGGGAAGATGAAGGCCTCGATGAAAGACAGGCCGGCCAGGTAACGCACCGCATGACGGTGGCGCGCCCACACGATGGCGCGATCATAGAGCGAAGCGAACATCCGCATTCAGCGGTTTTCCCTGTGGTGGAGCGGCATCAACCGATGCCGCCCAAAAGCGGAACGAAACTCGCCGGACCGAGCTCTTCGCGCTGCACGTCGCCGTCGGCGGACTTGCGCAGCCGGACCAGCACCTGCTGGCTGGGCGAGCCCACGGGCGCGACCAGCACGCCCCCGGGAGCGAGCTGATCGAGGAGCTTGAGCGGAACGCGGTCACCCGCGGCCGTGAGGATGATGGCGTCGAAGGGCGCGTCGGACTCCCAGCCCAGCTTGCCGTCGTCATGGCGAGAGCGCAGGTTTTCGATCCCCAACTGGCGGAAACGGCGACGGGCCTGGCGCAGCAATTCTTCGATGCGCTCGACCGTGTAGACGGTGGGCACGATGCCCGCCAGCACCGCGGCCTGGTACCCGGAGCCCGTGCCGATCTCGAGCACGCGATCGGGTACGCCGTGCTCGATGAGCGCCTCGGTCATGCGAGCGACGATCCACGGCTGGGAAATCGTCTGCCCGTGGCCGATCGGCAAGGCGGTGTTTTCGTAGGCGCGCGAATGCAGCGCCTGGTCGATGAAGTGGTGGCGCGGCAGCTGGCGGATGACCTCCAGCACGCGCTGGTCGCGGATGCCCTCCTCCGCCAGCCGCGCCACGAGGCGGTCGCGGGCGCGTTGCGACGTCATGCCTTCGCCACGCAGGGCCGAGGGCGGCAGGGCGTGCAGGTTCACCACGTCAGGCCGCCTCCTCGCTGATCGACGACGACAGCGCGGTGGCCCATGAACTGACTTTCTCGAGCGCCTGGAAGCGGGTGAGGTCGGTGTGGATGGGGCTCACCGACACATAGCCGCGGCGCACCGCGTCGAAGTCGGTGCCCGGGCCGGCGTCGTCGATCTCGCCGGGCGGGCCGATCCACCAGAGCGGGCGACCGCGGGGATCGTCGCTGCGGATGGCGGGCGCCGCACGGTGGCGCTTGCCCAACCGGGTCACTTCGAACCCTCGGATGTCGGCCCAGGGCACGTCGGGCACGTTCACGTTGAGAATGGTGTCGGCCGGCAACGGGTCGGCGATGAGCCGGCGCATGAGCATCAGCACCGCGGTGGCGGCGGTGTCGAAGTGGTAGCCCGACCCCTCGCGGGTCACCAGCGAAACGGCGATGGCGGGCAGGCCGAGGAAGCGGCCTTCCATCGCGGCGGACACGGTGCCGGAATAGATGACGTCGTCGCCGAGATTGGCGACGTTGTTGATGCCCGAGACAACGATGTCGATCTCGTGCTCGAGCAGCCCCGCCAGGGCCAGGTGAACGCAATCGGTGGGCGTGCCGGCCACGCGATAGAAGCCGTTGTCGAGGCGGTGCGCGCGGATCGGCGCGTCGAGCGTGAGCGAGTTGCTCGCGCCGGAGCGATCGCGGTCGGGCGCGACCACGGTCACCGTACCGAACTCGGCCAGACGCCCGGCCAGCACCCGGATACCCGGGGCATCCACGCCGTCGTCGTTGCTTACCAGAACCTGCATGCTGATCCAGATCGAAACACGGGGATGGCGGCCCCATGAGGGGCGCCGCCGACCGCCCCAGTCTACCGGACCGGGCGCCCGGATTCACCGACGCACGACCGGGATGATCTAGGATGCGGGTCATGAAACGGCGCGCTCCCTCGGTGCAGGACGACGACATCCGCCTCTTCCGCGAGGCGATCGGCGATGTCCGTCCGATGGAACCGGTGGAGAGCGTGCCCGAGCGCCCCCGCCCGGCGCCCCACCCGTTCATGCGCGACGCGGATGAAGCCGCGGTGCCGGCCGACTCGCTGCTTTTCGATTACGACCCCGCCGACCTGGAGGTGGGCGAGGAACTGGCCTACCTGCGCGACGGCTACCCGCCGAAGGTGCTGCGGCAACTCAAGCGCGGCCAGTTCAGCATCCAGGCCGAGGTCGACCTGCACCAGATGAACGCGGCCGCCGCGCAGATGACCATCGCCGAGTTTCTCGCCGAATGCAGGCATGACGGCCTGCGCTGCGTGCGGATCATTCACGGCAAGGGATTGCGCTCGAAGGCCGGCGGCCCCGTGCTCAAGGGACTGACCGACAAGCTGCTGCGCCGACGCGACGATGTGGTTGCCTTTGCATCGGCCCGGCCGATGCAGGGCGGCACCGGCGCGGTCGTGGTGTTGCTCAAGGGGTAAGCAGCGTACCGGCGCTCAGTCCCACCGGTATGTGGCACTCGCATAGTAGTAGCGACCGTTCCAGCTCAATGGCGAAAACAGGCTGTAGAGGAAGTTGCCGTTGGTCGAGTTGGCGTATTTCACCCGGCCCGGCTTCGCGTCGAAGACGTTGTTCGCCCCGGCGGTGAACGTCCAGCGGTCCAGGGTGTAGTCGGCCGAGAGGTCGAGCGCCCACCGGTGCGAGAACGTCTGATCGAGCGCGGGGCCGCTGTTGCTGTAGACCTTGTATCGGCCGTATCGCTGCACGTTGGCATGCCCCGCCCAGCGACCATGCAGGTAGTCGAGGCCGAGGTCGAGCTTGGTGCGCGGATTGGTATCGGCGAGGATGCCAAGGCGTTCGCGCCGTTCCACGCGCTGCACGGCCACGCCGAGCGCGTCGAGTATCGGCGGGTTCGCCTTCACCCGCGAGACCCGGTTGTCGTTGTAGGCCCAGCCCAGCGTCGTATTCAGGCGATCCCCGTTGGCGAACGCGAACGCGTACTGGCTCACCAGGTCGAGGCCGCGGGTCCGGGTGTTCACCGCGTTGGTGAAGTAACGGATCGACTGATAGGTGGCGTCGACGCCGTTGGCCGCGAGATACGCGTTGACCGTCGGCGTATTGACGGGGATGTTCGACGACAGGTTGATGCGGTTGTGGATCTTGATCCAGTACGCATCGACGCTGACATGCCACGCATCCAGCGGATTGAGCACGAAGCCCAGCGTGGCGCTACGCGACGTTTCCGGCTTGAGGGCCTCCGCGCCGAGCAGGCTCGCCGCACGCGCATCGACGGGAAAGGTACCCGATTGCACGATCACCTGGCCCTGGCCGAGATCCTGCAATTGCGAGGAAATGTCGGCGTAATGCTGTTGCACGAGCGTGGGTGCGCGAAATCCCGTGCCCACGCTGCCGCGAATCGCCACGCGGGGCGTGACGTCGAATCGTCCCGCGAGCGAGCCGGACGTCGTGCCGCCGAAGTCGCTGTAGTTTTCGTGGCGAGCGGCCAGCGACACCGCGAAGCGGTCGGTGAGGTTGGTTTCCAGGTCAAGGTATGCCGACGTGTCGTGCCGCTGCCAGCGGCCCCGGAGGTCGGCCGTGATGCCACCGTTGGGACCGTATTGCGACACCGCGTCGCCCGGTCGGACCGCATACGCCTGGCGCAGGTATTCCACGCCAAACGACACGCTCACCGGGTTGGGCAACCACCCGGGTGAGACTTCCCGGCCGATGTCGAGGTTGACCACCTGCTGCGTCGCCTTGTAATCCGGCCCCTGAATGAAAAACGGCGTGGTGCCGAAGGCGCGGTAATAGTCGGCGTTGATGTCATGGGCGCGCTGGTCGTACTCGTTGCTGCCATGGCTCGCCGAGAGATCGTAGTGCCAGCCATCGTCCAACGTGCCGCGGACACCCGCGGTGAGCGACGTATCGTTCACGATCGGTACGCTGACCGGGAGGTAGCCCTCCGGATAGATCGCCCGCGCGTTATTGGAGGCACCCGCCTGTCGATACAGGCTGGCCGTTTCGGCACGGTCCCGACGATAGAGGGCCTCCACATACACCTCAGCCGCTTTGCTGAACGCGTATTGGCCCACGAGCGACAGCTTGGTCGAACGGACCGCCGGATCCCCCAGGCGATAGACACGTTTGCCGAATGTCGGGCCCCGGGTCTGGTCCACGCCGGCCCGATTGGTGCCGTCGTTGTCCTGCGTATCGATGGCCACGTGCACCGAGCCCTTGTCGCCCAGCCTGAAACCGGCATCCGCGGCGAGCTGGCGCTGAAGACCGTCGCCCGCGTCGTAGCCTCCGAAGCGCGCGGTCACCTCCCCGCCCTGCCCCGCTTTCTTGAGGATGACGTTCACCACGCCACCGATCGCATCCGAGCCGTAGCGCGCCGATTGACCGTCACGGAGCACTTCCACCCGTTCGATGGCCGACATCGGAATCGCGTTGAGGTCCACGGGATTGGACCCGCGTCCGATCGCACCGCCGAGGTTGAGGAACGCCCCCGCATGCTGGCGCTTGCCGTCGACCAGCACGAGGACCTGATCGGGACTCAGGCCACGCAGCGTCACCGGCCGCACGACTTCCGCGCCGCTGATCGTGGTCGGCTGGGGAAAGTTGAGCGACGGCACGAGCCGCGCCAGCGCGGCGGACAGTTGCGTGGCGCCCGTTTGCTGGAGCTGTTGCGGGGTGATCACGTCGATCGGTTGCAGCGAACTGGACACCGTGCGTTCGGTGTTGCGCGTGCCGGTGACGATGACCGTATCGAGTTGTTTCGCTTCCTGGGCGGCGACGGGCTGCCACGCGGCCAGGGTCACGGCGAGGGTGGGAAAAAGCAGCGGGCGGCGAACGGAACGGGACATGGACGATGGATCCTGGAAAGAAAAACGGCGCCGGCGCGTATCGCGCCGGACGGGAGGGGGTGACCAAGGGCGGCCACGCGATGCGCCGCCGGCCCTCAGGGTCGGAAAGGGAAAAAGGCGTAAGGCCCGCGACTCAGGTCACGGGCGGCGCATGCACTGGAAGCACGGGCGGCTTAGCGCCGCGACATCAGCCCGGACAGCGACAACACGCCGACGCCACCGGACATCGCGACGAGGCCGCGAGCGTTACCGGGAGGGTCGGAGCGTGGAAAGGCATGTCGGTCACTGGGAAGGTGGATCGCCTGTGGGGACGCCGCGCGCGGCGGCGGAAGAGCCCTGGACCCGCGCCAAACGGCGGCGGGCAGTCACATTTGTTGCATTGCAACGCCCGTTTGTCAACAAGCCGGCGCGGCCGTTATGCCATCATTTCACCGACCTCCCCCGGGCACATCACGATGAACGACTACGACGATTACGACGACGAACGCGACGGCGACAACGCCGAAGATACCCTCGAATCGCAGGTCTGGCAGTTGCTCCAGCTGATCAACCCAGGCGATGAAGACGGGGCGATGCAGCAGTTCTCCGAGTACCGCGACCTCGTCGATGAGGAAGGCGACGACGACCCGATGCGCATCGTTGCCCAGGTCACCGATTGGCGCTCCGGATTCGAAGTGGATGCCGACGACACCCGTGGCTTCGTCGACGCCATCAACGAACTCGTCGCGCGGTGGAATCTCCAGATCGACTGGGACGGCGACCCGGACGACGACGAGTTCCACGAGGACGTCGACGGCGCCGAGCTGTTCGGTCGCGCGTTCGATCAACTCAATGAACACGGCTACACGCTATGGGCGCGCGAGGCCGACGAGGACGGCGTCTACGCCGGATGGATCACCCGCTCCTCCGACGACGAATCGATGCGCCTGCTCGCCACGGCGCTGGGCATCAACCTGCGGCTCGGAAGCCAGGTCTGACCGACGGCACTTGCCGCTCGCGAGGAGGCGCCGCATAGTCGTCGCCACCTCGGTCAGGGCGGACCCATGAGCGGCATCCTCGATCTGCATGTCTCACGCTACGCGGCCGGGGCCGACATGCACCCCCATCGCCACGACCAGGCCTGGTTCTGCCTCATCGTGGAAGGCGGCTACGAAGAGCGCATCCTCGGCATGCGCAACACGCACCTTCCCGGCGACCTGCTCTACTGCCCGGCGCAAGCCGAACACGCGCAACGGTTCGGCGCCAAAGGCGCGAAAAAGATCATCTTCGCGATCGACGATCATCTCGCCGGGCTACTCCACGAGCACGCGGCCCGCCTCGACGGGCGCCCCCTGCTGCGCCGGTCCGACACCCTGCTCGCGTTGGGCCGGCGGGTCGACAGCGAGCTGGCGTTGGATGACCCGTACTCGTCCAGCGCCATCGCATCGATGGCGCTGGACATGCTTGGTCACGCAGCGCGAGGCCTCGACGACGCCTGCCGTTACGAACCCCGCTGGCTGCGCCGCGTACGCGACTACCTGCACGAGGATCCCTCGCGGGATGTCTCGCTCGATACGCTCGCCGCAGTGGCGGAACGCCATCCCGTGCACCTGGCCCGGAGTTTCCGCCAGTTTCACCAGTGCACGGTGGGCGATTACGTGCGTCGGCTGCGCGTCGACCAGGCGGCCCTGTTGCTGCGCACGACGCGACGTCCCCTGCTCGACATCGCGCTGGATTGCGGCTTCGCCGGGGCGGCTCAGTTCTCGCGGTCGTTTCGCGCGGTGCACGCGACCACCCCGAGCGCGTGGCGCGCCGCGATGCGCTAATCCGGGTAAAGCCCAGGCGATCGCGGCTTGATAGCGTGGCGTCACGTCCACCACGCCCTCGGTCCACCGCTATGCGCACGCCACGCCTCGCCGCCGTTCTCCTCCTGCTCGGCGCCACGCCGCTGGGGGCTACCGACTACCACATCGATCCCACGCCGTATTTCGCCACGCCGGCCCAGGAGGCGAGCGATCTCGCCGCCCTACAGGCCGACGTCGCGGCCTTTGCGCCACCCGCGCCGCTGACGCCCGCCAACCTTCTCGGCTACCTCCGGCACGCGGAAGCCCTCCTGGCCAGGAGCCAGCGGCACGCGGCGTACCTGCACCTGCGCGCCGCGCTCGACATCGATGACCACGCGGCGAGCGACGCCCGCTCGTCGGCCGGCAGCGCCTCGGACGCCGTCGTCGATCAGGTTCGTGCGACGCTGCGCCGATTCGACGATGCCGGCTTCCGCGCGGCCGTGAAGGCGGAGCCCAGCCTGGCCCGCTACGCCTACGTTCGCGAACGGGCGATACGTAACCAGGCCCACGCGCTGCCGCGGGAGGGGCAGGACGTGCTCGATGCCCTCTCCGACACGGCCGGCGAGGCGCTGTGGACGACCTACCAAAAGACTCGCCGGGCCACCCGCTACGGCCTGGTGCACACGGCGCATGGCGACCTCGACGTCGCGAAGGATGCCGTGCGTCTGGCGGCGGACCCCGACCGGAACGTCCGTCGCCAGGCGTGGCGGCAACGTGAGGCGGCCGACGACGGGCTTGCCGAGACCTATGCGGCGATCCTGATCGGCGTGGTGCGCCTGAACGATCGCGAGGCGACGCTCCAGCACTTCGCCGACGCGCCCGAGGCGGCGTATGTCTCGCGCCAGTTCGACAAGAACGACGTGCACGCGACCGTCGCCGCCGTCGAGGCGCAGGCCGATGTGCTGAAGGACTACCAGCGGCTGCGCGCGGCACAGGCCGGCAAGGCGCTCGGCGTCGACGACGTGCACAGCTGGGACATGACCGTCCCCCCGCCCGGCGTCACGCCGCCCACGTTCGACCTCGCCCGGCTGCGCGACACGATACCGGCCGCCCTGGCCCCGCTGGGCGATGACTACGTCCGTCACTTCCGGGACCTGCTCGACCCGTCCACCCACCGTACGGACCTCGCCGCCGCGCAGGGCCATCGCGTCAACGACAGCTTCTCCATCGCCGCGCCCGGCGTACCGGCCGGGCTCTTCCTGGGCACGTGGACACCCACGGTGCACGCCGCCAGCGTCGTCGCCCACGAAGGGGGACACGCGATCCACAGCCAGCTGATGAACGAACACGGGGTGTCGCCGTTCTACAACCACGGCCCGAGTTGGATGCACGAAGGCATCGCCATCCTCAACGAGATGCTCTTCTACGAATACCTTTATCGCCACGCGCCGGATGCCGCGACGAAGGCGTGGTACCTGCAGGCCCAATTGGACGAGATGACCTTCGAGATCTTTACCTCCGCCGAAGAAGCGCGATTGGAAGAAGCCATCTACGACGGCGTGCGCGCCGGCACGATCCGCTCGGCGGGCGACCTGGACACGCTCACCCTCGCGACCACCTCACGTTTCGAGATCTGGCCGGGTATCGATCCCGAACTGGCGCACGCCTGGATCGGCAAGCGCCTGATGTACGAAGACCCGCTCTACCTCGTGAACTATCTCTATGCCGGACTGCTTGCGACGCGGATGTTCGACATGGCCATGAACGACCCGGCCGATTTCCGCAGGCGCTACGCGGCCCTCATGGCCGAAGGGTTCGACGCGCCGCCGGCCACGCTGCTTCGCACGTTCTTCGGCCGGGACGTGCCACCCGCCGAGCTGGTGCGCGCGGACATGGCCCTGCTGCGCCGGAAGACCGACGCCCTGCGCCGTCTCTATCCGCGCTAGAAAGCGGCCGGGGCCGCTGGCCGGTATACTCGCCGGATGAACTATCGCCACGCCTACCACGCCGGCAACTTCGCCGACGTCCTCAAACACATGGTGCTCGTGGCCCTGGTCGACGCGCTCAAGCAGAAGGCCACGCCGTTCGGCTACGTCGACACGCACGCCGGACGCGGCCGCTACGACCTGCGCAGCGTCGAGGCACGCAAGACGGCCGAGGCCGACGACGGCTTCGGCGTGCTGCGCACCGCCACGGGCCTGCCGCCGCTGCTGTGGAAATGGCTGGAGGTGGTGCGCGCCTGCAACGAGGGCGACGACCTGCGCCACTACCCGGGCTCACCGTGGATCGCCGCGCACCTGATGCGCGACACCGACAGTGCCCAGCTGTGCGAGTTGCATCCGGAGGAAGCCGCGGCCTTGCGCCAGGTCTTCCACCACGATCCACGCGTGCACGTGCATGGGCGCGACGGCTACGAGGCCATGAAGGCGCTGCTGCCGCCGAAGGAAAAACGCGGGCTGGTGCTGATCGACCCGCCGTTCGAAGCCCAGGAGGCCGAGTTCCGGCTCATCGAGAAATCGCTCAAGGCCGCGCTGGAAAAATGGCCGACGGGCATGTACGCCGTGTGGTATCCGATTAAGCAGCGCAGCCACGTGAAGCCGTTCCACCGCTGGCTGACGCGCTGCGGGGCGAAACGCGTGCTCATGGCGGAACTACTCCTGCATCCGGATGACTCACCGCTGCGCCTCAACGGCAGCGGGATGGTCATCGTCAACGCGCCGTGGAAACTGGATGAAACCCTGCGCGATTCGCTCAAGGTGCTCCCGCGCCTGCTGGGTAAGCCGGGCGAGTCCGAGTACCGGCTTAGCTGGCTCGTGAACGACGAGCCCGCCCAAGCGCCTCCCACGCCGCCTTCGCCCAAACGTTCACCCGGCAGGCGCTAGAGTCGGGGCACCTGCGAAGGAGCCGACCCATGCGTCATATTGTCCGAGCCCTGATCCCCGTCTCATTGCTGGCGCTGGTCGCCTGTGCGCCAGCGCCCATCTACAAAGCCACGCCCAACACCGTGTCGGTGCCCCCCAGCCAGGTCGCCCGCACACCCGAGCGCTATGGCAACGCCGACGTCATCTGGGGCGGGCGCATCGTCCAGGTGCGAAATTTCGCCGACCACAGCGAAATCGAAGTGCTGGCCTATCCGCTGGACGCCTCACAGCGGCCGAAAGCGGCCGATGACACGGGAGCCGGTCGCTTCATCGCGTCCATGCCCGGCTACGTGGAAAGCCTGGACTACCCCAACGGCGGCCTGATCACCGTGGCGGGCCGGCTCAACGGCACGCGTGCGGGCAACGTCGGCCAGGCGTCCTACACCTTTCCGTTGGTATCGGTGAACCAGTCGCACGTGTGGACGGCCAAGGAGATGTCCGGCGGCCATCCCAACGTCAGTTTCGGCGTCGGCGTCGGCGTCATACGGTAAGATCCTGCGATCGCGCCGCCGGCCACGAGGGCCGGCGGCTTACACCATCCAGGGCAAGCGGGGACCATGTCAGGACACGCCGATTCCAAACGCGCGATCTTCCTCGCGCTCGGGGCCAATTTCGCCATTTTCATTGCCAAACTGGTCGCCGCGATCTTCACCGGCTCAGGCGCCATGCTGGCCGAAGCCATCCATTCGCTGGCCGACTGCGGCAACCAGGGCCTGCTGCTGCTCGGCATGCGTCAGGCCAAGCGGCCGCCGTCGGCGGACTATCCCCTGGGATGGGGCCGCGCGCTGTACTTCTGGTCGTTCCTGGTGGCGATGCTGCTCTTCAGCGTCGGCGGCATGTTTTCGGTGTACGAGGGCGTACACAAGCTCACCCACCCGGAACCGCTGCGCTGGGCCTGGCTCGCGGTGGGCGTGCTGGGCTTCTCGATCGTCACCGAGGGCGTGTCCATGCACGGCTGCCTGCAGGAAGTGAACAAGGCGCGTGACGGACGCAGCCTCTGGCAGTGGTTCCGCGAGACCCGGGCCAGCGAACTGCTCGTGATCTTCGGCGAAGACCTCGCCGCCCTGCTAGGCCTGTGCGTCGCCCTCGTGGCGGTGCTGCTGACGATGGTCACCGGCAACCTCGTGTTCGACGCCATCGGCACCATTGCCATCGGCGTGCTGCTGATCGTGGTGGCCGTCGCGGTGGCCCGGGAGGTCAAGGCGCTGCTCATCGGCCAGGGCGTAGAGCCGCGTCGCAAGGCCGACATGGTCGCCTTCCTCGACGCAAGGCCGGAAATCGAAGTCGTCTACAACGTGCTGACCCTGCAGATGGGCACCGACGTGATGGTGGCGATCAAGGCACGCATGGCGCCCACGCCCACCGCTCGGGCCATGGTCGAGGCGATCAACATCGTCGAGGCCGATTTCAAGGCTCACTTCAAGGACGTGCGCTGGAGCTTCTTCGAGCCGGACATCACCGACTAAGGCGGCGTCGCAGGCCACGGCCGCGGCGGCCCCTTCACCGTGCGGTAGTACAATCGGCGGCTCACCCGAACGCCGAGCCGCCGACCCGATGCCCGTAGCGCTTCCCCGCCCGCCGCTTCCCCCCAACGCGAAAACCCGCCGTTACTGGGCCGTCCCGCATGGTTCCTCCTGGGCGCTCGAGGTCGCCGAGGCGGCCCGCGCGCACGAGGGCCTGTTGGTGGTGGTGACCCGGGACACGCGCAGTGCCGACACGCTGGAAAACGAACTGGGCGTCTTCGCGGGCGACCTGCCGGTGCTGCATTTCCCCGATTGGGAAACCCTGCCCTACGACGTTTTCAGCCCCCACCCGGAGGTCGTCTCCCAGCGCATCGCCACGCTCTACCGCCTGCCCAGCGTCAGGCGCGGCGTGCTCGTGGTGCCGGTGGCCACCCTGATGCAGCGGATCGCCCCGCGCAGCCACATCACCGGTTCGGGGCTGGTGCTGCGCAAGGGGCAGACGCTCGACATCATCGCCGAACAACGCCGCCTGGAGGCCGCCGGTTACCGCAACGTTCCGCAGGTGACCGAGCCGGGCGACTTCGCCGTGCGCGGCGCATTGATCGACATCTACGCCATGGGCGCGAGCGAGCCCTACCGCGTGGAGTTGTTCGACGACGAGATCGAATCGATCCGCACGTTCGATACGGAAACCCAGCGGTCGCAACACCAGGTGGAGGGCGTGGAGTTGCTTCCCGCGCGCGAATTCCCGGTGACCGACGACGCGGCCAAGCACTTCCGCCATGCGCTGCGCGACCGGTTTCCCATCGACGTGCGCCGCTGCCCGCTCTACCAGGACATGAAGGAAGGCGTGACGCCCGGCGGCATCGAATATTACCTGCCGCTGTTTTTCCCGCACACCGAAACCCTGTTCGATTACCTGGCCGGCGACGCGCTCTTCGTGCTCGGCGACGGCACGCTGGAGGCGGCCGCCGCGTTCTGGCAGCAGGTGGCCGACCGCTATGAACAGCGTGCGCATGACATCGAGCGCCCGGTGCTGCCGCCGGCGGAGATCTACCTGGGCCCCGAACCGCTGCGCGAGCAACTCAACAAGCAGGTCCGCATCGACGTCGTCGACAAGGCGCATGCGCATGCCGTCGACCTCGGCACGCAGCCCGCTCCCGATCTGCCGCTCAACCGCAAGGGCGAAGAGCCCGGCACGGCCTTGCGCCAGTTTCTCGCCCACTATCCGGGCCGCGTGCTGGTGGCAGCCGACTCGGCCGGTCGCCGCGAAGCCCTGATCGAGCAGCTTGGCGGGGGCGGCATGAAGCCAGCCAACGTCGAGGGGTGGAAGGCCTTCCTGGCAAGCGACGAGCGTTTCGCCATTACCGTCGCCCCGCTGGACCAGGGCTTCGCGCTGAACACGCCCGCGCTCACCGTGCTGACCGAGCGCGAACTCTTCGGCGAGCGCGTGCGTACCGACCGCCGCAAGCGTGTCGGCGCGGCGCGCGATCCCGAAAGCATCATCAAGGACCTCACCGAACTGTCGATCGGCTCGCCCATCGTGCACATCGATCACGGCGTGGGCCGCTACCAGGGTCTGCTCACCCTCGACGTAGGGGACATGCCGGGCGAGTT
Source organism: Luteibacter sahnii (assembly GCF_034063545.1). Taxonomy (NCBI): domain Bacteria; kingdom Pseudomonadati; phylum Pseudomonadota; class Gammaproteobacteria; order Lysobacterales; family Rhodanobacteraceae; genus Luteibacter; species Luteibacter sahnii. Next base: position 206,807 of record NZ_JAQLOK010000002.1, read on the forward strand.
CCTCACCATCGAATACGCCAAGGGCGACAAGCTCTACGTGCCCGTGGCCCAGTTGGGCCTCGTCAGCCGCTACACCGGTACCGCCCCCGAGCTGGCCCCGCTGCACTCGCTGGGGGGCGACGCCTGGGAGCGCGCCCGCAAGAAAGCCGCCGAAAAGGTACGCGACGTGGCGGCGGAGCTGCTGGCGATCTATGCGCAGCGCGAGGCGAAGCAGGGCGAGTCGTTGCCGGTAGACCGGCAGATGATCGACGAATTTGCCGCGACCTTCCCGTTCGAAGAGACCCTCGACCAGCAACGCGCCATCGACGCAGTGATCGCCGATCTCGCCGCCCCGCGAGCGATGGATCGCGTGGTCTGCGGCGACGTCGGTTTCGGCAAGACCGAAGTAGCCCTTCGCGCCGCCTTCGCCGCCGCCACCGCCGGCAAGCAGGTGGCCGTGCTCGTGCCCACCACCCTCCTCGCCCAGCAGCATTACCGTAACTTTGCCGACCGTTTCGCCGACTGGCCGGTCCGCGTCGACGTGCTGTCACGCTTCAAGTCGAAGAAAGACGTCGACCATGCACTGGAACGGCTCGCGGAGGGCCAGGTCGACGTCATGGTCGGCACGCACAAGCTGCTGCAGCCGGATATCCGCTTCAAGAACCTCGGCCTGGTCATCGTCGACGAGGAGCAGCGGTTCGGCGTGCGCCAGAAAGAGCAGCTGAAGAAGCTGCGCGCCGAAGTCGACCTGCTCACGCTCACCGCGACGCCCATCCCGCGCACGCTCAACATGGCGATGAGCGGGCTGCGCGACCTGTCGATCATCGCCACTCCGCCCGCGCATCGCACCGCCGTGCGCACGCTGATCTCGACCTACCAGCCCACGCTGATCCGCGAGGCGATCCAGCGCGAGCTGGCGCGCGGCGGCCAGGTGTATTTCCTGCACAACGAAGTGGAGTCGATCGAGCGCATCGCGCGCGAGTTGAGCGAGCTGGTACCGGAGGCGCGCATCCGCGTCGCCCACGGCCAGATGCCCGAGCGGGAACTCGAACAGGTGATGGCCGACTTCCATCGCCAGCGATTCAACGTGCTGGTGTCGACCACCATCATCGAATCCGGCATCGACATTCCCACCGCCAACACCATCATCGTCAATCGCGCCGACCGCTTCGGCCTGGCGCAGCTGCACCAGTTGCGCGGGCGCGTAGGTCGCTCCCACCACCGTGCCTACGCCTATCTGATCGTGCCCGATCGCAAGGCGATGACCGCCGACGCGGAAAAGCGTCTCGAAGCCCTCGCGTCGCTGGAGGAACTGGGCGCCGGCTTCACCCTTGCCACCCACGATCTCGAAATCCGTGGTGCGGGCGAGATGCTGGGCGAAGAACAGTCCGGACAGATCCAGGAAATCGGCTTCGGCCTCTACACCGAATTGCTCGACCGCGCGGTGCGCGCGTTGAGGTCGGGCAAGGTGCCCGATTTCGACCTCACCTCCGAACACGAGACCGAGGTCGAACTCCACCTGCCCGCGCTCATTCCCGACGATTATCTGCCCGACGTGCACACGCGCCTGACCCTCTACAAGCGGATCGCGAGCGCACGCGACGACGACGGCCTGCGCGAACTCCAGGTAGAAATGATTGACCGCTTCGGCCTCCTGCCCGACCAGACCAAGTGCCTGTTCGCCGTGGCCCAGCTCAAGCTCATGGCCACTCCGCTGGGTATCCGCAAGGTCGACTTCGGCGCCAACGGGGGGCGCGTCACCTTTCGCGACAAACCCGACATCGATCCGATGTCGCTGATCAAGCTGATCCAGCAGCAACCGCGGGTGTTCAAGCTGGATGGACAGGACAAGCTGCGTGTGATCCTGGACCTGCCGGGAAGCGCCGAGCGAATTCGCGCGGCGCAAGATACGCTGGTGGCCCTGGGCGCGAGGCGCCCGGGCTGATCGTCGGCGCCTACCGGTACGGTAGGCGCCGATCCTCCCGGCGGGCGAGACGCTTCAGGCGGCGGGTGTCGCCCGCACCAGATACTGCACGCTGAACCGGCGCTCGGCGTCCATCCAGACCTTTTCCACGGAAAGACCGGCTTTCTCGGCCATCAGCGCAAAGTCGTCGAGCGAATACTTGCAGCTGTACTCCACCTGCATCGCCTCGTTCTCGGCGAAGGTGAAACTCTCTCGGCCCAGGTGAACGTCCTGCCGCGTCGTGCTGACCAGCGACGTTTCGATGCGTCCGGCAAGCGCGTTGTAACGGGCGCGATGACGGAAGGCGTCGATATCGAAATCGGTGCCGATCTCACGATTCAGGCGCACCAGCATGTTGAGCGTGAAGTCGCGCGTCACACCAGCCGCGTCGTTGTACGCCGCCTCGATCGTCGCGGTGTCTTTCTTGAGGTCGACGCCGATCAGGATGCCGCCTCCGGCACTCATCTCCGTGCGCATCTGGCGGAGGATCTTCAGCGCATCCTTGCTCTCGAAATTGCCGATCGTCGAGCCGGGAAAATAGATCACGGTGCGACGGGGCGAGCGCAGCGCCACCGGCAGGCGAAGCGGCTGGGTGAAATCCGCACACACCGGCTGCATCGGTACATCGGGAAACTGCACCGCCAGCGCGGCCACGCTCTCCATCAAGGCAGAGCGTGAGATTTCCACGGGCACGTACGCGGCCGGCGACTCCAGGTGCTCAAGGAGCATGCGTGTCTTGATGCCGCTACCGCTGCCGTATTCGACCAGCCTCACCTCGGGACCGAGCGCGGCCGCGATGTCCGCCGCATGCTCGCGCATGATCGCGATCTCGGTGCGGGTGAGGTAGTACTCCGGCTGCTCGCAGATAGACTCGAAAAGTGCCGAGCCACGTTCATCGTAGAACAGGCGCGAAGGCAGCTTTTTCGGTTTCGCCGACAGGCCGCGGCGCACGGTCTGCATCGTGTCTTCGATGTCCGGATGCCGGTCGTCGACACGGATGTCTTGCGGTTGAGCGCTCATCGATCGTTTCCCAGTCGGATCCCCGAAAACTGCCAGCGGGCATGGGGAGGAAAGAAGTTTCGGTAAGTGGCACGCACGTGATCGGCAGGGGTGGCGCACGAGCCGCCACGGAGCACCCATTGGCCGTTCATGAACTTGCCGTTGTATTCGCCGAGCGAGCCGTCGAGGGGACGAAAGCCCGGGTAACTGACATAAGGGCTCATCGTCCATTCCCAAACGTCGCCGTACATCAGGCCCAGCGGTGTGTCGAATGACGTGGCGCGCGGGTGCAGCGCCCCCGTCTCCTGCAGGTTGCCCTGGACGGGAAGATCTTCGGCCATCGTTTCCCATTCCACTTCCGTCGGCAGACGTGCGCCCGCCCAACGAGCGAACGCATCGGCCTCGAAATAGCTGACGTGACATACCGGCGCGTGCGGATCGATCTCGCGACGTCCCTGCAGGGTGAATTCGGTCTCCAGTGCCTCATCCCAATACAGTGGACGGCGCCAGCCCTCCGACTGCACGGTGGCCCAGCCGTCGGAGAGCCACAGCGCCGGCTGGTCGTATCCACCGTCGAGCACGAAGGCGCGGTATTCCGCGTTGGTCACCGGACGATTCGCCAGGGACCCTGCCTGGCGGTACGTGCGGTGTCGCGGGCCTTCGTTGTCGAAATGGAAGCCATCGCCCTCGAACCCAACGCGCACCACGGCTTCTTCGAACGGCACGAAGCGCAACGCGGGGGCCGCCATCGACAGGCTCCGCGGGGCGTCGGGTATTGCGGCCGGTTCGAGGGGGTTCTGGGCGAACGCATGTTTGATGTCGGTCAGCAGCAACTCCTGGTGCTGCTGCTCGTGCTGGATACCCAGCTCGACGAGCATGGGCAGCGCGTCGTCGTCGCCAGCCTCGAGCCGCGCCGCCACGGCGTCATCCACGCGACGGCGATACGCCATCACCTCGTCCAGCGTGGGACGCGTGAGCATGCCCCGTCGCGGGCGGGCGTGCATGGGACCGACCGACTGGTAGTAGGAATTGAACAGGTAATGCCATTCGGGGTTGGGCGAGACATAGTCGCGCGCGCGACCGAGCACGAACTGCTCGAAGAACCACGTGGTGTGCGCCAGGTGCCACTTAGTGGGGCTGGCGTCTGGCATGGACTGCACCACGGTGTCTTCCGGGCGCAGGTGGGCTGTCAACGCCACCGTACGATGCCGTACGGAAAGAAACCGCGCGACCCGCTCCGCGCTCGCGGGTAAGAAGGGAGCGATGCCGAGGGGGCGAAGGCTCATGCGAAAGAGGTCCCATGCCGGCGGGGACACCGGCGATCGGCACGACGATGCCCGAGCAAGCGTTCAACCGGCGTGAGCGGTGCCGACCGAAGGCTTAACGACTGGTGCACCCAGGCAAGCCGTAGCCTCGTTTTTCATCCCCAACGCGCTTAACGTGGGCGCACCACGTCAGGAGGGTTCCGCCATGCAAGCCCGATATCTCACCCTTGCCGTCTTCGCGTTCGCCGGGGCCGCCCAGGCGGCGGACAACTCGCCCCCTCCCCAGGCACGTCACGAGTTGCCGATGGCCGATTGCCTGCGTACCGACCGGATCAGCAACTGGGCCGTCGTCGACAACCGCACGGTGATCGTCGCGAACGGCCCCAATTTCTACCGCGTCACCACCAACGTGGACTGCCCGCGGGTAGGCCTGGGCGGTGGCATCCATTTTCGAGGCGCGGAGAACATCAAGGCGGTGGCGCCGATGCGAATCTGCGGCAGCATCGACGAGCAGATCGTTCGCCGGGACGATCCGCCGTGCCAGATCCAGACCGTCGAGAAGATCGACAAGCCGACCTACCAGGATCTCGAGAAAAAGGCGGCGAGCAAAGGATCGGGCGCCGAACCCAACGGCATGGTCCGTTAGGATCGCCATCCAACGAAAAAGCCCGGCCGATGGTTCGGCCGGGCTTTTTTTCGAGCAGCTACCGCGTGACGCGATCAGTAACCGCCATCGTCGCGCACGTAGCGAGTGGTGTAGCCGTCGTCGTACGTGGTGGTGGTAGTGGTAACGCGACGGGTCACGACCGGCGCGTCGTCGTAGACCACCGTGGCCGGGCGGCTGTAGTAGACCGGCCGGTCGTAATACACCGGGCGATCGTAGACCACGGTACGCGGCTGGGTGGCGTTGTAGACCAGCGCACCCACTGTGCCGGCGACAATGGCGCCAGCGATCCACCGACCGGTGTGGTCATGGTAGCCGCGGCCGTAATAGCCGCCACCACCGTAATAACCGCCGCGATAACCGCCGCCGTACCCCCAGCCATGCGCGAACGTGGCGGGCGTGAACGCCATCAGGCCTACGGCAGCGAGGGCGATGGCGGACTTGACGAGCTTACCTTTCATGACGGTTGCCTCCGGGTGTTGAGCGCAGATTCGCGCCGCGGCACTGAATCCGGACTGAAGTTTTCTGCACGACCCTTTCACGTTTTCCAAGGGTTAACGAAGGGCTTCCGAAGCAGCCAGCAGCCGTGGATATCGTGGCGACGGGCAAAGTCGAACGGAATGCTCTGTGCGCTCCAGTCTTCGATGGAGAAATGGGGCTCAAGGGCCGCCCGATCAAGCTGGAACCGTCGGTAATTGTTCGAGAAAACGATCACCCCGTCCGGCAGAAGACGGTCGGCGCAAAGGCGCAGCAACTTGACGTGATCGCGCTGCACGTCGAAGTCGTCGGCTTTTTTGGAGTTGGAGAACGTCGGCGGGTCGACATAGATCAGCCCGTACTGCATGGAGCGTTTTTCGAGGAACGCCATGGCATCGTCCTGGACCAGCCGGTGGCGGTTGCCCGTGAAGCCGTTGAGCGCCAGGTTTTTCGACGCCCAGTCGAGGTAGGTGCCGGACAGGTCGACGCTCGTGGTGTCGCGGGCATCGCCCGCCGCGGCGTAAACGCTCGCCGTGCCCGTATAAGCAAACAGGTTGAGGAAGTGCTTGCCGGGGGCGAGTTCGCGAATCTTGTCGCGGACGAGACGGTGATCGAGGAACAGGCCCGTGTCGAGGTAGTCGGTCGGGTTGATGAGGAAAGCCAGGCCGCCCTCGTGCACCTCGATGAACTCGCCGCGCTGGTCGAACTGGCCGTACTTGGAGCCGCCCTTGCCGCGCTCGCGCGTCTTCACCGCGATCCGCTCGCGCGGCGTGCCGAACACCTCGGCGGCCACGCGAACGATCTCACGCATCCGCAGACGCGCCACGTCGACCGGAACGTCCTGGGGCGCCTTGTATTCCTGGACGTGCAACCAGTTTTCGTAGACGTCGATGGCAGCCGCATATTCGGGAAGGTCCTGGTCGTAGGCCCGCCAGCAGGTGATGCCCTCGCGTGCCAGCCGCTTGCGCAGGTGGCGCACGTTCTTTTCGAGCCGGTTGCGCAGCATCTGCGCGCCCTCGGAGAGGGGCTTCGCCTCGCGGGGCGCCTCGTCGCGGGCGCGCAGGCTGAAAGTCAGCAGCGGGGTTTCGAGGGCGCCGTTGAACAAGGCATAGCGCTTGTCGGGCGACAGGCGTAGCGCGCGGCCGAGTTCTTCGTCGCCGGCGAGCACGGCGGCCCGCCAGCCCGGGAAACGCTCCTTGAGCGCGGTGCCCAGGTCCTGATAGAGGCGCGGCAACTCGGCGCGGTCGCCCAGGCGCTCGCCGTAGGGCGGATTGGTGATCACCAGGCCCAGCGGGGTCTCGGGAGGCGGCGCCACGTGCACGGCGTCTCGGCGGTCCAGGTGCATGAAGCCCGCCACGTTGGCCGCCTGCGCGTTGCGCTTGGCGGTCTGCACCATGTTCGGGTCCGCATCGCTGCCGAAGAACACCGGTCGCAGCTGGCGCATCCCCTCGTCGGCGCGGGCCTTGGCCTCGTCCCACAGCGACCGCCACAGGGCGTAATCGTGCTTGAGCCACCCCAGGAAGCCGTAATAGCCCCGACGCAGGCCGGGCGCCACGTCGGCAGCCATCAGCGCGCCCTCGATCAACAGGGTGCCGGAGCCGCACATGGGGTCGACCAGCGCGCCGCCGTCGGCATAGATGCGCGGCCACTGCGCGCGGACGAGCATCGCCGCCGCGAGGTTTTCCTTGAGCGGGGCCTCGCCCTGGCGCTCGCGCCAGCCGCGACGGTGCAACGGCGAGCCGGACAGGTCGACCGATACGGTGGCACGGTCGCGGCGCAGGCGCACGTTCACCCGCAGGTCGGGCTCTTCGGGATCCACATCGGGACGCGCGCCGCTGGCGGCGCGAAACTGGTCGACGATGGCGTCCTTGGTCTTCAGCGCGATGAACTGGCTGTGGGTGAGCTTGCTCAGGGCGGTGTTGGCATCGACCGCCAGGGTGCCGTGGGCCGCCAGGTGATCCGCCCAGGCCACGGCCTGCACCCCGTCATAGAGCGCCTCGGGCGTGGCCGCCTCGAATTCGGCCACGGGCAGCAGCACGCGGCTGGCCATGCGCGACCACAGGCAAGCGCGGTAGGCGGTTTCCAGCGAGCCTTCGAACGACACGCCCGCCAGCGCCTCCTTGACCTCGGCGGCGCCGATGGCAACCAGTTCGTCTTTGAGCAGGTATTCCAGGCCCTTCGGGCAGGTAGCGAAAAAATTCATGCCAGGCGTTCCAGGAAGCGGCCGAATTCGGCCTCGATATCGCCCAGCGTGGCGCCCAGCCGATGGTCGTCGTCCACCAGCAGCGCCGGCATGCGACGACCGGAAGCGAACGCGAGGGCGTCGTCCAGCGGGCAGACATCGTCGGCATACCCGTGCACGAGGAACGACGGCACGCCTTCGCGCGCCGCGAAGGCCCGGGGATAGCCCGGGATGCGGGTCGGCAGCGCCAGCAGGAAGAGCCCGGCGACCGGCGCGTCCAGCGAGGCGAGGCCCGACACGAACGCGCCCATGCTCGAACCGACCAGTACCGGCGGCACCGGCGCCGCGGCGAGGGCCTCGCCGAGCGTCGCCAGGCGCGGGGCGATCGACCCGGCGTAGCCCAGGCGGTCGGCTTCGCGGTAATCGGGACGCACGGTCGACCACCCGAGGCGTTCGGCCAGGGCGGCCAGGGCGCTCACCTTGGTGGCGTCGGGGCCGGAGTCGGACCCGTGGGAAAGGATGATGTGGCCGCGCATGGCGGTCTCCGTACGCGAAATGACCGGCTATGTTATCAAAGCGCCATGATCGACATCCTGTATGCCCCCCTGCCTTACGAGGCCCGCCTGCCCGAGCGATCGCCGGGCGACGTGGACCTGCTGGTGATCCACTGCACCGAATTGCCCGATCTCGGCATGGCCCGCGAATACGGCGAACGCGTGCTCTACGAGGACCGCGGCACGGGCGCCAGCGGCCACTACTACATCGACCGCGACGGCACGACGCTCTGCTATGTCGATCCACACCGCACGGCCAACCACACGCGCGGCTACAACCCTCGCTCGATCGGCATCGAACTGGTCAACCTCGGGCGCTACCCGGACTGGTTCCGTTCGGACAACCAGGTCATGACCGAGCCTTACCCCGACACCCAGGTCGACGCGCTCGTCGCGTTGGTGGCGCAACTGATGACGCGCTTTCCCACGCTGCGCCTCGTGGCCGGCCACGAGGACCTCGACCTGGCCCGCGTGCCGGCAAGCGACGCGCCCGGACGCGAGGTGCCGCGCAAGCGCGACCCGGGCCCGATGTTCCCCTGGGATCGCCTTCTCGCCGACCTGCCGCTGACGCGGATCACGGCGGCACCCCCGCTATAATCCGCCCCCACCGCGCGCCACCCTGCCAGGATCCCCATGTCGGAACATCACGTCGGCGAACTCGTCGAACTGCTGCAACTCGAACGCCTCGAAGACAACCTCTTCCGCGGCCAGAGCCGCGACATCGGCACCCGCTTCGTGTTCGGCGGACAGGTGCTCGGCCAGGCATTGTCCGCGGCGCAGCGTACGGTGGACCCGTCGCGCGAAGCGCATTCGCTGCATGCCTACTTCCTGCGCGCGGGCGACATCGATGCGCCGATCGTCTACAGCGTGGAGCGCACCCGGGACGGCGGTTCGTTCTCGTCGCGGCGCGTCGTCGCCATCCAGCATGGCCAGCCGATCCTCAATGGCTCGATTTCGTTCCAGGAACCCGAGACCGGCTACGAACACCAGATGTCGATGCCCGAGGTGCCCGCGCCCGAAGACGTCGAACCGATGCCCGCCCTCAACGCCGAGCAACTGGCGCGCCTGCCCGAGAAGTCGCAGCGCTGGCTGGGTATCGACGGTCCGTTCGAGTTCCGCCATGTGTGGCCACGCGACGAACTGCGGCCCGCCAAGCGTCCGCCCTACCAGCACATCTGGTTTCGCCTCACCGCCCCGGTGGACGACACGCTGCCACTACACCAGGCCCTGCTCGCCTACGCGTCGGATTTCCACCTGATCGGCACCGCGACGCTGCCCCACGGCATCTCCTATCTCACCCGCAACATGCAGATGGCCAGTCTCGACCACGCGCTGTGGTTCCACCGGCCGTTCCGCATCGACGAGTGGCTGCTCTATTCCTTCGACAGCCCCACGTCGCAGGGCGGCCGCGGCCTGGCCCGCGGCATGATCTACACCCGCGACGGGCGGCTTATCGCCTCCACGGCCCAGGAAGGCCTGATCCGCGTGCGGCCCGGCTGATCCGCGATGCAGGTCGAGCTGCGGCACCTGCGCTATTTCATCGCCGTGGCCGACGAACTGCACTTCGGCCGCGCCGCCGAACGGCTCGGCATCTCGCAGCCGCCGCTGAGTCAGCAGATCCGTGACCTGGAAACCATGCTCGGCGTGCGCCTGCTACGCCGGACCAATCGCCGGGTGGAGCTGACCGACGCGGGTGCGGCGTACCTTGCCGCCGCGCGCGACATCCTCGGGCGCGTGCGGGATGCCGCGGACCTCGCGCAACGGGCGAGTCGCGGCGAAGTCGGCGAGCTGCGCGTCGCGTTCACCCGATCGGCGCCACTGATCGAGCGGTTTTCCCGCGCCATCCGCGCGTTTCGCGAGGCCTATCCAGCCGTCCACCTCGACCTGGTGGAACGCAACACCTTCCAGCAGATCGAAGCCCTGCTCGACGGTCGCCAGCAAGTCGGGCTGCTCCGGGGCACCGCCCTGCCCGCCTCGCTCGTGTCGCACCGGATCGTCGACGATCCGCTGCTGGCCGTGCTACCCGCAGGGCATCCACTCGCGACGCGTCGACGGCGCTCCCTGCGCATGACGGAGCTGGCCGACGAGCGTTTCGTCGTGTTCACCCGTGCGGCGGGCACGGGCATCCTCGACCAGTGGCTGACCATGTGCCGCAACGCGGGCTTCTCGCCGCGCATCGCTCAGGAGGCAGGCGAGGCCTCCACCCTGATCGGACTGGTGGCCGCGGGCCTGGGCGTGGCCGTGCTGCCGGCGTCGCTGCGACAGGTGCAGGTCGACGGCGTGGCCTACGTCGCCATCGATTCGCCCGATGCCGCCAGCGCGCTGCACCTGGCGCACCGCCGTGATGATGGCTCGGCCCTCGTCAAGGCCTTCACCACGGCGATGCGTGCGACGCACGTCGTTCCCTAGCGAACGGGCAACGGCGCGAGGTGGCGCAGCTTCGCCGCCACCGCGAGGCCGGCCACCAGCAGCCCTGCGACGTAGACCGCGACACCGGCCCAGCCGGCATGCGTCCACGCGAAGCCACCGAGCGAGCCGGCAATGGCCGAGCCCATGTAATACGCGAAGAGGTAGAACGACGACGCATGGGCCTTGGCCACGCCCGCGCGCTTGCCGACCCAGCTGCTTGCGATCGAATGACCGCCGAAGAAACCGAAGGTGACCAGGGCGATGCCAGCGACGATGGCCCACAGCGACGCGGACGCGGTCAACGCCACGCCGGCCAGCATGATGACGAAGGCCGTCCACAAGACACGGCGGCGGCCCAGGCGCCCCGCGAGCGCCCCCATCCACGCCGAACTGGCGACGCCCACGAGATAGACGAGGAAGATCGCTCCCACGTGCGATTGCGACAGCGAAAACGGCGGCGCCAACAGACGGTAGGACACGTAGTTGTAGATCGTCACGAACGCGCCCATCAACAGGAAACCCTCGGCGAACAACCAGGGCAATCCCGCATCGCGCCAGAGACCGCCGAAGGCCGACGCCAGCGCACGCGGATGGACACGGCGGCGCTCGAAGTGCATCGACGGCGGCAACCCCTTCGCCACCAGCGCCGCAGCGCACAGGCCCAGCACGCCGATGACGCCGACGGCGACGCGCCACGACGCGTGATCGGCGGCGAAGCCCGCGATCAACCGGCCGCCCATGCCGCCGATGGCGTTGCCGCCGATGTACAGGCCCATGGCGAAGCCAAGCGAGTCCGTGTGGATCTCTTCGCTGACGTAGGTCATCGCCACGGCGGGAAGGCCTGCGAGCGACACACCCAGCAGCGCACGCAACACCAGCAGCATGGTCCAGTCGGTGGACACGGCGGTCGCCAGCACCAGCAGCGACGACCCGAGCAACGAGGCGAGCATCACCGGCTTGCGACCCCAGGCGTCCGACAGCGCCCCGGCAAACAGCATCGCCACGGCAAGCACGCCCGTGGTCAGCGACAGCGATAGCGAACTTGCCGCGGCGTCCACGCCAAAGGCGTGGGAAAACGCGGGCATCAGCGGCTGCACGCAATAGAGCAGGCCGAACGTCGCAAAGCCCGACGAGAACAACGCCAGGTTGGTGCGGCGAAAGGCCGCCGTGCCGTGGCGCAGGCGACGGTCGGGCGTGGCAGGCGATGAACCGTCCACGGGAACCTCCAGGGAATCCGTCATGGGCACAGGCTAGACCCTGGATTGAGTCGAATCGATACCGCAAAACCTCCGGTTCGATAGCCCTGACGAATCGTCAGGGCCCCGTATCAGCGCTCGGCGGCCCCGCCGCCCGCGTCGCCGTCCCAGCGAATGGCCGACGCCATTTCTTCCGGCGTGAGTGCCAGCGGCCCCGCCCCGTCACCGACCTGGGCGGTCAGCACGCGGCCGTCGCGGCGCGACAGCGCGATCGCGCCGGAACCTTCGCGCACCTCCGCCTGGGCATCGTCGCTGCTGCGCACCGTGAGGATCGTCTTGCCATCGGCCACGAACCGCACACCGTGCGCGCCCTGCAGGGGCACCGCCTGCACCACGCCCGCCCAGCGCGGCGGGCCGATGAACGTGTAGCCGACCGCAGGATCGCGCCAGCTGAACTGGCGCAGGGGCTGCACCTCGGGGGCCGGCTCGCGGTGCATGCCCGGCGGCGTCTGCGGCGACGACGGAAGGCCGGCGAGCAAGGCGAGGATGAGGGTCTTCATGGCGCAACCTCCGTGATAGCGCGGCCAGCGTACCGCGCCAGGGCAAGAGAATACTCAGGCCCCGCGATCGGTGCTTACCGCCGGGTCAGGCACCGCTTCGCGGGCGCTCGCCCAGGCAAACCCGACGATGCCGGCCACGATGGCCACCGCGCCGCAGGCCGCCAGCGGGCCTGGCGCGGGTTCGCCCAGAAACGCCGCGCCCATCGCGGTGGCGAAGAGCAGCTCCGCCGCCTGCATGGCTTCCACCGCGGCCAGCGCGGTCGGTTGACGGCCGACGCGCTCGGTCGCGTGAAAGAACAGCACCGTGGCGACCACGCCCGACGACAGGGCGACACCGCCGGCCAGGAGCACGTCGCGCCACGACGGGGGGCCCACAGCAAGCCACGCCACCACCGCCAACACCCACCAGAACGGCCAGCTCGACAGCGTCATGCCGAACACGCGCTGCACCGCGCCCAGTCGCGTGCCGCTGCGCTCCAGATGCAGCAGGATCATCCGGTTGCCTAGCGGATAGGCGAACGCGGCGAAGACCACCGCGCCCACGGCAAGCCACGCGGACGCATCGAGCGCACCGTGCGCGTGCCCGAACTGCAGCAACATGACGCCGGTGACGATCAGGCCGCCGATCGCCAGCACCCCACCCTGCCAGCGTGCCCGCTCGTCGCTGTAGATGAAGGGCGCGAGCAAGGGTCCGGCCAGCACCGTGGTCTGGAAGCTACCCGCGACCAGCCAGGACGGCCCGCTGCTCGCGGCCCAGGTGAGCGGCACGCCGAAGAGCACGAAGCCGACGCCGCTCCAGGCAAGCCACGTGCGCGGATGCGTGCGCAGCTCATGCGGCAGGCGCCCCAGGCCGCCCTGGAAAGGCAGCACGACAGCCAGCAGCGGCAGGGTCAGGAGGTAACGCAGTATCACCGCCCATTGCCAGTGACCGCCGCCGCTAACGACCGCGCGGTTAAGCACGTAGGTCAGCGTGAAGAACAGCGCGGACAGCAGCGCGATGGCGACGGCTTTGAGGGCGTTCGATGACATCGGTCGACTATGCCAGAGCCTGCGAGCATCGAGCGCTCAGACCGCTTCCATGTGGGTCAGCAGCAAGCGCACGCTTTCACGTCCCTGCCAGTCGTTAACCGCCAACTCGTAGGCGGCGCGCAACCGCGACGGCGGGGGCGTGCCGTCGTAAACACCGAACATCACGGCATCCAGCGGCGCACCGCCCTGGGTATGGCGCAGTTGAAGGCGCAGGTGGCGAGAGCCCATCGGTTTCCACGAAGCGCACTCGAACACGTTCTCGAAGAGCGGCGGCGGAAAGCCCTGCCCCCACGGTCCCGCGTGGCGGAGCTGTCGAGCCAGGTCGAGGGTGTGGTCGCGGTAGTCCAGTTCGCCGTCGGTATGGATCGACGCCTGCAGGCGCTCGTCGTCGAGATGCGTGCGGGCCACGGCGTCGAACGCCGCGGCGAAGCGACCGAAATCGACCGTTTTCAGACTGAGGCCGGCGGCCATCGCGTGGCCTCCGAAGCGCAGCACCAAACCGGGATGGCGCGCGTCGATCTCGGCGAGCGCGTCGCGGATGTGGAAGCCGGGAATCGAACGCGCCGACCCGCGCAGCTCGTCGCTGTCGTCGCCGGCGGGCGCGAACGCGAGCACGGGCCGGTGCAGCTTTTCCTTGAGCTTGGAGGCCACCAGGCCCACCACCCCGGCGTGCCAGCCCGGATCGAACAACGCGACGCCGACGGCATCCACGTGCGACATGCCGGCCACCATGCGTTCGGCCTCGTCGACCATGCCGGCCTGGACCTCGCGACGCTCCTGGTTGATCGCCGAGAGCTGCTCCGCGTACCGGCGGGCGATGGCGACCTCGTCGGTCAACAGGCAGGCCACGCCGAGCGACATGTCCTCCAGGCGACCGGCGGCGTTGAGTCGCGGCCCCACGGCGAACGCAAGGTCGGTGGCGGCCACGCTCGCGACCGACCGGTTACTCACGTCGATCAAGGCGGCGATGCCGGGACAGGCGCGGCCGGCGCGCATGCGCCTCAGACCCGCTTCGACGAGTACCCGGTTGTTGAAATCCAGCGGCACGAGGTCGGCGACCGTGCCCAGGGCGACGAGATCCAACAGGACGCCGAGGTCGGGCACCTCCCCGGGAAAACGCCCGGCATCGCGCATCGCCGCGCGCAGGCCGAGCAGGAGGTAGAACATCACGCCGACGCCCGACAGCGCCTTGCTGGGGAAGCCGTCGCCGGAGAGGTTGGGGTTCACCATGGCATCGGCGTCGGGCAGGACGTCGCCAGGGAGGTGATGGTCGGTGACCAGTACACGGATGCCGCGCGCGTGCGCGGCCGCCACGCCAGCCACGCTCGCCACGCCATTGTCGACGGTGACGATGAGGTCGGGGGCCGGCTCGAGCGACGCAACCAGCGCTTCGCCGAGGCCGTAACCGTGCACGAAGCGGTTCGGCACCACGTGACCGACGTGTTTCGCGCCGAGCAGGCGCAGCCCGCGCACGGCCACCGCGGTGCCGGTGGCACCGTCGCAGTCGTAGTCGCCGGCGACGATGATGCGCCAGTCCTCGTCGATCGCCTGCCTCAGCAAGGCCACGGCGCGATCCATGCCACCCAGGAGCGTCGGTGCGAGCATCCGCGCCAGCTTGTGCTCCGCCCCGTCGGGCGTGCTGACGCCACGCGCGGCGTACAGCCGCTGCACCACGGCGTGCACATGCGCAGGCCAGCCGCGCGGCGCCTCGCCGACGGCGCGACGGCGCCACACCTTCGTCGTCACGGCGTGCGCCAGAAACGCAGGCGGTGACGCTTGCGCAGCACGACGCGATGACCGTCGGCGAACGACAGGCGAAGCTCGTGGCCGGCGTCCAGGCGCTCGCGTAGCAAAGGCCACCAGGACCGGTCGAAAAGCGACGGCTGCACGTCCTGGAGATCGAGCAGGGTGAAGGCCACGGGTTCGTCGCCGACACGGGCGCGTGCCGAAAAAACCGAGCGCGACTGCACGTCGACGTTGGCCTTCTGGCCCAACGCCCAGACCAGCAGGTCGTCGCTGTAGATGCGCCCTTGGCCGCATTCCACCCAAGCCGGCAAGGTGCCCGCGCCCCACAGCCACACGCTGTTCACGGGCGGCAGGCCGTCGCGCACGCGCGCGGCGTTCTCGGGCAGGTGGTGCAACACCACCTGGGCCTCGTTAAGCAAGGCGCGCCAGCGACGCCCCTCTTCGCCTTGCGGCAACTGCGTGAAGAAATCGGCGCCCAGCGCGTCTTCCGGCTCCGGAAACGCGGGCAACGGCAGATCGACGGGCACGCTCAACTGCCAGTGCTGCGGATCGCCCACATGCAGGTTCATGCCATGCTCGGCGAACGTCTCGCGCAGCGCCTGCACCATCGCGACGGCGTCGGTGGGGCTCACGGCGAGGTTGCCGCAGCCGAGCAGTCGCGCACCGTTGAGTTCGGCCTGCACCCAGGCCGGATCGGCACACAGCCAGCGCGCATCGCCGGCATCGCCGGCCACCGCCTGGCGGATGAGCGCGGCCGCCGGCAGCGGGCCGCCGGGCCAGCGGAACTGCTCCGCCAACGCGCTGAGATAGCCCGGCATACGTTCGGGCAAGGCCGTGCCCCGCGCCAGCCACGCCGCGAAATCCGCGACGAAGGCGAGTTTTTCGCGGCCCGGCAGCAGGACGTTCAACACGCGGGCCATCGTCAGGCCTCGATCTTCTCGAGGATATCCATCCACTCGCGTTCGAGGGTGTCCTTTTCGCCGCGAAGCTCGGCCTGGCGCTGGCCGAGCTTCATCAACTCCGCTGTCGGGCCGTCGTAGACCGCGGGATCCGCGAGTTTCGCCTCGATCGTCGTGAGTTCCTTGTCCATGCCTTCAATGAGGGACTCGATCTTCTTGACCCGCGCCCGCAGCGGCTTTTCTTTCTCGCGTTCTTCGGCACTGAGCTTGCGCTTTTCTTTCGCGGACGCCTGGATGGGCGCTTCCGCCGCCGCCGAGGCCACGGCGGCGGTCTTGCGCGTGGTGGCGCGGGAACGCAGCCACTTCGCGTAGTCGTCGAGGTCGCCATCGAAAGGCTCGACCGAGCCGTCGGCGACGCGCCAGAACTCATCGCAGACCATGCCGAGCAGATGTCGGTCATGCGACACCAGCACGAGGGCGCCATCGAAGGCGGCGAGCGCGTCGGCCAGCGCTTCGCGCATGTCGAGGTCGAGGTGGTTGGTGGGTTCGTCCAGCAGCAGCAGGTTGGGCTTGTCCCAGGCGATCAGGGCCAGCGCGAGACGGGCCCGCTCGCCGCCGGAGAACGCGTCGACGGGTTCGAAAGCCCGATCGCCCGGAAAATTCCAGGTACCGAGATAGTCGCGCAGGACCTGCGCGCCGGCGTTGGGCGCCTTCTGCTGGAGATGATCGAATGGGCTGGCACCCTCGATCAGGCTTTCGACCGTGTGCTGGGCGAAGTAGCCGATCTTCGTGTCCTTGTGCATGCCGCGCTCGCCGGCCAGCGGCGCCAGCTCGCCGACGAGCGCCTTGACCATCGTGGACTTGCCCGCGCCGTTGGGGCCGAGCAGGCCGATGCGGTCACCCGACTCCAGGCCAAAGGCGACGTCGCGCAACACCACGTGCTCGCCATAGCCGACGTCGATGTGATCGAGCTGGAGCATCGAGGTGGGGAGGCGATCGGGCACAGGGAACGCGAAACTGAAGGCGCGTTCGGCGCGAACGGCTTCGGTACCGGCCATTTTCTCCAGGCGCTTCATGCGCGACTGCGCCTGCTTGGCCTTGCTCGCCTTCGCCTTGAAGCGATCGATGAACGATTGCAGGTGCGCGCGCTCGGCCTGTTCGCGCTCGTGCGCGATCTGCTGCTGGCGAAGGTGTTCGGCGCGCTGGCGCTCGAACTGCGTGTAATTGCCGGTATAGAGCTTGGCGGTGCCGTCGTGCAGGTGGAGCGTGTGCGAGATGACGCCGTCGAGGAACTCGCGGTCGTGCGAGATGATGAGCAGGGTGCCCTGGTAACGGCGCAGCCACTCCTCGAGCCACAGCACGGCGTCGAGGTCGAGATGGTTGGTCGGTTCGTCAAGCAGCAGCAGGTCGGACGGCGCCATCAGCGCACGGGCGAGGTTCAGGCGCACGCGCCAACCACCGGAAAACGATGCGACGGGGCGTTCGTGGGTTTCCGGACTGAAGCCCAGGCCATGCATGAGCCGGCCGGCGCGCGAGCGCGCGTCGTAACCGTTCAGTTCTTCGATGCGGTGGTGCGCGGCGGCCACGGCCTCGTGGTCTTCCGCGGCATAGGCCTCCTGCTCGGCCTTGAGCGCGGCCGCCACCGCCACGTCGCCTCCAAGCACGTAGTCGATAGCGGGATCGGGCAACGCCGGGGTTTCCTGGGCTACCGACGCCAGGCGCACCTTCGAGGGCATGTCGAGATCGCCGACCTCCGGTTCGAGCTCGCCTTTGAGGGCGGCGAACAGCGTGGACTTGCCGCAGCCGTTGCGGCCGATGACGCCGAGGCTCCAGCCGGTCTGCAGGGTGAGGTCCATCTGCGACAGCAGCGTGCGGCTGCCCCGACGCAGGGCGAGGTTGCGAAACGAGATCATGGCGGGCGGTCAGGCGTGTAGGCGACTGCCCATGATAGCCGCCCGGCACGGGCGCCGTCGCCCGACACGCGACCCAGCCCACCGCGGCGACAGCGGCGGGACCGCGCCCGTGGCGTGCGTCGGGACGATCTGCTACAACGGCGTCCTGCGCCGCATGGGGAGCGCACGGGAGCCGATATGCACACCTTCAAGCCTGCTTTCATCGCGCTCGCCCTGGCGGCCGCCGCGTCGTCCGTCCATGCCGGCGACGCGCTGCTGGTCAATCGTGTGCACCAGGAGCAGGGCCTGAACCTGCCCACCAAGGGCATGAGCATGGCCGAGGTGGAGCGCCGGTTCGGCACGCCGACGTCGAAACTGGACGCCCGCGGCGGCGGCAGCCGTCACCAGCCGGTGATCAACCGCTGGATGTACCCGGGCTACATCGTCTACTTCGAGCGCAGCCGGGTGATCCATACCGTGCTGAACACCCCGGCCGGCAACAACACCGATCCGGCGAACCCCAGGTAACCGCGCCATTCGGGGCCGCCAGTAGCGGCGCCCCGTACCCTTCTGGCGTAGGTGGTGGGCGTTCGGTCATCGCCAGGGCTTACAATAGCGGGCTTTCCGCCAGCCCCTCCCCGACCATGACCGATCGCTCTTCGTACCGCCTGCCCGCCGAATGGGAGCCGCAGGCCGGCGTGCTCATCGCCTGGCCCCACGCGGACACCGACTGGGCCGACCGCCTGGCCGAGGTCGAGACCACCTACGTCGCCCTCGCCGCGGCCGTCACCCGTTTCGAACCGCTTCACGTGATCGTGGCCGACGCCGCGTTGCGCGAGCGGGCGCGCGGACTCGCCGAAGCGGCTGGCGCCGACATGTCGCGCCTGCACTTCATCGAACTGCCCTACGACGACACCTGGCTGCGCGACTCCGGTCCGATCACCCTCACCGGCCCGGACGGCGTGCTGCTCAACGATTACCGTTTCACCGGCTGGGGCGGCAAGTTCGGCGCCGCGCAGGACGACGCGATCATCGCCGGCCTTCTCCAGCACGGCGTGCTGTCGGGCCTGCCGCATCGGCGCATCGACTGGGCGCTGGAAGGCGGCGGCATCGAGAGCGACGGCAAGGGCACCGTGCTCACCACGTGGAAGTGCCTCAACCAGCGCCATCCGTCGCTCAGCCGCGAGGCCATGACGGACACGCTGGCGACCACCCTGCACGCCGATCGCGTGCTGTGGCTCGACCACGGCTACCTTGAAGGCGACGACACCGACGCCCATATCGACACGCTCGCACGTTTCAGCCCGGACGGCGGCATCGTCTACCAGGCCTGCGACGACGCGAGCGATCCGCATTTCGACGAACTCGGTCGCATGGCCGCCGAACTGGCCGCCCTGCGCACCACCGACGGCCGGCCCTATACCTTGCACCCCTTGCCTTGGGCGGAACCGATTCTCGACGAGGGCCGTCGTCTCGCGGCGTCCTATGCCAATTACCTGATCGTCAACGGCGCGGTGCTGGTGCCCGCCTATGGCGCCCGGGTGGATGCCGAGGCCGCCCGGATCATCGGACAGGCGCATCCCGGCCGCGAGGTGGTCCAGGTGCCCTGCCGTCCGCTGATCTGGCAGAACGGGAGCCTGCACTGCATCACCATGCAGTTGCCGGCCGACATCGCAAAGTAACCCCCAAGGCGCGGTCTTACGCGCGAGGCAGAACGACATGACCCGCAAGACCCTCACGGTCGCCCTCCTCCAGGAAACCGACCACGGCAGCCGCGACGCCAACCTCGACGCGATCGAGGCCGGGCTACGCAAGGCGGCCGGCGCCGGTGCCGAACTGGTGCTGCTGCAGGAGTTGCACAACGGCCCATATTTTTGCCAGCACGAGAACGTCGACGTGTTCGACCTGGCCGAGACGATTCCCGGCCCGGGTACCGACCGCATCGGCGCCCTCGCCGAAGAACTGCGGCTCGTCGTGGTCGCCTCGATCTTCGAAAAGCGCGCCACGGGCCTTTATCACAACACCGCCGTGGTCTTCGACCGCTCGCGCGAGATCGCCGGCAGGTACCGCAAGATGCATATCCCCGACGATCCGGCGTTCTATGAGAAGTTCTACTTCACGCCGGGCGACCTTGGCTTCGAGCCGATCCGCACCTCGGTAGGCAAGCTCGGCGTACTCGTGTGCTGGGACCAGTGGTATCCGGAAGCCGCGCGCCTGATGGCGCTCGCCGGCGCCGACCTGCTGTTCTACCCCACCGCGATCGGCTGGGACCCGAACGATGCCGACGAAGAAAAGGCCCGCCAACGCGAAGCATGGATCACCGTGCAGCGCGGCCACGCCGTGGCCAATGGCCTACCGCTGCTGTCGTGCAACCGCACCGGCTACGAGGCCGACCCCACGAACGTCGGCGCGGGGATCCAGTTCTGGGGCTCCAGTTTCGTCGCCGGTCCTCAGGGCGAGTTCCTCGCCCAGGCCGCCACCGACACGCCCGAACTGCTCGTATGCGAGGTCGACATGCAGCGCAGCGAACACGTACGGCGCATCTGGCCGTTCCTGCGCGATCGCCGCATCGACGCGTACGGCGACCTCACCCGCCGCTTCCGCGACTGACGACGCGGCGACGCCGATCCCAGGCTGACGCGCCATCCCCACGCCCCACCCACGCGCAGGAAACCGCATGCTCCCGGACGAGACTCCCCTCCACTCCACCGATGCCCTGGACGGCCAACCGGTGGTGCGTGTCGAACGCGACGGCGTCCATTACGTGATCCTCGGCACCGCGCACGTCTCGCGCGCCAGCGTGCAGGCAGTGGAAGCCCTGCTCGAGCAGGAGCCTTTCGACGCCGTGGCCGTGGAATTGTGCGCCAGTCGCGCCCACGGCATTCGCGATCCAGAGGCGTTCAAGCAGATGGATCTGTTCCAGGTGATCCGCCAGGGCAAGGCCGGCATGGTGGCCGCCAGCCTGGTGCTCGGCTCGTTCCAGAAACGGCTCGCCGCGCAGTACGGCATCGAGCCGGGCGCGGAGATGAAGGCCGCGATGGACGGCGCCGAGGCGCGGGGCATCCCGGTCTGGCTCGTCGACCGCGAAGTGGGTACCACCCTCAAGCGCGCATGGCGAAGCGTGGGCTTCTTCCAGCGATTCGGCCTGCTCGCGGGCATGCTCGGAAGCGTGTTCGAGCGCGAGGACATCGCCGAGGAAGACATCGAAAAGCTCAAGCAGTCCGACCTGCTGGAAAGCGCGTTCAGCGACTTCGCCAAAGGCTCCGCGCCGTTGTACCGCGCGCTCATTGCCGAGCGCGACGAGTTCATGGCGGCCCGCCTGCGCGAAGACGGACGGCGGATGGACCCCGACGCCCCGAGCCGCAAGGTACTGGTGGTTATCGGCGCCGGCCACCTCAAGGGCATGAGCGCCCAACTCGCCGAGCAGTCGGGCGATCCGCGTGCGCTCGCGGACGAACTCGCCGTGACGCCCCCGCCGTCGAGGTGGCCCAAGTACGCCGCGGTGGGCCTGGTGCTGGCGATCTTCGCCCTGATCGGCTACGCGTTCTATCGCAATCCCAGCCTCGGCAAGGACGCCCTGCTCAATTGGGTGTTGCTGACCGGGGGCCTGTCGGCGCTGGGCGCGATCATCGCCGGGGCGCATCCCTTGAGCATCGCCGCCGCCTTCATCGCGGGTCCGATCAAGCCGTTTCGCCCGGGCATACCCTCCGGCGCCATCAGCGCGATGGCCGAGGCCTGGGTGCGCAAGCCCCGCGTGGGCGACTTCGAGCGGCTGCGCGACGACATCACCCACTGGACCGGCTGGTGGCGAAATCGCGTGGCGCGGACGCTGCTCAACTTCTTCCTGGTCTGCATCGGTACCATCGCCGGGGAGTACATCGCCGGCATCCACATCCTCAAGAGCGTGCTCTGAGCCTGCCGGGGGTGAGTTGTCGGTCGTCGCGTGCCGCTTCTATACTCCAGCGGATACTCGACCCCGGCCCCGCCCGGCACCCAGGGAACCCTTGATGAAGCGTTCGTATCTGATTGGTCTGATCGTCGTAGCCCTGTGCGCCGCGTCCGCCGCGCACGCCGAAGGGGACAAAGCCAAGGGGCGCGAGCTGGTTTACACCTGCCACGGGTGCCACGGCATCCCCGGCTACGCGAACGCCTATCCCGATTACCACGTTCCGCACATCGCCGGGCAGAACGAGCAATACCTCGTCAACGCGCTGAAGTCCTACAAGAGCGGGGAGCGCAAGCATCCGACCATGGATGCCCAGGCACAGAGCCTGTCGGACCAGGACATCGCCGACATCGCCGCCTATCTCTCCAGTCTCGCCAAGTAAGCCGCCGAGGACGAACACGATGACCCGTGGGTTCACCCTGATTGCCGTCGCCGCCCTGCTGGCGCTCCTGACCACCACCGCATCGGCCGCCGGCGACCCCGCCCGCGGCAAGACCAAGGTGGCGACCTGCGTGGCCTGCCACGGCCAGGACGGCAATGCCGTCGATCCGCAATATCCCCGTCTCGCCGGCCAGTACGCCGACTACCTCGCGCAGTCGCTGCACGAATATAAGGACGGCCGCCGAGGCAACGCGATCATGAAGGGCTTCGCCGCCACGCTGTCCGACCAGGACATCGACGATATCTCCGCCTACTTCTCCAGCATGCCGAGCAAGCTCTCGGGTCTGGAAGGCCACGTGCAGGGCGATAACTAAGGCATCGCCCCAGGGCACACGGCGACGCGAGTCGGATCGTCAGCCGGCCTGGCGGGAGAAATAAGGCTGTTCGCCGGTCTCGTGGTCGGTCGCGTCGCGCACCTGGGTCACTTCCGGAATGCGCTCGCGCAGGGTCTTCTCCACGCCATGCTTCAGCGTGACGTCGACCATGCCGCAGCCGTGGCACCCACCGCCGAAGCGCAGCACGACCACGCCATCGGACGTGACCTCCACCAGCGAGATGCGTCCGCCATGCGAAGCGATCTGCGGCGAGATCTCCGTTTCCAGCACGTAGCGCACCCGCTCGACCAGACCCGCATCCTCCCCCGGCGCGTCGCCCTTGATGCGGGGCGCGCGGATGTTGAGCTGGCTGCCGGTGGGCGTCATCTCGTAATCGATGCTGGCCGGGTCGAGCCAGCGCATGCTCTCGCCGTCGACGTACAGGTTGAAGCCCTGGCACTCGATGGTCCATTCGTCGCCGGTAAGTTCGGACGGACTGCAGAATTCGAGCTCGCACTGCGCCGCGGGGGTACCTGCGGCTACCACGCGCAAGCGGACGCCGAGGCCGTCTTCACCCTGCTGGGCCAGCAGTCGCTGGAAATGCGCCTGGGCGCGCTCCGACATATCGATCATGGGGGCTCCGGGGATGGGGGCTGGCGGCGTCGCGCCGAAACAGCACCATTTTAGTACGCTTTCAACGTGCGCGCCGCCTTTTGACATTTCAACCGACCCCGCGCCACGCTTCGCGCTTTCCTCCCAAGGATGCGTCCGCCATGCCGTTCTCCCCCCTCGCCTCCCAGCACTGCCAGCCCCGCAAGGGCGCCGACCATGCGCTCGACCGTCCGGCGATCGACGGCCACCTCGCCACCCTGCCGGGATGGACGCTGACCGAAGACGGAAAGGGCATCGTGAAGGACTTCAACTTCAAGGACTTCCACCACACCCTCGGCTTCATCAACGCGGTGGGCTTCATGGCGAACCGCCAGGACCACCACCCGGACCTTGAAGCCGGCTACGGCCACTGCCAGTTGCTGTGGTCCACCCACGACGTGGGCGGGCTGTCGCTCAACGACTTCATCTGCGCCGCCCGCGTCGAGGCACTGCTTGATCGCTGACGTGCGCCTGCGCCCGTCGCTCCCTATCGCCGCCGCCGTCGCCCTGGCGGCGCTCGCGTGGATCGCCCTCCCCGGGTTGGCGTCGCGCGTGGTCGCCAGCCGCCTGGCGGCAGAGGGCGCCGCCGACCGCGCCGCGTACGCCCGGGGTGCGTCACCCTGGGCATGGCACCTCGCGCGGGCCGATGACGTGGTCGCGAGCCGCGTGTTCGGTGACGGATCGCTGCGCGCCGGCCCGGAAGGCCTGATGATCGTCGCGCACGGCGACAGGCCGTTGCAGGTCGGTCTGCCGATCGCCCGCGAGGTCGACCTGACCGGCCTCGACTGCCTTCAGCTAGACATGAGCGGCCCCGCGACCGCGCGGTACGCGCTGCTCGTGCGCCAGGCGCTGGCGGGCCCGCTGCTTCGTGCGCCGTTCGCGCCCGGTTCGCCGGTCAGGCTGACGGCGCTGCCTTGGGTCGACGAGACGGGCCGACCCCACGCCGCCCCAACCCGGGCGGCCATGATCCGTCTCGAACTGGACTTGCATCCGGGGGACGCCGTTCGGCTCAGCGGCGCCTCGCTCGTCCCAAGCCACGCGCTGGCGGAGACGTCCGGCCTGCGGATTCCCGGTAGCCTGTCGGCCGAAGCCCTGCTGCGCTGGCGCGACCGGCAGCACGCGATTCGTCCCCTGGCGACCTTTGGCGACACGCCGCCCTCTGCAACCTTCCCCGACCTGGGGTGGCCGGTGGCCGCCGGGTATGGCGTATTGCTTCTGGCGGGCGCCTCGCGATTTCGCCGCGCCGCGACCGCGCGCGCCCGTGATGCCGCGCTGGTCGTGTTCGGTCCCCTATGGCTCATCGCCGGGATGCGGCTCTCGCCCCATCCCTCTGCCGTGGACGTCGCGGTCTTCGGCGCGGGCGTGGCCTACGCGGCCTTCCTCGCATGGCGCCGCGTGGTGCCAGCGTGGCGATGGTGGGGCGACTGGCGCATGGCGGGCTGGCCGCTGCTGGCGATCCCGGTCGCCGTGGGGCTTGTCGCCGTGGCGGGACATACGCCGGTGTGGCCATCGCCGGGGCGGATGGGCCTATACCTGGCCTGGGCCCTGTTCCAGCAGTGGCTGCTGCTGGTAGTGGCCGGCGGCATCCTGGCCCAGACGCTGCCGCGCCCGCTGGCCGTGTTACTCACCGCGCTCGTGTTCGCCCTGCTGCACCTGCCCAACGGGCTGCTGATGCAGCTGTGCTTCGTCGCGGAACTGGGCTGGGCCTGGTGGTTCGTGCAACGACGCACCCTCTTGCCGGTCGCGCTGGCCCATTCGGCCGCTGCCCTCGTGCTCCAGGCCGGCCTGGCCGGGGGAATCCTGCGTTCCCTCGAGGTCAGCGCCCGCTACCTGCAGTGACTCACCCGCGCAGGTTATTCAGGAACGTCTTCAAATCGTCCGGCAACGGGGCCGAAAAGTCATAGTTCCTGCCGTCCAGGTCGAAGCTCATGCGCGAGGCATGCAGGAACATCCGCCTCAGCCCTCGCGTGCGCCAGCGCTTGTTGTCGTCTTCGTCGCCGTACTTGGGGTCGCCCGCCAGCGGATGACCGACATACTGGGCGTGCACGCGGATCTGGTGGGTGCGCCCCGTACCCAGCGTGGCCTGCATGAGGCGGCACCCCGGGTACTGCTCGACTTCCTGGAAGAAGGTGAGCGAGGGCTTGCCCGCGTCGTCCACCCGCACCAGGCGTTCGCCCCCGTGAAGCACCGACTTGAGCAACGGGGCGTTCACGTCGAACTTCGCCCGGCGCGGCGTGCCCGTCATCAGGCAGAGGTATTGCTTGGTCACCGCGTTGTCACGGATCAGCGCCTGTAACCCGGTCAGGCCCGACCGTGACCGGGCCAGCACCAGCACGCCGCTCGTATCGCGGTCGAGGCGATGGACCAGTTCGAGGTGTTCCTGGGGCCGCGCGGCACGCAGCAGCTCGATGGCCCCGTGGCTGACGCCGCTGCCGCCGTGGGCGGCGATGCCGACCGGCTTGTCGATGACGAGGAAATGCTTGTCTTCGAAAATGATCGCGTCCGCAACCGCCTTGACCATGCCAGAAGGCGCCACGCCCTCTTCGCGTTCGGCCACGCGCACCGGCGGAATCCGCAACATGTCGCCGACCGCCAGGCGGGTTTCAGGCTTGGCGCGCTTACCGTTGATGCGCACCTGCCCGGTGCGCAGGATGCGGTAGACCAGGCTGCGGGGCACGCCTTTGAGCAGGGTCATCAGGGCATTGTCGACGCGCTGTCCATCGCGTTCGGGGCCGATCTCGACCACCCGCACACCTTGGCCCCCGTCGAGGGAAGTTACCGTCTGCATTGATAAAACTCGAAATTGATAGGATACTCGGGGGGCGCCAGGCTCCGCTGAAGACTCATCTCTCGCGGGGTGCCGGTTCCGTTACGCAAGGTGAATGTCGCGTCAGGCCGTCCGAGGGGGCGGCGGGCGAAGGCACCCTACATCGTAACGGTTCGGGTTGCGGTTGTCCGGTCAGTCCGAAGGGATGCGGTCCGGTTGCAAGGCGCATATTCACGAATCACGCCGGGTCCAGGTATCGGTCCCGGATCTTATGCCGCTTGTGAGGCCTCATCGCAGCGGCGCGATCCCCGGCAGGCCGCCTCATGGGCGCCACCGCGGCGCGCGGCCGCGCGGCAAGGCCGAGGAAAACTACAATGAAGCGAATGTTGATCAACGCGACTCAGCGCGAAGAGTTGCGTGTGGCCATCGTCGACGGACAGAATCTCTACGACCTCGACATCGAAATCCCCTCGCGGGAACAGAAAAAAGCCAACATCTACAAGGGCCGCATCACCCGCGTCGAGCCCTCCCTCGAAGCCTGTTTCGTCGACTACGGCGCCGAGCGCCACGGCTTCCTTCCGCTGAAGGAAATCTCCCGCGACTACTTCAACCCGAACGCGGAAGGCAAATCCAACATCCGCGAGCTCCTGAAGGAAGGCCAGGAGATCATCGTCCAGGTCGAGAAGGAAGAACGCGGCAACAAGGGCGCCGCCCTGACCACGTTCATCAGCCTGGCCGGCCGCTACATGGTGCTCATGCCCAACAACCCCCGTGCCGGCGGCGTCTCGCGCCGTATCGAGGGTGAAGACCGGCAGGCCCTCAAGGAGGCCATGGAGCATCTTTCGGTTCCCGACGAGATGGGCCTCATCGTGCGCACCGCCGGCATGGGCCGCGACGCCGAAGAGCTCCAGTGGGACCTCGACTACCTGCTCCAGCTGTGGAAATCGATCTCGGCCGCCGCCACCTCGCAAAAGGCGCCGTTCCTGATTTACCAGGAGTCCAAGCTCTTCATCCGCGCCCTGCGCGACTACCTGCGCAACGACATCGGCGAGATCCTTATCGACGAGGAGTCCCTCTACAAGGACGCCCGCGATTTCGTCCAGCAGGTGATGCCCAACAACCTGCGCAAGCTCAAGCTCTACCAGGATCCCACGCCGCTGTTCTCGCGCTACCAGATCGAGACCCAGATCGAGAGCATCTTCGAGCGCAACGTGCGCCTGCCCTCCGGCGGCTCGATCGTCATCGACCAGACCGAAGCGCTGACGGCCATCGACATCAACTCGTCGAAGGCCACCAAGGGCAGCGACATCGAAGAAACCGCGTTCAACACCAACCTCGAGGCGGCGACGGAGATCGCCCGCCAGCTGCGCATCCGCGATGCCGGCGGCCTGATCGTCATCGACTTCATCGACATGGACAGCCCGCGCCACCAGCGCGAGGTTGAGGAGCGCCTCAAGGACGCCCTCAAGGCCGACCGTGCCCGCGTGCAGATCGGCCGCATCTCGCGCTTCGGCCTGCTCGAGATGTCGCGCCAGCGCCTGCGCCCGAGCCTGGGCGAAGCCACCCAGATCGTTTGCCCCCGCTGCGAGGGCCACGGCCACATCCGCAGTGTCGAATCGCTGGCGCTGTCCACCCTGCGCCTCATCGAAGAACACGCGATGAAGGAGAACACCGGGCAGGTCCTGGTGCAGGCGCCGCCGTCGGTCGCCAACTTCCTCCTCAATGAAAAGCGCGCCAGCATCGTCGAGATCGAACTCCGCCACAGCGTGCACGTGGTGGTGGTGGCCGACGACAAGCTGGAGACACCGCACCTGGAGATCACCCGCATCCGCGAAGCGGACATGGGCGAACACAGCAAGCCGAGCTACGAGCGCACCACGCCCGTCGTGGCGACGGCGCTGCCCAAGATGGGCCAGATGCTGGGCAGCGGCGAGCAGCCGCTCGTCACTGGCGTGGTTCCATCCTCCCCTGCCCCGATCCGCGACGAGCAGCCCGAGCCGGTCGCCGCGGCCGCGCCCTCGCGACCGGTCGCGCCCGCCGCGCCAAGCGGCGGTTTCTTCTCCCGCCTGTTCGGCAGCCTGTTCGGCGGTAGCGCCCAGCCCGCCCCGGCCGCGCCGGCCCCGGCACCCGCCAAGCGTGAAGATAGCCGCCAGGGCGGCCGCAACGACCGCAACGGCCGCCGCGACGAGCGTCGCGATGGCCGCAAGGGCGGCGAATCGCGTCAGGGTCAGGCACAGGGCCAGCGCAAGGACGGCTCCCAGAACAAATCGCCGCAGCAGCCGCAGCAGGCCAAGATCGGCAAGCCGCAGCGCACGGCCGAGGACAAGCCCCAGCGTCAGCCGAAGGGCCCTCGCGCCGAGCAGGACAAGCAGGACCGGCCGCCGCAGGGTGAAGGCCAGGGCCGCCGCCAGCCGCCGCGCGGTGAGCGTGCCCCCCAGGCCGAAAAGCCCGAGAAGACCGAGAAGCTCGACAAGGCCGTGAACATCGCGGCGACGACCGCCGCCGCGGCGACATCGGCGGCCGTGGTAACGGCCGCGGCCACCCCGGCGCCTCGCCCTTCCATCGAGAAGCCGACCGTATCGGCGAACGTCACCGACGAGACGCTGAACCAGGCCGACGCCGGTGCCGCCGATGCCAACGGCGATACCGTCGAAGGCAACACGGCTGCGCCTGGCGACACCACGCGTGAAGCGGGCGAAGGCGGTCAGCGCCGTCGCCGCGGTCGCCGCGGCGGTCGTCGCCGTCGTCGCCAGGACGACGGTACGCCGGCCGGCGCCGCCGACGGGACCCTCTCCGCCGACGATCTCGAAGACGACGACGGTGACGATGTCGCGCGCGACAGCCACAGCGTCCCGCCGATGCTCGACACAGCCCAGGCCGCGCAGAACGCGTTCCCGGTCGACGCCCCGCGCGAAACGGCGACCCGTCCGGGTCTGGCCGACGACGATGGTGAGAAGGTGCCTTCGGCGCTCACCCTGCCGTCGCTGCCCAAGCTGCCGCCGATCCCCGGTGGCATGACGGCCGCCGAACCGGTCGCCGCGGCCGAGCCGGTCGCCGCGGCCGAGCCGGTCGCCACGCCGGCCGACGCCGCCGATGTCCGCGCCACCGAGCGTCGCCAGACGGCATCCGATGCGCCGCTGACGCACGAGCCGACCTCCGCCGATGCGGTGCAGCCTCCGATCGACATGCCCGTCATCGGCGCGGCGCCAACGGTGGCGTCCGACGATGGCATGCCGTCGTCGGATCTCGACGCGCCGGCCCGAGGCCTGCTCGACGATGCGCCTGCGGCATCGACGCCGGCAGAACGCGCGGCGGACGCACCCACGCCCGTGACCACACCTACCACGCCGGCTCCCGCTCCCGCCCCGGCTACGGTCCCGGCCCCCACCCCGGCGGTCCAGGCGGATGTCGTGACCCACTCCGAGCCGTCGATCGTCGACGCCGTGCCGGACACCACCGACGTGGCGACGCCCGAACGGCCCAAAACCGTAAAAGCCACGACGACGCCGGCCACGCCGGAGGTGCGTCCGGGCGACGTTATTCCCGGTGTAGCCGCGGACGAAGAAGACGACAAGGCAGGCCGCAAGCCTGCGTCGGATGTCACGACTGCCGACAGGCCGATGTCGCCGCAGCCCCCAGCGTCTCGTGGGGCGCCGGCACCGACGACGCCAGCCGACGAGCATCGCTCGACACCGCCGGCCCAGGGCGATCTGCTCACGCGACCGCGTCACGAACCGCCGACCGGTGACGAGCCTAAGCACGAGGGCTGAAAGCCTCGTGCTCCACGCCCCGGGCCACCAAGTGCAGGGGCCGTGCGCCTGGAGCCACCCTAAAAAAACGCCGGGCATGCCCGGCGTTTTTTTTATGAATCGGTGGCGTCGGTTTTTTTCCCGACCTGGTGATTGTGCGTGTCGAGCATCCCATGAACCGTCATCAGGTGGGCGAGCCCTACCACATGGTCGACGTGGAGCTTTTCCATCAGCCGCTGCTTATACGTCGACACCGTCTTGGGGCTGAGGTTGAGCCGCTCGCCGATGGACGTTAGCGGCATGCCTCGCACCAGCATCATCGCGACCTCCATCTCTCGGGTGGAGAGCGCGTCGAAGGGCGAATCGGAACCGTCGAGCGTCGCGAGCGCCAACTGCTGTGCTACCGTCGGCGCCAGATAACGACGCCCCGACGCGACCTGGCGCACGGCGCTCAGCAGTTCGTCGGCGGCACAGCCCTTGGTGAGATAGCCCAGCGCGCCCGCGTCGAGCAGCCGTTTGGGAAAACGGGCATCGTCGACGACGGTAAGGATGACGATATTCGTGCGCAACTTGGCGCGAATGACTCGCTCGGTCAACTCGACGCCACTCATGCCCGGCATGTGCACGTCGACCAGCGCGATGTCGGGGGACTGCGACCGGATGAGACGCAGCCCCTCTTCCGCGGACCCCGCCTCTCCTCGGATCCGGATATCCGCCTGCTGCTGGAGGATCATCCGGAAACCCGTGCGAACCAATTCATGGTCGTCGACCAGTACTACGTTAATCATGTGGTGCCCTCCCTGGGCCGACTGTACTTCTGAGCGCGTTCCATCGAAAGCGCAGAGCCTGCGAGCGCATACAATGCCAGATGTGCAGGCAAGACAACCAGCGCAGGCCATGATCGGAACTGCCCGCGATGCGCTGTAGCAGTCCCAGGCTCGCATAGCGTGGGGAAAAACCCTGTAAACGGTGTCAACGAATGCCCACGGCAATGTCGAGCGCATTCCGGGGGTTTTGCGTTATTTCGCCATATACGCGTGTTCACCTGCGATCACGTGACAGACACACGCTCGTCAACCGATCGCTTGCAAGGTGATTTCTCCTTTCGACGGAGAACGCGCATGGCCAACGAAAAAAATCGTCCGCCGCAACATCCCGGTCAGAACGACCTGCCACCGAACGATTCACCGTCCACTCGCCAGCCGGAGACCGATGCGTCCGGCGATCCCCTTGATGACACGGGCGAGGATAACCAGCGGAAAAAGCCCGACTAGAACGTTTCGTGGCGGAGCCTTCGCTCCGCCCTGGCGGCGGACATGCGCCTGAGCAGGACGATGCCCGCCAACACCAGCAGTGCCGGCCCCCACCGGCCGCCGGCCGCGCGGATCAACAGCCGTCCCGCGGCCATGGTCCCGAGGGTATGGGTTCGTTGGCTCGTCATGGTCTTACTCCTGCACGGTAGGCAGAGGCTCCACCGGACCGGATGGGAGCGGCGTGAACGCCAGGGCTAGGACGCCTGCACGTCGTACATCGTCGTATGATGGGACATCGGTTCCGTGTCCATCGACCATGCGAAGCAGCCTCTCCGACTACCTGCCCTGGATCGCCATCGTTCTCGCGGTCATCGTGACGGCGGTGTACCTCGACACACGCTCGAAGAGCACGCTCAAGCCGGAAACCTACGAGAGTTGCATGGCGCGTCTCACCGCCACCAACGAGGGCGATGCCGATCGCTCCTTGAACCGGTCGATCTGCGCGAATAAGCCCAGGGAATCCGCAGGCGAAGCGCCCAGCCCATGACCGCACGCCAACGAAAAAGCCCCGGCGCGAGCCGAGGCTTTGTCTGAATCTGGAGCGGGAAACGAGACTCGAACTCGCGACCCCGACCTTGGCAAGGTCGTGCTCTACCAACTGAGCTATTCCCGCTTGGTGAGCCGCCCATTATAGGTAAATTTTCGATCTCCGCAAGCCCGCCCGGCGTCGCCACCGATCGGGCGCGCCCCGACTAACGCACCGGTTCGGCGGGACAGGCACGCGAGGTCGCTCCCAGCCGCGCCAGCACCGGCCGCGGCGCCACCACGACGCGATCAAGGTCGGGCGCGAATCCGATGGCGTTGCCGAAGCGAAGGGTGTTGCGCCCCTTCAGCAAGCGCACCTCGAGCACTGTCGCCACCGGGTCGTCGAAGCTGCTGCCGTCCAGCACCAGATCCTGCGCCATCGCCCCGTTGAGTGACATCTGCAGCACGCGCGCACCCTTCGTCGCGTAGTCGATCTCGAGTTGATAGACACCTGCCGTGGGCACGTCGACGTTCGCGAACGTCACAGCGTTCGCGACCCCTCCCCCGAGGTTGCCCACTTTAGCCAGACCCGAGAAGTAGTTGCCGAAACCCGCCGACGCTGTTCCGCCCAGCGTCGCCGACTCGGCTTCGTACGTGCGGGCGTCCGGCAGCGGCGCGTCGCCCCGCCCACCGATCGCGATGCGATCGAGGTCGGGCGGGTAACTCACGGCGTTACCGAAACGGATGCGGTTCGTCCCCTTGCGCAGGCAAACCGGCACAACGCCACCCGACGGAAGCTCAAAGCTGCCGCCGCCCGCGTTGAACGTCTGCTGCGGCCCGTCATTGACCTGGAATAGATACGAACGCAGCCCCTGCGTCATCGCATCGATACGCATGAGGTACGCACCGTCGCGAGGCGCGACGATGTCGCCAAACGTCACCGCGTTGTCCGCCCCCAGGCCAAGCCCGCCCACCTTCCGGCCACCCGAGCAGGCCACGCAGTCATACACCGCCGCCGTACCCGACAGCGTCGCGGCTTCGGCTTCGTGACTCGCCCACGGCGCCTCGGCCACGTTCCCGGGCATGGCCTGTACCAGCAACAGCTGCGCTCCATGCCCCGGCAGGACCGTGACATAACGGCCGAACGACGGACCGAGCTCCCGGTGGCTCCACAGGTCGCGGACCCGCAGCGCACCCGTCAGCCCCATCTCGTTCCAGGCCAGCTCGGCCACGGCTTTCGTCGCGTTCATGTTGAACAACGCGACGTAATATCGGCCACCCCCGAGGTCACTGACCCACACCGGCAGATCGCCTGCCCGCAGCGACGTCGCCGGCCTACCCGACTGGTCCACCGCGATCACCTCGTCATTCGAGGCCAGCGCTTTGCCCTCCCTGTCCAGTCGCGTCAGGTCGCCACCGAGGTACAGCGGGGCGTTGGCCATCGACCATAGCGTGAACGCCGAGCGCTTTTCGTCGAGGCTCAGCCCATCGAGCGCGCCATCGCCGATATCGAGCGAATCGAGATCGTTCCATCCTTGCGAGGGACCGGCGACATCCTGCCAACCAGGGAGGTCACGGAAGCGCTTCTCGATCCGCGGCCAGTTGGTGAGCGTGGCGCAACGCCCTTCGCACTCCACGTCGTCGTCGATGCGCCGGGCATTCGACCACGTGCGCCAGACGTCGATAGCATCCTTATCGACCTGCCACGACACGGTTAACCAGATCGGCCGGCCGCTGCGCGCGATGGCTTTCGACCAGGCGGCCACGTCATCGCGATTATCGATGTGCAGGTCGTCGCTGTACGAACCGGGCGTCACGCCATCGAGCTTGATGAAATCGACGCCCCAGGACGCGAACAACGCCACGACGGAGTCGATGTATGCCTGCGCGCCGGGCCGCGAGAAATCGATCTTGTAATGGTAAGGCGATTCGCCTGGGCCGCCGAACGCGTTGCCCGCGCGATGCGGCACCGCGAGGATGTCGTCGATGTGATACGACGTGCCGAGGATGGGGTCGTTCGCCTGCACCGCCGGCTCCTCCACGCCGGGTATCCAGTAAATACCCGCCTTCTGACCGTTGGCATGGATGTGGTCGATCATCGCCTTGATATCGGGAAAGGTGGCGGGATCGGGCATGGGCCGGCCGTTGCCGTCGAATCCACCCATCCACCCCGAATCGAGGTTGATGTGATCGTAGCCATGCTTCTGCAAGCCCGATGCCTTGAGGGCGTCGGACTGCCGGATCATGTTGGCCTGGGTAAGGAAGGCCGGTTCGATGGTCTGCTGGCTGAAACTGCTCCAGCCCAGGTAAGGCCTCCGCGCGACGCCGTTCACCTGTGCGTGGGCAGGCATGGCGCCCATGAGAAGGCCGCAGGCGACGACGAGCATCGGGCGTAACACGACGTGGCGATCGGGCATGGCACGACTCCCTCAGGGAAAGAACGCCGGAAACCGGGACGTCAGGGTTCGCGGGTGAACACCGCACCCGCGGCCACCAGATCGCCCCGCAAGGAAAGGTCGATACCGCGCTGCATCCAGTAAGCGCCGCTCGCCACCTCGGGCGTGCCGGGCATCGACTCGCCGTGGATGAAGCGGATGCGGTAGCGCGCCTTCGGCTCGAGTCCACGCAGTCGCAACGTGGGATAGGGGCGCGCCTCCTCACCCTGTCGCTGGAACGCGAACAGCACGGCCTGATGGCCGTCGCTCGCTACCGATTCGGTGGCCGACCAGGGCGCCCGGCCCTGCGGCGACAGCAGGCGATACAGGTCCCCGCGCTGCACGGTGGCGCGGATGGCCTTGTAGTCGGCGATGTAGCGCCGGGCCGTCGCCTCGTCGGATGGCGTCCACTCCAGCAGGTTCGCACCGATGCCCAGGCCACCCTGCATCGCCGACAGAAAACGGAAGTCGAGCGAACTCGTGCGATGGTTCACCCAGTTGGGAGAGCCGGTGACCCAGGCCATCATCGTCGCCGGGGCGTACGCCTGGGTAAAGCCATCCTGGATCGAGAGGCGATCGGAGGGATCGGTGTTGTCCGACGGCCACACCTCGTCGGTGAGCGCCATGATGCCGAGGTCGACGCGCGCGCCGCCGCCGGAACAGGATTCGATCTCCACGCCGGGATGCCGTTCACGCAGCCGGCGAAGGATGTCGTAGAGATTCCGCACGTAGGTCACGTAGACCTTTTGTTGCTCGTTCGCCGGCACCTGCGACCAGCCCGGCTCGGCCCAGTTGCGGTTGTAATCCCACTTGAGGAACTGGATATCGTTGTTCGAGAGCAGGGTATCCAACACCTCGAACACGTGCGCCTTCACGTCATCTCGCGCCAGGTTGAGCACCAGCTGGTTGCGCCCCAGCGTGCGCTCCCGCCCGGGAAAGCTCAGCACCCAGTCCGGATGCGCGCGATACAGGTCGCTGTCGGGATTGACCATCTCCGGCTCCACCCACAAGCCGAAGCTCATGCCCAGGCCATGAACCTTGTCGATGAGAGGCTTCAGGCCTTGCGGAAACTTGCTGCGATTGACCACCCAGTCGCCGAGCCCCGCATGGTCGTTGTTACGCGCGCCGAACCAGCCGTCGTCGACGACGAAACGTTCCACGCCTAGCGCGGCCGCCTTTTCGGCGAGCGTCTCCTGGCCCTCGGCATCGACCTTGAATTCGGTGGCTTCCCACGAGTTGTAGAGCACCGGCCTCAACCGGGCCGACGCGCCTCCCGGCAGGAGGTCATGGCGCTCGAACCGATGCAGCAGTCGCGACGCCTCGCCGGCGCCGTTGGCCGTATACCCCGCATAGAACACTGGCGTGTCCAGCGACTGCCCCGGCGCCAGGCGGTAGCCGAAGTCGAACGTGTTGAAGCCGCCGGTCACGCGCACCTGGCCAAGGATGTCCTCATCCACGCGGATGCGCCACGACCCGCTCCAGGCCAGGGCGCCGAACCAGACGTCGCCATGCTGCTCGCTCCACGCGTCGCCGCGACCGATCGCGAACCAGGGGTTGTTCTCATCGCCCGTACTACCGCGGCGGCTTTCAAGCACGGTCGCGCCGGGCGTGATGGCCCGCGTCTGCAGGTGCCATTCGCCAGCCCATGTACCGGTGAGGTAACGCAGCGAATACTCGCCCGAAGGCAGGCTCCAGGTCGCTGCCGCCGCTTCATCGACCGTCAACGACTGGCCGCCGTGGTTCTCGATGTGCGCCGAACGCCCCACGATGCCTGTCGTCGCATCCATCGTATAACGCAAGGTGACCGCGACACCCGCCTGGGCGTCGTTGAGGCGAATCGCGAGTCCGTCTCCCTCTATCCGGTAGCTGTCGTAGCGCAGCACGAGATCGCGGTTGCCGTCGTCGAAGCGCACCTTCAGCGCAGGCGTGGCGGTGATGCCTCCGCCCCACCCGGCGTACTCCTGACGGGTGAGCGCGCCTTTCGGATCGAACGACGAACGCTCGGGGGCCGGCTCGGCCGGTCCCAGTGGGTCGTCAGGCGCCAGTTGCGCGCCCCAGTACAGTGCCTGCAAACCACCGTCGGCATTCACGCCCATGGCATAGGTGACGCCGGCGGCGTCGAGCCGAAAAACACGGCGCGCGGCGTCGTAGCGCGTCGTCGTATCGTGCGACGCCGCGAACGCCGACGAGGCGGCCATACCGCCCATCAGAACGAGCAAGAGACGGTGAGCAGGAGACAGGAACATCAGCGAGGCGTCCTCTTCGATCATAAGCCGTGGCGCGATCCGCCATGGGCCGTGCGGGGTCAACGTCCGGATGCGTCCACGCGAAAAAGGAACCTCCGCTCCATGGAGGTTCCACGGGCAAGCTCGGTCATGCCGTTCTCGACGGACCCCCCAGGAAGGTGAACGGCATCGATGGGATGGTCCACCGGTTCGAAGCAAAAAAAGTCCTCGCCCTCCGGGACGTAGAGAACGTAAACGTGATCCTCGGCGGCGACATGCAGCGCAAGCCGCTCGGTTGGCCATTCGATGGTCGCGTCCCCGGTCCAACCGGTGAAGGCGTGGTTGACTCCGCCCGCGGGAAGCGGCGCGCTTCGGCCGAAGTCCCAGCACGACGGTACGGACGCGAGCTCGGTCGGTATCGGGCTTTGGCCGTCATTGAGCCATACGCCGGTAGCGGGTGCCCGCAGGCGTACGCCCGGTCGTCGGGCAAAGAAGGGGTGCAGACCGATGCCGAACGGCAACGCCCGGCTGCCGGTATTGATGACACGCAAGCGCACATCGAGCGTGTCTTCGGACAGCGCGTAACGAAGCGTCGCGTGGTAGGCATAGCCACCGGGCGATGCATCTTCGAGGGTCATGCGTGCCATATGGGCATCGTGATTCTCCACCGACCACGATCGTTGCCAGGCGGTGCCGTGGATCGGGTAGGGATCGTCGTGGCGATTGGGCGCGAGGTCGACCCGGCATCCGGCATGAGTGAAACCCCGGCCGCCGATACGATTACTCCAAGGCACGAGCGGATAACACGCCAGGTGATTGGGGTCACCGGGGTGAGCAGGTGCGCCAGATGCCTCGACACGAGGGCGCATCAGCGGCACGAGACCGTCGTCCGTCCACCAATCCAAGCGCGCGACGCCACCACCCACCTCGGGCACCAGTTGGAGGCGCAGACGACCGTTACTCAACGCGATCACGTCAGTACGAACCCCTCACGATCCGACACCCCTCGCGGCAGTCCCTCAAGACGGCCGCCCCCTCCCGTCGCCCAGGCCTATCGAACGCACCTGGAA
This sequence comes from Luteibacter sahnii, assembly GCF_034063545.1. Taxonomy (NCBI): domain Bacteria; kingdom Pseudomonadati; phylum Pseudomonadota; class Gammaproteobacteria; order Lysobacterales; family Rhodanobacteraceae; genus Luteibacter; species Luteibacter sahnii. Next base: position 243,997 of record NZ_JAQLOK010000002.1, read on the forward strand.
ACATGCCCCGTGACGACGAAGTCAATTGTAGTATTTTATGATTATCGTTCCGCAAGCTGCGCCGCAGCATGATGCCCTGCGTGCCGTGCCTTTACGACTCGCTCCGGGCGGCGTGATAACACCTTGCAAAACCGAGACCGGCATAGACACGACATTGCCATGCTTGAAGGCCGCAACGACAATCGCAATATGATGCGTGAATCCTCGCTCACCTTGCCAAACGCGCTCTGACTGCGGCGCCGCGCCATCGTGCGAGAGCGCTTCAGGATGGACGCGACGTGTCGAATGTAATGGTTCCACCCACAGACCCCGGAATCGCTACATGACCGTGAAAATGAAAATCATCGCCGCGATGAGCCTCGCGCTGCTCGTGGCCCTCGTGCTGGGTGGCACCGGGCTCACCTCGTTGTGGCGCGTGCAGGAACGCATGGGCACGCTCTATAACGACTCCATGGTGTCGGTGATGGATGTCTCCCTCGTGCGCGCGCTCTCGCTGGAGAATCGCACCGCGGTCAACCGGGCCTATGTGCGCATGACCCCACAAGCAATGGCCGAAGCGGAAAAGAAGATCGCCGCCAACCAGGCCGCGATGGACCTCCAGTGGCGCGACTATTACCCCGCGCACATCTCCTCGCCGGAAGAGGCCGGCATGGCCAAGCAGTTCATCGCGCACCAGGCCAAGGAGCGCGCGTTGCTTGCGCAAAGCATCCAGCTTTTCAAGGACGGCAAGATGGATGAAGGCAAGCGCATGCTCATCGACGTCGTGAGCCCGGCCTTCGACGCGGAGATCGGTGACATCATCGGCATCGTCGCCGCCCAGAAACTCGAGGCAAAGGCCAACTTCGAAGCCTCCGCCACCGCCGTCAAGACGACCGGTGAAGTGATGATGATCGTGGCTCTCCTCGGTGTCGTGATCGTCGCCGTGACCGGCGTGGTGCTCGCCCGCTCCATCATGCGTCCCCTGCTGCGTGCCCGTGAACTGGCCACGCGGATCAGCGACGGCGAACTCGACCACCGCCTCCAGGTGGACGGCAAGGACGAACTGAGCGACACGCTGCGCGCCCTCGCGCAAATGGACAGCAAGCTGTCGTCCATCGTCGCGGGCGTCCGTGAAAACGCGTCCCAGGTCACCCACGCCGCCCGTGACATCTCATCGGGCAACGAAGACCTTTCGGCACGCACCCAGGAGCAGGCCTCGTCGCTGGAAGAAACCGCCGCCTCCATGGAAGAGATGGCCGCTACCGTGAAACAAAACGCGGAAAGCGCCGATGTCGCCCGCCATATCTCCACGACCCTGCGCGACGATGCCGTCGCGGGCAGCCGCATCGCCGGGGACGCGGTCGAGGCGATGACGCATATCAGCGAGGCGAGCCGGCAGGTGGGTGAGATCGCGGTGCTGATCGACGAAATCGCCTTCCAGACCAACCTGCTTTCGCTCAACGCCGCCGTGGAAGCGGCACGCGCCGGCGAACAAGGTCGCGGGTTCGCGGTGGTGGCTGCCGAAGTGCGCGCGCTCGCCCAGCGCAGCGCCAGCGCCGCGAAAGACATCAAGGCCTTGATCGGCAACACTACGGCGCGCGTGGAGGCCGGCGTAGTCCTCGTCGGGCAGACCGGCGAAGCGCTGACCCAGATCCGCAACGGCGCATCGCGGATGTCGGACATCGTGAGCGAAATCGCCGCCGCCTCGCAGCAGCAGTCGGCGGGCATCGAGCAGGTAAACAACGCCGTCGTGACCCTCGACGACGTGACCCAGCAAAATGCGGCGCTGGTCGAAGAAGCCAGTGCGGCGAGCCGTCACTCGCTCGAACTGGCCGAAGCGCTGATGCGACAGGTCGCTTTTTTCAGGATCGCCGGACACGCCGTCAAAGCCGAGGCCGAACCGATGCCTCCCCCGCGCCAGGCACCCGTTGCCCCGGCGGCCGCCGTCACGCCCAAGCCGTCGTCCCGCCCGGACGCCGAGGTCGGCCGCGCGATCGTCGCCGACGCCATGCAGGAGGCGGTCTGGAAGGAGTTCTGACCTTGAACTCGCATCGATAGCGGCGCTCCGTTGCCGACAGATGCCAGCGTGCAAACAAAGGGTGTCGCAAGTTCTTGCGACACCCTTTGTCATTTCATCGTTCGGACGTCTAGCCGTCCATCGGTTGGCAATCGGCGCCTATCCTGTTACAAAAGCATGAAAGCCACATGCGACGTCGCGTGACGCCAGGGGATATCAGGGGCAAGCGACGCGCCCGCTTCGCGCAGCGTCCGACCACTCCGCACCCCGCGCGACCTCGTCGCCGATCCGATCTGCCGGCGCACCACGATTTTTCCGCCAAGAAGGTGAGTCACGATGTCCGACCGTTCGCGCGCCCTTCCCGATACGCATGCGATCAAGCGCCTGGTCCTCTGCATGAGCCTCGCCTTTGCCGGTCACGTCGCCGCCCAGTCGACCACGGGCTCCGTCGTGGGTACCGTCGGCGATGCCCAACCCGGAGAAAGCATAAGGATCGAGGGTGCCAGTGGCGTACGTCGCGACGTGCCCGTGGACACCGCCGGCCGCTACCAGGCCACCTCGCTGCCCGTCGGCACCTACCGGGTCAGCCTGATCCGGGGTGGCCAGCCCATCTCGACGCATGAGGGCGTCGCGCTCCGCGTCGGGGGTTCGGCTCAGATCGACTTCGCGGCCGACGCTGGGCCGGGTGCCACGGCGGCCACCGATCTGGGCGGCGTCAGCGTGTCGGCGACGACACAACCACCGATCGACGTGTCCACCGTCGACTCGCGCACCGTGATTACCGCGCAACAGCTTGCCCAGCTTCCGCTGGCACGCACGGCGGAGGATATCGCCCTGCTCGCGCCCGGCACGGCATCCTCCGGCGCGCTCTACGGCAGTCGCATCGGTGGAGGGGGCAACCTCGTTTCCTTCGGCGGTTCGAGTGGCGCGGAGAACGCCTATTACATCAACGGCTTCAACACGACCGACCCCTACAAGGGCGAGGGCGCGCTGCAGTTGCCCTACGGCGCCATCGATCAGCAGGAGGTGCTCACCGGAGGCTACAGCGCCAAGTACGGCCGCTCGGACGGCGGCGTGATCAACCAGGTCGGCAAGAGCGGCACCAACACGTGGCATTACGGATTCCAGGCGCAGTGGAGCCCCGCGTCGCTCGAAGCGGCGCCCGATAACATTCGCTACGCGAACAACCGCTTCGCCGGCGACCTGTACACCTACCGCCAGCGCGACACGAACTGGACCTCGACCTACAGCGGCTACATCGGCGGTCCGCTGATCGCGAATCGGCTGTATCTCTTCGCCGCGGCCGAGGAGGACACCACGCGCGGCTACACCACCTCGACCAACGCCGATCCGACCAACCCGGACGCCCAGGCGTCGCGCCTGCACTACAAGAACACCACGCCGAAGTGGTACGGCAAGATCAATTGGAACATCACCGACAACAATATCCTCGAGCTGACGGGTATCCACAGCGAGCAATCCAGCTCGGGAACCAACACGAACTTCAGCTACGCCAGCCTCGGCACCAACGGCACCACGGTGCCCAACGTGCTCACGAAGTCCGGCGGCACGGCCTACATCGGCAAGTTCACCAGCTATCTCACCGACACCCTGACCTTCACCGCGCTATGGGGACGGATGCGCCTGCACGATTACAGCGCACCGGCCGGCTACGATCCCACCCTGCCCTACCTGCAGAACATCACCGACCAGGATCCGCTCATCACCGGCGGACGCTCCGTCAGCAACGCACAGACCATCTCGTCGCTCTCGGCGCCGGACCAGGGGTCGCAGAACACCAGTCTCCAGCTCAACCTCGAATGGAAACTCGGCGATCACACCGTGAATGTCGGCATCGACAACGATAAGCCGGAGACCATCGACCAGGGCAACAACCAGTCCACCTGGACCTACGGCCAGAGCACTGGCGCGATCGACCTGGCCAACGGCATCGGCGCGCCGGGTGGCCGAGGCTACTACGTGGTCAACGAGATCACCAACGGCGCATCCGGCGTGAAGACGGTGGAAAAGGCCCAGTATGTCGAAGACAACTGGCAGATCACCGATCGCTTCCTCCTGACGGTGGGCGTGCGCAACGACGCTTTCGCCAACTACAACAACAGCAGCGTCAAATTCACCTCGCAGAACCACAACTGGTCCCCCCGCGCGGGTTTCAGCTGGGACGTGTTCGGGGACGCGACGCTGAAAGTGTTCGGTAACCTCGGCCGCTACTACCTCGCCATCAACAACAATACGGCCTATGACGGTGCCACCGGTTACCTGTGGCAGCGCAACTACTACACCTACACCGGCATCGCCGCCAACGGCATGCCGACCGGCCTGGGCGAGTTCGGCGCTTACGACGTCAACGGCCACACGGGCCAGGCGCCGGACCCCGCCACGGTCGCATCGAAGAACCTCGGCGCGGAGTACCAGGACGAATTCATCCTGGGTGCGACCAAGGCGCTCGGCGACGCATGGATTGCCGGGATAAAGGGCACGTTCCGCAAGCTGCGGCAGATTTCCGACGACGTCTGCGACAGCGACGACCTGCTCATCGCGAAGACGAAGACCCTCTACGGGCTGACCGACGACCAGATCACAGCCAACCGCGGCGCCTGTTACATCTTCAACCCGGGCAAGAGCAACGACTTCCGCGTCGCGACCACCAACGGCTACGTGACCACGCGCATGAGCGACGCCGACTGGGGCTTCACCCAGGGACCCAAGCGCAACTACTACGCGCTGGAGATGTTCCTGGAGCATCCCCTCGCCAATGGCCCGTGGGGCGGTCGGCTCGATTACGTGTTCTCGCGCAGCTACGGCAACTCGTCGGGCCTGCTCACGGCCAGCCGCGGCGACGACTCCGTCGGCGTCACCCAGGACTGGGACAACGCGTATGTGATGGAGAACGCGAACGGCCTGGCCAGCAACAACCACACGCACCAGATCAAGCTCAACGGCGTGTACCGGTTCTCGCCAGAGTGGATGGTGTCCGGCGTGGTACGCGTGGCCTCCGGCGCCCCGCGCTACTGCCTGGGCTTCTACGGACCGACACCGAACGATCCGGCCACCAACAACCCCGATGGTTACGGCAGCCTCTACCACTGGTGTAACGGCCAGCCCTCGCCACCCGGCAAGCAGGGCGACCTGCCGTGGACGCGCCAGGTGGACCTCAACCTCACCTACGCGCCGGCGTTCGCCGACCACCGGCTCTCGTTCAACCTCAGCGTCTTCAACGTCATCAACGAGCAGCGGCCGCTGGCGATTTACTCGCGCTACAACTCCAGCGCCACGCCGTCCCGATTGAACGACCTGTACGGCACCGCTACGGTACTCGAGCCGCCGCGCTACGTGCGATTCGGCGTGAACTACGATTTCTGAGGCCATCATGCCGTCGATCCAACGAGTGTCGTTCATGGCGCTGGCGGGGCTATCCCTCGCCAGTGTCGTTGCCTGGGCCGGGCCGGCCGCGCCGTTCCGCGAGGCGTACTCCACGGAACCCCGACTGACGCGACCGCCCGGGCCGTCGTGCGCGGTGCCGCTCTTCACCGACCATGCGTTCGGCGAGACCGGCGATCCCAAGGCCATGACGGCCACCCCACTGACTTTCGACTACCAGCCACCCAAGGCATGCGACGGCCCGTGGGCGAAAGTTGTGCTGGAAATGGATGTTTCGGTGCCCGCGGGCAAGCAGTACGACCGGACCGCGTCGATCTGGCTGGGCGGCACCGCGATCTACTTCGGCACCACCCAGGAGCCGAGCGCCGACGTGGGCGCCCGGTGGCACGTGGAGCGTGACCTGACCGATTACGCCGCACTTTTCCGTGGCGCCCGTCCGGGCCAGGCGATCGTCAACAACTGGCTCAGTGACCGCTACACCAGCGCCATCACCGCCAGCGCCCGGCTCGTGTTCTATCCCGCGGGTGCCGTGGCACCCGCCGTGGCACCCGCGGATGCCGTGTATCCGCTCAGCGACGATCCGCGCGGCGCCGCCACCGTCGTGCAGGACGGCGCGCAGCGACTGCATGGCTCGCTAACCCTGCCGCGCAACGTGACCCGCGCCTATCTCGACGTGATCGCCCAAAGCCAGGGCAACGACGAGCCCTGGTACACCTGCATCGACGACGCCGACGTGACGCGCACGCAGCATTTCGCGCTGGAATCGCCTTACGACGGCGCCCCGTTACAAGAGTGTGGCGGCGGCAACCTGCGGCAGGTGCTGGTCGCCATCGACGGCCAGTCGGCCGGGCTCGCGCCGGTCTATCCCTGGACCTACACCGGAGGCGTCGACCCGAACCTTTGGCGTCCGATCCCCGACATCCAGACCCTCAACTTCACACCCTACCGCGTCGACCTGACACCCTTCGCCGGCGTGCTCGACGACGGGCGTCCGCACGACGTCTCGGTGCGCGTGCTCGGCGCAAACCGCTTCTTCAACCTCGCGGCCAGCCTGCTCATCTACCAGGACCACGACGCGCGAGTCGTCACCGGCAAGGTACTCGCCAATAGCCTCGCGACCCAGACCGACCTGGGCACGCCGCGTGTGGACAGTGCACTGCGTGAGACGCGAGACCATCGCGTCGAGGGCCACGTCGACACCACACGTCACGACCACTATCGCATCCTCGGCGAGATCACGACGTCGCGCGGCACGATCCGCAGCGAGGTCAGCCAGACGGCGTCATTCGCAAACCGCCAGACCTTTACGCGGCCCGACGCGCCGACATGGCACCAGCTCATCGATCAATCCACTCAGGTGGACGACACCACCACGACGCACGTGGGTGATGGCCCTGAAACGCGACAGCGGCGAACGTTGACGTACCCCCTGCGACTCGATGTCATCAAACACGTGGCTGACGACGGCAGCTTCCGTGGCGAGATCGACATGTCGCAGGGTCTGGTGTCCGTTCGGCAGCGACAGCGTGACGGTCACGACGTCTTTGACAGCCATCTCGACATCGCCATGCACAGTCACGACGAAGCCGACTTTAACCGCATGGGGAGCGCCATCACCCATCCGCGTGATCAGCATGCGGTGCAGACGTTGTCGTTCAAGGATTCGTTGGGGAGTTGTCTTACGATGCACGTGGCGTCCCAGAAGGGCCAAGATGCCGTGTTAAAGCAGGGCCAGGGCTGCCTCGGCGCGCTGAACTTACTCAACTGGCGTTCACGCCCCTCCCCTTAACGGGCAAGCCCAAGGACCTGGGAGCGCTTCATCGACGCATCCCACTGCCAATAGTCAGCGGGCGGTGACACTCGGCTGGATGGTACGCACCGATGTAGGATTTCCCCTACATCAGCATCAGCTATACCCTACATAACATCCCCCGTGGCCGACTTAGAATCTCCTAGCAGCGAGACGATAATCGGTCGTCGTTAAAAAAAGGGGAAAATTCAATGCTTTCCAAAAACCTGAACTCCAGGCTTCTCGTCGCGCTGGTTCTATGCCTCAGCGCCAGTGGTGCCGCATCGGCGAACACATCGGTCATTATCGGCAACCCTAGTTCGTGGCGGTTGCAGATGTACAACGGCCCGGCTGTCTACTACACCGGCTCGCCTTGCGTATCGGGCAGCATCGTCATGGATCCAGCGGATACCACCGATCGAGGCAAGGCTTTCTACGCGACCGTGCTCGCGGCCAAAGCGTCCAACCTCAAGGTACTGATCGAGTACGAAGTGGTTGGCTCGTCGTGTTACTTCCGTTCGTTCGGCGTCGACTCCGTTCAATAACGGGTTTGCATGGCGCTGATCATGCAGTAGTCGAATGCGCCTTAGGCATCGCTTGGCCCTCAGCGACAGAAAAAGGCAGAGTCGCGCCGCGCAGGTAAATCTGCGAGGCGCACCGATGTATACGGAAATGAAGGCCGACTCATAGAGTCAACCACATGAAATTCGAACGCCTCCTCCCAGCATTAACCGGTCTGCTCCTTTGCAGTTCGGCTATGTCCGTCCAGGCAGCCACGCAAAAATACTTCGGATACTTCGCCGGAGACACGGTCGCTCATGCCGATACGGGCCAAGGTGGCTTGGGATTCTTCGAAATGAAGGATCACATCAACCTTTATTCCATACTCGCCTGGCCCGGCGATACGTCGCCGTCCGGCAAGCAGGTCACGATGTCCCAGGTGCTGGACAAGCTTGCCGCGGCGAAAGCTGCGCATGTTCACGCCATGGTTCCCGCCTTTCCATTTGTGTTCCAGGCGGTCCGCGAAAGTGATGGTCGGATAAGCTGCTGGCAGAACGACCCGACCGCCGCGGCCTCCTGGTCGTCGTTTTCGCAGGCCATGGTCGACCAGGGCTATCTGATCCCCGGTGACCCTGCGCGCAGTACCGTGGTCGCGGTCTACATCGTGGACGAGCCCAATGGAGACGTGTGTCTCAACGACGTGAACGGCCAGGCCAACCCTTCGTTCGTCAACGCGATGAATGCGGTGAGGCAGGACAGCCGAACCGCGTCCCTTCCCATTGCGTCTATCCTCACAGGAAAGGGTTTCGACAAGTTCTTCGCGGGTATGAAATTGCTCGACTGGGTGGGCTTCGATGAGTATGGCGATAGCGACAGCAAGTGGTCCCACACATTCGCGGCCCTGAAGCAGTATGCACCCGGCAAGAAATATATCGTCGTTCCCGGGGCCATGCAGGGTTGCAGCGACGTCGAGACCGATCCGACCGGCCGCTTCTTTTCGGCCATTGAAAATGACCCCGACGTGACTTGGCTGGCGCCTTTTGCATGGTTTTCCGGCTTAAGCGGCTCGGCATGCAAAGGCGTCCGAGACCTTCCCTCGTTGAGATCGGACTACACCTCGGAGGGCTTGAAAATCAGGGCCCTTCAATGCAGCAGCTCTGCCGTGGATCAGTCTTTCTGCGCGGGTACGTCCGATGTCAGTTCCTGGATGAATCTCCTCTTGGAATAGTCCCTTGCCGCCTCGGACTTTCTTCTAAGAGTCGACCGCATTAAACTGAAAAGCTTATCGGCGCGTTAGTGGGTCTACTGCTTTTTAATGCAGCTACCGCTGCGCAATCGGCCACGCAGAAGTACGTTGGATATTACGCCGGAGGCACGGTCGCTCACGCCAATACGGGCCAGGGCGGCTTGGTATTCTTCGAACCAGGGGACCGTTCAAACCGACGGGATCTTGTCCTGTACCAAGCTGTCCGCGGTCGCCACACCCTAGCGCATTGGCGAGGCCACCGTGCCGTCTTGCACGGTGAGCGGTAGCGAATACAGCCGCAAAATGCCCTGATAAACGTACGAATGTAAGCCGCCTCGATGTTGAAAAAGCGACTGGTGCATTCGGTATCGGGGAGCAACAGCGATACCCCGATGCCTCGTCGCAACTCACGCAAAACGGCATCCTCGCGTGCTGTCACCATGGCAGCGAACACGGAGCGAACGAGGCAAGTGTCCGCCATAAGGATACGCCAGACCAGCGCACGAGGGCCGAGTCGATTTATGCTATGCCCACCTCGCCTCCAAACATTTCCATGGTTCCGCACTTCCCCCGCTGGATATGGTCCTGGGCCGCCCTGCTCCCCGCTGTCGCCGGGAGCGTCAACGCGACCGCCCTGCTCTCCCTGAGGCATGTCGGCGTCACCCATCTCACCGGCATCTCGACCGAGGCCGGTATCGGCCTGGGCGCCGGTGACGTCGACCTGCTCGCGCACGCCGCCGGGGTCATCGCCTCATTCACCCTCGGATGCGCCATGAGCGCGACGGTGGCGCGGGGGCCGCGGTGGACGCCCTCCATCGCTGCGGCGGGTCTCCTCTTCGGAGTGGCCCTACTGTTGTCGGTGGCAAGCCTTCTGCTGCCGGAACGACCGTGGCTCGGCGTCATGCTGTGCGCGGGCGCGATGGGCATCCAGAACGGCCTCACGTCGGCGTTATCGGGGGCGCTGCTGCGAACCTCGCACCTCACCGGTATGTTCACGGACCTGGGCATCGCCCTGGGCCAGAAAGCGCGCGGCGCTCCCGTCGATGCACGCCGCGTGGCCGTCTGCCTGACCGTCATCACCAGCTTCGTCGTCGGCGCCGTTACCAGCGCCATGGCTTACGCCACCTGGCAGGGACGCTGCCTGTCCCTGAGCGCGGCTTTCGCCGCCGTGGTGGGTCTGTCCACCCTCTGGTTGTCACGACGAGCGAAGGCCGCCGCGGGCATCACCACACCCCGGGAATAAGCGCCGCCGTGCGTTGGCGGTAGCGCAGGTATCGGTCGCCGAATGTCGCCTGCATCATGCGCTCTTCGGCGCGGAGCTTCCACCCGAACGACACCAGCACGATACCTACCGCCAGGATGCCGCGGACATCGCCGACATCGAGCGCAGAGCCAGCGAACATGAGTAGCAGCCCGGTATAAATGGGATGGCGGATCCATCGGTAAGGACCCGATTCGACCAGTTCGTGCTCACGCTTGACCTGCACCACGCTGCTCCAGTTGCGGCCCAGCAGGTGGCGCGACCAGCATGCCAGCGTCGCGCCCGCCACCACGAGGAGCAGCGCCACGGCAAAGACGGGCACGACATGCGGCACGATGCCCTCGCGAAGCCAACTGTGGCCGAACCACTCGCCCGGCCCAAGCAACACAAACGCGACGACCAGCGGGGCCCAGTAGAGCAGCGCCTGGGTTGGCCAGCCCTCGGTACGGAGGGTCGCCTTATTGCCCCACGCATGCCACAGCCAATAGACGGCGACGCACTTCCAGGCCAGGTCGATGCCCGTTTTGAGCCAGGTTCCGGTCGTCATGTGCGCGGCCCTTTCCTCTGCCGAATCCACTTAATCAAGGTTTTCGCGTACTCGCTCGATAGGAAGGCACGGCAAGTCTAAGGTGGGCAATTCTCGCCGTCGAACGATCATGCGCTGCTCGCCGACATGCTACATGCCCTTCAGACCTCAATCTTGTAGGACTTCCCCTACATGTCAAGAAGAATTCACCTACATACCTCACCGAATTCGTGCTGCATGCTTCATGTGATCCCGACGGAATTTCGGGAAATTAGGGGATGAAACTTGAAAACGTCAATGAAATACATTGCTGCCGCAGGACTCACCCTCTGCGGCTCCATCTCGATGCCCGCCGCAGCCGCCTGGCTCAAGGCGGGTGAACAACTCAATGTCAATCAGAGCCTGGCTAGCCACGACGGTCGCTATACCGCCGTCATGCAGGGTGACGGAAATTTTGTCGTCTATCGCCTTTCGGACGGGGTAGCCATTTGGAATACCCAAACAGGCGGTTCCGGAGCCACCCACGCCGTTATGCAGGGTGACGGCAATTTCGTACTCTACACCGCTGACAATCGAGCCATCTGGTGGACCGGTACGACCGCGGACGCGGGGCTGGCAAACGAATTTACGGTAGACGATGTCGGTCGAGCGGTGGTCATGGCTTACGCGCCGGTTTGGGTGACCAACACCGTAACTCCCGGCGGCGCTCCTGCGGCTGAGCCCCTCGTGTTTCAGTACGGCTTCCAATTTCAGCGGGGCGTTGTCTACAACGGCCCCAATGGTAATCAGTGGATTTTTCAGACCGACGGTAATCTCGTTCTCTACCATAACGGTAAGCCCGTATGGGCAAGTAACGTGACGCGAGCCAACGGCGGACCAGCACTCTATGCCGTCTTTGAGGGACACTTGACGACGTGGAATGACTCCGGCTACGTGTGGCAAGGCACGAGCAACCAGTCCTATCCGGCAGGTTTCACGTATCAGTCCAACGAAAGCCCGCCGGTTCTCCACGCGGATAGCGCACTATTTAATATCCAAGCGGATGGCAATGCCGCTATCTGGGTAGCGGCCCGTAAGTGGGGTGCTTCCACCTATGACCCTCCTGCGTCCAATGTACCCCCGGCCACCGGTCCACATTGCATCGGCGACCCCACTGCGCCGTCCTGCACGGGAAGCGGTAGTGAATACAATTGGACGTTCCCTTGGTGACGGCAGAGGATTAATCACGTCCCGAACGAAAAGGGCTCGGCACGTCCGAGCCCTTTTTCGTTCGGGAATCTCGTGGCGTTTAGTTTAATGGAAGACGACGAGACGCCAGAACATACTGTCAAAACTCTCGCCACGCCGTGTCGTCACCGGCCATAGCCATGGCGGCAACGGGTCGGTATACCGGCGCTGGCGTGGGCGCCGGCGCGGCATCGACGACCGTTTTCCCGACGGGCGCACGGACGGGCTCCGCCGCCGTGGCCTTGGCCGTGCCCTCCTCGACGGCGAAGAAAGCGACCTTGCGCAGCAGTTCCTGGGACAGGTCCGACGCGTTCTTGCTGGCTGCACTGGCCTGCTCGACCAGGGCGGCGTTCTGCTGGGTGACGTCGTCCAGGGTCACCACGGCGTTGTTGACCTGGTTGATGCCGGCGGCCTGCTCCTGGCAAGCCGCTGCGATCTCGTCCACGATGGCGTTGACGGAGCGCACGCCGGTGGCGATTTCGCTGAGTGCGGTTCCCGTGCGGCCGACGAGGGCCGCGCCCACGTCGACCCGTTCGACGGTGGACGCCACCAACGTCTTGATGTCTTTCGCCGCGGCCGCGCTGCGCTGTGCCAGGTTGCGCACTTCCGCCGCGACCACCGCGAAGCCCCTGCCCTGATCGCCCGCCCGTGCGGCCTCCACGGCGGCGTTCAACGCGAGCAGGTTGGTCTGGAACGCGATCTCGTCGATCAGCGTCACGATCTCGCCGATCTGCTTGCTCGCCTGGGTGATCGCCGCCATGGCCTCGGTGGCCTCGGCCGACACCTGGCTACCGATCTCCGCGTCGCCCCGTACCCGCTGCGTCAGCTGACGCGCCTGTTCGGCACCGTCCGCATTCTGCTTCACGGCCGACGCCAGTTCTTCCATCGAGGCAGCGGTTTCTTCGAGTGAACTGGCCTGCTCCTGGGTACGTTGGGAAAGATCATCGTTGCCTTGCGCGATGTCCCCTGCCGACGACGAGACCTGCTGGGAGATGTAGCGCACGTCGGTGACGATGTCGGCCAGGCGCCTGTCCATGGTGTCCAGGGCACGCAGCGTATCGGTGAACTCATCGTTGCCCGAAACCACCGTGGCGTTGTTGAGGTGGCCACCTTCGATCGCTTGCGCCAGTGTCCTGGCCTTGCCCAAGGGAACCAGCACGGCCCGCGCAAGCAACGTCGCGACCACGAGGAGCGCGATCACGGCGGCCGCCAGCGAACCGACGGAAAGATTGCGGGTGGCGACGTAACGCGCTTCCGCGTCGGTCGCCGCCTGGCTCGCCTTGATGGAGTTCATGCCCGCCAGCGCATCCATCCGTTCGACCAGTTGGCCCAGTGCCGGACCGACGACGCCGACCTGCATCAGGCGCACGTCGTCGATCTTGCCGGCCTCCAGCAGCGCGATCTCTTTCTCAACCAGCGGCGTCGCCTTCTGGCGTTCGGCGATATAGGCCTCCGCCGCCTGGCGCTCTTCCGCCGAACTGATCTTGGCCGGGTAATAGCGTGCCCACGCCGCCGCCTCCTTCGTCATCGCCTCGTGCACCCGTTGCGCCGTGCCGCCGAGCTTGGGGTCCGCGATCGCACGCAGCAGCGCGAGGCGCTGGTTGACGATGGATTGTTTCGCTTCCGCGACGTTCATGATGGACACGACGTTCGCTTCGTACATCGCATCCGCGAGCGCGTAGGTTTTCTTTACGCCCAGAAGGCCTACGCCCCCGAGGACAAGCATCAAGGCCAGGGCGATGCCCATGGCCGAAAAGATTTTTGCGCGGACCGAAAATCGCATGATGAGCCCCCTGGTTGTCAGGCCAGCATCCGCTGTCGGCCATGAGAGTGATTAAAACGTTCGCTGGCGCGGCCGAGGCCTTATGCGTCAGTCGCGACGACGAACGCCCGGCGCCACGGCGTTATTGACGAGACCGTCGCGGACCATCGTCCGGATCAACAGGACGCACGCGTGCTGGACCTCCGGCGCGGCGGATCCATGGGCGGATGCCAACGCCTGCTCAAGCGCCTCGACTGCCCCGTAGGTCTGGGGGAGCCCCCGATCGCCGGACAGCCGCCGCAGCTCGGCAGCGCTCCCACGGACGCGCTCTAGATCCGAGGATCGCAAGGCCAGAAGCAGATGAAACGCTTCGTGCGACATCGCATGGTGCCGTCCGGAGGGCGACAACCGACCGGCGAGGACACCCCACGGATCCTTACCCTCCAGCACGGGTACGACTTCAGCCGAGCCCTTGGGGCACGACGGTAGTCGTGCCGAATACGTTCCGGACGCGTGCAATGACATAGCGAATCCTCCCCCCGGAGAGCGGCGTTGCCCTGACCACAGCATGGGCCATGCCAAGCCTAAGCCATTGACTTTAAAGGCTCAGATTTTTCTCATAGCCGAAAATGCGTCATCTTTCGACGCGATTCGCCCTTTCTTGCGAACGCGTGCGTATGGTCGATCGGGACGTGACGTTTTATGGCAAGGCCTGTGAGCCACTTGAAAGAACTCATGATGTCCGCCCGCCGGACGGGCGGCGCCAACGGGGCCGGTGACGGCGCGGAGGAGCCCATGAGGTTGGTAACCGCCTGGGCCAATCCGTTGGACGCGCGTATCGAGTACGGAAGCGGACTCTAGACACGCAAGTACCTGCGCCTGCATCCCGTCAGAGTTCTTCCCCGAGCATGCCTCTACCCTCGGGTAAAAGACATGACGTAGATTCACCAACCAGGGAGGCGGCAAATGAAGCGGCAGACGGGTGTCTTACTCGTATCGATCTTTCTGATCTCGTCCATCCATGCCACGGAGGCGAATAAGCCTGACATGACATCGGACGCGGGCTTAGTGACCTTTTTGCAGCGAAGCGATCTGGTCATGTCGCGCACCCTTGACCGTTGCAGGGACGTCTCTGTCGATCGCTCGGGCGAGAAAGCCTTCCACATGCGGGCAACGTGCGCCATCAAGGGCAATCCCGAGGAAGACCTCGACTGCCCCGATTACCGCATAGAGGCGACGGGCACCATCGACACGGTGAAACGGGCCACGATAAGGCGGTTGACCATGACACTGGTCTGCACAGGTTGAGTTAGCGCCTGGCTTTTGCGAGTGACAAAAAAGGATGGGGCGTGGGGCATCGGATGGCTGCCATCACGGGTTCACTCCGCCATTGAACACGAGGGATTCATTGAGGCGCATCCCCCCCTTCAACAAGGCGCCCGCGATCCAGGCGGGATGAGTGCAACGGGCCGCCGCCCCGCCTATGGGGACGCCGTTCGATCCGTGAAGGCGTGTCGATGTGTCAATAAGGCTGACCGTCCTTGTGCTCGAACAGCCATCCGGACGCCGATCGCACCGCCTGGAGATCGTCGTTTGGATACGACACGCTATCCCCGGGTCGGCGATCACCGACTTCGAGATAGGTCGCGTCGGCATCCGACCGATTGACCAGGTGGTGTGCCGTGCCGCCACTCGGAAAGCCGGCGCCATGTCCTGCCCTCAGCAGGGTTTCGCCTGCGTCATGTACGAGCGTCAGCTCGCCGGTCAACACGAAAACGAACTCGTCCTGCACCGAATGGCGATAGTGCAACGCAGAGATCGCACCCGGCGGTAACGTCACGTGATTCACGCCGAACCCTTGCAGACCGAAAAGATCTCCCAGCGGTCGCTTGATCCGCCCTTCCATCATGGACGCGAAGGGCTCAGGGTAGTTGCTCGGGGCGAGCCTGGCTGGCGCTTCGTCGGCAACGACTGCAACGGAGTGATGCGATAACGAGGGATTGGACATGGACGGCTCCAGAAACGCGACTTGGTCGTGTGATGCCACTTTCGTCGATTATCAAATGCGGTCGCGAAAGCGCCAGCAAATCATCGTTGCGCTTCGTTTTCCCCGGTGTCCCATGATAACCAAGCACCACTATCACAGGGCCCGCATGGTCGTGGATCAATCGGGTTTCGATCCCATCGTATCTACCCGATAAGGTGTGCCACAGGTCGAATCGGTTCGTAACACCGATATTGCGGCGTGTGAGGGATCACGTTCTCCTGCGATCCGGATAGATCGCTTCCCCGAGGGCGAGCACCGCATGGACATAGCGCTCGCTGGGCCTAGTTCCTGACGGCCCGAGCAGCGCCTCTACGAGATGACACATGGAGGCGATGTCGGCCATCCTCGCATTTTCGGCAATTTTGCTTATGAGAGATGCCCGAAAGCGCGCTTCGTCGAAGTCTCCCTCGAGCGCCGCGTCGCTCATCACCGCGTACTCAATCGAAAGCTGGGCTAACCAGGGAGATTTATCGTCTCTCATACCCACAAAGGCCATCTGTGGTGCCTGGTCTCATCGTCCAATGCCGTGCGTCAATGCTTCGTAGCGACGGCTGGCGTGCTTACGCAGATCATCCAGGTGCTGTCGCGGCACAAGTCGCCCAGCCGTACGACAACATGCCCGAATGGTGAGACGGACTGAGCGAGCGCGAGGTGACGAGTGTCAGCCCGTTGAAGGGACTGGGCGGAGTGGGACTCGAATGATTCACTACGAACCGTGGGGCACAAGGCCTCCCGTAGCGATACTGCAAAGCGTACTCACAATATCATGAGCTAGGACAATTGACGCCGAGACTCATGATCTTGGAGACCATATTCCAGGTCCTATTGCCCTGGATCGTCACTCCGGGGACAAAATCTTCCTCGATCCGCGTGCAGTTTCCCAGGCTATCTTTTTCGATCCGAGTGGTCGGATACCCCGCTGGCTTCGTCTCCTGGACCACAATCCCTCGGCCTGACGAAACGACATTGCCTTTTGGCTGACTCGCGCAACCCGCTACTGCGCAGCACAGCAATACTATGAGCGCGGCGCTTCTCATCGATCCGTTCATTGCGATGTCCTCCGAATGGTCCGTAGCTCATCGGCAGGACCTGTCAGCAACTTAAGTGCCCTGCCCCCAAAGCGGGATCGCACGCGGCCGAAGCAAGAGGATTTCTGCCCCACACGATAGCTGCGGGGTGGTCAGACGCCAAGGCTTCGTGCCTTGAGGGCGTCGTAACCCATGAGAAGATGGGGCTAGAAGATCGCCGCATGAGCTATTTCCTCAGCGCCTCCGGCCAGCGCAAAGTGAATCGGCCCGCCCCCCCTTCGACGCCGCGGTATCGCGCAGGCGAGCTCTGTCGCTCCGTGGCAAGTGTCGAGTCCATGGCGATTACCGGCTGAATGTGCTCCGCCATGGGCAGGTCGTGGCAAATGGCTGCCTTGGCTGCCATCCGGCTTGCCGATGATCTAGGACTTCCCTATGTGCGCTTCCGCAAGAGCGACTTCGACCGCGCGGTCAAAGAGGGTCTGGTATGAGCATGCTTCGCTTCTTCCCGGAGTCCTGGCTGTGCGCACGTGCCGTGTTCAATGAGATCGACGGCGAGCCGATGAACCGCTGTGCATCCGAGTTGCATCGGCGCGATGTCTCGCGAAAAGCCAGCCCGTCACATCAGGCCGACATGGCAGCAGCGCGCGAGGTGCTGAACCGTGCGGTGGTGCCGCCAGCTGACAGCGCCACCCTTACCCAGCTGATTGCCATGTTCCGCCAGCGCGAGCAGGTCGGCTTGGCCAAGTACGGGACCACCGTCGATCGAACGGATCTCGTCCACCAAGAATGGCTACGCCACGCACTGGAGGAGTCGATGGATATGACCATCTATTTACTGCGGGCGGCTCTCACCGCAACCGAGGAGTAAGAGGCGTGGCTGTCGTAGGCTCCTCGATGCTTTCAGAAAAGCTCCATTACTCTTTTTTTCAGCCAATCGTGCTGACTACCAAGCTCATTCGACACAGCCTCCAACCGTTGGCGCGGAAGCTGCTTGAAAATGTTGTTCTGATCATCGAGCAGCTTCGCGTTGGCAAGCTCGACCGTCATGTCTTCTTCGTTCAGTTCGCCGGAAGCAACCAATCGATAGTAGCCACCCTTGTAAAGAACATCGACTTCGTCCACCGAGATCAGCCTAAAAGATTCTGCAGGCATTCCATTACTCCTCCGTGTGTGGTTGTTGCGATACTGCCGCGTTCGCCAAGCGTCGGCAACTCAGCGCTAGCCGGGGGCTAACCGTGAATCATCACATCATCGATGCGGCAGAGCTCCGGCGTCTATCTGGGCTGACCCAGCCGGCGGCGCTGAAGCGCTGGGCCAGCAACCAGGGTATCCCGCTCGCCGACGGCGCCGATGGACCGTGGACGACGCTCGAGGCGATCAACAAGGCGCTGGGGGTATCCTCGGCTGCCAACGACCGAACCTACTCAGCGGATATTGTGTAAATGCCCCGAGGACGCCCCCGGCGGCCGGACGCCACCATTCCGGACCACATCGACCAGGCGAAGCTGCCGAAGGGCTGCTACTGGGATCGGCGTGACCGGGTCTGGTACACGATCCTGCCGGGAGCGAAGGCGTCTCGCCGGAAGGTGGCCGACGCCGCCGCGCTTATGTCCGACCTGCACCGTGTCATGGAGCAGCTGGCCGGCGTCGACCGCCGGTCGCTGGACTACGTAATGGAGCAGTTCGCCGGCAGCGAGAAATTCCGGAGCCTCGCGCCAGCGACCCAGGCCGGGTACGAGAAGTGCCGACGCATCGCCAGCACCTTCCCCACGGCGGCCGGCAAGCTCGGCACACTCGCGGTGCGCGGCATGACCACGCCGCTTATGCAGAAGATCATCGACAAGATCGCCGGCCAGGGCACGCCGACGAAGGCGAACGCCCTACTCCGCTACCTCCGGCGTATGTTCCGGTGGGCCAAGAACCGCGGTTACTGCGAAATCAACCCCTGCGCCGGCCTGGAGCAGGCGACCGAACGGAAGCAGCGTCGCCTCCCCGACGACCGCGCGCTTGCCAGCCTGCTGGAGTTTGCCAAGGCCCGGGGCGCCTACACGGCGCACCGCGAGGGCGCCGTGGCACCCTACCTGTGGCCGGCCGTCGAGCTCATGTATCTGTGCCGCTTGCGGGGCATCGAGGTGATCACCCTCGCCGACGACGCCGAGCTGCCCAACGGAATCATGACGAACCGGCGCAAGGGCTCGCGCGACAACATCGTGGAGTGGACGCGGCGGCTCCGCGCCGCATGGGACGCGGCCAAGGCCAGGCGCGACGAAATCGTCGGCGCGCGGCGCATGCCGGTGCCCATGCATGCCAAGGACCGTGTGGTTTTCGTGAACCAGACCGGGGGTCCGCTCGCGAAGAGCAGCTTCGACAGCGCCTTTCAAAGGCTGATGAAGCTCGCGATTGCCGAGGGCGTCCTGGCCGCCGAGCAGCGCTTCGGCCCGCATGACCTGAAGCGCAAGGGCATCACAAACACGAAGGGCACCCGAGGAGAGAAGCAGCAGGCTAGTGGACACAAGGCACAGCAGATGATGGACGTCTACGACTTCGGAGTTCCAACCGTGCGTACCCCCGAAGATCATAACTAGGGAGTCTATCCTGTGGGGATTCACCTACTCGATTTCGGCGAAGGTGTGCGGATCGTAAGCCAAGTATTTAGCCGACCTGCGATCTATCTCGATCACTGGGCTATGAGCGAGTTCTCTCAGAACGACGAGCTGGGCAGTGCGCTGGTCACCCATATCCACAGGACGGATGGGGTGATATGTATCAGCGACACCAACATGGCAGAGGTATGCAGAGCATCTGACAGACGGCACGCGGCTCAAATTGATCGCTTCATTTTTCGCGCGCTTCCCGCCATTTACTGCATCGACTTGGCGAATATTCTCCTTGACCCGAGCTACGGACCCCTCCCGGCGGTAAGCAAGCCGCCCGAGAACGGAAAAATGGCGCGTGCCATCCTCGAGCAACAATCCAGCGGCGGCCATGGCTTGTTTCAGCACGTCTGGGACACGGCGCGAGAAGAGGTTGCAGTGGCTTTCGACGAGTCATGTGAGGAGGTCGCTGCGACCATACGGCGTCAACGAGCCTCCGCCGACTTCGTGCGACAGGCCAGAAACGCGGGCGTAGATCGCCCGGCCTCCCGGACGCGCCTGATAATGGCCGAACTACTTCGCCCCATTTTTCTGAACGGATCTGAGGCAGTTACGTGTAACGATGGCGCTGACTTCCAGCATGCCATGGCCGCACTCGTGTATTGCGACTTTGCTCTGTTGGATGGGAAATGGGCAGACAGGGCCCGGTCAGCGTCCAACCGATTACGCCGACAAGGCTTGGATTTTTCGCGGTGCTACTCGGCCCGAAAGAAGGGCCTGACTCAATTCCTGGAGGCCTTAAGCGCACTTCCCGACCACGTCTCCCTCGATAACCGCCTTCGATGGGAGTAAGGGGTTATTTTTACGGTGATTTTTACGGGTTTGATGTACGGCGGTCGTTGCGACGCGCTAAATCCGTTGGGAGAGATGGTGCCCGGAGTGGGACTCGAACCCACATACCCTTTCGGATGAGGGATTTTAAATCCCTTGCGTCTACCGGTTTCGCCATCCGGGCACGGAAAGAAAAAAAGGCGCATCGCGGAAGCGGTGCGCCTTGGAAGCGATGGAGGCCGAGGTCGGAATCGAACCGGCGTACGCGGATTTGCAGTCCGCTGCATGACCACTCTGCCACCCGGCCATCGCTGCGCACGCGGAGAGTATCCGATAGCGCTTAAAAAACAAAACCTCGGGTCACCCGAGGCTTTGTGGAATCTGGAGCGGGAAACGAGACTCGAACTCGCGACCCCGACCTTGGCAAGGTCGTGCTCTACCAACTGAGCTATTCCCGCGTAGTGGTCCAGCTATTCTAGGGAAGTTGGCGAATGTGTCAACCACCTTGCACCGGTTTTTTTTCCGTTTTTTTCACTTCGTCGTCCCTGCCGCGCAGCGCCGGCCAGGCGGCACGCAGATAGTCGAGGCCCGACCAGATGGTCAGGATGCCCGCTACCACGAGGAGTGCCTCGCCGATGTGGTAATAGCGCAGGGTCTCGGCGTCGTGCTGCAGCAGGAGTACCACCAGGGCGATCATCTGCATGGCCGTTTTGAGCTTGCCCAGGAAGGCGACCTTCACTTTCGATCGCTCACCGATTTCGGCCATCCACTCCCGCAGGGCCGAGACACTGATCTCCCGTCCAACGATCACCGCTGCCGTCACCGCCAGCAGGATGCCTGGCCAACCGCCGGGGTTGGACTGCACGAGCAGGAACAGCGTGATGGCGACCATCAGCTTGTCGGCGACCGGATCGAGGAACGCCCCGAAGGCCGAGGTCATGTCCAGCCGACGGGCAAGGTAACCGTCAAGCCAGTCGGTAACGCCGGCCAGCACGAAGACGAGCGCCGCCGTCAGGTTGGCGCCGCGGAACGGCAGGTAGTAGACGATCACCATCACCGGCAGCAGCAAGACGCGGAAGAGTGTGAGCCAGGTGGGCAGGTTGATTCGCATGGGGTCAGCCGGTTACGGGATGCAGCGGGGACGCATCCGATCGATCAGGGATGCAGCATGGCATAGATGCGTTCGGCGAGGCCGCGATCAATACCCTTGACGCTCATGAGTTCCTCGACGCCCGCAGCCTCCACCCCCGACAGGCCGCCGAACGCCTTGAGCAGGGCCGCGCGACGCCGGGCGCCGACACCGGCGACGTCCTCGAGCGTACTGCGTTCGCGGGCCGCCTCGCGCCGCCGGCGGTGCCCGCTGATGGCGAAACGGTGCGCTTCGTCACGCACGGCGGCCACCAGGTGCAGGGCCGGCGACGAGGTGCCGGGATGCAGCGTGCGACCGCTGTCGGCCAGCACCAGGGTTTCTTCACCCGCGCGGCGGCCGGGACCTTTCGCCACGCCGACCACGCGTATGCCTTCCACACCGAGTTCGCGCAGCACGTCCATGGCCTGGGCCACCTGGCCGCTGCCGCCGTCGATAAGCAGGATGTCGGGCCTCGCGCCGCCCTCCACCACTTTCCTGAAACGACGGGTGAGCGCCTGGTGCATGGCGGCGTAGTCGTCGCCCGGGGTGATACCGGCGATGTTGAAGCGGCGGTAGTGGGATTTTTCAGGCCCCTCCGGGCCGAACACCACGCAGGAGGCCACCGTGGCTTCGCCGCGGGTGTGGCTGATGTCGAAGCACTCGATACGGCGGGGGATGGCCTCCAGTTCGAGCACCTTCTGGAGATCGTCGAAGCGGGCCAGCAGGGTGTGACGGCTGGCGAGGCGCGAGGTCAACGCCGCGCTGGCATTGCGCTGGGCCATCTCGAGGAAGCGGGCACGCTCGCCGCGCACGCTGGGCTTGAGCGAGACGGCGTAGCCGGCGTGTTCGGACAGCACCCCGGCCAGCACGTCGCCGTCTTCGACCGGGTCGCTCAACACCAGCTCGCGCGGCACCTGGCGCTCCAGGTAATACTGCGCGATGAACTGCGAGAGCACGTCGCCGACCGAGGCGTTGGTGGGCAGGGTCGGGAAGAAATCGCGCGATCCCAGGCTGACGCCATTGCGAAAGAACAACACGCTGACGCAAGCCATGCCACCCTCGAGACAACAGGCGATCACGTCCATGTCGGCACTGGCACCCTGAACGAAGTGCTGGGCCTGGAGCTTGCGTAACGCGGCGACCTGGTCGCGCAAAGCCGCCGCACGCTCGAACTTGAGTTCGACGCTGGCCTTCTCCATCGACGCGGCGAGTTCATCGATGACCGCGCTGCTGCGGCCTTCGAGGAACATCTCGGCGTGGCGTACGTCGTTGCGGTAGTCGTCCACCTCGATGAGCTTCACGCAAGGGGCGCTGCACCGGCCGATCTGGTGTTGCAGGCAGGGGCGCGAGCGGTTACGGAAGTAGCTGTCCTCGCACTGGCGCACCTTGAACAGCTTCTGCATCAGGCCAAGGCTTTCGCGCACGGCGAAGGTGCTGGGATAGGGCCCGAAGTAACGCCCCGGCCCGCTCTTGGCACCGCGATGGAATGCCAGCCGGGGGTAGTCTTCGCCGCCGGAGAGATAGATGTAGGGGTAGCTCTTGTCGTCGCGAAGCACGATGTTGTATCGCGGCTTGAGCGACTTGATGAGCTGTGACTCGAGCAGCAGGGCCTCACCGGCGGTGCGGGTCAGCGTCACCTCGGCGCGGGCGATCTGCGACACCATCGACGCGATGCGCGGATCCATCGGCGGTTTCAGGAAGTAATTGCCGACGCGCTTCTTGAGGTTGGCCGCCTTGCCCACGTACAGCAACTCGTCGTCCGCGTCGAAATAGCGGTAAACGCCGGGCGAGGTGGTGAGGTGGCGAACGAAGGACTTGCCGTCGAACGGATGCGACTCGGTGTGCTCCATCGCGCCATGTTAGCGCGAGGCGGGCTCATCGACATGAAAACGCCGGCATGGGGCAAGCCATGCCGGCGTCGGCCTTCCGTGGGATGTCGCCGTCCGTGGAGGTAATCTGGCGACGTGGATAGGTTACGGGTCTGCCCGCTCCATGGCACTCGGACCCGCCACCAGATACACCTCGGGGGTCAACTGCTTTACGTGTGGGCGTACGCCTACACGCCGCCCTGCCCAGCCAGCCAGCGCTCGGCCCGTGCCAGGTCCTCGGCCGTATCGATGCCCGGCGGAAACGCCTCGGGCGTGTCGCTGACCGAGATGGCGTAGCCGTGTTCCAGCGCGCGGAGCTGCTCGAGCGACTCGGCCTGCTCCAGCGGCGTGCGCGGAAGCGCCGCGAGGCGGCGGAGGAACCCGGCGCGGTAGGCATAGATGCCGATATGACGAAGGAACGGCACCGCCGGGGGCAGCGTGTCGCGATCGCATGCGAAGGCATCCCGGGCCCATGGCGCCGGCGACCGCGTGAAGTAAAGGGCTCGGCCGTTGGCGGCTCGCACGACCTTTACCGCGTTCGGGTCGAAAAGCTCGTGGGCGTCGGTGATCGGTGTGGCGAGGGTCGCCATCGGGGCGTCGTCCGCCGCCAGCGTCGCCACCACGGCGCGGATGCCGGCGGCGGGAGCAAACGGTTCGTCGCCCTGGAGATTCACCACGATGGTGTCTTCGGGCCAGCCGTAATGGCTGACGGTTTCGGCGATCCGGTCGGTGCCCGAGGCGTGATCCTCGCGCGTCATGCAGACGAGGATGTCGCCGCAGCCGCGAAGCTCCTGCCCCACCCGCGGATCGTCGATCGCGACCACGACCTGGGCCGCCCCGGCGCTCATCGCACGGTTAGCCACGCGGCGGATCATCGACTGGCCGCCGATCCTTAGCAAAGGCTTGCCGGGCAGGCGCGTGGAGGCAAAGCGCGCGGGCACGACGACGACAAAGGGAGGAATGGGCTTGGCCATGGAGGCGTCCGTGGGCGGTAGACCGCAAAGGGTGTCCGGAAAGGGGGGCCTGCGCAAGCCGTGCAGGGGGGGGCGAAGATCGACGTCGCCGATGCGGCCGAATCCCTCGCCATCGCGACGTGGCAGGGCGATCGGGTCGGCTGCGCCGGGTCACCCGCAGGGTCGGCGCCTAGAGGGAGACGTGGGACACCCTGCGGGAGGCTGGCCCGGACCAACGATGCCGTGGATTCAATCCGCCGTGTCGAGACGGAAGCCGACGCCGTTGGCCAGGTCCATGAAGCCGGGGAACGAGGTCGCGACGTTGGCGCAATCGTCAATGGTGATCGGCGCGGTCGCAACGAGCCCTGCGATGGCGAAACTCATTGCGATGCGGTGATCGCCATGGCTGTCGACATGGCCGCCGCCGATCGGGCCGCCCTGGATCATCGCGCCGTCGGGGAGTTCGTCGATCTTCACCCCGCAGGCCTTCAGGCCGTTGGCCATGCTGGCGATACGGTCGGACTCCTTCACGCGCAGCTCGGCCGCGCCACGGATGGTGGTCATGCCGTCGGCGGCCGCGGCGGCGACGAACAAGGCGGGAAACTCGTCGATCATGTCGGGCACGATATCGAGCGGCAGGGCCACGCCGTGCAGCGGTCTATGGCGAACGACCAGATCGGCGATCTCTTCGCCCCCACTGGTACGCTCGTTTTCGACCGCGATGTCGGCGCCCATCAACTCCAGCGCCGCCAGCAGGCCCGTACGACGAGGATTCAGACCCACCGCCTTCAGGCGCAACAGCGATCCCGGCACGATGCACGCCGCGACGATGAAGAACGCGGCGGACGAGAAATCGGCCGGCACGTCGACATCCACCGCATGCAGCATGTGACCACCTTCGAGCTGCGCACGTCCCGGGGCATACTCGATCGGCCACCCGAAGGCTTTCAGCATGCTCTCGGTGTAGTCGCGCGTGGGATGCGGCTCGATCACCTCGGTGGTGCCGTCGGCATACAGACCCGCCAGCAGCAGCGCGGACTTGATTTGCGCGCTCGCCACCGGCGGGCGGTACGTGATGCCCTTGAGGCGCCGACCGCCGTGGATGTGCAGCGGCGGCCGGCCGTCGTGCGTGTCGATCAGCGCACCCATCTCACCCAGGGGATCGGTCACACGCCGCATGGGGCGGCGCGACAGCGATTCGTCGCCCACCAGCGTGGCATCGAAGGCCTGTCCCGCCAGCAGGCCGGCCAGGAGGCGCATGCCAGTGCCAGCGTTGCCGCAATCGAGCGGACCGTCGGCGCCGCGCAGACCATGCAGGCCCACGCCGTGCACGATGCGCTCGCCCGGCGCGGGGGTGTCGAAACGCACGCCGAGCCGGCCGAGGATCGCGGCGGTGGCCCGGGTGTCTTCCCCTTCGAGAAACCCGCGGATATGCGACGTGCCTTCGGCGAGCGCGCCGAACATCAGGGCGCGATGGGAAACGGATTTGTCACCGGGCACGACGATGTCGCCGCACAGGGGGCCGCCCGCGCGGCTCGTCCAGTCCAGACGGTTCATGGGAGACGCTCCAGCAGGCGTTGAAGTTCGGCGCGGCTACCCACGCTGATGCGTATCGTGCTCAGCAGGCCATAGCCGACCATGGGGCGCACGATGACGCCGCTGTCGTAGAGACGGGATTCGAGTTCGGCGGCGTCGCGGCCGACATCGACGAGAAGGAAGTTGGTCTGTGACGGAAACACACGCATGCCTCGCGCGACGAGTTCGTCCGCCAGCCACTCGCGGTCGCGGCGGTTGGTCTCGCGCACGCGGGCGCGGTGCTCGTGGTCGCCGAGCGCCGCTTCGGCCGCGGCCAGGCCGACGCCGTTGACATTGAACGACTCGCGCAGCCGCTCGCACACACTCGCCACCGACGGATGGCTCAGCATGTAACCGACGCGCAGGCCCGCCAGGGCGTGGGCCTTGGAAAAGGTGCGGGTCACGATGAGGTTCGGGTGGCGGGACAGCAGGTGCAGCGCCGTGCTCAACCCCGGTGCGTCGACGTATTCGTTGTAGGCCTCGTCGACCACCACCAGCGTAGTCGAGGGCACCGCGTCGAGAAAACGTTCCAGCGCGGCATCGGTGAACCACGTACCGGTCGGGTTGTTGGGATTGGCCAGATACACCAGCCGCGTCTGCGCGGTGACCGCTTTGGCCATGGCATCGAGGTCGTGCCCGAGCGGCGCGTCGGGATGGTCCAGCGGCAGGGCTGGCACCGCGATGCCCGGCGAGCCCGCGGCGGCGGCCGCGATGGGATAGACCGCGAAGCTGTAGCGCGAGAACACCACCGGATGCTCGGCATCGGCGAAGCATTGCGCCAGCAGCATCAGCAGTTCGTGCGAGCCGTTGCCCAGGGTAATGGCCGCGACCGGCACGCCCCACTCGTCGGACAGGCGTCGCTTGAGCGACGCGCCTAGCGGATCGGGGTAGCGGAAGACGTCATCGAGCACGCGGGCGGCGGCGCGTATGGCAAGCGTGCTGGGACCCAGCGGGTTTTCGTTGGACCCCAGCTCGCACAGCACGTCGCCAAACCGGGCGCGCAAGGTGGGCAGGTCGTGACCGGGATCGTAGGCGCGTAACGCCGAGGTCGCCCGGTTGGCGAACGCGGCGGCGTCGAACGTATCTGTCACGGAAGCGCCACCGGGTACGAGCCCAGCACGCGCACGTCGGCGGCGGCCGGCTTCATGGCGTTTAGCGCGGCTTGCACCGGCGCGTCGTCCACGTGTCCGGAGATGTCGATGAAGAACGCGTACTGCCACTTGCCGGTGTGCGCCGGGCGCGACTCGATGCGGTTCATGCTGACGCCGTGCTGGGCGAGCGGGCTGAGCACGTCGTACAGCGCGCCGGGCTTGTCCTTGACGGTGACGAGCAGCGAAGTGCGATCGTTGCCCGAGGCGGGGAAGATCGAACGGCCGATGACGAGGAAGCGCGTGGTGTTGTCCGAGCGGTCTTCGATGGGGCCGGCCACGATCGTCAGCCCATAGACGCGCGCGGCCGTTTCGCCTGCGATAGCGGCAGCGTCCGGCGCCAGGCGGGCCATGCGGGCGGCCTCGGCGTTACTGGATACGGGAATACGCTCGGCATCGGGCAGGTTCACCCGCAGCCATGCCTGGCACTGCTGCAACGACTGCGGATGCGAATAGATGCGTTTGACGTCTTTCAGCTCACCACTGAGCGAGATGAGGTTCTGGTGGACGCGCAGTTCCACTTCGCCGCAGATGGTGGCCTTGGACACGAGGAACATGTCCAGCGTCATCTGGATCATGCCCTGCCCGGAGTTCTCCACCGGCACCACGCCGAAATCGGCGTTGCCCGCCGTGACCTCCTGAAACACTTCTTCGATGCTGCCCAGCGGAAGTCCATAGGCGGCGTGGCCGAAGTGCTTGCGCACGGCCTGCTCGCTGAAGGTGCCCTCGGGCCCGAGGAAGCCGATCTTCAACGGCTGCTGCTGCGACAGGCACGACGACATGATCTCGCGGAACAACCGCACGAGTTCGGTGTTGGGCAGCGGGCCGTCGTTACGGTCGATCACGCCACGCAGCACCTGGGCCTCGCGCTCGGGTCGGTAGTAGTCCACCGCCGCCTTGAGCGGGCCCTTGGCCCGTCCGACCTGCTGCGCCCACCGGGCGCGTTCGCTGATGAGCGATTGCAGTTGCTGGTCGATGCTGTCGATGCGCTGGCGCGCTTCCGACAACGTGGCTTGCTTATCGGCGGGAGACTTGCTCATGGGCTATGTGGACGGCTAAATGGTTGCAGTTGAAAGGAATATCGCCGCACGCGATGCTGCAATGCGGCGAGCTCCCGACTTTAACCGTGGCGCGTCGCAAAGTCCCGCATAAATTTCACGAGTTCGTTGACGGCATCGAGCGGCACCGCGTTATAGAGCGAGGCGCGCATGCCACCCACGGCCTTGTGCCCCTTGAGCGCGAGGAAGCCCGCATCTTCCGACTCGGCGAGGAACGCCGCGTCGAGTGCGGGATCATGCAGGGTAAAAGGCACGTTCATCCGCGAGCGCGCAGGTACGTCGACCGGGCTGCGGTAGAACCCGCCCGAGCCGTCGATGGCGCCGTAGAGCGTGCCAGCCTTGCGGGCGTTGGTCTGGCCCATCGCGGCGAGGCCGCCCTGCCCCTCCAGCCATTCGAAGGTCAGCCCGGCGAGGTACCAGCCCCACGTATTGGGTGTGTTGAGCATGGAGTCGTTGGCCGCATGTTCCGCATATCGGAAGATGTTCGCCATGGGGCGCCCTGCCCGCGCGAGCAGGTCGTCACGCATGATCATCACCACGAGGCCGGACGGGCCGATGTTCTTCTGTGCGCCGGCGTAGATGAGGCCGAAGCGGGAAACATCGATCGGTTCGCTGAGGATGTTCGACGACATGTCGGCCACGAGGGGGACGTCGCCTACGTCGGGGATGTCACGGAATGCCACGCCGTGGATCGTTTCGTTGGGCGTGTAGTGCACGTAGGCCGCGCCGGGCGAGAGCACCCATGCGTCACGCGGCGGTAGCCTGAGGTAGTCGGTGTCGACCGAGGTGGCGGCCACCCGGGCATCGAGGTAGGGCGCGGCTTCGCGAACGGCCTTCTCACCCCAGTGCCCGGTGACGATGTAGTCGGCGTGGTCTTCGGGCCCGGCTAGGTTCATCGGAATCTGCGCGAAGTGCTGCGTGGCGCCGCCCTGGAGAAACAGCACCGTGTAGCCATCGGGCACGTCGAGCAGGCGCCGCAGGCGGGCTTCCGCATCGGCCGCCAGGGCCATGAAGCGCTTGCCGCGATGGGACAGTTCCATCACCGATGCGCCGGAGCCGTTCCATTCCAGCAGTTCCTGCTGCGCGCGGCGCAAGACCGCTTCGGGCAACGCGGCCGGTCCCGCGCTGAAGTTCCAGGCTCTGGTCACGCTCGCTACCCTCATGAAGGAGAAGCCCTCATTATGCGCGCGTCATGAGGGCAACATCGGGCGGGATCATGGCGCGGCGTCGTTCGCACGATGGGCTGATGGTGGAAGATGACCGCATCGCTCGTAGGGTGCCGGCCACCGCCGGATCGCCGATGCGATCGGCGCCTGCCCCGTCAGTAAGTACGGTGGATCGCCCGCGTGCCTTGGTCGGATGGGAGCGGACCGTGTCCGCGAACCCTCAGGGCCGCGGCGTCCGCGGTCGAGCCCTACCGCGTCAGGCCACGCGCCGTCTCTCAGAGTCTCACGAACAGAACGGCTGCGATGCCGATCGCCAGCAACGCGGCCGTACCGATCAGCCACCAGATTTCGCCGCGGGCGCCGCCCTCCTCGGGAGGCGCGGTATCGAGCGACTCCTCGGGCGGCGGCGCGAGCACGGGCTCGGCGGCCCAGCCGGGCGCATCGAGCACGAAGCGATGGTTCGCGATGCCGATCTGGTCGCCGGGCTGGAGCGCCGCGCGCACCACGGTGACGCCGTTGACCCGCACGGCATGCCGCGCCGGCACGCGCGACGCGTCGAGCACGAGTTCGCCCTGGTCCCAGGCGAGGCCGAGCAGCGCGGCATCGTTGCCCGGCAATTCAAGCGGGAGGGCGCCGTGAGTGGCACCGAGTTCGAGGCGGTCACCGACGGGCACGACCCGCCCCGACAAGGGACCGGCCACCGGACGCAACGCGGCCGTGCAGCGCGCCTCGTTGGGAGGGGCGCCGACGCGGGCGTCGATATCCGTGTCGTCCCGGATCAACATGCGGCATTCGCCGAGCGACAGGCTGTCGCCAGGCCTCAGGAGGGCCCGCTCGCGCACCGGTCGCGCGTTGACGTAGACCCGCCCCGCGTCGGGCATGACCTCAAGCACCAGGCCTCGGCGATCGTGCTGGACCTGGACGTGCCGCGGTGCCACCTGGCCGTCGGCGACCACGAGATCGTTTTCCTCCGACCGACCGATGGTGAGCACGGGTCGTGACCAGTGGAAATCACCTCGGGCCGAACTGACGAATTCGATGCGCATGGGGGAACCGGAACCTTGACGACGCGACTTTAGCAGGTCGCGGTATCTGTTTGAAATGTAAAGATGTCGTGATCGTCGCCCAACGTGGCTGCTACACTGCGCGATCCTCCCATTCGCAGGTGCGCCGCTCCATGGCCAAGATCGACATCCGCCGTCCGCACGGAAAATCACTCCCCGAGGCACGCGCGGTGGTCGAGAAGGTGGCGACCCGCATGAGCGAGAAGCTGGGCACCACGGGCGGTTGGCAGGGCGACGCGTACACCTTTTCAGGTTCAGGGGTCAAAGGCGCCATTACCGTGTCGGACACCGACGTGCACGTGGCCGTCGAGCTCGGGATGATGCTGTCGGCCGTAAGAGGCATGGTCGAGAGCGAAATCCGCAAGAAGCTCGACGAACACTTCGCCTGAGGCCGCCGGGTGGCCCCGGCGTCGGGGGCTGTGCCATAATAGGGGACTTATGAGGCCACGGCGGCCACTCATCCGACTCGGAACACATGGCAAAAGACGACGTCATCGAAATGGAAGGCACGGTTCAGGAAACCCTGCCCAACACCATGTTCCGCGTGCAGCTCGAGAACGGGCACGTCATTACTGCCCACATCTCCGGTCGCATGCGCAAGCATTACATCCGCATCCTCACGGGCGATAAGGTGAAGGTCGAAATGACCCCTTACGACCTCACGAAGGGGCGCATCACCTATCGCATGAAGTAAGCGCAAGCTGCTTCGTGGCAACAAAAAAGCCGCGGCACGTGCCGCGGCTTTTTTGTTGCCTTGAGAGGGGCCGGCTGCGAAGGCGCCCGAACGCGCGCCTTCGCATCACGACCCGCCCGGAGCGTCAGGCCTCGGCCGTCGCCGGCTCCGCCGACTCGGTCTCCACGTGCAGGTCGTCGCCCTCTACCGACAGGGTCACCTTGCCGCCCTCGGCCAGCTTGCCGAAGAGCAGCTCGTCGGCCAGCGCCCGCTTCACCTTGTCCTGGATGACGCGGGCCATCGGGCGGGCGCCCATCTGCGGGTCGAAGCCGTGCTCGGCCAACCAGCGCCGGGCCTCCGGGCTCACGTCCACGCTGACCTTCTTCTCGGCCAGCTGGGCTTCCAGCTCGATGAGGAACTTGTCCACCACGCGCAGGATGTGATCGAAATCCAGCGAATTGAACTGGATGATCGCGTCCAGGCGGTTGCGGAACTCCGGCGTGAACAGCCGGCGGATGGTCTCCATCGCGTCCGGCGCGTGGTTCTGCTTGACGAAGCCGATGCCCCGCCGCGAGGCCAATTGGGCGCCCGCGTTGGTCGTCATCACGATGACCACGTTCTTGAAGTTCGCCTCGCGCCCGTTGGTATCCGTCAGCACACCGCGATCCATGACCTGGAGCAGGATGTTGTAGACGTCCGGGTGCGCCTTCTCGATCTCGTCGAGCAGGAGCACGCAATGCGGGTGCTTGACGATTTGCTCGGTGAGCAGGCCGCCCTGGTCGAAACCGACGTACCCCGGAGGGGCACCGACGAGGCGGGAGACCGAGTGCGCCTCCATGTATTCGGACATGTCGAAACGGACCATCTCGATGCCCAGTTGCATCGCAAGCTGACGGGTCACCTCGGTCTTGCCCACGCCAGTCGGACCGGCCAGGAGGAAGCTGCCGATCGGCTTGGACGGATCGCCCAGGCCCGAGCGGGCCATCTTGATCGACGACGCCAGGGCCTCGATCGCATCGTCCTGGCCGAACACCACCATCTTGAGGTTGCGCTCGAGGTTACGCAGCACGTCACGATCGGACGCCGACACCTGCTTGGGCGGGATACGCGCCATCTTCGCCACGATGAACTCGATCTCCGGCACGTCGATCCTGCCGGTGCGCTCGTCTTCCGGCAGCAGCCGCTGGCGGGCGCCGGCCTCGTCGATGACGTCGATGGCCTTGTCCGGCAACAGGCGGTCGGGGATGTGCTTGACCGAGAGATCGACCGCCGCACGGAGCGCCTCGCCTGTGTACTCCACCGCGTGGTGTTCCTCGAAGCGGCTCTTCAGCCCCCGGAGGATCTCGATGGAATCGGCCACGGTGGGCTCGACGACGTCGATCTTCTGGAAACGGCGAGCCAGGGCACGGTCCTTTTCGAACACGCCACGGAACTCCTGGAACGTGGTCGAACCGATGCAGCGCAACTCACCGGAGGCGAGCATGGGCTTGATGAGGTTCGAGGCATCCATGGTGCCGCCGGACGCCGATCCGGCACCGATGATGGTGTGGATCTCGTCGATAAACAGGATGGCGTTGGGCTGCTTCTTGAGCTGGCCGATCACCGCCTTCAGGCGCTTTTCGAAGTCGCCGCGATACTTGGTGCCCGCCACCAGGGCGCCGAGGTCGAGCGACCAGATGGTGCAATCCTCGAGCACCTCGGGCACCTGTCCTTCGACGATGCGCTTGGCCAGGCCCTCGGCGAGCGCCGTCTTGCCCACGCCGGCCTCGCCGACGTAGAGCGGGTTGTTCTTGCGGCGACGGCAGAGCACCTGGATGGTGCGCTCGACTTCGTCGTTGCGCCCGATGAGCGGGTCGATCTTGCCCTGTATGGCAAGTTCGTTGAGGTTGGCCGCGTATTCGTTGAGCGGGTTGCCCTTGCCCTCGCCGCCCTCGTCGCCGTCACGCTCGCTGGCAGGTGCGGCCGCAGCCGCCTCGTCGCCGATCTTGGCGATGCCGTGGGAGATGTAATTGACCACGTCGAGGCGGGTGATCTCCTGCTGGTGCAGGAAATACACGGCGTGGGAGTCTTTTTCGCCGAAGATGGCCACCAGCACGTTGGCCCCGGTGACTTCCTTACGGCCGGACGACTGCACATGGTATACCGCGCGCTGGAGAACGCGCTGGAAGCCCAGGGTGGGCTGTGTGTCGCGTTCGTCACCGGCGGGGAGGACGGGAACGGTTTCGGCGATGATCCGTTGCAGGTCGGCCGCAAGGCGCGGCAGGTCGACGCCGCAGGCACGCAGGGCGGCCAGGGCGGACGTGTTTTCGGTAAGGGCGAGCAGAAGATGCTCCACGGTCATGAATTCGTGGCGCTGCTCGCGGGCCTGCTTGTAGCAGTGCCCGATGGTGACTTCGAGATCCTTGCTGAACATACGGACCGTCTCCGATAGCTGTGGGCGGCTGGGTCAAGCCCTTTGTGAGTGCCGCATGTGCTCCAGATGGGGGGCTGGCTACATCTTTTCCATAGTGCACAACAGCGGGTGCTGATGAGATCGTGAGTATTCGTTGACCTGAGTCACCTTGGTTTCTGCCACTTCCCGGGTGAAGACGCCGCACACGCCTTTTCCGCGGGTATGGACGTGGAGCATCACCTGGACGGCTTTCTCCTGATCCATGCCGAAGAAGCTGCGCAACACCTCTATCACGAAGTCCATCGGGGTGAAATCGTCGTTCAGCAGGACGACCTGGAAGAGCGGCGGACGGGCGGTTTCCGGACGGCTCGTCTCAAGGGCGAGCCCGTGCCCGCGGTCGCTTTCCCGATCGTGTTCGTGTTCCTGGGACATTTAAGAAGAACCTTGGGTACGCGATGCGATTATATACACCCGTTTCCTGACCGGCTCCGGGGTGGATAACCACAGGTGATGGCACAATAGACCGTTTTCCAGAGCCACTTCCCTGCCCGAACGATGCCTCCCGCCGCCTCCCCGCCCGAAACCGTCTGGTGCCCCCGCGTGACCGTCGCCTGCGTCGTCGCGAAGGGCGACCGCTTCCTCATGGTGGAAGAGGAGGTATCCGGTGAACTGGCCTACAACCAGCCCGCCGGCCACCTCGATCCCGGCGAGACGCTGCAGGCCGCGGCCGTGCGCGAGGCGCTGGAGGAAACCGGCCACACCGTCGCCCTCGACGCTTTCATCGGCGTATGGCAGTGGATGAGCCACGAACACGGCGAACAGGTGCTGCGCTTCGCCTTCAGCGGCACCTCCGTGTCGCAAGATCTCGCGCGCCCCCTGGATACCGGCATCCGCCGGGCGTTGTGGTTGCGCCGCGACGAGATCCGCGACCTGGGACCGCGCCTGCGCAGCCCGTTGATCCTCGACACGCTCGACGCGTGGCTCGACGGCCGCCGGCTTCCGCTCGACGCAGTCTCCAGCCGGCTTCCGGGAGGGCGGTCGTGAAGGTCATCCTCGGGGTATCCGGCGGCGTGGATTCCTCCGTGGCCGCCCTCCTGCTCCAGCAGGCCGGTCACGAGGTGGAAGGCATGTTCATGCAGAACTGGGAAGAAGACGACCGCTCAGGCCCCTGCACCACCGACGACGACCGCAAGGACGCCGTGGCCGTGTGCGGCCGGCTCGGCATCCCGTTCCATGCGCGGAACTTCGCCAGCGAGTACTGGGACGGCGTGTTCGCCTATTTCTTGGCCGAATACGCGGCGGGACGCACGCCGAACCCCGACGTCCTCTGCAACCGCGAGATCAAATTCAAGACCTTCCTCGAGCACGCCCAGGCCCTCGGGGCGGAAAAGATCGCCACGGGCCATTACGCGCGCGTCGACCTGCGCGACGGGCGCTACCGCCTGCTGCGCGCGGTGGATACGGGCAAGGACCAGACCTACTTCCTCCACGCCCTGGGCCAGCGCCAGCTTGCCGCCACGTTGTTTCCGGTGGGCGAGATCGAAAAATCGCTGGTGCGGACGATGGCCCGGGAGGCCGGTCTGTCCACTCACGCGAAAAAAGACTCCACCGGCATCTGCTTCATCGGCGAGCGCGATTTCCGCACGTTCCTGTCGCACTACCTGCCCGCGAAAGCGGGCGCGATGGTCGATCCCGAAGGCAAGGTCATCGGCGAGCACCAGGGCGTGATGTATTACACCCTGGGACAGCGCAACGGGCTGGGCATCGGTGGTCGCGCGGGCGCGTCGAACGCGCCCTGGTACGTCGTGGGCAAAGAGGTGCCCACCAACACGCTCATCGTCGCCCAGGGCGGCGAGAACCGTTGGCTGCAGTCGCACCGGCTTGAGGCCACCGAAGCGACCTGGGTCGCGGGCGAGGCGCCGGGTCAGTCGTTCCGCTGCACGGCGAAGACGCGCTACCGGCAGGACGACCAGGCCTGCAGCGTGGAGGTCCGAGGCGATCGGCTGCACGTGGTCTTCGATACCCCCCAGCGCGCCGTGACGCCGGGCCAGTCGGTGGTGTTCTACGACGGCGAGGCCTGCCTGGGCGGCGCCGTGATCGCCATGACCGACGCGCCTTACGGGGGGCTGGCGTGACCGCCGGGCGGCACGCTTACACCATGAACCCTTACGTTTTGTCTGAGCCCAACGCATGAACGAAGAACGCGTCCTCGCCCTCGCCGGTGTGTTCCAGGGGGCCGCCCTTGCCCAGCAGATGGCCACCGAAGGCCGCTGCGACGACGTGGCCTACGAGGCGAGCCTCGCCAGCGTGTTCCGCATCGATGCCGACTCGGTGGCCGCCGTGTACGGTGGCGTGAGCGGCGTACGTCGCGGCTTGCGTACGCTCGTCGCCCAGTTCGAGGACAACACCCGCGATATCGCCGTGATGCGCATGGCGGTGACCGTGCTTCGCCTCGAACGCTCGCTGTCGCGCCATCGCGGCCTGCTCGACCGCTTGCGCGAAGGCATCGTGTCCAGCCAGCGGCAGGTGGAACATTTCGGGCTCGACCATCCCAACGTCGCGGCCCGCGTGGCCGAGCTCTATGCCACCACGCTGTCCACGCTCAAGCCCCGGGTGATGGTCACCGGCAACCCGGCCCACCTGCAGCAGAAGGCCAACGTCGACCGAGTGCGCGCCGCGCTGCTGTCGGCCGTGCGCTCGGCGGTGCTGTGGCACCAGATCGGCGGACGGCAGTGGCAGATCCTCTTCTACCGCAAGCAATGCGCGATGCTGGCGCGGGGCCTCCTGACCGGCTCGACGCTCGATAACGGGCTCTGAGGCGATTCACGCCGCCGCGGCGTCCAGGCCCGGGATGGTCCCCGCCAGCAGCCGCAGCAGCCCGGCGAAGCCCAGCAGGTCGTCGCGCCAGGGCGTGGCGCTGCGCCAGTAAAGCGCGATGTGCCGACCCGGTCGCGCCCCGTCGACAGCCGCCAGCACCACGTTGGGAATCGATCCCAGGCGCTCGTGGGCGAGGATCGGCACCAGTGAATAGCCACCGCGCAAGGCGACGAGGGTGGCGAGGCTTTCGATGCTGAGGTCCTGGATGCGCTCCGGGTGGGCGGTGCCCGCCATGCCCAGGTCGGACACCCCGTTGCCGTGGCTCTCCGCCATCAGCGTGGCATCGGCGGCATCCAGCTCGTCCAGCGAAATCGACGGCCGGCCAGCCAGCGGGTGCGCCTTCTGGAGCAATAGCTCGTAAGGCTCGAAGAACAGGGCGACCGAGTCCAGTCCCGTCGACACGGTGCTGGGCGGCGCCAGCACGGCGTCGAGTTCGCCCTCGCCCAGCCGGCGCAGCAGTCCGCGCGGCTTGCCTTCGGAAATGGTCAGGCGGGTGCCGGGAAATCGCTGGGGAAAGGGTTCGATGACGTGCGGAAGCAGGTACGGGCCCAACGTGGACGGCACGCCCAGGCGCAACTCGCCGCCGAAGGCGACGTCGCCGGCCTTGGCCGCGTGCTCGAGATGCTCGGCGGCGGCGAGCACGGCGTCGATGTAACCGAGCAGGCGCTGCCCGCTGGCCGTGGCCACGACCCGACGACCGCCCCGCTCGAACAGTGGGATGCCGAGCGCCTGCTCCACCTTCTGCACCTGGTGGGAGAGACCCGACGGACTGATGTACATGGCCCGGGCGGCGCTGTTGAAGCTGCCCTCGCGGGCCACCGCCTGGACCAGGGCGAGGTCGCGCAGCGACACCGACGAGAGGGCCATCGAAATCATCGAACGCTGCGTGCCATCAAATGCGTTTGCGCCCATCCACCGCCACCTTCATCCTTTTGCCGCCGAATCGCACGGTCTGCGCCCCGGCGCCGGACATTGTAGCGCCCGCCGGTCCCACGGCAGTCGCCTCCAGGCCCCCGACTGCGCGATAATCGACGCTTTGACGAGCCCCGTCCGGGGTTCGCAGGCCTCCCCAGCTAAAGCACGCCACGCCAGGAGTACAGCATGAAAGACTCGTTCTCGGTTCGAGACAGTATCGAAGTCAACGGCAAGCGCCACAGCATCGCCAGCCTGGCCAAGTTCGGCAAGACGTTCGACATCCAGCGCCTGCCCTACTCCATGAAGATCCTCCTGGAGAACCTGCTTCGCCAGGAAGACGGCGTGAACGTCACCTCGAAGGAAATCGAGGCCGTCGCCAAGTGGGACGCCAAGGCGGAGCCGGACACCGAAATCTCCTTCATGCCCGCCCGCGTGGTCCTCCAGGATTTCACCGGCGTGCCTTGCGTGGTCGACCTCGCCGCGATGCGCGACGCCGTCGCCAAGCTCGGCGGCGACCCGAATCGCATCAACCCGCTGGCGCCCGCCGAACTGGTCATCGACCACTCCGTGCAGGTCGACGCCTTCGGCTCGGCATCGGCCCTCGAGCAGAACGTCGAGATCGAATTTGAGCGCAACCAGGAGCGCTACTCGTTCCTGCGCTGGGGCCAGAAGGCCTTCAACAACTTCAAGGTGGTGCCGCCGCGCACCGGCATCGTGCACCAGGTGAACCTCGAGAACCTGGCCCGCGTGGTGTTCGTCAACGAAGAAAACGGCGAATCCTTCGCTTATCCGGACAGCGTGTTCGGCACCGACTCGCACACCACGATGATCAACGGCATCGGCGTACTGGGCTGGGGCGTGGGCGGCATCGAGGCTGAAGCGGCCATGCTCGGCCAGCCCTCGTCGATGCTGATTCCGCAGGTCGTGGGCTTCCGCCTCACCGGCAAGCTGCCCGAAGGCGTGACCGCCACCGACCTCGTGCTCACCGTGACCCAGATGCTGCGCAAGCTCGGCGTCGTGGGCAAGTTCGTGGAATTCTTCGGCAACGGGCTGCAGAACCTGCCGCTGGCCGACCGTGCGACCATCGCCAACATGGCCCCGGAATACGGCGCCACCTGCGGCATCTTCCCGATCGACCAAGAAGCCCTGAACTACCTGCGCCTGTCCGGCCGCGACGAGGGCCAGATCGCCCTGGTCGAAACCTACGCGAAGGCCCAGGGCCTGTGGCACGACGCCAACACGCCCGAGCCGGAATTCACCACCGTGCTCGAACTCGACCTCGCCACGGTCAAGCCGTCGCTCGCCGGCCCGAAGCGCCCGCAGGACCGCGTGCTGCTCGAAGGCGTGAAGCAGAGCTTCGTCGACGCCGTCGGCCCGCTCACCGCCAACCGCAAGCCGCGCAACGGTGACGTCGCCCGTCTCGAAAACGAAGGCGGTGGCACGGCCAACGGCAACGAAGCCAACCGCATCACCGACGAAGGCGTGCTCGTCGAGAAGGACGGCGCCTCGTTCCGCCTGAACGACGGCTCGGTCGTGATCGCCGCGATCACCTCGTGCACCAACACCTCCAACCCGGCCGTGATGCTCGCCGCCGGCCTGGTGGCCAAGAAGGCCGCCGCGCGCGGCCTCACCGCCAAGCCGTGGGTCAAGCCCTCGCTCGGCCCCGGCTCGCTCGTGGTCACCGAGTACCTGGAGAAGACCGGCCTGCTCAAGGAGCTGGAAAAGGTCAACTTCTACGTGGTCGGCTACGGCTGCACCACCTGCATCGGCAACTCCGGCCCGTTGCCGGCCGAGATCAGCAAGGGCATCGCCGAGGGTGACCTCGCCGTGGCGTCCGTGCTCTCCGGCAACCGCAACTTCGAAGGCCGCGTGCATCCCGAAGTGAAGATGAACTACCTTGCGTCGCCGCCGCTGGTGGTCGCCTATGCCCTCGCCGGCACGCTGAACATCGATCTGACGACCGACGCTATCGGTACGGGCAGCGACGGCCAGCCGGTTTACCTGAAGGACATCTGGCCGAGCAACCAGGAAATCTCCGACCTCATCGCGGGCGCGATCAGCCCGGAGATGTTCAAGACGACCTACGCCGATGTCTTCAAGGGCGACAGCCGGTGGAACCAGATCGCGTCGCCGGACGGCAAGACCTACGCCTGGGACGATTCCACCTACATCAAGAACCCGCCCTACTTCGACGGCATGTCCGCCGAGCCAGGCACCATCGAGGACATCCACGGCGCGCGCGCCATGGGTATCTTCGGTGACTCGATCACCACCGACCACATCTCCCCGGCCGGCTCGATCAAGAAGGACAGCCCGGCAGGCCGCTTCCTGATCTCCAAGGGGGTCGAGCCGAAGGACTTCAACTCCTACGGTTCGCGCCGCGGCAACGACGACGTGATGGTTCGCGGCACCTTCGCCAACATCCGCATCAAGAACCTCATGCTCGACGGGGTGGAAGGTGGCTACACCAAGTACATCCCCACCGGCGAACAGATGGCCATCTACGACGCGGCCATGAAGTACAAGGCCGACGGCACCCCGCTGGTGGTCATGGCCGGCAAGGAATACGGCACGGGCTCGTCGCGCGACTGGGCGGCCAAGGGCACGCTTCTGCTCGGCGTGAAGGCCGTGATCGCCGAGAGCTTCGAGCGCATCCACCGCTCCAACCTGGTCGGCATGGGCGTGCTGCCCTGCCAGTTCCAGGACGGCGAGAACGCGCAGACGCTCGGCCTGAAGGGCGGCGAGGTGTTCGACATCACCGGCCTGAACAACGGTGAGTCGAAGAGCGCGACGGTCAAGGCCACGCGTGCGGACGGCTCGGTCAAGGAGTTCACCGTGAAGGTGCTTCTGCTGACTCCGAAGGAGCGCGAGTTCTTCCGCCACGGCGGCATCCTGCAGTACGTGCTTCGCTCGCTCGCGAAGGCGGCGTAAGAAGCGAAAGCCCCGGTCCGCCGGGGCTTTTTTTTGGTTCGTCGCCGATCACAGGGACCGGCGCCACGATGCGGTGAAGCACCGCCATGTCCCATCGTCCTTTCGCCACCCGGTGTCCACGCGGTAGACGCCAGCCTGGTCGGGCAGCACGCCCTGCCCTGCCGCAAGCGTCACGGTGAACGTGGCGACCCTGCGATCGCCGCGCCGCTCGACGGAAACGGGCCCGATCACGGCATGCACCGTTTGTCCGCGAATCGCCGTCACGCGAACGAGGTTGGCGAGCGACGGCTTGTCGAGTTGCCCCGTATTGCCGTCGAAGTCGTCGGTGAGCGCCGCCACCGTATCGCCGGCATGCCCCGCCTCGGCGGCGGCGGCCGACTCGGCGATGGCCTTGCGCACCTGCACATCGTCCGCGGTGCGATGGCACGCCGCCATCAGCACGACGACACCGATCGACACGAAAAACCTCAACAACGAACGCATACTTTTCTCCTCAAACGTCGCTGCGATGCGGCTTGCCGCTATACGCACGCGTATGCTCCAATGCCGCGAGCTTACGACGGCAGGCCGTGCGACCGTCACCACTGGAGTCCATCCCATCCATGAGCATCGAGCGTCCGTGGCTTGATCATTATCCCGAAGGCGTGCCGGCGGAAGTCGACGTCGCGACCTACCGGTCCGTCGCCGCGGTGTTCGAGGCGTCCTGCGAGACCTTCAGCGATCGTCCGGCCTTCCGCAACTTCGGCCACACGCTGACCTACCGGCAGGTCGATGAGCTGTCCAGGGCGTTCGCGGGTTACCTTTCCGGCGAGCTCGGCCTGAAGAAGGGCGATCGCATCGCGATCATGCTGCCCAACCTGCTGCAGTATCCGGTCGCATTGTTCGGTGCGCTGAGACTGGGCCTGACGGTGGTCAACACCAACCCGCTCTACACCCCGCGCGAACTGCACCACCAGCTCGAGGACTCCGGCGCCAAGGCGATCCTGGTACTCGACAACTTCGCCGCCACCGCGCAGAAGGCACTGGACGGCACCAAGGTGCAGCACGTCATCACCACCGCCGTCGGCGACCTGATCGGCTTCCCCAAGGGCGCCATCATCAACTTCGTGGTGAAGTCGATCCGTAAGGAAGTCCCCGCCTACGACCTCCCCAAGGCGGTGCGCTTCAAGGATGCGCTCTCCCGCGGGCGGGCGCACGCCATGCCGACGGTCGACATCCAGCCCGACGACCTGGCCTTCCTGCAGTACACCGGCGGCACCACGGGCGTGGCCAAGGGCGCGATGCTCACGCACCGCAACATGGTCGCCAACATGCTGCAGACCCGCCCCTGGGTGGCCAACCACGCCACGCCGGGCGACGAAACCATCATCACGGCGCTGCCGCTCTACCACATCTTCTCGCTCACGGTGAATTGCCTCATCTTCACCAGCCTGGGCGGACTGAACGTGCTCATCACCAACCCCCGCGACATGCCGGCGTTCGTGAAGGAGCTGAAGAAAACCTCATTCACCGCCATCACCGGCGTGAGCACGCTGTTCAACGGCCTGCTCAACACCCCGGGTTTCGAGACCGTCGATTTCTCGCGTCTGCACCTGGCGATGGCCGGCGGCATGGCGCTGCAGCGCGCCGTGGCCGACCGCTGGAAGAAGGTCACCGGCCGCCCGATCATCGAAGGCTACGGCCTGACGGAGACCTCGCCGGTGGCGTTCGCCAACCGCGTGGACATCACCGATTACACCGGCTCCATCGGCTATCCCATTCCCAACACCGACGCGCAGATCCGCGACGAGCAGGGCCAGCCCGTGCCTATCGGCGAAGAAGGCGAGCTCTGCATCCGCGGACCGCAGGTGATGAAGGGCTATTGGGCGCAACCGGAAGAAACCAGCAAGGTGCTGTCCGCCGACGGCTGGCTGCGTACCGGCGACATCGCTCGCATGGACGCCTCGGGCCAGGCCTTCATCGTCGACCGCAAGAAGGACATGATCCTCGTCTCGGGCTTCAACGTATATCCGAACGAGATCGAAGCCACCGTGATGCACCACCCTGGCGTGGCCGAAGTGGCCGCCGTCGGCGTGGACGACGAGCATTCCGGCGAAGTGGTGAAGCTGTTCGTGGTGCGCAAGGATCCCTCGCTCACCGAAAACGCGCTGCGCGACTACTGCCGCGAAAACCTAACCGGCTACAAGCGCCCCAAGCACATCGAGTTCCGCGATGCGCTGCCCAAGAGCAACGTCGGCAAGATCCTCCGTCGCGAGCTGCGCGACGAAGAACGCAAGAAAAAAAGCGCCAAGACCTGAGGCGCCCGCCACCGTAGCGACCGAAGGTAAGGTAGCCGACCGGGCCGGCGATCGGCGAAAGCCGGGGGGAGCGGACACGGTCCGCCCCCCACCCCGCCGGGACGCGTTCACGGCTATCAAAGGATGGGGAGCCGACCCAGGGCGAATGATGGCAATGGCCCGCAGGCCTCCTTGCGCCATCCATACGAGACGTCGTAGCAAGTCGCCCGGCGCGCACCTTCCGCGCCAATGGGCTAACGATCACTCGTCGTGCCATTCCTCGAGCGTATCGGCGTAGCCGCCGAGCAGGTCCCACAAAGCCCCCTGCTTGTCCTCGGGAATGAGCGAATACTTCAGGCCCACCTGCCGGGCCGACACCCGGGCCACCTCGGCTTCCATGTTGATGTGCAGGTCGTGGGCGAACACGATGTCGAGCACCCACACCTGGCCGACGGCGCCACTCCAGCGCGGCGGCCGCTTCAGCAACACGCCCGTGGCCGAGATATCGACCAGTTCGGTGGAAAACGCCTCGTGCCGCCGGCTCATGAGAACGGCCGCGGGCACCTTCATGCGTGCATGGCGCTCGTGGGCGTGCTGTGCGGTGGCCTTGTCAGAACACATCAGATCTTCCACCCATCCCGGTGTCTTATCGTCATCCGCGATCGACATGATCGCACCTCGCAAAACTTACCATCCGTGTCACTTATCGACACATTAGCGCAGTACGGGTCGGCTTAAACAGTACGCCGCGTCAATCCTTACCACGCGTCTTCAACACACCCGCCCGGACCAGCGCCCCGGCGCCGAAGCGCTGGTTGATCCTGTCCTGGACGCCATCGGAAGGCTTTTCCGACGCGGGCGTCGCGAACATATCCTGCTGTTCGTCGCTCTGCCGGGCGTCGAACCCGGAAAGCGACACGCCCAGCAGGCGCAACCGCGGCCGCGGATGCTGGTTCCACCAGGTTTGAAGCAAGCGACGTGCCACGGCGTATATCTCCGGGGTGGCATGGCCCGGCACGGGCAGCTGCGCCTGGCGGCTATGGGTCACAAAGGGGGGCTCGCGCAGCTTGACCGACACGGTGCGTCCCTTCAGTCCGCGAGCCCGGGCCCGGGAACCCACGCGCTCGCACTGGCGCAACATCCAGGCCTCCGCCAGCG
Source organism: Luteibacter sahnii (assembly GCF_034063545.1). Lineage (NCBI taxonomy): Bacteria > Pseudomonadati > Pseudomonadota > Gammaproteobacteria > Lysobacterales > Rhodanobacteraceae > Luteibacter > Luteibacter sahnii. The sequence goes on from NZ_JAQLOK010000002.1 coordinate 287,390, forward strand.
CCAGCGTGTCGAGGTCGGTCTCGAAGGTCCACTCCGCACTGATCGACACCTCGGCGGCCTCCGCCACCACGGGGCGCGGGTCTTCACCGCGGCAAAGGGCGCGCAGTTGCTCGCCGTGCCGCGCGCCCACGGCCTTGTGCAGGCGCCAGTCATCCGCTCGCAGCAGGTCGCCAAGGGTACGTATGCCCACCTTGTGCAACGCTTCCTCAGCCACCTTGCCCACGGTCCACATGCGCCCCACCGGCAGCGGATCGAGGTATCCGCGCACCTCCTCCGGCCGAATGGCAAGGAAGCCGTCCGGCTTGGACAGCTCGCTCGCCAGCTTCGCCAGCAGCTTGTTGTGCGACATCCCCACTGAGGCATTGAGCCCCGTCCTGGCCCGGATGTCGTCCTTGATCTGCCGGCCGATCGCCTCCACGGATGAGAAAAGCCTCAGGCTGGCGGAGACGTCGAGGAAGGCCTCGTCCAGCGACAGGCCCTCGACCACCGGGGTGAACTGGCCGAACACCCCGAACACGACGTCGGAAATGGCCTTGTAACGGGCATGGCGGGGAACGACATACACGCCATGCGGGCACCGCCGACGGGCCTCGGCCGTGGGCATGGCCGACCGCACCCCGAATCGCCGGGCCTCGTAATTGGCCGTGGACACCACCCCACGACGCCCCAGGCCGGCCACGACGACGGCCTTGCCCTTCAGCGAGGGATCGTCCAGTTCCTCCACGGACGCGTAGAAGGCGTCCATGTCGACATGAATGATCGCTCGCTGGGCCGTCTGCATCGGGCTATTGTGCCGGATAGGCCGCCTGGCGCGCTGGACTTGCGCCAGCCCAGGCGATACCCTGTCGCACATCGGGTGAACTTATTCGGGCGCCGCGCCCTCCCGGTCCGTGGATCTGGACCGGACGTGGCGGCTTCCGTCGTTCCTTCACGGGTATCGACCCTCCTGGGTGTCCAGCTGGAGCTTCCCGCTCGTCGGCGACGGTGCGTGGCATGCCGGATGTGGCGGCGCAGCCGCTTCACGGCATCGATGGTTGCTTGCGTTCCCGGCCGCGATCGCGGCCCTTCTGACGTGTGCCGATGACTAACGAGACAACCGACGTCCAGGTGGTCGAAACAACCCGTGACGCCTTCGCCGGCGTACCGCAGCAACAGGAAATGCCCCTGGCGCTCGTGCGCGGGCAGCCGGTGCTGCAGATGCCGCAAGACCTGTACATCCCGCCGGATGCGCTCGAAGTCATCCTCGAGTCATTCGAAGGGCCGCTCGACCTGCTGCTCTACCTGATTCGCCGGCAGAACCTCGACATCCTCGATATCCCGGTCGCCGAGATCACCCGGCAGTACATGGATTACATCGGGATGATGCGCGAGGTGATGCGCCTGGAGCTGGCCGCGGAATACCTGCTGATGGCCGCGATCCTCGCCGAGATCAAGTCCAGGCTGCTGCTGCCCCGCCCCCCGGCGGAAGAAGGTCTCGAGGACGACCCACGCGCCGAACTGGTGCGGCGCCTGCAGGAGTACGAACGCTTCAAGAAGGCCGCGCAGGACATCGACGAACTGCCACGCCTGGAACGCGACACCACCGTGGTGCACGCCTTCGTCGGCGAGCACAACGTGGTGCGTGTACCGCCCCCGCTCGACCTGAAGGAACTTTTGCTCGCGCTCAAGGACGTGCTCAACCGCGCCGAACTGTTCACGCACCATGCGATCCAGCGTGAACCGCTCAGCGTCCGCCAGCGCATGGGCGAAGTGCTCGGCGCGCTCGGCGGTGGCGCGTTCCACCGCTTCGAAACGCTGTTCGACGTCACCGAGGGACGGCTGGGAGTCGTGGTGACGTTCCTGGCCATGCTCGAACTGGCGAAGGAAATGCTCGTCGAGATCGTTCAGGAAGAAGCCCTCGGACCGATCTACCTGCGGACGAAGGTCCGCACCGACAGCGAGCTGGACGAAGCGCTCGCCTGATCCGCCATCCGCCGCGTCGCGGCACATCGAAGGCCTATGCAACCCGAACAACTCAAACCCATCGTGGAAGCGGCGCTGCTGGCATCGACCCAGCCGATGACCCTCCTCCAGCTGAAGGGGCTCTTCGGCGAGGATGAGGAGGTCGATGGCGAGGCGATCGCCGCGGCGCTGTCGGCCCTGGCGGCCGACTGCGAAGGCCGGGGCGTCGAGCTGGTCGAGGTCGCCTCCGGCTGGCGTTACCAGGTTCGTCGCGAGGTGCACGGCTGGGTATCGCGGATGTGGGCCGAGAAGCCAAGCCGCTACTCCCGAGCCCTGCTGGAGACGCTGGCCCTGATCGCCTACCGCCAGCCGATCACCCGGCCCGAGATCGAGCAGATACGCGGCGTGGTCGTGTCCTCGAACATCATCAAGACGATGGAAGAGCGCGAATGGATCCGCGTGGTGGGTTACCGCGACGTCCCGGGCAAACCCGCGCTGTTCGGCACCACCCGTACCTTCCTCGATTACTTCAACCTGAAGTCGCTGGATGCCCTGCCCCCGCTGTCGGACATCCGCGACCTCGACGAGATCAACCCGCAGATGCGCCTCGATGGCGACGCGGTTCCCGCCGCGGCCCGTGCGGCGATGCCCCATCCCGGCGAGGCCACCGACGGCGACGCCTCCCCTGACGACGCACCGGCCCCGGTCGACGCGTCCGACGCTCCCTCCACCGAGGCATCGTCCGCCCTTCCGGGCGACGGCGCACCGGCGAACGAACCGCCTGCCGGCGACGATGACGTCGCCGCGGCACCTTCCACTGCCGACGAGGCAGAGAACCCCACGCGCGCCGACGACGAAGACAGCGACGACGCCGAGAAAAACACCGAGGAGTCACGCGCATGAATGCGCCCAATCGATCCGTACTCTCCCTTAAGCGTGGCGGCGCCGCCGCCGACGCTCCCCAGCTCGAAGAGCGCCTGCACAAGGTGCTGGCCAACGCGGGCCTGGGCTCGCGGCGCATGCTCGAGCAGCGCATCCAGAACGGCGACGTCGAAATCAATGGCACCGTCGCCAGCATCGGCGCCAGCGTGCGCGCGGGCGACCGTGTCGCGATCGACGGCAAGCAGTTCGTCGTGGCCACCGACACCCGCAGCGATGCCGAAGTGCTGGTCTACCACAAGCCCGAAGGCGTGGTGACCACCCGCGACGACACCGAGGGTCGCCCCACCGTGTTCGAACAGCTGCCGCGCCTGAAGGGCGCGCGCTGGGTGGCCGTGGGCCGCCTCGACATCAACACGACGGGCCTGCTCCTGCTCACCACCGACGGCGAACTGGCCAACGCACTGATGCACCCCAAGAGCGGCCTGGAGCGTGAATACCTCTGCCGCGTGCACGGCGAGGTGCCCGATGAGGTCATCGAGCGCCTCAAGGCCGGCGTCGAGCTGGAAGACGGCCCCGCCCGCTTCGACGAGATCGGCGTGATCAGCCGTGGCGGCAGCCATAGCTGGTTCCGCGTCACCATCCGCGAAGGCCGCAACCGCGAAGTGCGCCGCCTGTGGGATTCGCAGGGTTTCCTCGTCAGCCGCCTCAAGCGCATCCGCTATGGCAACGTCGAGCTCCCGCGCGCGCTGCGCCGTGGCGACTGCGAGTCGATGGAAGAAACCGCCATCAAGGAGCTGCGCGAACACGCCGGCCTCGGCGCGCCCGCGCCGGTGCTCACCCTGAATGCCGTGGTGCACCAGCGCCGCGCGCCGCGCCACGTCACCGAATACCGCCCGGAAAAGAGCGGCGCGGGTGGCTGGAGCTCGGCGCGCCACGACGAGGCCCGCGAGCTGACCGCGTTCGACCGCATCCGCGACGACAATCCGCGCGGCAAGGGCGGCCGGGGCGGTCCCCGCAAGCCGGGCCGCGAGGTGAACGGCAACGTCGCCCGTCCGGAACGTCCGGCCAAGCCGCGCCGCTCGCGCGCGGTGGCGCCGGGCCAGGAGCTTCCGGCGCTGCGTACGTGGTTCGCCGGGGACAGCCGCACCGGCGGTGGAAACACCCAGGGCCACGCCAACGGCAATACGGCAGGCAATCGCGGCAATCGCGGTCCGCGCACCGGTCAGGGCGGCCAGGGCGGTGGCAATCGTGCCATGGGTGGCCAGGGTGGCAACCGCATGGGTGGCCCCAACCGCGCCGGCGGCAGCCGTGGCTCGGGTGGCAAGGGCCGTGGCCCGGCGGGCGGCGGCGGTGCCGGCGGCGGCAACCGGGGCGGTCGTCCGGGCGGCAACCGGGGTGGCGGCGGCAATCGCGGTGGCAATTTCTGAGCATGCTGACGATCTGGCACAACCCGCGCTGTTCGAAGTCGCGCGAGACGCTCGCACTGCTGCGGGCGAGGGGGCTTGAGCCGCAGGTCGTCGACTACCAGAACGATCCCCCCTCCGCTGCCGAGATCGATGTCGTGCTCCAGAAGCTCGGCATCGCGCCGCGCGCGCTGATGCGCAAGGGTGAAGACGCATACGCTGATGTGCCCTCGGATGCTAGCCGGACACAGCTGATCGCTGCGATGGTCGCCACGCCGAAGCTCATCGAACGTCCGGTCGTGATCCACGGCGACAAGGCTGTCATCGGGCGGCCTCCGGAGGCGGTGCTGGCGATCCTCTGAGACGCGCGGCTCCCCGCACCATGATCGGTGGCGGCTTCATTTGTTCCTTTGCATGCGGAGGGTTTCGCCGACGCGGTTCCCACCGTCCATGATGTAGAAGCCCGCCTTGCGGGCGAACCGGCGAATGCCGGCGCGCTCGCCCCCCCTCAGCGGTGCCGCGAGGCGAGCTTTTCCGCAACGCGCTCGAAGCCCAGCCCGCGCGCGCGCAGCATCACCACCAGGTGAAAAACGAGATCCGCCGCCTCGCCGAGGAGTGCCTCGTCGTCCTCCGCGACCGCGGCCAGCGCAGTCTCGACGCCCTCCTCGCCCACTTTCTGCGCCATGCGGCGGATGCCGCCGTCGAACAACCGCGTGGTATAACTCCCCTCGGGGCGCTCGGCATGGCGGGACGCCACGACGGCATCCAGTTCGGCGAGAAACCCCAGCGGCGGCACGACCTCGTCACCGAAGCAACTCGATGTGCCGGTATGACACGTGGGCCCCGCCGGCAACGCACGAACCAGCAGCGTGTCCGCGTCGCAGTCCTGGCGCACGTCCACCAGCGACAACGTGTCGCCCGAGGTTTCGCCCTTGGTCCACAGGCGCTGCTTGCTCCGGCTATAGAACGTGACGAGACCGCTGCGGCATGTCGTCTCCAACGCCGTGGCGTTCATGTATCCCAGCATCAACACTTCGCCGGTGCGCGCGTGCTGCACGATCGCAGGCACCAGGCCGTCGCCCTTGGCGAAGTCGGGAGAAATATCAGTCATACGCGAACCTCGATGCCCTGTGCGCGCAGTTCGCGCTTCAGGGCGGGAATGGCGATCTCGCCGGAATGGAACACGCTCGCCGCAAGCGCGGCGTCCACATCCGCCTGTTCGAACACCTCGGTGAAATGGGCCGCCGTACCCGCGCCGCCGGAGGCCACCAGCGGCACGCGGCACAACGCGCGCGCCGCCCGCAGCTGCTCGATGTCGTAGCCGCGACGCACACCGTCGGTGCCCATGCAGTTGAGCACGATCTCGCCTGCGCCCAGCGACTGTGCCTCCACCAGCCAATCGAGCGTGCGCTTGCGCAACGCACGCGTTTTCGACGGATCGCCGGTGTACTGGCGAACCCGCCACTGGCCGTCCTCGTCGCGCAGGCTGTCGACGCCAACCACAACGCACTGCACGCCGAACGCGTCGGCGATCTCGCCGATCAGCGCGGGCCGTTCGAGCGCGGGGGAGTTGATGGACACCTTGTCCGCGCCCGCGTGCAGCACCTCGCGCGCATCGTCCACGCTGCGGATGCCACCGGCGACGCAGAACGGAATATCGATCTGGCGAGCAACCCGCTCCACCCAGTCGCGGTCGACACGGCGACATTCCGGGCTCGCCGTGATGTCGTAGAACACCAGTTCGTCGGCACCTTCGTCGCGATACCGCAAGGCGAGGTCCACGATGCCGCCCACCACCACGTGATCGCGGAACCGCACACCTTTCACCACCTGCCCGTCGCGCACGTCGAGGCAAGGCACGATACGCCGGCTCAGCATGCGACCTCCGCGGTACGTAACGCATCGCGAAGCGTGAACTCCCCCTGCAGCAACGCACGACCGAGGATCACCCCATCAAGCCGCCGCGCCACCAGGGCCTCGATATCGGCGAGCGAACGCACGCCGCCCGACGCCTGCACCTGGAAACCCGGCGCGACGTGCGCGATGTGTTCGTAGAGCGAGAGATTGGGCCCCGTCATGGTGCCATCGCGGTCGATGTCCGTGCACAGCAGGTGGCGTGCACCGGCCTCGCGATAGAACGGCAACAACTCATCGAGCGTGCGCGCTTCGTCGGCGGTCCAGCCGGCGCTCGGCAACGTCCAGGCGCCGTCGCGCCAGCGCGTATCGAGCGCCAGCACGATTCGCTCCGGCCCAAGGCGGTCGATCCAGCCGGCCACCGTTGCCGGCTCGCGGATGGCGATGCTCCCTACGACCACGCGGCCGACGCCCGCATCGAGGAGGCGGCGGACGCCCTCTTCGTCACGGACACCGCCGCCGGCCTGTACGTCGAGCGCCCCGGCGGCGACCAGGCGGGTCACGACCGGCAGGTTCTCGAAGCGTCCCGAACGTGCGCCGTCGAGGTCGACCACGTGCAGCCAGGTGGCACCCTCCCGCGCGTAACGTGTCGCGAGATCGAGCGGCGCCACATCGAACGTGGTCTGTCGGGTGTAATCGCCTTTGAACAGACGCACCACGTTGCCGTCGCGCAGGTCGATGGCGGGAATCGGTAAAGTCATAGCGAGAGAAAATTCCGCAGAAGCCTAGCGCCCACGCCCGCCGAACGCTCGGGGTGGAACTGCATGCCCATGAAGTTATCGGCGGCGATGACGGCGGAAAACAGCCCGCCGTGCTCGGTCGATGCCAGGGTATAAGCACCCACGGGCACCGCATAGCTATGCACGAAGTAGGCGGTATCGTCGTCGCCGAGCCCTTCCGTGAGCGCGTGGGCCGAGTCGCGCCGTATGTGGTTCCAGCCCATGTGCGGCACGCGCCGGCCGGGGCGGTCCTCGAAGCGATGCACCGTCGCGGGGATCACCCCTAGGCACTCCGTATCGCCTTCATCCGAGTGGTCGCAGAGCAACTGCATGCCCAGGCAGACGCCGAGCACGGGCTGCGAAAGCTGGCGTAACACGTCGATGAGTCCGGCGTCCCTCAGCCGGCGCATGCCCGGCGCCGCCGCCCCGACGCCCGGGAGAATGACATGACTGGCCGACCGGATGCGCGCGGCATCGGCCGTCAGCTCCGCATCGGTGCCGAGGCGTTGCAGGGCGTAGCGGACCGAACCGATGTTGGTGCCGCCCGCGTCGACGAGCACGACCCGCTTCACAGGCTCCCCTTCGTGCTGGGCAGATCGGCGCCTTCGCGCCGGATGGCCTGGCGCAAGGTGCGCGCAAGCGCCTTGAAGCAACCCTCCACCATGTGGTGGGCGTTTTCGCCGTAGACGGTGAGGTGCAGGTTGGCGCCGAGCGTCTCGCAGAGCGAGCGAAAGAAGTGCGGCACGAGTTCGGTCGGCATGTCACCGACCCTCTCGCGGGGAAACGCGCCCTCGAAGACGAAGTAAGGCCGCCCGGAGAGATCCAGCTCGGCACGGGCGGCGCTCTCGTCCATCGGCAGGGCAAAGCCATAGCGACCGATGCCTCGCTTGTCCCCCAGCGCCTGGCGCAGTGCCTGACCGAGGGCCAGTGCCGAGTCTTCGATGGTGTGGTGTTCGTCGATATGCGTGTCGCCTTCGCAGGTCAGCGCGAGCGAGAAGCCGCCGTGCTTTCCGATCTGTTCGAGCATGTGGTCGAAAAAACCGAGGCCGGTATGGATGCGCGGCTCGGCGACGCGATCCAGGTCCACGGTGACGTGGATCGAGGTCTCTTTTGTCCGCCGCACCACGTCCGCCGTGCGCGGCGCATCGATCAGCGCGTGGGCGATCTCGTCCCACGTCATGCCCCGCGGCCCCACCCGGAACCCGCGCACGCCCATGTTGGCGGCGAACAGGAGGTCGGTCTCGCGGTCGCCCACCATCGCCGACTGCGCCCGGCTCCAGCCATCGTCGGCCAGCCAGTGCCGCGCCAGCCCCGTGCCCGGCTTGCGGGTGTCGAGGTTATCGTGGGGAAAACTGCGATCGATCAGCTGCTCGCGGAACGCGATGCCTTGCGACGCGAGCAGGCGCAGCAGGAACTGGTGAGGGCCGTCGAACGCGGCCTGCGGAAACGACGGTGTACCAAGGCCATCCTGGTTGGTCACCATCACCAGCTCGTAGCCGGCGGACACGCAACGTTGCAACGCGGCAATGACACCGGGCAGCAGCGCCAGCTTGTCGAGGCTGTCGATCTGTTCGTCGGCCGGTTCCTCGATGATGCAGCCGTCCCGGTCGAGGAAGAGAATCTTGCGGCTCATGCGGATGCTCCCGCACGCAGCACGGCGAGCACGCGATCGTTTTCGTTACCCGTGCCCACGGTGATGCGCAGCGCATCGCCCAGGCCCGGATACTTCGTGATGTCACGCACCACGATGCCGGCGGCATAAAGGCGCCGGTAGGTGGTCGACGCGTCGTCGAAGCGCACGGCAAGGAAATTGGCGTGCGACGGCAATACCTCGCGCACGCCGGGCAGGTTCGCCAGCTCGACCGTCATCCGTGCGCGCTCAGTGAGGATCTCTTGCAGGTGGTGGCGCTGCAGGCGGCGCCCCTCCTCCGACAGCGCACCCAGGGCCGCATCGACGCACGGCGACGGCAGCGGGTAAGGGGGGATGATACGGCGCAACAGGTCGATGACCTCGTCGCGGGCGATCACGGTACCGATGCGTGCACCCGCGAGCGACCAAGCCTTGGAGAGGGTGCGCAGCACGGCGACGTTGTCGACCTCGTCGACCAGCGTCACCGCGCTTTCGACGCCGCTGAACTCCGCATACGCTTCGTCCACCACCAGCACGGCGCGATCGGCCAGGGCCGTCGCGAGATAGCGCAGGGTGTCGATGTCCACCCGGTTGCCGGTCGGGTTGTTGGGCGCACAGACGAACACCAGCCGTGTGTGCGGCGTCACCGCTGCCAAGAGGCGCGCCGGGTCGAGTGTGCCCGCGTCGCCCAAGGGACATTCCAGCACCTGCGCGCCCTGGATGCGCGCGCACACGGCATACATGCCGAAGGTGGGCGGTGAGATGAGTATCGCGTCCTGGCCCGCGCGACAGAACGCGCGCACAAGCAGGTCGATGGCTTCATCGCTACCGCGGGTGACGAGCAGCCTTGACGGGTCGCTGCCATAGAGCTCGGCCAGGCCATTCACCAAGGCACGCGGCTGAGGATCCGGATAGCGGTTGAGACCTTCCCCGCCCGGCACGTTCGGTGGCCGCGACGATTCGTTGGCATTGAGCAGCACGGTGCCGCCCGACGCCTCCATGCGGGCACTGGAGTACGGAACGAGGGCGCGGATGTCCGCCCGGGCGAGATCGAGCACGGTCATGCGATGGCATCCATGGCGGCAAGACGGAGCGTCACGGCGCGGCGGTGCGCGTCGAGCTGTTCGGCGGCGGCAAGCGTCGCGGCACAGGGCCCGATGTGCCGAAGGCCTTCGGCGGAGGCCTCCTGCACGGTCACCTGCTTCTGGAAACTCGCCACCGATACGCCGCTGTAGCTGCGCGCATAGCCATACGTGGGCAACACGTGGTTGCTCCCGCTGCAGTAATCGCCGAGCGACTCGGGCGTCCACGGGCCAAGAAACACGGAACCGGCGGATTCGATGCCCTCCAGCAGAGCGCGCGGATCATGGGTTTGGACAATCAGATGCTCGGGCGCGTAGCGGTTGCTCACATCCAGCGCCTGGTCGAGATCGCGCACGTGCACGAGGCGACTCTCGCCCAGTGCCGCGGCGGCGATGTCGGCACGCGGCAATGCCCGCCGTTGCCTTTCCACTTCGTCGCCCACGCGTTCGAGCAGGGCATGCGACGGACTGACCAGCAACACCTGTGAGTCGGGGCCATGTTCGGCCTGAGACAGGAGGTCGGCGGCGACAAACCGAGCGTCCGCCTCCTCGTCGGCGATGACGAGCACTTCGGACGGCCCGGCCGGCATGTCGATGGCCGCGCCCGCCGGGTCGCCGGCCACCTGCAGCTTGGCTTCGGTGACCCACGCGTTGCCCGGGCCGAAGAGTTTGTCGCAGCGAGGCACGGTATCCGTGCCGTAGGCCATGGCGGCGATCGCCTGCGCGCCACCCAGCTTGAACACGCGGTGTACACCGGTCACCTTCGCCGCGTAGAGCACCGCGTCGTCGCAGCGGCCGTCGGCCTGCACGGGCGTGCAGAGCACCACGTCGCGGCATCCGGCGATGGTGGCCGGCACGCCGAGCATGATCGCCGTCGACGGCAGCGGCGCTCCACCCGCCGGGACGTAGAGGCCCACACGCCGGATCGGCCGCAGCACGCGCTCCACGCGCACGCCGGGTGCGGTTTCCACGGACACCGCCACCGGCGCCGACGCCCGATGGAAACGCTCGATGCGGTCGGCGGCATCCCGGATCGCGGTTTTCAGTTCGCACGTCAGCCGGGCTTCGGCAGCGGCAAACTCCTCGTCGCCGACCTGCAGCGTATCGAGGATGATGCCGTCGTAGCGCTGCGTGAGTTCGCGCAGGGCGCCATCACCGCGCCGGCGGACGTCGGCGACGATCGCCTCGACCCCGTCGCGTAACTCGGTCGCGCGCGATTGCGCGGGACGCGCCAACGCCGCCGCACGACCCGCCTCGTCGAGGCCGTTCCAGTCGATCCGTTTCATGCCAGCATCTTCTCCACCGGCAGCACCAGCATGTCGCGGGCCCCGGCACGTTTCATGTCTTCGAGTTGGCGCCAGCTCACCGAGCCCGCACACAGCGCCTGCACCACCACCTGGTCCGGTGCGCCGTCGACCGCGGTCAGGGTGGGCACAGGCATACCCGGCAGAAGGCGGGTGATGTCGTCGAGCGCGTTGCGCGGTGCCTGCAACAGGATCAGCCGCGAGTCGCGCACCTGGATCACGCCATCGAGGCGACGCAGCAGCAACTCGGCGATTTCGCCGCGCTCGTCCGCCGGCAGGTCGCGACGACCGGCCAGCACGGCTTCGCTTTCGATGACCACGGCCGCTTCGCGCAGCTGGTTCGCTACCAGGGTGGCACCGCTGGAAACGAGGTCGCAGATGGCATCGGCGGTGCCCAGGCGCGGGGCGATCTCCACCGAACCGGCCAGGTAGACCACCCGCGCCGCGACGCCATGGCTACGCAGCCATTCGCCAAGCAGCCCCGGGTAGGAGGTGGCGATCGCCCGCCCATCGAGCTGGGCCGGGCCGTCGTAGCCGTCCTCCTGCGGCACCGCGATGGACAGGCGGCAACGGCCGAAACCGAGGGAACGAAGTTCGGCCAACCCCTCCCCCGGTTCGGGCTGGGACAGCTGGAACTCGCGCAGGACGTTGCGGCCGACGATGCCGAGGTCGCAGACGCCTTCGGCAATGAGGCCGGGGATGTCGTCGTCGCGCACCAACAGGAGGTCCACCGGCTCGCCTTCGCCGAAGCAGAACAGCTTGTCGCGGCTTTGTCGAAACTTGAGCCCGCAGCGGGCCAGGAGCTCCTGCGCCGGCTCGGTGAGCCGGCCGGACTTCTGCATGGCGATGCGCAGGCGATCACGCGATTTCATACGGCACCTTCGACGTTGCGACGGGCGGCGGCGGCCATGTAGCCACCGTTGCCCTGATTGAGGTAACGGGCGACGCGCCCGATGGTCGTGATGCTTACGGCGGTGCGCTCGTGGATCTCGCGGTAGGAGCGCCCCTCCAGCAGGAAGGGCACCACGCGCCAGCGATCGACCATCACCTCGATTTCGGCCGGGGTGCAGAGGTCGTGCAGGAACGCACGCATCTCCTCGACCGACGAAAGGGCCAGCAGGGCCTCGCAGAGACTGGCTTCCGCGGCGTTGTCGGGTGTCTGGGCATCGGGCGATCGACGCTTCATAGTGTGTTAACGCGTTAATACGATAACCCATCGTAACAGCCCGCTGTTTTCCATGGCAAGCATGGGCGGCCGATCGCGCCTTCCTTCCATATACCCGGCGGTCAGCCACGGCGAAGATGCAGGCCGTTGTTTTTTCCCAAGGCCAAGGAGGCCGTCCGGCATGTTCCGTACCGTCCTGGTGGCCGACGGCCAGCCGCTCGTCGCCGCCGGCGTGAAAGCCGTGCTGCGGTCCCACCGCCACCGCGTGGTCGGTGCGGCACACGACACCGACACCCTCTTCGCCCACCTGCGCGATACCGCCTGCGATCTGCTGGTCACCGAGCTTTCGTTGCCATCCGGCCTGGTGCCTGACGGCATGCCGATGATCCGGCGCATCCGGCGGCAGCACCCCCCGGTGCGCATCGTGGTGCTGACCGCCCTCGCCCAGCCGGCGGTCCTGCGCGCGCTGCGCAACCTGGGCGTGGTGGCCGTGTTCGATAAACGCAGTGACCTGAAGCACCTGCCAATGGCTGTGCACGCGGCGATGATCGGACGGGACTACCTGAGCCCCGCGTCCCGCCATCCGACCCCGGCCTCACCCCCTGGCCGGGGCCTCGGCAGTGGGCTGACGCCACGGGAACGCGACGTCCTTGGTGCCTACGCCCAGGGCCATGGGCTCGACGCCATCGCCCACACCATGGGGCGCAGCATCAAGACGATCAGCCGGCAGAAGCGCTCGGCGATGGCGAAACTGGGCCTCGCCAACGACGCCCAGTTCTATCGTTATCTCGCGGGCCTTCATGCCGACGCGGGCTCGGCGGACGCCGTCGCGGCAAGCCCGCCGGGGCGCACGGCGTGCGCCTAGGCGACGAGATTCCCCGACGCCACCAGCTCGCAGACGCGACGCACGTCGCCGTCCATGGCGCGATCGCGCTGCATGAATGCCACGTGCTCGCGCAATGTCGCCAACGCCTTACGCACCGCGTGGCCGCCGTGGAAGTCGTCGGCACGGGCAAGCGCGGCCATCAGCGCCTTCACCTCGGTTTCGAAACGGGCGTAGTGCGGCGAATCGCTGCGCGGCGCGCCAGCGATCTTCGACGCCAAGGCCTGCCAATCCCCCCGAAGGGCCAGCGTACGTGCCGCATTGAGCATGTCCTGGCGGTATTCCAGGGCCTGGGCCGCGGTGTAAAGCTCCATCGCCAGCACGTGACCGAGGTCTTCGGTCATCTCCAGCACGTGACGGGCCTCGTTGGCTCCCATGGACACGTGGTCTTCGGCGTTGGCGCTGGTCGGCACCGAGTACACCGACGCCGGATGGGCGCGCGTGGCGAGATCGTTCACCAACGCCGCGGCCGTGTACTGCACGATCATGAAACCGGAGTCGGTCGCGTCTTCGTTGCCAATAAGGAAGGCCGGCAGGCCATCGTTGTTCGCGGGGTCGACCAGCTTGGCCGTGCGGCGCTCCGAAATCGACGCGAGTACCGGGATCGCGGCCTTGACGTAGCTCATCGCCAGGGCCAGCGGCATGCCATGGAAATGACCCGCCGAGATGACCTGGTCTTCGATGACTTCGGCGTTCTCGGCATCCGGGAACACCAGCGGATTGTCGGTGACGGCGTTGAGTTCGATGTCGAACACGCGGCAGGCCTGCTCCCAGGCATCGCGGACGGCACCGTGCACCTGCGGCGCGCAGCGCAGGCAGTAGGCATCCTGGGGCTGATGCTTCTTGCCCCCCTTGAACGGCAGGAAACGCGCGTAGAACGCCTCCTTGCCATGGCGCTGCGTGGCGGGCACCCAGTCCCAACCGATGTCGAACCGATGTGCCTGGTCGGCCGGCTCGCTCCACGAGTCGGACAACCACGGGCGGAAACGCGGCACGAGGTGATAGGCGATGTCGGCCAGCGTGGAGCCTTCGAGCAGCCCGCGGATCTGCCGCGCTGCGTCGACCTGGCCCGGATGCGGACGCAGGCCGTGCACTTCTTCGGCGTAGGCGCCGGTGCGGCCCGCGAACGCATCGAGCGTCATCGCGGCGGCCAGGTCGGCCGTGCGGATCAAGGTGTCCATCGTATCCAGCGCGAGTACGCCGGTGGCGAGCATCTGCGTGGTGCCGTTGTTGAGGGCAAGACCCTCCTTGAACGAGAGACGCACGGGCTCGAGTCCCGCGCGCTTGAGGGCCTCCGCGCCGGGAAGGCGCTCCCCCCGATAAAAGGCTTCGCCACCGCCGAGCAGCACGATCGCCAGATGCGACAGGGGGGCCAGGTCGCCGCTCGCGCCGACGGAACCCTTCTCGGGAATCACCGGAATGACGTCGCGATTGAGCAGTTCGGCGAGCGCCCGCAGCGTCTCGACGCGAATGCCCGAATGACCACGCATGAGCGTGTTGACGCGGATGGCGAGCATGGCCCGCACCACGTCCCGACCGAACGGCTTACCCACGCACACGGCGTGGGTAATGATGAGATTGTGCTGCAGCTCCTCGAGCAACGTGCCTTCACGCGGCTCGGGATTACCGCCCGGCAGTTCGTCGCGAACGCGATGCGCGCCGAGCAGTTTGTCGGCATTGCTGCCAAAACCCGTGGTCACGCCGTAGATGGGCTCGCCGCCGCCCACTTTTTCCGCGAGGAAATCCGCGGCCCGCTTGACCTTGAGCAACTGTGTATCGTCCAGGCGGATGGTGGCGTCCTGGCGAGCGATGGCGGCGACCTGGGCGCGCGTGAGGCTGCGCCCGTCGAGAAGGATGCTTTGGGTCATGGCAGGCTGCGAGAAAGTGAGGGTTAACGGCCGACTTCGGCCTGGGCCAGTTCGACGCGGAGCGTCTTGACGAGTTCGGCGCGGGTCACTTCGAACTGGTCTTCGCGACGCAGATCCTTCACCGTGACGACGCCCTTGGCGATCTCGTCCTCGCCGATGACGATCGCGAAACGAATGCCTGCGCGGTCGGCGTACTTGAATTGCTTGCCCAGCTTGCCGCTCTCCATCACCACCTCGGTGGCGATGCCGGCGTTGCGCAGTTCGGTCGCCACCGCGATGTACTGCGGCAGCAAGGTCGGGTCCATCTGCGTCACGAGCACGTCGACCGAGCTCTGCGCCGTGGACACCAGGCCGGCGTCGCGCAGCTGCCAGTAGAGACGGGTCAGGCCGATGGAGATGCCCACGCCCGGAAGGTGCGAGCGGGTGTACTGACCGGCGAGGTTCTCATAGCGGCCGCCCGAGCAGATCGAGCCGATGCCGGGATGGTCGTTGAGCGTGGTCTCGTAGACCGTGCCCGTGTAGTAATCCAGGCCACGGGCGATGGAGAGATTGAGCGCGAAATGCGTCTCCGGCACGCCGAAGTCGCGGATGAGGGAGAGCACCTCCTTCAGTTCGGCACGCCCCTGCGCCATCGTCTGCGAACCGTCGCCGAGCGCGTCGAGCTTCGCGAACGCATCGTCCACCGAGGTCGAGCGCACTTGCACGACGTCCAGGATGGTCGCCGCCACCTCGGCGGACAACCCGAACGCGTCGCCCGTGAGCGTATCGCGCACGTAGTCGGGGCCACGCTTGTCGAGCTTGTCGACCTCGCGCAACACGAGCATCTGCTGCTCGGCGTCGGCGACGCCCAGGCTTTCGAAGAAGCCGCGCATCAGCTTCCGGTTGTTGAGCTGGATGGTGAACGCGCCGATGTCGAGCTCGCGGAACACGCTGTAGATGACCGCCGGAATCTCGGCGTCGTAACGCACCGACAGGGAATCCTTGCCGATCACGTCGATGTCGCACTGGTAGAACTCACGGAAGCGTCCACGCTGGGCGCGCTCGCCGCGGTAGACGCGCTGCATCTGGTAGCGACGGAAAGGGAAGCTCAGGTCGTGCTCGTGCTCGGCCACGTAGCGGGCCAGCGGCACGGTAAGGTCGAAGCGCAGCGCCAATTCGGGCACGTCGCCCTTCTCCGCCGCACCCAGCGCGCCCGTGGACTGCACGAAGTAGACCTGGCGCTCGGTCTCGCCACCGGTCTTGGTCAGCAGCACGTCGCTGTGCTCGATGACCGGGGTTTCGATCGGCAGGAAGCCGAAGCGCTCGTAGTTGCGGCGGATCGTGTCGAGCATGCGCTGGAACGCGATCTGGTCGAGCGGCAGGAGCTCGAGGACACCGGGCATGGTGCGGGCCGGGGTGAGTGCCATGCAATTCCTCTGGGACAGGCTGGGCGGAGCCGCCGTGCGGCAGCCCCATAGGTTAGCAGATGCCACCCCTCGCCTCCGGCGCGCCGTCGTAAAAAAGACATGCACACCTGTTGCCAAGTGAACCGGCCGTGGCTAATATACGCGGCTCCCGTCGGGGTGTAGCTCAGCCTGGTAGAGCGCTACGTTCGGGACGTAGAAGTCGCAGGTTCGAATCCTGTCTCCCCGACCAATCATTCGAAGAATGAAGGCTCCGAAGTCCGCCGATGGCGAGGTTTCGGGGCCTTTTTTCTTTCTCCCCCCGCCCCGCCCCTCGGCGAGGTTAGAGCAACCGGATACCAAGGGGCCTGACCAGCGACGCGAACACCGCAAAGCACAGCACGGTGATCACTGCCGCGGCCAGCATGGCGGGCCAGAATCCGCAGCGCGCCAGCAACCAGGGAAAAGCGAGAAACATCGGGAGCGTGGGCACGACGTACCAGAACGTGTACCACGCATGGTTGGCGATCTTCTCCACGGGCTGCCGCTCGACATGAAGCCAGGTCAGCGCCAGCAAGGTGACCAGGGGCAGCGCGGCCACGAGCGCGCCGATGCGATCGCTGCGCTTGGCAAACTCGGACACTGCCACGACGACGGCGGCGGTCGCGAGGTATTTGACGATGATCCAGGGCATCACGGGACGGTATCGCAGCACACGACGTGTCGGCTTAGCGCACGCTTAGACCCGGCCCGGCAAACCAAGGACGAAAAACAAAAAAGCCCTGACAGGTCAGGGCTTTTTGCAAACTGGCGGAGAGTGAGGGATTCGAACCCTCGATAAGGCTTTTGACCCTATACTCCCTTAGCAGGGGAGCCCCTTCGGCCTCTCGGGCAACTCTCCGAATGGTTGTCTCGACGGCCGTGCCGACTCGACGAGCCAGCAAGGATACTTGTCCTTGCCTGCTCCGTAAAGCGTTAGTGATCGTTTCCGGAGTGATCCCCGGTGTCGCCCTCGTTCTTGATGCGCTGGTAGATTTCTTCGCGATGGACAGCGACATTCTTCGGCGCGTTGATACCAATGCGCACCTGGTTGCCCTTCACACCCAGGACGGTGACGGTCACCTCGTCGCCGATCATCAGGGTTTCACCGACCCGGCGGGTCAGAATCAGCATGATTGATACTCCATAAAATCAGGTATTGGCTTCCCCACCAACGACAATTCACCCCGAGTGCTTGTCGCCGATGGATCGACGTTTCGACCATCGAAGGCCGACCGCCTTCCCCGGCTCTAAATTGTGAGTGTCGCCGACCAGCTGTCCTGCCATGTCGGTCCGACGGGTCGATACCGAAGGACGCCTTCGACATTCGACTGATACTAGCTGAGCCAAACCAGCCCGCGCAACGCACGCGGCGGCGGAAAGCGAGGGCCGGATCACCTCACGGCGATCCGGCGTGAAGGGCCTTTGCTCCCGTTCAGCGAAGGCGGGCTTCGACCCAACCGGGAATGCCGGCAAGAATCGACGGAAGTTCGGCCGAATCCAGGCCACCGCCCTGCGCCATGTCCGGACGCCCACCGCCCTTGCCATCGATGCGGGAGGCCACTTCGGCCACGAGATCACCCGCCTTCACCTTGCCCGCAGCCGCTCCGGCCACGCCGGCCACGAGCGCGACCCGCCCATCGACAGCCCCCGCGAGAATCACCGCACAATCGCCCAGCTGCTGCTTGAGTACATCGACGCTGTCGCGTAATGACTTGGCGTCGAGCCCTTCGAGCCGCGCGGCGACCACCTTGATGCCGGCCACGTCGACGGCCGACGCGGCCAGGTCGGCGGAGGCTGAGCTGGCCGCCTTGGCCTTGAACGATTCGATTTCGCGCTCGAGCTTCTTCTGGCGATCGAACAACTGGCGGAGCTTTTCGATGACGTCGTCGCCGGTGGCAGCGAGCATGCCCGAGACCTCGCCGAGGATGCGCTCCTCCTCCGCCACACGCGCCATGGCGCCCGCGCCGGTCACCGCCTCGATACGGCGCACGCCGGCGGCGACGCCCGACTCGGAAACGATCTTGAACAGACCGATGTCGCCGGTGCGCGACACGTGCGTGCCACCGCACAGCTCGGTGGAGAACTCACCCATCCGCAGGACGCGGACCTCGGCGCCATACTTCTCGCCGAACAGCGCCATGGCGCCGAATTCGATGGCCTCGTCGTAGCCCATGTTGTGCACTTCGGCCTGGGCATTGCGGCGCACTTCGTCGTTGACCATCCGCTCGATCTGCGCCAGCTCTTCGGGGGTTACCGGCTTGAAGTGCGAGAAATCGAAACGCAGCCGCTCGGGCGCCACCAGCGAGCCCTTCTGCGTCACGTGATCGCCCAGCACCGTGCGCAGGGCCGCGTGGAGAAGATGCGTCGCCGAGTGGTTGAGCACGGTGGACTGCCGCTGCGCGGCATCGACCGCGGCACCGACGACGTCACCCTTGCGCAGCGGTGCGGAGCCCTGCCATTCGCCGAAATGCGCGAAGAACGCGCCACCGACCTTCTGGGTGTCCTGCACCGCAAGGGCACCTGACGGATGACGGATCACGCCGGTGTCGCCCACCTGACCACCCGATTCAGCATAGAACGGCGTGCGATCGAGCAGGAGAAACCCCTGTTCGCCATCGGCGAGCGCATCGACCGCCTTGCCGTCACGCACGATGGCAACGACGCGGGCGTCAGCCAATTCAAGCGACTCGTAGCCCGTGAATACCGTGGGTGCAAGCGCGCTGGCCACGTCGGCGGGCAATTGCGCCTTGGTGGCGAAGTTGCTCGCCGCACGGGCGCGTGCCCGCTGCTCGCCCATCGCACGCTCGAAGCCGTCCATATCCACGGTCATGCCACGCTCGCGCGCGATATCCGCGGTGAGGTCCACCGGGAAACCGTAGGTATCGTAAAGGCGGAAGGCATCCGCGCCCGGAATGATCTGGCCCGACTTGGCGGCGATATCGTCGAACAGACGCATGCCGTGTTCGAGCGTCTCGCCGAATCGTTCTTCCTCGGTTCTCAGGGCTTGCTCCACGAACACACGCTTCGCGGCCAGCTCAGGGTAGGCCTCGCCCATTTCGGCCACGAGCGGCGCCACCATCTTCCAGAAGAAATCACCACGCACGCCTAGCATCCATCCGTGGCGCAGCGCACGCCGGATGATGCGACGGAGCACGTAGCCGCGTCCTTCGTTCGAGGGCAGCACGCCGTCGACGATGAGGAACGACGCTGCGCGGATATGGTCGGCGATGACGCGCAGCGACTTGTTGCCCACGTCGGCCGTGCCGGTCAGACGCGAAGCCTCGCCGATCAGGTGCGCGAAGAGGTCGATGTCGTAGTTGGAATGCACGTGCTGCAACACGGCCGCCAGACGCTCGAGGCCCATGCCCGTATCCACGCAAGGCGCGGGCAACGGCGAAAGCGTGCCGTCGGGTGCGCGATCGAACTGCATGAAGACGAGGTTCCATATCTCGATGTAGCGGTCGCCGTCTTCGTCGGGCGAGCCGGGCGGGCCGCCGGCCACGTCCGGGCCGTGGTCGTAGAAGATTTCCGTGCAGGGACCACAGGGACCCGTGTCGGCCATCTGCCAGAAGTTGTCCGAGGCGTAGGGCGCGCCCTTGTTGTCGCCGATGCGCACAATGCGGTCGGCCGGCACACCCATCTCATCGCGCCAGATGCCAAAGGCTTCGTCATCGGTATGGTAGACGGTGACCCACAGGCGGTCGGAGGGAAGCCGGTAGACCTCGGTAAGCAGCTCCCATGCGTAACGGATGGCATCACGCTTGAAGTAATCCCCGAACGACCAGTTGCCCAACATCTCGAAGAAAGTGTGGTGACGAGCCGTGTAACCGACCTGATCGAGATCGTTGTGCTTGCCACCCGCGCGCAGGCAGCGTTGCACATCGGCAGCGCGTACGTAGCCGGGCTTCTCGCTACCGAGAAACACGTTCTTGAACGGGACCATGCCCGAATTGGTGAACAGCAGCGTGGGGTCGTTCGACGGCACCAGCGATGCCGAAGGCACGATGGTGTGGTCCTTGGAGCGGAAGAATTCGAGGAAGGTCGAACGGATGTCGGCGGTTTTCATGAGCGATCGGGGCTGGGGGCCGCGTATCGCGGAAGTACCCCGTCCGGAATCAAGGCTCAGTGCCTTCAGTCGTCGTCGGCGTCTTCCGCATCGGCGTGGGTAAGAACCCGTACTGTGGCGGCGGCGAAGCCCCGACGCAAGAGGAATTGCGCCCGGCGCGCCCGTTCAGCCGGGTCGGCGGTGGCCCCGCCGTAGCGACGCCGGAGCTGGTCGGCGGCG
Organism: Luteibacter sahnii; assembly: GCF_034063545.1. Lineage (NCBI taxonomy): Bacteria > Pseudomonadati > Pseudomonadota > Gammaproteobacteria > Lysobacterales > Rhodanobacteraceae > Luteibacter > Luteibacter sahnii. The sequence continues at coordinate 307,890 of NZ_JAQLOK010000002.1, forward strand.
AGTTGGTGCCAGTCTACGTCCGCCGCCTCCAGCAACCGGCGGATGACCTCGTCGGCAATGCCCTGGCTACGCAACTCGGCCCGAATGCGGGCGGGGCCGTATCCCTGCCCTACCCGGCTGCGGACGAGGGAACCGGCGAAGCGGTCGTCGTCCTGGTAGCCCTGGTCGCCGAGGCGCTCGAGTGCCTCGGCCGATTCGTCGCGCGCGAAACCGCCGCGCTCCAGCTTTTGCCGGAGCTGGCGACGCGAATGCTCTCGCCGGGCCAACAAGCCCAGCGCCTTGTCGTATGCGGTGCGGGCGGGGCGATCGGCCTTGCCGTCGCCCCGCCCCGAGCCTGACTCAGGCCTCTTCGAGCGCATCCTGCTCGGAACCGGCCGCCGGGGATGCCGAACCTGGCTTCACCAACAGGCGGGCGCGCAGCTCGGTGTCGATTTCATTGGCGATGGCCGGGTTGTCGCGGAGGAACTGGCGGACGTTTTCCTTGCCCTGGCCGATGCGATCGCCCTTATAGCTGTACCAGGCGCCGGACTTGTCGATGAGGCTTTCGCGCACGCCCAGCTCGATGATCTCGCCTTCGCGCGAGGTGCCCTCGCCGTAGAGGATCTCAAACTCGGTCTGGCGGAACGGCGGTGCCACCTTGTTCTTGACCACCTTGACGCGGGTTTCGGAGCCGATGACTTCTTCGCCCTTTTTCACCGCGCCGATGCGGCGGATGTCCAGGCGCACCGAGGCGTAGAACTTGAGCGCGTTGCCGCCAGTGGTGGTCTCGGGGCTACCGAACATCACGCCGATCTTCATGCGGATCTGGTTGATGAAAATGACCAGGCAGTTCGACTTCTTGATATTGGCCGTTAGCTTGCGCAACGCCTGGCTCATCAGGCGCGCATGCAGGCCGACGTGGGAGTCGCCCATCTCGCCTTCGATTTCCGCCTTGGGGGTGAGGGCCGCCACGGAGTCGACCACGACCAGGTCGACCGCACCGGAGCGCACGAGCATGTCGGCGATTTCCAGCGCCTGCTCGCCGGTGTCCGGCTGGCTGACCAGGAGGTCGGCGACGTTCACGCCGAGCTTTTCGGCGTAGGACGGATCGAGGGCGTGCTCCGCGTCGACGAAGGCCGCCGTGCCGCCGTTACGCTGGCACGAGGCGATGGCCTGCAGGGTGAGGGTCGTCTTGCCGGAGGATTCCGGACCGTAGATCTCGACGATGCGTCCGCGCGGCAGGCCGCCGATGCCCAGGGCGATATCCAGGCCGAGCGAGCCGGTGGATACGGTATCGATCTGGTCGTCGACGCGGTCGCCCAGGCGCATCACGGCACCCTTGCCGAACTGCTTTTCGATCTGGCCAAGGGCGCTGGCCAGCGCCTTGCGCTTGTTATCGTCCATCGTGGTATCCGGTTACGTGTTGATCAGTTAAAGAGGATCTTGCCTGAGCATGGTCTCAGCGACTGCGATCCACGATCGGCAAGTGTGCCATAGGGAGCGGACCTCAGCGGCGCAGCTCATTCGCCATTCCAGCAAGCGCCGCGGCGACCGTCTGCCGCCGCACGGCCTCGCGATCGCCACCGAAATGGAACAACCGGGCGTGGGCGTAATCCCCGCGGCGCTTCCAGCCGATCCACACGGTGCCTACCGGCTTGTCCGCCGTGCCGCCGGACGGGCCGGCGATGCCCGTGACGGCGACCGCCACGCCCGCGCCATAGCGCGCGACCGCCCCGGATACCATTTCCAGCACCGTCTCCTCGCTCACCGCGCCGGTCCGCTCCAGGGTTCGCGGATTCACGCCGAGCAACGACTCCTTGGCGCTGTAGCTGTAAGTCACCACTCCGGCCTCGAACCAGCCGGAACTGCCGGCCAGGTCGGTCAGCGCCTTGGCGATCCACCCGCCGGTGCAGGACTCCGCCGTCGCGACCATGACCCGGCGGTCGATCGCCGCGCTGGCGACGTCGGCTGCCAGCGCAGCCAGTTCGGCGTCGGAAGGAACAGTCTCGGGAGTCATGCGGCTTTTGCCTCTATCGCGATGCGTAAACGGCAGGTTCTACACCCGGCGAGCGCCCGCGCCAAGCATAGGCATCATGGAACCGCCGAGTCCGCCACCCATCACAACGCGCCATGCTGCACCCGCGGCCTGCGAGCCGCACGCACCCATGGCGCAGCGGTATTCGCCTGTGCAGCCCCCCCGCAGCCGCCCTCCCGCCTTGTCAGCCGTCGTCTCGGGCACTGGCAAAGAAAGCACGTCTTGATTGATTTATGAAACACCCTTCGCACGTTGCGCGAGCGATACGACGGCGTATGGAAAAAGGGGCCACCGGAGCGTGTGCAATCACGGCCAGGGGTGAGGCGTACCAGGGCCCGGCGACGAACGACGACCGACGGATCGACGTCCTCCATGGTCAACGGGAACGCCACTCGTAACGTGACGTCAGGTGCCATTTGTCCTGCTTGGATGGGACATGACCTCACAGGTGTATCACGCGTGATACGTAAATTGTTCCGCTGTCACCTTGCGGGCACCTATCTGTCAATTGTTCGACGTCCGACTGCGCTTACATGCGGGTTGGGCCCGAGACCCGTAAGGGCGAACGTAAATGTAAACGTTTCCATGACGTGTTTGTTACGCGAAATCAATCACGAAGCCATCACACATCCGAGCTAGCCAAACGAAAGATGATGGGGTATTTTTTTGGCGCGGACTTCGTCCGCCGAGTGGGGGATCCGTCAGCGCTCCATCCAAGCTACGAAAAATCGCCATGCTTGCATCGCGATCTTGCGGACGACGGTGTCTCAGGAGTTACAACGTTGACGGGGCGTAACACCTCGCCCCAAACAGGAAGTTTCAATGGATAGCTGGCAGGCGGTACGAGCCCAGGGGGCTCGGTGGGCGTATCGAAAACCGAAGCTTCCTCCGATGTCCGTGACGTGTCGCGGTCCATCGTCCTGTGCGCACTATGCGTTTTCGTACGCGCGGACACGATCTTCTTCCGAATAAGAATCAGGCCGTACCGGGTGGGTCTCTGGTGTCCGTCGACGGACCGACGCCGCAACCCGTAATCAGAAAGACCTTGCCTTTCAGAGAGTTACGAGTTCAACGTGAAAACATCCCTTTTCTCCACGCTCCAGCTTGGCACCTCCGCGATGCTTTGCCTCGCGCTTATCGGTTGCGGAACGCCGATGGCGAAGGATTTCGGCGGCTCCTGGAAGCCCGTGAACCACTACGACGACAAGGCCAGCGAGATTCCGCTCGAGGTGCCCTACTCGTATTACGCCTCCCCGATGGACGGCACGCTCAAGGTGATGCTGACGCGCTGGAGCACCGACACCAACCGGAAGCTTTCCTATCGTCTGCGTTCGGACTTCACGCTTCCGAAGGCTGCGTCACAAATCCACACCTCCGAAGCGCGCGACGCGGCGGCCCAGCTGAGCGCCATCTACGCGCCGCAGGGCGTCGCCGTGCTCATCGACGGGCCGCAGATCGTCGTCGAGGAAGTCAGTAGCGTCGCGGCACCGGTCGCCGCCGGCGCGCCCGCCCCTTCCGAGGCGTCCTCGCCGACGCCCGCCTCGAAGTGACGGATTGACGACGATGCTGAAGAAAAAGGACTCGCCGAAAATCGACGACGCCGTGTCGAAATCGGTCAACTTCGAAGTGTCCATCGCCGACCTGGCCCGCCGCAGCGAGCGGCGCGCCTGGATCGTGGCCATGTGCTCGCTGTTCGTGTCGCTGTCGCTGATCGGCGGTTACTTCTACATCCTTCCCCTGAAGGAAAAAGTGCCGTACCTCATCATGGCCGACGCCTACACGGGTACCAGTTCGCTGTCGCGCCTCACCGATGACGTGCTCAACCGCCAGCTGACCGCCCGCGACGCGATCAATCGTAGCAACATCTCGCACTTCATCATGGCGCGCGAGGCGTACGACTACGACATGATCCTCCTGCGCGACTGGGATACGGTCATGACCATGTCGTCGCAGAAGCTCGCCTCGGAGTACATGGCCCTGAACGCCGTGCGCAACCCGAACGCGCCCTACAAGACCTACGGGCGCGACCGCGCCATCCGGGTCAAGATCCTGAGCATCGTGATGATCCCCAGCGAAACGCCAGGGGAGCCGCCGACGGGCGCGACCGTGCGCTTCCAGCGCTCGGTGTACAACAAGAACACGGGCGCGACCACGCCGCTGGACAGCAAGATCGCCACCATGTCGTTCGTCTACAAGCCGAACCTGCGCATGGACGACCGTTATCGCGTCGAAAATCCGCTCGGCTTCCAGGTGACGAGCTATCGCGTGGATAACGACTACGCGGACACCGCGCCCGCCGAGGTGCCGGTCAGTCCCGCATCGGCGTCATCCGCCGGCCAAGTGCCTGCGGCGGCTCCTGACGCCGCCTCCACCATCACGGGGCAGCCTCAGGCCAACCAGCCTTCGGCCGAGGCCCCCGCCGCGTCCCAACCCTTTGCCCAGCCCACCGCCCAACCCGCCCCCGCGGGTCAGGGTGGCAGCGTGAACGGAGTCCGTCGCTGATGAGTCACCGATCCATCCCGCCCGCCCTGGCCGTCGCACTCGGCATGGCTATCACCGTGGGTACCGCGTCGGCCATGGCCGAATCGACACCTACCGCGACTCCGCCGGCCTCGGTCGTGGCAGCGCCCGCCCCCGCGTTGCAGACCTACGAATACGAGCCCAACCGCATCTACACGGTGCGTACCGGCTTGGGCATCACGACCCAGATCGAGCTGAGCCCCAACGAGAAGATCCTGGACTACAGCACGGGCTTCAGCAGCGGCTGGGAGCTCACGCGCCGTGAAAACGTTTTCTACGTCAAGCCCAAGAACGTGGACGTCGACACCAACATGATGGTGCGCACGGCCACGCATTCGTACATCTTCGAACTGAAGGTCGTCGCCACCGACTGGAAGACTCTCGACCAGGCGCGTCGTGCGGGCGTGCAATACAAGGTGACGTTCACCTACCCCGCCGACACCAGCTTCCTCGCCGAGACGAAGAAGGTCGAAGACGCGCCGATGCTCGACACCGCTCTGGTGAAGGGTCGCGACTACAACTTCGATTACGACTACGCGAAGACGCGCAAGACGCCGATCTGGATCGTCCCGACCAACGTCTATGACGATGGGCGTTTCACGTACATCAAGATGCCGGACCTCAAGCAGTTTCCGACGGGCAATTTCCCGACGGTATACATGCGTGAAAAGGAGCATGGAGTGGAATCGGTCGTTAACACGACCGTGGAAGGCAACACGATCGTCGTCCACGGCACGTACAACTACCTGGTGATTCGTCACGACGACAATGTCGTGGGTCTGCGAAGGAACACGAAGAAGTGAGCCCGAATAATCCTTACCACCCGGACGACGAATCGGCGCGCGGCAACACCGTGCCGCCGCATGACGAGCGCGCGCAGCAGCAGGAGCCGCTATCGGGCAATCCGTATGCCGCCAACCAGCAGCGTCAGGCGCAGCCGGACCTGGACGCGGCCGCCCCGCAACTGGCCGCTGCCGACGTACGCCGGATGAACCGGCGCGCGATCGCCTTTCTCGCCGGCATCGTGGTGCTGCTGCTTGCCGTGGGCTATTTCCTGCTGACCAGCGGCTCCAGCCAGCCCACGGCGCCGCCGAAGGCTCGGGAAGAAACGGTCACGGTGCCAGCGGCGCCTAAGCCCCTGCAGGAGCTTCCCCCGCCGCAGCCCGCGCAGCCCATCGCGCTGGCGCCTCCTCCGCCCTTGCCGACGCCCGAGCAGACTCGCCCTGCGCAGATGAACATGCCGTCGCGCCCCGCCGGCCCGACCCTGCTCGAGCGCCGCATCGCGGCGGCGGAGCAGTCGGGCGCGGCCGTCGCCGGCGGCCCGCTGGGCAACGGCAACGCCGCGCCGGGCCCCGGCGGCTTCGCACCGGGCTACATGGGTCCGCAGCAGTTGCCGCCCCAGTCGTACAACGGTGTGCCCATCAATACCGCCTACGGCGAAAGCAAGCTCCCTGACGTGTCGAGCGCCGAGCCGCTCACGCATCCGGATACGCTGATGCTCCGCGGTACGTTCATCCGTTGCACGCTTGAAACCAAGATCATCACCGACATCCCCGGATTCACGTCGTGCATCGTCACCGAACCGGTTTATTCGTTCACCGGCAAGCGCCTGCTCCTGCCGAAGGGCTCGAAGGTGCTGGGCAAGTACGCGATGGAGCCCAACGGCCCCCGCGTGGCGGTGATCTGGGATCGCATCGTGACGCCTACCGGCATCGACGTGAACATGGCCAGCCCCGGTATCGATACGCTGGGCGGTGCCGGCCACCCGGGTATCTATAACGCCCACTGGGGTAGCCGCATCGGGTCGGCGCTGCTGATCAGCCTCTTCAGCGACGCATTCAAGTATGAAGCCGCCGAACACGGTCCGCGCCAGACGACGATCAGCAACGGCGTGGTCACGCAGAGCCCGTTCGAGAGCAATACGGCCCAGACGCTGCAGAACCTGGCCAACAGCGCCGTGGCTCGTGCGGCGAATCGCCCGGCCACGGTGACGATCAACCAAGGCACCGTGCTGGACATCTACGTCGCCAAGGATGTCGACTTCGCTGGCGTGGTCGCCCGGTACTGACGAGCCCACGATGAACGAACCCGCCCTCGCCGTCGTCGGGAACGATTTCCTGGACTACCAGTACGAAGTGCTGGGCGTCCGGGATTTCCTGGCGTCGCCGGACGTCACGGAAATCTGCATCAATCGCCCGGGCGAGCTCTATCTGGAATCGCGCGGGGCGTGGCGTCGCGTCGAGGTGCCGAGCCTTACCTTCGAACGTGCGCGGCAGTTCTGCACGGCCGTGGTTAACGAGAGCAATACGGGACAACGCATTACCGACACCGATCCCGTGGTGTCGCTGACCTTTCCGACGGGCCAGCGTGCGCAGTTCGTGATTCCGCCCGCCTGCGAGGCGGGCCGCGTCTCGATCACCATTCGCCTGCCCTCCCGACAGACCAAGACGCTGGCGCAGTACCAGGACGACGGCTTCTTCGACCAGGTGGTTGAAGGGGCACACGCCCTCAGCGATGTCGACCGCGAACTGCTGGAATTGCGTGCCGAGCGCCGCTACGCCGACTTCTTCCGTCGGGCCGTGCTCGGCAAGAAGAACATCGTGGTGGCCGGCGCCACCGGTAGCGGCAAGACCACCTTCATGAAGTCGCTGGTGAACCATATTCCGGCCGACGAGCGCCTGGTTACCATCGAGGATGCCCGCGAGCTGTTCATCGACCAGCCCAACGTCGTGCACTTGCTGTACTCGAAGGGCGGCCAGAGCGCGAGCAACGTCACCGCCAAGAGCTGCATGGAAGCCTGCCTGCGCATGAAGCCCGACCGAATTATCCTGGCGGAGCTGCGCGGTGACGAGTCGTTCTACTTCATCCGAAATTGCGCATCCGGCCACCCCGGGTCGATCACAAGCTGCCACGCGGGCAGCGTCGAGCAGACCTGGGACCAGCTCGCCCTGATGGTCAAGGCATCCACGGAGGGCGCCGGCCTGGAGTTCGCCACGATCAAGCGCCTGCTGATGCTCACCATCGACATCGTAGTACACATCCGCGCGCACGCCGGCAAGCGTCACATCACCGGCATCGATTTCAACCCCGCCCGGGCCATGGGCGGGGGGTAAGACACGTAACACCCCAAGGTCATCAGACAGGAGTTGTAGAGGTGCTAACAGGACTTGAAATGATGGGTTGCCAAAACCTCGCCGTCCCGGCGGAGGTGATGCAGCACGTCGTCAATGTCGAATCGAGCCGAAACCCCTACGCCATCGGCGTGGTGGGCGGCCAGCTCGTGCGCCAGCCGCAGAATCTTCCCGAGGCGGTCGCCACCGTGCGCATGCTGGAAGAAAAGGGCTACAACTTTTCCCTCGGCGTCGCGCAGGTCAATCGCGCCAATCTCGGCAAATACGGGCTCGACTCGTACGAGAAGGCGTTCGACCTCTGCCCCAACCTCCAGGCGGGCTCGCGGATCCTGGCGCAGTGCTACGCCAGCGCCGGTGGCGACTGGGGCAAGGCGTTCAGCTGCTACTACTCCGGTAACTTTGTCACCGGCTACCAGGACGGCTACGTCCAGAAGATCTTCGACTCAATGGCGCGACAGGCCGCCATGGTCGGGGCAAGCCCTATTCCTCTTCAGGTCGCGTCGACCGCGGCCCGTAGCATGGCGAAGGCGGCACCGACCGTCGCCAGCAACGATGCCGCCGCGCGCGTGGCCATGCGCAGCGTCGCCGACGCCGCACTGTCCGCCGCCATCGTGCCGGCCATCAGCCGCGTTTCGGCAGTGGGCCCACAGGCGGCTCCACCGACCGGCGCCATGACGGCCGACGACCTGCAGATGATCGGTCAGGCACAGATGGCGCTCGCGCAGGCCTCGCTGCAACAGCCCGGGATGGTGCCCTCGCCTGGCGCGCCCCCGGGTCCGATTCCGACCGATCCGGCGACGGCCGCGGTGATGAGCCAGATCGGCGCCCAGTTGCCTCCCGCCACGCCTCGGCCGGGGCAGATCCCGACGGATCCGACGACGGCTGCGCTCATGGCCGGCGTGGGCGTTTCGGCCGCATCGCCACGGGGCGACCAGGCGGCGCCCCAGAACAACGACAACGGGGTGTTCGTGCCACAGGTGCGAGGCCCTAACGACGCCGCGCCGACCACGGGCGTACCTCAGCCATCCGCCGCCCGCACCCCGGCCGTCGACGGCGCCGATCTTCGAAACGGAGGTGGCGATGGCGCCTTCGTGTTCTGAACTTGTCGCCGGCGCACGCGTCGGCTCACCGAATCGTCCGGCACTCCGTCCTGTGGGATGCCGGCGATGGCCTACGGGCCGCCTCATTGCACCGGCCGCCTCGGGGCAATGGATCCACCTCACCGGCTACCTACGTAGCCATTCCGGTGACTGCCCCGAGCAGTCGCGACATCGAACCAACCGTTGACCTAGGAGTTATTGCGATGGCCCAGCCGTCTTACAACACCACGATCGATCCGTCGAACGCCCCGCTGTCCAGCAAGATCGCTTTCGTTCTCGTGACCATGGCCCTGATGCTTCCCGCCGTCGCCTTCGGCGCGGACAGCGACGGTCTTGGCGATACCGGCACGAAGGTGTGCGGGTTCTTCCAGAACATCAACGCCCTGCTCAACGCCGCCTCCATCGTGGTGGTCACCATCGCCGTGATCTTCTCGGGCTACCAGATCGCCTTCGCGCACAAGCGCATTGGCGATGTCGCTCCGGCGCTCGTCGGCGGCGTGCTGATCGGCGCGGCCGCGCAGGTCGCGAAGATGGTGGTCGGCGGTAACGGCTCCACCACGGCCGGCGCCTCTGCCTGCACCTCGAGCAGCGGCAAGGAGCTGGGCCTGGTCATCGACGCCATCGGCTACGTCCAGCACTTCCTGCACCTGCATGCATAAGAACGCGCTGTTCCGCGGTTGCACCCGCCCACCCATGTTCATGGGGGTGCCTTACATCCCCTTCTTCATGGGAGCGGGTGCCGGTCTGTTGCTGTCCGTGTACCTGAACCTCTTCTACCTCCTGACCATCCCGGTGGTCATCTTCATCATGCGGCAGATGGCCAAGCGTGACGAAATGATCTTCCGGTTGCTCGGGCTGCGCTTCCAGTTCCGCACTCGCATGCGAAACCTCAAGGAGCACGACGGTATGTGGGTGTTCACGCCGAACAGCTACCGGGATCCCTCGAAGAAATCCAAACGCTGACAGCCACGCCCTGGCAGGCAACTGCCAGGGCCTTTCCAGAGCCACACGGTAAACCGCCATGTTCACGCCCGACGCCCCGATCGCCGACCACATCCCACTGTCGACCCACGTCTCGCCGACCGTCGTCAAGACGACCGCGGGCGACTTCCTCATGGTCTGGCGCCTGGGCGGCCTGCCCTTCGTGGGCCGTGAAGAGTGGGAGATCGAACATCGCCACAACACGTTCAACCGTATGCTGCAGACGTTGCGCGCGCCGGACTTCGTGAACGTGGCGTTCTGGGTGCACGACATCCGCCGCCGCCGTCGGATCAAGGACATCAGCAAGTTCGAGCACGAATTCAACCAGTCGCTGTCCGACGCTTACTTCGGCGCCCTCTCGGCGCAGAAGCTCATGCAGAACGAGCTCTACCTGACCATGATCTATCGTCCGGTCGTGGAGGGTAAGCGCTTCGTCGAAAAGTCGAGCGACATCGCCAAGCTCGAGGCTGAGCAGAAACAGGCGGTCGCCAAGATTCTCGAACTCGCCGGCAACGTCGAGGCCGTGCTGAAGGACTACGCGCCCAACCGCCTGGGCATGTACGAAGCCCCCAACGGCATCGTTTTTTCCGAGGTGCTGGAGCATTTCGGCTACATCCTCAACCGCATCGACGAACCGGTGCCCGTGCTTCAGGCACCCGTCAAGGATTACCTGGCCGTCAGCCGGCAGCGGTTCTCGAACCGCACGGGCGACTTCGTGCTGACCACGCCCTCCGGAGAGAACCACTTCGGCGCCATCCTCAATGTCAAGGAATACCCTGAGGGGACCTATCCCGGCATCCTCAACGGGTTGAAGTATCTTGACTTCGAATACGTCATCACGCACTCGTTCAGCCCCATGGGTCGCCAGGCCGCGCTCAAGGCTCTGGAGCGTACCAAGGGCATGATGATCTCCTCCGGCGACAAGGCCGTCAGCCAGATCGTCGAGATGGACCAGGCCATGGACCAGCTCGCATCGGGTAACTTCGTTCTGGGCGAATACCACTTCTCGATCGCCGTCTACGGCCCATCGCAGGAAGCGCTCGCCCAGCAGCTCGCCACCACGCGAGCCGAACTCTCCAATGCCGGCTTCGTCAGCGTCAAGGAAGATCTAGCTGTCACCGCCGCCTTCTTCGCGCAGTTTCCGGGTAACTGGAAATACCGCACGCGACTGGCCAACGTCAGCTCGCTCAACTTCCTGGGCCTCTCGCCGTTGCACAACTTTGCTACCGGCAAGAAAGAGAACAACCCATGGGGCGATTGCGTCACGACGCTGCAGACGACCAACGGGCAGCCGTACTTCTTCAATTTCCATGCGACTCACCCGGCGGAAAACTCCCTCGGTGAGAAAGCCATCGCCAACACGATGGTCATCGGTAAGTCCGGTACGGGTAAGACCGCGCTGATCAACTTTCTGCTCAGCCAGGTGCAGAAGCTCGACCCCGCGCCGACGATCTTCTTCTTCGACAAGGATCGTGGCGCCGAGATCTTCGTGCGCGCCTGCGGCGGCAACTACCTCGCTCTGGAGAATGGCAGGCCAACCGGCTTCAACCCGTTCCAGTGCGAGCGCAGCGAAGAAAACGTGCAGTTCCTCGCCGACCTGATCAAGGTGCTGGCGGGCAAGGCGGTGTACAGCTCGCGCGAGGAGGAAGACATCTTCCGCGCCGTGGAGAGCATGCTCGACACGCCGATGCACCTGCGCAACATGACCAACTTCCAGAAGAGCCTGCCCAACCTCGGTGACGATGGCCTCTTCATCCGTATGCGCAAGTGGACGGCCGGCAACTCGCTGGGTTGGGTGTTCGACAATCCGCGCGATACGGTCGACCTGACCAAGGCGAACATCATCGGCTTCGACTACACGGACATCATCGACAATGCCGAGGTCCGTGCCCCGGTCATCAACTACCTCATCCACCGGCTCGAAGCCCTGATCGACGGTCGCCGCCTGATCTACGTGATGGACGAGTTCTGGAAAATCCTGGACGGCAAGGGTGGCCTGAAGGAATTCGCCAAGAACAAGCAGAAGACCATCCGTAAACAGAACGGCATGGGCATCTTTGCCACGCAGAGCCCGGAGGATGCGCTCGCCAGCGACATCTCCGCCGCCCTGATCGAGCAGACGGCAACGATGATCCTGCTTCCCAATCCGAACGCCAGCCGCGAAGACTACGTCGAGGGCCTCAAGCTCACGGAGGCCGAATACCAGGTCGTGGTAAGCCTCGACGAACGCTCGCGCTGCTTCCTGGTGAAGCAGGGCCACGCCTCGGCGGTCTGCCAGCTCAACCTGCGCGGCATGGACGACGCCTTGGCGGTGATTTCCGCATCCACCGACAACATCGAAATCATGCACGAGATCCTTCAGGCCCGCAGCGACACGCTCGGCGTACATGCCGACGACCTGCGTCCCGACCAGTGGCTCCCTGATTTTTACGAAAACCGCAAGGGCAGCGGCAAGAAGCCCACCCCTGGCCCCCAGTCTTCCCGCGCCGCGCGCAGCGCAGCGGGTTGAGCAGACAGATCGACGATGGAGAACATCATGCCGACCCTTACCTCGAAATCTCACGCCACTATCGGACAGCGGCTCAGCCGTCTCGCTCTCTTCGGCCTCGTGCTCGGTGCGACAAGCCTATGCTCGGTCGCCGACGCCCAGGAGTGGGCGGTGCGAGACGACGGAACGCACGGCTACCTCAACAGCATCGAGCAGCACACCAATGACATGAAGAATGCCATTGGCGATGCGAAGAGCGGTGGTGACAAAACGGTCAACGCCAATCTCGATGCTATCAATAAGCGCCTGATGATCGGCCCATATACCAGCGGCCGTCCGGGCGATCGGGTAAAGGATCCTACTCAGGCGCTTCCCGCCGACAGCACCCAGCTGATCCAGGATCCGAACACGCGCTGCGGATCGCTCCCGCAGCCGCAGCAGGATAACTGCCAGAAGATCGTGCAGATTCAGAACGCGCAGTATCAGTACATGCTCACCATGTACGCCAATACGAAGACGCGCGACGACATGCTTCGCCAGATCCTGCAGCAGCGCTCGAACATCTCGTCGGACGATCCGAACGCGCTTGGCCGGCTGGAGGACAATACCAACCAGCTGACGGCACTCTATAACCTGATCGCGCTCGACCAGCAGCAGATGCAGACGGTGAACTACGCCTACGAGGCGAACCTGAAGTACCTGCAAGAAGAGCAGTCGCGCCTTGCACGAGCGGCGAATACGGGTAAGCCAGCGTCCCAGTCGGGACTGGGCATTTCGCTGCCAGGCGGCGGCCAGATCGACCTGAGCGGCGCGGTCAACGCGGCCGTCGCAGGCGCCGCGCTGAAGCTGGCGTTGAAAGACGCCCAGTCGACCGCCCCCGCCGGCATGAAGACCCTACACATCACTGACGGCATGTGATTCTGAACACGCTCCTCACCCGAGCGCGATGTAACATTTTTTATTGCAAGGACATGGTTGCATGATCAACCAGATCGCAAACCTGATGACCGCCCCCCTCGCCGACCTTACGAGCGCGGGCGGTGATCTGGCCAACTACGCGTTCTTCTCGACCCTCAACGAGTTCCTGGGGAACGAGATCGACTACATGCAGTGGCGGCTTCTTTCCAGTTCCGCCTACATCATTGGCGTCGTGGCCGTCGTGGTGCTCACCGTGTGGATCATGTGGCAAGGATTCCGCATCGTCACGGGGCAGTCGCGCCAGCCCATGATGGCTCTGGTGGGTGACTCCGCCAAGGCGGTGCTCATCGTTTTCATCGCGACGACGGCCGCTTACGCCTCCAGCTCGGTCTACTGGTCGCTATCGGACGGCGTGTCGTCAACCATCGCGAGTTACGTCACCTCGTCAGGGCAAAGCCCGTTCGAGTCCATCGACGACAACCTGCGCCAGATGGAAGTCGCGATGGCGCTCATCGACAGTGTCGATACGGGTGACAAGACCGCGGCACAAGAGGACAAAGACCGTAACCGCTGGTTCACCGGCATTGGCGTCGCCGGGCCCAGCGTGGTCGCTGGATGCATGTTGCTGTTGAACAAGATCGCCCTTGCCCTGTTCATCGGCTTTGGTCCGTTTTTCATCATGTGCCTGCTCTTCGACTCCACCAAACAACTCTTTCAGAAGTGGTTGTTGTACGGCATAGGGACGATGTTCTCCCTGGCCGTGCTATCCGTCATGGTGACGATCGCCATGAAGATGATGAAAGCCATCACGATCGCGTATGCCGCGAAGTACCTCACATCGATGGGGCTTAACCAGGGTACGGTCACCGACGGCATCAACAGCATGGCCATGCAGCAAGGGGGCATCGGCCTCTTGCTTTCCACTCTGATCGTCATGGCGCCCCCTATGGCAGCGTCGTTCTTCCAGGGTACGCTTGGCCAGTTCGCCTCGTACTCGTCGTTCGGCTCGGTGGGGTCGCAGATTGGGGCTCAGGACGCTCAGGCGCGCTCTCAAGGTAGGCCATCTGGAACGTATACCCCGCCGCCTTCGCAGGCTGAGCTGCATGGCGCATCGCCACCGGCCGCTACGCCGGTTCTATCGGCTTTCGGTCCGAGCGGATCTACTCCGCAGACCGATACGGTCAAGACGGCGCGGACGTAATTGCCATGAAATTTCTAGCGATATGTTTTCTCGTCGCAGCGACTGTCCCGGGTTCGGTTTACGCTCAGTGCGCGCCTGGCATTCCGGGAGCGGGCAATCCAGGATGCATTCCTCCGTCTGCGCCGAATTCCCCGTACAACCAAGGCGGAGATACTCCGGTCAACTCCGAACCACAAGGCCGTTGGGAGGATCGCTGGGGTTCGGTAGCCATCGATCCCATCCTTGGCATTCCTGGATCTTCGGAGCATATGGCTTCGTCTGCAGCTGCCGTCCGTTCCGCTTTGGAGCAATGCCGTTCCAAAGGTGGAAAGGACTGCGCAGAGGTCCTGACGTATCACAATCAATGCGTCGCCGTGGCTCAAGGCCGCTCCGGCGGGCAGGTTCAGGCGGCAAGTGCGGCTACGGTCGACAAAGCTGCCGTGAATGCGATATCGCGCTGCGGTGGAAGCAACCGATGCGTCGTGAGATACCAATCCTGCAGCTATCAAGAGCGGGTGGACTGACCAGTCTACGTCCTGACAAGCCGATACTCACTCTAGAGGGCCCGACATGAAGCGATCCAGTCTGTTTTTTTTCCTTTGCATGATGTTCAGTGCCGGCGCAAACGCGGGTAAGGGTTATTACCAATACATTCCTTACTACAACAATGACCCGTTTACGTTTTGCACCTATGGGGTACCAGAAGATTGCTGGGTTCCCCTGGACAAGACCCGCGGACTTTACACGGTCGTCAATTGGTATTGTTTCAAGCCGTTTTCCGCCACGCTTTTCTCGCAGGTCTGCCCGCACGCATTTGAGTATATGTATCGCCCGACGACGACGTCGATGACACAGGATCCAGCAAACGCTGATTCGTGAATGTCCTCAGATACGTTTTAGGCGTTGCCCAGATACGATGGCCCACACGAAGTCGCTCATGAAGAAGATCGCCAGCCGTTTCGTCACCCCGCTCGTCTTGTTTGTTATCTCGACGTATGCAGCGGCTGCCGCATCCAGTGTGCCAGCCGAAGTACTGCGAGCTGCCCCGCCGGGCAGCCGCGTCGCCGTCTTCACGGCCAGCGGCGATCAGGCGGGTGCCGATGCGGTCGCCATCTACGAGTCGGCGCCGGATGCGTCCGGCTCGCGTCAACGTCACCTCGTGGTCTTTCACAAGGAGAATGGCGCGTTCCGCCCGGTCGTGAGCAACGACGCCGTCGTGGCGTGTTCCACCTGCAGTCCGGAGCGCGGCGATCCTTTGATGGGTGGCGACGGGATCAAGGTGACGCCAGGGCACATCGAGATCGGGCAGGTTTACGGCTCCGCCAAGCCCACGAGCGTGATGTACCGATTCGACTTCCGAAATGGCCAGTGGCGCGTGACGTCGGCGTCCCGCGAAGAAAGTGATGGCCGCACGATCAAGCTCGCGCTGCCCGCTTCGGGATTGCTCGCCGACTTCGACGGGCAGTGGCAGGCCAAGTCCTTCTGGAGCGCGTTGGCGCTGAATGACAAGGACCATTCGTTCTACTTCCTCATGGGGCGGCCGAGCGAAGCATCTCTGAACGAAGGACTCAAGAAAGCGTGCGACACGGACGGCACCTGCCGCGTGGTTGCCCGCATCGCCAATGGCTGCCTCTCCCTCGCACGAGACGCGTCGGGCGCATCGTTCGCCGCCGCCACGCCCACGACGGCATCCAAGGACAAAGCCAAGCAGGAAGCCCTTTCGGCATGCCAAGCCCAGGGCACGGGTGAATGCCAGTCGGTACGCACCAGTTGCAGCGCCGGCCCTATCCAAGACTGACGGAGACGCCTCATGGATACCGTATCGAACCAGGATATCAAGCGGCTTGTAGCCACCCAGGGCACGAACCGGATGTATGAACTGGAGGACGGCTCGTGGCTGAAGGCGTCCGAGGGTACCGTCGCCTGGCGAAACAACAACCCCGGCAACTTGAAGTTCGGCTACAAGGACAGCGCCGACACCACCGTCCATACGTCGCGAACCAAGGCGGCGGCGCTGGCGTCCGCCCAAAAGAACTACGACGGCGTGGTCGACCTCGACCAGTGGGGCAACGCGGTCTTCAAGAACTACGAATCAGGACGCGCCGCGCAGGAGCAGCTGCTCACCGAAAAATGGTCCGACAAGACGGTTGAGGACGTCGTCAAGGCGTATTCGGTCGCCGACTACAGCGGATCGACGCACCACGCCAATCAGATCAAGACCATTCATGCCACCGCCGCGGCTGAAGGGGTCGACCTGCATGGAAAGCGGATCGGCAACATGACATCCAAGGAACTCGACGCGTTGGCCGACGGGCTGAGCAAGGCCGAGGGCTGGCGCGCCGGTACGGTGCAGACGATGAAGCCGCTCTCCGCCGAGGCACTTCGCGACACCATGGGCAAGGCTGAAGCGGTGTCGCACGCCTCGGGCCACGCGCTCAAGCAGGGCGCGAACAGCCCGGACGTACGCCACGTCCAGGAATCGATGAAGGCGCTGGGCTTTACCGGTAGCAACGGTAAGCCGCTCGAGGCCGATGGCCGCTTCGGTCCGCAAACCAAGGAGGCGGTGCAGGCGTTTCAACGTGCCCACCACCTGAACGACGACGGCATCGTTGGCAAGGATACCTTGAAGGCCATCCAGGAGGCCGCCAAGGTGGACAAGACCCCCTCGGCATCCCACACCCCCCTGCTGAACGACCGGGCCCATCCCGCCCACGGCATGTACGAACAGGCGCTGGCCGGCATGCAGGATTTCGAACGGCGGATGGGCCACGCGTCGGGACCACACACGCATAACGTGTCGGGCGCGCTGACCGCCGCCGCTGTTCGTGCGGGGCTTGATCGGATCGACCATGTCGCGGTGTCGGACGATGCGAGCAAGGCCTATGCCATGCAGGGCGACGTGTCATCCCCGTTTAAGCGGCATGCGGAGGTGGACGTCGCACACGCGGCCCGCACGCCGCTCGCCGAAAGCAGCACCCAGGCGATGGCGCACGAGGCCCAGCACGCGCAAGCGGCGCAGGGCACCACCCAGACGCAGCAGCAGGCGAGCGCGCAGGCCACGGTCGCACCGACGCAGCCTGTGTTGCCCGGTCATCCCTAAGTAAGACTTGGACGCGACAAGGACGGATAATGGATGAGTTGAGGCCGTTTGCGGCAGGAGGCGCCCGGATTCTCGAGTGGAAAACCGGCGACCTCACCGGGGACGGCCGCATGGATGCGTTGCTCGTTCTGGATCCCCCCATTCGAGGTGACGAGAAACTGGGAGAGGGCCCTGAACGAACCGTGCTGATTCTGGTTCGCGAGGCGTGCGGTTCGCTTCGCGAAGCCAGCGCCAATCGCCGCGTGGTGCCCTGCGCCCACCGTGGTGGCGTAGCGGGTGATCCGTTCGGGTACGTGAAGCTCGAACCGCGCGGTTTCACGGTGGTCAACGGCGGCGGTAGTCGCGAGCGGTGGTCCGATGAATTCACGTTCATCTATGCCGCCGATCACGACGACTGGTTCGTGGACAAGGTAAGCCGCCAGGTCTCCGACAGTGAGACCGGGCTGGAAAAACGCATCGAACTGAGCCCGGAGGAACTGGGCCGGATCGCATTCGAAGATTTCGACCCGGAGAAGGTCCCGGAGGTCACCCTCCCCTGATCCGAGGTCATTGCCGCCACCTTTTTAGGCGGAACGAGGCAGTGCCCGATGGCTGCCATCGAGAGAGTGAACCAGGAGCTGCACATGGCGATTGATCGTGAGACCCAGGTGATGATGGATGCCTATTCGGCAGGCATTCGCTCGCCCAAGGAACTGGCCAACTACATGGCCCAGGTGACGCATGAATCCAACGGGCTGAACCGGCTCGAGGAAAGCTTTCGTTATACCCGACACATTTCGCAGATCCCCGTCCAGTCGGCGTGGCGCGAAGGCGCCAACCAGCTCGACAGCGCACGCAAGGACGCCTTGCAGGGCAAGCCCGAGCGCTTGGCCGAACTGATGTACGGCGGACGCAACGGCAACGACGAACCCGGCGATGGCTGGAAGTACCACGGCCGCGGTTACCTCCCGCTCAACGGCAAGGACAGCTACCGCGCCGCCGGCGACGCGCTGGGTATCGACCTGGCCGGCCAGCCCGACCTCGCGGCCGATCCGCAGAACGCGTCGAAGGTGGCGGCCTGGTATTGGTCATCGCGCGTGCCCGAGCATGCGAAAGAAGACGTCAAGGCCGCCACGCTCGCGATGAACGGGAAATACCACGGGCTTGAAGACCGCGAGCGACGCTTCGCCGATTGGGAACGGCGCCTGACGCCTGACGTCATGCAGCGCCTCGAAAGCGGCAGCGTCGGTCTTCCGATGGAAAAAACACCAACGCCCTCCCCCGATACCACCCTGGTCGACCAGGCCCGGCAGGGCGTGCATCTGCTCGATGCGCAGCGCGGCCGTCAGCCGGATCAGTTCAGCGAGAATTTCAGCGGTTCCTTGGCCGTCGCCGCGCGCCGGGACGGACTCGAACGCATCGACCACGTGGTGTTGAGCGACGACGCGACGCGCGGCTATGCCGTGCAGGGCGCGCTCGACTCACCGCACAAACGCATGGCCGAAGTGCAGACCGCGCGGGCGGTCAATACGCCCTTCGAAGAAAGCATGAAGCAATTGGCCGCCCATCCCGACCGTCAACCGCAGCCAGCCCAGGACACACCACCATCGCAGAAGCCGCTGGCACCGGGACCGGGCCTGTGACGACATAGGCACGACCACGCGACACGGTCCGTCCGGACGACGGATCGACGGCACGCCGGAGGCGACGCCGACCGATAGTCATACAGGAGCTACACATGGCGATTGATCGTGAAACACAGGTGCTTACCACCGCCTACGCGAGTGGCATCCGCTCGCGTAGGGAACTGGCCAACTACATGGCCCAGGTCACGCACGAGTCCAACGGGCTGAACCGGTTGCAGGAGAGCTTCCGTTACATGCGCGGGGTGGCGCAAATCCCCGCGCAGGCGGCTTGGCGCAACGGGCCCCAGGCGCTCGATGCCGCACGCAAGGAGGCGCTGCTCGGCCGCCCCCAAGCGCTGGCCGAACTCATGTACGGCGGTCGCAACGGCAACGATCAGCCCGGTGACGGCTACCGCTATCACGGACGCGGGTATCTTCCCGTGCCCGGCAAGGATCACTACCGCGCGGCAGGCAAGGCCCTGGGCCTGGATCTGGTCGCGCATCCCGAACTGGCCGCCGAACCCGAGCATGCCGCGAAGATCGCGGCGTGGTACTGGAAGAACCGCGTACCGCCGTCGGCCCGCGAGGACGTCCGCTCCGCCACCGAGGCTCTCAACGGCAAGCTCTACGGACTCGACGACCGTCGCGCCCGCTTCGAATCATGGGAGCGCCGTCTGACCCCCGAACTGATGGAACGCCTGGACGTCCCGGCCACCGATCGTCCGGCATCCCCGATGGACGTGTCGGCAGGCTCATCGGTGGTCGGCCTGGACGCACGCCGGCAAGACGCAAGGCGGCGGTCGAAAACCGAGCGGGATCGCTCGCAGACGCTCAATGACACCGCCGGCGACATGGGGGATCCCGTCCTCATGCTCGAACTCCAGCGCGATGTGCTGGAAGTGACGACGGAATACGTCGAAACCCCTTCCCGACGCCGCGGCTGTCACGCGCAGGGAGCCTATCCCCCGCTCGACCAGGTGACCCATCCCCAGCACGCGCTCTTCCTCCAGGCGCGCGATGCCGTGCGCAAGCTGGACGAGACGCACGCACGGCATTTCGACGAACGGAGCGAACGGCTCGCCGCGGCGCTCACCGTCGCCGCACACGCACAGGGCCTGGATCGCATCGACCACGTGGCGCTCAGCGACGACGCGAGCCGTGCCTTCGCGGTTCAAGGCGACGTCCACTCGCCCCTCAAGCAGGTCACGGAGGTGGGTGTGGCACAAGCCATCGATACACCCATCGAACGCAGCGCGAAGGCCCTGGAAGAACGCGCCAAGCCCGCGGAGGCGGAGGTCGTTCATGGGTCGGCCGCCATCAAGCACATGCCCGGACACTGACTGTCCCCCGATCGGAGCGTTTCCATGCCCAAAGTGATTCTTTCCGCCCTGTTCTGCGTCACCACGATGTCCGCCTGCGCGGTGCAGGCCGGCCACGCGGGCGATTCGGTCGCGTCCGCGCAGGATGCCCTCCGGAAAATGGCGCCCGCGTCGACCGTCACCTGTGTCGACAATGGTCACGGCTCGCCCGATTGCAAGGCCGACGGCCATACCGCCCAGTTCCTCGGATGTGGCGATGGCGCCATGTACGGCGGCATTTCCGCGGACGGCGGCGTGGATATCGGCAACGCCATCGACGGCCACGGTAAAACCATCGCTCACCTCGCCGACGGTCAGTTCGTGTGCGTCGCCGCCATCGTGCAGCGCCCGGACGAATCGCGTTTCTACGTGGTCGCCATCCCGACCGCAAGCGTCAAGGGATGCAAAGGCAACGAGCTCTGCAAGGGGGCCGATCATCCGGTCCAGTGGAAAACGGCAACGACGGGAACCTCGTGCCATCGCGCCGGCGACGACTATGCCGGCGATTGTGCAGCGGGCTGGGTCGGCCAGGGAGATCTCGACCAGTACGCCAACGGTCTGTGACCTTATCGACATCACCAGGAGTTACATATGAATCGGGACATCTATAACGAAGCGCGGATCCACTTCTTCGAGTCGGGCCAGCAGTTCGAGTACGGCCGACCGGATATGACGCTCCACCCCAAGAGCGGCAACGCCACCGACAGCAGCCGTACGGAGCAGGACAACGATCACGACGGCAAACGAGGCGTCGATTGCTCGTCGTTCGTCTGGCGCGGCCTTCACGACGCGGGATATGACGTGGGCAGCACACCGTTCGGCACCCGCGATCTGTTCAAGGGCAACGAGACCACGGCTTACGCACGGCAGCATTTCGACGTCATCCCGGCGGCCGAAGCGCGCCAGCCGAATGGTCACCTGCAACCCGGCGACATCATCATGTTCAAGGACAAGCACGGAAGTGGCCAACACGTCGGCATCGTGCGCGACTACGACGAAAAGGGGCATATCCGCTTCATCGGCTCCCAGGTGTCGTCGGGGCCGGCCGACGTCACCATCGCGCCGGGCAAGTATTGGGACGGCAAGAACATGGAGATCGTGGGCGCGCTCCGCGCCAAGCCGGAATTCCAGGTTCGCGCACCGCTACACGGCGGGCACGACGCGAAAGAGCAGCCGACGCCTTCCGCGCCCCATGCGTCGACGCCATCCGCCCATCCGGTCAAAGCCGACGGCGGCGACGTGCTGCGTGAAGGCGCCCACGGTGCCGAGGTGAAGGCCCTGCAGGAGCGGCTGAACGCGCTGGGCGTCACCGACGCGCGCGGCAAGCGCCTCGATCCCGACAGCCGGTTCGGACCGCACACCCGCGAAGCCGTCGAAGCGTATCAACGCACGCATGGCCTGGACATCGACGGGCAGGTCGGCCCGAAGACGCTCGAATCGCTGCATGCGAAGGAAAAGGCGGCGGCGCGCCCCGACGCCACCGACCACGCCAGCCACCCGATGCTCAAAAGCGCGCATGACGCCACGCACCGCCTGGACGCCCAGCACGGCCGCACCCCCGACGAACAGAGCCAGCGGCTTGCCGGCGCCGCGACCGTCGCCGCGATGAAGGGCGGCCTGGATCGCATCGACCACATCGTGGTGAGTGAGGACGGCAAGAAAGGCTACGCCGTGCAGGGCGAGCTCGACTCGCCACTGAAGAGGGTCGCCGAGTTCGACGTCAACAAAGCGCTGTCGACGCCGATCGAGCAGAGCAGCCAGGAAGCGATGCAAGCGCAGGCCGCACGCGCCCACGCGCCAGCGCAGCCGCAGCCGTCTCAACCCCAGATGCATCCGGGGATGGCGTGACGAGCCGCTTGAACCATGACAACGCCATGATACGTCATGCCACGCGGGCCATTACCGTCCTTGCCCTTGGATGGGTCGCCGGCACGCACGCGGAAGCGGCCTCGATGTGCGCGTCCGGCGACACCCCCGTGCTGTCTTGCCGCCTTGCCCGTGGCGGCAAGACAGCGTCGATTTGCGTCCATATGGCGTCGGCGTCAGCGTCGACCTATTTCTACTACGCGTATGGCAAGCGCGGTACGCCGCCCGAAATGATCTACCCCAAGGCAGGCGCCAAGGACACCTTAAGCCGCACGCATCTCATGTTCGGTGGAAACACCGGCGGGTACGCGTTCGGTTTCAACAACGGTGGCTATCGCTACGCCATGTATTCGGTGACCGGGACTGAGGGTATGCAGAAAGGTGGCCTCGTCGTCACACGCGACGGCAGGGATAAGCCCGTCATGGACGACGACTGCACCGCCGGTTCCATCACCGAGACCGATGATACGGACCTAATCCGCGCATCCTCGACGTTGCCTGACGATCCCTCTGTACATAGGCATCTGCCGATCCACTAAGGCCTCTGACATGAATCCCGAAGAAAATGCCGATGACGTCGTGGCGTATGCAGCGGAGCAAGATGCCGTACCGAATCGCGAGTTCCTCGTCATCACCGCCGTCACGGTAGGCAGGAGGCAGCCCAATGACACGCCATGACCTTCGCAAGCCCTGGCATGCCGTCGCCATCGCCTTATCCGTGTGCGCCGCCCTACCCGCTTATGGTGAAGCCATGAAACAACCCGACGTGAAACTCAACCCGCAACCGCGGATGCGCTACGAGATCACCGCCACGATCCACGGCGCGCCCGGCGCGCTGGACGCCATCGAAGGCCATGTGGACTACGAGGTCAGCAACCCGGACTGCGTGCCGATGACCCCGGTCATGGGGGCGACCGTCGTACCCCAGAAGAGCGTGCCAGTGACCTTCCGCCGCACCGGCGACAATGTCTACACCGGCGAAATCTTCCTGGATCGACTTCAGGACGAGGACTACTTCAACCAGGGCGTCTGCCACTGGTCGGTCGTCGGCGTCGCGGCGGCGTTCCGGCATGGCCAGGTAAGCTTCAGCCCCTCGATCTACAAGAAAGACATCCTCGGCAAGCACGACGTCGTGAAGTATTTCTCGCATGCATCGTACGAGCATGCCGAGCGCCAGCGCATCGACATCGGGGCCAACGATCCCCAGGCCTTCCAATCCAACGCTACCTTCAGCATCACGATGCACGCGGCGGAGCGGCTGCCATGAGCCCGCGGTCGACCGATTACGCCCTGCTCTCGCAGGACGTCTATCACGACACCGCTATCGACAAGATGGTCACCCTCGACGGCATCTCGTACCGGGTGATGGACGCCGCGGACGACCCGATCACGGGCTTCCAGGCGCAGGCCTACGTACGCGAAGACGTCCAGCCGCAGCAGGTGATCGTCGCCTTCCGGGGAACGGAATTCGATCGTCAACCGGTACGCGACGGCGGGGTGGACGCGGGCATGGTGCTGACCGGCATTAACCTGCAAAGTGCCGACGCCCTGGCGTTCACCCGGCGGGTGATGGAAAAAGCCAGGCAGGATGCCGCCGACGAAGGGCGCGCGCCGCCGGACATCACCGTCACCGGCCACTCCCTGGGCGGTACCCTGGCCGAGATCAGCGCCGCGACCTATGGCCTGAAAGGCGAGACGTTCAATGCCTACGGCGCGGCCGGGCTCCGCCAGGGCATTCCCGAGGGCGGCAACCAGGTCATCGATCACGTGCGGGCGGGCGATCTCGTCAGCGCCGCCAGCGCCCACTTCGGCGAGGTACGCGTCTACGCGGCACAGCAGGACATCGATACCCTGACCAAAGCGGGCTACCGCGACGACAGCACCATCCTTTCGCCTCGCAATCCCATCAAGGCCACCGACTTCAGCGCCCACGCCATCGACAACTTCGTGCCTCACAGCAAGCTACTGGGCGAGTCGATCATCAGTGAGGAGAGCCAGGCCCGATACCGTGCCCATGAAGGCATGGTGGACCGGTATCGTAACGACGTCATGGACATCCGCAAGGGCCTGTCCGCGTCGTGGGAAATCCCCAAGGCCATCGGCGATCTCAAGGACACGATCGAACGGAAAGGCCTCGAAGCCGTCGCCGACGGATTAGGTACGGTTCGCCAGGGCGTGGGGCATATCGTCGACGAGGCCAGGGAGGGCTTGGCGCATATCAAGGAGGGCGTCCAGCACGTCAGGCAGGAGATCGGCGAAGGCCTCCACGCGTTCGAGGAAAAGGCGGGCGCAGCGTGGCACACGCTGACCCATCCGAAGGAATGGTTCGAACATGACAAACCCAAGGTGGGCATGGACGACCCCAGCCACCCGGACAACGCCTTGTTCAGGCAAGCGCAAAGCGCCGTGCGCGACATCGATTCGGCCCGGGGCCGCCAGCCGGACGCGGCCAGTGACAACCTGTCGGGCGTGCTTGCGGTAACGGCCCGCAAGGAAGGCATGGAGCGCATCGACCGCGTCATGATGAATGGCGATGCGTCACGGACGTATGCTATCCAGGGTGCGGTCGATTCGCCGCTGAAGCGCGTCGTGGAAGTGGACACTCGCCAGGCGGTTGCAACGCCGCTGGCCCAAAGCAGCGAGAACTGGCACGACGTGGCGAAGCAGCACGAACAGACCCTGGCGATGCAGGCCACGCGTCAGGATCCCGCTCGGAGCGCCCCGGCGCCAGGCATGTAACGAACCATCTGAAAGGCGATAGTGCACATGAGCAAACACAGGGGATACTGGGCGGCCGGCCTTTTCGCGGCCGCCCTCCTGGCCGGCGAGTACCTTTCCGGCTATTTCATTCTTCTCGGCATCGGACGCACCGACGTGCCGTTGCAGTGGAACACGTACATCCAATACGTGCACGCGCTGGGAGGCCCCGAAGTCCAGTCGTTCGCCTGGAAGATCAAGCTGGCCGGCGTCGTCGGCTTTCTCGTCCCGCTAATCCTATGGGCAGTCGTCGCCTATCTGCTCTTCCGGAAGAAAAAGCAATCGATGCACGGCGATGCGCGCTTCGCCTCGGCGGGCGATCTGCGCGGAAAGAAAATGCTGTCTTCCGCACCGAACGGCATCCTCGTGGGCAAGTTCCACGGCGACCTGGTCCGCCTGCCCGGCCAGCAGTTCGTGATCCTCGCCGCCCCGACGCGCTCGGGCAAGGGCGTGGGTGTGGTGATCCCGAACCTGCTCGACTACCAGGAATCGGTCGTCGTGCTCGACATCAAGCAGGAGAACTTCGAACTCACGAGCGGTTGGCGCGCCAGCCAGGGCCAGGAGATATTCCTGTTCAACCCGTTCGCCGAAGATCGCCGCACGCACCGCTGGAACCCCCTCAGTTACGTCTCGAAAGACCCGGCATTCCGCGTGTCCGATCTCATGAGCATCGCCTCGATGCTCTATCCGGACGGGTCGGACGACCAGAAATTCTGGGTAAGCCAGGCGCGGAATGCCTTCATGGCGTTCGCCCTCTACCTGTGCGAGAAGCGCGACCACGACGATCGACAGGGGCTTCCCGACATCCTCAAGGTCAAGCCGACGCTGGGCATGATCTACCGGTTGTCGTCAGGTGACGGTACCGACCTGCGCGAACTCTACACCCGACTGTCGAACGAACCCTTCCTGAGTGCCAACGCGAAGTCGGCGTTCGCCAACCTGCTCTCGCAGGCGGCGGAGACGTTCGCGTCCATCCTCGGCACCTTCAAGGAGCCGCTCAATGCCTGGATCAACCCGGTGCTTGATGCGGCCACCAGCGACGACGATTTCCTGCTCACCGACGTGCGCAAGAAACGCATGACGATCTACATCGGCATCCTGCCCAACAAGCTCGCCGAGAGCCGGCTCATCGTCAACCTCTTCTTCAGCCAGCTCATCAACCTCAATACCAAGGAGCTGCCCCAGAACAACCCGGCACTGAAACACCAGTGCCTGCTCCTCATGGACGAATTCACCTCGATCGGCAAGGTCGAGATCATTGCCTCGGCGGTGTCGTACATGGCCGGCTACAACATCCGCCTGTTGCCGATCATCCAGAGCATGGCTCAGCTCGACGCCGTCTACGGCAAGGATGTCTCGCGCACCGTCATCACCAACCATGCGCTCCAGATCGTGTACGCCCCGCGCGAACAGCAGGATGCGAACGATTACTCGGAAATGCTCGGATACACCACGGTGCGTCGCGAGAACATCACCAAGAGCAAGAAAGGCGACATCACGCGAAGCCACACCGAGGAAAAGCGCGCGCTCATGCTGCCGCAGGAACTCAAAGCCATGGGCACGGAGAAGGAAGTCTTCCTCTATGAGGGCATCCCGCACCCGGTGATGTGCGAGAAGATCCGTTACTACGAAGACAAGTACTTCACCTCGCGCCTGATGCCCAAGGTCGACGTTCCCACGCTTTCGGTGTGATCCATCCTCCTTAAGGCGGGTGGCGGCTAACGCGCCGGCGCCAACCGGTAGCCCACCCCTCGCACGCTGGCGAGCATGCCCTGCACGCCGGCGTCTTCGAGCTTCTTGCGTAACTTGCTCAGGTGGCTGTCCACGGTGCGCTCCAGCGCGTCGCCCTCGGGCAGGCACGCCACGCGCAGCTCGGAGCGGGAGAACACCCGCCGTGGCGAACGGGCCATGCGCGCGAGCAGGCGGAATTCGGTCGCCGTGGTGACGACCGCCTGCCGATATCCCATCGCGTGTACGTAGATCGCGTGCTGGTCTTCGTCGATTTCGACCTCGCCCACGCGAACGACCACGCGCTGCCCCGCGCCGGGAAACGCACGGCGCAGGACGGCGCCGACGCGGGCGACCACTTCGGATGGGTTGAAGGGCTTGGTGACATAGTCGTCGGCACCGATGCGCAAGGCCGAGATCTTGTCCGTGTCTTCGTCACGCGCCGTCACCATGATGACCGGCGTGTCGCCACGCCGGCGGACCTCGGCGAGCACGCCCCACCCGTCGGTACGCGGCATCGATACGTCGAGCAGGAGCAGGTCGGGTTTCAGCTGGGCATGGAGCCGCAGGGCTTCGTCGCCATCGCGCGCCACCGCCACGCGGAAGCCACCCCGCTCCAGGTACGACTTCAGGATATCCGCGATATCCGGGTCGTCCTCGGCGATGACCACGACGTGTTCCGTTCGAACCACCCCTTGCATGCACCGGTCTCCGCGATCGCTCTGCCTGTTTTAGCACACGCACCATGCCACGCGACGCGGCATCACGCTTCCATCGAGCCTCCACACAAGCCATCCGGCAGACCGAGGTGGATGCGATAGCATCGCTGGACGATGATGCCGCCCGTCGTCGTGGCGCCATCTGCCGTGCCCTTTCGAGGAACGACTAACCTATGCCGTTTCAGGAATCCCCATGTTTTACCGTCTGAAGATCGGTCGTGGATTGATCATGTGGGCGAGCGCACTCGTCGCCGGCGCCGTCGTCCTCGATTTCGCCTCGTCGTATGCGTTGTATGCGCTCGTCCCGGATCCGACCTCGATCTGCGAGAACGATTCGTGGATTCCCACGGTGCCCGAACTGCTGTGGCTCGTGTTGACGGCCGTCGTCGCGATCGCTATCGCGGGGCCCTTCGCCCTGCGCCTCTCGCGCCGCTTCGTTCAGCCGATCGACTCCCTGGCCAGCGCGATCCGCCGTGCCGCCCAGGGTGACCTTTCCGCCCGCGCCGCCATGACCGGCCGCCCATTCGGCGAAATTTCCGGCCTCCTCGCCGACTACAACGCCCTGGCCGACCGGCTGGAACGGTCGGACAAAGACATGGCCGTATGGAACGCCGTCATCGCCCACGAGTTGCGCACGCCGGTCACGATCCTGCGAGGCCGGCTGCAGGGGCTTTCGGACGGCGTGTTCGAACCCCACCCGGAACTGCTGCGCAACCTCGTACGACATGTGGAGGGCCTCTCGCGCCTCGTGGAGGACCTGCGCGTCGTCAGCCTCGCGGAGGGCGGCCATCTGCGCCTGGATCACGCCGAGGTCGATCTGCGCCACGCGTTGCAGGACGTCGTGCAATTCATCGCACCCACGATGCCGGCGCACCCCATCGCCGTACACCTCCCGGCTTCGCCCGTGATGGTCCGCTGCGACGCCCTGCGCGTGCGCCAGGCCCTGATCGCCCTGCTCGACAATGCCCGGCGCCACGCCAACCCCGGCACCATCAACGTCTCGCTCGCGACCCGCAACGCGTCGGTCGACCTCGTGGTGGAGGATGCCGGTCCCGGCGTACCCGCCGAACTGCTTGCACGACTGTTCGACACGTTCAGTCGCGCCGGGTCCCCCCGTGCCGGCGCCGACGGCGGCAGCGGCCTCGGCCTTGCCGTGGTCCGCAGCATCGCCATGGCGCACCACGGTCGTGTCACTTACCACCAAGGGGAAGGCGGTGCGGCGCGGTTCGTCGTGACCCTGCCAGTCGATTCGACCCTCGCCGGCTGAACCCGCCCGGATCGATACCCCGGCCTGACGGCCCGGCATGCGTCTCCATACCTTCTCCATGATGGCTCCACCGACCCTCAACGCGTAGCGGCGAACCTCCGCGCATCGTTTCGATGCGCTGGTGGAGATACCCGCCCATGGGCCATGTGGCAGCCCCTATGTTTCCCGTCGATGGCGCACCCATCCGACGTAGTGTGGCGAAACCCAGGCAAGCCGCCCGTCGCGGACGGGCCGGCATGTTTCTTTACCTCATCGGGATGCTGTGGACGCTTGCGGTCGCGCTGGTGGCCGTCAGCACCGCCCGCGCGAGCGACGTCGTGCGCGTAGCCGTCTACCGCGGACCCGCCGCCTGCGAGGATTGCTCGCAAACCGCCAAGCAAGCTATCGAGCGATTGGGTGGGCACTATCAGGTCGATTTCGTCGGCGCCCACGAGCGCCGGGACATCACGGCGAACACGCTGGCCCGTTACGATGTTTATGTGCAGCCCGGCGGTGGCCAGGACATCCCCGGCGCACTGCGCGCCCTCGGCGAACGACGGGTGACGGCGATCCGCGAATTCGTCCGGCATGGGGGGCGATACCTCGGCCTGTGCATGGGCGCCTACCTCGCCGACGCGTCGAACATTGGCCTCATCGACGACGATCTCGACTCCGAAGTAGGTCGCCCAGGCTTCGAAGCCGACACGATCGACGACCAGGCGGTGGACACCTGGTGGCACGGTCGACGCAACAGCGTCTTCTATCAGGATGGGCCTTACTTTCCCGCCGCAAGCGCGTCGCCCGGGTATCAGCCCATCGCGACCTACGCCAACGGCGACGTCGCCGCCGCGCGCTATCGCTTCGGGCATGGGCGCGTGCTGCTGACCGGCCCGCATCCGGAAGCCGACGAAACCTGGTTCGACGCCGCCGGCATTCCGCTTGAGCGCATGCCGAGGGATGACCTCGTGAAGCAGGTCATGGACTCCCTCGGCGACTGAATCACGCCCTTTCCCGCGCGCCTTCCCGCATCCATCCGCACGGCGCACGCAATGTCGCACCCTGGAGTTTCTACCGTGCTTTCGGCCCATCTTTCCCACCTGCATGCGAGCCTCCACCATCGAAACGACTGGCATTCGCGCCCACGCACGCGCGCGCTGCGCTACGTGATCAGGTCGCTGTATGCGCCCCGACTGCACGATCGATGGATGGCCATGCTGTTCAGCGACGCTCTTTCGCCGTTGCTGGCGCGCGACACGCATCTCTTCGAGCGCTGGCAGCATCGCTGGGTGTCGCGTGGCTTTTCCCGCCGGCAGAAGCTCCGGCTGTTGCTGGATCACTATGCCTACCTGCCGACGCTGCTCGGTCCCGAAGCGCTCGCGGGCCTGGGACGCGGTGAACGCATCGATGTGGCGCGAACGTCACTCAAAGACGGGCGTGAACTGCGGGTGTTTCTCGCCGCGCCAATCCTTCGTTGTCTTGAGGGTGAACTGGTGATCGGGCTGAGCCTCGACCACGAACCCGTCGTCAGCATGACGCTCACCCTTTGCCCCGACGCGGGCTACGTGCTCGTGGGTTGCGTGCAGGGCGCACGGTCGGAAACGACACTGACCGATATCCGCGCGATCACGCGCGCATGCCATGGCCTGCGGCCGAAAGACCTGCTGCTGTCGATGGTCCGGGTGATCGCGCGCAAGGTGGGCGTGCCTACGGTGAGAGGACCGGGCAACCGGGCGCACGTCTTCGGGAATACCACCCGGGTGAAGGCCTGCTACGACACCTTCTGGCTCGAAGCGGGCGCCATGCGCGGCGACGATGGGCTGTTCGGCACACCCTCGGACGAACCGGTACGCAGCATCGCCCGCGTCGACAGCAAGCACCGTTCCGCCTTCCGGGCCCGGGAGAACCTGCGTCACGACCTCAGCGTGCAGGTGGCTTACGCGCTGGCGGTGCACGCGTCGTCCGCCGCCTACCATCGCAAGCGACCCTAGACGCCGGTTCGGGCCCTACCGGACGCAACATCTTACGGCCGTCGACCGCGCCGCCTTGGCACGGTGCATGCTTAATCCCACGCAGGATATCCACCTGCGACGGAGAGATGCGGAATGCGTGCCTGGCCCCTCTTACGACCTGATGCCCCGGGCTTCATGGCCCGTGCGGTGCGCCGTCCTTCCGTTCGTGTCGACACCCTGCGAGCGTCGCGACGCCCGCCATGCGCTTGCGGCGCAACGCCGTCCCATTGCGTAATACGACACCTTTTGACCCAACGTGACCACTGCGTGAACGATGCGCGTCCGCGTGCCGCCCGATCTTTCGACACGGCTCGCCGCGATGCCCGGCTGCGGGGTCCTGGCTAGCGCCCTCCCCGCCGGCGTTCCGACACCGCTCCCTCGTTTTCCATCCTGGATCCAGAAAGCGCACCTTCCCGTGGCCTCGCAGACTCTTCGGCAGATCCCCACAGACCGGCTTCGCATCGGCATGTTCGTGCACAGCCTCGGCATGACCTGGACGTCGCATCCGTTCTGGCGACGGAAATTCCTGGTGGAATCACCATCCGATCTGGAGAAAATCGCCGGGCTCGGTATCCCGACGGTCTGCATCGACACGGCGCTGGGCCTGGACCTGCCCGAAGACCCCGCCCCAGTCGCGGAGCCCGTCCGCGCCGCCGCACCCGTCGATCCGAGGCAGCTGCGCGACGCGGCGGGGCGCGTCGTCGCCCAACTCTTCGATGACGCCCAGCAGGGGCGCGTGCTCGATCTGGACGGATCGCGCTGGGCCGTGGACGGCATCGTCCACTCGGTCGACACTGAACCCGACGCGCTGCTGGCGGAGCTGCGCTGCAAGGCCACGGTGGACTACACCCACCTGCATTCCGTCGCGGTCAGCGCCTTGATGGTGCGCTTCGCACGACACCTCGGGCTGGATGATAAAGACGTCCGTCATGCCGCGCTGGCCGGCCTGCTTCACGACGTGGGCAAGGCCCGCGTGTCCCCCGCGCTGCTCAACCATCCGGGCCGCCTGGAGCCGCGCGACATGAACGTCGTGCGTGAGCACGCCAGCCACGGGCATCGCCTGCTCGTGCGCTGCCACGGACTGGACCCGGTGGTAATGGACGCGTGCCTGCACCATCACGAGCGCTTCGACGGCGACGGCTATCCGCACGGCCTTGCCGGCGAGCAGATCCAGTTGCTCGCGAGGATGGTCAGCCTCTGTGACGTCTTCGACGCCCTCACCTCCAACCGCGCGTACAAACGCGCTTGGGATCCCGCCGTCGCGCTCCAGACGATGGCGACCTGGGACGGCCAGTTCGATCCCCGGCTGTTCCGTGCCTTCGTCCGCGTCGTGGGTGTCTACCCGCCCGGTTCGCTCGTGCGCCTTTCCCATGGTTACCTGGGCGTGGTGTTCGGTCGAAACGGGCCGTCGATCACCCGGCCGTGCGTGCGCGTGTTCTATTCGTGGGAAAACGCCAGCCGCGTGACGCCGTTCGACATCGACCTGAGTGCGGCGGACGACACCGTGCAGATCGTTGCCAAGGAAGACGGCCAGGAGTGGCCGTTCGACGAGCTGGCCGAGCTTGCGCGTGTCAGGGCGTGCGGGGCCTGATGCGGCCACGAGGCGCAACGCAGCCGTCAGGCGGTGACGATCGACAGTCCTGCGGCACGGAAAGGCACCAGCCGGTCGTCATCCCGCCCCGCCTCGGCGACCAGCGTTGCGATACCGGCCAACGGCAGGATGCCATAGGCCGATGCCGCGCCCAGCTTCTCGCGCGTCGCCAGGACGATCGTCTCGGCCGCCTGACGTGCGATGAGCCGCTTGAGCGCCGCCTCCTCGTGGTCACCCGTGGTCGCGCCGGTGTCGGGATGCAACCCCGTGACGCCCATGAAATACGCATCGACCCGGATGCGGGCGATGGCCTCGGCACTCGCCGACCCCATGGCGACGACGGAATGCTTGAACAGCCGGCCGCCGACGATCTCGACGTCCACCGTTGGATGGTGCGCCAGCTCTACGGCGATGCTCGGGCTATGGGTGACCACCGTCGCCTTCAGGTCGCGGGGTAGCTGACGGGCCAAGTGCACGTGGGTCGTGCCGCCATCGAGAAAAACGATCTGCCCCGGACGGATCAACCCGGCGCCGAGGCGCCCGAGGTTCGCCTTGGCGGCTGACCCGGTTCGCTCGCGCTGGGCGAAGTCCGCGATGGCGGGCGACGCCGGCAGTGCGCCGCCGTGCACCCGTTGCAGGACACCGTCGCTGGCGAGTTCGCGCAGATCACGACGAATGGTGTCTTCGGAAACGCCCCACGCCTGGCTGAGCGCCTTCGCAACCACCCGGCCGTCTCGCTGGAGAATCTGCTGGATCAACGCCTTGCGTTCGCTCGTAAGCATCGGCCGCTCCTGATTGCACGAATTTACTTGACCTTGCACGATATTGCACGAAAGATGTCCGCCCATCCAGAGGGCGTCAGCGCTCTCAACTGCGAGGAACGCCGCATGAGCATCGCAAGTCGTATCCGGATCGAGGACGTCAGGGTGCTGGCCGACGACTGGTGTGTCCTGAAAAAGACCGTCTTCTCGTTCCAGCGCAGTGATGGCACGTGGCAGCGCCTGTCGCGGGAAACCTACGATCGGGGCAACGGGGCCGCAATCCTGCTCTACGATCCCGGCCGGCGCACCGTGATCCTCACCCGGCAGTTTCGCTACCCGGCATTCGTCAACGGGCACGACGACCTGCTCATCGAAGTACCGGCGGGCCTGCTGGACGACGCCGAACCGGAAGCCCGCATCCGCGCCGAAACCCTCGAAGAAACCGGCTTTTGCCTGCGCAACGTGCGTCCCGTGTTCGACGCCTTCATGAGCCCGGGCTCGGTGACTGAACGCCTCCACTTCTTCGTCAGCGAATATGCGCCCGGCGACCGTGCCACGCGGGGCGGCGGTAACGAAGACGAGGGCGAGGACATCGCGGTGATGGAGGTGAATATCGACGAGGCGCTCGCCATGATCGGCGCGGGTGCGATTCGCGACGGCAAGACGATCATGCTCTTGCAATACGCGGCGCTGCACCTGTTTTCCCGGCACGACGCGTAACACGGGCTTGATCGCCCACCCTCTATGATTGTCGGGTTGTAGCGCCCCGCAAGGAGGAAACGACCGCATGTTCGATCGCCTGAAATCGATACTGACAAAGCCGGAACCCGCCATCACGGCAGACGACGGCCCACGCCTGAACGCATACGCCACGATCGATCCGATGCCCGCGAGGACGTTCCCGCATATCACTCTGGGCGAGGGCGACCGGAGCGATCCGGAACTGTCCGCGCACCTCGACGGGTTCATCGGCTACGTGCTGAGCCGCGGCGATGGGCAGATGACGCACACGCGCTACCACCTCATGCGTCACCTCCAGCGCGTGCGGCACCAGGTGAGCCTGCGCGTCCCGCATGCCGCGCTGCCTGCCTTCGCGCAGTGGGCGCAGTCGGCCAATGCGGTGGTCTTCCATGAGGACGGTGGTGTCCGCGACCCCTGGGGCCGGGTGCTTATCGACGGCGCGGGCGACACGGACCCGGCGTCCGTCGTGCCCCATCCCGAGGACGCGCAGCAGCGCAAGCACCGCTCGGAAATCCTCCTCGCCAGCCGCGGCATCACCGTCGCCGCCAGCCTGCCCCCGCTCCTGGGACAGGACGAAGTGCGATGGCAGGAGGCCGGGACGGTCACGGGACGCCTCATGGCCCTGCTCGTCGTCAGCACCTTTGCCGAAGGCCTTCGCGAGAACGATCCGGTACCGGTGGAGGTGATGCAGGAGCGCCTGCCCGAGGCCTTCGCGCACCTGTCGCCAAAGGAAACCGCATTTCTCTCGGCGGGCGGGGAGAACGACGATCTCCTCAACGCGATGGGCTGGCGCTACGAGAGCCTGGCACTGCTCGCCTGGGCAGTGGGTTTTGTGCCGTCGCTGCCCTTCCCCGGCACGATCTGCGATGTGCCGGGTGTCTGTGCGGCGGTACTCGACGCCGCCGCATCCGGCGAACTGGCGAGCGCGACGCGACGACCGACCGGTGAACTGCTCGACGCGCTCGACCTGCATTATCGGATTCACTGGGCGGTGCGCGACGCGAGCCTGGGTAGGCGTGACTATCCCGCCCACGTCATTCCCGGCGTCGTGCTCGAACGGCATTACGCGCTGAACTGGCTGTCTCGCTTCGAGGACGCGGCATGGGACGACGTGGATACGCCCACCTGATTCGCGGACGACACGAGGGCCAGGCCGGATCCCTGGTTGCGTCTTCACGACGTGCCGGTTTTCCGTGGCAGGCGTGGCATAACCCCGGACGTCGCGTGACGCGATAATGGCTTGAGGGAACCCTCCCAACGAATCCTTGCCGGCGGCACCATGAAGATATCGTTTTCCTGCACGATGTGCGGTCGCTGCTGCCACGGATTGCGGCTGCCGCTTAGCGTCGACGAGGCGTCGCAGTGGTTGGCGCGCGGGGGAAGCGTCGAACTATTCTGCGAAGCCATCCCCTGGCCGGATGAGCCGGCGCCCGACAACGGACCGGCGGCGCACAAGCGACGGCGCTCGTTCCCGGCCGTGAGCGGCCAACTGCCCATCCGGGTTATCGTCTCGCTGATGGCGTCGTTTCCCGACGCCTGCCCGAACCTCCTGCCCGACATGCGTTGCGGCATCTACGACGAGCGTCCCCGGGCGTGTCGTGTCTATCCCGCCGAGGTCAATCCCCATGTGCCTTTCGATCCGGCCACCAAGCTCTGTCCGCCCGACGCGTGGGCGAGCGTGGCCACGTTACGCGATGACACCGGGGCATGGACCGATCCCGAGGTCGCACGGTCGATCACGGCGATGCGCGACGCCGACGCACGGGATGCGCGCGTCAAGTCGCGGCTCTGCGCATCGCTGGGGATCGATGTCGCGGGCTTGAGCAACGAAGCGACGGTCGTGCATCGTCCCCTGTCCGAACGGCTGGCGGATGCCCTGCGACGGGCACAGCGCGACGATACCGACACAGACGGCCATCGCGACTGGCGGCTCGCGTCGCATCGCCGGCACACGATGCAGCTCCTGGCGCAGGCCTCGTGCCATGCGGTCGATGCGACGGCGCTCCCGGATGCCCTCGCTTTCCTGGGGTTTGTACCGGGCGATGAGGCGGCGACGGGCGCTTGAAAGACCTGCGTTGAGAAACCTGCGGCGCGCCTTCCGGATCGCAGGGAATCTCACCGACGATCGTCCAGCCCTGCCGCGGGTACGACCTTGGGAAACGTGATATACGAGCGAACACGCCCCGGGGGAACGCGATGCCGAAGATATCGAAACGCCTCTGGGCCTGGCTTCTTGCCGCCCCGGGCATCTCAGCGGCCGTCACGGCCATCGCCCAGACCCCTGCCCCAGTGGAAGCGCGTGTTCTCTTTCCTCCATCGCCGTTCATGGGCAGCGACGGTCTCGCTCATCTGGCGTACGAGATCCAGGTGACCAACGTGTACGACGACTCCGGAACGCTGAAGGTTTCCGACGTAGAGGTCATGGATGAAAGACACCGTCGGCTTCTTCACCTGGACGCGAACGACGTGGCCCACGCCTTTCGCCCTGCGGCGAAGGAGAACGGTCCCGCCACCCTAGGACCGGGTAAAACCGGAACCGTTTTCGTCTGGGTCACCCTGTCGCCCAACGCTCTACCGGCGTCGCTCACGCATCGCATCGTTCTTGCCGACGAGAAAAACGTATCGAGCGCCGTGGATGGCGTACCGCTGACCGTCTCACCGCCGTCGTCGCTTCGCCTGGGTCCACCCTTGCGCGGTGGGCGTTGGCTCGCGCATGAAGGCCCCGGCAACGCGCAATCGCACCACTGGGGTAGCCTGGTGGCGGTCAACGGATCGCTGACCATTCCCCAGCGCTATGCCATCGACTTCGTACGCATCGATACCGACGGGCGAGCGTTCACACCGAAAAACACATCGCATGGGAAACGGCTTTCCGACTGGTTCGGCTTCGGCACACCGGTGCTGGCCGTCGGCAAGGGGCGAGTCGTCGCGGCGCGCGACGGCCAGGCGGACCACGAGCCATTGACCGCGCCAGCAGCGTCTGACGCGTTATCGCTCAACGGCTTGTTTGGCAACTACGTGGTCATCGACCTGGGCGGGGGTGCATTCGCCGCCTACGCGCACCTACGGAAGGGATCGGTGCGCGTGACATCGGGACAGCAGGTATCCCTCGGCGAGGTGATCGGTGAACTGGGCGAGTCAGGCAGTTCGGCGGCGCCGCACTTGCATTTCCAGGTCAGCAACGCGGCAACCTTCGAGGAGTCCCAAGGGATGCCCTACGTCTTCGACCGGCTCAGCGCGTGCGGAACGGAACACGAGGCCCAACTGTTCGGCTTGGGCGATCCCTGGACCCCGTCGCCGTGCCATGCAGCCAACGGCACCCTGCCACTGAACGACACTCTCGTTGAATGGCCTGTATCTGCCTTGTAGAACGTAGACAAAAGGGTTGTCAAAAACATTCGCGACGTCTTCCTGACGTCCGAGTCATCCACAGGATCAGCGCGATTCATTCAACCATGTTTCGATGGTCATCACCCAGATTACATGGCGCCTCGCAACCATCGCTCGCGCCAGCAGTTCATCGCCTGTCACGAGGATCTCCTTCCCCTTTTTGTGAACGAGGCCCTGCTGGCACAGAGCATCCAGCGTGCCGCGCTCGTTAAGCCCAATAGTGTGCGCGTTGTCCGCGCTGTTGAAGCCAACGGGCAACTGAGGCAATGCGTTACCTATCTACCCGACCTTCAATCCTCCCGTCGTGGTTGAGTCAGCGGTTACCTCAACAGCATTCTCAAGCACATACCCCGCCGCTGGTGCCGCCGCCATGGCAGCGACACCAACCGCCGCGCCCTGGCGCGTCTTTACCGATGCACTTGGTTGCTGTGGGTCGGATGATCGGGGTTACCGGAGAAATACACATATTGCGCGCACATCAATCCCGGACGTAGGCAGTAGTCCTTGATACGGCAGCTAGAGACAGGTCAGGTTTCTTGTGACCGCCTCACCATTCCGGCAACATGGCTCGACCACGTCGATCGCGCCGTTCGGCCACGACTGATACTCCCCCAGGAATGAAACCATGGATGCTATCTCGACACGCTTGATCATCGGCTTAGGCTTAGCTCTGGGCACGGTCGCTGCAACCGTCTCGGCAAGCCCAGTCGATACGAAGGAGGCACCACCGCTGCGGCCCGGTTACGACCGCTGCCTGGCCCAAGCCCAAGGCGTGACGCTATCGCTCAACAACTGCATCGGCACAGAGTTCGACTTTCAGGACCGTCGGCTGAACACCGCCTATAAGTCACTGCGCGAATCGTTGTCAGACGCGGGGCGGCGGGCGCTGCGAGATCAGGAGCGCGCGTGGATAGCCGACCGCGATAAAGCGTGCGCACCGCCGGCCGATGGCGGCACCGCGGCCATGCTTGGCGCTAACGAGTGTCGACTCAACCGCACCGCCCTGCGCGCCGCTGAACTGGAAGCACAACGCATCCATCCCTGAAAGCCGTTACCCGTTTTACACTGACCGAATAAAGGAGTTAAAGCGATGACGGATGATCTTGAACGCGCGCAGCATGTCGCGAGTCAGTGGCACTTGGGCCAAACGTCGGCCCACTATGAATCCGGCGGCGATGTCGGCACCATCTCAACGGGCAAACATGACAAGGGCGGCGTCTCTTATGGCGCCTACCAACTGTCGTCAGCATCCGGCACGCTCCGCGAGTATCTCGACCAGTCGCCCTATGGCGCCCAATTCCAGGGACTCACACCCGTCACGCCCGCCTTCAATGCTAAGTGGCAAACGCTGGCCCGCACGGACCCAGGCTTTGGCGAAGACCAACAGCGATTTGTCGGGCAATCGCACTACTCCCAGCAAGTGGCCGCCCTCGAAGCTCGAGGCATAGATTTGTCGGACCGGGGCATGGCCGTGCAAGACGCGCTGTGGAGCACGTCGGTGCAATGCCGAGGACTGACGCCGCGCATTTTTGATAAGGGGTTGCAGGAGAAATTCGGGCAGCACTATGACTTGGCAACCTTGAGTGACAAGGACATCGTCGGCGCCGTGCAAGACTACAAAACGGCACACGTCGAAACGCTCTTCGCCGGCTCGCCTCATCTTCACGATTCCCTAAAGGCGCGTTTTGCTCACGAGAGAGTTGCTTTGGAGGCGCTGGCCGGTGCCGATGCCACCCTGGCAGCCAACGGCGTGACCGTGCGAACTGTTCCATCCGTTCACGGTTCGGTGTCGTCGAATAGACTTTTGTGATCGCTTGGCCTCGGCTCAACCGCTCTCTCGATGGGCGGCGGCGAACTCTCGTTGAGCCAATCGAGACCACCCTGTTCGCCCGATGTGCGCAGCTGCACAATGCGATAGAAGCGATCGCGCCGCGCCTGCATTGTCTCTTCGATAGCGTCGTGCCGCCCAAAGGCGCGATGCGTGGCCTGGAAGGCCACCTCGCACCATGCATCGGTCGGCACCATCATCCCGCCGTCGAAGCCACGGGTCGTGACCATGCCTGCCGCATGAAGATCTCGCAGGCGCCCCAAGGCATCGCCAATGCGACGATGATGAAAGCTCGGGTCCAGCTGCATGACCAACGCCCGCAAGCGCGGGCGATGGCGTCGCGTGGCAAGCCGAGGGTCGGCATGGATCAACCAAAGCACGCACCATTCAATCAGTCGAAGGGGGGCATCCGCCTTCGGGGCCGAGTGATCGGGACTGAGCGCTCGCTGCCAACAGGCTTGCGGCTGGATGCGGTAGCTCATGGAGACCACGTTTCGAATGAGCCCTGAGCGCTGACGCGCGCGCCGATTCGACTGGTGCCGATGCGCCCTTCCACTGCAACACTAAGTTGTACTCTCTTCATTAGCGTTCCTAGTACCAAGGGTTAGCTAACCCTTGAACCAAACGCTGTTTAACTGATTGATCCAGCTTAACGTGGATCTCGGTGCCCCTCGTGAGTACCGGCACCAAACCGACGCGTCTTCACGGACTTCGCAGTCGGTGAGTAACGCTCCAATAGGCATAGCAGAACGCGGAATCTCGTCAAGTCCGCCTTACCCAATCAAAGTTCGCGATCGCATACCCGGTCAGGCACACTCAAAGCGGGCCGGCACGATGGCGACGGCGTTGCAACTCAATGAGCCTTGGGTCATCGGCGACATCGGCGTGGCTGCTCAAGTGCTGTAAATACACGTCGGCACCGTACGGCCATCGAGCCGCATCTTCAGCGAGCACGGCCCAAAGCAGAGTCAGTAACGCAAGGGCGTGACCGCGAACGAAGCCGGGAATGCCTGCTTCGTCGAGGATACCCATCATTGCGCCCGTGTCGACTTCTGTGAGGCGAGGCGCGATG
This sequence comes from Luteibacter sahnii, assembly GCF_034063545.1. NCBI lineage: Bacteria > Pseudomonadati > Pseudomonadota > Gammaproteobacteria > Lysobacterales > Rhodanobacteraceae > Luteibacter > Luteibacter sahnii. The sequence goes on from NZ_JAQLOK010000002.1 coordinate 347,992, forward strand.
GCCGTCACGACGGCGTCGAACCATCGCTCTGGCACGTCAAATGCGAGATTCAACAAGGCACTCGAAGACGCGCCCGTTCGCACCGATCGCTGTAGTGGCCAGACGCGGTCCAGGAACGGAAGAACGTGATCATCCCACGCATATCCGTCTGCTTCTTCTTCGTTTTTTGCCCAGTATCCCAGCTGCCAGAGTGTGCCGCGACGCAGTTCGTCATCGCCGAGGATCAATGCCTCTCGCAGCTCTACATCCGTCACTTGCTGAGTCACTGACAGGTGCCGATCGATGCCCCGCCATCCTATGAGCAGCATGCCAGCCATGGTCCGTTGAAACGTGCGACCGACCTTTTCGTCGACGGCACGCCGGAGCAAAGAAGACTTGAGTTGCATGAAGAAAGTCGCCGAAGGCACCTGACCTTCGGTTAGGATGCCGGACCAGAGGGCATCGCCACCCGCGCCTTCATCGGCTGCCCACGGCACCAACCGAGCCTCCGTCCAGGCGGGCGCCAGCCATGAGAGCCATGCAAAGCGAAGCGCCACGAGCGACAAAGCTTGGAAGCCTCTCGGCTCAGGCAGCTGAAGCAACACGTCGATGCGCCTGAGCCAGTCCTCATCCACATCCGCCTCAAGCCGCCAGCCCTTGATGCGAGGATCTCGAAACATCAACTCAACCAACTTACCGACTGGGCGATTGATGGCGTCATTCACCCATCCAATGCGACCGGAACGCGCTTCTGGCGCTTCGGCGTCGAGCACAGCAAGGATATGCGCCCACAGTGCTTCGAGCGCGGCCGGCTCGCGCGAGGTCAGGTGCTCGCTTTGACTGGCCATCCAGTCGACCAGCGGATGGGCAATCGCTAGTGTCGTCGCGACTGGCAGTCGCGAAAGCCGACGCGTGACTTGCGCCCGCAAGCGGTCGGATGGGGTGCTTTGAATTTGGCGTTGCAAGAAGGTCGACCAAGCAGCCGCTGTCTCGATCCCTTGCCGGGTGGCTAAGACCAGCGAGCGAAGGGCACGAGCAGGATAGTGCTGTGCCAGTCCCGCGAACGGGTTTCTTACCGTACCTTGGCCAAAATCATATCCTGAGAGGTGATGGGCGGCAGCCACAACATCGCCGAGCGGAACCACCGCAAGAGGGCTGTCGTCCGGGTCGTCGCGCAAACCTCGGACGCGAGTCACCCTCGGTTGAGCCGTTTGCTGCGCAGCAGCCTCTTCCCAGCTCGGTGACTGGGTTTTCAGTCGGGCCATGACTTCGGACTCATCAAAAGAAACCGCCACCCCTTGCTCTTTCAACCATTGCAAACGATTGAGGCGGTAATGTGCAATGATCTCGTCGCGATCGTCGCGCCCAGCAAACCAAGGCAATGGCTCTTCGAGCAGGCGTCGCTCAAAACTCATACGCTGATCTAATGCCCAATCATCCCAACGATCGCGCATGGTCAGCATCAAGTCTCGCTCGTGATCGGATGACCAAAATACCTCCGCGTTGACACCCAAGAGCGTCTCGGCGGCCTCGTCTGCGCCCATCATGTCCACGAAGCCGGCGGCCCAAATCCGCAGATGCGTGAATGCTGCATCGTCATAACCTTTCCACGCCTCGACCTCTCGCTTGGCAGCGGATGCGTCCGCGACAGCCAACGACTCGACGAGCCCCGCGAAGGTACCCATTAGGCCAGTCAACCGAAATTCGCTTCGACCCTCGCCCTCCAACGGACGGATGGCATCAAAATAAAGTGCACCCGATCCCCTCATCTCCTCTTCGAGTTGCACCGCGAGTTCGAGGTGCCCGCGAAACAAGCGGCAGACAAGGCACAGCAGGTCTGCCGGAAACTCAAATGGTGCGTAAGGCCTCGGATACTCGACTTCGGCACGCATCAGCGAAGTCAGCGAGACCTCCGGGTGCAGTTCGGACCACGGCATGGCCGAGCCTTGCCTTACGACAATGTGCGGCCTGTAGAGCGCTGCGGCAGCACGAACACTTCGGCTCGACCAACCAACGCGTGCGACTTCAGCCCCAATCGCGTGACGCAGCGGTCCGTTGTCGATGTCTTCCGAGGCCATCAGAAGCGTCCACGCCTCGCGAACATCCTCGGAAAACTCTGCAGGCTGATGGCGAAGCCGCCACGTGATCAGGCGGCGCAGATGCGGATGCAGCGCTTGCCGCCCTGCCATCCAAGCCACCGAGGCGGGCTGGTCGGCCACGCGGGAAATCCAGCGCGCGAGATGGCTGAGTCGCGGTGGCAGCACGCCCGCCACAGCCGCGCCTGGACCGGTAAGGGTCGCAAAGGCATCGGACAACGCGCTGGCACGATCTTCAGTTGCAATCTCGAATGCGTCCCATGCCTCTACAGGAGTCGTGCGCCGGGCGGCAGGGTTTTCGACCTCGACACGTTCGGGCGGCGGATCATCGTCCAAACCTAGGACCTCGAATGGGTCGAGCGAGTCGGACCCCGCCCCCCATCGTGAAGGGGGCTTGTAGCGGAGCGCCCGATCGAATACGAAGAGCCACTCCGCAGGCGCGGTGACTTCTGCGGTAGCCAACACGCGTGCACCCTCGGTGGACCGCGCCAAATGGCTGACCAGGCTGCGCTCATGCGGTGCAAGCGATGCTGGGCCCTTCGCGGCCAGTGCAATGATGGAACGATGCCAGGCATCGAGATCGCACGCGCGCTTGGCCCACGCGTCCAGACTATCCCAGAGGGCTGAGTACGTATCAAAGGGGATGGGCGTCACTCCTCGATGCGACCACTGGGCAACAGCCTCTTGGGCGGTACCCAGGTGGAACGCGTACAGCCTGGGCGTCCCAGCTGCTCCCCGGTTCATCGCTTCCAACAGGTACTGCACCGGCGGGTCGTCAGCCGAATAGCCCACGAAGACGATGATGAATCGCTCGAGTAATGCTTGAATGTATCGGGTGGCCCAGCCATCCGAGAGATACGCGTGACCGAACTCCCCGCTAGACAGCACAAATTCGTCGTGCTCGGCGCCGTTGAACGTTGCGTTCACGGCGCCGTGTAGGTGAACGACGCCATGAAAATCCTGCGGCCGCCGCGGATCGGGCAGCCGCGGCGGCGCCGACGATTGAATCCCTACCTCTGCTTGCTCGAACAGCAGGTCAAAATTGGTGGTGACCAGCCGGGGTTGCCCCCCACGTACCTGAGACAATTTTAACAAGGTACGGTGCGGAGCCAAGTCGCAGTTCGCGGGCGTGGACAATCGCACGGCGACGACCCGGCGCACGTCCGCGATCTCGAACTCTTGTTGCAACAGCGTAAAGACGCGATCAATCGCCACGCTGCCCACCGGCTTGGTGCCGTCCTCAGCTGGGATCGCCGCACGGAGCAGGCGGCGAGCATCGCCCTGCTGTGTTGCCCCCAGGGCATCGGCGACCTGCATGGCGAGGGTCACAAAATCCGGAAGGCCTGCCTTCGCCCGAGACACACCTGCGCCGCAAAAAAACAGTACCTCGCCGGCATCTCGCGCACTCAACAACGCGTCCGGTATCCATGGCCCACCAGGAAGGAATCGCATCTCATCTCCAAGGTCCGCTAGCGCTGCACGAATCGCGCGGAGCGCGATGCCGAAGTCAACGTGACGCAGATATTACATGTAACGGAATCGCCCCCACGGCCTACGGCGGACGCAGACTCGGCAGCAACGTGCACCTCATGGTCGCCTCAGCGCCATGGCCCGCCACAACGCTATCTCGTCTCGTCCTCAAGTCCGACCAAGAACACCCTCCGAATCGCAAGCCCAAGCCGCCGCCGGCGCCTGGCACCAATTGGATACCGTTCTGAAGCGGTAAGCCGGTACAAGACGGTCGACGGATACGAGCGGGAGAAAGCCTGACCGCTAATCTCCTTAGCGCCCTAAAGGCGCCCGAGCACTTGACGGCGTCGAAAGTTGCGATAGGGTGCGCCCCGCCCAACACCACCTAAAGCGCCCCACGCCGCTGAAGCCTACAACCAGCCGAACGCGACGCTCTCAGCCGTTGAAGACGCCAGTGCCGCTACCAGAGCGCTGGCAGCGCCACATCAGCGCGTGCGGACTATGCTATCGCCATAGCCCGACGGACGGAAAAAGCTTCCAAATCAAGGAACCTCTCCCGAGCCAAAAATTCTGCACGGCGCATACCTCGCTGCCGGCGCTCATCGCTCGCTTGCGCGAGTGGGCCTCATTCGACCTGTGGAAGGATGCGGTCATCCGGGCCGATGTAGACTATGCGATGCGCACGGGCGACGACGCGTTCTTCCGTGCGTCGATGGACGGCCAGCCGCAATGGAGCGAACACGGCGAGTGCGGCAGTGGCTACACCGCGCATAAGCGCCACTGTGACGCTGAAGAACGCCACGGCAGGCGCTTCACGGACGACGAACTCGCGCAGGCAGCTGCGCTGCGTCGGCGGTTCGATGCCGCCGAATGGGGCGTCCAGCAACGATTGCGCTGGGACGAAGCGCACGCCGAACGCAGCGCCGCAGGCATTGAAGCGGCAATGACCCTGGGTGCCACCCCAGCCGTGACGCGGCGCAGGCTTTGAAAGACCGCCGGCGAGAGTAAGTGGCGCAGTAACGATTTGGGCTATGTGTAGCTGAGATGTCTGCATGACCAGCAACGGCGTTCTTCTGCTTTCGATTCTCGCTGTCGTGATGGCAGGACCGATCGTCCCCGATGCTCTCCAGCGCGATTTCCGCGACGGATCGACGGCGAAGCTTGGCCAAGTTCGCCTAGCGTGGGCCGAGGCGATGCTCTCCGAGCGAGCCGTGGTGGGTGCTGTTGAACGCCCACCGAGCCGGCACAGCGGGTCCGCTTGTAGATTCAAGCAGACCGAGGGCCGGCCGCGATAAACATCTTAGTCAGTCGCTTCCACCGCGATTATCAGGGCCGGGGGGCGGAAGCAATCTCGGGCGACCATGCCTGTCGCGCCTACGCCGTTGCGTGACCGCTGGACCCGCTGGAGGAGTCGGCTCGAAGACCGTGAAGACGGTGAAGTCGATTTCCTCAGGAACCACGAATTCGGCGCCTAGCTGCTCCGGTGCCTTGGGGCGTCGTTCGGGCAGCTCCTCAGGTTGAAGCGGGGGCCCTTCGGATTCTAACTCAGGGGAATGCTCAAGCAATCGTTGCTCCGACGCCCGAGCACCAAGCAGCGCGCCGGAGACCGTTGCTGAAAATGCATCGGTACGTCCAGCCTGGCCAGATGGCGGACCAAATCCCGGAAGAAACCGCCCTCTCTCATCCCTCGGGCGCGCAGCAGCCAATAGCCGTAGGTCCGCCAAGCGCTCTCGACGCTTCAGTTCCAAGCGCCAGCCTCGCTGCGTCCGAAGGTTGACGACCTTTCCGTGGCTCCGAAGCGCCGGCATGATGGCTTCCACCAGTGCTCGGTCGACGTCGAGCCAACCACGGCCCGTTGCGCGCGAGTCCGAGACGCCCGCCAACAAAAGGTTCGCGAAGCTGCGACACTGCACAGTCGCGAGATCGATGATGTTAGGCGATTTTGCGGATGATTTTGACTCGGTCGCGTGGGGCGTGACCAACTCGGACAACGGCACGGTAACCGCGCCGTCCGCCTGATCCCGATGTTGTGACGTCGGGGGATCGCGCAGATAGGCGACGTAATGGATCCACGAGAGATCCGCAAAGGTTGGCGCAACCCACCGGCGCTCGAGAATAGCCCGATTCTCCAGACCCACAATCATGCGCCGCGCGTCCTTCGTGCGCCCAAGCCACTCCGCGACCCTGGCCTGAAACTTGTCCCGGGCCTTCCGTGCCTCACTACCCCATAGTTTCCCGGTCAAATATCCGACGCCCTCCGCCAACTGCTGGACGGTCGCATCGAAGCTCACAGAGACGTCGCCTGGGACCGTTGGGCCGTTCGCGCGATAGCGTGCAAATACCTCGGCGAGCCCAAGCTCTGATTCTCCAGGCAGCTGAGCGAGCGATTGGACTCGGAGAATGTCCCTGCCCGTGCGTGAAAGCTGCAACATTTGCGCCGACCGCCACAACGCTTTGGGCTGACGTCGTGCGTGCGGGCGGCGATGTACGTCCAGCCGCGCCTCGCCTTGCTCAAACAGCACTCGGCCCGCAAACGTCAAAGCGCTGCGCCGTGTCCGCTTCTGGTTCCCGTTCTGCGGCTGTGGGGGCTCGACACGCTTGGCCTGGAACATGGCGAGGCGCCCGCGGTTGGGCGATGTCCACACAACAACGGAAAAGTCTGCGCCGTTCCCGGAGTCCGTGCCCCAATGCGTGTCTTGTTCGGATGCCACATAGTCAGACCAGTCCAGCACTGACCGCCCCACACTGGCCAAATTGGTACATGACGCCGACTTTACGACGACGCAGAACAGCGCGTCAAATCACGTAGAATCCGAACTTTAGTCAGCGCAGCCACGACGCCAGACCACCTATCGACCACGACGTTAGAAGCGATCATGCCGTTGGATGCTCAACGGCGCGCAACGGCCGCTGCGCCAACGACTACAGTGTTGCATCCTCCTCGGACAGCCCTTCATCCGGATGAGCGACAGCAGGCATCGAAATCCAACCCGGGGGCGGCCCGCCTGCCAAACTCACTGCAGTTACGATTCGCGTTGCACGCTCGTTCGTATAGCGCATCTGAAGCAGCTCTGCCTGCGCCATCACGGCCGTGATGCATTCGGACAAGTGCTGGGTGCGCTCGAGCACCGCGACTGTGATGTCGACGGACAGATCGGCGAACCACTCATTCACTGCCCCACGGACGAGCGCGGCATCAATGATCGCCACATCCGAATAGAACTTGTCTGCGAAGGTGGCGATCCTTTCCCCGGCCTTGACTTCGTTTGAACACCAAGCTGTGAAGGAATCGCCGAAATCAACCGGCCCCGACCACTCCGTCCCTAGAAACACTGCGATACCCGCAAAAACGCTGGCAGGCAAATTCCTGGAGACCCCACTTCGGATGAAGGACTGCCCGTAACCGTCAAAAAACTTGGACAATTTCACCGGATCAGGCGCGTCTGGAGCTAAGAACTCTTTCAAGACCGCGACCGCCAGAATCGTGCCGCCCGTGCCCGCGAGCACGTGGATGGTATGTTCGGTTACTCGCGGCCAATCAATGGCCACGTTGGACGCGAGTATTCCATTGATCGCATCAACCACGTTAATGCGAAGCCGCTCCCCCTGAATCAGCTTCAGAAGACTGTTTTCGAGTTCCAAAGCTTGCTCGTAGGACAACACGGCCAATGCCTCAAGCGGCACATCTTTGTGCGCCAAGAGCCTCAGAAGCACATCCGACTCCACCTCCTTACTGAGTTTGATGCACAACGCAGGCTGCCTTTCTTTTTTCAGGAGCGCTTCATTGCCTCTCAAAAGTGCCGCCGCCGCTTCCATGCCCTCATCAATACCACCATTCCGGCCACCCGAACGCGAAAGCGCATTATGCAAGAAGCTACACAAGAACAGCTCCGCGACGTCATGGAAGCCCTCCTTCGCCTCCAGCTGACGCAACAGGGTAACCCCCTTGACTGCGTCTTCCTCAGTGAGCCAATCAACAATTTGCGCCTTATGCAATGCCTTCGGCAACGCCATCCAAACGGCTTCGTAGCGACTCGGCTCGTCATCCTCTGCCATCAATGCCGCGGCGTTGAGCAGCAGGTGTAGCGCGACCGGCCCATGTTCTCCGCCTGTGCGATGACTCACGATCACGCGCTGAAGAATGGCGACAAAATCAGGCTGACGAGACAACTGAGCCCATCGTTCGACCTTCCCGTCCTCGAGACATTTGCGAACTTCGCCATCGTTGATCACAAAAACGTTGGCGTCGGGCCTGATGCCGTGATACATGGCAAAGTACGCCACTTCCCATTTCGGGTCGATATCCGAGACAGCAGGCTCTCGCGTCAATATCTTCTCGGGTGTGGCGACCAAATCGGCTTCATCGAATACGTAGCCGGCAATAGTCGGAAGTTTGATGAATGCCCCCCACTGCATGTAAAGCGCGCCAATGCGGTTGACGATCCCATTCAGTTGTCGTGGAGTGATGCGATCATGAGCCAAGCGCAACTGTTCGTCGGCCAAGCCAACAACCTGCTGCAAGCTCACCGGGTCAACGTCGCGCAGCAACAATTCGCGAAGCTGATCCTTGAAGTACTTTCGCCACGATGACAGCCTCGGCTTTGGCATCTTCACGATCAAATCAAAAGATTTCTCCATCTGCGCCAGAGCGCGCGTGGGATCACCCTCCTCGTCCTGCGGCGCCTTAGTCAGCGCATGGGTGTCGAGAGGGGCAATCACGGTAACCGGCGGGCCGACAGCATCCGCCTCGTCCCGGCCAGTTGGGCGCCCCGTCCCCAAGCATATGCTCCGGAGCACCGGCCACATCGCTCTCGCATCCTCGCTGGCGAGCCTATCCATATTGTCGACAACGACGATTAGCCGATTTGACTTCAGCCGCTTTATTCGACGCCAGCGCGTTCGCGCAAACGATTCGCCATCGAGGATGGCTCGGGCGATCTCGGTGAAGAGAATCTGAAAATCCAACGTGGTCGGAGACGGGTCTCTGATCACGCGTTTTTTTGAGCGTGATGACTTCCGGTTCAGCAACACATTATTGATCTCGGATATCGATAGATCTGTGCGCCGCCGTGGTGCGGCAAAACCAAGCAGGCCCCTGAGCTTCCCGAAGCCAAACATGATCCAGGCTGCGACATATACAACCAACGCTGCCGCGGGCCCTCCCAAAATCAAGCACACGGCAACCGACGTCACCGACTCGGGGGTTCTCGGGAGCCACTCCCAAAAGCTCGTATTCGGCAAGCTCGCATTGATTTGGTCCGCGATTGCCTGGGACCGAAGCAGCGCGGTCACGCCAAAAGGGCCGATGCAGAGCCCCAACAACAAAAGAAAGAGCGGCAACGAGGACACCGGCGTGTCCGTGGTGTCGGTGACCTCTAAGCGACCCGTGAGGCGATCCATCGCATCGGCCCACTTTGGAAGCAGTGTGGCTCCCGCGGGCACTTGACTCGCAAGAAGCACTTCCAGAAACGATCGCCGTTGCGCATCGCTCTGATGCATCCACGCGTCGTAGGTGAACATGGTGGCGGCAGGCGGTGTGGCTTCGCGACGGGATATCCAACGCATGAATCGAACTAAACGATCCTTGACCTGGGTCAATCCATCTTCGCGACGAGCGTCCCCGTGCCTGGCACCACCTGGGACTGTCGTGCCGTGCACAGCGGCCACATCGGGGTCAGGAGACGCGACGGGTTCCGACGCGCCCGCGAGGCCATCGGGCCTGTGTTGGTCCGCGGGAAGCGTGTCGGACGGATCGAATGACGTTTTCTTGGGTGCACCAACGCCATCCCCAAACGCGAAGGTGCCGATCGCTGCGGTCGATCGACCACCCGTTTCGCCACGGGCTTCTGCATTCAGTGACTCACCCAGATAGCGGATCACGAGCGATTTTCCGCTCCCCCACGCCCCCAACAGTGCGATCGATCGAATCGTCGGGTTCGTTTGGATGGCGCGGGCCAAGAACGCGGCGGTTCGCCGATGCGTGTCCAAGGCATCTTCTGCTCGCTGGTCGTCCACAATGAAACGGACCGGCTTAAATGCATCTTCCATCGTATTGTCCATGCGCCCCCCTAATGTCCTGGCTCATGCCTTGCGGACCCACTTCGGCATCGTAGCTGATCGCGGGTGCCGCATCGGTCAGCATGCCGCACCTTTTCTCTGGTTCGCGACCGGCGCTTCAAGAGCGCTACGGCCTCCCTTCATATCGGTCTCACCGCACGCTCCTGCCCTGCCTTCGCTTGCGGCTGAGGGAGGCCGACCGCTACATGCGTGCCAGAGCACCGACAAATGGAACCTCTGAACCTGCACCGGACCCCGCCCCACTAGCCAACCTCCACATGTCGCGCCACGCCCTGCGAGGTCACGACTGGCACGATGACGGCCGCCCCGGCGCCCCTCACCCGCGCGCGATACTCGGGCGTGCCGGGCAGCACGACGATCCCCTGGTGCGCCACCGCAACGACCAACACGCCAGCCCTTCGGGGGGATTGAACCAGGGCCCAAGCCCAGCCGTTCGGTGCCACGGGTGCAGCCGAGGCATGGGAGAGATGGCGTGCGAAGAATTGCCGAATCTGCACAGCACCTCACCGGTGCGCGTTACCCACGCCCGGTGGTCCAAATCGCCTCACAGCGCGGCTCGGCCACGCGGAACGTGCCGCCAAGCACCTCTGCCGCAGGATCGTAGGACACGGTAGGCTACGAGCACATCAACACACCGCACCAAGGACGGCGTGATGGCCATGCACAGTCCAGAGCGCGCCCAGGCTTATTCGGTCGCGCGTCACCAGCACGCCGCTTGGCAGCTCCTTGCGGCCCGGCGCGGCCCGCTCATTCTTGCTTGCCTTCAAACGCTCTTCGAGGAGCGTCAGGACGGCGTGGATGTCGACGATGCCGAGCACGCCTTGAGCGACCTGCTCACCGAACACGCCGGACGGTCCGAATTCGACATCGATGGGGACACCTCGGCGCTCGCACGCAAAGAGCTGAGGGACTGGATTCGCCGAGGGCTTATCACCGAGCGCGAGGGGCGCATCCATGCGACCGACGCCCTGGAAGCGGCACTGCGGTTTGTGGGTCAGCTGGAAAGTCGGGTCATGACCTCCACGGCCTCACGACTGGCAGTGGTCCAGCGCGAAGTGGAACGCTTGGAAGCCCGACTCAACCCGGACCCTCGAAGCCGTGCGGTGCATTTGCGCGCACAAATCCTGCGTCTGGAGTCCGAGCTGCGCGAGGCCGAGGCCGGGCGCGTGGAGGTCGCCGACGCACAGGAGGCAGCCGAAGGCGTCCGGGAGCTGTTCGCGCTGGCCACCGGGTTGCGCGCGGACTTTCGTCGCGTCGAGGATTCCTGGCGAGACGCCGACCTCCGCCTGCGTCATGCCATCGTCGACGAGGGGCAGCATCGGGGCGCCATCGTCGACACCCTACTCAACGGCCACGACACACTGCTCGAGACGGCCGAAGGTCGGGTGTTCCAAGCGTTTTATCACCAACTCCAGCAGGAGGTGGAGTTGGATGCGATGAAGCGACGGCTTCGCGCCATCCTCCAACACCCCTCCGCTCAAGCCGCGCTGACGCCCGCACAACGGACCGACTTGCGCTGGTTGGTCATGCGGCTCGTCAAGGAGTCTGCCTCGGTCATTCGCACGCGATCGCGCAGCGAACGCGACGTGCGAAGCTTCCTGCGCACCAGTTTGGCCGCCGAGCACCACCGCGTCGGGCAACTCTTGAACGAAGTATTCCAGTGGGCCCAACGCGTGGATTGGGACTCACAGGCCGTGCGTCGCGCATCCGCGCCGCTGCCGCCCATCGCTGTCCCGTGCGGGTCCTTGCCGCTCATCGAGCGTTTGCGCGTCAAAGCGCTGGATCAACAAACGATGCGTGACCTTGACTTGCAGCGGCAAGCCGGCGACATCAACCACATTGACGACGAATTCTGGGCATCGCTCGACGGGCTGGATCGCGAGGCCTTGGTCCAAGACACGCTCGCGGCGATCCGGTCGAGCGACACGCCGCTGAGCCTGCCCCAATTGGCCGAACGCGTGCCCCCGACGCACGACCTCGAGACTTTGGCGGTATGGCTGGGCATGGCACGGGAAGGAGACACCCCGCTGGGCGCCACCCGTGAATCGCTGGACCTGACGACCCGAGACGGCAAGGCGCTGCGCTTCGAGGTGCCGGAACTCGCGTTTAACCCCATCACCTACGCCCGATTCGACTGGGAACCTTGAGATGACGCTGCCAATGGAAGATGCCCCCGCGTCCGATGCCACCATGGACACCCCCGTCGCATTGCCCACCGAGCCGGAGGCGCCGCATGGCACCGTCCACGCTGGGATGCGTGCAGCGTTGCTGGAATTGATGAAGTATGGCCTGCTCGAGGCAGCCAGCAAGCCCAATCTTTACCGAGCCGCCCTCACCCACACGGCGGAGCTGAGCGGCGTCCTGCAATGGATGGATTTGGCGGTGCGGGTCGACGACATCCGAGGCCTGGTGTTCTTGGTGGTGGCCACCACTGACGCCGAAGAGACCGACGACTGGTCCCACCCCTTGGTGCGCCGGCAACGCTTGACGCTGGAGCAATCCTTGCTCGTGGCGCTGCTGCGCCAAGCCTTTGTGGCGCACGAAATCGAGGCAGGCATCGGTGCCGCCGACGCGCGCGTGACCCTGGACGACTTGGTGCCGCATTTGCAGGCGTATCTGGGCCACCTGGGCAGTGACGCCAAGGAGAAAAAACGCTTACTGACCCTCCTTGAGCAACTGAAAGGTCACGGCGTGGTCTCCGATGTGGACCAGCATGAGCGCGTCACGATTCGCCCCATCATCGTGCACTTGGCCAACCCCGACAGCCTCGCCGGGCTCATTCGCACCCTCAAGGCACTGGCCGAATCGGCCCCAAGCGCTGCGCCCTCGCTCATCGGCACTGACGTATGACCTTTTCCGACATGAATGCAGGCACCTATGTCCTGACGCATCTTGACCTTTACGACTGGGGAGCCTTCGACGGGCGACACAGCGCCCCCATCGACCCGGCCGGCACCGCCATCATCGGCCCCACAGGCAGCGGCAAGACCACGGTGGTCGATGCCCTGATGACCCTCCTGGTGGCGATGCCCCGCTATAACCTCGCATCGACGGGGGGGCATGAGAGCGATCGCGATTTGGTCTCCTATGTCCGAGGGGTGTCCGGCGCTGGCAACGGCAGCGAGGCGAATGAGCACGTGGCGCGGCAGGGCCCTGTCATCACCGCCATCGCGGCCCGCTTCAGCAACGGCACAGCCGTGGTGCGCGTCGGGGGTCTGTTCTGGTTCGACAGCGCCAGCTCGGCCCTGAATGACCTCAAGCGACGGTGGTTCTTCTGCCTCGACGATCGCCCCGCCATGGACGACTGGCTCGAAGCGGTCCGCGAAGGTGGCACGCGGGCGCTGAAGGATTTGGAGCGCGCGCACGCCGGCTTGCGCATCTACGACGCCAAGCAAAGCTACTTGGCTCGGTTGCGCAACCACTTCGAGGTCGGTGATAACGCGTTCGCGTTGCTCAATCGAGCGGCCGGTCTCAAACAGCTCGACAGCATCGATGAGGTGTTTCGTGAGCTGGTCCTTGACGATCGGTCGGCGTTTGAGAACGCGCGCGCGGTCGCGGCCGAATTCGACACCCTCGCCGACATCCGGGATGCACTGGAGACGGCGCGCAAGCAACGCGATACGCTGTTGCCCATCGCCAAGGGCTGGCTGGACGTCGAAGAGGTGGTCCTGCGCATCGACGAGCACGAACGACTGCAAGCCGTCGTGCCCGCGTTTTACGGCGGCCGCGCCATCGAGCTGTGGCTGGCCCAGGCTGGGCGCGACCGGGCGCTCCACCTGGCGCGCGCCGAAACGCTTGCGGAGGTCCGAAGCCGCCTCAAAAGCGCTGAGGCGATGGAGGGGACGCTTCAGACCGCCTACTGGCAACTGGGTGGACAGCACATCGGAGCCCTCGAGGAACGCATCGCCACGCAAGGACACCTGCTCGCCCGATGCCAGCGCATGGCTGCCGACTATCGGGCGTGGACCGGCGCGCTCGGCCTCGGCGAGGCGCTCACCGCCGCGGCCGTGGCCGAGAATCAAGCCACCGCGGTGCGTCGGCGCGTAGAGGAGGCGGGCCATCTGCTTGAGCAGCGACGTACGGCATGGGAGCTGGGCGCGAAGCAGCAGGCGCTCAAGAACAACAGCGACCGTTTGGCCCAAGCCCTGTCGGACGCCGAGGCCCTTCCCCATTCCAACATCCCGCCGGACTATCAAAACTTCCGCCGCCAGCTTTCCGACCACTTGGGCGTGCCCGCCGACCAGCTGCCGTTCGTGGCAGAGCTGGTCGAGGTGCATGCCCAAGAGTCGCGCTGGCGCGGAGCCATCGAGCGCGCCATCGGTGGGCAGCGCCTGCGCTTGTTGATCGCGCCAGACCAAGTGGGCCCCGCGCTCGCCTGGATCAACGGGCGCGATAACCAGTTGCATGTGCGTGTGCGGGCGGCGCACCGCCCGGCCGACCCGGCGCGATTCTTCGACGACGGCTTCACCCGCAAGCTCAACTTCAAGGCGCATCCGCACCGCGAAGCGCTCAAGCACCTCTTGGCCGACATCGACCGTCACTGTGTCGACAGCGTCGACGCCTTGCGGCGCACGCCACACGCCATGACCGCCGAAGGCTTGATGTCGAGCCGCGAGGGCTATTTCGATAAGCAAGATCAGCGAGGCCTCGATCGCGACTGGATGACCGGTTTTGACAACCGCGACCAGTTGGCTCGTCTCGCCGCCGAGGTCGCTGACGCACGATCGCTTCATAAGGCCAGTCAAGATGCTGCTCACCGCGCACAAGACCTGGCCGACGCCACCCAGCGCGGGCTCGACCTGCTCGCGCGCGTCGAGCAAGTGGTGTTCGAAGACATTGATGCGCTGGGCGCGGACGCGGAGCTGGTGCGTCTGAAAGAGCAATGGACGGCGCTGACCGCGCCAGCGTCCGACGCGGCCCAGGCCAAACAGCGCTGGGACGATGCAAGGATGGCCACCGAAGCGCTGCGACGCGAAGAGCGGGACGTGGAAATCCAGTCCGATCGTCTGGAGCAAGCCATCAAGAAAGCCGACAGCGCCGTGCATCGCGTGCGCCAACGGATTGGCGAGGCGCTGGACCCCGAGCGCCACGCGTGGGCCGCTGAGAAGCTGCAGCTGCCGTCCGTTGAGGACCCGGCCGTGCTCGATGGCGTCGAGCGCGCCGAGCGCGAGCGCATTGACGGCGACATCCGGCGCATGACCACCCGGCGCCACACGCTCGAACAAGAGGTCGTGCGCAACATGCTCAAGGCCAAAGCGGCCGACACCGGTGCGCTGAGTGAAGCCGGCACGCAACTCCAAGATGTGCCAGCCTATCGCGAGCGCCTGCGCGTCTTGGAACAAGAGGCGCTCCCGGAAAAGCTCCAGCGCTTCTTGCACTACCTCAACCATTCGTCCGATCAAGGTGTGACCCAGCTGCTGAGCGAGATCGAAGCGGAAGTGTCGGCCATCGAAGAGCGCCTGACCGAGCTGAATGCCACGCTCGAACGCGTCGATTTTCAACCCGGCCGATACCTTCGCTTAGAGCCCCAACGGGTCGAGCATCAAAGTTTGCGCGCCTTGCGAGACGCTTTGAAAACCTTGCGTTCGGCGCAAATGAACGACGATGCGGGCGAAAGCCACTACCGCGCGTTGACCGCTGTGGTGGCGCTGCTGCGCGATGCCGTCGAGCGACGCAAAAACGTCGGGGCATTGGCGCTGCTCGATCCCCGCTATCGCCTGCAATTTGCCGTTTGGGTCAAGGATCGCGCCACGGGGAAAGTCATCGAAAAGCGCACGGGATCGCAGGGCGGCAGCGGCGGCGAGAAAGAAATCATCGCAAGCTATGTGCTGACCGCCTCCCTGAGTTATGCCCTGTGCCCACCGGAGCGAACGCGCCCGCTGTTTGGCACGGTGGTGCTCGACGAAGCCTTTTCCAAGAGTTCCCACGCCGTGGCCGCGCGCATCATTCGCGCGCTGACCGAGTTCGGGCTCCACCCGCTCTTTGTCACCCCCAACAAGGAGCTGCGCTTGCTGCGCGATCACACGCGGTCGGCCATCGTGGTCCATCGCAAGGGGGCGCAAGCGACCCTCACTGCGCTCAGTTGGAGCGACTTGGAAACCCATGCGCGCCAACGCGCAGCCCGCCGAACGGAGGTTGACCTTGAAACTGCCCGCTGAATGGGCCGCTGCGCTCGCCAAGCAATGGGAACGCGCCGACAAGCGCGTCCAGTGGCTTCTGGAAGCTGACGCGTGGCCCGCGAACTTGCCGATCGGTCGCCCCTCGGCCCACGCATTCACCCATCAAACGGGCCAAGTGCGCGCGCAGCTTGCCGCGTGGCGCCAGGTCACCGTGGGACAGGTGATGTGGGAGGACACCCGCTTTCGCAGCGGCGACGAGCCTGTGTCTGTGCCAACGCATTGGATCCTGCGGTCGGCCACGGACGCCGCGTTGGCCACAGGAGATGCAGCCGTCCAGGCCGAAGTGGCGCGGCTGCAACTGTTGTGTGCGCGCGTCGATCGCACCTATTGGTCGGTGCTCGTTCGACAGCGTGCCTTGTGGCGCGATCGCGACGATGATGAGGTGGTCCGCGCCACCCATGTGGCATCGGCGCTCACGCCTGGCATGGCCGAGGGCCGACCGTTGCGGGCGCTTGCCGTCGCGGGCGTCGACACCAAGTTCTTGGAGCGCCACCGTGGCCTCATCGTCGCCTTGCTCGATGTGCGATTTGAAGGACTGGCCTCGCGACAGGGCTTGGAGGCGTTCTTGGGCGCTGCGGACGAGGCCAATCATTGGCTGTTAGTAGTGCCCCTAAGCGCCAACCTGCTGTCCTTTGCGCAGCAGCGGGTTCGGACGTATGAATTGGCGGTGTCGCCGTTACCGGCGTCCCGCGTGCTCCTGATCGAGAACGAGAGCAGCCTCCACCAAGTGCCTCCACTGCCCGATACGATCGCGGTGCTGGGCTCAGGCCTCAATCTGTCCTGGACGTCGACCCCGTGGTTGCACGAATGCGAGATCGGCTACTGGGGCGACATGGACACCTGGGGCCTCCAGATGCTGGCTCATGTGCGGTGCCTCCAACCGCACACCGAAGCGCTGCTGATGTCCCGCGACGTGTTCGACGCGCACCAAGGCCAATCGGCCGTGCCCGAGCCCGTCGCCGCGGCCATGGAAGCGCCCGATGGGCTGACCGTCGAGGAAGCAAGGTTCTATGATCATCTGCGCCGATCCGATCGAGGGCGCCTAGAGCAAGAGCGGCTGCCCGACGCCGTCGTGCACCAAGCGTTGCATGCCTGGTGCAGCCTTGGATCGTAATCAAGTGACGCGCATGCCAGGGCTGGGATCCGGGCGGGTCCGCCGTTGCGATCAACCCGACGGATCGCTGAGCGCGGCTCGCAGGCGGATCGCCGATTGGATGGCATCGGCGTGGGCCTGCGCTTGCTCGGCGAGGGCCGCAAGCGCGTGAGCGTACAGCGCCGCCCACGCCGACTGATCGTCCGGCGCACGCCAGGGCCGTCTCAAGACTTCATCGAGTCGCTCCACCACCACGCCGTCTGCGCCGGTCGAGGGGTCGATCGCGATGGCCTCGACGGTGAGCGCGTGGCCGACCGTGTGCCCGTTGACGTCCAGAATCCATACGTGCGGCCGGAACAGGGTCTCGAGCGTGTCGAACTTCAACACCCTCCCGATCACGATCATGCGATCGAGGGCCGTGAGCGCCGCCCGGTGCTGCTTCGCTTCGGCGGTGGCATGGAGGACCGCCATCGCCTGGTCCGCCCGCGCGCGCGCCTCCGCGCGGCGCTTGAGCAGCGCCGCCTTTGCTTCAGCCTTCGTCCGTTTGACCTCGTTCACCGCCACTGCGCTTGCTCCGATATTTCGGCACATCAAGCAACGGGTCGTTGCGCTCATCCATCCGAGGGCGGGCGACGTCCCCTGGATCGCGCAGGATATTCCAAACGGCGGGGCTCGTGGCAATGAGCGCCTCTTCGACCTTGGCCATGGCCATGCACAAGTCCGGCCATTCGCCTTGGGCGTACCGCTGGGTCACGTCCGCCATCGCCGTGTCGTTGCCGCGCGTGGCGTGATGGCGCAGCAACTGGCTGACCATATGCCCCGACAACAGCTTGGCCGCGAATCGACCCAAGGTGCGGCGAAAATCGTGCATGGTCAGCCCCACCTCGGTCAGTCCCGCATCGGCTTTGATCGTGGCCAGAATCGATTTGCTGTCCAAGTAATGGCCTTCGACCGCCTTGGGGCTGCGTGCGGGAAAGACCCAGCGCTGGGTCTGCGCGAGCCGCCACTCGGCCCGGTCGACCACGGCGTCGGCCTTGGCGCGCAGGACGATGTCGCGCGTGCGCGCCCGCATCTGCTTGGCGGCCTCGCGCCCGGCCGCGATCGCGCCCGCCAACGCTTGCTCGCTCTGGGCGCGCGCCTCGACCCGCCAACGGAGTACGCGCTCAGCAAAATAGGCCACCGGCAAAAGCTGGGCCTCGCCGGCTTTGGTGTCGTGCAAGAACACCTGCGACCCCCGAAGCCCCGTCGTCGGATTCTTGGCGTCGGCCGACCGGGCCATCCAGACCCACGATGCCAGCCCGTCGCGCTCTTCTGCAGAACAGCTGTCATACCAGCACAACCGCGCTGATTCACTGCGGCGCGTGCCCCACAGCAAGGTCAGCAGGATGTAGTCGATGGCCGTGGCATTCTGACCTTGCTGCATGTCGCGGCGCTCGATGAGCGATTTGAGCACGGTCGGCAACGATTGCTGCCCGGTCGCAGCGTCGTCCACGCCAAGCGGATTGCGCACCCGGGCGGCATCGTAATGCTTGCGCAATTCTCGCGTGGACCGATGCAGGCCTTCGTCGGCCAGGACCTGGAACGGGTTGTAGATCAAAACGGGCGGGCGCATGGCGCTGTCGGCGGCCTTGCGCTCAAGCTTGATGGCCCGGTCCACGGCGCGCGACGCGTCGCTGAGGGTGTGCTCGGCGGCGGCCATGCCGGCGGCGTAGGCGAGTTCCACGTTCTTGCCCGTCAGACGCAGCTTGGACACCAGCGCGGCACGATCGAGCCGCCACCACTCGCCCGCCGCTTCGAGTTTCAGTTTGACCTCCGCCGGCAATCGGGTGGACCGCAGCATCGCTGAGTGCCGCACCCGATGCCACGCAGCCTTCAACGCTTCGTCCGTCAACGCCGCAATCGGCGAATCGGCCAACCCCACCTCTTCGCGCGACAACCGCGCCAGCGAATCCTGAGCCCCTTTCACGCCAGCAGGCTTGGTCTTCCCGCGGCCTTGCTGCTCCTCCAAGAACCGGATGTAGCCCCGCAGCGCTTGGCCCACGGTCAACCCGCGGGCCTCTTGGACCGCTTCGGCGGTGCGCAGGGCCTGGCGGGGATCCTCGCCCGTCGACCGGATGAACGAGCGCTTCGCCGCTGCCAGCTCGTGCGCCTTGACCAGGGACAGCTCCTGCACCGAGCCCAAGGACAAACGCACGGCCTTTTTGCCCACGCGGGAGCGCACTTCGTAGAACGCGCCGCGGGGCCCGACATAGAACCCAAAGCCCGCCGGCGCCCCTTGCGACCCATCGGAAATCCGGTAGGGTCTGGGATCCGGATTCGGTTCAAGGACGGTCTTGCCCTCGGCATTCAGGGCCGGGCGCTGCTCCATGGTCAATGCGCGCAGTTGCGCTTGCGACAGGCGATACTTGGCGACTTTGGCGCTGGGCATAGGTCCATCCGGTGTGTCCATGATCTAGCGATCTTGGCACACCACCGACGCCATGGACACATCCACAGAAGCCAACAGGTCTTCATGGACGCCGCATGGACTCCCATGGCGGCGTCGGACTCTCACGAAATTGGTCATCCGTCACGCTCATGTCGCACCCAGAATCGCACCAAGCCATTGATCCAACTGCAATGAACGCCACTGCCGCAAAGCCCGCTGAACACACTCCTTTCATGCGCCAGTACCTCACGGCGAAGGCGGAGCATCCGGATATCCTGCTGTTTTTCCGGATGGGCGATTTCTACGAGCTGTTCTACGACGACGCCCGCAAGGCGGCGCGGCTGCTCGATATCACCCTGACCCAGCGCGGCCAGTCGGCCGGTGCGCCGATTCCCATGGCGGGCGTGCCCTACCACTCGGTGGAGGGCTATCTCGCTCGCCTGGTAAAACTGGGCGAGTCGGTCGCGCTGTGCGAGCAGATCGGCGATCCAGCGACCTCCAAGGGGCCAGTGAAACGTGAGGTGGTGCGCATCGTCACCCCGGGGACGGTGACCGATGCGGCGCTGATGGAGGAGCGTCGCGACAACCTCCTGCTGTCGATCGCCGCGGGGCCGAAGGGGTACGGGCTGGCCTGGGTCGATCTCTCCACCGGTCGCTTCCTGCTCACCGAGGTGGCCTCCGCCGAGGGGCTGGCGGCGGAACTCGCCCGATTGCAGCCGGCCGAGACGCTCGTGGGCGAAGACGTCGCATGGCCGAAGCTGGTGAGCGCCCTGCCGGGCCTGCGCAAACGCCAGCCGTGGCATTTCGACGGCGACGCGGCCACGCGTGAATTGTGCCGGTTCTTCAGGACCCGCGACCTGCGGGGATTTGGCGTGGATGGTCTGCCGCTGGCCATCGCCGCCGCCGGGTGTCTCCTCGGCTACGTCGAAGAAACCCAAAAGAGCGCCCTGCCCCATCTCACGGGCATGGCGGTGGAAAGCGCCAGCGAGACGATCGCGATGGATGCGGCCACCCGGCGCAACCTGGAAATCGATTCGCACGCGAGCGGCAACGTCGACAACACGCTGCTGGGCGTGCTCGACGAAACGGTGACGCCGATGGGCGCGCGCCTGCTCCGCCGCTGGCTTAACCGCCCGCTGCGCGACCGCACGACGCTGCGTGGCCGCCACCAGGCCATCGGCAGCCTCATCGATCATCGCCGCCACGGCAACCTGCGCGAGCGCCTGCGCGGCGTGGGCGACCTCGAGCGCATCCTCGCCCGGGTCGCGCTGCGCTCGGCCCGCCCGCGCGACCTCTCCACGCTGCGCGACGGCCTCGCCGCGGCGCCCGCGCTGCGCGAAGAAATCGCAGGCCTGGACAGTCCGCTGCTACACGCGCTGGTCGAGCGCATCGGCGACCATGCCGACACCGCGGCCCTGCTCGCGCGCGCGATCGTGGCGCAACCGCCCGTGCTGCTTCGCGACGGTGGCGTGCTCGCCGAAGGCTACGATGACGAGCTCGACGAGCTTCGCCGCCTCTCGACCAACGCCGACCAGTTTCTGGTCGACATGGAAGAACGCGAAAAAGCCGCTACGGGCATCTCGACGCTCAAGGTCGGCTACAACCGCGTCCACGGGTACTACATCGAAATCACCCGTGCGCAGGCGGAGAAGGCACCGACGCATTACACGCGCCGACAGACCACGAAGAACGCCGAGCGCTACATCACTGACGAACTCAAGCAGTTCGAAGACAAGGTACTCTCGGCCAAAGAGCGCTCGCTGATGCGCGAGCGGGCGCTCTACGAGCTGCTGCTCGACAACCTGATCGAACGGCTGCCCGAACTGAAGACGGCGGCGTCGGCGATGGCCGAGCTCGACGTGCTCGCCGACCTGGCCGAGCGCGCCGAAACGCTGGATTGGGCGATGCCCGACCTGACCGATGCGCCGGGTATCCGGATCGAACGCGGCCGACATCCGGTCGTGGAAAAGGTGCGCGACGAGCCGTTCGAGCCGAACGACCTCGTACTCGACCGCGGACGTCGCATGCTGGTGATCACCGGCCCGAACATGGGCGGCAAATCCACGTACATGCGCCAGAACGCGCTCATCGTGCTGCTCGCTCACGTGGGCAGCTACGTGCCCGCATCGACCGCCTGCATCGGACCGATCGATCGCATCTTCACCCGCATCGGCGCGGGCGACGACCTCTCACGGGGCCAGTCGACCTTCATGGTGGAAATGAGCGAAACGGCGAACATCCTGCACAACGCCACCGATTGCAGTCTCGTACTCATGGACGAGGTCGGTCGCGGCACCAGCACCTATGACGGCCTCTCGCTCGCCCGCGCCGCCGCGGTGCACCTGGCATCGGTGAGCTGCGCGTTCACCCTGTTCGCCACGCACTACTTCGAGCTGACCGAGCTGGCCGGCGAATTCCGCACCATCGCCAACGTGCACCTCGACGCGGTGGAGTACGGCGAGCAACTGGTGTTCATGCACACGGTGAAGGACGGACCCGCCAACCGCAGCTTCGGACTGCAGGTAGCGGCCCTCGCGGGCCTGCCGAAGACGGTGATCGCCGACGCCCGCCACTACCTCGCCGCGCTCGAACAGGGCCACGAGGTGACCGCCGCCGTCGCGGCGCCTCCCACGCCGGCGCCGCAGATGGGCTTGTTTGCGCCTCCGCTGCCGTCGCCGGTGGAGGAGGCCCTGCGCGCCATCGATCCAGACGACCTGAGCCCGCGCGCCGCGCTGGAGCAGATCTACAAACTTCGCAAGATGCTGCGCTGACACATTGATCCACTCTATCGGAACGATCTGAACAATCGAATTCCCTGGCGGGATGTCGCTGCCTATAGTGGCCCCCGTTCCAGGCTCTTTGCGTGTTCAGGTTTCACGGGGCCTCCCGACTCTCCATCTTCGGGTCCCGTGGCGTCCCCTACCCCCGTCCCGCGTCAGCAGCCCGGGCCGGGGATTGGGGGGCGGTTTTTCCGACGCGCCGATGGCGTCAGAGCGTTTTTTTCAGATCCTGGATCAGACGGCGGGAACGCTTGTCGGGGCGCGCATCCGGCCGTAGCAACGCACCGCCGGTGAGCCGGCGATCCTCGCGTTGCCGTTCGCGCTCGGCGAGGCTTTCGTCGGTTTCCGTGTAGAGCTTGCGGGCCTCGGGCGCTGGACCGCGCTTCTCCGAGAGCGCCTGCACGGTGCAGACGAGCCGCTCCTCGCCGCGGGTGACCCGCACGGTGTCGCCCACATGCAGGGTCTTCGCCGGCTTGCAGGCGGCGCCATTGATGTCGATCTTGCCGCCATCGATCGCCTGCTTGGCAAGGCTTCGGGTCTTGAAGAAGCGTGCGGCCCAGAGCCACACGTCGGCGCGGACGCCGGCGGTCGTTGCGTGTTCGGTCATCACGGAGTGGTGCGGGCGAGGTCGCTGAAATCCAAGACTCAGCCCAGCCACGCATTGCCCAGCGGCACGGTGACGAGCGACAGCAGGATGCCGGCGCTTAGTACGGTGTTGGCGAGATCGGGCTCCAACCCGTGCTGGTCGGCGAGAATCGCGGCAGAAATCATCGGCGCCATCGCCGCCTGCAGCACGGCCACCACGAGCACGAGTCCGCCGACACCCGCGAAGACACCGAAGCCGAACACGGCGAGCGGCGCCAGCAGGAGCTTCCAGCCCAACCCCGCCAGCAGGGGCCCGGCGTGTTCACGGCGCAGCGCGAGGCGGAACTGCAGGCCTACCGAGAACAGCGCCAGCGGCGTAAGGGTCTGGCCGATCTGCATCAACAGCCTATCCACCGCCTCCGGCCACCCACCGGTGACGCCGACGAGCATGCCCAGCAGCAAGGCGAGAAACGCAGGAAAGCGGAGGACCCGGCCCACCACCACGCCGACCTGGGTACCCTTGCCCGAATAGATCGACGCAACCACGATGCCGCCCGCCGCGAGTAACGGGAAACAGCCCATCTGGTCGGCGATCACGGCGATGGAGAGACCGTCCTTGCCATGCAGGGCTTCAATCATGGGATAGCCCATGAACGAGGTGTTTCCTAAGCCGCAGGCGAGGGTGAGGCAACCCACGCGCTGGCGCGACCAGCCCCACAGGCGCCCCAGCATCGCGAACACGAACCAGGCGCCGAAGAAGGTGACGTACATCCCCGCGACCGGTAGCCACAGGTGCGCGTCGAGGGCCACGCGGGGGACGAGGGCCAGCACCAGGGCGGGCAAGGCCACGTTGAGCACCCACCAGTTGAGGCCCGGCACGATGCCGTCGGGAAGGCGCGCGAAGCGGCGACAGAGGATACCGAGGGCCAGGCAGGCGAACAGGGTGAGCAAGGCGGACATGGGGGGACGATAGCAAAGGGCTCGTCATGCCAGCGGCACGCCCGCCCTTCGAAAACGCGTCGCAGGAGCGGGTCCCGCCCGCGAATCCTCAGGCGCCGGCGGCAGCCGGCATCGGGCGAACGATACGGTGGGCCCGCTCCTGAACGGAGCGGGCCCTGCGCGTCAGCCGAGCAGCACCCGGTTCATGCGCTGCACGAACGCCGCGGGGTCGGCCAGCTGCGCGCCGGCCGTGATTTCGGCCTGCTCAAGCAGCAATCCGGCAAGGTCGCCGGCCTTCACATCGTCGCTTTCGTTGGACAGGCGCTTGACCAGCGGATGGGCCGGGTTGATCTCCAGCACCGGCTTCGAGTCGGGAACCTCCTGGCCAGCCTCACGCAGCAGGCGAGCCAGGTGCGGGGCCATCTCGAAATCCGCCAGCGCCAGGCACGACGGCGAGTCCGTGAGGCGGGCCGACACGCGCACGTCGCTCACCCGCTCGCCGAGGAGGGTCTTGGCCCGCTCCAGCAACGGTGCCGCTTCGGCGCTGGCCGCTTCCTGCTTTGCCTTGTCGGCCTCGTCGAGCGGGAACTCGCCCTTGGCGACGTTGCGCAGCCGCTTGCCGTCGTACTCGTTGAGATAACCCAGCATCCATTCGTCGACGCGATCGAACATGAGCAGCACTTCGATGCCCTTGGCCTTCAGCGCCTCGAGCTGCGGGCTGCCCGCGGCGGCCGCGTAACTGTCGGCGGTGACGTACCAGATCGCGTCCTGTCCGACCGCCATGCGGCCCATGTAGTCGTCGAACGACACCGTCTTCTGCGCGCCCTCGCCCTTGGTGGAGGCAAAGCGCAGCAGCTTGGCGATGCGTTCCCTGTTGGACGCGTCTTCGACGATGCCTTCCTTCAGCGTGTTGCCGAAGCTGTTGAGGAACGTTACGAACTTCTCCGGCTCGTCGCGCGAGAGCTTGTCGAGCAGATCGAGCACGCGCTTGACGCAGGCCGCCTTGATCTTTTCCAGCTGGCGGTTCTGCTGGAGGATTTCGCGGCTCACGTTCAAGGGCAGGTCGTCGGCATCGATCACGCCGCGGACAAAACGCAGGTAGTTCGGCAGCAACTCTTCGGCCGCGTCCATGATGAAGACGCGCTTGATGTAGAGCTTCAGGCCCTTGCGCTCGTCGCGTCCGCCCATCATCAGGTCGAACGGCGGCTGCTCGGGCACGTAGAGCAGCGTGGTGAAGCTCTGGCTACCTTCGACGCGGTTATGCGTCCAGGCGAGCGGGTCGTTGAAGTCGTGGCCGAGCGCCTTGTAGAAGTTCTTGTATTCGTCGTCGCTGATCTCGCTCTTGGACCGGGACCACAAGGCCGACGCCGAATTGATCGTTTCGAAGTCGGTCGGATCGGGCTTGCCGTCCTTCTCCTGCGGCATCCGGATCGGGAAGGCCACGTGGTCGGAATACTTGGTGACCAGCGATCGCAGTTGCCAGCGCTTCAGGAACTCGTCTTCGCCTTCTTTCAGGTGCAGCACGACGGTGGTGCCACGCTCGGTGACGTTCTGGTCTTCGAGCGAGTATTCGCCCTTGCCGTCGCTCTCCCAGCGCACGCCCGACCCGGTCGGCTGGCCCGCGCGACGGGTGATCACGGTGACCCGGTCGGCGACGACGAAGGCGGAGTAGAAGCCCACGCCGAACTGACCGATCAGGCGTGCGTCGGCCTTCTGTTCGCCCGACAGGGCTTCGAGGTAGCGGCGGGTGCCCGAGCTGGCGATGGTGCCGATGTTGGCCACCACGTCCTCACGGCTCATACCGATGCCGTTGTCGCGAACGCTGATGGTGCGCGCGTCGGGATCCCACGAGATCTGGATGCGCAGGTCCGCGTCGTCGGCGGTGAGGCTGGCGTCGGCCAGCGCTTCGAAACGCAGCTTGTCGCAGGCGTCGGAGGCGTTGGAGATCAGCTCGCGCAGGAAGATTTCCTTGTGCGAGTAGAGGGAATGGGTCACCAGGTGCAGGACCTGGGCGACCTCGGCTTCGAACTTACGGGTTTCCTGGCTCACGGTGCCGTTCCTTCAGATTGGGACAGGGAACGGGGATTATGGGGATGGGAGGCGGGCGGCAAAAGGGTGCGGATGGGGACGGGGGATGGGAAGTGGGGGCGCCGGGCCGGCGGTCGCCTGAGGGGGCCGGTTACCTTGTCAGGGCGATATCGCGTCGTGTCGCTCGAGGTCCCTCAGGCCCACGGGTCAGGGCCCCGCTTCTCCATCCCCTGAAGAACTTACCCGCGCTGAAGGGCCGCGATCCGCTCCTCGATCGGCGGGTGGCTCATGAACAGACGCTTGAAGCCCGAGGCGAGTTGGCCGGAAATCCCGAAGGCCTGGATGGTCTGCGGAAGGGTGGTATCGCCGTGGTTGCCCGACAGGCGCTGGAGGGCCGAAATCATCGAGCCCCGGCCGGCCAGGCTAGCGCCCGCGGCGTCGGCGCGGAATTCCCGCCAACGGGAGAACCACATGACGATCATCGAGGCGAACAGGCCGAAGACGATCTGCAGGATCATCACCGTGACGAAGTAACCGATGCCACCCTCGCCCTCCCGGTCGCGGCCGCCGCTGAGCCAGCTGTCGACCACGCGGCCGACGACGCGGGCCAGCACGATCACCAGCGTGTTGAGCACGCCCTGGATGAGGGTAAGGGTGACCATGTCGCCGTTGGCGACGTGGCCGATCTCGTGGCCGAGCACCGCCGAGACCTGTTCGCGATCCATCTGCTGGAGCAGGCCGGTGCTCACCGCCACGAGGGCGCTGTTGCGGGTCATGCCGGTGGCGAAGGCGTTCATCTCGGGGGCGTCGTAGACGGCCACCTCGGGCATGCCGATGCCCGCTTTCTCGGCGTGGCGGCGCACGGTGTCCACCAGCCAGCGTTCGGCCTCGTTGGCGGGCTGCCCGATGACCCTGGCGCCCGTGGACATCTTGGCCATCCACTTGGACAAGGCCAGGGAGATGAAGGCGCCGCCCATGCCGAAGACGGAGGCGAAAACGATCAGGCCGCCCAGGCCCATGCCGCGCTGCGCCGCCCACTGGTCGATGCCCAGGAGGTGGCAGACCGCGGAAAGCAGGAAGATGACCGCGAGGTTGGTGGCGACGAACAAAGCGATGCGTTTGAACATGGTGTTTTCTCTCACGGCGGCAGTCGATGGGGCGCCGCCCACGGCAAGTGTTCGGGGCAGAGGCTGAACGATTCAATGCCTGCCATGCCCGCGCCATGTCGAGGGCCGCTGCGGCGCGGGCGTGGCGGCGGCGGTCTGACCTACACTCTCCGCCTCGCCTCGCCACCATTCTGAGAAACATCTCACCATAGGTCCGGTCGTCGTCCATGCACTATCGCGGTCGTTTCGCTCCCTCGCCCACCGGCGCCCTCCACTTCGGCTCCCTGGTGACGGCGGTGGCCAGTTGGCTGATGGCCCGCCACGCGGGCGGCGAGTGGCTGGTGCGCATGGAAGACATCGATCCACCGCGGGAGGTGGCGGGGTCGGCACGGGACATCCTGCGCACCCTGGACGCGTTCGGCCTGGAGGCCGACGAGCGCGTGCTTTACCAGTCCCGGCGTGAGGCCGCCTACGCCGCCGCATTCGATCAACTACGTAACGCGGGCCAGGTGTTTCCCTGCTGGTGCAGCCGTGCCGACCTCGCGCCCGACGGCGGCATGCATCGCGACGGGCGCTGTGTGGCGTCGCCCGACCCGTCACGTCCCCCGGCCTGGCGCCTGCACGCCCCCGACACGGTCATCCGCTGGATCGACGATGTCCGGGGTCCGCAGGAAGAGAACCTGCGCCAGGTCGCCGGCGATTTCGTCATCCGCCGCGTCGAGGGGTTGTGGGCCTACCAGTTGGCCTGCGTGGTGGACGACGCCGCGCAAGGTGTCACCCACGTGGTGCGCGGCGCGGACCTGCTGGAGTCGACCGCCCGGCAGATCCACCTCCAACGCCTGCTGCACCTGCCTTCGCCCGGTTACCTGCATCTGCCACTGGTCCGCGACGCCGAGGGCCGCAAGCTCTCCAAATCGAGCGCCGCCCTCCCGGTGGACCGTTCGGATCCCCTGCCCGCCCTGCGCAGGGCGCTGGACTGGCTGGGAGTGTCGGTGCGCGTGGCGCCGGACACGCCCTGGGCATTACTGGAGGCGGCGCGGGATGCCTTCGATCCTGCGGCGCTTCGCCGCAGTAGTCTTGGGCGGGAAGCGGCGCTATAACACCCGATTGCCCGCCTCGCGGGCTCCACCGAACACGGATAAGGCTTGGGATGAAGCACGGCATCACGCAACGCACGGCACTGGTCACCGGCGGTACCGGCGGTATCGGTACGGCGATCGTGCGTTACCTTGCCCGGCAGGGCCACCGGGTGGCTACCAATTACCGCGACGAAGCCCGGGCGGCCGCCTGGCGCGAAGACATGATCCGCGACGGCATCGACGTGACGATGGTCCCCGGCGACGTGTCCGACCCCGTGTCCGCGGCAGCGATGATCCGCGCCGTCGAAGACCACGCCGGCCCCGTGGAAATCCTCGTCAATAACGCAGGCATCACGCGCGACACCACGTTTCACAAGATGGATTACCAGCAGTGGACCGAGGTGGTGAACACCAACCTCAACGCCTGCTTCAACGTCACCCGTCCGGTGATCGAGGGCATGCGCTCGCGCCAGTGGGGACGCATCGTCCAGATCAGCTCGATCAACGGGCAGAAGGGCCAGTACGGCCAGGCCAACTACGCTGCCGCCAAGGCAGGCGTGCACGGATTCACGATCTCTCTCGCCCAGGAAAACGCCCGCTTCGGCATCACGGTGAACACGGTCTCGCCGGGTTACGTGGCCACCGACCTGGTCATGGCGGTGCCGGAGGACATCCGCGCCAAGATCGTGTCGCAGATCCCCGTCGGCCGGCTCGGCCGTCCGGAAGAGATCGCCCATGCGGTGGCCTTCCTCACCTCCGAAGACTCCGGCTGGATCACCGGCTCGAACCTCGCCATCAACGGCGGGCACTACATGGGGTGGTGAACGCCCGGGCTCAGGGCGTGTCCAGGCCGATGTCCGCCAGCGACGTCGGCTCGTTCATGGCCACGCCGTTGTGGTGCGCGCGGAACCTCGCCATGGTGCGGTAAGCCAGGCGCCGGGCCCGCATCACCGAGCCCATGGGGCGATGCGCCTGCACGCCGTGCCAGGGGCTGAACGCGAGACCGTCGTCGATGGCGGCCTGGCGCGCGTCGTTCCAGGCGGGCTGCGGCCACACCACGATGCGCCCGACGTCGAGATAAGGGCTCTTCTCCTCTGGCCACGGCACTGACGCGTCCTCGATCGGCATGGTGTCCAGGTCGGTGCAGAACTGCACGCGCAGGTCCCACTCGCCCCCCTGCGTCGCGAAATGCTCGACCATCGCGTCGCGTAGCCCATCGTAGCGACCTTGCAGCGGTAGCGAGGCGTCGGTGAGTTCGGTGAGGTTGGGCGAATGCGGCGCTACCGAGACCTTCACCACGTAGTCGCCGAAGCGCAGCGGGGCCTGGCTGTAATAGGTGTCGCCCAGCGGGTGGGTCTGCGGTTGCCCGCCCAGCGCCAGCAAAGTCGAGCTCTTGCCGCCGAACGCTTCGATCACCCGCTCGGTGCCGCGCAGCACGGCGGACAGCGCCTTCTTCGCCCGCTCCGCGCGATCCGTCGTCGCCGCCACCAGCTTGAGCGAACTGGCGAACTTCTTCGCGTCGGCCGCCTTGAACGCCGGGCCGTTGACCATGACGAAGTCCTGCGTCACCGCGCCCTCGCTGCCAGGAAGACGCTCGCCCTCCACGCCGATGATCTTCACCGCCATGCCGCGCGGCGTGGACACGGCGTCATCGAGGATGTCCCCGGGTACGGTCGAAAGCCGCATCACCACCGGATAGCGGCCCGGCCGGGCGAAGATGCCCTGCGCGAGTTCGCGCGGCAGGTCGTCGGCGATGGTCAGCTCGCCCACGAGCAGGGCATGGCTTTTCGCGTGTACCGAACGGTTGGCGTGGCCTTCATGCTTGAGGGTCGTCTGGTTGATCTCCGTAAGGGTCTGGATCAACTGCTCGGTGGTCTCGGCTTCGTCGGGCGCGATCTCTTCCAGCCGGTCGTCATAGGGGATCGGCGCGGGGTGGAGAGACAGGGGCATGGCACGGCGTCCGTCGGGATGACGGCGCATCGTGCCGCCGCGGATGTGAACGCGCGGTGGCGGGTCGACGCCGCGGAAAGCTACATCAGCTTGTAGCTGAAGGTGAGGTTCCAGCGTTTTTCGCGGGTGCCGGTCTCCGGTGGGCGGTCGCCGGTGGGCTTGGCCAGCGCGACATCGATCGAGTAGTGCTTCGCGTCCGAGACGCGCACGCCGAGGGCGGCCGAGTCGAGCCGATCGATCAACGGGCGTCCACCGTTCACATAGACCCTCGCGCTCTGGTACGCCACGTACGGCACGATCGAACGGATCCACGACCGCCCTGTCGCGAACGCACGATTGACTTCCAGCGACGCGGCCCAACCGCTGTCACCGGCCGCGTCCCCGGGATCGTAGGCATAGGCGTAGCTGGGGCCACCGAAGTTGATCTGCTCCGTCGACGGCAACGTGTCGTCGCTGTATTGACCGGTCACGCGCATCACGGTCCCGACCTTGTAGGGCCACTGCTCCGACCACGAGCCGCTCATCATGTAGCGGGTAAACGAGACATCGGGCAACGACGCGGTCACGCCGCCGGCTACGTTGGTCACCACCCGCGAATAGGCGCCCATGGCGTCGTAACCGTGGGCGACGCCTGCGCTGAACTGGAGGGTGCGATCCGTCGCGACGCGCAGCCAGGCCAGCTCGGCGTTGAGCACGCGCACGCTCGATTGCAGGGCGATCATCGCGCCGGTATCCACGTTGCGATAGCGATCGTCCTGTCGCGACGCGTACACGCCCAGGGTCAGATTAAGTCGTCGGGTGTTGGTGAGTACCAGCGGATAGATCGTGCTGAGCGACACGCGTTGTTGCGACAGTCGGTGATCGAGGTACGAGGGCAACTGGCTGCTGTCGGTATCGGGGTTACCCCAATAACGGCTGGCGTCCACCCTTGCCTGCCAGCCGCGCGAACCGATCGGCTCAAGCCATCCCGCCGAGTAAAACCGCTGTCCGCCACCGTTCGGGAACAACGTGGACAGGCTCAACTGCTCGCCCAGTGGCGTGAATCCGTTTTCCAGTACGTTGAACACGCCCTGCGTACCGGGGTGATTGAAGTCCAGTCCGTAGCTCACGTCATAGCGCTGGCGGGTCACCGTCAGATCCAGGCGCGTCGCCCCGTCGGTGGTGGTCGGCGGCGGCACGTTGGCCCCCACTTTCACACCGGGAAGCTGGCCCAGAAGCTGCGTGTAGCGCTCGAAGGTGTCCTGGCGCAGGGGACGCTCGCCCACCACATGGTTGGCCATGGCACGGATGCGCGATGCCATGTTGCCCGCGTCGCCGCTGATTTTCACTTCCGCGACGTACCCTTCGACCACGGTGATCCGCACGACGCCGTTGGTGAATGTCTGCGCGGGTACGAACGCGAACGACAACGCGTATCCCTGCTGCTTGTACATCGCGGTGACCCGGTTCGCGGCGTCGATCAGCTCGCGCACCGTGACCGGTTTGCCCCGCAGCGGGGCAAAGACGTCGGCGACCGTCGAAAACCGGATCGACCTCACGCCAGTCACGTCGAAGCGTGACGGCGTTAGCGACGTGGCGAGCAACGCCTCCATCGCCTGCGTCGGCGCCTGCACGTTGACCTGGACCGCCGGCGCTTGCGCGGGTGTTTCCGTGCGGGGAAGGTTCTGCAGGGGATTGGCGGGAAGGCGCACCTGGGCGTGCGCGGCGAATACGACGGTCATGCCGGCGAGGCAAGCGATCCATCGAAGCATGCGAGCTCCTGCGAACGGGGCCGGTATCGCGGACGCTGGCGCGTCCTCCAGGCGGCGGGCGATGTCCAGGCATCGCCCGCCGTCGTTTCACTCAACGGCGCTTGCCGCCCAGGGCACCGCCGATGCCGCCGAGGAGCCCACCCACGGGGTCGGTCTGGGTCGCGCCCGAGGTCGAGCCACCGACCGAGCCGGTCAACCCGGAGACCGTGTTGGTCACGCCGCCCACGACGCCACCGACCACGCCGCTGACGGGTGTGGCCGTACCGCCCGACGGCTGCGACACGCTCGACACGGTGCTCGTCACGCCACTGACCAGGCCGCCGAGCACACCACCGGCGCCGCTCGTTCCGCCGGACAAACCGGTCGCGTCGGCGACGTTGTTCACCAGCGTGTTGACGGGGCTGGTGACGCCCGACAACGCACCGTTGGTCGAGGTCACCGAGGTCACCGTGGCCGCCGTCTTGTCGACGATAGTGGAAACGGGCGACGTCACCGGCGAAAGGGACGCGAGTGCACTGGTCGGGCCGGTCAGGTTGCTGACGAGGTTGGAGGCCGATTCCAGGGTCGCGCCCACGCCAGCACCGGTGTTGGCGATGGTGGCGTTGCTGCCGCCAGCCTTGCCCAAACCACTGTTGAGCGTGCCGCTGACCGATGCCAGCGTGCCGCCCGTGTCCTGGAGCGCCTGCCCCGCCAGCGAGGTCACGCTGCCGAGCTGTCCGGGCGCCTGCGCACCGGATACGGTGGTGCCGAGGTTGGTGACGCCCTGCGCCACGCCGCCGGTGAGACCGCCGGCCGCCATGCCGGTCGCCGCGACAAGGTTCCCCGACGCAACCGGCGATGTCGTGCTGCCGATGGACGACGCGACGGGGTTCAGCACGTCGCTTACCGCCTGGGTCAACGTGTCGCCCACGTTCGACGCCATCGCCCCACCCAGCCGGTCGCCCAGTTGATCCACGCCCTCGCCGACACGGGTCACGAGGGTGCCCGTCGCCGAGGTAATGGGCGCGATCGGCGTACCGCCGCCCACCGTGGCGACGCCGCCGCCCAGGTCCTGGACGGCCTCGCCCGTGTAGTTCACGACGTTGCCCACGCTGGCGGTGGTCACGCCAAGCGGGTTCTCGATGTTGCCCGTCTGGCCCAGGCCGCTGGTGAGGCCATCGCCCAGTGCGGTAACGGCGTTACCGAGATCGCCAACCGTGCTGCCCACGGCGTTCGCCAGGCCTCCGGTGCCACCGAGCGCGGTGACGGCGGGAATCTGCACGCCGATGCCGGAGACGGCCGTTCCCGTCGCGGAAATGATGCCACCGAGGCCGGTACTGACCATGCCGATCGCGTTGCTGGCCGTTGCGGGTGTAATGCCACCACCGGTGCCGCCACCGGTGCCGCCACCGTCACCGCCGCCCGTGCTCCCGCCGCCGTTGCCGCCATCGCCGCCGCCCCCCGTGCCACCGCCGGTCCCGGTGCCGGTTCCGGTGCCACCCGCGCCGCCATTCGAGCCGCTTCCGCCGCCCGTCCCACTGCCGGTACCGCCGGTGCCGCCGCTACCGCCCCCATTCGTGGAGCCGTCGCTGCCGCCAGCACCGCCCGGGTTCACGGTGGATCCGCTACCGCCACCCGAACGCGTCGAACCATGGCCGCTGCACGCGGTGACCGACACCATCGCGGCGAGCAGGCAGCTCGCCAGGACAGTACGGGAAAAGGCCTTGCCAAAAGTCGTGTCTTTCATGTCGGTCTCCCAACGCCTCAGCGTTTCGTGCTCCAGATACGGAGCGATTCGCAGACTGCGACCCCCGTCACAGCCTTGAAGTCATCTAAGGCCCAGGGAAAGAGAACAATTACGCAAATTTGGCCGCCATCGCGACGCGCAATGCGCCAATTCGGAAAGACGTCAAAAACGCGGCCATGCGATGTCGACAGCCGCTAATCTGGATCGATACAAAAAACCGGGCCCGTGCCACGGCATCCCTTGTGCGGAGCTCGCCTTGAGGGTGGGCACCGAAGGTTCGGGCCTCACCGTCCGAGCCGGCGGCAAGGCCAGCATCCATGCGACATCCCCCGCACTTGCGCGATGAACCAAAAAAAAAACGCCCCCGAAGGGGCGTCGAAACCATCCGTACACGAGGCTTCAGTGCACGGTAAACAACTTGTCGAAGCCGGCGATGCGCAGCGTGTTGCGCAACTGCGGGCTGGCGTTCACCAGGCGGATCTCGGCCCGGTCGCCACCAGCGTGCTCGCGCAGCAGCATAAGCATGCCGAGCGCGGAACTATCCATTGTGGTGACCTCTTCAAGGTCGAGCACGTAGCTGCGGGCCGGCGGAATGTCGCCCAGGCACACGTCATGGAAGGCGCGGTGGATGGAGAAGTCGAAGCGGTCGCCCAGGTGAAGGGTGAGCGCGCCCTGTTCGGTATCGTGGTGGACGTTGATGGCCATGATGCTTTCCTCAGAACAGGTCGATGTCGCCGGCGGCCATGGACTGCTGCAGCGCGGGACCGCGTGCACGCAGGCGGGCGCGCTCACGCTGCTCGGCCAGGCGGGCTCGGACACGCTGGGCGCGGGCGCCGAGTTCGTTCGTTTCGGCGGGCACGAAGGCCAGCTCTTCGATGTCACGCGTGCAGTCGGCGGTCACGTCCTGCAGTTCGACCAGGCGGCTGCGGGTCTGGTGCAGGAGCTGGCTGAGGATGTCCTCGAACTGCAGCGAACGGATCGTGGTGGAGACGTCGTTGCCGAGGCCGCGGTTGATGGTCGCCGCTTCGTCGGCCGCGGCGCTGGTGCGGGCGTTCGACTCGGTGATGTTCGACATCATTTCGTCGATGTCGCCCTTGGCCTGCAGCGCCACGTTCATGTCTTGCGAGGCCATGTTGCCGACCAGTTCGCGCAGCTGCTCCATGGCGATGCGCGACCGCTCCACGTGCGTGCCGATCTTCTCGTTGAACTGGTTGCTGTGCTGGGCGAGGTTGCGGATCTCGCCTGCGACCACCGCGAATCCGCGACCGGATTCGCCGGCACGGGCGGCTTCGATCGCCGCATTGAGCGCCAGCAGGTTGGTCTCCTCGGCGATCGTGTTCACGTTCTTGAGCAGCGCGAACACGGCGTCCATCTCTTTGGCCATGCCGTCGATGCGATAGACGATGCGCAGGCTGTCGCGCGAGAGGTGCACGATGAGGCCGACGAAATGCTCGAGCAGGCCGGCGGTGCGCGAGGCGAAGTCCTGCACGGAAATCCCCTTGCCGCCGCTCTCGATGATCTCGCTGAGCAGCTTCTGCTGCTTGCCCGTCTTGTGCGACAGGCCGTTGAAGCCGCCGCCCAGTTCCGCCACCGCGTCGCGGAGCAGGTCGAGGGCCTGGTTCAGTTCGCGGCTGGCGTGGCCGAGTTCGTCGACGATGGCGCTGCGCACGTCTTCCATGGCCTCACGCACCGACGCTTCGTCGCTGGAGGGCGAGGGGGTCAGCACCACCTCCACGTCGGGCACCGGCGCGGGTCGCAGGGCGATCGCGATCCAGGTGGCGGCGAGCAGCGCCACGACGACGGGCGCGACCCAGGCCGCGTGGAACACCAGGACCAGGAGCAATGCCACGATGCTGGCGGCAAAGCCGATGCTGCGTTCGTTCTTGGGAATGACCATGATGGAAGTCTCGCTGTTCAGGTGCCGACGCGCGCGGCGACGGATACGGGGGTATGGGCCAGTTCGAGCAGGCGGTTGGCGATCGCGTCGAGCGATCGCATCTCGGCGGCGGCCCCGGCCTTCCATGCGGCGCCGGGCATGCCCCATACGACGGAGCTGGCTTCGTCTTGCACGAGCGTGGGGGCGCCCGCTTCCTTGAGTTCACCCAGCCCGCGCGCGCCGTCGTCGCCCATGCCGGTCAACAAGCAACCGATGGCGGCGGCGCCGACGCTGGCGGCCATGGAACGGAACAGCACGTCCACCGACGGCTTGTGCCGGTTCACCGGCGGGCCGTCGTGCAGGCGACAGACGTGGCGCGCGCCGTCCCACATCACCAGCAGGTGCTGGCTGCCCGGCGCGATATACACATGGCCGGGCTGGATGGGCTGGCCGTCGCGGGCCTCGCATACTTTCATCGCGGAGCAGGTGTCCATGCGCGCCGCGAACGGCCCGCTGAACGCGGCCGGGATATGCTGGGTGATGACGATGGGCGGCGCGGTCGGCGGCATCGCCTCCAGCACCACGCGAATGGCTTCGGTGCCACCGGTGGAGGCACCGATGGCGATGATGCGGGTACCGCCGCGCGAGCCGGGCGTCTGCGCGCGCGGCAGCACGGCATCGGCCGAAAGGCGCGGCGCCACGTCGAGCTTGGCGGGGCTGAGGTCGATCTTCACCACCGCGGAGCGCTCGCGCGGCTTGGCGCCGGCGGCGAGCCGGACCTTCGCGCAGATGTCCGGCGCGTGCTCCATGAACGTGGTGGCCAGGTCTGCCGACGGCTTGGTGAAGAAGTCGACCGCGCCCAACTCGAGTGCGCGCAGCGTCACGTCGGCACCGCGCTCGGTGAGGGTGGACACCATCACCACCGGCATCGGGCGCAGGCGCATGAGGTTTTCGAGGAAGGTCAGGCCGTCCATGCGCGGCATCTCGACGTCGAGCGTAAGCACGTCGGGATTGAGCGCCTTGATCTTCTCACGCGCGATCAGCGGGTCCGGCGCGGTGCCCACCACCTCGATGCCCGGGTCGGACTCGAGCATGGCGGTCAGCACCTTACGGACAAGGGCCGAATCGTCGACGATGAGGACGCGTACTTTCTGCATGGACTCTTGCCGGTGGGTGAGGCTTGGGCATCCGAGGCGGCATGCCGACCGGATCGTGGATCAGGCGATGGAGCGTCAGAACAGCTCCACCTCTCCCTTTATCGGATCGTCGGCCAATCGCTTGAGGTAACGTTTCTCGCGATCGGCCAGGTTGTTGTCGTGGGTGGAGCGCAACTGACGCACGCGCACTCGCCCGCTCACCGGGAAGAACTGCACGTGTCGCGGGTAGATGTCGCCCACATCGGCCGCGCACAGCTTCAGCTTCTCGGTCGCGATATAGCGCTGCACGAAGGCGATGTTGCGCTGGCCGATGTCGGTCATGGTGGCAAGCACGCGACCGCCGCCGAAGATCTTTACTTCCAGGTCGTCGCGCTTGCCGCCGGCCTTGAGGATCGCGTTGATCAGTTGCTCCATCGCGTCGTTGCCGTAGCGCGCGGCACGGCCCACCGTGGAACTCCAGCTGTCACGTTCGCCGGTCGGCTCGGGCAGCATGAAATGGTTCATGCCGCCCAGGCGACGCTTCGTGTCGCGCACGCAGGCCGATACGCAGGAACCCAGCACGGTGGAGATCATTTCCTCCTGCGAGCTGACGTAATACTCGCCCGGCAGGATCTTCACCGTCACCACTTCCTGGGCGGGATCCCAGAAGCGGCGCAGGTGCTCGAACCCCGGCAGCACGTTTTTGGGGTCGAAGCCGACGAAGGTGCGGGGTGGCGCGACCAGGATGTCGCTCATGAGCGTTTCCGGTAGACCGTGCGGCCGATCAGATCGAAGTCGTCGGACAGTCCGTACATGGATTCCGAATGACCGAGGAAGAGATAGCCGCGGCTGTCCAGCATGCCCGCATAACGGGAGAACAGGCGCTGCTTGGTCGGCTTGTCGAAATAGATCACCACGTTGCGACAGAAGATAGCGTCGAAGCGCCCCTGCATCGGCCATTCGTGGAGGAGATTCAGCGGCTGGATGGTCACCAGCTCGCGCAGGCGCGGATGCACGCGGGCGTAGCCGTCGAAGCTGCCCTCGCCACGCTGGAACCACCGTTTGCGGCGTTCTTCGCTGACACCACCCAGGCGATCCACGGCGTACACGCCCTTGCGCGCGGCCTCGAGCGCCTGCGGCGAAAGGTCGGTGGCGAGGATCTTCGCGTCGACGTTCGCCTTGGCGCGTTCCAGCGCTTCGGCCAGCACCATCGCGATAGCGTAGGGTTCTTCGCCGGTGGAGCAGCCCGCCGACCAGATACGCAGCCGTCCCCCCTGCTTTTCCGCGAGCCAACGCGGCAGCAGCTCGTCGACGAGCATGTCGTAGTGGTGCATCTCGCGGAAGAACGAGGTGACGTTAGTGCTGATGCAGCTGGCCAATTCGCCCAGTTCGGACTCCGGATCGCGGCGCAGCAGGTCGCAATAGGCCGCGAACCCCGGCAGGCTCAGCGCGCGCAGGCGGCGCAACAGGCGCCCCTGCACGAGCTGCCGTTTGTGTTCGCCCAGCGAGATGCCGCAATGCTGCAGCACGAACTCGCGCAGGAAGGTGAATTCGGCCTCACCGAGGTTCGGGCCCTGGCCGCCCGCCGCGGCGGCATCGCCGGTGTCGACGAGCGCATTCATCGATCAGAACTCCTTCCACACGGCCGTATCGGCCGATTCGGTGGGACGCGAGGCACGCGGAGCCGGCGTCGGGGCGGTGTCGCGCACCGAGGCGAACACGGTTTCCATCTCGACCTGCGTGGCGTCCTTGCGCGGCGGACGCGCGGCGGCCGCTTCGCCGGTGACGTGGAAGAACGACACCTGGCGGCTGAGCTCCGTGGCCTGCTCGTGCATGGCGCGGGCGGCGGCGGCGGACTGTTCGACCAGCGCAGCGTTCTGCTGGGTCATTTCGTCCATCTGCAGCACCGCATGGTTGACCTGGTCGATGCCGGCGGACTGCTCGGAGCTGGCCGCGGCGATCTCGGCGACGATGTCCGTCACCTTCTTCACGCTGTCGACGATCTCGGCCAGGGCCTTGCCCGACTGGTCGACCAGCGAGGAGCCGGCCTTGACCTTGTTGGCGCTGTCGTTGATGAGGCCCTTGATCTCCTTGGCGGCGTTCGCCGAACGCTGGGCAAGGTTGCGCACCTCGGTGGCGACGACGGCGAAACCGCGGCCCTGTTCACCGGCACGGGCGGCTTCCACCGCGGCGTTGAGGGCGAGCAGGTTGGTCTGGAACGCGATCTCGTCGATCAGGCTGACGATGTCGGAGATCTTCTTCGAGGAGGCGTTGATCTCGCGCATGGCGACGACCGTCTGGGCCACCACCTCGCCGCCCTTCTCCGCCTGCTCGCGGGCACCGCGGGCAAGCTGGTTGGCGTGGCTGGCGTTCTCGGCGTTCTGCTTCACGGTGGAGGTCATTTCCTCCATCGACGAGGCGGTTTCTTCCAGGCTCGAGGCCTGTTCCTGGGTGCGCTGCGAGAGGTCGTCGTTGCCGCGCGAGATCTGCTGCGCGGCGGTGCTGACCGAGCTGGAGCCGTGGCGCACTTCGGTGACGATGTCGGCCAGACGCTCGTCCATCGCCTTGAACGCGGCCTGGAGTTGGCCGAGTTCGTCGTTGCGGGTGACCTTGATGTCATGGCCGAGCTTGCCGCCGGCGATCTCGTGGGCGACGTTCACCGTCTGCGCCAGCGTGTTGATGATCGAACGCACCACCATGATCGCGATGATGAGGCAGATCGCGAGGCCGATCGCCAGCGAGGCGATCGCCACGGCGCGGATGACTTTGTACTGCGAGGATTCCTTGGCGAAGATCGCCTCGGCTTCCTTGCGCTTGGCCTCGATGAGGTTGGTCAGCTGCGACTGGCGGTCCATCAGCAACGGCCGCACCTGCAGTTCGAGCACGTCGTTGGCGCCCTGGTCGCCTTCCTTGAGCGCGTCGAGCATGTCCTTCTTGGCATCGTTGTAATCGGCGTTGGTCGCTTCCCACTTGGCGTACAGCTTCTTGATGTCGTCGGACATCGGCACCTTGTGGAATTCGGCCTTGGCCGCGTCGAGGTCGGCCTGGTACTTATCGAATTCGGCGATCTTCTGCTTGACCTGGTCGGGATTGCCGACCTTGGCCGCGGCTTCGCCCAGGACGATGAACGAGAGCAGCGACTGGGTATTGACCCGGCTCAGCATTTCGGAGGGAACCATCTCCTCCTCGTAGATCTGGCGCATGCCTTCGTTCTGGAAGTACATCGCGCCCAGTCCCAGCGCCGCGCCGCCGAACAGCATCAGCGTGAGCAAGCCGAGAACGCCGTAGAGGCGGCCCCGGACGGACAAGGCAGGAATCTTAAGGCTGAACTTCTTCATCACGGTTCCAATCGTCAAAGTGCGGCTAGGGCGATCCGGGCTCGATGTGTCCGGCGGGGCCCCTTCCCCGCCGATAGCCCATGCTCAGGCGACAGCTTTCGTTTCCTGGGCCGCCAGGGCGGCGTCCAGCATCTGCGCGTCCTGCGGTTGCAGAAGACGATCCACGTCCAGGAGCAGCACCATGCGCTCACCGACCGAGGTCAGTCCCTTGAGGTATTCGGTATCCACGGTGGTGCCCATGTCGGGCACCGGGCGCACGCCGTCGGGTGCGACTTCCACCACGTCGGAGACGGCGTCCACCACCACGCCGAACTGACGGCCGGCCACCATCACGATGACGCATACGGTGGTGGCGGTGTATTCCTCGCGGGCCAGGCCAAAGCGCAGGCGCAGGTCCAGCACCGGCACGATGGCGCCGCGCAGGTTGAGCACGCCCAGCACGTAGGGCGGCGCCTGGGGGATGCGGGTGACCGCCGTCCAACCGCGAATTTCGCGGACGGCGAGGATGTCGACGCCGTATTCCTCGTTGCCGAGGTTCACGGAGAGGTACTGGGCGGCCTCGGCGGTCGCGGCGTTGCTGGCTGGCTGGTTCATGTCGTTTCCACGGCGGGTCGGATCGGGCGGTGGCTCCCTTGAAAAGGGTATCGGCCATGTCCGTGGAGACTTGAGGGGCGTCTTGCCGGAAACGAGCGGCATGCGCCGGACACGACATCGCCGGTGCGACCGGCGATCCCCTGGTCAGGGAAGGCCGAACGCACCGGCGATGGGGACGAACTCAGGCGGCCTTGCGGCGAGCCTGGAGGCGGACCAGTCCGGCGATGTCGGTGATCAGCGCGACCGAGCCATCGGCGAGGATGGTGGCGCCGGAGATACCCACCACCCGGCGATAGTTGGCTTCCAGCGACTTGACCACGGCCTGCTGCTGGCCGATCAGCTCGTCGGCGAACAGGCCGATGCGCGTGCCCTCCCCTTCGACGACGATGACGATGCCGTCCTGGATCGCACGGCGCTCGCCTTCGCAACCGAAGACGTCGAAGAGGCGGACGATGGGCAGCCATTCGTCGCGGAAGCGAAACAGCTCGCCGCCGCCGACCACGCTGCGCACGGCATCGGCCTTGACCTGCACCGATTCGACGATGGAGACCAGCGGCACGATGTAGGTTTCGCTGCCCACGGCGGCCGTGAGGCCGTCGATGATGG
This sequence comes from Luteibacter sahnii, assembly GCF_034063545.1. Lineage (NCBI taxonomy): Bacteria > Pseudomonadati > Pseudomonadota > Gammaproteobacteria > Lysobacterales > Rhodanobacteraceae > Luteibacter > Luteibacter sahnii. The sequence goes on from NZ_JAQLOK010000002.1 coordinate 388,809, forward strand.
CCAGCGTGAGCGGCAGCGTGATGGTAAAGGTGGTGCCCTTGCCGTAGACGCTGCGGATGCTCACCGTGCCGCCCAGGTCCATCACGTTGCGGCGGACCACGTCCATGCCCACGCCGCGGCCGGAAAGGTCGGTGGTGGCGGCCGCGGTGGAGAACCCGGCCTCGAAGATGAGCTCGGCCACGGCGTCGTCGGACATACCCTCGCCCGAGGCGATGATGCCGCGCTGGATCGCCTTGGCCACGATCGCGTCGCGGTTCAGGCCCGCGCCGTCGTCGCCCACCTCCACCACGATGGAGCCGCCGCGGTGGAAGGCCTCCATGCGCAGGGTGCCCGTGTCGGACTTGCCCGCCGCCGTGCGCTTGGCCGGCCCTTCCAGCCCGTGGTCGATGGCGTTGCGCACGAGGTGGACCAGCGGATCGCCGATCTTCTCGAGCACGGTCTTGTCCAGTTCGGTGGTCTCGCCACGCAGGTCGAGCACCACCTTCTTGTCGAGCTTCTGCGCCAGATCGCGCACCAGGCGGGGGAAGCGGTTGAACACCGTGCTGATCGGCAGCATGCGGATGCTCATCACGCTTTCCTGCAGTTCGCGCGTATGGCGGCCCAGCTGGGCCAGCCCATGCCGGAACATCTCCAGTTGGGAGGCGTCCACGCCGTCGTCGAACTGGGTAAGCATGGCCTGGGTGATGACGAGTTCACCGACCAGGTTGATCAGCATGTCGATCTTTTCGATGCCAACGCGAACCGAACTGGCCTCGCTGCTGGTGGCCACCTCACGCACGGCGCGCGGCGCGGCCGATGCCGCGACGGGAGCGACCGGTGCGGGCGCAGCCGTCGGCGCGGCTGCGACGCGGGGGGTGACGGCGAGGTCGCAGTCGCCGTCCACCCAGTCGAACACGCCCTCGACCGCGGCACGCTTGGCGCCCGCGTCGAGACGAAGGGTATACGCCAGGTACGACGCCGTCGGATCCATGTCCGCCAGCGCGGGCAGCTTCGACGCATCCACCATGGTGGTGAGCGGGCCGAGCGCCTCGAGTTCGCGGAACATGCGCGCCGGATCGTTACCGGTCTTGAGCAGGTAATCGAACGGGCGGAACGCGATATCCCAGCCCTCGACCGCCTCGGCGGGCGCCGCGGCCTTCGCCGCCACCGGCGCAGCCGTGCCACCACTGACCATGGCCGACAGCTCGGCCAGCAGGGCCTGGCTCTCGGCCGTGGCGCCCGGCTGGCCCGCCATCTGCAGGGACAGCATGTCGCGAATGATGTCGCCCGAACGCAGCAGCAGCTCCACCACGGCCTTTTCCATCGGGCGACGGCCGCTGCGGACCTCGTCCATCAGGTTTTCGGCCACGTGGGTGAACGCCGCGACGTCGTTGAAGCCGAACGTGGCCGCACCGCCCTTGATCGAATGGGCGGCACGGAACACGACGTTGATCAGCTCAGGGTCTTCCGCCCCTTCGTCCAACGCGAGGAGCGCCTGCTCCATGGCGTCGAGGCCGTCGAGGCTCTCTTCGTGGAACGCCTTGTGGAATTGCGCCAGATCGACTTTGGACATGGGGAGAAACCTGGGTGACCGGAACGAACGGAGGGAAGTGGATCAGCCGAGCACGCGGGCCACGGTGGCCAGCAACTGGTCGGGGTCGAACGGCTTGACGAGCCAACCGGTGGCACCGGCCGCCTTGCCTTCCATTTTCTTTTCCGGATTCGACTCGGTGGTGAGCATGAGGATGGGCACGCCGCTGTAACCGGCCATCGTGCGCATCTCGCGGACCATCGAGATGCCGTCCATCACCGGCATGTTCACGTCGGCCAGCACCAGGTCGAACTTGTGCACGCCCGCCTGGTCGAGCGCCGCGCGGCCGTTGTCGGCCTCTTCGACGTCGTGACCGGCGCCACGCAGGGTGAAAGCGACCATGCTGCGCATGGAAGCCGAATCGTCTACCGCGAGAATCTTAGCCATCGGTGCACCTTCAGTTCGTGCCGGCGCGCGCCGGCAATTCAATCAGTTCGTTAAGGCCCAGCACGGCGACACCGCGATGGAGGGAGTCGCTCGCGCCGCTCCAGCTTACCGTCAGACCGGCCGCGCGTGCGTCGCGCGAGAACGCGGCCAGCACTTGCAGCCCGGCGGCGTCGATCTGGTTGACGGCCGAGCCGTCCAGCGCCACCGGCTTGCCTGCGGACAGCGCGGACAGCAGGGCGTCGCGCAGCGCCGGCGCCGCGCCGATCCGCAGATCGGCGTCCAGCGCCAGGGCACCCGTGTTTTTGGAGGATTTGCCGGCCATCGTCCTTACCCGTTTGCCTCCGGGCCCACTGCCCGGGGAGGCGTTCGGAGGACTTATCGGCCCTGGCCGAAAAAGCTTTAGGCCTTCGGCGGCAGGATCAGCATGGCGTCACCGTAGGAAAAGAAGCGATAACGCTGCAGCACGGCGTAGCGATAGGCGTCGAGAATGGCGTCCTTCCCGGCCAGCGCCGAGACCAGCATCAGCAGGGTCGACTGCGGCAGGTGGAAGTTGGTGATCAGGGCGTCGATGCTGGTGATGCGATAGCCGGGAAAGATGAAGATCTGCGTCTCGCCGGCGAAGGGACGCATCACGCCCTCCACCGTGGCGCTCTCCAGCGCGCGCACCACCGTGGTGCCTACCGCGACCACCCGGCCGCCGGCCTCACGGGTGGCGCGGATCTTCTCCACCAGCGCCGCCCCGACATTGAGCCATTCACGATGCATCACGTGGTCGCGCACGTCGTCCGCGCGCATCGGCTGGAAGGTGCCCGCGCCCACGTGCAGGGTGACGTAGCCAAAATCGACGCCCTTGTCGCGCAACGCCGCCAGCAGCTCGTCATCGAAGTGCAGGCCCGCCGTGGGGGCGGCGACGGCACCGGGCTCCCGGGCGAACACCGTCTGGTAGCGTTCCAGGTCGTCGGCCCCCGCCTGGCGTTCGATGTAGGGCGGCAGCGGCATCTCGCCCAAACGGGAAAGCACGCGCTCGAGCGGTTCGTCGCCCTCGAAACGCAGCTTGAAAAACTCGCCGTCGCGGCCGAGCACGGTGATCAGGCTGCCGTCGGCCAGCAGGATGCGACCGCCCTCCTTCGGCTTCTTGCTCACCCCGAGCTGGGCCCGGGCCTCGTGCGCGCCGGTGACCCGCTCGATCAGAATCTCTACCGCGCCACCCGACTCCTTATGGCCATGGAGGCGGGCCGGCAGCACCCGGGTGTCGTTGAACACCAGCAGGTCACCGGGGTTGAGCAGGCCGGTCAGTTCGTGGAACCGTCGATTGGTCTTGGTCCGGGCCGCCGCGTCGAGGACCAGCAGCCGGCTTCCGGAGCGGCGCGCGAGCGGCGCCTGGGCGATGAGCTCGGGGGGCAGGTCGAAGTCGAAGTCGGATTTTTTCACGGAGAGCAGGGCCGGTGTCGCGGGGAAGCGGCGATTATCGCCCAATCGACCCGGCCCTTGCCGTCGCGCGGCGTCACCCTCCGCGGCGGCGTCGACGCCACGCCCAGCCCAGGCTGCCCAGCACGAGCAGGGCCAGGCCCAGCTCCGCCGGCCACCAGCGCTTGACGAAGTGCTTCACCGCCCGCACCCGCTCCGCCCGCTGGAGCGCGCGTGCCCGATCGAAGTCGGGCGCTTCGCAGGTGGCACCGAAATCCCAGGCCCACAGCACGTACGGCCCCTGCTTCACGTAACGCGCGTAATAGGCCTTGATCCGGCGCTGCCGCTCGTTGAGCGGTTTGCCGACCTCACCGTCCTCCGCTTCGTCATGATCCGGCGGGCCCTCGCGCATCCAGGACGCGGCCGTGCACAAGGTGGCCGCGAAGGCCTGCGAGCGCGGCGGCAGCAGGTCGGCGGCGGACGCGGCCTTGTCGGCGGCGATGTAGCGGTAATGCAGGCGGATGTCCGGCTGCGCGGCGCTGGCGTTGAAGCGCTGGCGCTCGCCTTCGGTGACGAGGTCGCCTTGCAGGCTCTGGGCGGTCTGGCCGCTGCCGAACTGATACGCGCCATCGACATCGGCGAAATCCGGCCCCTGCTCGTAGCCGAGCAAGGCCATGCCCTGCTCCCGGGCGATCGTCGCCGCGGCGTAGCGTGCCTCGGCCTTGCCGATCGCCGTCCAGGCGTGATCGCCGTCGTGCAGCGCCTCGGCGTAACGGCGTGCGGTGGCGCGAAGGTCGACCTCGGCGTAGCGCTTGTCGACGCCTTCGGGGAAATACCCATAGGCATCATCGAACCGGCCCATGCGCATGAGCCGGCGGGCGAGCAGCCAGCGCAGACGATCGTCGAAGCCAGGCAGGCCCGGGCTACTCACGTCCTTGGACGTGGCCGGGGGTGACGTCGGCGGCACGTGCGCATCGACGAACGCCTTCAGTTCATCGACGGTCAGCACGCGCTCGGCGATGTAGCGCGCGTCGTTGCCGTAACCGATGCCACTGAGGTCGTCGTCGTACACGTTGCCATCACCGCCCACCGCGAGCGCGGCGTCGCGCATGTGACTCAGCGCTTCCACGTATTCGCCGCGGGCCAGCGCCAGCACGCCCCGCTCGCCGGTGATCCGGTCGATGCTGTCCGGTTCGAGCGAGGCTTTCGGATCGTCCGCGCGCGGAAACGCCTTCGCCGCTTCGGCATAGTCGCGCGCGGCGGCTTCACGATCGCCCTTGCGCAGGGCCAGTTTGGCGCGCACCCAGGCGGCCATCGGGGAATCGACCTTCGCGGCCAGTTGCGCCGCCTGGTCGTAGCGGCCGAGCTGGTAGGCCAGCGAAGCGAGCCGATCGGCACCGGCCACCTTGTCAGGGCCGGCGGCGACGATCGCGTCGACCAATGTGCCGAGCAGCGGATTGGGCTTGCCGTCGCCCGTCTGCGGTTCCACCCGTGCCAGCGCATAGGCCACCAGGAGCCGCTGTGACACCGGCCCGTCGATCAGCGCCGCGGTCTGGGTCGGATCGGCGAGCACGGCGCCGGCCACCGCGGCCAGCGAGCGTACGGCGTTGTCCGAGTCGTGGCCCGCCTGCGCGGCGTAGAGGGCGATGGCGTGCTTGAGGTCCGTGGGCGCCAGGGCGTCGCCGCAATCACGGCCGCTGACGAAGTCGACCCAGACGCACGGCTTGCCGTGCACATACAGCGCCTGCCGCGCCTCTTCGCCGAAGCTCGCCACCGCGAGCCCCTGCGCGTCCGAGGCGCCGGCGAGCACGAGCGCGCGCACCTGGCGGAACGCCTTGACGGCCGCGTCGCGCTCGCTGTCGAAGGCTGGGCTGCCCGCGGCCTTCACCGCGCGCGCCGCGTGCACTTCACCCAGCATGTAGGCGGCCCAGGCGCCGCGACGCACGGCATCGGCCGCGGGCAATGCCAGCACGGCCTCGAAGCGCGACTGCGCGCGCGCGAGCGACGCGTCGTCGAAGGTGGTGCAGGAGGGCTTGCTCAGCGAGCCGCCATACGGACTTTCCGGGGCTTGCGGACACGCGGCCATCGCCGCGTGCCATGCCACCGCGCCCGCGACATACAGGCGCACGTCTTCCGGCAGGTCGCCGCCGTTGGCGTAGGCCTCGTCGCCGCGGGTCGAGCCCATCAGCGCCTTGACGCGCGCGCCCTGCGCGGCCGGGAGGTCGTCCCCGGGCTTGCCTTCCACGGCCTTCAGACCGTCGGTGGCCGGCAGCAGGTGCTTCGCTTCGAAGGCAAAGGTGTTCTGCGGTACGGCCGCGAGCGTCGCCGCGCGGTCGTCGAGCATCTGGGTGGGAAAGTCGGGCCCGCAGGCCCAGGCCACGGCACCGGCGAACGTAACGGCCAGCGCGACGGCCAGGGTGGACGATTTCGTCATGAAACGGGAGATCCTTGCTGGGGTGGCGGTGAGTCGGGCCGGCAGCGCGCCCATCCGATCGCACGACGCCCGCGGGCCGGGATGGGCCGCGCCAGCGTGGCGACGAGTTCGAGGGCCTGCGCGGTACGGCGCAGAGTGTAGCCGTCGATGCCGTCGGCGAGATGGCAGGTGGCGGGCAGCCTCACCACCGGTGGCGGCGCGATGTCGCTGTCGCCGGGATTGTCGACGATCACGTCGGACGGCGCGTCGCCACCCCGCCCCGCTTGCAGCACGATGCGCGGCGTCGCCACCGCAAGCCGCCCGGTGACGACACCACGCCAGGTCGCCAGACTCCATGCCCGCGTGTCCTGCGGGGTGGGAAGACGAAACCACACAAGCCCGACGAGCCCGGCCGGACGATGGCGGTTGAGGCCGGCGACGAAATCGCGCACCGTGGACGGCGCGGCGTACAGCTCAGCGGCCTCGGCGCCCGCGGCCAGGGCGGCCGCCTCGCTTTCCACCGAAAGCAACGAGCCATCGGCATTCCAGCTGACCCGCGAACCGTAGGTGGGCAAGGCCACGCGAAACGGCTTGTGCGTGTGGCGGGCGAACGCGTCGATCCACGCCGTGGCGACGGCCGGATCGAACAGGCCCGCCTGCGGCGCCTGGACGGCGTGGACCTGGAGCACGGCGTCGTCGGGTACCTCGAGAAGGTCGTCGAGCGCGGTGGACCCGTTCCAAGTGGGCAACGCGGTGATCGACAGCGGCACGCCGGGGAGCCGCGACTTCAGGTCGCGCAGGAACGCGGTGTACGCCGGCAGCCGCGCGGTGGGACAGTCGTAATCGATCTCCAGGCCAGCCGCCCCCGGCCAGTCTTGCACCACGGACACGATGCGCGCGGTCAACGCTGTCGGATCGAACCGGGCAAGGCGACCATCGATCCGCACGACGAGGACGACCGGGCGACGGCTGCGTGCGAGCGTGTCGCGATCGGGCGCGAACCCGTGGAAGCGTCCGTCGCGATCGGCCTGGGCCACGAGCACGTGCCAGGCCCGCACGAGGTCGGACGAGGCGTCGACGGCGTCACGCAGGCCCGGCGTCCATTGCCGCTGCCAGACGTAGGCATCGTGGGTGAGCGGCGCGTTCGGCGCGCCGCACGCGCCCACCAGCGTGACCATCGCGGCCAGGAGGAGCAGGCGATTGAAGACGGCCACGCCGTGGATCCCTTCGTTACGTCGCGCGAAGCGCGCGGCGCTCATTGTAGCGGGATGCGTCGACCGAGATCGTCCTTTCGATCAAAGCCAGCCTTTCTGCCGGGCCAGACGGTAGGCCTCGATGCGATTGGCGGCACCGAGCTTGCCGATCGCTTCGGAAAGGTAGTTGCGCACCGTGCCGTGCGATAGGTTGAGCTGCGTGCCGATCTCGCTGGCCGCGTGCCCTTCGCCGGCCAGACGCAACACCTGCCGTTCGCGATCGTTGAGCGGATCGGCATCCGACCATGCCTCGAGCGCCAGTTGCGGATCGATGGCGCGGCCACCGCGATGCACGAGACGCAACGCGTCGGCGAGGCCTTCGGCCGGCGCATCCTTGAGCAGGTAGCCGCTCACGCCGGCGTCGAGCGCACGGCGCAGGAACCCGGGGCGGGCGAAAGTGGTCACGATCACCACCTTGATCGGCAGTTCGTGGCGATGCACGCGCTGGGCGATTTCCAGGCCCGTCAACCCGGGCATCTCGATATCGGTGACCAGCACGTCGGGCTTGAGCCGTTGCAGCTCGCGCCACGCGCTCTCGCCGTCGGGCGCGGAACCGAGCACCTCGATGTCCGGCTCGAGATTGAGCAACGCCGAAAGCGCCCCGCGCACCATGGCCTGGTCTTCGGCCAGCAGCACGCGGATCATGCGACGGACTCCGTCAGGGCCGGCGACAGCGTGAGCGCGATCGTCAGCGTGGTGCCCTGCTTCGCCGGCGAATCGATGGCGAGCGAGCCGCCCACCTGGCGAACGCGTTCGCGCATGCCCGACACGCCGTTGCCGTGGGCGGCGAGTCCGCCGCGCCCGTTGTCGCTGATCCGCATCGAGAATTCCTTACCTGTCCGGATGATGTCCACTCGCGCGGCGCTGGCCTGCGAATGGCGATGGATATTGGTGATCGCCTCACGCAACACGAGCGCGAGCGAGGCCTGCACCGATTCGGGCAACCGCAGCGCGTCGGGCATGGACGTGTCCAGGGCGATACCCGAGGCTTCGAGCATCACCCGGGCCGCTACCAGCTCACTGGCCAGGTCGCCCGCCCTGAGACCGGTGACGGCGCTGCGCACCTCCCCCAGCGTATGCCGTGCGACCCGCTCGACCTCCTCCATTTCGCGTTGGGCGCGAGCGGGATCGGCCGTGGCCAGGCGCCGGGCGAGTTCCGATTTCAACGTGATCAACGAAAGCGTGTGGCCCAGCAGGTCGTGCAGGTCGCGACCAATGCGCTCGCGTTCGGCGAGCGTCGCCAGGCGCCGCACCTCGACCTGTGAAAGGCGCAACTCGAGATCCCTGCGCGCCGAGCGCACGTAGAGAAAGTTGCTCATGCCACCCGCCAGGCCGGTCAGAGCCACGACCGCGGCGTGCCACGCCGGAATACCGAATGCCACCGACCACGCGAGGGTCAGTATGGCGGCGGCCGCGGTCGCTCCCAGCCAGAGCCCGGGGCGGGCGGCGAACGCCAGCAGGGCCAGGCCGATGGCGACGAGGCCGAGCGCCACGCCGTTGACCGGCCAGAGCGCGAAACCGGTGGCCACGATGGCGAGCGCGTGGAACGGCAGGCGCTTCATCGACCCGAGGAAGGCCTGCGCGTAACACACCAGGTAGATCACGATGGACAGCACGGTGGGCAGGAACCACCGCCAGTGGAAGCCGTTGACCGCCCATGGCGCCTGGATGAGCGCAAACAGCCACAGTACCTGGAGGGCCGCCTGCCAACGCAGGTAGGCCGGCGAATGCAGGCTGCCGAGCAGCGAATCCTTGCGTGGCACCGGGAGAGCCATCACGACGCCAGCTGCCTTGCGTCGACCGAAAGCGGCGGGCGACGGTCACGTTCGTCGGCGAGCAAGGGCACGGCAACGCGCAGTCGCGTGCCCTTGCCGCGCTCGGAATCGATCTGCAGGGTACCGCCGAGCGCCTTCACGCGTTCGCGCATGCCGGCCAGCCCGTTGCCCTCGGTCCCGACGCCACCTCGCCCGTTGTCGGAGATGCACAGGGTGAGCGTGCCTTTTTCCACGGCGACCCTTGCCTCGGCGTGCGTCGCCTGCGCATGGCGATGGATGTTGGTGACCGCCTCGCGAAGCACCAGGGCCAGTCCCGCCTCCACGCGTTCGGGCAGGGCCGGCACGTCGCTGACATAGTCGAAGGTGACCAGCGACGCGTTGAGCATGAGACGGGCCGAGGCCAGTTCGGCGGCGATGCCCGTGGCACGGATGCCGGTGACCGCCGAGCGCACTTCGGCCAGCGCGTGGCGGGCGATGCGCTCGGTTTCCTCGATTTCGTGGCGTGCCGCCGCGGGATCGCGATCGATCAGCCGGCGCGACAGTTCCAGTTTCAGCGTGATCAGCGACAGGGTATGGCCCAGCAGGTCGTGCAGGTCGCGACCGATGCGTTCGCGCTCGGCCGTGGCCGCCAGGCGCCGCACCTCGTCCTGGGAGAGTTTAAGCGCCGCGTTGTGCTTCGCGTTGGCGCGGTAGAAAAGGTTCAGCGTGCCCACGGACACCGAGATGAGCGCCAGAAACGCCATGGCCTGCCAGGGCCAGCCGGCCGCCAGCCGGGCCGTCGCGCAGAACGCCGCCAGCACCAGGGCCATGCGCAGGTAGGCGATGCGCAACGAGGCGTTCAGGCCGACGAAACTCGCCGCGTAGACGATGAAACAGGCGCCGCCGCCGTGTCCCGCGTAAAGGCAATCCAGGCCCAGCAGCGCGATGGCCACGCCGAACCAGGGCGCCTGCCGGATGGGCCGGAACAGCACGCACGCGTAAAGGAACAGGAAGGTCGGGAACGCCAGCAGGGTAATCGCCAGCCACCGCGGCGGCAGCGGATCGCCGTCCATGAGGTCGATGAAGAAATAGATCGTCCAGATCAGATGGAACAGGTTGGCGACGCGCTGCCGGGGGGTCTCGCCGAACCGTATCCACAGCGAATCCGGCGTCGGTTGGAACCACGAGCGGGCCATGGGCGTATCCGATGAGAGACGTGGACGCATGCTACTTCAACCGTGGCGACGCAGGCGACGGGCGGCGATCATGACGAACACCGCGGTGTATCCGGCCAGCACGAGCACATGGATGCCGATGCCTCCCTCGCCCAGCCCCACCGCCGCCAGCGCGAGCTGGTCCAGGTGATAGGCAGGCCACAGCGGCGCGATGTCACGCAGCACCCCGGGCATCATCGACAAGGGAAACCACAGGCCAGCGAGGAACGCCATGGGCAGGTAGACGAGGTTCACCACGCCGGGCGCACCCTGTCCCTTCACCACCGTGCCCAGCATCAGGCCCAGGGCGCAGAACGGCAGGGCACCGACGACTTCCACCAGGTAGAACGCAGCGATCCGGGATGGCGGCAGATCGACGTGGGCGGCGAACGTCGCCAGTCCCAACAGCAGGGTGGCCACCATCGCGGCCACCAGCAGGGCCATGCACATCTTGCCGGCGAGATACGCGCCGGGCGGCATCGGCAGCGCGCGCTTGAGCGTGAGCAGGCCGGTGTCCCGCTCCAGGGCCAGCGACACGCCAAAGCCGAACAAGCCCGGCGACATCACGCCGAACGTGCCGTAGGAGGCAAGCAGGTAGCGCGCCGCCTCGGCGCGGTCCGGCTGGGCCACGACGATGCCGAACATCACGTAGAACGCCGCCGGGAACAACAGCGTGGGCAGGAGAAACCCGGGGTTGCGCAGGTAGCGCAGGCACTCCGCACGGGCTTCTTCGAGGTAGGCGTTGAACACGCGGCCCGCGCTCATCGCGGGAACGGCGGTGCTTTCGATCACGGCGCTCATGCGGCCTCCTGGTGGATGTGCGCGACATCGTCGCGGGTGATGTCGACGAAGGCTTCGGCCAGGCTGGCGCGCTGTACTTCCAGGCCGGCGAGCGCCACGTCGGCGTCGAGCAGCCGGCGGACCGTGGCTTCGGGCTCGGTGGTCGCGATCTCCAGGTGATCGTCCTTGAGCACGGCGGACACCACGCCCGGCCACCGCCAGGCGATCTCGGCGCCCACCGTGGTGACGCAGCGCACGCGGCTGGTGGCGATGCGCGCACGAAGCGCGTCCACCGTGCCTTCGGAGACGACGGCGCCCCGCGCGATGACGCAGACGCGGTCGGCGAGGGCCTCGGCTTCTTCCAGGTAATGCGTGGTCAGCACCACGGCACATCCCTCGCCGACCAGGCGGCGCACCGCCGCCCAGAGTGCCTGGCGGGCGGGAAGGTCCATGCCCACGGTCGGCTCGTCGAGAAAGAGCAGTTCCGGTCGGCCGATCATCGCCATGGCGAATTGCACGCGGCGCTGCTGTCCGCCGGACAACGCCTCGTAGCGGCGTGCCAGGAGATCGTCGATGCCCGCCAGGGCCGCGCATTCGGCCACCGACCGGGGTGCCGGGTAGTAGCTGGCCGTGAGGCGAAGCAATTCGGCCACCTTCAGCGTGGCGGGCAAATTCGCCGACTGAAGCATCACGCCGATGCGCCGGTGCGCCTCGATATCGTGCGGGTCACGACCGAACAGGCTGACGTGGCCTTCGTCCGCCGGCATCAGGCCCAGCAGCAGGCCGATGCTGGTGCTCTTGCCGGCGCCGTTGGGCCCGAGCAGCGCGAGGAGCTCGCCGCGGTGGATATCGAGATCGATCCGCTCGAGCGCGGTGATCGCGCCGTAGCGCTTGGAAACCTGTTCGAGCCGGGCAATGCGGGTGTCTTGGGTCATGGTCGCCTCCTTGCGATGCAACATATTCCCGTGCAACCCCTTGGCGGCAGTCGTTTGCGTCATTGTGCGGATGTGACAAGCGTCACCCCGGGGTTACGCGGGTAAAAACCGCGTGTTATGCTGCGTGGATAATTCTTTTATTTATATGCACTTAGACTTCATCTCGCGGCTTCGCGGCTTTCGAATACGAGGAGTGGTTATGGACGTCATCGGTCATCTGCGCGAACTGCGCGACTTCGGCGGCAAGCCGCGTACCCGTGGCCTGCCCGACGCCACCGTCGAGCGTTTCGCCCGCGACGACGCCTCGCTCGTGCGCGCCATCGAAGACGCCGTGACCTACCATCGCGCCCTGCGTGCCGACATGGCCGACTTTCTCCGGCTCGACGAAGCCGAGCAGATCCACCGCTTGCAGGCGGGCCTGGTCAACTTCTATCCCGACGACGGCGTGAATCCCTATGTGCCGGCGGCCGCGCGCGGCCCATGGATCGTGACCCTCAAGGGCGCGGTGCTGCACGACAACGGCGGCTACGGGATGCTGGGCTTCGGTCACAACCCTGAAGCCATCATCGAAGCGATGTCGCGTCCGCAGGTCATGGCCAACGTGATGACCGCCAACGTCGCGCAGCACCGTCTGTCCGACGCGCTCCATCGCGAGATCGGTCGCAGCCGCGGCGGCAACCCGTATTCCCGTTTCCTGTGCCTGAATTCCGGGTCGGAGTCGGTCACGCTCGCCGGACGCATCGCCGACGTCAACGCACGCCTGATGACCGATCCCGGTGCGCGACATGCCGGTCGCACCATCAAGCGGCTTGCAGTGAAGGGGGCCTTCCACGGTCGTACCGAGCGGCCCGCGCTCTACTCCGACTCGTCGCGCCGCAACTACCAGCAGCACCTGGCGAGCTTCCGCAACGAAGACACCCTGCTGACGGTCGAGCCGTACAACGTCGCCCAGCTGAAGGCGGTGTTCGACGAGGCCGACCGTAACGGCTGGTTCATCGAAGCGATGTTCCTGGAACCGGTGATGGGCGAAGGCGATCCCGGTCGCGCCCTCACCCCCGAGTTCTACGCCGCGGCGCGTGAACTGACCCGCGACCACGGCACGCTGCTGCTCGTCGATTCGATCCAGGCGGGCCTGCGTGCCCACGGCGTGCTGTCGATCGTGGATTACCCCGGTTTCGAATCGCTCGAGGCGCCGGATCTGGAAACCTTCTCCAAGGCGCTCAACGCCGGCCAGTATCCGCTGTCGGTGCTCGCGGTGTCCGAACGCGTTGCCGGGCTGTATCGCAAGGGCATCTACGGCAACACGATGACCGCCAACCCGCGCGCGCTCGACGTGGCGGTGGCGACGATGCACGAACTCACCGACGAGGTCCGCCGCAACATTCGCGAACGCGGCAAGGAATTCGTGCAGAAACTCGAGACGCTCAAGGGCGAGCTCGGCGGGCTGATCACCAAGGTACAGGGCACGGGCCTGCTGTTCTCCTGCGAACTGGCGCCGGAGTTCAAGTGCTACGGCGAAGGGTCCACCGAGGAATACATGCGCGAGCGCGGCGTCGGCGTGATCCACGGCGGTGCCAACTCGCTGCGCTTCACGCCGCACTTCCGGGTGACCAGCGCGGAGGTCGACCTGATTATCGACGAGGTGCGCCACGCCCTCACCGAGGGCCCGCGTCGGAGCGAATCGAAGGCCGCCTGATCCGCCCGGCGTTTCAGCAGCGGGCGCCGGCACACGCCGGGGCCCGCCGGAACGGCGTAAGCTGCCCCTCGCCGGGTTCGCCGGCCTTACCTTAGGGGTTCGTCATGCGTCTGCCGATTCGCGTCCTTGCCGTTTCCGCCCTTCTCGCCCTCGCCGGGCCCGTCCTTGCCGCCCAGGATGCCCCAGCGAAAAAAGCACTCACGCCGCAACAGCAACGCATGAGCACCTGCAACAGCCAGGCGGCCGGCAAGAAAGGGGATGAGCGCAAAGCCTTCATGAGCAGCTGCCTGAAAGGCGAGCAGCCGGCGAAGATGACCCAGCAGGACAAAATGAAGAAATGCAACGCGGACGCCGCCGGCAAGAAAGGCGACGAGCGCAAGGCGTTCATGAGTACCTGCCTGAAAGGCTGAACGACTCGCATGAGCGCGTCCTGCGCACGAACAGGGCCGCTGCGGCCATGTTCGTGCGCAGGGCGCGCTCCTACAATGGCCTGTCCGCCAGTCGAGTCACGCCATGAAAATCGTTGAAGTCCGCCACCCCCTCATCCAGCACAAGCTCGGCCTGATGCGTCGCGCCGGCATCAGCACCAAGGAGTTCCGTGAACTGGCCTCCGAAGTCGCCGCGCTGCTTACCTACGAAGCCACCGCCGACCTGGAGACCGAGACCAAGTCCATCGACGGCTGGGCCGGCCCGGTCGAGGTCACCCACATCAAGGGCAAGAAGGTCACCATCGTGCCGATCCTTCGCGCCGGGCTAGGCATGCTCACTGGCGTGCTTGAAATGATTCCGGCGGCCCGCGTGAGCGTGGTCGGCCTGCAACGCGACGAAGACACCCTCGAACCGATCGCGTACTACGAAAAACTCACCGGCGGCATGGACGAGCGCACCGCGATCATCGTCGACCCCATGCTGGCGACGGCCGGCACCCTGGTCGCCACCGTCGATATGCTCAAGGCCGCGGGCGCGCGACGCATCAAGGGTTTGTTCCTCGTCGCCGCCCCCGAAGGACTCAAGCGCATCGAAGCCGCCCATCCGGACGTCGAAATCTACGTCGCGTCCATCGACGAACGCCTCAATGAACTGGGTTACATCCTCCCCGGCCTGGGCGACGCGGGCGACAAGATCTTCGGCACCAAGCAGAAGGCATCCTGAGCCCTGGGTCACATCCCCCTGTCACATAGCTCAGGCACACTCGGCGGGCGGACCTGACAGGGGGAACGTCGCGCCAGCAGGGCGGACGCTTCGGGTCGCGTACAACCTACGATACGCGAAGGGGAAAACGATGCGTTCGACCTTGTCACGGCGCGCCCTGTGGGCGGCGCTGGCCGGCTTTGCCACCGTCGTGCCGCTGCAGGCGGCCGACCTCTCGATCACCCAGTTCCGTGTGCGCGGCCCCGCGGGCGGCAACGACGAATTCGTCGAAGTACACAACGGCGGCAGCACACCGCTTGACGTCTCCGGCGTCAGGCTCAACGGCTCCAACGCCAGCGGCACCACCGGTACCCGGTTCACGTTTCCCAACGGCGTGAGCATCGCCCCGGGCTGCTTCCTGCTTTTGGGCAACAAGGGCAGCGCGGGTTACTCGGGCAGCGTCGTAGCCGATTACACCTATGGCACCGGCTTCACCGACGACGGCGGGCTCGCCCTGCTCGACACCTCGGGCAACCTGCTCGATCAAGTCGGCATGAGCACCGGGTCGGCCTACAAGCTGGGCACGCCCCTGCCGAGCCTGGGCAGCGCCAACGCCGACCAGGGCTACCAGCGCAAGACCACCGGGGGCGGCCTGCCCCAGACGACCGGGGACAATTCGGCCGACTGGGTGAAGGTTGCACCGACCGCGCCGCGCAACGCCACCTCGACCTGCGTGGCCCAGGGCCCGAGCCTGTCGATCGCCGACGCCTCCGTCAGCCTTCGCAATGCCGACGACGTGGCGATGCCCTTTACCGTGACGCTGAGCCAGGCGCAGCCGGCCGATGTGTCGGTGCATGCGACCACGGCCGACGACACGGCGACGGTGGCCGCGGGCGACTACGACCCCGTGGATACGACGGTCACCGTCCCCGCCGGCCAGACCCACGCGAGCGTCAGCGTGAACGTGCACGGCGCCAAGGCGGCCGGTCCGGACAAGGCGTTCAAGGTGAACCTGAGCGACGCCTCGGGCACCGTGACGCTGGCGAAGGCCACGGCCATCGGTGCGATCCTCAACGAGATTCCCGTCACGGCGGAGATCTGGCAGATCACCGGTCGCGACGCGGTGTCGCCGCTGCTGGGCAAGCGCGTGTCGACCACCGGCAACGTGGTGACCGCGGTGGGCCCGGCGGGGTTCACGATCCAGACGCCCGACAACCGTGCCGACGCCGACCCGCTCACCTCCAACGGCATCTACGTGTTCACCGGCGCCGCGCCTACGGTGAAGGCCGGCGACCTAGTGAACGTGGAAGGCACCGTCGACAACTACTTCAATCTCCCCGAACTCAAGAACGCGACGATAACGACCACCCTGCGCGGCGCCCGCCTGCCGACCGCGGTCGTCTTCGACGATAAGGTGCCCTCGCACGATCCAGGCCATCTGTCGTGCGGCCCGACGAACTTCCAATGCTTCGTCGGCATGCGCGTCGCGATCGACAACGGGATGATCACCACCGGCAACCTGCGCTTCAGCAACGAACCCTTTGCCGAGGTCTACATCACCACCGACGGCAAGCGCTCGCTACGCCAGCCCGGCGTGCGTTTCACCGTACCGGTGCCCGAGGGCGTAAACCTGCCCAACTGGAGCGGCAACCCGCAGGTGCTGAAAATGAATACGGCCGATTTCGGCGCGGTGGCCGCCGACACGCCGTTCAACGCCGGCACCACGTTCCGTGCCGAAGGCGTGATCTCCTACGCGTTCGGCGCCTACACCTTCATTCCGACGAAAATCACCGTCAAGAAGGCAGCGGAGCTGCCGCGTCCGGTGAACACCCGCCCCTTCTATGCCGTGCGCGTCGGCGCGCTGAACACCGAACGCTTCTGCGACACGGAGTTCAACACGACCTTTACCTGCTCCGGCGGCAGCACCGAACCCACCGCCGACCAGGTCGCGCTGAAGACGCGACGCCTGTCCGCGTACATCGGCGGCGTGCTCAGGCTGCCGGACATCCTCTCGGTGGAAGAGGTCAAGAGCCTCACCGTGCTGCAGGGCCTGGCCAAACAGCTCGGCGACGACTACCCGGTGCAGTACGAAGCGTTCCTGCAACCCGGCCACGACCCGAGCGGCATCAACGTGGGCTTTCTCGTGCGTACCGACCGCGTGCGCGTGGTGAACGTGCGCCAGCTCGACGCGGACGCTACCTGGGTCGACCAGGGCAGCACCTCGTTCCTGCATGACCACCCGCCCCTGCTGCTCACCGCCGACGTGCCGTCCATCGTGGGCCGCATGCGCGTCAACGTGATCGCCGTGCATCCGAAGGCTCGCCAGAACGTCGACAAGACCGGCAGTGCCGCCGAACGCGATCGGCAGAAGCGTTTCCTCCAGGCTGTCTCGCTCGCCCACCAGGTGCAGGCCTTGCAGACCGACCGCAAGAACCTCCTTACGCCCCTGCTCGTGGTCGGCGATTTCAACGCGTATCAGTTCAGCGACGGCTTCGCCGACGTGGTGGGCCTGGTCTCGGGCAAGTACGACGATAACCAGAACCTGCTCAAGCTCGGCAAGAACATCGTGAAGCCGGCGCTGTGGAACGCGGTGGATTCGGTGCCGGAGAACGATCGCTATTCGTTCCTGTTCACCGAGAACTTCGGTAATGTCCAGGGCCAGTCACCGCGCTCGGTGCCCACGCACCAGGTGCTCGACCACGCGCTGCTCAACACCGTGGCCCGTGGCCTGTTCATCGACATGCGCTACGGTCGCGGCAACCTCGATGCGCCCGTGCAGACACTCGACGACGCCGCGACGGACACCGGCGTAAAGAAGGCCATGGGTTCGTCCGATCACGACGGCTTCGTGGTGGACATGCTCGCACTGCCCACGATCCTGTTCTAAACAGCCCGGAGCGCATCCTGCGCGCGATGGCTAAGCCATCGCGCGCAGGGTGGATCGATCAGACGGCGAAACGGTCGGTCGCGCGCACGAGTTCGCGGGTGATACCCGGTTCGAAGGCCGAATGGCCGGCATCCTGCACGATCTTCAGCTCGGCCTCGGGAAAGGCCCGATGCAGGTCCCATGCACTGCGCATCGGGCAGACGACGTCGTAGCGGCCCTGCACGATCGTGGTGGGGATATGGCGGATGCGATGCACGTCGCGCAGCAGCTGCCCGTCGACCTCGAAGAAACCGGCGTTGACGAAGTAATGGCACTCGATGCGGGCGAACGCAAGGGCGAACTCGTCTTCGCCGCTGGATGCGATGTGCACTTCGTCCTGGTAGAGGTAGCTGGTGGCGCCTTCCCATACCGACCAGGCGCGCGCCGCGGCCACCCGCACGGCCGTGTCGGTGCTGGTGAGGCGGCGATGGTAGGCGCTGATCAGGTCACCGTGCTCGGCCGGCGGAATGGCCGAGAGGTATGTCTCCCACGCATCGGGGTAGAGGTCGCTGCAGCCCGATTGGTAGAACCATTCCAGCTCCGACCGACGCAGCATGAAGATGCCGCGCAGCACGAGTTCGGTCACCTTGTCCGGGTGGGTCTGCGCGTAGGCGAGCGCGAGCGTGGAGCCCCATGAACCGCCGAAGACCTGCCAGCGGTCGATGCCCAGGTGCTCGCGCAGGCGTTCGATGTCGGCGACGAGATCCCAGGTGGTGTTGTCGGTGAGCTCGGCGTGCGGTGTGGAACGGCCGCAGCCGCGTTGGTCGAACAGCACGATGCGATAAGCCGCGGGATCGAAGAACTGACGGCAACGGGCGTTGGTGCCGCCACCGGGACCACCGTGCAGGAACACCACCGGCTTGCCATTCGGGTTGCCGCTCTCCTCGAAATACAGGGTATGCAGCGACGAGACCGGCAGCGTGCCGCTTCGGTAGGGCTCGATCGGCGGATAAAGGGCGGTGGAATCCTGGGCCATGGGGCGTACTCGGGGGGCGGAAGAGAGCACGAAGGCTACAGCAACTTGCCCGGATTCATGATGCCGTTGGGGTCCCACACCGCCTTGATACCGCGCATCAGGGCGATCTCTTCGGGCGACCGCACGCTGCCCAGCCAGGGCTTCTTGACCAGGCCGATGCCGTGCTCGGCCGAAATGCTGCCGCCATGCCGGCGCAGGGTATCCACGAGCATGGCGGTCACGTGCTCGCACTGGGCCACGAAGGCCTCGTTGTCGAGCGCCGCCGGCTTGAGCACGTTGATATGGAGGTTGCCGTCGCCGATGTGACCAAACCAGACCACGTCGAAGTCGGGGTAAGAGGCCGTGAGCAGCCGATGCATGTCGTCCATGAAGGCCGGTACGGCGGAAATGCGCACCGACACGTCGTTTTTGTAGGGTTTGTGGGTCGCCAGGCTCTCGGTGATGGCTTCGCGCAGGCGCCACAAGGCCGCCGCCTGCGCGTCGCTGGACGCGATCACGCCATCGACTACCCATCCCTCGGCCACGCAACGTTCGAAGAACGCGAGGGCCTCACCCTTCGCCGCCTCGTCGGGCGCCTCGAACTCGGTCACCACGTAATACGGGTGCACCGTGTCGAAGGGGTCCTGTCCACCGTGGGCCGTGACGTGGGACAGCGCCCGGTCGGTAAAGAACTCGAAGGCCTCCACGCGAAGCCGGTGGCGCGCCTCGGCGAAGACCTTCATCAGGGCGTCCATGGCAGGCACCGCCAGCAGCATCACCTGGGTCTCGGGGGGCGGCGAGGTCAGCCACAACGTCGCCTCGACGACGATGCCCAAGGTACCCTCCGAGCCGATCACCAGGTGGCGCAGGTCGTAGCCGGAGGCGTTCTTGACGAGCCCGCGATTGAGGTCGAGCAGATCGCCCTGCCCGGTCACCACCTTGAGCCCCGCCACCCACTGCCGGGTGTTGCCGTAGCGGATCACCCGGATGCCGCCCGCGTTGGTGGCGATGTTACCGCCGATCTGGCACGAGCCTCGCGCGGCGAAGTCCACCGGGTACGTCAGCCGGTGTTCGCGGGCGGCCTTCTGCACGGCCTCCAGGGCGATGCCGGGCTGCACGGTGAGGGTGCGATCGATCGGGTCGAAGCCGAGGATGCGGTTCATCCGGTCCAGGCTGACCACCAATTCGCCGTGCGCGGCGACGGCGCCGCCGGAGAGCCCCGTGCGGCCGCCCGAAGGCACGATGGCCACGCTGGCGCCGTTGGCCCAGCGCACGATCGCCTGCACCTGGGCGATATCGGCCGGAAAGGCGATGGCGAGCGGCGCCGGCGTCCAGCGTCGCGTCCAGTCGCGGCCATAGTGTTCAAGGTCG
Source organism: Luteibacter sahnii (assembly GCF_034063545.1). Classification (NCBI taxonomy): domain Bacteria; kingdom Pseudomonadati; phylum Pseudomonadota; class Gammaproteobacteria; order Lysobacterales; family Rhodanobacteraceae; genus Luteibacter; species Luteibacter sahnii. Next base: position 408,601 of record NZ_JAQLOK010000002.1, read on the forward strand.
CCCGGATCGGTGGACAGCCGGAGGCCAGGCAGCAGACGGATAAGCTCGGACAGACGGGTATCGGTCATGGCGGTGCCGGAACGAAGGGGCGCCCAGCGTGCCAGCGTCGGCCGGTGCGCGTCCACCGGCGCTATTGGGGTGGGGCATCTGGCATAGTGGGTTTCCCTTTCCCAGGACCGGTCACGCCCCATGAAGCGCACGTCGTATCCGAAAGAAGACATCAAGGTGCTGCTGCTGGAGGGCGTGAGCCGAAGCGCGCTGGAGACCTTCCGGCAGGCGGGGTACTCGCAGATCGAGTTCCACGAGAAGTCGCTGCCCGACGATGAACTTCGCGAGCGCATCGCCGACGCGCATATCGTCGGCATCCGTTCCCGCACCCACCTCAGCGCGGACGTGCTCGCCGAGGCCCGCCGTCTCATCGCCGTGGGCTGCTTCTGCATCGGCACCAACCAGGTCGACGCCCAGGCCGCCGAGCGGCTGGGGGTGCCGGTGTTCAACGCGCCCTATTCCAACACGCGCAGCGTCGCCGAACTGGTGATCGCCGAAACCATCATGCTGGTGCGGCGCATCCCCGAGAAGAACGCGCAGTGCCATCGCGGGGGCTGGTCGAAGTCCGCGGCCGGCAGCTTCGAGGTGCGCGACAAAGTGCTGGGCATCGTCGGCTACGGCCACATCGGCACCCAGGTGGGCGTACTCGCCGAGTCGCTGGGCATGCGGGTGATTTTCCACGACATCGAGCCCAAGCTCTCGCTGGGCAACGCCCGCCCCGCCGCCAGCCTCGACGACCTGCTGGAGCGCGCGGACGTAGTGACCCTGCACGTGCCGGAAACCCCGCAGACCCGGAACATGATCGGCGGGGCCGAGCTGGGCCGCATGCGAGCGGGCAGCATGCTGGTGAACGCCTCGCGCGGCACGGTGGTCGATATCGATGCGCTCGCCACCGCGCTGCGCGCGAAACACCTGGCCGGCGCCGCCGTCGACGTCTTCCCGGTGGAACCCAAGGGTAACGGCGATCCCTTCGTGTCGCCCCTGGTCGGCATGGACAACGTCATCCTCACGCCCCACGTGGGCGGGAGTACCGCCGAGGCACAGGAGAACATCGGCATCGAGGTCGCCTCGAAATTGGTGCGCTACAGCGACAACGGCAGCACGCTCTCGGCCGTGAATTTCCCCGAGGTGTCCCTGCCGGGCCACCCGACCAGCCGCCGCCTGCTGCATATCCACCGCAACATTCCCGGCGTGCTGTCGCAGGTCAACGAGGTGTTCTCGCGCGCGGCGGTAAACATCGATGGCCAGTACCTGCAGACCTCGGCGCAGGTCGGCTACGTGGTTATCGACGTCACCGCCACGGAAGAACGCGCGGCGGCCCTGCGCAACGAGCTCGCCGCCATCGATGGCACGCTCAGGGCTCGGGTTCTCTACTGACCATATCGTCGGACACCACACGGGCCCGCCCGCGCTCCTTGGCGGCATAAAGGCGGCGGTCGGCCACGGCGATGAACGGATTGAGCTCGTCGTGCTCCTTCGGCACGATCGTATTGACGCCGGCGCTGAGGGTGAGACGGTTGCCGTTGGCCGCCCCGGCGTGAGGAATCAGCGCCTTGTCGACGAGATCCAGACAGCGCCAGGCCAGCGAAAGCGCCACGCCTTCGTCGGTATCCGGCAGCACCAGCACGAACTCCTCGCCGCCGAAGCGGCACAGGAGATCGCGGGGGCCACGCAGGGCACCGGAGAGCGCGCCCGCCACGCGCTTGAGGCATTCATCGCCCTGCAAGTGACCGTAGTGGTCGTTGTATTGCTTGAAGTAGTCGATATCGAGCACGACCACCGACAACGGCTGACGCAGGCGACGCGCTTCGCGCCACTCCACGTCCATCACCTTGTCGAAGCGTCGGCGGTTGGCCACGCCGGTCAGGCCATCCTTGTAGGAGAGCTCTTCGAGTTCGCGCTGCATGTCGAGCAGCTTCTCTTCGGTGCGCTTGCGCTCGCTGATGTCGAACATGAAGCCGATCAGCGCGTTCGGGCTACCGTCGGGATTGCGCACCACGTGCACCACGTCGCGGATCCAGACGAATTGGCCATCCTTGCGCAGCGCGCGGTAATCCGCTTCGTGGTCGATGCCCGCCTGCGACTGCGACACGCAGAAATTGAACACCCACTCGCGATCTTCGGGGTGGATGCGGTCACACCAGTCCTGCACGGTCGCCCACGACTGCGGCGACCAGCCGAGCAGCGCTTCGATCTGCGGGCCGATGTAGGCGAAACGCAGTGTCGCCCAGTCGATCTTCCAGGGAATCGCCCGGGTGGATTCGAGAAGGGTCTTGTAGAGCCCCACTTCCTCGCCGAGGATCGCGTCGTCAATGCTCATGGGCAGCCTGCCTTTCCATCGGAGGTGCATCGTGCGGATGCGTCGCCCGATAGTGTAACCGCAGGAGGTGGAGCGGCTCGTCGTAGTCGATGCGCCGTCCCTCGCGCAGGTCGCGGCGCATGAGCCGGATCATCCGCTCCACGACGGCGTCGCTGTAGGTTTCCGGCGCCTTGCCCGTCACCTCGGCCAACCGCCCACGCACCGGTTCGGCGTCGCTCACCACCGGACAGATACGGTAGCGGTAACGCCCGCCGATCCGCTCCGGCGGCAGATCCATGAAGCGGTCGTCCCGCTGGCGGAACGAGCTCAGCGAAAGCCGGTAGGCGTTGTTGCCGAGCACCGGCACGTCGTCCGGTACGGGGCCGCGTTCGTCGAGCACCTGCAGCCGGGTCGCCAGGGGCAACAGTTCTTTCAGGCGGAACATGCGCTCTATCTCGTGGTTCTTCACCCGGGCCAGGTTGGCGAGCAACTCGCCCAGTGAGGCGTGGCCGATCACCGCCGCCTGCTTGGGCAGGCCACCCCAGGCACCGTCGGCGCCGTTGAGCAGGGCCTCGATCAGCGACGCGTTCTCGAAGCCGCCGCCCGCATGCAGGTGCACCAGGATCTTTTTCGGCGCGGGCAGGATCGCCCGTGCGGCAGCGACGTAGGCCCCCACCTGGAAAGGCATGTACGTGCCGCGATCGTCCTCCATGGTGATGCCTTCGACGGGCAGCCCGCCGATCAGCTCAAGCACGTCGAAGGTCTCTTCCGGTCGCTCGGCAAAGGCATCGCAGCCATCGACGATGTTGATGAAGATGCGCGGCGGGCCACCGTTTTCGCCCTTCACGTGGTCGATCAGCCACTGCACGCTCGCCGGGATGCTGCGCTTGAGCGTCTCCAGGTCGTACATGCCCTGCATGCCGAAGCGGCTGAGATAGATTTCGTGCACCGTATTCGGCACGCCGTAGTCGCGCAGCTTGATCTGCGAGGGGTCGGGCGTGAACACGCCATGCGCGTCCTTGAGGCCGATGGCGGTGAACGCGTAGCAGCCGCGGAGATCCGCCCCCGTGTCACGCAGGCGACGCATGAAGTCATCGTCGACCTCGGGTTCGTCCGGCATGGCGTAATCGAGGGTGCCGAGCGAGATATTCTCGAAACCGAACTCACGCAGTCGCGGCAGGATGGCCATCTTTTCCTCGATGGTCTGGCCGACGCGCGAGCCCACCGGGTTCTCGCGCAATGAGATATCGATCAGGAACGGCTTGATGCCGGCCAGCTTTTCGACCTTCTTGCGCGCGTCCTTCAGCACCGCGCGCGCGCGGTCCCGGGCGTCCTTTGAAGCCATCGTCGTGTCCCCTGGATCGGGTATCCACCCCGGATACCTTTCGCGGGGCTATCGGCAGGGCGCCGGCTGTCTTGAGGGCCTGCGACGCGGCCTGGTCGGGAGGGCCACACGCCGCCACCGACACCCGCCCAAGGCTTTGCCGAATCCGCTTATTCTTGTATCCCTGGAATCAGTGCTTTCCGTGGGCTTTCGACGATCCGGCTGCCAGCTGAACTGCCCCGGGCGTCTTGGACAAAACCACTCCAGTCCACGAAGTGTTCGCCGATATTGTGAGACGTCCATCACATTCAAGGTCAGTCCATGATCAGGCAGTGGTTCCGTCGCCAACGCGCCATGCGTGGCAAGCTCGCCGCCCTGGAGAAGGTCCAGGCCATCATCGAGTTCACGCCAGACGGCGTGGTCGTGGATGCCAACCCCCTGTTTCTTCAGACCATGGGTTACCGGCTCGACGAGATCATAGGCAAGCACCACCGGCAGTTCGTCGATCCGACGGAAGCGGCCTCCACCGCTTACGCCGAATTCTGGGCAAGGCTGGGCGAGGGACAGGCCGACACGGGGCTTTACCGCCGCGTCAACCGCGACGGCGGCGAGGTGTGGCTCCAGTCGTCTTACAACCCGATCTACGACGCGTCGGGTCGCGTTACCGGCATCGTGAAGTACGCGACCGACGTCACGGCGCGGCGCCGGGCCGAAGCCGACATGGACGGCCGCCTGCGGGCGATCGACCGCGCCCAGGCCGTCATCGAGTTCGAGCTGGACGGCACCATCGTCGACGCCAACGCCAACTTCCTGGCCGCGCTCGGGTACGAACGCGACGAAATCATCGGACGCCACCACCGCATGTTCGTATCCCCCGACGAAGCGGCCTCGAATGCCTACGCGAGCTTCTGGGGCCGCCTGCGCGAAGGCCGCCACGACGCGGGCATGTATCGCCGCTTCGGACGCGGCGGGCGCATCGTGTGGATCCAGGCGACCTACAACCCGATCCTGGACGCCCAGGGCCGACCCGTGCGCGTGGTGAAGTACGCCACGGACATCACGGCGCAGACCATGGCCGCGCAGACCCTGCAGCGCGAGGTCGTCTCCCTCTCGCAGGCCGTGATGGATAACGCCCGCAAGGCCGATCGCGCCGGCGAACTGGTAGGGGGCGCTCGCGCCGCGGCGCAGCGCGGCGGCGGCGTGGTGTCCGACGTGGTGCGTACGATGGACGCCATCCAGGACAGCACCCGCTCAATCGAAGATATCCTCGACCTGATCGATTCCATCGCGTTCCAGACCAACCTGCTTTCGCTCAACGCCGCCATCGAGGCGGCTCACGCGGGCGAGACCGGCAAGGGTTTTGCGGTGGTGGCCGATGAGGTGCGTCAGCTGGCGACGCGCAGCGGCGCGGCGTCGCGACAGATCCACGCGCTGATCGCCGAGGCACGCGATCGCGTGGACACCGGCGCGCGCATGGTCGGCAACGCCGGCACGGCGATGGACGAAATCCTGGGCGCGGTGGACCATGTCACGGAGGTCACCGGTGCCATCGGCGAGAGCGCCGGGCGGCAGGCGGAGGGCATCGAACGGGTGAACGCGGCAGTGCAGGAGCTGGAGAACGTATACGGTCGGATCTGAGGACGAGGCACCGCCACGACGCACGCCTATGGACCCAAAAAAGGTTCTTCGCGGACGTCCGTGGACGCGGTACGGAATACGTGCTTTGCCGCCGGCCCGGGCGATGAGGCGTTGAGGCCAGAGCCTTCGGTGTCCCTGCCAAACGCCCAGGTGCAACGCGCTCTGGCGCTACAAGGCTCCAACACGGTCACGGCTCACGCGATCGAACCATCCACCCGGTCGCCAGGTCGATAACTCCGGTTATCCGCGAACAACCAAAAAAAACGCCTCCTTGCGGAGGCGTTTTCGAATAATGGTCGGGGTGGCGAGATTCGAACTCGCGACCACTACACCCCCAGCGTAGTGCGCTACCAGGCTGCGCTACACCCCGACGAGCTGACGATTGTAGCAGCTTCGATGTGGCCAGCGGAAGCGCCGATCAACGTCGAAGCAACGTAAGCACTTCTTCCAGTTCCAGGCGCACCTGTCGCACGATCTGGTGCGACATGCTCGCCTCCATGCGGGCCTGGGGCCCCTCCAGGCGGGCGCGCGCGCCGGTGATGGTGAACCCCTCGTCGTACAGCAACGAACGGATCTGGCGGATCATCAGGACGTCGTGGCGCTGGTAATAGCGACGGTTGCCGCGACGCTTCACGGGCTTGAGCGCGGGAAACTCCTGCTCCCAGTAGCGAAGCACGTGCGGCTTGACGCCGCACAGTTCGCTCACCTCACCGATGGTGAAGTAGCGCTTCGCCGGTATCGCCGGAAGCTCGGTGTTATTCCCTGGATCCAGCATAGCCTTCGACTCTTACCTTGAGTTTCTGACCGGGGCGGAAGGTGACCACCCGCCGGGCCGAGATGGGGATTTCTTCGCCGGTCTTGGGATTGCGACCGGGCCGCTGGTTTTTCTGGCGAAGGTCGAAGTTACCGAAGCCCGACAACTTGACCTGCTCACCCTTCTCGAGCGCCTCGCGCACGACCTCGAAATACGCGTCCACGAATTCCTTGGCCTCGCGCTTGTTGAGGCCTACGTCGAGGAAAAGCCGCTCGGCCATTTCCGCCTTGGTCAGCGCCATCTCATCCTCGCATTCTTGCCTTGCATGTTTTCTCCAATGCCCCCACCGCTTCTGCCACGCGAGCGTCGGCATCGTCGTCGGTAAGGGTGCGTGAAGCGTCCTGTAAAATCAAGCCCATAGCGAGACTCTTTCGCCCTTCCTCGATTCCCTTTCCGGCGTAACGATCGAACAGGCGGACCGCCTTGAGCGTGTCGCCAAGGGCGCCGCGCACGGCCGCCTCGACGCTGGCCCAGGTCACGTCCTCGGGCAGTTCCACGGCGATGTCGCGACGCACCGCGGGGAAGCGCGCCACGCGTGTCGCGCTCGGCAGGCGCCGTGCCAGAAGGGGCTCGAGCGCCAGTTCCATGACGTGCACGTCGGCCCCCAGGTCGAGCGCCTTGGCGAGCGCCGGATGCAACGCACCGATGAAACCGGCCACGTGGCCATCGCGCAGCACCCGGGCGCCCCGGCCCGGATGCAGCCACGACGGCAGGTCGGTCGTGTCGATCGACCAGCGTGCCGGCTCGCCGGTACGGGCGATCAGCGCGTCGAGGTCGCCCTTGAGGTCGAAGAAGTCGACCGGGCGCGACACCTCGCCCCACTGCTCCGCGCGCGCTGCGCCGGAGGCCACCACCGCCACGCGAGCGACTTCATCTGGCGCACCGCCGGTAGCGTGGAAACTGCGCGCCACCTCGAACAGGCGCACGCGCTCCTGCTGGCGGTCACGGTTGTAGCGCAGCGCCTCGACGAGGCCAGGCAACAGCGAGGTGCGCATCACCGCCAGGTCGGCCGACAGCGGGTTGGCCAGCGGCACCCAGCCCGACGCGACGCCCCAGGTCGTCAGCAGATCGGCATTGACGAACGACAGCGTCACCGCCTCGAAATAGCCGCGTGCGGCGAGCTGGTCGCGCAGTTGCATCTCGGACAGGCGGGCCTCCGGCTCCGGGGCGAGCGCGATCTTGCCGGCCGGAGTGGTGGTGGGGATACGCTCATAGCCGTGGATGCGCGCTACCTCTTCGATGAGGTCTTCCTCGCGCTCGATGTCGAAGCGGCTGCTCGGCGGCGTGATCCGCCAGCCGTCGGCCACCTCCTCCACCGCCATGCCCAGCGCGGTGAAGATGCGCGAGACCTCGGCGGCCGCGACGTCGATGCCCAGGATGCGACGCAGGCGCGCATGGCGCAGCAGGACCGGCGCGTGCTTACGCAGGTCCTCGGCGCGCTCGGCCACGGTCACGGGGCCGGCCTTGCCGCCCGCGATGGACAGCAGCAGCTCGGTGGCACGCTCCAGCGCGCGGCGCGGCAGGGCCGGATCGACGCCGCGCTCGAATCGGTGCGATGCATCGGTGTGCAGACCGAGCTTGCGGGCACGCCCCATGATCGCCGACGGCGCGAAATGAGCGGCCTCGAGAAACACGTTGCGCGTGGTGTCGGTAACACGCGAGTCCAGGCCGCCCATCACGCCGGCCACGGCCAACGGCCGGGTCTCGTCGGCGATGACGACGAAGGAAGGGTCGAGGGTCGCCTTGTTGCCGTCGAGCAGCGTGAGCGTTTCGCCTTGCGCAGCGTGGCGCACGACGATGGCGCCGGACAACGTGTCGTTGTCGAACGCGTGCATCGGGTGGCCCAGTTCGAGCATCACGTATTGCGTGATGTCGACGATGGCGCTGATGGGGCGAATGCCCGCGCGCCGCAGGCGCTCGGCCATCCACAACGGCGACCGCGCGCTGGCGTCGATGCCTTCGATCACGCGCCCCAGGTAACGCGGGGCATCGGCACCGGCGTCGAGCCGTACCGCACGAGTAGCATCGGAAGCAACGGGCGCCTCGTCCACGCCGATCGATAGGACGCGGCTGCCGAAAAGAGCCGCCACGTCGTGCGCGAGGCCGTTGAGACCGAGCACGTCAGGCCGGTTCGGCGTGACCTTGAGTTCGATGCTGGCGTCGGGCAGGCCCAGATAGGTTGCCAGCGACTCGCCCAGCGGCGCGTCCGGCGGCAGTTCGAGCAGTCCGGACGCATCGGCGTCGATGCCGAGTTCCTTCGCGGAACACAGCATGCCGGACGACTCGACGCCACGCAGCTTTGCCGCCTTGATCTGGATACCGCCAGGCAGGACCGCACCGACGGTGGCAAGGGGCACGCGAAGGCCGACGCGGGCGTTCGGGGCACCGCAGACGATCTGCAGCGGCTCACCCTGCCCCGTACTCACCTTGCAGACCTGCAAACGATCGGCTTCGGGATGCTTCACGGCGTCGACGATCTCGGCGACGACCACGCCATCGAGCTGGTCGCCCAACGGCGTGACCTCTTCGACCTCAAGGCCAGCCATGGTCAGCGCATGCACGAGCGACGCACGGTCGGCGTCGACCGTCACCAGTTCACGCAGCCAGTTTTCGGAGAATTTCATGGGAGCGACTCGTTGAACAGGGTGGGCGGATCAGGCGAACTGGCGGAGGAAGCGCAGGTCGTTCTCGAAGAACGCGCGCAGGTCACCCACGCCATAACGCAGCATCGCAAAGCGCTCCACGCCAAGACCGAAGGCGAAGCCGCTGTAGCGCTCCGGATCGATCCCGCAGTTTTTCAGCACGTTCGGATGGACCATGCCGCACCCGAGCACCTCGAGCCAGCGGGTGGTGCCGTCGTCGGCGTCCCAGCGGATATCCACCTCGGCCGAGGGCTCGGTGAAAGGGAAATAGCTCGGCCGGAAGCGCATCTCGAAGTCGCGCTCGAAGAAGGCGCGGACGAACTCGGCCAGCGTGCCCTTGAGGTCGGCGAAGCTGGAGGTTTCGTCCACCAGCAGGCCTTCGATCTGGTGGAACATCGGCGAATGGGTCTGGTCCGAATCGCTGCGATAGACCTTGCCCGGCGCGATGATGCGGATTGGCGGCTGGCGCCCCTGCATCGAGCGGATCTGCACGGGCGAGGTGTGCGTACGCAGGAGACGACCGTCACCGAAGTAGAAGGTGTCGTGCATGGCACGCGCCGGATGGTGCGGCGGAAAATTGAGCGCCTCGAAGTTGTGCCAGTCGTCTTCGATTTCCGGACCGTCGGCACGCTGGTAGCCGAGCCGGCCGAAGATGTTGGCGATGCGCTCCAGGGCACGCGTGATCGGATGGATGCCGCCGAAGTCGCCGTCGCGCCCCGGCAGGGTCACGTCGACGCGCTCGGACGCGAGGCGGCGGTCGAGTTCGGCCTGCTCCAGGGCCTGCTTGCGCACGGCGATCGCATCGGCCAGGCGCTCCTTGGCGCGATTGACCTCGGCGCCACGCGCCTTGCGCTCATCGGCGGAGAGCTGGCCCAGGGCCTTGAGAGCGGCGGTGACCGCGCCATTCTTGCCCAGCAGGGCGACACGGACGGCATCCAGGGCCTCAAGCGAGGCGGCGGACTCGATGTCGCGCAGGGAGGCGTCGATATGCTCGATCGATTCCATCGGTTTTCCTGACTTTTCAGGCCCACAAAAAAACGTGGGGAGAAGGCAAGGCCTTCTCCCCACGTCATCCATCATCGCGCGGCAGGTGTTACCGCGCGTGGTAAAGCGGATTACGCAGCCAGACTGGCCTTAGCCTTCTCTGCGATCGCGCCAAATGCCTTGATATCGTGCACGGCGAGGTCGGCGAGGACCTTGCGGTCGACCGAGATATTGGCCTTGGCCAGACCGTTGATCAGACGGCTGTAGGACAGACCGAACTGACGGGCGGCGGCGTTGATACGGACGATCCACAGGGCGCGGAACTGACGCTTGCGCTGCTTGCGGCCGATATAGGCGTACTGGCCGGCCTTGATGACGGCCTGGTTCGCTACGCGGAAGACCTTGCGACGGGCGTTGTAGTAGCCCTTGGCACGGCCGATGATTTTCTTGTGACGACGACGGGCGGTAACACCACGCTTAACACGAGCCATGATTCAGGCCTCCCTTAGAGATACGGCAACATGCGAGCCACACCCTTGGTGTCGCACGCCTTGACGTGGTTGGGAGCGCGCAGGCCGCGCTTACGCTTGGTCGACTTCTTGGTCAGGATGTGCGACTTGAAGGCGTGACCGGCCTTGAACTTGCCCGACGCGGTCTTGCGAAAACGCTTCGCGGCCGCCCGGTTGGTCTTGATCTTGGGCATCGGAATGCTCCGTATCTTCGGTTGCTGACTGAGCCGGCGGCGGGCACCTGAGCGCCTGCGCTTTCCATCCTGCCGGGTACGGTGATCGGCCCATCCATGCGGGCCGAGCCGGGCATTCTACATGGAATCCGGGAGCTTGCCTACATCGCGAAGCGCGTCAACGACGGCGCCGGGACGAGGAATCTCGCAGGCAAATGAGAACGGCGCCATACGGCGCCGTTCAAAACGATCAGACCTTCTTCTTCGGGCCGATCATCATGACCATCTGACGACCCTCAAGGCGAGGGAAAGACTCCACCACGCCCTCTTCGCCGATGTCGAGCTGGATCTTCTTGGCGAGGTTCTGGCCCAGATCCTGATGGGACATTTCACGGCCGCGGAAACGGATCGTGACCTTCACCTTGTCGCCCTCTTCGAGGAAAGCGCGCATCTTGCGAAGCTTGATGTCGTAGTCGCCGACATCGGTCACGGGCCGGAATTTGACTTCCTTGATTTCGACCTGCTTCTGCTTCTTCTTGGCGGCCTGGGCCTTCTTCTGGGCTTCGAACTTGAACTTGCCGAAATCCATGATCTTGCAGACCGGCGGGTCGCCGTTCGGCTGGATTTCGACGAGGTCGAGACCGTCCTCCTCGGCGCGGCGAATGGCGTCACGGGTGTCCATGATGCCCAACTGCTCGCCTTCGGGACCCAGCACGCGCACTTTGGGCACGCGGATCTCGTTGTTCTTGCGATTGCCCTTGTTATCGGTCGTAGCGATAACGCTATCCTCCAGAAGAATGAACCCTAATGCCGGGCCCGCGCGTCAGCGACGGACCTCGGCCTCCAGTTTCGCCGCGAAGTCGGCCAACGGCATGCTGCCGAGGTCTTCACCGCCGCGTGTACGTATGGAAACGGTACCCTGCTCCTTCTCGCGGTCACCGACCACGATCAGGTAAGGCACCTTCTGCATCGTATGCTGCCGGATTTTATATCCGACCTTCTCGTTGCGCAAATCGGCGTCCACCCGGAAGCCTTGCCCGACAAGGGCTTGCGCTACCTCGCGAACGTAATCGGCCTGGGCGTCGGTAATGCCGAACACCACCGCCTGGATGGGGGCGAGCCAGGGCGGAAGCAAGCCCGCGTGGTGCTCGATGAGGATGCCGATGAACCGCTCCATCGAACCCACGATGGCCCGGTGCAGCATCACCGGGTGCTGGCGCTGGCTGTTTTCGTCGACGTATTCCGCCCCGAGACGCTCGGGCATCATGAAATCGACCTGCATCGTGCCCACCTGCCAGGTGCGGCCGATCGAGTCCTTCATGTGGTATTCGATCTTGGGGCCGTAGAACGCGCCCTCGCCCGGCAGTTCCTCCCAGGTCACGCCGGCCGTCGACAGCGCCTTGCGCAGGGCATCCTCGGCCTTGTCCCAGACCTCTTCGGCGCCGATGCGCTTCTCCGGGCGCAGGGCGATTTTCATGGCGATGTCTTCGAACCCGAAGTCGGCATAGACCTGCATGGCCTGCTGGTGGAACGCCGCCACCTCGGCTTCGATCTGCGCCGGGGTGCAGAAGATGTGGCCGTCGTCCTGGGTGAAGGCGCGCACGCGCATGATGCCGTGCAGGGCGCCCGACGGCTCGTTGCGGTGGCAGCCGCCGAATTCGCCGTATCGGATAGGCAGGTCGCGGTAGCTATGAAGGTTGGCGTTGAAGATCTGCACGTGGCCCGGGCAGTTCATCGGCTTGAGCGCATAGGTGCGCTTTTCCGACTCGGTAAAGAACATGTTCTCGTGGTAGTTGTCCCAGTGGCCGGACTTCTTCCACAAGCTGACGTCCATGATCTGCGGACCGCGCACTTCCTGGTAGCCGCTCTTGCGGTACACGCCGCGCACGTACTGCTCCACCGTCTGCCAGATGGCCCAGCCCTTGGGGTGCCAGAACACCATGCCCGGGGCTTCTTCCTGTTGGTGGAACAGGTCGAGTTCCTTGGCGATGCGGCGATGGTCGCGCTTTTCCGCCTCCTCCAGCTGCACCAGGTAGGCTTTGAGGTCTTTGTCGTTGAGCCAGGCGGTACCGTAGATGCGGCTGAGCATCTCGTTGTTGGAATCGCCGCGCCAGTAGGCGCCGGCGACCTTCATGAGCTTGAACGCGCGCAGTTTGCCCGTATTCGGCACGTGCGGGCCGCGGCACAGGTCGGTGAACTCGCCCTGGGTATAGAGCGAGAGCGTTTCGCCGGCGGGGATCGACTCGATGATCTGCGCCTTGTACTCCTCGCCCAGCCCGCGGAAGAAGCGGATCGCGTCGTCGCGATCTTTCACCGAGCGGGTGACCGGAATCTGCTCCTTGACGATCTTTTCCATCTCGGCCTCGATGGCAGCGAGATCGTCGGGGGTGAAGGGCCGCTCGTACGCGAAGTCGTAATAGAACCCGTTGTCGATCACCGGGCCGATGGTGACCTGGGCACCCGGGAAGAGGCGCTGCACGGCCTGGCCGAGCAGATGGGCCGTGGAATGGCGCAGGATATCCAGCGCCTCGGGGCTCTTGTCGGTGACGATCTCGAGCGCGGCGTCGCGGTCGATGGTGAAGCTGGCATCCACCAGCGTGCCGTCGACCTTGCCGGCGAGCGTTGCCTTGGCGAGACCGGCGCCGATCGAGGCGGCGACGTCCTGCACGGACACGGGATGGTCGAACGGACGCTGGCTGCCGTCGGGGAGCGTGATCTGGATCATGGGAACGGTTTTCCGGACAAACAAAAAGGGCGCCAGGCGCCCTTCGGTGGTGTCGAAGACGTGGCGAGGGGCTCAGGTTGGGGCGCTGGTAGTCCGCATGTCGCACACTCGGCCGGCGTTGCCGCGGGCCACCTTCGTCTCGTGAATACCGGGAAAGCTAGTTCAGGCCTCGCGCCGTGTCAACGCCGGGCTCCGCTACAATGGGGCGTCTTCTCTTCTTCCTGGGCGAGCCCATGCGCATCCTGGTTACCGGCAGTGCCGGTTTCGTCGGCGCGGCCCTGACCGAACGCCTGCTCGCACGCGGCGATACGGTCTTCGGCCTCGACAACCACAACGATTACTACGACCCGGCGCTCAAGGAAGCCCGCCTCGCCCGCTTCGCGACGCACCCCGGCTACACGCACCGGCGCGCCGACCTGGCGGAGCAGGCCGCGGTGGACGCGGCCTTCGCCGGGTTCCAGCCCGAACGTGTCGTCAACCTGGCCGCCCAGGCCGGCGTGCGCTATTCCCTGACGCATCCGCACACCTACGTTCAGAGCAACCTGGTGGGCTTCGTCAACGTGCTGGAAGCCTGCCGCCGCCATGCCGTGGGGCATCTGGTCTACGCGTCCTCCAGTTCGGTATACGGCGCGAACCGCAAGATGCCCTTCGCGGTGGAAGACGCTGTGGACCACCCGGTGAGCCTCTACGCGGCGACCAAGAAATCCAACGAACTGATGGCGCACACCTACAGTCACCTGTTCAACCTGCCGACGACCGGGTTGCGCTTTTTCACCGTCTATGGGCCCTGGGGCCGCCCGGACATGTCGCCGATCCTGTTCGCCAAGCGCATCGTGCGCGGCGAGCCCATCGACGTGTTCAACCATGGCCAGCACAGCCGCGATTTCACCTATATCGACGACATCGTCGAAGGCGTGATCCGCACGCTCGACCATCCCGCCCAGCCCGATCCCGCGTACGATCCCGTGGCGCCCAACCCCGGCACCTCGTCGGCGCCCTACCGCGTCTACAACATCGGCAACGACGAGCCGGTGCAACTGCTCGACTTCATCGCCCTGCTCGAAAAGCATCTCGGCCGTCGCGTCGAGAAAAACCTGCTACCGATGCAGCCGGGCGACGTGCCTGACACCTGGGCCGACGTGTCGGCGCTGCGGCGGGACGTGGGTTACGCCCCGTCGACCGCCGTCGATGAAGGCGTCGCCCGGTTCGCACGGTGGTACGTGGATTTTTACGGGGTTTAGAACCAGGGCGGCCACGGCGTCACTCGCGCCGTCGCCGCCCCCTTGAGGGTTCGCGGACAGGGTCCCCTCCCACCCGCGCTGACGCCCATCAGAGAAGACGACGAAGCAATCCGGAAGCCCGGTTCGTTTTCCGCCCCATGGCGTACGCCACGATGTCGTCAGACGCCAGCAGCGTGAAATGCGTGCGGGCACGCGTCACGCCGGTATAAAGCAATTCCCGCGTCAGCACCGGCGATGGCTCCGACGGCAAGGCCAGCGCGGCATGTTCAAACTCCGAACCCTGCGACTTGTGCACCGTCATCGCATAAACCGTTTCGATGGCCGACAACCGGCTGGGGACGACGAAACGGGTCCGCTCGCGCCCCTGGTCATCCAGCACGCCGAATGCGACCCGCAACGCCATGCCGCCCTGTCCATCCGGCACCCACAGCGTGACGCCCACATCGCCATTCATGAGGCCGATGGCGTAGTCGTTGCGCGTGACCATCACCGGTCGCCCTTCATACCAGTCGCGCCCGGCATCGATGTAGCCCCGATCGACCAGACCCTGCTCGATTCGCGCGTTCTGTTCGGGTACGCCAGTGTCGCCGTGGCGCGACGCGCACAGCAGCTGAAACCGTGCGTAGGCCCGTAGCGCGCCGGTGCCCCAGGCCTCGAAGTCACCGAACGGCGCATCGGCCGCTGGCCGTTCGCGCTCGATCCAGTCAAACCACGCGCGATAGCCGGGCGCGCCACCACGCCCGTCGATCGCCAGCGTCGCGACGGCGGCAGAAGAGGGCGCGAGCAGCGCGATATCGCCGCCAGCCCCTGCGAAAGCCTGCCGCGCCGCGTCCATGTCGCCTCGGTGGATCCCCGCGGCGAGTTCACCGATGCCACTGTGCATACCGAAACGGCGGCTGTGGCGGAGCATGACCACGCGCTGGTCGAGCGCCCGCGCATCGCCGTCGCTCCACGGCGACACGTCGTCGCCACACGTTATCCAAAGCCAGTCGCGCGTTGCTTTGTCGTAGTGCCCGCCGTCGGCACGCGCGCAGAGATCGCCGAGCACCGCGCCGGCCTCGACCGAGGACAGCTGATCCTTGTCGCCCAGCAGCACCACGCGTGCGCCCCGCGGCAGCGCGTCGAGCGTGGCCGCCATGAGTTCGAGATCGATCATCGACGCCTCATCGATCACCAGCACGTCCAGGTGCAAGGGGTTGTCGCGGTCGTGACGAAACGCCCGGCTATCCGGACGGCTGCCGAGCAATCGGTGCAGCGTCGCCACCTCGGCGGGAATCGCCTGCTTCACTGCCGGTTCGACGTCGAGCTGTTCGATCTGCGCCGCGATGGACGCATTCAGGCGTGCGGCCGCCTTGCCCGTGGGCGCAGCGAGGCGAATGCGCAGGCGTGGCTCGCCGCGCCGATACGCCAGCGTCTGCAGCAGGCCGAGCAGGCGCACCACGGTGGTGGTTTTTCCCGTGCCGGGACCGCCGGTGATCACGGTGAACGTGCCACGCGCGGCGATCGCGCAGGCGATCTTCTGCCAGTCCGGCCCGGCGTCGCCCGTGGGGAACAAACGCGCGATCTCGCCGCTCAATTCGTCGGGTGTCTCCACCGGCGCGAGTCGGTGGACGATCGCCTCGGCGACCTGCACTTCATGGCGCCAGAACCGGCGAAGGTAAAGCAGCGCCTCGTCGAGCACGAGCGGCGTGGCCGGATCGCCGTTCGGACCCGCCACGAGGGGCGAACCCTTCAGGCCGTCGACGACGCCGGAAAGCCATGGCTCGATCGACGCGATCGTCTCCACGCCGACGCAGATATGCCCCTCGCCCAGCTCACGGCTCGCGATCGCCGCGGCGGCCAGTACGCGCGGGTCCGCCGATGCATCGAGGGTGGCGAGAAACCGTGCGAAGGCGCGATCCACCGAGCGCAGGCGCCCTTCGTGCACGGCGAGATCGAGCCACGCATGGATGTCTGTCGTCATGCGCCCACCCCGGCGAACAAGGCGTCGAGCGCATCGATCATGGCTTTCGGTGGACGCTCCGCATGCACGCCGTGGCCATCGCCATCGACGCCGCGCAGGTAGAGGTAGATCGCGCCACCGACGTGGCGCTCGTAATCGTAGGCCTGGCCCAGCCGGGCACGCAGCAAGCGATGCAGCGCGAGGAGGTACAACGCATATTGAAGCTCATAGCGCGAGCCGAGGATCGACCGGCGCATCGCCGCGACCGTATACGCGCGCTCGTCGACGCCGAGCCAGTTGGACTTGTAGTCGACGACGTACCAGCACCCGTCGTGTTCCACGATGAGGTCGATAAAGCCCTTGAGCATGCCGTTGACCCGATCCGACGACAGCGGCAGCCGTGCCTCGCCCCCAAGCGTGTCGTCGCGGACGATACGATCCAGGGCCAACGTGTCCACGCCACGCGCCTCGAAGAGAAACTCCATCTCGGCACGGTAGCGGCGCGGGTCGTCGAGCGATGCCATCGCGAGCGTGCCACCGCCGGGCAGCGCCAAGGGCATGCGCAGCAAACCAAGCATCCATTCCAGAAGCACGTCGATCCAGTGCGTCCAACCTTGCCGCTCGCAACGCCGGGCGATCATGTCGCGCAAGCGGGGCGGGTCGGCGGCGATCGCGGCAAACCCTTCCTCAGCCACCCATTCGAGCAGGTCGTGCAGGAAGGTGCCGGCATCCGCGCCCCGGGGAAAGCCGTGGATGGTCGCCGCGCGCAGCGGCTCGGCGACCGCTTCGGCCTGGTATTCCACGATGACGTCGTCCGCCGGTGTTTCGGGTACCTCGCTTTCGTCGTAACGCAGCGCGCTGTAGCTCGCGATGCGCCAGGCGTCGGCGGACCTCGCGACCGGCATCCTCGCCGGCAACGGGCGCACCGCCTCGCGAGGCGGCCGATAGCGTTCGTCCGAGGGCGCCGGCATGTAGTCAACCGCGATCGACTCGCTCGCGCGGGCCAAGACCCTCAAGAGTCCTTCGAGCATGCCATTGTCGATCTCGGTGCCGCCGGTGAGCAGGTGCCCAAACGCGGACCGGTGCAGTTGCGGCTTGCGCGCGGCGTTATAGCAGACCGGGGCGACGCCCAACCAGCAGGCGTGCCGCGCGCGTGTCAGGGCGACATACACCAGGCGCAGGTCTTCCTGTAGCGCGGCGCGCTCGGCCGCGTCTTTCGCATCGCGCACGGCATCGCCCGCCGCGTCGCTGCTGGCAGACAGCAACTCGACCTGCGCACCGTGGCCATCGTGGTAGCGATAGCCCTGCCCTGCCCGTGTGCCGCCCGCCGCGCAGATGAAGGGCAGGAACACCAGCGGATATTCCAGGCCCTTGGATTTGTGGATGGTGACCACCTTCACCAGGTCGTCGTCGCTCTCCAGGCGCACGATCTGCTCGTCGCCGGTGTGCCCGGAGCGATCGGCGATGCGTTCGGCGAGGTGGCGGATCAGCGCCTGTTCGCCCTCGATCGTCGCGGCAGCCTGCTGTAGCAGTTCGGCCAGGTGCAGCAGGTTGGTCAGGCGACGTTCGCCGCCCTTGGTGCCGAGCAGGCGCCCCGGCAAGTCGAAGTCATGCAGCAGCCGATGCAGCATCGCCAGCACGCCCGCGCGACGCCAGACCTCGCGCCAGGCGAAAAACTGCTGGCCGCGCCGTTCCCAGTGCGCTTCGTCGGTATTGAGGCGCTCCAGCTCACCGTAGCCCAGGTCCAGCGTGCGTGTGGCGAGGGCGGCGCGCATCGCGACATCCGACGACGGCTCGGCCACCGCGCGGAGCCAGAAAAGCACGTCGGCCGCCTCGTCGCTATCGAGCACGGAATCACGGTCGGACAGGAACACGCTGCGCACGTCACGTGCATCCAATGCCGCGCGTACGTCCCGAGCCTCGTTATGGCTGCGCACGAGAATGGCGATATCTGCGGGAACCAGCGGCTGTAGCGACCCGTCGTCCCGGAGAAACCCGCAACGTCCCACCCGGGCCGCGTCGAGCAACCGCACGATGCCGGTGGCGAACGCGGCCGACATCTGCTCGCGGTAGCTGCGCACGCCAATGGGCACCTCGTCGTCGAGCAACCACAGGTGCAAGGCAGCCTGGGTTTCGCCGTCGAGCACGAACCGCTCGGCCCGTCCCCGCGCGCTCACGGGTGAAAACGGCAGGCCGCGGTCGGGGAAGTGGAACGCGCCGGTGGCATGGGATTCGGCGTGCGAGAACAGCGCGTTCACCGCGTCGACCATCCCCGCGCTGGAGCGATGGTTGGTGTCGAGGCTGTAGTGCGGTGCCTGGGCCTCCGAACGCGCCGACAGGTAGGTGTGGATATCGGCGCCACGGAACGCGTAGATCGCCTGCTTCGGATCGCCGATGAGCAACAGCCCAGCGTCCGGCGCCTCTCGGTAGATCGCGCGGAAGATGCGGTATTGCAGGGGATCGGTGTCCTGGAACTCGTCGATCAACGCCAGGGGATACTGCTGGCGAATCGTCGTGGCGAGCGTGTGCCCGCCTGGCGACGCCAGGGCCGCGTCGAGGCGAAGCAGCAGGTCGTCGAAACCGATCTGCGACCGCCGGCGCTTCTGCGCGGCGAGCCGCTCGCGCACTTTCACGAGGGCGTCGGCCAGGATCGCGTGCTGCACGGACACCTTGCCCGCCTGCCACGCGTGCCAGTGCTCCAGGGCGGCAAACGCCGGGTGTTCCGGCCGCGCCTTGCCCTTGCCGGTCGCCTTGGCCAGTCGGGAAGCGGCATAACGGGAGACGTCGAAACCACTCGCGTCGCGTGTGGCGGCCCAGCGTCGCATCGCGGCCATGTCGGCGGGCACGCGATCGGGTTTGTACCAGCCGTTGTGTAGCACCTTGTCGTGCACCGCCTCGAGTACGATCGCTTCGATGCACGCCGCGTCGGCAAGCCATGCCTGCGCCGCCGCCTCGAGCCGCCGCCGGTTCTCGTCGTCCCAGGCGCATCGTCGCGCGAGGAGGTCATCGAGGGCGACGTCGTCGGCGAGCACGTCGCCATTGACGCGTAAAACAGCCTCACCCCCCAACAGCAGCGGACGCAGGTCCGCCAGAAGGGCATCGGGCGTGCGCCAGGCTTCCAGCACCGGGGCGAGCGCGGCTTCATCCATCGGATAGAACGCCTGGCGCCAGTAATCGCGTACGCAATCGGCAAGCAACGCCGTCTCGTCGGGCTCGAGCGTCTGCGCGAATGCGTGGCCGCTGCCGAAGGCGTGCTGGATCAGCATGCGCTGGCTCCAGCCGTGGATGGTGAAGATCGCGGCTTCGTCCATCCACTGGGCGGCCATCTCGAGCCGGCGTGCGCAGGCCGCATGCGTATCCGGAGCAAACTCGCCCACCAGCCCGGCGAGAAACGCGTCGCCGCCCTGCCCCGCGCGAAACGCGGCGGCGGCCTCGACCAGTCGTGCCCGGATGCGCTCGCGCAGCTCCTGCGTGGCCGCCTCGGTGAAGGTCACCACCAAAACCTGTGGCGGCAGGAGCGGCTGCGGAAGGTGGTGACCGAGCATCGCCCGCACGTAGAGCGCCGCGATCGTCCACGTCTTGCCCGTGCCTGCGCTGGCTTCGATCAGCCGGATGCCCTCCAGCGGCATGTCGAGCGGACGCAACGTTTCGACCGGCGCGTTCATGTCGTTTCCACCCGCAGTGCGGCCAGAAAATCACGATACGGCGCCAGCACGTCCATAAAGCCCGCATCCAGCATCGTGTCGAAGTCTGGCCAGGCACGCAGGAGGTAAGGATCGCCATCCACTTCGCCGCGCGAGCGATCACCCGCACCGTCGTAGGTGGCACGGGCGCGCCGGGCGGCGTCGTCCGCATCGCCCGCCAGCCAGGCCAACGCCGTTTTCAGGGCCACCGGCAGCGGACCGGTCATGCCCTGTCGCCAGAGGCCGACGAGCACGCCAAGCATCGCGTTCGCGGTACCGGGATCGAGCGGCGTCATGACGACCGTCGCGTCGGGCCCGACATACCGCGTTTCGAGCGAGAAGCCCGCCGCCTGCGCGGCCAGGTGGTCGATCCAGGGCATGACGAGCCGGTGCGCGCGAGGGACGCCGTCGACGTCAAGCACGGGCGCCGGGGAAGGCAGCAGGGCGGCGAGCCGCCCCTGGTCGTCCGCGCGCAGGTCGGAGAGCCAGTCCTCGATGACGAGGTCACCCACCACCAGCCGCAGTTCGCGCTTTCCCGCGTCGTGGGGCCAGGCGCGACGTTCGTCGACGACACGTCGGTGCACCGCCTCCGCCAGGGCGGTGAGCTCACGACGGGCGGACGCGGCGAACCCTCCCATCGGAAGGGCACCGGCCCGTTGAAGTCGCAACGCCGCAGCGGCGATCGACAGGTCTGCGTTCGCCTCGTCGCGCAGCGCGGCCCGCAGCAGGACGTCGGTCATGGCGAAGCGGTCGAGTCCGTCGAGCGCGAACGGTTCGACGTCGTCGCTGGCCACGTCGGGGCGTTCGAAGCGAACGCCAAGCCGCGCCTGGAAGAACTCGCGCACCGGATGACGCAGGAAACGCCGGAGCACGGCCAGCGACAAGGGGCGCTCCACGATGGGCGGTGTCAGCACCGTGTCCGCTTCGCGCGCGCGCTCGTCGTGCACCTCGCGCCATTCGCCGGCGTAGGTGAAAAGACGAGGATCGCCCGCCTGGAAATAGGCCCTGCCGAACGGTTGCAACGGATGGACGACGGTCAGCGCGTCGATGGCGCTGCCCCCATCGGCCGCTCGCCAGCCCGCGTCAAGGTAATCGCGCAGTTGCCCGACCAGCACCGAGGGCGCGCGTTCGCCGTTGTCGCGGACGCTGCGCCCGACCCAACCGATGTGCAACGCGTCACGTGCCGACAGGAGCGCCTCGAGGAACAGATAGCGATCGTCTTCCCGACGAGAGCGATCGCCGGGACGCCACGCACCCGGGCGGGACATGAGGTCGAAGTCCATCGCGGGGCGCACGCGCGGATAGTCGCCGTCGTTCATCCCGAGCAGGCACACGAGCCGGAACGGAATCGCGCGCATCGGCATGAGCGTGCCGAAGCTCACCGCGCCAGCGAGGAATCGCTTGGACAACCCGCCGTCGTCCAGCTGTCCGAGCCAGGCCTCACGCACCACGTCGACGGGCAGCGGCTCCGCGAACGACGCACCTGCGCAGGCGGACTCCCAGGCATCGAGCGATTCATGCAGGCGCTGGAGACGCATGCGGTCGTCTGCGTCGACAGGCTCGAAGACATCGCGCAGCAGCTCACGCAGACGCGGCGCCCATGCGTCCGGCGTGGCCGGCTCGGCGAACAGTCGGCCATACCGTCCGAGGGCTTCGAGGAGGTCGGCGAGCGGGCCGACCAGGCCGGCGTCGAGCCCGCCCACCTCGCCATAGGGCTCGATGCCGCCCCAGGCCTCGCCGTTGCCGACCGCGTAACCGAGCAGCATCCGGCGCAGGCCGAACGCCCAGGTGTTCTGCTCCAGCGCGGGCAGTCCCAGCGAGGCGCGTTGCCGGGCGTCGAGGCCCCAACGGATCCCCGCGCCCTCCACCCAACGATGGAGCAGGGGCAGATCGTCGTCGCCAAGACCGAACCGGTGGCGCACCGCCGGCACGTCGAGCAGGTCGGCCAGCTCGCCGGCGCCGAATCGCGACTCACCCAGGCCGAGCAGCATGTCGAGCGCCATCACCAGGGGAACACTGCCTCGCGAGGCGCGGTCGGCAATGCTGTAAGGGATGTAACGGGGATCGTCGCGCGGCACGCGCCCGAACACGGCCTCAATGTGCGGACCGTAGGTTTCGATGTCCGGCACCATCACGATCACGTCGCGCGGATGGATCGGGTCACCCGCGCTTTGCGCCGCGTCGAAACGCGCCAGCAACTGGTCGTGCAGGATATCCACCTCGCGCTGCGGCGAATGCGCGACGTGAAAGGCGATGGACGTGTCGCCGTCCGTCAGGGGGTGCTTTTCCGGCGGAAGTGGCTCCAGGTCGAGGATCGCCCGTTGCACCTGGCCCAGGAGCGTGTCCTGGGTCGGCTCCACGAAGAGATCGATGCGCTGGTCCCACGCGGTGAAACGTTCGCGGTACGTGTCGGGGTGATCGAACTCGTCCAGCAAGCGGATGTAGTCGCGACCCTGCTTGCCCCAGGATGCCAGCAACGGATGGGCGTAGAGATGCATGTCCTCCACGGACGGCGTGACCGGCATGCCCGGCTTGGCCTGCTGGCGCCGTCGCTCGGCCCGGAGCAACTCGCGATCGTCGACGATGTCGGCCCAGTAGTGACGGCACGGATTCATCACCACCAGCAACACCTGCGACCACCGTGCCAAGGCAGAAAGGGCTTCCAGCGTCTGCCGGGGCAACGACGACATACCGAACACCACGATGCGGCGCGGCAGCGTCGAGGGACGCTCCCCGTCCCCGGCCACCGCCGCGAGAAAGCGCGCGTGGACGGCGGCACGGTGGCTTTCCGCCTCGCCGGGCCCGACGTCGTCCAGGAGCCGGCGCCAGAGCGCCGCCTGCCAACGGTCGGCCGGCGTCATCGTCGCCGCGCCACCGCGGGCGTCGCGGAGGATGTCGCGGCCCGTGGCCCAGTCGGTCAGCCAGTCCGCGCGATACACCTGGTATTGGTCGTAGAGATCGGCCAGGCGCTCGGCCAGTTGATGACACTTGCGCGCATCGCTGCCATCGCCGAGAAACGCCGCCAGCGGTTCGAACGCCGGCTCGCGCGACAGCGAGGGCACGAGGCGCATCAGGCGCCAGACCAGGCGCGACTTGTCGAACGGCGATTCCGGTGGCACCGCGTCGCGCCCCAGCACGGCGCGGTAGGCCTCCCAAAGGAACCGACCCGGCAGTTCGACGTCCACGGCGGCGGCTATGCCGAGGCCGCCGTCGTCGAGGCCCCGCGCCAGGGCCATGCGGAACCACTGGGCAATACCGTTGGACTGCACCAGCACCCGCTCGTCTTCCAGGGGCGTCAGGGGCGTCCGGCGCAACCAGTCGGCGAGCACGTCGCGCAATTCCTCCAGGCGGTTGCCGTGAAGGACCATGAGCCCCGGAACGATGGTGCCGTCGTCGCTCACGCGTCAGAACGGTTTGGCGACGACCAGGTACACGATCGCGAGCAACACGAATACCGGCAGTTCGTTGAGCAGGCGCAACGTCTTGGCCGTGGGCAATGCCCCCCCGGCCATGCTCCGCTTGAGCAGGCGCCCGGACCACAGGTAGTAGCCCAGCATCACCACGACCAGCGCGATCTTCGCGTGCAGCCAACCGCCCGCGATATGGAAATACAGCCAGAGCACGAGGCCGAACACGAACGCCAGGCCGAACATGCTGTGACCGAACCGGTAGAGGCGCCGCCCCATGAGGTGAAGGCGGTCGCGCACGACGACGGGATCCTCAGCGGCTTCGGCCACGTTCACGAGGATGCGCGGGAGGTAGAACACCGTAGCCATCCAGGCGATGACGAACACGATATGCAGCGACTTGACGATCAGGTAGGCCACCGTCTGGCACTCCGCCGGGAAAGCGCCAGTTTAGCCGGTCGGCCGTCCCCGGATGCCACGGCCGACAAAACGACCGTGACGGTCGCGGGCACGGCCGACATATGGCGGGACCGCGTCAGGGAATACTCAAGACGATGCCACCGGTGGGAAACAACGATCATGGCCGTCACCAAGCGAAAATGGGATCATCCGAGGAAAGGCGTTGTGCCGCCGGGTGAGCCGCCGCAACATCCAGAGATGGAACCCCGCCTCGCCGCCCTCGAAGTCGACATGACCTACGTGCGCCGTGACCTCGACGAGGTGCGCGACGACGTCCGCCTGATCCGCGACCGTCTGGGTCGCGTTGAATCGACGCTGACGGGCCTGGCCTCCCAACTGGAGGGCGTGGGAGGTCGGTTCGACATCCGCTTCGACGGAGCGGAGGGCCGCTTTGATGTACGCTTCGACGGGATGGGCGGCCAGTTCGATGCACGTTTCAACGGTCTCGAAGGCCGGTTCGATGCACGCTTCGAAGGCTTGGAAAACCAGTTCGATGCACGCTTCGAAGGCTTGGAGAACAGGTTCGATGCACGTTTCGAAGGCTCGGAGAACAGGTTCGATGCACGCCTCGAAGGCTTGGAGAACAGGTTCGATGCACGCTTCAAAGGCCTGGAAAACCAGCTCGATGCACGCTTCAAAGGCCTGGAAAACCAGTTTGATGCACGCTTCAAAGGCCTGGAAAACCAGTTTGATGCACGCTTCAAAGGCCTGGAAAACCAGTTTGATGCGCGCTTCAAAGGCCTGGAAAACCAGTCCGATGCACGCTTCGAAGGGTTGGAGAACCGATTCGACGCGGCATTCGAGGCCGTCATGGCGCGGCTCGATCACGTACCGACCAAGCTCCAACTGGCCCTGTGGGCGGGCGGCGTGCTCGTCGCCTTTTTGGGTGGCACAATCGCCGTCATCGGGGTGCTTCTGCGGACGATGGGACATACGGTGGCCGCGGATGCGCTGGACGCCGCCCGCGGCACCTGACGAACAGGTCCCCACAAACAAGCAAGTCGCAGGCAAAGAAAAAGGAGCCAATCGGCTCCTTCTGTTCTTTCTTCATGCCACTTGCCGACTGAGGAAAGTGGTGGGCGGTACAAGGATCGAACTTGTGACCCCTACCATGTCAAGGTAGTGCTCTACCGCTGAGCTAACCGCCCGAAGAGCTGCGCAGTTTACTGGCAGTCGGTGCCGCGCGCAAGGGGTCTGCAGCGGGTCAACGAAGGGCCTTCTCCCGGAGGCGGTGGATCTCGTCGCGCAGTTTGCCCGCCTCCTCGAATTCCAGGTTCTGCGCGTGCTTGTACATGCGGGCCTCGAGCTTCTTGATCGTGACGCCCGCCTGCTCCGGCGTGAGCGCCGAGTAATCGGCGACCTCCTCGGTGACCTTGCGGCTGTCCTTGCCCTTCTTGCCCTTGCCCCGCGATCCGACGTCCGCCCGCGCGCCTTCCATGATATCGGCGATACGGCGGACCACCGTCTTCGGCGTGATGCCGTGGGCGGCGTTGTATTCGATCTGCTTTTCGCGACGACGGGCCGTCTCGTCCATCGCATCCTTCATCGAGCCCGTGATCTCATCGGCGTACAGGATGGCCTTGCCGCGCACGTTACGCGCCGCGCGGCCGATCGTCTGGATGAGCGACCGGGTCGAACGCAGGAACCCCTCCTTATCGGCGTCGAGGATAGCCACCAGCGACACCTCGGGCATGTCCAGGCCCTCGCGCAGCAGGTTGATGCCCACCAATACGTCAAACTCGCCCAGGCGCAGGTCGCGAATGATTTCGGTGCGCTCGACCGTATCGATATCCGAATGGAGGTAACGCACCTTCACGTCGTGCTCGGAGAGATAGTCGGTGAGATTTTCCGACATGCGCTTGGTCAGGGTGGTGACCAGCACGCGGTCGCCCATCGCCACGCGCTCGCGGATCTGGCCCAGCAGGTCGTCGACCTGCGTGCGCACCGGACGTACCTCGACCTCCGGATCGATCAGGCCGGTAGGACGCACCACCAGTTCAACGATGTTGCCGTCGGCGTGGTCGAGCTCGTATTTCGCTGGCGTCGCCGACACGTAGATCGCGCGTGGCTTGCGGCGTTCCCACTCCTCGAACCGCAGCGGACGGTTATCCATGGCGGATGGCAAGCGGAAACCGAACTCGACCAGGGTCTCCTTGCGGGAGCGATCCCCCTTGTACATCGCGCCCAGCTGGGGCACGGTCACGTGGGATTCGTCCACCACCATGAGGGCATCCGGCGGCAGGTAGTCGAACAGCGTCGGCGGCGGCTCGCCCGGTCCACGCCGCGTCATGTGCCGCGAGTAGTTCTCGATGCCCTGGCAGAAGCCCACCTCCGCCATCATCTCCAGATCGAACCGCGTGCGCTGCTCGAGGCGCTGGGCCTCCACGAGCTTGTTGTCGCGATAGAGCTGCTCCAGTCGCTCGGAGAGCTCGATCTTGATCGTCTCCATCGCGTTCAGCACGCTCTGGCGCGTGGTCGCGTAGTGCGTCTTCGGATACACCGTGTAGCGCGGCACCTTGCGTAGCACCTCGCCGGTAAGCGGATCGAACAGCGACAGGTTCTCGACGTCGCCGTCGAACAGCTCGATGCGCAGGGCCTCGCTTTCCGATTCCGCGGGGAAGACGTCGATGATTTCGCCACGCACGCGATAGGTGCCGCGACGCAGCTCCATCTCGTTGCGCACGTACTGCAGCTCGGTCAGCTGACGAATGAGGGCCCGCTGGTCGATGTGTTCGCCGCGAGACAGGATGAGGCGAAGGCTCATGTAGTCTTCGGGATCACCCAGGCCGTAGATCGCCGACACGGTCGCCACGATCAAGGCGTCCTTGCGGGACAGGAGCGCCTTGGTCGCCGCCAGCCGCATCTGCTCGATATGGTCGTTGATGCTCGAATCCTTCTCGATGAAGGTGTCCGAGGCCACCACGTAGGCTTCCGGCTGGTAGTAGTCGTAGTAGCTGACGAAGTATTCCACCGCGTTATGGGGAAAAAACTCCTTGAATTCGCCGTACAGCTGCGCCGCTAATGTCTTGTTCGGTGCCAGCACGATGGTGGGCTTCTGCACCTGCTCGATCACATTGGCGATCGTGAACGTCTTGCCGGAGCCCGTAACGCCAAGCAGGGTCTGGGCGGCCAGGCCGGCCTCGAAACCGTCGACGAGCTTACGGATGGCGTCAGGCTGGTCGCCGGAAGGCTTATAGGGAGAGACGAGCTGGAAGCGATCGGTCATGGCTGACGATATGCGGGTCCGGAGCCTGAGTTTAAAGCGCCGGCGCCTACGCGACGTGACGCCGGCACCCGATGGGACGGTCCCGGCAAGTCGCCGACGATCAAGGGTTTGGGTATCCCTCGATGCGCTTCCGCCCAGGCGGCTTCACCCTGCCCGAGTTGCTCGTGGTGCTGGCCATCGTCGGGCTGACGATCGCCCTGGCCCTCCCCCGCTTCGACGATGCCCTGGCCCGACGGCGGCTCCGACACGCAGTGGGCGCACTTCGCGACGACCTGGGTCGCGCCCGAATGCTTGCCGTGGCCGCAGGCTCGCCGGTGGCCGTCACGCCACGCCCGGGATCGGGGGGCTGGGCCCAGGGCTGGCTGACGACGCATGGCGGACGGGTACGCCCGGAAGCCAGCCACGAAGCGCTGCACGCGACCCTGTACGGCTACGCCAACAGGGACGGAGGTATCGCCTTCACGGCGGAAGGCACCACGGGCGGCAATCGCACGATCACCTTCTGCGTCAGCGGGCGACGGGTGCCCCCGATGCGACTGGTGATCGCCTCGGCGGGGCGTGCGCGGGTCGAGACGACGACCGTGCGCACGACCGGCGATTGCCCTCGCTGAAAACGCGGCAATTCGCCGGACTTACCACGAAAAAAGCCGTGCATCGCTGCACGGCTTTTTCGAATCTGGCGCCCGAAGTTGGACTCGAACCAACGACCCCCTGATTAACAGTCAAGTGCTCTAACCGGCTGAGCTATTCGGGCGGGGAGCCACGTATTTTGTGGATATCGGGAGGGCCTGTCAAGCGTCCGCGGCACGGGCCATCATGGACGGGAGACGTGCGCGTTGCCGGCCACGAACCATCGCCAGAGCAGGTCGGTGCCCTCGCGGATGCCGATGCGGGCGCAGCCGGGCACGCTCTCCGGCGCCAGCATGCCGTCGTCAAGAATCGTAAAGCCGTCACGCGCCCGAACGAGGTCGATGCCGTCGTGCTGACCCGTTATGCCCATCGCTTGCGTCAGGCGCGCCGGCCCACTGCACAGTTCGCGCTCCTTTCGTGCTTTCGGCCGGGCCTCGCGCATGCGTTCGATGCCCTTGAGCGGCTCAAGCGCACGGATGAGCACGCCGGAGCCGTCGCGGTCACCGCAGACGGCATTGCTGCACCAGTGCATCCCATAGGTGAAGTAGACATACAGGTGACCGGGCGGACCGAACATCGTGGCATTGCGAGGGGTCTTGCCGCGAAAGGTGTGCGCCGCCGGGTC
Organism: Luteibacter sahnii; assembly: GCF_034063545.1. NCBI lineage: Bacteria > Pseudomonadati > Pseudomonadota > Gammaproteobacteria > Lysobacterales > Rhodanobacteraceae > Luteibacter > Luteibacter sahnii. The sequence goes on from NZ_JAQLOK010000002.1 coordinate 436,970, forward strand.
GATCGCCCCGACGTAAGCCTCTACCTCGACGATGCGTCCCGCCCTTCCGTCCGCCGAAGCCAGGACCTTGTTCAGCAGTTCCGGACCGACTGTCCGTGCGTCGCGGCGGAAAAACGAACGCGGCAGCGGTGTGCCCGGCCAGCGAATCCTCGCCTGAGTCATGCGGACGCCGGCCACTCGCCATCCGTATCCGGGTCGGGGCCCGGCCGCTTGACAGGCATGTCGTCCGCCGGCGGCGCCGGCGTACCCGGGGGGATGCGGCCCGTGTCCGGGCCGGGATGATGGGGACGCGACATAGCCACTCCAGGGTCAGGCGTGGTCGTTGGCCCAGATTCGGGACGGCACGGGCACGCGATAGGACGACGCGTAGTATCGGAGTTCCGGTGTCAGCGCCTGGTCGACGATGGCCTGCGCGACATCGACATCGCCGTGCAGCCACGCCTCCCATGAGGTAGGCGACACGATGACGGGCTCACGCGACGTGGTGAGGTGGCGGACGAGCACCGAGTAGGAGAAAACCCCGTCGCCCGACAGGTTCCAGAGCCCCGCCATACATAGCAGGCGGTCACGCACGGGCCGGGCCAGTAGCGATTCGGACACCTCGCCCTTCATTCCCATAACGTACATCCCGGTCGCCGGGATGAGGCAGCGACGCGCGACGAAAGCCTCCCGGTAGGCCGGTCGAGACGGCGCCAGCCGAGCCTCGACAAACGCGGTGCGGTAAGCCAGCTCGGGGCGCGTGGACCACCCGGGGAGCATGCCCCAGCGTTTTCCGTGGAGAGACACACACCCGTCCACCGAACACACCACCGGCGCGTAGCTGCCGGGTTCGATGCGGGGAAACACGCCGTACGCACCCAACGCGGTTTCCGCGTCGATACCGAGCACGCGCAGCGCACCGCGGGTCCCGCGAGTGACCGCCCAGGGCGGCATGAGTTCGTAGCAGGCTTCCATGGCGGTCATCGTGACCGGAATGGCGCCGTTCGCAACGTGCGCACGTCGCAGCCGGGCGAACCCGGCCGCGAACGCATAGCGATCAGAACACGCCGAGCAGCCAGCACACCAGGATGATGGCCAGCACCACGCCGATACCGCCGCTGGGGCCGTAGCCCCACGAACGCGAATAACCCCAGGTGGGCAGGCCGCCGACCAACGCGATCAGCAACACGATGAGCAGAATAGTGACGAGCATGGGACTTCCCTCCGCCGAAATAGGCGGTCGCATCGTCGCGCGCTTGGCCGTCTAGACCGTGTGACGCGGGGCCATGCCCCGACGTCACGTTCAGCCAAGGGTCGGATGGGTCAGGTCCGCACCACATAGCAGGGCTCATAGGCGGTGCCGCCCGGAAGCTTCATGCGATGCTGTGCGACGAAGGCCTTGAGCAGGTCGTCGAGCGCGCGCATCACGTCGGCCTCGCCATCGATCACGAACGGACCGTGTTCGGCGATGGCGCGAACGCCGTCTTCCTTGACGTTGCCGGCCACGATACCCGAGAACGCCCGACGCAGATCCGCCGCCAGCTCGTGACGCGGACGATCGCGGTGCAGCGCCAGCGAGGCCATAGCCTCGTGGGTGGGACGGAACGGCTGCTGGAACGGCAGCGGGATATCCAGTGCCCAGTTGAAGAAGAAGGCGTCCTTGTTGTCGAGGCGGTGGTTGCGCACCTTGTCGATGCCCGACACCATCGCGTGGGCCACGGCGGCCGGATCGTCGATGATGATGCGGTAGTGGCGCGACACCTCGTCGCCCAGGCACAGGCGCAGGAAGCGATCAATCTGCTCGAAATAGGCGGCCGACTGCTGGGGCCCTGTGAAAATCAGCGGGAACGGAATCTCCTGGTTCTGCGGCAACAACAGGAGGCCGAGCATGTAGAGGATTTCCTCGGCCGTGCCCACGCCGCCCGGGAACACGATGATGCCGTGCCCGAGGCGCACGAACGCCTCCAGACGCTTCTCGATGTCCGGCATGATCACCAGGTTGTTGACGATCGGGTTCGGCGATTCGGCGGCGATGATGCCTGGCTCGGTGATGCCGATGTAGCGATTGCCTTTGCGACGCTGCTTGGCGTGGGCAATGGTGGCGCCCTTCATCGGCCCCTTCATCGCGCCGGGACCGCAGCCCGTGCAGATGTCCATGCCGCGCAAGCCGAGCTGATAGCCCACCCGCTTGGTGTATTCGTATTCGTCGCGCGAGATCGAGTGGCCACCCCAGCAAACCACCAGGTTGGGATCGACCTGCGGACGCAGGATGCGCGAATTGCGCAGGATCTCGAACACCGCATGGGTGATACCCACCGTCTCGTCCAGATCGAAGCCGCCGCTCTCCAACTGGGTGGAGATGTAGACGATGTCGCGCACCACGGCCACGAGCAGTTCGTTGATGCCGCGGATGATGCGGCCGTCGACGAACGCCTGCTCCGGCGCGTTCTTCAGCTCGATCTTGATGCCGCGGTCTTCCTGCAGCACCTGGATATCGAAGTCGGGGTATTGCTCGAAAATGGTACCCGGCTCGTCGGACAGGTTGCCCGACGTGAGCACGGCCAGCGCGCAACGGCGCAGCAACTGGTGCAGCCCGGACCCGCTCGCGTCGCGCAAGCGCGCGACCTCGTTGCGGGAGAGGATATCGAGGCCGCCTGCCGGCGAAACGCGGGCGCTGACCGTCTTGCCGGAAACCGGCTCCCCGAACTGGATGGCATTCATGGTGTGACCTGTCCTTCTGACCGCGAATTAGCGGCGAACCCCGCCCCGGGAACTGGGGCGGACCGCCTAGGATCACGCGGCGCGGCGGCGGGGGTCAAGCCCGCGGCCACGAAAAAAGCCGGCCCCTCGCGGGGCCGGCTGTGTGCATCGATCGTCGGGGTAACCGATTAGAACGTGTACTTGACGGTCAGCAGCACCGACCAGCGCTGAGCGAGGTCGTCGTTGTTGTTGATGTAGGTGGGGATCGCCAGCGGCTGGTAGCTGTTGCCGTTGGAGTACTTGCTGCCGGTGATGTTGTAGATGTACTTGCCGGTCGCCTGGTCGACGCCCGCGTAATCCGCCAGACCACGACCGCCCGGGAAGTTCACGCGCTTCTCGATACCCCAGTGCTTGTTCAGCAGGTTGCCGAAGTTGTAGATGTCGAGCTTGACGACACCGCGATCCTTGCCGAACAGGCCCGGGATTTCCTGCTGGAAGCTCAGGTCGACCTGGTTGATCCAGCCCGCGCGGTCGCCGTTGCGCTGCGCCGGCTGGCCCTGGTGGTCCTTCAGGTAATCGTTGTGCTGGATGTAATCGTAGAACGAGTTGATCAGCGCCTGGCTGGTGCCCGGCGTGAACTCGACCTGGCCCTGGCGCGGAATGAAGGCAACGTCGTTGTTCGTGATGCCGTCGCCATTGGCGTCGTTGCCGAACGACCACGTGTACGGGTAGGCCGAGTGGCCGTCGTAGAACATGCTCGCGGTGGTCTTGTAGTCACCGAAGAACGCATGCTGCCAGGTCAACGCGGCGATCACGCGGCGCGGCACCGAATAGTTCGAGGTGCTGGCCTTGTCTTCGTTCGCGTTGTAGACGTAGTTGTTGTTGTAGTTCGAGCTGGCGACGCTCGAGGTGCCGGGGTTGACTTCGGTCGAACGGCTCCAGGTGAAGCCGACCATCGCCGACCAGTCGTCGGAGAAGTTCTTCTTCAGGGTCATGGCCAGGCTCTCGGCCTTGCCCTTGCTGGTGTTGCCCAGTTCGATGGTCGAACCCGAGAAGGCCTTGTTGGCATTCGCGCGCGCCGTGCCACCACCCTTGCTGGGATCGCCGAACTTGCTCCAGTACAAGTTACGACCATCCGGACCGACGAGGGTCGGCGCACCGAGGTTGAGGTTCTTGAAGTAGATCGCGTCGCGCTGGTCGATGTGCTCGTAATCGACCGAGGCCACCAGGCCCCACCACGGCAGCTCCTTGTCGAAGCCCAGGCTGAGCTTCCATGCGGTCGGAATGTTCCAGTCCTTGGTAACAACGTTGACCGTCTGCTGACCGCCGGCCGCACCATCGTTCTGGGCGGCGGGGTTCGTGCTGAACGGCGGCAGCGGACCGCCGGCGGCGTTGCAGGGCGCGCTTTGCGTCGGGCCGCAGGTGAACTGCGTCTGCGTCACACCGGAGTTCGAGAAGATGTTGCCCAGCCACACGGCCGGCTGGTTGGTCACGAACAGGCCGGCGCCACCACGCAGCTGCGTCATGTGCTCGGTGTCGAACATGTAGTTGAACGACATGCGCGGCTGAACGACGCGATGACCGTCGATCGTGTACTGGTTGGTCTGGCCGTAAGCGGCAACGTACTTGGCGTTGTACAGCGGCTTGTCGTTCATCAGCGGGATGTCGACACGGAAGCCGTACTGGATCGACAGGTTCGGGGTCGCCTGCCAGGTATCCTGCAGGAACACGCCCCACTGCTGCAGGCTGTACGCCGCGGCAACGTCATTCAGGCCAAGGCCGTTAGCCGGACGGTTATAGCTGTATTTCCAGTACTTGCCGGCGGCGAAATTGGCCAGACCGTTATTGGCGCCGTTGGCGGCCGGCAGTTCTTCGAACGTGTAGCTACCGAAGGCGCCCTGGAGGAACAGGTTGTAGTACTTGTCTTTCTCGTAGTCGAAACCACCCTTGATGGTGTGGTCGCCCAGATACAGGCTGCCTGCCCATGCGGCGTTCCACGACTTCACGTCGAGCACGTTGGCCTGCGAGGAGAACTCCGTACCGAACTCGACACCGCCGCCGTTGGCGAAGGTGGTCGGGTAGACGGTCACGTCCGGCATGTCCACGCCATTGTACGGGCTGCGGTCCTGGTGGAACTTGGCGTACGACACGGTGGTGTCGGTCGAGAAGATGTCGGACCAGTCATCGTAGAAGTGCAGCGCGTACGACTTATTGTCGGCCGCCGTCTTGTACCAGCCGCTCGACAGGACGAGCTTGGTGTCCGAACCGGTGATCACCGGCTTGTTTTCCTTCGTCTGGCTGAAGGTGAAGCTGGCGCGGTGGTTGTCCGTGATGTTCCAGTCGAGCTTACCGAGGTAGCGCTTGTCCTCGAGATTGGAATTGCCGCCACCGACCGAGCCGATGTCGCCGAAGCCGAGCTGCGAAGCGATGCTACGCACTTGATTCAGCTGCGCGGTCGTCAGGCCCTTCACCGGCGTGGCCGCACCGGAATCCGACGGACCGTACGGGCTGCCCGAGCCGATCTGCTTGCTCTTCTCGACGAGGCCAAAGAAGAACAGCTTGTCCTTGATGATCGGGCCGCCGAGCGTGCCGCCCGCGGTGAACTGACGATCGAAGCCGGCGTATTCCTTGCCGATCTCGTTGTCGCCGATCATGTCCTTGTTCTGGAAGGCGTAGTAGACCGACCCGTGGAAGTCGTTCGTACCGCTCTTGGTGACGGCGTTGATGTTGGCGCCGACGCCGCGGCGGGTGGCCACGTCGTAGTTGGCGGTCGAGATCTGGTACGACTCGATCGCGTCCTGCGAGATCGGCGTGCCCAGGGTCGGCAGGCCGTTCGCGTTCAGGCCGAACGGATCGTTGGCCGACACGGAGTCGACCGTGATGTTGTTGTAGCGGCTGTTCTGGCCAACGGCCGAGATTTCGCCACGGGCGCGGTCGGTGATGACCACGCGCGGATCCATGCGCACGACGTTCTGGATCGAGCGACCCGGGGTCGGGATCGTTTCCAGTTCCTTGCGGGAGATGTTGGTCGACAGCCCCTTGTTGTCCGGGGTGAAGGTCTGGTTGACCGAGGTGGCCGTGACCGAGACGCCTTCCAGCGACTGCGCGCTCGTGGCGGCGGCGGCCGGCGCCGCGCTCAGGTTCACGGCGGTGACCTGGCCCAGGGCCAGGAACACGTTGTCCTGCTCGACGACCGGCTGGCCGCCCTTGCTGACCACCACGTCAAACGGACCGCCCACGCGCAGGCCCTGCGCCGAATAACGGCCTTCGGCATCGGTCTGCACGATCTTGGTGGTGCCCGACGGCTCGTGGACGAGCTTGACGTCGGCATTCGCGACCGGCTGGCCGCTGGCGTCGAGGACGCGGCCGCTGATGGCGGACGAAGTGTCCTGCGCGAAGGCAGGCGCCGCGAGCAGCGAAGCGATCGCGAGCGGCAAGAGTTTGGCGCGGATTCGGCTATTCATCTAATGGTCGACCCTGTGGCGTGCAACGGAAAAATTCGGGCCAGACGAAAGGACGCCCGGCGGCGAGCCGGGTGTGTGGTATTCGTCTTGGCGGTTCCCCAAAAAGGTGGCGTGTCAGCTCTGCGTGTGACGTAGGCGGCTCAGTTCCTTGGAGCCGGCGGCGACAGTTGTTAAGACCACTTTAACGGCATTGTATGACAGATTTGTAACGAATTCACGCTGGTTTGATAAATACCACTTTTTCCTACGGATGCGCCCTTCCCGCGCATCCCCATGAAAATCAGATATTTTTTCCGAGATAACGCGAACGCTTCGCAGGCTTGAGGGAAGCCAGGTCGAGCATCACGAGGCCGTCGATGCATCCGGCGAAGTCCGGATCCTCGTTGAAACCGAGGAACTGCACGCCCTCCGGCTCGACCAGATCGACGTACTGGCGATAGAGCACCGGCAGGGTGACGCCGAGGGCGTCGAGTCGATGCTTGAGCTTGCCCAGGCCCTGGATGGGGTCCAGGCCCTCCAGTTCGGCGCGAACGAGGTCGATGGTGGACTCGGGAATCACGAACGGCTGACGGGCCGCGGCCAGGCCCGGCACGCCGAAGAAGTGCTGGTGCGCGGCGGCGATCCACTCGCGAGCTTCGCGCGGCATGCTCACCGACATGCTGACCGGGCCGAAGAGGTAACGCAGGTCGCGATGGCGCTGCAGGTAGAGGCCAATGCCCTGCCACAGGTGATCGAGCGAACGCGAGCGCCAGTACGCGGGCACGATGAAGCTGCGACCGAGTTCGAGCCCCTGCGCCAGGCGCGATTCCAGCGCGGGCGAGTAGTCGAAGAGCGTCGAGGTGTAGAGCGAGCTCATACCCCGCTCGGCGATGAGCCGGCCGCCATGGCCGAAACGATAGGCGCCCACGATGCGCAGGGCTTTGGCGTCCCACAGCACGAGGTGTTCGTAGTAAGGATCGTAGGCGTCGAGGTCACGCCGCTTGCCGGTGCCTTCGCCCACGCGGCGGAAGGTCAGCTCGCGAAGGCGGCCGATCTCCCGCAGGGCCGCGCTGTCGTCGGAGCCCTGCATGAGCAGGATCTTCTTGCCGTCGGGCAGTTCGGCGAGGAGCTCGGCCTTGTCGAGCTCCGCCACCACGCGCTCGATCGGCTCCGGATGCGCCAGGGGCGTTTGCCCACCGAACACCAGACCGCGCTGTCGGCCGACGCGATAGACGTGACGGCGCATCAGCTTCGCGGCCTGCTCCGTCGAACCGTCGCTCACTTGCTTGAGTTCGTCGGCGTCGACCAGCTTGCCGATGCGGAAACCGATGCGCTGCTTGCCCGAGGTCGCTTCGCGCGGGAGCATCGCGGTACTCAGCGGCTTGGCGAGCATCGACAGGCCGTAGAACGCCACCGAGTTACGCGCATGGATGTGGACCGGCAGCACCGGCACCCCGGTGCGCATCGCGATGCGGGCGAACCCGTCGGACCACTTGCCGTCGCGCACGCCGGCGGGCCCCACGCGCGAGACCTCACCCGCCGGGAAGAGGATCAGCACCTCCCCCGCGTCGATGGACCGGAAGATCGCGCGCATGCGCGAGGACGCGCCTTTGCCGAAGATGTCGACCGGCAGCAGCACGCTGTTGAGCTGCGGCACGGCGGCCAGCACGTCGTTGCCCAGGATGCGTACGTCGCGGCGCACCGAGCCGATGAGCTGGATGAGCGCCAGGGCGTCGACCATGCCCAGGGGATGGTTCGCCACCACCAGCAAGGGGCCTTCGACCGGGATGTTCTCGCGCTCGCGTTCGGTCACCCGGCAACTCACGCCGAGGTGGTCGAGCATCATTTCGCAGAATTCGAACCCCTGCCGGTTACCCGCCAGGGTGAGGAGGCGGTTGAAGCGTTCTTCGTGGGCCAGGCTGCCCAGCATGCCCGCAAGGGGCTTGCGCAGCTTCGGATGCTGGGCCAGCCATGGCATCCGCTCAATGAGGGTCTGGTCGATGCTCAGCATGATAAGGCTCCCCTTGACGTCGAACGGTGGTGACCGAACGGGGCCTGTACGGAGTCGTGATGTGTCATAGCGCCTTCGAACGTCCTCTGCGACCTCCGCGACGGAGGTCTACCCATGTCCGGTGCGGGCCTCGCCCGCCCGGTCATGCTCGCGGGCAATTATGACAGCTACCCTACCGCCACGTATGTTCATGCGGCAACGGGACGATCGCCCTATACCGCGATGTGCAGGTAGGACGAAATGCCGCCCAGGGCCATCTGCACCGACAACGCGATGAGCAGCATGCCCATCAGGCGTTCCAGGGCCGTCAGCACGCTCTCGCCGAGCCATTTGAAGAGGAACGTGGAGCTGAGCAGGATCACCGAGGTGGTCAGCCAGGCCAGGAACAGAGCGATGCCCCACTCGGCCGTGCGACCGGGCTGGGAATTGGTGAGCAGCAGCAGGGCGGCCATGGCCGACGGGCCGGCCACGCCGGGAATGGCCATGGGCACGATGAACGGCTCGCCCTCCCCCTGCTTGCCGAAGACCCCGCCTTCGACCGGGGGAAACACCATGCGGATACCGATCAGGAACAGCACGATGCCGCCGCCGATGCTGACCGACTCCTGGCGCAGCTGCAGCAGCTTGAGGATGACCTGTCCACCCAGCAGGAAAGCCACGAGCACGGCCAGCGCGATGAGCAGTTCGCGCACCATGACCTTGCGCCGGCGCTGCGGGGGCACGTCCTTGAGCAGGGCCAGGAACAGCGGGATATTGCCCAGCGGATCCATGATGAGGAACAGCAGGATGCCCGCGGACAACGTCGTCATCTGCGTTTCCATGAGAGAACTCCTTGTTGCGCGCCGGCGCGGCCGGTGGCGCGGTGGATCAATGGGTAGGACGAAGGTCGAGCACGGTGCCGCGCGCGTCGACGCCGGCTCCGGAGAGAAGATAGACGATGGCCTCGGCGGCGGCGCTGGGCAGCGGCCTGTCGAGGGTGTTTTCGCCGTAGTAGGCGGCCCGGCGCAGGGCGGTGCGCATCGGCGGCGGCAGCAGCGCGTGCACGCGCATCGTACCCCGGGCGTTTTCGGCATGCAGCACGGCGGCCATGCGTTCGAGCGCGGCTTTCGACACGCCGTAGCCTCCCCAATGCGCCCGCGACACCCGCTCGGGATCGTCGAAAACAAAGACCACCGCGCTGTCGGAGGCCCGCCCGAGCAAGGGCATGCAGGCCTGGGTGAGCGCGAAAGGAGCCGACACGTTCACTTGCAAGGCGCGCAGCCAGTCGTCCGGCTTGTGCATCGCGATCGGCGTCAGCTCGTGGAAGTGCGCCGCGGCATGGACCACGCCATCGAGACGACCCAGCTCGGCCTCGATGCCATCGGCCAGGGCCGCGTAGTCGGTCGGCGTGGCGCTTTCGAGGTCGAGGGGATGGATGACCGGCTGGGGGCCGCCAAGCGCCACCAGCTCGTCGTAGAGCGCTTCCAACGCCCGCACCTTGCGCCCGGTGATGACCACCGTCGCCCCGCCGCGCACCAGCGCACGGACCGTCTCGCCGCCGAGGCCGCCAGTGGCGCCCGTGACGAGCACCACGCGGTCGGCCAGCACCCCCGGTGACGGCGCCCAGCGATCGGGCAACCGCATGGACGGCAACGCGCTCACGAATCGGCCTCGGCCACGTCGGCCGCCATCCGCTTGAGCTCACCGGCCGCGTGGAGGTCTTCGACGATATCGCACCCCCCGATGAATTCCCCCAGGAGGAACAACTGGGGGAACGTGGGCCAGTTGGAGTAATGCGGCAGGCCGGCCCGGATGCGGGGATCGGCCAGCACGTTCACGGCATGGAACGATGCCCCGGCCGCCTGGAGCGCCTTGACGGCCCGGTCGGAGAAGCCACAGGTGGGGTACGCCGTGGTGCCCTTCATGAAGAGCACGATCGGATGGGTCCCCACGATGGCCTTGATCTCGTCTACGACGTCCATAGGTCGGATTTCATCATTAGAATGCTGACAGTTGCGTAGTGTAACAGCGTGGGGCCCCCGGCCCCGTCGCGTCCCCTTTCCCCCAGCCACCGCTAAGGAGCCTGCCCATGGCGTTCGAACTGCCCCCGCTTCCCTACGAGAAGAATGCCCTCGAGCCGCACATCTCGGCCGAAACCCTGGAGTTCCACTACGGCAAACATCACCAGGCCTACGTGACGAACCTCAACAATCTCGCCAAGGGCACCGAATTCGAAGGCAAGAGCCTGGAAGACGTGGTGAAGTCCTCGTCGGGCGGCATCTTCAACAACGCCGCGCAGATCTGGAACCACACCTTCTACTGGCACTCGATGCGCCCGGCCTCGCAGCAGGCCGAACCGCCGGCCAAGCTGGCCGACGCGCTGACCAAGGCCTTCGGCTCGGTCGAGAAGTTCAAGGAAGAATTCAACAAGCAGGCCGCCGGCAATTTCGGCTCGGGCTGGACCTGGCTGGTGCAGCGTCCGGACGGGTCGCTGGCCATCGTCAACACCTCCAACGCCGCCACGCCGATCACCGGCAGCGACAAGCCGCTGTTCACCGCCGACGTGTGGGAGCATGCCTACTACATCGACTACCGCAACGCGCGTCCGAAGTACCTCGAGAACTTCTGGGCGATCGTCAACTGGGAGTTCGCGGCCAAGAACATGGCCTGAAGGCGACATCAAGGAAGCCGGGGCAACCCGGCTTCTTTTTTCACGCGACGAGCGTGATCCACTCGGCGGGGATGGTCCCCAGAAACGTCACTTCCCTGGTGGCACCGATGCTCGCGTGCAATGCGAAGTGCTTGGCGTCATCGACGGTCCGTCCATCGATCAGCAGGTGGGGCCACATGCGCCCGCCCTTGGCGCCGGGCACCGCCTCCCTCCATGGCACGACACGCATATACCGCATGTCGATCCGGTAAATCGATCGACCGCCGGCATAGCCACCGCACGCCTTGTCGGGATCGGCCGACACCCAGGGACCGCGGGGATTGGCCTGGATGATGTGCCGGTGCAGATCGAGCGCGTTCAACGATGCGCCGCTGTTTTCCTTGCCCAGCGCGTCCATCAGGGGGCCGTTGAAGGGACCCGTCGGCCTGAGGCGGATATGGCTGCCGAGCGCGGAGTCTGCCAGCGTCTTGACGCCGGCGAAGACCCGTACCAGTTCGCGAAGGTCGTCGACCGACATGAGGTCATAGCGAGGTACGAAGCCGTTTTTCAGGCTGTCCATCGAGCGGGTGTCGGCCCGATAGACGTAGTCCAGGCGGGGAGCGCCTGCCACGGCGGCCGGCCCCCTCACCATCGCGGGCGTTCCGGTCATGCCCTTCCCTCCGCGTACGTGCTCACGCCGAGGATGAGGTTTTTTTCCGTTCTCTTGCTCACTGGGATTCCTTTCGTCGATGTCATCGGAGCCGCCACGCGATGTCGTGGCAGCGCGCTTGACTATCGTACGAAGGACAAACCGTCGGAGGTATCGGTAAAACGCCGACGGCGGATCAGCCCAGGGCGAGTATCCCCGGCTCGACCTGCGCGACGCGACCGAGCCGTTCGCCGACCACGGTCAGGCGTTCACGCAAGCTCCCGGCATCCGGCGCGCATATCGTCGCGTGCCCCACCTTGCGTCCCGAACGCGGCGCCTTGCCGTAGTCGTGCCAATGGCCGTCGACGGCGGACAGTACCGGTGCGGGATCGGGCATCTCGCCGATCCAGTTGAGCATGGCGCTGGGGCCGCGCACACCGGTGTCGCCCAGCGGCATGCCCAGCACGGCGCGCACGTGGTTCTCGAACTGGCTGGTGTGCGCGCCTTCGATGGTCCAGTGACCGGAGTTGTGCACGCGAGGCGCCATCTCGTTGCCGAGCAGCCTGCCGCCCTGTACGAACAGTTCGAGGGCGAACACACCCACGTAGTCCATGGCCTCGGCGATCTTCTTCGCGTGGGCCCTGGCCGCGGTTTCCAGTTCGTCGGTACAGCCCGGCGCGGGCGCGAGGCTGAGCGACAGCACGCCGTCCACATGCCAGTTACGGGTGAGCGGCCAACTCCGGAACTCGCCGTCGCGGCCGCGCACGGCCACGACGGATACCTCGTAGTCGAACGGCACGAACGCTTCGAGAATCAGCCCGACGCGCGAAGCGGCGTCGCCCAATGCCTCCCAGGCGGCCTCGACGTCGGCCTCGGTCTTCAGGCGGAACTGGCCCTTGCCGTCGTAGCCCAGTCGGCGGGTCTTGAGCACGGCGGGGAGCCCGATGTGAGACACCGCCCGCCGGAGATCGTCGCGCGTGTCGACCGGCTCGAACGCGGGCGTGGCGAGACCGCACTCGCCGAACAGGGTCTTCTCGCTGAGGCGATCCTGGGCAAGGGCCAGGGCGCGCGGGTTGGGAAACACGTCGACCCGTCCGGCTAGGCGCTCGGCCGCGGCGGCGGGCACGTTCTCGAAATCGAAGGTGACCACGTCGACGCGGCGGGCGAACGTCGCCAGGGCGGCTTCGTCGTTCCAGTCGGCCACCACCAGTTCGGCGACCTGGCCGGCGCACGCATCGGCCTCGGTGTCGACCACCAGGCTGCGCACGCCCAGGGGGGCGGCGGACAGGGCGAGCATCCGGGCGAGTTGGCCGCCACCGAGAATGCCAAGGCAGGGAAGCGTTCGGTTCACGCGCGGGGATCCGGGTTGTCGAGGACGGTCTGTGTCTGCTCGGCGCGGAACGCGTCGAGCGCGGCGGCGATAGCGGGGTCGTGCAGGGCCAGCACCGAGGCGGCGAGCAGCGCCGCGTTGGTGGCGCCGGCACGGCCGATGGCGAGCGTACCGACCGGGATGCCGGCCGGCATCTGCGCGATCGAGAGAAGGGAATCCATGCCGTTCAGGGCCTTGGACTGCACCGGCACGCCAAACACCGGCAGCGGTGTCTTGGCGGCGATCATGCCCGGCAGGTGGGCGGCCCCGCCGGCACCGGCGATGATCACCTGGACGCCACGGTCGCGCGCGCTGGCTGCGTAGTCGAAAAGCAGGTCGGGCGTGCGATGGGCGGATACCACCCTCACCTCGTGCACCACGCCAAGGCGGGTCAGCATCGATGACGCGTGTTCCATCGTTTCCCAGTCCGAACGCGACCCCATCACCACGCCGACGCGGGGGGCGGTCGCCTCGTTGCCTTCAATCATGGCCGCGGCACCCAAAAGTCGCTATTGTAAGGGCATTCCCGTTTTACAGGTTGGCCCGCGCGGCCACGCCCCATGGACAAGCGCCTCATCGACATCCTCTGCTGCCCCGTCAGCAAACGCCCCGTGCGCCCGCTCACCGCCGGGGAGCGCGACAGCCTCAACGCCGCCATCCGTGCCGGCGGGGTCGCCACCGTGGCCGGCGAAAACGTGGCCCAACCGCTAACCGAAGGCCTCGTCACCACCGACGGCCAGGTCGTCTACCGGGTCGACGACGGCATCCCCGTCATGCTGCCCGAGGCAGGCATCGGCACCACCCAGTTGAACGGCTTTACGCCTGATACGGGTCGCGCGCAAAATCCGTGACGCACGTCACAATGAGATAACCCGACTCCCGCACAATGCATGACGGGCGGGGGCCTGTGAATCCAGAGATGCGCGATGACGAACGCGAGTGAGCCATCCAACGTGGTCGACCTGAGCCAGCGGCTCGATCCGCGCAGCGACCGCGTGGGCGCGCTTCTGGTAAGCGTCCGGGGGCTGGCTACCAAGCGCCTCCATGCGCTGGCAAGCAACATGTTCGAGAACATCGACGACGCGCTTTTCGACCTGGCCGAAAAGGCCGAGAACAACGCGGCGCAGACCCAGTTCTTCGATGGCATGCGCGAAGTGCGCAAGAAGCGCGCGATCGTCGAGCGCACCTTTCTTGGCCAGGTGGCCCGCGATCTGGCCGATTTCTCCGCCGGCCGCGCTCGCGCGCCGGAGGCCGAGACGGGCGCCCGGCCCCTGGCCAACATCGAACTCAGCCTGGTCGGTGAGAACGAGCTGGAAGAGTCCCTCGCCATCACCAGCATGGTCGGCAAGAACGAGCAACGGCTGGCGCGCGCTCTTTTCGCCGTCAACCAGCGACTCTCGGTGATCTGCGGCGGCGCGCGCATGGACGACGCGACCAATCCGGTCGGCCCCGCCTCGCTGGCCTCTGCGTTTCGCCAGGCGATGCGCGAGCTGCTGGTCGAGGTGAAGGTCAAGCTCATCATCTACAAGCTGTTCGACCGCTACGTGCTCGCGGGCGTGGACGAACTCTACGACGACATCAACAACGAACTGGCCGCGGCGGGCGTACTGCCCCAGCTGCGCCACGAGATATCCACGCGCCGCAGCGACGCACCGGCCCCTATCGGGCCCGTTGCCCCGGGCGCCTCGGCGCCCACCGCTCCTTCGCCCTCGGCCCCGGTGACCGATGCTGCGGCGGCCGAGTTCATGCAGTCGCTGCACACGCTGTTCAGTGCGCGGCGGGGGCCCGCCGCCGCCACGGCACCGCCGGGCCCGCTGCCCAGCGCGGCCGAACTGCTCGGCGCACTGACGCTCCTGCAAAGCCAGATCGCGCTGCCGAGCGTCGCGACGGCGCCGTTGGAATCCCCCGCGGACGTCACCCGCGACGTCGCCCAGCTCAAGGCCCAGCTACTGGCCCAGATCGGCCAGTTGCGGGGGCAGCAAACCGCGCACGTAACGGGCATCGACGAGGACACCATCGACCTCGTCGGCATGCTGTTCGAGTTCATCCTCGAAGACCACAACCTGCCGGCCGAGATGCAGGTGTTGCTCGCGCGCCTGCAGATTCCCTACCTCAAGGTCGCCCTGCTCGACCGCCGGATGTTCGCCCACGGTTCGCATCCGGCGCGCCAACTGCTCGATGCCCTGGCCGATGCGGCGAAGGGCTGGTCGGCGGACGCCGACCGCGACGGCAGGCTCTTCGACAAGGTGAAGTCGATCGTCGAGCGCCTGCTGCATGACTTCGACGATGACGTGGGCATCTTCGATCGCCTCGCCGTCGAACTGCAGGAGTTCCTCGACGTCAGCCGCAAGCGGGCCGAACTGGCCGAGCAGCGCGTGGCCGAATCGACCCGGGGGCGCGAAAAGCTCGAGCAAGCTCGCCGCCGCGCCGCCCAGGAGATCGTCGGCCGGATCGACGGGGCGTCGTTGCCACCGCTGATCCATGGCGTGCTCACCCGGGCCTGGGCGAACTACGTCGTACTCACCCTGCTGCGCCAGGGCGACGATTCGCACGAGTTCCGCGAGTCGCTCCGCTTCATCGACGAGTTCATCGCCAGCGCCCGCCCGACGCATGACGTCGAAAGCAGGCGAGCCCTGCGTACGCTGCTGCCGGGCATCGAGCGATCGCTCCGCCGCGGCCTCGCGTCGGTCGCGTTCCAGGAAGCCGACACCGAGCAGTTGCTTGCGCAACTGCTGGCTTACTACCGCTCGCAGCTGGGCGAATCGCCCGTGGCACCGGACGTCGTCACTGGCGACCTGCCGCTGCCGCAGGCCATCCAGGCCATCGAAGAGCCCGCGCCGCCCGAACCGGACGACGAGTTAGAGAATCTCGCCGACGAGGCCTTCGACGAAGCCTTCCTGGCGATGGTCCGCGAATTGAAGGTGGGCCAGTGGCTCGAATTCCTGGCCGACGACGGCACCAGCGAACGCGCGAAGCTGTCGTGGGTGAGCCCGATCAGCGGACGCTACCTCTTCGTCAACCGCCGCGGCCTCAAGGTGGCCGACCACAGCCAGGCGGCGCTCGCCCAGGCGTTTGCCCAAGGCAACGCGCGCGTGCTGGATTCGGCCCTGCTGTTCGACCGCGCGATGGACGCCATCGTCGGGAAGCTGCGCACCGATACATCCACCGGCTGAGCCCGACTACCGATGACCGACGCCGATCCACGTGACCTCGCCGCCGCGCTGCCGCCCGCCGAGGCGATCCTTGCCGACGTGCGTCGGGCGCTCGACGAGGACATCGGTCCCGGCGACGCCACCGCCGACATGCTCGACGCCTCGGCCCGGGCCACCGCTACCCTCACCTGCCGCGAAGATGCCGTGCTCAGCGGAACGCCCTGGTTCGACGCCTGTTTTCGGGCGCTGGACCCCGATGTCGGTATTCGCTGGCACGCGCGGGACGGCGAGCGTATCGCCGCCGGCTCGATCGTCTGCGACCTCCACGGCAAAGCGCGCGCGCTGGTGACGGCGGAGCGGTCGGCGCTCAACTTCCTTCAGTTGCTCTCCGGCACCGCGACCGTCACCGCCCGCTACGTCGATGCCATCGCCGGCACCGGCGCCCGCCTGCTCGACACGCGAAAGACGATTCCCGGTCTCCGCCTCGCCCAGAAATACGCCGTTCGCTGCGGCGGCGGGGTCAATCACCGCATCGGCCTTTTCGACGCGATGATGCTCAAGGAAAACCACATCATCGCCGCTGGCGGGATCCCCGGCGCCGTGGCGGCGGCACGCTCGATGCACCCCGCCCTGCCGCTGATCGTGGAGGTCGAAACGCTCTACGAATTGCACCAGGCCATCGATGCCGGCGCCGACCGCGCCCTGATCGACAACTTCACGCTGCCGATGATGCGTGAGGCGGTCACCTTGTCGGCGGGGCGCTTGCCGCTGGAAGTGTCAGGCAACGTGGAGATCGACACGATCCGCGCGATCGCCGAAACCGGTGTCAACTTCATCTCAAGTGGCGCGTTGACCAAGCACGTGCGGGCCATCGATCTTTCGCTGCGGCTCGATCTCTGACGAACCGTTCGGCGCTATTCCGGGGGCTTGCCCTGGGCATGCGTCGGCCACACACTCCGGACATGTCCTCTTTCACTGATCTTTTCTGGCTTTTCGTGCTCGGTGCCGGCATCGGCGCCTGGTACAAGCTCACCCGCGCACGGGAGATCGCGGCACGCGCCGCGACCGGCCTGTGCAAGCGGCATGGCCTGCAATTGCTCGATCAGTCGGTGGGCCTGCGCGCGATCCGTCTCCAGGGCGTCGACGGCGGACGAAGGCTGGAGCGATGCTACGGCTTCGACGTAAGCCACGACGGCACGTCGCGTCATGCGGCGCGCCTGTGGATGGCCGGCAACGAGATCGCGAGTTTTTCCCTACCCCTGTCCGGGGCGCCTGAGCTGGAAACCGTCGTGGCGACAGACCCGGGCGTGTACGGCGGCAACGTCGTGTCGCTGGCGGATCGTCGCCGCCTGAACTGAGGCGGCGACACCCGCGGATGCGGCGCAGGGCCTCACCCCACCGGTAGGCTTACTTGACGACGCGCAGATGCGGGGCGCCGCGCTTGGGCCGGTTTTCGTCGTCGCCGCCCGTGGCAGGCGCCTCACCGGAACCTTCGACGGCCTCCAGGCCGTTCGCCGCCGGCGCCGTGTCGCTTTCGTCCGCGGGAAACATCATGCCCTGGCCGTTTTCCTGCGCGTAGAGCGCGAGCACCGCCCCGAGGGGGATGACGATCGACTGACTCACGCCCGAAAAACGGGCCTGGAACGCGATGCGGTCGTTACCCAGATCGAGATTGGCAACCGCACGCATCGCAAGATTGAGCACGACCTGGCCATTCTTGATGACGTGCGGGGGCACCTTCACGCCCGGCTGGGCGGCGTCCACGAGCACGTAGGGGGTCAGGCCGTTGTCGCTGATCCAGTCGTAGATCGCGCGCAGGAGATAGGGCCGATTGGAAGTCATGCCCGAGCTTTCGTTGGTATCCATGAAACCGTCCTCGTCGTACCCGCCGGTCGGTCGGGAGTGCCCCACAGCCCCGGCAGGGCAAGGTCAGCAGACAGTTTAAGGGATACACGACGCCAGGGCTAACCCGGCGTGAAATCGAAGTCGGGACGCATCGCGCGCTCTTCGGCCGTGAGGCTGCGGGCGAAGCCCTGGCTGTGGAAGAGGCGCTCGCCGTAATCGACGATCGGCTTGCCGTCTTTGCCCAGGTCGACCCCAAGGTAAGGCAGGCGCCACACCACCGGTGCCACGAGGCAGTCGATCAGGCTCATTTCCGGATTCAGGAAAAACCGCGACGCCCTGAACAGGTCGACCGAGACCAACAGGTGCTCGCGCAGGCGCCTGCGGGCGCCCGCCGCGTCACGCCCGCCTTCCAGGATGGTCTCGATCTCGGGCAACCAGTCGTTCTCGATACGCCAGGTGGCCAGGCGCAGGCGCGCGCGCGAGAGCGGATCGATCGGCATCAACGGGGGATGCGGGTAACGCTCATCGAGGTATTCGACGACCACGGCCGTGTCATAGACCGTGAGGTCACGGTCGACCAGCGTCGGCAGCGTGCCGTACGGGTTGAGTTCGAGCAGGTCCGACGTGGGCTGGTCGGGCCGGAGGAGGATCCTGTCGTAGGCGACGCCCTTGGCCGCCAGCACGAGCCGCGTGCGATGGCTGTGGATATCGTCGGCGCTCGTGTAGAGCGTCAACGCCGTGCGCGAGCGTGCATTCTGGACCATCGTCTCGATCTCCCTCCCTGCCTGCCGGTATACAAAAGGGGCGACCCAGGGCCGCCCCCGCCAGGACGTCCATCAGTGACTGTCGTGGACGTCCTTCCAGTACTCGTGCTTGAGAAGGTACAGCAGGAAAGTCAGGCCCGCCAAGAACAGGATCACCCAGATGCCGACCGACCGACGCTCCAGCGCCGCCGGCTCCGCCGCGTATTCGAGAAAGGCCGTCAGGTCGCGGGTGGCACCACGGAACTGCTCCGGGGTCATCCGCCCGGGCTGGGCGATCGTAAGCTTCTCGACCGCGGCCTCTTCGCCCGGCTTGGCCGCCCCGTACACCGCCACCTGCAGGCCCTGCAACTCCCACAGCGGGTTAGGCATGGACGCGTTGGGGAAGACGGTATTGTTCCAGCCCACCGGGCGGGTCGGGTCGAGGTAGAACGCATTGAGGTAATTGAAGATGAAATCGACGCCCTTGGCACGGGCCTCGAGCGAGAGGTCGGGCGGCGCCTTGCCGAACCACGCCTTGGCCGAGGCCTCGGGCATGTGCGAGATCACCGGCTCGCCGAACTTGGCCCCGGTGAAGTTGAGGTTGGTCATCACCTCTTCTTCGGACAGGCCCAGGTCGGAGGCCATGCGCGAATAGCGCACGTATTTGAGCGAATGGCAGCCCACGCAGTAGTTGAAGAACAGCTTGGCGCCGCGCTGCAACGAAGCCTGGTCGGCGACGTTGGTGCCCGCCGACGGCAGCGATTCGCCTTCTTCGGCGAACGCCGGGGCGACGACGGCCGCAAGGCCGAGGGCGAGCGCGAGGGAGGAAAGATAGCGCTTAATCATGCATCGTCACCCGTTCCGGAACCGGCTTGGTCTTCTCGAAACCGAAGCGCGTGTAGATCCATACGAACACGAAGAAGCCGAAATAGCCCAGCACCATCAGGCGGCCGAAGGCGTTTTCCCAGGTCGTGACGTCGGCGCCCGGGAACCAGGCGGGGATCAGTTCCGAGGTGACGCCGGCGCCCACCATGCCCAGGGCGAGGAACGAGAACACGAGCACGCCCAGCGCGATGCGGAAACCCAGCCCGCGGAACCGTACCGAGCGCACTTCGCCCTTGTCGATCCACGGCAGCAGGGCCAGCAGGAGGATGGCGCCGAACATGCCGATCACGCCCCAGATCGCCGTGCCGAAGAACGACGGAATCATGCGCAGGATCGCGTAGAACGGCGTGAAGTACCACGACGGCTTGATGTGGCTGGGCGTCACGAGGTTGTTGGCGGGCGTGAAGTTGTCGTGCTCCAGGAACCAGCCGCCGAACGTGGGCGCAAAGAAAATGATGAAGGCGGCGATGGTGATGAAGAAGCCGACGCCGAAGAGATCCTTCACCGTGTAGTAGGGATGGAACGGGATGGCATCGATGGGCTTTTCTGGATTCCAGCGGTTGCCCTTGGGGCCATGCTTCACGTCCACGCCGTCCGGGTTATTCGAGCCGACTTCATGCAGCGCGAACAGGTGCAGCACCACGAGCAGCAAAAGCACCAGGGGCAGCGCAATCACGTGCAGGGCGAAGAAGCGGTTGAGCGTGGCGTCGGCAGGAAGGAAGTCGCCCATGATCCACTCGACCAGGGTGCTGCCGATGAACGGGATCGTGCCGAACAGCGAGATGATGACCTTCGCGCCCCAGAACGACATGTTGCCCCAGGGCAGCACGTAGCCCATGAACGCCTCGGCCATCAGCACGAGGAAGATCAGCATGCCGAGAATCCAGACCAGCTCGCGCGGTTTCTTGAACGAGCCGTACATGATGCCGCGGAACATATGCAGGAACACCACCACGAAGAACAGCGAGGCGCCGGTGGAGTGCATGTAGCGGATCAGCCAGCCCCACTCCACGTCGCGCATGATGTACTCGACCGAGTTGAAGGCTTCCGCCGCACTCGTCTTGTAGTTCATGGTGAGGAAGATGCCGGTCACGATCTGGTTGACCAGGACCAGGAGCGCCAGCGAGCCGAAGTAATACCAGAGGTTGAAGTTCTTCGGCGCGTAATACTCGGTCATGTGCTTGCGGTACGCCGGCATCAGGCCGGGCGCCCGCTCGTTGAACCAGTCGCCGATGCGGGAGAATGCGTTAGCCATCAGCCTGCCTCCTTCGGATCGACGCCGATCTGGATATGGCTGTCGTCGATGAAGTGGTACGGGGGGACCGCCAGGTTCTTCGGGGCGGGCACGCCGCTGAACACACGCCCGGCGAGGTCGTAGCGCGACTTATGGCAGGGGCAGAAGAAGCCGCCCTTCCAGTTGGCGTCGAAGGGCTCGGGCTTGATGTCGGGAACGAAGTCCGGAACGCAACCCAGGTGGGTGCACAGGCCGATGACGACGAGCCACTCAGGCTTGATGGAACGGGTCGGATTGGTGGCGTACTTGGGTTGCTGGCCGGTGTCCGACGAGGACGGGTCGAGCAACCGGGGATCCAGCCCCTTGAGCTGGGCCAGCTGATCCGTGGTGCGGTTGACGACGAAGACGGGAAGGCTGCGCCAGGCGAACGTCACTTTCTGGCCGGCCTCGATGGCGCTGATATCGACCGTGACCGGCGCCCCCGCCGCCTTCGCCCTCGCACTCGGCTCCCACGACTTGATGAAGGGGACGACTGCCGCTATCACCCCTGCCCCGCCGACGACAGCCGTCGTTGCGGTCAGGAAGCGACGGCGGCCGTGATCGACGACTTCTTCGTTCGCCATCAGGCTCTCCGGAACTCATGCCATTGAGGATGCGGACCCCATCGCCGGTTTACTGGAAATCGGCTTCCGCAAATCATGGCAGTGTAACGTCAGCATCAGCCACGTACAATAAAATGAACCGATCCCTGTCCCGCGCGCCGGAGAGGGCTGCCACCACCCGCCAGGATGCGGAAACCCGGGCGTCACACCCCCCTCCACCTCGCCCCGTCGGCAAGGCGGCGACGACAGGATCCTTCGTTTTTCGATGAAACACGCCGCCCGCACGCTCGCCTTCGTCGCCCGTTTCGTCGTGCTCGGCCTCGCCGTGGCCTTCGTCGTGGGCCTGCTATGGCCGCGGGCGGGCACCCTGTTGCGACAGCGACTGGGCACCGCGCCCACCGCCACCGCCCCCGTCGTCGAGGCCGCCCAGGCCCCCGTCTCCTACGCCGATGCCGTCGCCAAGGCGGCCCCGTCGGTGGTCAACATCTACGCGAACAAGCTCGTCACCGAGCAGCCCCGCGAGCTCTACTCCGACCCTGTGCTGCAACGGATCTTCGCCGTGCCGACCGGGCCGGTGCGCACCCGGCGCCAGCAGAACCTCGGCTCCGGGGTCATCGTCAGCGACGACGGCTACGTGCTCACCAACAACCATGTCATCGCCAGCGCCGACGACATCCAGCTACTGCTCTACGACGGCCGCGTCGCCAAGGCACGCGTGGTGGGTTCGGACGACGAAACCGACCTGGCGGTGCTGAAGGTGGATGCCGGCAACCTCCCGGCGATCCACATGACCGACGCCGGCAGCCGTCCGCGGGTGGGCGACGTGGTGCTCGCCATCGGCAACCCGTTCGGCATCGGCCAGACCGTGACCATGGGCATCGTCAGCGCTATCGGCCGACAGCTCAACCTGTCGAGCCTGGAGAACTTCATCCAGACCGATGCCGCGATCAATTTCGGCAATTCCGGCGGTGCGCTGGTCAACGCCCATGGCGAGCTGGTCGGCATCAATACCTCGCTCATCGGCCAGGCCGTGGGTGCCGAGGGCATCGGCTTCGCTATCCCCGTGCAGAGCGCACGCGACGTGCTCGAACAGATCATCCGGACCGGGCATGTCGTGCGCGGCTGGATCGGCGCCGACTACGGCGCCGTGCCCGTGTCGGCCGACAGCGGCCTGCCCTCGGCGGCACGGGGCGTGGTGGTCAACGATGTCTCGCCGGGCGGCCCCGCCGCCATCGCCGGCATCCAGCAACGCGACGTGCTGCTGCGCATCGGCAAGGAAGACATCCTCGATCCCTCCGACCTGCGGCGGCACGAAGCCTCGTTGAAGCCCGGCGTACCGGTCGAGGTTTCGGGACTGCGCTATGGCGCCCCGTTCAGCGTGTCGGTCACGCCCGTGCAGCGGCCGTCGAACGCCACCCTGCAGGCCCTGCGGACCACGCCCTAGCGCTCCGGCCCAGGCCGGACGGCCACCACGCGCCCGCGTTCAGCCGCCCCGGTCGGCCAGCGGCGTACGGCTCCGGCGCAGGCTCTCGCCATAGCGCTTGCGCAGGATGCCCACGCGCTCGACATAGACCTGCGTCTCGTCGTAAGGCGGCACCCCGTTGTATTTCTGCACGGCGCCAGGGCCGGCGTTGTAGGCCGCGGCGGCCAGGCGCTCGTTGCCGTTGAAGTTGCGCAGCAGAAGGGCCAGGTAACGCGCGCCACCCCGAATGTTCTGCTGGGCGTCGAAGGCGTCGGCCACTCCCATGTCCCGCGCGGTGCCCGGCACCAGCTGCATCAGGCCCTGTGCGCCGGCCACCGACAGGGCGCGCGGATTGAACGCGCTCTCGGCGTGGATTACCGCGCGAAGCAGGGCTTCGTCGACCCCGAATTCCGCGCTGGCCGCCTGGACCGCGTCCCCATAGGCGTTCAGGTTGAGCGCGACGCTGTTCCAGTCGATCTTCGAATGCACGTCGCAGGCGACGCACGTGGCGATATAGGTAAAGAGTGTCTTGATACTCTCGCCTTTCGCCGTGCCGCCGGGCGCCACGTTGGTGTACTCCACCCCGCCGTCGGCGCGGGTGATCCGATAGACAGCCCCACGCAAGACGCGCGAGCCCTTGGGCGCCTCGGGCGCGGGCACGCTCGCCAGATCCGTCGAGGCCGACTCACGGTAATCCCAGCCCCGCTTCACCGCTGTGGGCGGCACGTCGGCGGCCTGGCCCGGCACCCGGATGACCGAACCCACCACGCCCTCGAGCGAGGCCACGGGAACGGGAGCTGGGCTGGCAGGGGCGGGGGCCGCGGGGGCCGCCACGCGCGGGGGACGTTCGGGCTCGATACCGCCGATGCGCTTGCACTGGCGATACCCCGTCGTCGTCCCCGCGAACACGGTTTCACCGGTGCTGCCGATGCAGCGATAGAGCGCGCTCGACCAGCCCGGCACCGACCAGAACACCAGGCCGAGGACGCAGGCCAGCGCGGCCCCTTTCAGGACCGGCCCCATGGCGGAGACAGGGCACGCGGCTCGCCCCGTGCCCTCCCCTGTCGACACCTCGTCGCGCATGGCCGCCAGTGTGCCTCCAGCGCGTGCCCCAGCCAAGGCCCGCGCACGACGGCCTTCACGCAAGTCATTGATCCGTCGCCACCATGTGGCATCGAGGGGGCCTGCGGAGTAAACTGCGCGGTTCGGTAATCACCCACGAACCACGGTATCCAGCCCCATGAGCGGCAAGCTTTTCATCAAGACCCACGGCTGTCAGATGAACGAGTACGACTCGGCCAAGATGGCCGACGTGCTGCGCGCGTCGCACGGGCTGGAGCTCACCCAGGACGAAAACGAGGCCGACGTCATCCTGGTCAATACCTGCTCCATCCGCGAGAAGGCGCAGGAGAAGGTATTCAGCCAGCTCGGCAAGTGGCGCGAACACAAGAAGAACGGCAAGCCCGTGCTTATCGGCGTGGGCGGATGCGTGGCCTCGCAGGAGGGCGATGCCATCCTCAAGCGCGCGCCCTTCGTCGACCTGGTGTTCGGCCCGCAGACCCTCCACCGCCTGCCCGACATGATCGAAGCCAAGCGCGCGAGCGGCAAGCCGCAGGTGGACATCAGCTTCCCCGAGATCGAAAAGTTTGATCGCCTGCCAGAACCGCGTGCCGAGGGCCCCACGGCCTTCGTCTCGATCATGGAAGGCTGCTCGAAGTACTGCTCCTACTGCGTGGTGCCCTACACCCGCGGCGAGGAAATCAGCCGGCCCTTCGACGACGTGATCGTCGAAGTCGCCCAGCTGGCAGCCCAGGGCGTGCGCGAGGTCAACCTGCTCGGCCAGAACGTCAACGCCTACCGCGGCCCGATGCACGACGGCGGCATCGCCGACCTGGCTGTGCTGATCCACGCCATCGCGCAGATCGACGGCATCGGCCGCATCCGCTTCACCACCTCGCATCCGCTGGAGTTTTCCGACTCGCTGATCGAGGCGTACGCCAACGTGCCGCAGCTGGCCAACTACCTGCACCTGCCGGTGCAGGCCGGTTCCGACCGCATCCTGGCGGCGATGAAGCGGGGCTACACTGCGCTGGAGTTCAAGCAGAAGATCCGCAAGCTGCGCGCGGTGCGGCCGGACATCTGCATCTCGTCGGATTTCATCGTGGGCTTCCCCGGCGAAACCGACGACGACTTCGAGAAGACCATGAAGCTGATCGACGACGTCGGCTTCGACCAGAGCTTTTCCTTCATCTTCTCCTCGCGCCCGGGCACGCCCGCGGCCAACCTGCCCGACGACACCACCGGCGAGGCCAAGCACGCGCGCCTGTCGCGCCTGCAGGCCGTGCTCAACGACAACGCGCGCCGCATCAACGAAGCCATGGTCGGCACGGTGCAGCGCGTGCTGGTCGAGAAGCCCAGCCGCAAGAATCCCCACGAGATGACCGGACGCACCGAGAACATGCGCTATGTCAACTTCCCCGGTCATCCGCGGATGATCGGTCACTTCATCGACGTGACCATCACCGAGGCGATGGCCAATTCCCTTCGCGGCCGCGTCCATCTCGACGACGAGGTCGCGCTCGCCTCGTGAACGCCATGAGTCCGCTGTCCCAACGCGATTTCGCCCTCGACCCCGAAGACAACGCACGCCTTGCCAACCTGTGCGGCCCGCTGGACGAGCACATCCGCCAGATCGAGCTGCGCCTGGGCATCGAGATCGACCACCGCGGCAACCTGTTCCGCGTGATCGGCGACGAGCCGTCGGCCAAGGCCGGCGAGCACGTGCTGCGTGCGCTCTACACGGCCACGGAAACCGAGACCCTCAACGGGCAGGCGATCAACCTGCGCCTGGCCGACTCCGGCATCGACGCGCTGAACGCGCAGGCCGCCGAGTCGGCACAGGAAGTGGTCATCAAGGTCAAGCGCGGCGTCATCAAAGGCCGTGGTCCGAACCAGGCCCGCTACCTGCACGCGATCACCTCGCACGACATCAACTTCGGCGTCGGCCCGGCCGGCACCGGAAAGACCTACCTGGCCGTGGCCAGCGCCATCGAGGCGCTCGAGGCCAATCGCGTCCAGCGCGTGCTGCTGGTGCGACCGGCGGTGGAAGCCGGCGAGAAGCTCGGCTTCCTGCCCGGCGACCTCAGCCAGAAGATCGACCCTTACCTGCGCCCGCTCTACGATGCGCTCTACGAGATGGTCGGTTTCGAGAAAGTGGCCAAGCTCATCGAGCGCAACGTCATCGAGATCGCGCCGCTGGCGTACATGCGCGGGCGCACGCTCAACGATTCGTACGTCATCCTCGACGAGGCACAGAACACCACCGTCGAGCAGATGAAGATGTTCCTCACCCGCATCGGCTTCGGCTCGGTGGCAGTGATCACCGGCGACGTCTCCCAGGTCGACCTCCCCCGCAACGTCCGCTCGGGGCTGCGACACGCGATCGAGGTGCTGCGTGGCGTGGAGGGCATCAGTTTCACGTTCTTCACCTCGCGCGACGTGGTGCGCCATCCGCTGGTGGCGAAGATCGTGCGTGCCTACGAGGCCTTCGAGCAGAAACAGGACGACGCCCCGTGAGCGGGGTTGATGTCGCCGTGGGCTACGCGCTCGCCTCACGCAAGGGGGTGCCCGCGCCGGCGAGCTTTCGCCGCTGGGTCGAGTCCGCGCTCAAGGGCGCACGTCGCCGCAAGGCGAGCGAGGTGGCGATCCGCATCGTGGACGCCGACGAAGCTCAGGCGCTCAACCGGCAGTACCGTGGCCGCGACTACGCCACCAACGTGCTGTCCTTCCCCGCCGAACTGCCGCCGGGCATCGACCTGCCGCTGCTGGGTGACCTGGTCATCTGTGCGCCGGTGGTGAGTCGCGAGGCGTCCGAGCAGGGCAAGAAGACGGCCGACCACTGGGCCCACCTGACCGTGCACGGCACGCTTCACCTGCTCGGCTACGACCACGTCGACGAGACCGAGGCCGAGGCGATGGAGGCCCTGGAAACCCGCATCCTCGCCGGCCTGGGTATTGCCGATCCCTATCTGGCGTAGGAGCGGGAGCAGGCCGCCGCCTGAACCGTCATGAGAATTCCAGTAGACTGCCCTTTCCGCCCGTCCATGGGCCGAACACCAAAGAGTAATGAACGAGGACCCTGGTAGTACCAACGGCCCGGCTCACCGATCGTGGTGGGACAGACTGGGCCATCTGTTTTCCGGTGAGCCGCGCAACCGCGACGAACTGATCGAGGAGCTCCGCACCGCCCAGGTCAACGGGCTGCTCTCCAACGACACCCTCACCATGGTCGAGGGCGCGATCAAGGTCACCGAACTCAGCGTCGACGACGTCATGGTGCCGCGCGCTCAGATCGTCAGCCTCCCTGTCGAGGCGCCCCTGCACGACCTGCTCGCCACCGTGGTCGAGTCCGGCCACTCGCGCTTCCCCGTGCACGGCGAAGACAAGGACGAAGTGCTGGGCATCCTGCTGGCGAAAGACCTCCTGAAGTACTTCGGCAAGAATGAGGCCTTCGACCTGCGCGCCCTGCTGCGTCCCGCCGTGCTCATCCCCGAATCGATGCGACTCAACGTGCTGCTGGCGGAGTTCCGCCTCACGCGTAACCACATGGCGCTGGTGGTCGACGAATACGGCGGTGTGGCCGGCCTCATCACGATCGAAGACGTGCTCGAGCAGATCGTCGGCGAGATCGATGACGAACACGACGACGAGGAAGAACCGGTGCTCGTGCAGACGCTCGCCGACGGCGATTTCTCCGTCAGCGCGCTCACCCCGATCGCCGATTTCAACGACGTGGCCGGTGCACATTTCTCCGACGAGGAGTTCGACACGATCGGCGGCATGGTGACCTCCGAATTCGGTCACTTGCCCAGCGCGGGCGAGGAAATCGCCGTGGGCGGCTTCCTGTTTCGTGTCACCCTGGCCGACGATCGTCGCGTGCAGCAATTCCACGTCAGCCGCGCGCCAGGCGAAAGCTGATCCTCTCGTGGGCGCCGCCCCTGGGCGGCGATCACGCGCTCTGCCGTTCCACGGCGCCCACGACCCTGCGTGCATCCGATGCGACCCACCCTGCTCCTGCTCCTGATCCTGTGTCTATCGCCGCTGACCCATGCCGGCGTCGTGGATGCACCCGCCTCGCAGCTGGAGGTGTCGCTGATGACCTACGGCCCGGGCGACATCTACTGGGAGCGTTTCGGCCACGACGCCATCGAAGTACGTGACACCGTGAGTGGTGAGTCCATCGCCTTCAATTACGGCGTGTTCGATTTCGACCAGGCGAACTTCATCCTCAATTTCGCGCGCGGCATCATGGCCTACCGCATGGATGCGGAGCCGACGGCATCCGACGTCGCGTTCTACGCCAGCGAAGGCCGATACGTGCAACGCCAGCGGCTGGCCCTGGACGACGCCCAGAAAGACCGCCTCCGGCGTTTTCTCCTGTGGAATGTGCAGCCCGCGAACGCCGGCTACCGCTACGACTACTACGTCGACAACTGCACGACCCGCGTGCGCGACGCGCTGGACGATGCCCTCGACGGCGCCCTTTCGCGACAGCTGCGCGCCCGGCCGGGTGGCATGACCTACCGTGAGCAGACCGCACGCCTGATGAGCAACCAGCCCTGGCTCATGCTCGGGATGGACCTTGGCCTGGGGCCGTTCGCCGATCAGCCGATGAACGCGTGGAAAGAAGCCTTCCTGCCGATGGTGCTGGAGAACGAAATCCGCCAGGTGCGCATCGGTGCGCCGGGTAGCGAACGCGCCCTCGTCGCCGACGACACCACGGTCGTCCCCGCCCGGCTCGTGCCCCCGCCGGCCACGCCACCCGAGCTGCGCTGGCTACTGCTCGGCGTCGGCGTGCTCTGGGCGACGCCCATGGCACTTCCCGCCGTCACCCGTCGCCGTGGCGCGCGCACCCTCGCGGCCATCGTCTCGACGGTCTTCCTGCTGTTCGCCGGTCTTGCCGGCATCGTCATGCTCGGGTTGTGGACGCTCACCCTCCATCGTTCGGCGTGGGGCAACTTCAACCTGCTCGCTTACCAGCCGCTCGCCTTGCTGCTGGTGCCGGCCGTATGGCGCCTTCGCCACGCCGGGCGGCCCATGGGTCGCTTCGCGCCCCGGGTGGCGGTGGTCTCGGCCGTCGCCTGCGGCGTCGCCCTCGCGCTGCACCTGTGGCCTGATTTCCCGCAGCGGAACGTGCCCTGGCTGCTGCTGGCGCTGCCCTGCTGGATGGCCCTGCTGGCCTGCTTCGGCCGTCGCCACGACTGACGTCCTAGGCGCTCGCCTGCCACTGGGCTAGGCGCTGCTCCGATTGCCAGCGTCCCGCGCCGGCCGAAAAATGCACCTTTTCGGCATGCGCGGTCCGGACGATGAGCTTCAAGCCAAGCGAACTGCCCCTGCTCGTCTCGCTGGACGTTTTGCTTGAAGAACGCAACGTCACCCGCGCTGCGGCACGACTGCATGTGAGCCAACCGGCCCTCTCCGGCCAACTCGCGCGCCTGCGCCGCCTGTTCAAGGACCCGCTGCTCGTTCCGTCGGAAACCGGCCGGGGGATGGTCGCCACGCCGAAGGCCGAAGAAATCGGACGTCCCTTGCGGGAAGCGCTCAGGCGCCTGGACGCGGTCGGCCACGCGGAAGTCGCCTTCGACCCCCACGTCGACGCGGCCACGTTCCGCCTGCGCGGTTCGTGCGGCGCGGTCGACCTGCTCACGCCGCCGCTATTCACCGCCATCGAACGCTGCGACAACCCAAGCCTGCGCGTGGTGCTGCAGGTCGACGACGACAGCGGGGACATGCTGGCCCTCTTTGAGAGCGGCGAACTCGACCTCGCCCTGGTGCCCTCCACGCGCGTCCCCCCGTCGCTCAAGGTGCGCGAACTGATCAGCGAACCGGTGATGCTCGTTCACCGTGCCGGCCACGACTGCGCGACCCATCCGGCGATCGACCTCGACACGTACTGCGCCCTTCGCCATGCGGTCGTCTCTCCCGCGGGAAAGCTCTGCGACGACATGGATCGACACCTGCGCGAGATGGGACGCCACCGCGACGTGGTGGCCTCGGCCGCGAGCAGCCATGCGCTCCGCGGCATGCTCGCCGGGACCGACCTGGTCTGCTGCGTCCCGTCGAGCATGGCCACGGGATTGGGCGATGCACTACGTACCCGACCGCTTGGGTTTCGCGTACCACCCGTGACACTAACGATGGCTTGGCACGCCCGACTCGACAAACAGTCGTCCCATCGTTGGCTGCGCGAGCAGGTCGCACGCTTCGTATCCCCGGCTTCGCGCCAACCGCCCATGCACCCTTCGCCGATCCCGTCCCATGCCTGACATCGAATCGCTTCTCCTCCCGCTGGACGGCGCCCTGCCGTGTGGCCCCCTTCTCGAATACGACGCCGACTTCCTGGCGCTGGAGATCCTCGCGGCGCCTTGCGGTGAACGCGGCGTAGGCGACACGCGGCGAGACGCCGAGGAGCCCGACTGGCGCCAGGTCGCCGACCAGGCCCTTCGACTGGCCGCGCGAACGCGCGACCTGCGCGTGGCGATGCACCTATGCACGGCCTGGCTCAAGACCGACGGTCTCGCCGGGTGGTTGCAGGGCCTGGCGCTGCTTCGCGGCCTGCTCGAACGGCATTGGGAGCACGTGCATCCGCGGCTCGAAGACGACGAGCCAGCGCTCCAGCTGCTCGCGCGTGCTGAACGAGCCCACTTTGTCACGCACGATGCACTTGAGGTAATGGGCGAAGCGGGAGCACGCGAACATGTACGGCAAGCGGGCGCTCAACGCCGCGTTGGCGGTAGCATTCGGATCGTCGTATTCCTCCGGGCGAGCCAGCGACTGGGCGCCGATGAACGCGGCCATGCCGGAGTGCTTCCGGTGCACCAGCGGCATCAGCCCCAAGGTGTCCAGTTCGGCGGAACGACGATCGGTGATCGCGATTTCGGTGGGGCATGTCATGTCCAAGCCACCGTCGTCGGTCGGAAACGCGTGGGTCGGCAGGTTGTCCACCGCCCCACCCGACTCGACGCCACGAATACGCGTGCACCATCCGTACCGTGCGAAAGAGCGATTGATGTTCGCACCCAGCGCGAAGGCCGCGTTCTGCCAGGTGTAGCGGCTCGCGTCGCCAGCGGCGGTGTCTTCCTCGAAGTCGAAGCCGTCGACGGGATCGGTTTTAGCCCCATACGGCCGGCGGGCCAACGTACGCGGCATCGTGAGCGCGACGTACTTTGCATCCTCGCTGTCGCGCAGCGCCCGCCACCCGGCGTAATCGGGGGTCGAAAACACCTTGGCGAGGTCGCGGGGGTTCGCCAGCTCGCCCCAGTGTTCCAGGCCGAGCAGTGCCGGTGCGGCGGCCGCGATGAACGGCGCGTGGGCCGTTGCGGCGATCTGGGCCATGCCCCGCAACAGCTCGACATCCTGCGGGCCATGGTCGAAATAGTAGTCGCCGATCAGGCAACCGTACGGTTCACCGCCGAGCTGCCCGTATTCCTCTTCGTAGATCTTCTTGAAGATCGGGCTCTGGTCCCACGCCGCGCCCTTGTATCGTTTGAGCGTGCGGCCGAGTTCGGCTTTGGACAGGTTCATCACACGGATCTTCAGCTCGGTGCCCGTCTCGCTCTGGCTGACCAGGTGGTGGAGGCCGCGCCAGGTTCCTTCGACCCGCTGGAAGTCCGGATGGTGCAGGATGAGGTTCACCTGCTCGGACAGCTTGCGGTCGATCTCGGCGATGCAGGCCCGGATGGTCTCGGCGACATCGTCCGAGACGACGTCGCCGCCTTCGACGACCTGCGCCACGAGCGTCTGCACGGCCGAGGCCACCTCTTCACGCGCCCGCTCGTTGCGTGGCCGGAATGCCTTCGCAAGAAGCGCGCCGAAATCGTCCGTGCCTTCGTCGACGGTGCCCTGCGGCGCGGATTTCGCCCTCTGCGACTCGTTGGCCATGGCTCAGCCCTCCTCGCCATCGGACGGGGCGGCCGGCGCGAGCTCCGCCAGCAGCGAGGGGTCCCGCAAGGCCCGCGCGAGGAGACGCTCCGCGTCGACCTTTCCGTCGAGGTAGGTGTCGAGGTTGGCCAGACGGGTACGCGCCTCGAGCAGGCGGGCCAGCGGCGCCACCGAGCGGGCGATCGCCTCGGGGGAAAAATCATCCATATGGCGGAACGCCATCTCGACCTTCAGCTGCCCTTCCCCGCCCAGCGCATTAGGCACGTCGAACGACACCGCCGGCGCCACGGAAGCCATCCGGTCATTGAAGTTGTCGACGTCGTATTCCACCGCCTTGCGCTCGTCGAGGCCAGGAAGGTCCGCGGCGGCGCTACCGGAGAGATCGGCCATCACGCCGACGGTGAAGGGAATGCTCACCTTTTTCTGCGCGCCATTGAGCTCGACGTCGTATTCGATCTGCACCCGGGGTGGGCGATGTCGCGCAATGCGCTTCTGACTGCTTTCCATGGCGATTTCCTATCTGCTCCGCAGGCAATGGCCGACACGGCCTTTCGGTGTCGGACTAACCGATGGCTCGATCATGGACGACACCACCGCCGCGGGAGAAATCGTTCCTCCCGATATCAGGGATCGGCTCGCGTGATCCCTCCAGGCACGAGCGCCGTCACATACGGCGCGCACGATAGCTCGGCCAAATCGCCACGCCCGTCATTTTTTATCCTGCCTATGACGATGCGCCGCCGTTGCCCTGCCCTGGCTCGCCCGGCATGATTCGACGCATGACCCTGCCTCCTTTTGTCGCTGAACCCGCCTCCCCGCCCGCCGGCAACGGAATGGTCGTCAATTGCGTCGCCTACCGGAACACCGGCGAGCGCATCGGCGACATCACGCTCGATGCCATCAGCGATATCCTGCAGCAGCCGGACACCTTCGTATGGGTCGGCCTGCACGAGCCGGACGAAGCCCTTCTGCTGAAGCTGCAGGAGGAGTTCAACCTTCACGACCTCGCCATCGAGGATGCCCAGCACGCCCACCAGCGCACCAAGATCGAGGCGTACGGCGACTCGCTGTTCATCGTGGTGCAGACCGCGCAGCTGGTCGGCGGCAACATCGCCTTTGGCGAAACGCAGATCTTTTTGGGCCGCCGTTATTTCGTCACCGTGCGCCACGGTGCCTCGCTATCCTACGCGCCCGCCCGCCGCAGCTGCGAGATGTCGCCGGAGCTGCTGGCACTGGGTCCGAGCTATGCGCTCTACGGCGTGCTGGATTTCATCGTCGATAATTTCCTGCCCATCGTGCGCGACTTCCGCGAAGAGCTGCACGAACTGGAAAACGACATCTTCGCCGAGACCTACAACCGGCAGACGATCAAGCGCCTGTATGACATGCAGCGCGAACTGATGACGCTTCGCCTGGCCGTCGTGCCCCTGCAGGATATCGTCGCGCAGCTGGTCCGCCTGCATCCCCACCTCATCCAGGACGAACTGCGCGCGTATTTCCGCGATATCTACGACCACGTCTTCCGCGTGAACGAATCGATCGCCGCGATGCGCGAAATGCTGGGCGCGGCGATCAGCGTGAACCTTTCGCTGGTGACTTTCGGCCAGAACGAAGTCATGAAAAAACTCGCCGGCTGGGCCGCGATGCTCGCCGCGCCGACGCTCATCACCAGCTGGTATGGCATGAACTTCGCACACATGCCTGAACTCAACCAGCCGTGGGCGTATCCGGCGATCATCTGCGTGGTCGCGTGCATCGTGGGCGGGATCTTCATCGCGTTGAAGAAGAATCGCTGGTTCTGACGCTGGAAGAAGGCTCTTCGCGCAAGTCAAAAGAACGGCGGCCTCGATGGGCCGCCGTCGTCGATGGATCACGCCAGGGAGCGGCTTATTTCGCCGTCCACTCCTTGAGCCACGCGTTCACCGTCTCGTGCCATTGCACGCTGTTCTGCGGTTTCAGCACCCAGTGGTTTTCATCCGGGAAATGCAGCAACTTGCTGGGAATGCCGCGACGCTGGAGCGCGGTGAACGCCCCCAGGCCCTGCGTGTCGGGGATCCGGAAGTCATGGCCGCCGTGGATGACCAGCATCGGCACGCGCCAGTCCTTGACGTGGTCGATCGGATTGAAGCGCTCGTAGTTGTCCGGATGATCGAACGGCGTGCCGCCGTTTTCCTTCTCTTCGAACCAGAGTTCGTCGGTGTCGTAGTACATCGCCCGGGCGTCGAAGACGCCGTCGTGATCGACCAGGCACTTCCACGGCTGGTTCCACACACCGGCCATCCAGTAGACCATGTAGCCACCGTAGCTGGCGCCGAGCGCGCAGGCCCGGTTACCGTCGAGGAAGCGGTATTTCGACAAGGCGGCGCTCCAGCCGAGCTTGAGGTCTTCCAGCGGTTTGCCGCCCCAGTCGCCCGAGATGGATTCGGTAAACGCCTGGCCGTAGCCGGTCGAGCCATGGAAGTTGACCGTGACCACGGCAAATCCCTGTCCCGCGTAGGTCTGCGGGTTCCAGCGATAGCTCCAGCTGTTGGTCATGGCGCCCTGCGGGCCGCCATGGATGATGAAGGCCACCGGGTAGGTCTGGCCCTTCTTGAAGCCGACGGGCTTCACCACATAGCCCTGCACCGGCTCGTTGTTCCAGCCCTTGAAGGTGAAGAACTCGGGGTCGCCCATCAGCACGTTCTTCAGGCGCGTGGCGTTGAAGTGCGTGACCTGCCTGAGTCCCTTGCCCCGGGGATCGACGGTGTAAAGGTCGGCCGGGTGCTTGAGGTCGTCGCGCGCGAGCAGGATCTTCGACGCCCCGACGGCGAAGGCGGTCACCGCACCGTCGGAGACCAACGGCGTGGCCTTGCCGGAGGCCACGTCGATGGCGAACAGCGGATGTTGGCCGTTGTCGTCGGTGGTGGTGTAGAGGGTCTTGCCATCGGACGACACCTGCAGCGCGCCGGCCGAGCGATCCCACGACGGATCGATCTCGCGGCGCGTGCCGGAGGCGAGGTCGAGCGCCATGATGCCGAAGCGATCGGCCTCCGAGCCCGGCTCCTTCATCGCCGTGTAGAAGAGCGTCTTGCCGTCCGGCGACACCAGGGGGTTCGCATCCCAGGCGAGGTTCTGGGCCGTGAGGTTGGCGGGCGCCGCCGAACCGTCGGCGGGCACGCTGTAGATGTCGAAATTGGTCGACCACGGCTCGGTCTTGCCGGCGATGCGCACGTCGAAGTACACCGTCTTGCCGTCAGGCGAGAAGGTGAACTCGTCGTCACCGCCGAACGGCTTGCTCGGCACGTCGCCATCGATGCCCCGGCTGAGCAGCACCGGCGCCGACGGGGCGCGGGCGTCGGCGATGTAGAGCTGCGAGCGGCGTCCGTCGGCCCAGGTGTCCCAGTGGCGGACGAAGAGCTTGTCGTAGACGGTGCCGGTGGATTTGTCCTTTTCGCGGCCGTCGAGGCGCTCCTTGGTGCAGGCCAGGTCGGCGCAGTCGGTGAAGACGTCGTAGCTCAGGAGCAGCCGCGCCCCGTCGGGCGACAGCTTGAAGGCATTGACGTCCAGCGGGGCGTCGGTCACGGCCTCGCCCTCGCCCAGCGCCAGGGCAAGACCCTTGCCACCGTTACCGGCCTCGAAGGCGCGGTGGAACACCTGCGTCACCCCGTCTTTCGCGGCGGTGTAATAGATCGACCGGCCATCCGGCGCCCAACGCGGCGATGAGCCCTTCTCGACGACCTTCACCGGCGACGCCGAGCCGTTGAGGTCGAGCACGTAGAGCGCCGTGGAGCCCTTGTTCGCCGCGTAGTCCGTCGAGCGCACCGAGAAGAGCGCATAGCGGCCATCCGGCGAGAGCTGCGGGTCGCCAACGCGATCCATCATCACCAGATCGCGGATGGAGAAGGCGTGCTTGGCGCCGTCTTCCGCGCCCGCGGCCAGGGCCGGGCCGGTAGCCAGCGCGAGGGCCAGCGCGGCGAACAGTGGTTTCATGGGGAACTCCTTGCGGTGAGTGCGGGCACGGTAAGGGGCGTGGACCGCCGACGCAAGCGTGGGAGCGATGTCGTCATCAATGTCGCGAGGAAAGGGTAGACTCGTGGGCTAATGCATCGGGGATAGGGACGACAACGTGGCTTTACCATCATTTCGGCGTCATCGCCTGGAAGGGCCCGTGTTGGCGCTGGTCGCGCTGGGTGCGCTGATGCTTCGCCTCTACTACGCGCATACCGCCATCGTCGACCACCCCATTCGCGGCGACGCGATCCAGTATTACGCCTATGCGTGGAACCTCGTGCACCACGGGATGTTCTCCGGGGCGCTTCCTGACGCGACGACGGCCTCACCGGACAGTTTTCGTGATCCCGGCTATCCCGTCTTTCTGGCCGCACTGCTAAGCGCGTCGTCGCCGGATACCTTTGTTGATCGAGTGATCGACGTACAGTGCCTGCTCTCGGCCACGACGGTATGGATCTACGCCGTGCTTGCAAGGCGTTGGATCGGCTTTCCCGCAGCCATCGGCGCCTCGGTCCTGCTCGCGATCTGGCCCCACACGATCACGCTGGCCGATTATGTGTTGAGCGAGACATTGCTGGGCTTCCTCGTGGCGATCGCGCTCGTGTTGACGGACCAGGCATGGCGCCGGG
This sequence comes from Luteibacter sahnii, assembly GCF_034063545.1. NCBI lineage: Bacteria > Pseudomonadati > Pseudomonadota > Gammaproteobacteria > Lysobacterales > Rhodanobacteraceae > Luteibacter > Luteibacter sahnii. Next base: position 473,232 of record NZ_JAQLOK010000002.1, read on the forward strand.
GAGGAACATGGCGGCCGCTTGCCGCAGGCCTTGGCTTCGCCCTTGCCGGGCTGACGAACGCCGTAATGGCACCTTTCGGTCCGATTCTGGCTGCAGTGATGCTTTGGCGCGTTCATTCGCAACGCCGGCTCTGGATGCTGGTGTTACTGGCGGCCATCGTACCTCTCGCCGCGTGGTCGCTGCGGGCTATGGCCGTTTCCGGCACGGGCGAGTCAGCCGGCGACCGGGTAAAAATGAATCTGGTGCAGGGCAGTTGGCCCGAATACCATGCGGCCTACCTGTTTTCGCAGGAAAATGCGAATGCCGCAGCCATCATGAAGACGATCGACGTGGAGTATCGATTGCTGCGCTCCGACACCCCGGCAGGTATCGGTCGCATCGTGGATCGCCTCGGCCGCGAGCCCGTCCGGTACATCGGCTGGTACCTTTCCAAGCCCCTCGAACTCTGGGGTTGGGATATCGGCATCGGCGCAGGCGACATCTACGTCTATCCCACCTACCGATCCCCCCTGCTGATGCAGCCACTGCTCGCTGGCATCGTGGGAGCGCTGTATTTCCTGTCGCCTTTTATTCTCTTGCTGGCGGCGACGGGCGCCGTGATGGCAGTAGCCTCGCCAGGCCGCGACGCGCCAGGGATGCGGCTCGCTGCGGCGCTGGCCCTATGGGTGACGGTGGTCTATGGGGTGCTGCAGTCGGACGCACGATATTCGACGCCCTTTCGTGGCCTTGAAATGATGCTGGCTGCTTTCGCCGTGCATGTCGTGATAACACGGCTGTACCACCGAAAGCAGCTCCAGAACGGACGCATTGCGTCATAGTTTGACGTATTGCGTCACCCCATAAAGGCCGCCTGTGATCGAATCGGCAAATGTGAGTGGCCGATGCTTGTGAATTTCCCCGCCCTATGCAAAATCAGGTCGCCCATCGTGTAGGCTGGCCGTCGTTCCTGAATGGCACACTCCGTGCTTCCGGGAAACCGAGCGTCCTGGTCAGTCCTCGTATTCGTGATGAGGGGGAGCTGGATCGAACCGAAGGGGGACCATCCGGCACTAGAGCTCAGGGGCATCACACCATGCGGTCCACCCATTTCCAATATCGAGGAAGCTTCATGAAGACCATCCAGAAGGGTTTCACGCTCATCGAACTGATGATCGTGGTCGCGATCATCGCCATCCTGGCCGCCATCGCCATCCCGCAGTACCAGAACTACACCAAGCGCGCCAAGGTGTCGGAAGGCCTCGTGCTCGCCGATGCGGCCAAGCTGGCCGTGGCTGAGACCTTTCAGTCGAAGGGTACCTACCCGAGCGGTAATGCGGACGCAGGCTATGTCACGGGCGTCAGCACCTATGTGTCGGGCATTGGCATCACCAGCGGCACCGGTGTCGTGACGATCACTTATCAGCACATTGGTGATACGAACATCGACGGTAAGTCGATCACCCTGACGCCTAACACGAAGTCGGGCACGTCCATCCAGTGGACGTGCGCCGTGGGCGGTAGCGGCGTGGCGAAGCAGTTCGTTCCGGCTACTTGCCGCAACTGATACGCTTTTCGATCAGCGTCTAGAAAGCCCCGCGTCGCGGGGCTTTCTTTTTTTGGCATGCCTATGTCCAACGTCCTTGAACGGTCTTCCCGCTACGGCTGGCTCGCTTTTGCCGGCTTGGCCGCGATCACGGTGCTGATCTACGTGAACGGCCTGCACGGCCCGTTCCTGCTCGACGACGGCAACAATCTCGATACGATCAACCGGTGGTTCCAGGGGCGACTGGACTGGCGCTCGGCCATCGACAACCGTGCGGGGCCAGGGGGGCGCGTGCTGCCGATGCTCACGTTCCTTTTCGACGCGTGGCGCTCGCATTCGATGGATGCGTTCGCATTCAAGACCACCAATCTGGTGATTCACCTGCTATCGGGGGGAGCCGTCTTTGCGCTCGCCCGCCAGATTTTCCGCCGGGTCGACGCATCGTCTCCGCGCGCCACCACCTGGGCGTTATTCGTCGCGGCCCTATGGCTCTGGATGCCACTTCAGGTCAGCACGGTACTCTACGTCGTGCAGCGCATGGCGCAGCTGGCGGCGCTTTTCAGTCTATTGGCGCTGTGCGTATTCATGGCGGCCCGCTCACGACTCGAGGGCGGGCGATCGCCTGGCGCGCTTGCCGCCCTCTGGCTCGGGGTGCCGACCCTCACCTTGCTGGGCCTTCTTTCCAAGGAAAACGCGATCCTCGTACCGCTCCTCGCGGCCGTCCTCGAATTCACTCTGTTCCATCCTTCCCCGGCGTCCAACAGGCCGCTGGCCGTCAAGCTGTTCTTCATTTCGCTGGTGGCCGTCCCCGTCAGCGCCGCCACGGCGTATCTCGTCCTGCACCCGTCGTATCTGGCGGGGGGCTATGCCGTGCGCTCCTTCACGCTTTCGGAGCGGATGCTCACCGAGCCTCGGATCCTCTGGGATTACGTGCGCACGCTGCTCCTGCCGGTCGGCCCTGACATGAGTCTGTTTCACGACGACTATCGCGTGTCCACCGGATTGTTCGCGCCACCGTCCACGCTGGCCGCGCTGCTCGCCTGGATCGCCGTGCTCGGCGTTGCCGTGCTAGGCCGCCGACGGTATCCGCTGGTGAGCCTGGGGATAGGCTTCTTCCTCGTCGGGCATCTACTCGAGTCGACGATCATCCCCCTGGAGCTGTATTTCGAGCACCGCAACTACCTGCCCGCGTTCGGGCTTCCGATGGCACTGGTCGGCGCTGGCCTCGCGATGCGCGAGCGCCTCCCTGCGGCCACGGCCGGCTTCCGGCGCGCCTCGGCATCGTTGGTCGTCGCGCTTCCCCTGATCTATGCCGCCGGCACCTGGGTGCAGGCGGGGAGCTGGTCCGATCAGGCCACCCTGTTTGCGATGCAGGAGACCTATCGCCCCACATCGCCTCGTTTGCAGTCCGTGCTGGCGGCGAGGGCGATCGAAGCCCATGACACGCCACGGGCACTCGAACATATCGACATGGCCGAGCGTTATGGGCCCCCATCCGAGGCGATGACAGCCACCATCTGGCGGATGATCGCCTATTGCGAGGGCAGCACGACGCCGCCTGCCACGCTTTACTCGCAGATGGTCGAACGCGAAGGCCTCGGTATTACGACGTATGGCATGGTCTATTGGGAAAAGCTGGCGGCGCTCGCCGACCGGTGCCCGGGGCTGGACACCACGCGCCTCGTCGCGATTGGCAAGACCTGGCTCGCTAACGATCGCTCCCCGCCGGGTCAGCCCAGCGTGTGGAGGACACGCTATAACCTCGGCCGGGTCGAAGCGGTGTCGGGCCATCTGGACGAGGCCGAGGCGGCCGTTCGCCAGGCGTGGATCGACAGCGGATACAACGTCGGTATCGGCGTGTATCTCTTCCAGCTCAACGCGACGCTCGGCCGCCGCGACGCCTGCACGCAGATACTCGCGCGGCTTCGGAAAGACGCCGACATGGGTAACAAGGACCTTCGTGATGCCATCGAGCTGTTCCAGCAAGCTATGGATCAGGGTCGGATCGGCCGTGGCACGCCCTAACCGCTGGCACGTTACCTGCATCGAAAAATAAAGCGATTCGTCGCCAAGGCGACGCTTTCTTTCGACAGGGGACACCGTGATTACCAGACTTCGCGGCTTCACGCTCATCGAACTGATGATCGTCGTGGCCATCATCGCCATCCTGGCGGCCATTGCCGTTCCTCAGTACCAGAATTACGCCAAGCGGGCCCGGATATCCGAGGGGCTCGTGCTTGCCGATGCGGCGAAACTTGCCGTCAGCGAATCATTGCAAGCCAACGGAAAATATCCGTCCGGTAACGTCGAAGCAGGATACACGACAGGTATCAGCACATACGTCAGCCAGATCGCCATCGCGCCGGCGGGTACGGGTGTCGTCACCATCACCTATCGCAACATCGGCAGCGATATCGATGGCAAGTCCATCACGCTCTCGCCAACCTCCAGGGTCTCGAACCAGGTCTACCAGTGGACCTGTGGCGTCGGCGCCTCCGGCGTGCCTAAGGCTTACGTTCCCGCCAATTGCCGCAACTAACGGAGTGGCGGACCTCAGCCACGGCTTGATGCGGGCCAATGGTGCTAGCATGCCGGGCGAATCGCTGACCCGAGGCCGCCTTGATTTCCAGCCCTGCCCCGTCGCCCCGCATCGGGCAGACGGACGCCGCGATGCCCCGCCACGGCATGAAACGCTTTTCGTCCGGCTACCTGACCACCATCCTTTGCATGGCGATGCTGGCCCTTGTGACCTGGCTGCTCTACGTCCCCGGCCTGGGCGGCGGCTTCGTGTTCGACGACTACCCCAATATCGTCGACAACCCCCTGGTGCAGCCCAGGCACGCCACCGTGGCCGAACTGACGGCAGCGGCGTTGTCGTCGCCCTCCAGTGAACTGAAACGGCCCCTGTCCTCCCTCAGCTTCGCCGCGAACGTGCTTACGTCCGGACTCGATGCCTCGGCCATGAAGGCCACCAACATCGCGATCCACATCCTCAACGGGTGGCTGGTGTTCGCCCTCTGTGTGGGATTGCTGCGCAGGACTCACCCAGGGGATCTACCGCGCACGCGGCTGGCGATCGCCTTTGCGCTCAGCCTCGCGTGGCTGGTGGCACCCATCAATCTCACGGCGGTGCTTTACGTCGTCCAGCGCATGGAAAGCCTGGCCAACCTCTTCGTGCTGGCAGGTCTCATCGGCTACCTGCGCCTGCGGACCCGTGCGAGGTTCCGGGTGCGTGATGCGGTATTTGCCGCCGCCTGGCTGGTCGCGTGCACCGGCATCGGCGTGCTCGCGAAAGAGACGGCGGTGCTTTTGCCGTTGTACGCGCTGTGTCTCGAAACCACGGTTCTAGGCTTTGGCGAGCCTGGAAGCCGCGCACGCAAGGCATTGACCACGGTCTATGTGGCGATCCTCGGCCTCCCCCTGGTCATCGGTGCGGCATGGATCGTGCCGACCCTGTTCCAACCAGGCGCCTGGGCCACGCGCGACTTCACGCTCGCGACGCGGCTGATGACCGAGCCGAGGGTCATCCTCGACTATTTGGCGTGGACGATCGTCCCGATCCCATCCGCCCTGTCCTTCTATCACGACGATTTCGTACAGAGCACCGCGCTGTTCAGTCCATGGACGACGCTGCCGAGCATGATCGGGATCCTCGTCTTGCTGGCGCTGGCCTGGCGCAGTCGGGCCAAGGCGCCGCTGCTGGCCCTGGGCATCCTGTTTTTCCTGGCGTGCCAAACGCTGACCGGCACCGTGCTCCCGCTCGAACTGGTATACGAACACCGGAACTATTTCGCGAGCCTGGGCGTCGTGCTCGCCGTCGGCGAGGTCTGCCGGCTGGTGGCGTCGGCACGGACACGCTGGGCAGGAAGCACGGTCGCTCTCACGCTATCGGTCATCCTGATCGGCGGGTCCATGGCGGTCACGTACGCTACGGCAAACGCATGGGGCACCCCCCTGACGCTCGCCGAAGAAGTGGGACACCGCGGCCCGTCCTCCCACCGTGCGCAATACGAACTCGGGCGCGCCTATATCATCGCGTCCCGCTATGAAACGTCGTCGCCCTATATCGCCAAGGCCGTGCCGCCACTCGAATCGGCCGCTGCCATGCCGGGGGCGTCGGTCCTCGCGGAACAGGCGCTCATCTTTCTGTACGCACGGGCCGGCCTGCCCATAAAACAGGCATGGTGGTCGTCAATGCGGTCCAAGCTCCATGCACGCCCAGCCACCGTACAGGATGAAAGCGCACTCATTGCGCTCGCGGGCTGCCTTCGCCAGGGTGGCTGCCACTTCGAGCCGAACGACCTGCACCAGGCATTCGATGCCGCGATGGACCATCCGGCGCCTTCGGCCCGACTCTGCTCCGCCTACGCGGACTTTGCCGCCGTGACGCTCGATGACGATGCGCTGGCCCTGCGGTTATCCAAAAGGGCCGTCGAGAAAGCGCCCGATGAGCCGGTCTACCGCATCAACCTCGCCCGCCGCGCCCTAGCGACCGGCCAGCCAGCGATCGCCCGCGACCAGATTCCGGTCCTCGAGCGGTTGAACTTCGGCGGACGATTGGACGACGACATTGCATCCCTCCGCGAATCGCTATCCCACAAAGGCGATGCCCAACCATGATCGGGTTCAGGCGCTTGCTGCGGGGGCGGTTGGCGATCAACACCAGTCTTGCGCTTTTCTGGCAACTGGCGCGGGTCGGCTCGCAAGCACTCTGGCTACTGGCGATCGCCCGCAAGCTCGACGCGCCGGGTTACGGCATCTTCGCCGGCGTCGCCGGGCTGGCGACGTTTCTCGGCGCGTTCAGCGGGCTAGGGTTGGGCGTGCTCTTGCTGCGGGTCGTGGCAAGGGAGCCTGAACGCTTCGACGCCTATTGGCACAAGGGTCTTCGTTGGACCCTGCTCAGCGGGGCAGGCATGGCGCTTGCCTTCATCGTCGCGAGCCGGATGATCGACCGCTCGCACGCCGACGCGCTCTCCGTCATCGCCATCGGATTGTCCGAGACGATGCTTTTCCCGGTGGTCTCGTTTTGCTCGTTTGCGTTCAACGCGCACGAACGCCTCGGTTTCGCGGCCGCGCTTCCCGCGCTCACCGCCCTGGTACGCCTTGCGGGTGCCCTGGCGTTTCTGGTGCTCCCCTTGCCTTCCACCATCGCGACATACAGCGTGATTCATCTGGGGGCGACGCTGTTGGCGGCCGTCGGCGCGGTGGCGATGGCCCGTGGCGTGCTTCGCCCCCGCCGCGTCATCGAGACTCTGACACGGCGCGATCTCGGCGACGGACTGGGCTATTGCTCCGTTTGGGCCGCCACCAATGCGCTCACGTCGCTGGACAAGAGCCTCGTGCTGCACCTGGCTGGCGACGCCGTCGCCGGGCTGTATGCGTCCGCCTATCGGCTCATCACGATTTTCTCGCTCCCGGTCGATGCATTGGCCATGTCCGTCCTGCCCCGGGTTTTCCGGCACCACGCGGAGCCGGCGCACCGTCAGCGGCTGATCCTCGTCGTCTTTCTGGGCAGCCTGGCGTTCAGCGCCATGGCGATGCTGCTGGTTCATGCCGCCGCGCCAGCGTTACCGTGGCTCCTGGGGCCCTCGTTCGTCGGTGCCGTCTCCGCCGCGCGCATGCTTGCGTGGTTGCTGCCCGCCTATGCGCTGCGCATGCTCGGGGGAAATGTCCTGCTTGGGCTGGACGGACAATGGCTGAGGCTAGGCATCGAATCCGCAGGTATCATGATGCTTTGCGTGTTCGGCGGGTGGTTCGTACCCCATGCCGGGCTCGCCGGGGCGGCCCGCATGATCGTCACGACCGAAGCCTGCCTTGCCCTGATCACCTGGGGCGTCGTGGCCCGGCGCCTGCGGGGCGCGGCCGTCGCCGCCCGCTAAGCCTGGAGTCGTCAAACGATGTGCGGCATCGCCGGACTGATCGATCCTCACCATGCGGGTACCGCGATCGTGCAGTCCATGCTCGAGCGGTTGCGCCACCGCGGGCCGGACGGCGAGAACGTCGTCGAATTGTCCGGGCACGCCACCTTCGGGCATCGGCGTCTCGCGATCGTGGGGTTGGGCGAGACCGGCCGACAACCGATGCGCCATGGCACGCTGGTCATCACCTACAACGGTGAAATCTACAACCACGCCGAGCTAAGGTCACGACTCGAAAGAGAAGGCCTGTGCCGCACCTGGCATGGATCCTCAGACACGGAGGTCCTCCTGGCCGCCATCGCTGCCTGGGGGCTTGAAACGACCTTGCGCAGGGCGGATGGCATGTTCGCTTTCGCGCTTTGGGATGAAGGGGACGCCAGCCTGACGCTCGTGCGCGATCGCATGGGTGAAAAGCCGCTCTACTTCGGTTGGCTTGGCGACGCGTTCGCTTTCGCCTCCGAACTGACAGCGTTTGCATCCCTGCCCGGATGGCACCCCCGCCTGGATCAAGGCGTCGCCGTCGACTTCCTGCGACATGGTTTCGTTTCGGGATCGCCATCCCTGGTCAAAGGGATCTACCGGCTCCCGCCGGGCACGATCATGCGTCTGTCGCCCGCGGACATGACGACGAGGCCGGTCGATGCGGCCGCCCTGGACCGCATGCAACGCACCTATTGGCGACTCAGCGACGTGGCGACCGAGGAGGCACCGTCCCCGGAACCGATCGTTCGCCCCGCGGAGGCGCTCGAGTCACTCCTGGGCCAGGCGGTCCGGTCCCGCATGACGGCCGACGTGCCGGTGGGGACCTTCCTCTCGGGAGGCGTCGATTCCAGCCTGGTCACGGCCTTGATGCAGGCATCGTCGCCGGTCCAGGTGCACACGTTCTGCATCGGGTTCACTGATGCACGCTTCGACGAGTCCGCCCATGCGCGCGCGGTGGCTCGTCACCTGGGCACCGAACACACCGAATTCAGGGTCAGGGCCCAGGATGCGCTCGAGGTGGCGTGCGAGCTGCCTCTACTGCTCGATGAACCGATCGCCGATGCGTCTCAGATACCCACGCTGTTGCTGGCTCGCATGGCCCGCTCGAAGGTCACCGTCGCGCTTTCGGGCGACGGTGCCGACGAACTGTTCGCAGGGTACGGTCGGTATCGTGCGATCGTCGACATGTGGGGCCAGGTCGGGGGACTTCCCGTCGGGCCACGGCGATGGATGACCGGCGCCCTTCATGGGTTTGCCGGTAAAGCGGGCGTCGGGGGGCGTGCTGCCCGCTGGGCATCGCGTGCCGAGGCGGTGTCGCTGGGCACGATGCGCAAAGCGTTTGTCGGCGCCGATACGCGCTTCCATCTCAAGGGTGACGCGGGTCGTTCCACTACGGTACGAGGACTCTCGCCGCAACGCCAGGTCATGCTCGCGGACCAACAGGACTTCCTCCCCGACGACATCCTGCAGAAGGTCGATCGCGCGACCATGCGATACGGCCTGGAATCGCGCACGCCGTTTCTCGACCACCGCGTGGTGTCGTTTTCCTGGAAGCTGCCCGATCAGGCACTTCCTTTGAATGGCCCGTCCAAACCGTTGTTGAGGGACATCCTCCGGCGTTATGTGCCCGACGACTTGATCGACCGGCCCAAGCAGGGCTTCGACGTGCCCATGTGCGATTGGCTCAGAGGGCCTCTTGGCGCATGGACGGACGCCGCGATCGGGGCGCCCTGCCTTGACGCCATCGAAGGCGTCGATGCACAACACGTGCGCCGCATGTGGCGAGACCACAGTATGGGCCGGGCCGACTTCAGCCGCGAGTTGTGGCCTGTCGCCTTGCTTACCGCATGGATGCAGGCTCACGGGGTGGATCCCTGATGCATATTTTCGTGATATCGGACCTACCCCAGTTCGTGACCGGTGGCGCTGAAATGCAGGCCTATCGCCTGGCTACGGCGTGGATCGCCGAGGGACATGAAGTCACGGTCGCCGGTCGGCGGATGCGGCCGGGTTACCTGCCGCTGGAGAACGGCGCAATGCTTCGCACCTTGCGCATTCGCACCTGGAGCCGAGGGGGCCGTGCCCTTCGTGCGGTGACGTATGCCTTGTCGCTTGGGTTGCTTCTGATTCGGCACCGAAAACGATTCGATATCGTCTACGCCCGTTTTCTCAACGAGGGCGCGGCCGTCACGGCGTTGCTGAAGCGGTGGGGATGGCTGTCACGCCCGCTCGTCGCCGTGCCCGCGAACGTGCGCGGCACGGGCGACGTCCATGCGTTGCAGCGACTGCCGATGTCGAACCAGGTGATCGATCTCCTATCGCGGGAGTGTGACGCGATCAACCTCATCGCCGGAGCCATGGTCGATGAACTCGACCAGGCAGGATTCGATGCCTCGCGCTACACGAGGATTCCCAACGGCATACCGCTGCGCGACGCGACACCGCGCGTGCCGCGTCATCCGCCCACGTTTCTTACGGTGGGACGGTTGGCCCCGCAGAAAGGCCTGGATCTTTTGATCCGGTCCCTGGCGTTACATCGCACGCGGCTGTCGCCCGGGCAGGTCCGCGTCGCGGGCGACGGCCCTGAGCACCCGAGGCTCGCGTCGTTGGCACGGGAGCTGGGCGTGGACCATGCCATCGACTGGTTGGGCGAATTGTCACCCGCCGACGTGCAGAGGGAACTGGAGCACGCCGATGTCTTCCTGCTTGCCTCACGCTACGAGGGCATGTCCAACGCCGGACTGGAAGCCATGGAGCGCGGTAAGCCCCTTCTTATTACCCGATGCGGCGGATTGGACGAATATATCGGCGAGGGGAACGGCTGGGTTGCGGAACCGGAGGACGTCGAGTCATTGGCGACCGCCCTGTCGAACGCCCTGGATGCCACGCCGGAGGTGCTCATGGCCATGGGAGCGGCCAACCGGGCGATGGTGAAAGATCGATTCGAAATGACCCTCGTGGCGAAGCGTTATCTCGGGTTATTCGATACGCTCATCCAACGACGTTCCGGACCATCCGATGACCTCGGCTGAGCGAAAGGTATCCGTCATCGTTCCCGTATTCGAAGACGGCGCCCGGGCGCTCGACGCCGTACTCGCGCTTCATGCGCAGCGCGTGTCCGGAGCGACGCTTGAGGTCGTCATCGTGGACGATGGCTCACGCGAGCGCACTGTCAGGGAGCTCGACGCGCTGCCTGACGACACGTCGATCCGTGTCGTCAGGCTCGCTCAGAACGCCGGACGGTCGGCCGCACGCAATCGCGGCGCCGAAGAAGCGCAGGGAGACGTCCTGGTCTTCATGGACTGCGATTGCCTACCTGCCGATGCCCACTTCGTGCAACGTCATCTCGATGCCATCGATGCGGGGCATGTCGCAACGTGCGGTGACGTAAAGGGCTTTGACGACGCGTTCTGGTCCCGGTATCAAGCGCAAGCATCGGTACGACGTCGGCACGCGTTTGCCGCGGGCAGGCACTACGCGGGTACCTCACAGAATCTCGCCGTGAGGCGGGCGACGTTCTTCGCCGCAGGGGGGTTCGATAGCGCCTACCGGCAGTACGGATTCGAAGATCGTGACCTGCTCATCCGAATGGGACGGCTGGGCACGATCGGGTGGGTCGAGGACGCCTGCGTCATCCATAGGGATATCCTTAGCCTTCCATCGGTGTTTCGAAAGCTGAGGGAAGCAGGCAGGTTCGGGGCGGCACGTTTTCACCTCGCCTACCCCGACGCGTATCGCGCCTTGGGCTACGGTCGCATCGACGCAAGCGGTCGCCTTCTCCGGCGGTCCGCGGCGATACTGGCCGGGCGCCTGGCTGAGATGGCGGCGCCATGGCTCGACCGCCTCGCGACGAGCGGCGTGCTGCCGTTCCCCGTGGCGGCAATGATCGTCAAGCTGGGTTCCGCCGCCTCGTTCGCGCGAGGGACCGCAGAGGCGACAGGCGAGACGTTACGTCGGCCGCTTGTGTAACACGCACACATGCGTGGGAATGAGCGCCCGCAGGTGCTCAAGCCAGCGATCGGGCAGGCGCGCCAGCGCCCGTATGAGGATCCCGCCCGGCGACTCGATCGCAACCCAGGCACGAAAGGCCTTGACAGACGCCACGTCCCCGTGGAGGTTCGCGCGGGCAATCAGGTCGAGCAATGCCGTGAGGGTCAGCGGTTCGCAATCATAGACGCGGCCGCGTCGCCACAGTCGCAACCAGGGAGAACGCAGGGCACGAGGCCACCAGCTGAGCAGCGGCACCCTGAAATGCGGTTCGACCGGCATCCAGCGATTCGGTACCGCCAGATAGGCGATCCCGCCCGGCTTCAGCACGCGCCGTATCTCCTGAAGGTGGTGAAGCTGGTCGTCCTGCAGGCCCACATGTTCGATGACGTGGTTGGAGATGACAACGTCGAACGTGTCCGCGTCGAACGGTAGCGCCGTCGAGTGGACCGGCGTGAAGCGATACCCGTCGCGCACCTGCCGGCGATCGTCCACGTCGACGGCATCCACCTCAAACGCGTAGGACGACCGCGTGGCGAAATAATGCGCGATCCCACCGGCTCCCGTACCGACCTCCAGGAGTCGCCCGCCGCGCGGCGGCGACGGTTCGAGCAGCCGTTCGATCTTGAGACCTTTAGCCGCCCTCGACGACAGGTCGAGCGTGGCATGGCCTTGCCGTCGAGGGTTCGAGGTCATGGCGGGGCGCTCCCTACGCTGTCCAGAAGCCCGGTATAGCGAGAGGCCACCCGATCCCAGTCAAATCGTTCGAGCAACAGGTCGCGGGTCGCGAGGGGACCCATCGACGGCCCCGCCTCCAGCCGTGCCAGCACGGCCTGGGCCAGCGCGTCGGCCTGTCCGGCGGCTACACGGGTCACGCCGGCCATATCGTCGGCGACGTCGCCGACGGCGGGCACATCCGTCGTCACCACCGGGCAACCGCAGCCAAGCGCCTCCACGAGCACCAATCCCAAGCCTTCCTGATCGCCCGAGTCAGCGGGACGAAACGGCGCCACGAAAAGCGATGCGCGCCGGTACCATGCCGGGAGGCTCGCCGACGGTACCGGCCCGACGAAGGTCACCGCCGACGACAGGCCCCGCTGCGCCACCCGCGCTTGCAGCGAAGGCAGCAAGGGGCCGTGGCCGACGATGGAAAGACGGACGGACGGGCGCGACGCCCGGATGGCCGGCAGCGCATCGATCAGGATGTCGATCCCCTTCTTCTCGACCAGGCGCCCCACGAAAAGCAGGTGATCGGGCTCCCGCGCAGCGGCTGCATCCGGCGTGAAACGTGTGGCGAGATCGACACCCATCGGCGCCACGACGGGCACCGCTCGGCCGCCGAGCGCGGTGGCGAGCGGAAGCATGCTTCGGCTGACCACCGTGGTGGCACTCGCCCGCGCCATGACCCATCGCTTGAGGCGAACCGGCCAGCGCCCCCGCAAGGCGAACAGATCGGCCCCGTGGGACGTCACCAGGTAGGGACGACGCAGGAGCCTCGCCACGATACCGGGCAGCACGATCCAGTGCGCATGGACGACCGTGCGGTCGTCGGCGAAACGCCGTGCCGTCAGCCACTGCATCAGGAAAAAGCCCGGCACGAGCAACCACTTCCACGGCGAACGCCGCAGGTGCGTGGTGATGCCGCCGTCCTGCACCAGCGTCTCCCAGCGATCCGCTCCGTAGCGGTAACGCACCACGCTCACCCCATCGAGGATCTCGCGGCGCTTGGCGCCCTTCGCGTGCGGCACCACCGCTACCACGTCGAATCGCCCGGTGAGCCGCCGCGCGAGCTCGTGAACGAACCCCGGTTCGTGATCGCCGTGCCACCGCGGATACGTCGTCGCCAGCACGATCAGTCGCGGACGACCGGGGTCAGTCATCGCGACGATAGGTCAGCGAGGTGATCTGCTCGGAGACCAGCCCGATGAGAAACACCACGACCGCCGCGCTCCACATAAGGGAACTGCCATTGGTCAGGCGGCCGACCGACCAGAAGGTCCAGGCGTAATTGATGCAGCCGAGCAGGAAGAACATCGCGCTGACGGGCGCGAACAGCTTCAGCGGCGAATACAGCGTGGCGATCTTGAAGATGATCAGGAGAAACCGGATGCCGTCTTTCAACGGCTTGATATGGCTCTTGCCCACCCGCTGCCCGGCCTTGATCGGCTCGTAGGCCACGCCATAGGCGCTGCGGAAGAACGCCATCGTGCTGGTGGTGGGGTACGAAAACCCATTGGGGAGCAGGTGCAGGAACTCGCGGAAACGGCTGGCCCGGACCACCCGGAAACCGGACGTCAGGTCGGCGACCTCGTGGCCGGTCATGCGGCTGGCCAGCCAGTTATAGAGCGTGTTGGCCACGCCACGGCCGACACCGGCCTGGCTTTCCCAGTCGCGGGCGCCCACGACCATGTCGTAGCCCTGTCCCAGGCGGGCGACGAGGCGGTCGATGTCCGCCGGGTCGTGCTGGCCGTCGCCGTCCATAAATACGAGGATTTCGCCATGGGCGGCCCGGGCGCCGCGTTTGATCGCGGCCCCATTGCCCATCGAGTAAGGGGACGAAAGGCAGATCACGTCCAGTTCGGCGCAAAGCCCGGGGGTGCCATCGGTGGAGCCGTCGTCCACCACGATCACTTCGGCCCCCGGCTGGGCCGCTTTCAGGCGTGGCAGGAGGTCACGCAGCGCGGCGGCTTCGTTCTTGGCGGGAAGGATGATGCTGATATGGCTCAAGAGGGTATCCCCGGTGGAGCGTCGATGATAAGGGAAAGGCCCGACGCGCGTGGGCGTGGCCCGGTCTTCACGCGACCACGGCGTGACCCGCCTGATGTTCTGGAGTAGATTTCTCCCCAGTCTCGGGGTAGCGGACGCCATATGGTTTCGAACATGCACCAACCCATGCTGGCTGGCCTCACGGGCATGGCGCGGCGACTGGTCACCGAAGGCGTGCTGCCCGAGGCGGACGTCCGCAAGGCCGTGCAGGACGCCGCCGAAAAGCGTGCCTCGCTATCCGCCTGGCTGGTCGACCACAACCTCGTGGACAGCAACCGGCTGTCCCAGGTGGCCTCGGCGGAATTCGGCATGCCGCTGATGGATCTGAGCGCCATGCCCACCACCGGCATGCCGCTGGACCTGGTCACCGAAGCGCTCATCACCAAGCACCAGGCCCTGCCCCTGTTCAAGCGTGGCAAGCGCCTGTTCGTCGGCATCGCCGATCCCATGCAGTCGCACGCCCTGGACGAGATCAAGTTCCACTCCAACCATATGGTGGAGCCGGTGCTGGTCGAGCGGGCCCAGCTGCGCCGGGTGATCGACAACGCGCTCGCCACCATGAACAGCTCGGTCCCTGGCTTCGAGGACGGGGGGCTGGACGAGCTCTCGCTCGAAACCGGCGACGACGACGGCGAGGGCACCACCACCGGCATCGACGCCACGGCCAACGACGACGCGCCCGTCGTCAAGTTCGTCAACAAGATCCTCGTGGACGCCATCAAGCGGGGCGCGTCCGACATCCACTTCGAGCCGTTCGAGACGGTCTACCGGGTCCGCCTGCGCATGGACGGCATCCTGCGCGTCGTCGCGACGGCGCCGATCAAGCTCGGCACCCGCATCGCCTCGCGCCTGAAGGTGATGAGCGGCCTGGACATCGCCGAGCGCCGCGTGCCGCAGGACGGCCGCATCAAGCTCAACCTGACCAAGACCCGCGCCATCGACTTCCGCGTCAGCACCCTGCCCACGCTGTTCGGCGAAAAGATCGTGCTGCGTATCCTGGACGGCTCGTCGGCCAAGCTCGGCATCGACAAGCTGGGCTACGAGGAAGTGCAGAAGCAGCTGTACCTCGACGCCATCGAAAAGCCCTACGGCATGGTGCTGGTCACCGGCCCCACCGGCTCGGGTAAGACCGTGTCGCTCTACACGGCACTGAACATCCTCAATGTCGAGGGCCGCAACATCTCCACCGTCGAAGACCCGGTGGAAATCCGCGTCGAGGGCATCAACCAAGTGCAGCAGAACACCAAGCGCGGCATGACGTTCGCCGCCGCGCTGCGTTCGTTCCTGCGCCAGGATCCGGACGTCATCATGGTCGGCGAGATCCGCGACCTGGAAACCGCCGAGATCGCCATCAAGGCCGCCCAGACCGGTCACATGGTGTTGTCCACCCTGCACACCAACGACGCGCCGCAGACCATTTCGCGCCTGATGAACATGGGCATCGCGCCCTACAACATCACCTCGTCGGTCACCCTGATCATCGCCCAGCGCCTGGCGCGACGGCTCCACGACTGCAAGCGCGAGGTGCACCTGCCCGCCGCCGCCCTGCTGGCCGAAGGTTTTACCCAGGAAGAAATCGATGCAGGTATCACCCTCTGTGAGCCGGTGGGGTGCGACGGGTGCAATGAGGGCTACAAGGGCCGCGTGGGCATCTACCAGGTGATGCCCATGGTCGAAGAGATCCAGAAGATCGTCCTGGAGGGCGGCAACGCCCTCCAGATCGCGGAAGTCGCCCGCAAGGCGGGCATCAACGACCTGCGTGCGTCGGCCCTGCTCAAGGTAAGGAACGGCGTGACCAGTCTGGCCGAGATCAACCGCGTCACCAAGGATTGATGTTCCGCGGCGGTCCCGTCAGGATGTGCGCCATATGGCAGAAAAATAAGCGGAAAGTCGTTCAGACTCTCCGCTGGTGCGGGACGCCCGAGGGCGTCTTCGCGACGGATTGACCAGGGGGAACACCGCGCATGGCTCTCGCCACCGCCAACAAGAACACACGGGCCGTGGGTGCCGCGCGAGCGGACGTGGCGAAGCTGTCCATGTACGACTGGACCGCCCTGGACAAGCGCGGCAAGCGCATGACCGGCGAGATGCAGGCCAAGAACGCCGCGCTGGTAAAGGCCGAACTGCGCCGCCAGGGCATGAACCCGCAGACCGTGCGCGAGCGGTCCAAGCCGCTGTTCGGCGGCAGCGGCAAGGCGGTAAAGCCGCGTGACGTCGCCATCTTCAGCCGCCAGATCGCCACGATGATGGCGTCGGGCGTGCCCATGGTCCAGGCCTTCGACATCATCGCGAACGGCCAGAAGAACGTTCGCTTCAAGAACATCCTCAACGACGTCAAGACCAACATCGAGGGCGGCGCCTCGCTGCACGAGGCGCTGGGCCAGTACCCGGTGCAGTTCGACGAGCTGTACCGCAACCTGGTGCATGCCGGTGAATCGGCGGGCGTGCTCGACACGATCCTCGATACCGTCGCCACCTACAAGGAGCGCGTCGAGGCCATCAAGGGCAAGATCAAGAAGGCGCTTTTCTATCCCGCCATGGTGATGGTGGTGGCCTTCCTGGTCACCATGATCCTGCTGCTCTTCGTCGTACCCGTCTTCCAGCAGACCTTCAAGGATGCCGGCGCCGACCTGCCCGTGCCGACCCTCGTGGTCGTGAAGGCCTCGGAATTCGCCCAGTCCTACTGGTGGTTGATGATCCTCATCATCGCCGGTGCCGGCGTGAGCTTCGTCATGGCGAAGAAGCGCTCGGCGAAATTCGCCCACTTCCTGGACCGCCTCTCCCTGCGCATCCCGGTGATCGGCAACGTGCTGAGGCAATCGGCCCTCGCCCGTTTCGCGCGCACGCTCGGCGTCACCTTCCAGGCGGGCGTCCCCCTGGTCGAGGCGCTCGAGGCGGTCTCGGGCGCTACGGGCAGCATCGTCTACGGCGAGGCGGTGTTGCGCATGCGCGACGACGTCTCGGTCGGCCATCAGCTGCAGCTGGCGATGCGCCAGACCAACCTGTTTCCCAACATGGTGGTGCAGATGACCGCCATCGGCGAAGAGTCCGGCTCGCTCGACTCGATGCTGTTCAAGGTGGCGGAGTTCTACGAAGAAGAAGTGAACAACGCGGTCGATACCTTGAGCAGCCTGCTCGAGCCGTTCATCATGGTGATCCTCGGCGGCCTCGTCGGCGGCATGGTCATCTCGCTCTACCTCCCGATCTTCAAGATCGCCGGTACGACGTAACGGCCCCCGCCGGGTAGCCCGACGGCCCTCTCGCGCCTTCGCGGAGGGCCTTTTCATGTCCACGGAACCCCCATGCCGGACCTCCCGCTCTCTCTCTGGATCACCTTCGCCGCGATCTTCGGCCTGCTCGTCGGCAGTTTCCTCAACGTCGTGATCCTGCGCACGCCCCTGCGCATGCAGTGGGAATGGCGCCGGCAGGCCCGCGACGTACTCGAATTGCCCGAGGTCGACGAGCCGAAGCCGCCGGGTATCGCCCTCGAACCGTCCCATTGCCCGCACTGCAAGCACCGGCTGGCCGCGCGGGATAACCTGCCGCTGGTCGGCTGGCTCCTGCTGCGTGGCCGCTGCCGCTACTGCGGCGAGCGGATCTCCGCGCAATACCCCTTGGTGGAATGCCTCGCCGGCGCGGCCAGTGCGATCGTCGTCTGGCGCTTCGGCGTCGGGGCCGGCACCCTCGCGGCCTTGCTCTGCACCTACCTGCTCATCGCGCTGTCGGGCATCGACGCGCGCACGCAGCTGCTGCCCGACGAACTCAACTACCCCTTGCTATGGATCGGGCTGGGCCTGACCCTCATCCCGGGATGGCAACCGCTGCCGGTATCGCCCTCATCGGCGATCCTCGCGGCCCTGATCGGCTACCTCAGCCTGTGGAGCATCTACTGGCTGTTCAAGCTGCTCACGGGCAAGGAAGGCATGGGCCACGGCGATTTCAAGCTGCTGGCCGCGCTCGGTGCCTGGATGGGACCGTCGGCGCTGCTGCCGATCGTTTTGCTGTCCTCGCTCATCGGCGCGATCGTGGGCGGCACCCTCATGGCCTTGCGTCGCCACGATCGCGACGTACCGATGCCCTTCGGGCCTTACATCGCGGCCGCCGGGTGGGTCTGGCTCCTGGTGGGCGATCGCCTGCTCGACGGCTACATGCGTTTCACGGGTCTCTCGTGAGTCGCGTCGTCGCCCTGACCGGCGGCATCGCGTCGGGAAAAAGCGCGGTCGAGCGTCGCTTCGAGGCGCGGGGCGTTCGCGCCTACGACGCCGACGCGGCCGCACGCGCCGTGGTCGAGCCGGGCTCGCCCGCGCTGGCGGAGGTCGCCCGGGTGTTCGGACCGGGCACCCTCGACGCCGAGGGCCGCCTCGACCGCCCGGCGATGCGCCAGCGCGTGTTCGACGATCCTGCCGCGCGGACGACGCTGGAAGGCATCCTCCACCCGCGCATCCGCGACTGGCTGCGCGAGGCGGCGAACGCGGACAGGGGCCTCTACTGCATCCTCTCCATCCCACTGCTGGCGGAAAACCACGCCCATTACGCCTGGGTCGATCGCGTGCTGGTGGTGGATGCGCCCGAAGACCTTCGCGTCGCCCGACTGACACGGCGCGACGGCATCGATGAGGCCCTGGCGCGGAAGATGATCGCGGCACAGGCCCCGCGCGAACGGCGCCTGGCCATCGCCGATGACGTCATCGTCAACGACGGGGACGAAGGCCAGCTCGATCGCCAGGTGCAGGCGCTCCACGAGCGCTACCTGGCCCGATTCGCGCCAGGCTAGACGAGCGACGCCGCCGCCAGGCGCTCCGCCACGAATGCCTCGGCGGGCACCGGGCGACCGATGTGATATCCCTGCACCACGTCGCAGTCCATCTCGACCAGCCGCAACAGGGTTTCTTCGTTCTCGACGCCTTCGGCCACCGCCTCCATGCCCAGGCGATGCGCCACCTCGACCATGGCGCGCACGAGCTGCTCGGTACGCCGGTCCGACGTCATGGCGCTCACGAACGAACGGTCGATCTTGAGCTCCGTCGCCGGGAAGTGGCGCAGGTAGGCGAACGAGGCGTAGCCCGTGCCGAAGTCATCGATGGCGACCCGCACCCCGCAATCGCGCAGGCGGCGCAAGCCGCGGACGCTCACGTCGAGATCGGTCAGCAACGCGGTTTCGGTGACTTCGAGGATGGCGGAACTCGCCGGCACGCCCCAGATCTCCAGCGCACCGAGGATCTGCTCGGCGAAGCCGTGCTCGACGAACACCCGCGGCGAGAGATTGATCGCCACGTCGAGCGGGCAGTGGCCCCGATGAAGCGAGGCCACGTGGCGCAACGAGGCGTTGATGCTCCAGCGCGTGAGCGGCACGATCAGGTCGCTGCGCTCGGCGAAGGGGATGAAGTCCGCGGGCGCCACGTCCCCGTGCATGGGCGTGCTCCAGCGCGCCAGCGACTCCACGCGCACCATCTCGCCGCTGCGCAGGTCGCGCAGGGGCTGGAAGGCCACGTGGAGACGGTTGCCCTCGATGTCTTCGCGCAGCTCGCCGTAGAGGATATCCACGGGCGTTACGTCCGGCTCGTAGATGGCGAACGGCTCAGCGAGGCGCACGGCATCGTCGTGGGCCATTTCCGCGCGGCGGTAGAGCCACTCCGCGGTGGTGCCGTGATCGGGATGCATGGCCACCCCGATGGCGATGCGCCCATGCCAGGGCCGTTCCGGATGCGGCAGTGGCGAATCGAACGCGCCCACGATGCGGGTGGCGGCAAGCATGGCGTGAGTACGGTTGCGGATCGCGGGGAGCACGATCACCACGCTGTCGTCGCCGGCGACGAATACCTTGTCGACATGCCGCACCGCCTCGACGATGCGATCCCGGGCCGCGAGCATGATGTCGCTACCGAAGCCGTAGCCGAAGCGCAGTTGCAGTTCGCGCATGCCCTTCAGACGCACCACCAGCACGGCACACAAGCCGGTATCGGGAACCGCACGGTCGAGCATGACCTGCACCGCGGCGAGGATATGGGACCGATCGTTCATGGCCTGATGATGTTCCTTGGATCGATGCCGTGGCTGCCGGCCGGCAGGGTGCGCTGGATGTCGCGGCGCACGCCGCCCTCCTGCTGCACGAGGTCCACCAGCAGGGGGCGGCCGAGCGGCTGCTTGTCCGGCCGGCTGAGCACGGCGACTTTCGGCTGCAAACGCCGCGACGGGTTCTGCATCACCACCACCGCGACCTCGCCCGTGCCCAGTTCCACCAGCGAGCCGGTGGGGTAGACGCCCACGCAGGCCTGGAACTGTTCGACCAGTTCGCCCTGGAAGTCGCGGTCGCGCCCGGCGTAGATCTGCCTGACGGCGTTGTGCTGCGACACCGGGGCGCGGTAGGGACGCTCGGCCGACATCGCGTGGTATGTGTCGATGATCCCGGCGATGCGTCCGGCGAGGGGGATGGCCGTGCCCGCGAGTCCGTCGGGATAGCCGCTGCCGTCGAAGCGTTCGTGGTGGGTGGCGACCATGTCGCGCACCTCCGCGTCGGCGATGCCGGCCCGGTCGAGGATGGCCAGACCTTCTTCCACGTGCCGACGTGCCTGGACCCACTCAGCGTCATCCAGCGGGCCCTCGCGCTCCAGCACCTCGGCCGGCAGCCGGCACATGCCCACGTCGAGCAACAGCCCTCCCTTGGCAAGGCTGACGACCGCGTCTTCGTCGTACCCCATGTGCCGCCCGAAGGCGGCCGCGAGCATGCCGCAACCCACCGGCCGGCGATGGCCGTAGCCATCGCGGCGACGCAGGCTTTCCACCCAGGCAAACGTGTCGGCGCTACGCAGCAGGCTGTCCACCATGGGGCGCACGGCCTCGTCGAGCGCCTCCGGATCAAACGTCCTGTCCTGGCGCAGGTCGCCGATCAGGCGACCGGTGAAGGTGCGCACCGTTTCGAACGCCGTCGTCGCCCGGGGGAGTTCCTCGTCGAAGGTGGCGGTATCGGCATAGGCCTGCCTGGGCACCAGGCGCAGATTGAGCGCGGCGCGCGGGGCGGGCGTGGGCACCACGCGGGCGGGCACCACCCGGCGCGCCATGTCGACGAACACGTATTTGCAGAAGCGGCTGAGCTTGTCGATGTCGTCGCGCGAGGTGATCGGCACGCCCGCCATCGGAAACGGGGTGTCGGACCACTCGCAATCGAGACGGCTCACGTACATGCCGACCTCCAGGTCGTACACGAACACGCGCCTCTCTACCAGATCGTACGCCACTTGCCACTGCTCCTCGTTTCGAACGCAACACCGTCCGCGACGCCACGCCCCCTCCCGGCGCGACGTATCGAGTATCCCAGACGCGAAAGGCCGCCGTCAGCCACACAGCATGCCGAATCGACGTTTCCGGGAGCTACCCACGGTCGACCCGGCCTTATCGGCCGATGACGGCGGAACTTGAAGCGCCTGTCAGCAAACCCGCCGATCGCCGGTCTCATGGAGAAGTCCTGTCGAGGAAACGCCCATGCCCCGCCTGCTTCCGTTGCTGCTGCTCGCCCTCACCGCCTGCACCGCGTCCGCCCGCGACGAAGGCCTTCGCCTGCCGCCTCCCGCACGGGACGCCCGCCCGACGCAGGGCGATGCCACGGCGGTCTTCGCCGGCGGTTGCTTCTGGGGTGTCGAAGGGGTTTTCCAGCACGTGCGCGGCGTGCGCAGCGTGCGTACCGGCTACGCGGGCGGTGACGCGGCGCATGCCAACTACGACGATGTGAGCGAGGGCGACACGGGCCACGCCGAGTCGGTGAAAGTCGTGTACGACCCCACCCAGGTGAGCTACGGGCAGCTGCTCCAGGTGTTCTTCTCGGTAGCGCAGGATCCCACCCTGCTCAATCGCCAAGGGCCCGATCGCGGCACCCAGTATCGGTCCGCGATTTTTTACGGGTCGCCCGAGCAGAAGGCGATCGCCGACGCCTACGTGGCGCAGCTCACGGCGGCCCACGCGTTTTCCGCCCCCATCGTGACCCAGGTGGTGCCACTGAAGGGGTTCTATCCTGCCGAAGACGAGCATCAGGACTACATGCGCCTGAACCCGGATACGCCTTACATCGTGATCAATGACCGGCCGAAGGTGCTGGCGCTGGCCCGGCTCTACCCGGAGCGCTACACCCCGCAATGGGCCAACGGCCGGTAGAGGGCGGTTTTCCGGACCCTCCCCGGGCTCATGGCCGCCCCGGGGATGGCCGCGGCGACATCATCCCTTCAGCATGGGCAGGTTCAGGCCCTGCGCCTTCGCGCAGGCCACGGCCTCGTCGTAACCGGCATCGGCATGGCGCATCACGCCCGTGCCGGGATCGTTCCACAGCACGCGCGCGATTCGCCGATCCGCCGCTTCGCTGCCGTCGCACACGATCACCACGCCGCTGTGCTGGCTGTAACCCATGCCCACGCCGCCACCATGATGCAGGCTCACCCACGTCGCGCCGCCGGCCACGTTGAGCATCGCGTTGAGCAACGGCCAGTCGCTGACCGCGTCGCTGCCGTCGCGCATGGCTTCGGTCTCGCGGTTGGGGCTGGCGACCGAGCCGGAATCCAGGTGGTCGCGGCCGATCACCACGGGCGCCTTCAGCTCGCCGTTGCGCACCATCTCGTTGAACGCGAGGCCCAGGCGATGGCGCTGGCCCAGGCCGACCCAGCAGATGCGCGCCGGCAGGCCCTGGAAGCTGATGCGCTCGCGCGCCATGTCCAGCCAGCGATGCAGGTGCGGATCGTCGGGGATCAGCTCCTTCACCTTGGCGTCGGTGCGGTAGATGTCCTCCGGATCGCCCGACAGCGCCACCCAGCGGAACGGGCCCACGCCGCGGCAGAACAGCGGTCGCACGAAAGCAGGCACGAAACCGGGGAAGGCGAAGGCATCGGCCTGTCCTTCGTCTTTCGCCACCTGGCGGATGTTGTTGCCGTAGTCGAAGGTCGGCACGCCCTGCGCGTGGAAGGCGAGCATCGCCTCGACGTGGCGGCGCATCGACGCCTTGGCGGCCCGGGCGGTGCCGGTCGGGTCGGTGCGGCGGCGCTCCAGCCATTCGTCGACGGTCCAGCCGGACGGCAGGTAGCCGTTGACCGGGTCATGCGCGCTGGTCTGGTCGGTGACCGCGTCCGGGCGCACGCCGCGACGCACGAGTTCGGGCAGCACGTCGGCCGCGTTGCCCAGCAAGGCCACCGATACCGCGCGACCCTCCTTGGCGTAGCGATCCAGCCGCATGAGGGCGTCGTCCAGGTCACGGGCCTGCTCGTCGACGTAGCGCGTCTTCAGGCGGAAATCGATGCGGCTCTGCTGGCACTCGATGGTGAGCGACGAGGCGCCGGCCAGGCTGGCCGCGAGGGGCTGCGCCCCACCCATGCCGCCCAGGCCGGCGGTGAGGATCCAACGGCCGGCAAGGCTGCCGCCGTAGTGCTGGCGCCCCATCTCGACGAACGTCTCATAGGTGCCCTGGACGATGCCCTGGGAGCCGATGTAGATCCAGGAGCCGGCCGTCATCTGGCCGTACATCATGAGGTCCTTGCGGTCGAGCTCGTTGAAGTGGTCCCAGTTCGCCCAGGCCGGCACCAGGTTGGAATTGGCGATGAGCACGCGAGGGGCGTCCGGGTGGGACGGGAACACGCCCACCGGCTTGCCGGACTGGACCAGGAGGGTCTGGTCGTCGCGCAGTTCGCGCAGGGCGCGCAGGATGGCGTCGAAGCACTCCCAGTTGCGCGCAGCGCGGCCGATGCCACCGTAGACGACCAGCTCCGCCGGGTTCTCCGCCACCTCCGGGTCGAGGTTGTTCTGCAGCATGCGGAACGGCGCTTCGGTGAGCCAGCTCTTGCAGCTGAGTTCCGTACCGCGCGGCGCACGGACGGTACGGGTGGTGTCGATGCGGGTAACGGCCGTCATCGGGGGCTCCGGGATGCGGGAAAACCCCATTATGGGCGGCGGCCTTCGCCGCCCGCCAGATGCGTTGCAGCAATCAGCGCCCGGTAGAGGACGTGCCGGCCGGCGGCGCGGGCTGGCCCGGGTGACTGGCGTCGTAGCGTTTGCGGGCGTCATCCTGTCGCGAGCGGTAGAGCGACTGGTCGGTGCGGTTGGCGTTGTCGAGCTGGCTGCGCAGCGCCGGATCGGTCGTCGCGTTCATCTGGCGATTCATGTTGTCCTGGCGCAGTTGCTGCTGGACGGCATTCTGGCGCTGCTGGCTCTGTACCCGCGACTGGTCGACCGCGCGCTGCCAGTCGCGTTGGGCCGTCGACGGGGCGGGGGTCGTCGTGCGGGCGGGCTGCCCGGCAGGCCGGGCGGTCGTCGCACGGGGGTCGGTTTGCGCCACCGCGATCGCGGGGAGCGCGAGGGCGGCGAACACCAGAAGGGTACGGCGAGATGATTTGGTCATCGTCCTGGTCCAGAATGCGAGGGACTGTCCCCAGCCTACGTTTCCCCGCATGAACCTCGTGTTGCCATCCCGGTGGCGTGCCGTCACCGCGTTTTTGCTCGTCCTGCTGGCCGGTTGCGCCCAGCAACCGCCCTCCGCTCCCGCCACCCGCCACCCGGTGCTGCTGATCTCGATCGACGCGTTCCGGGCCGATTACCGGGATCGCAAGATCACCCCGAACCTCGAAGCGATGGCCGCCGATGGCGCGCAGGCGCCGTACATGCTCCCGTCGTTTCCGTCGCTGACCTTCCCCAACCACTACACCCTGGTGACCGGCCTGGTGCCCGACCACCACGGCATCGTCAACAACACGATGCGCGACCCCGTGTTGGGCGAGTTCGATCTCTCCAACCACGCGGCGACCAGCGACGGCCGCTGGTGGTCCGACGCCGAGCCCATCTGGGTCACGGCGCAGAAGCACGGCCTGCGGACCGCCACGATGTTCTGGCCGGGCACCGAAGCTCAGATCCACGGCGTGCGCCCGGATCACTGGATTCCCTACGACGGCGCCATCACGCCGCGCCAGCGCGTGGATAAGCTGCTGTCCTGGATCGACGAGCCGGGTCCCCGGCCGATGTTCGACACGCTTTATTTCGAAGGCGTCGACCATGCCGGGCACGACCACGGGCCGGATTCGCCCGAGGTCAACGCGGCGATGCGTGAGGTGGACGACGCCCTGGGTTACCTGGTCGCCGAACTGCGCCGCCGTGGTCTTTACGACCAGACCGACATCGTCGTCGTGTCCGACCATGGCATGGCCAGCGTGCCGAAGGGCAACACGGTGTTCGCCGACGACGAAACCGACCTCGACGACCTCGATCCGGTCTCCTACGGCGTGATGGCCACGTTCAACCCCCGGCCCGGCCACGACGCTACCCACGCGATCGCACGCCTGCTGGGCCCGCACGACCACATGACGTGTTACCGGCGCGAAGACCTGCCCAAGCGCCTGGACTACGGTACCCATCGCCGGGTGCCCGCGATCCTCTGCCTGGCCGATACCGGCTGGGCGATCATCAGCCACGCGGCCATGGACCGGCGCACCACGCCGATGTCGTTCGGGGAACACGGCTACGACAACCTCGATCCGACCATGCGCGCGTTGTTCGTAGCCCACGGCCCCGACTTCGTCCGCGGTGCCACCATTGCGCCGTTTCCCAACGTGGACGTCTATCCGCTGCTGATGCACCTGCTGGGCGTGCCGCCCCAGCCGAACGACGGCCACCTGGACGATGTGAAGGGCCTGCTCGCCCACTGACGACCCTGCGGGGGGAATCCCGTAGAATCGGCCGATGCGCCAGATCTATACCTCCCCCCGCCAGGACAACATCGACCGGATCGTCGCCCTTCTCGCCGACAACGACGTCGAGACCACGGTGACGAACCGGTCGAACTGGAACCGCCCCACCTACCAGCGATTCAGCTACTCCCAACGCAACGACAACCGCGATGCGTGGCCGCAGGTGTGGGTCAAGCGCCCCGACGATTTCCCCAAGGCACGCGCCCTGCTCAAGGACATCGGCATCGAGCCGGCGGTGCGCTTCCAGGAAGAACTCCGCGTCCATCGCCATCCCCGCTTCCAGCCGCCCGCGCAGCGCACGGCCGCGCGTATCCGTCTGATGGTGCTCGCGATCGTTGCGGGAGTGATGCTGATGATCGTGCTCAAGGCCACCCAGGTGCTCTGATGGACGGCGGCCACGCACCGATGCCAGCCCACCGGGCCTTGCGCGAACGGACCCGGGACGCGCACGAGGCCACCGAAGCCACCGAGGGCATGCGTCGGCTCATGGACGGGCGGATGGACGAAGCCGGCTATCGCCAGTTGCTGGCGGCGCAGCTGGGCCTGTTCACCCATTGGGAACGCGCGCGCGCGGGGTGGCTGGACCGCATCCAGCCGCGCTGGGCCTACACCTCGCGTCTCGCCCCGTTGGCGACGGACGTCGGCGACGCGCCCACGCCCGGCCCGCTCGGAGCCGCCGCATGGACGACGGACGTGCCGTCGGGCGACGACGAGGCGTGTTACTGGGGCGAGCTCTACGTCATCGAAGGCTCGACGCTCGGTGGCCGCGTGATCGTCGGCCACCTACGCGCGCGATTCCCGTTGCACGCCCATCGCTACTACGCCCTGGGCGAAGACACCCCGTCGCGCTGGCGCCATTTCCAGTCCGTGCTCGACGCCGCGCTGGTCGACGAGGAGACCCAGCGTCTCGCCGTCGAAGGCGCGCGGCGCATGTTCGCGCGCTTCCGCCAGGCGTTAGAGGATCCCGCCGCCCATGCCTGACCTGCCCGACCTGACCGCCTGCGATCGCGAGCCGATCCACATCCCCGGCTCGATCCAGCCGCACGGCGTGTTGCTCGTCGTGGACGCCGCGACGGCGACGGTTCGCCAGGCCAGCGGCAACGCGGCCCATCGACTCGGCGTGGAGCCCGGCACCCTGCCGGACGCGCCGCTGGCCGACCTGCTAACCCTGCCGGCGGATCTCTTCGACGACGACGCGCGTCCGGGACACAGCGCGTGGGTGCCGGTCGGATTCCCTCAGGCGCCCGCGACTACGGGTTGGTATGCGTGTGTGCATGCGTATCCCACGCGCTGGATGATCGAGATCGAACCGCGCGAATCGCGTTTCGACGAAGACCCGATCCGCTTCGCCTACGACCTGGCGCTCAGGCTCGACAACGACCTGACCGTGGAACGCGCGGCGACTCGCGTCGCGCGCAGCCTGCGCGACGTGCTCGGCTATGACCGCGTAATGGTCTACCGCTTCGACGAAGCGTGGAACGGCGAGGTGGTCTCCGAAGCGCGCCGCAACGACCTGGAAGCCTATCTCGGCCTGCACTACCCGGCCACCGACATTCCCCCGCAGGCGCGCGCGCTCTATCTGCGCAACCGCGTAAGGCAGATCAGCGACTGCACCTATGTGCCATCGCCGATCGTGCCCCCTTGCGATCCGCTCACGAACGAACCCGCCGACCTCTCCGACGTGTCGCTGCGCAGCGTGTCGCCCGTGCATCTGGAATACCTGGGCAACATGGGCGTCACCGGCACGCTGGTCGCCTCCATCCTCACGCGCGGCCGTCTGTGGGGCCTCATCGCCTGCCATCATTACAGCCCCTTCTTCGCCGATCACACGATGCGGGAAACGGCCGACGCCGTGGCGCGTGCGTTCGCGGCACGCGTGCTGGCCATCGAAGAACTCGACCATATCGAACTCGAAAGTGCGCTGCTCACGGTGCGCGAAAAGCTCATCACCGCCTTCAGCGGCAGCCATCGCATCGAGGCGGCGTTGCTCACGTCGCTCGCACCCGAATTGCTGGATGTCGTCGATGCGGACGGCGTGGCCGTCTTCACCGCCGACGGGGTGTCCCGCCATGGCACCCTGCCCGGCCCCGAGGCGTTATGGCGCATCCGCGACGCGGTCGCCGACGCGCCGCTCACCGGTGCCGACGGGGTCATCGGCGTGTTCCACACCGATCGCCTGGTCGAGAGCTTTCCCGCGCTGGACGAGCCCACCATCGCGAGCGCGGCGGCCGGCATCGTCTACATGCCCCTGGCCCTGGGCGTTCCGGCCGCAGTGATGTGGACCCGCACCGAGCAGGTGCGGCAGGTGCGCTGGGCCGGCAATCCGCAATTGGCGAAGCTCGAGGCCATCCCCGGGGCGCGCCTGTCGCCGCGGCAGAGCTTCGCCGCATGGCAGGAAACCGTGCAGGGTCGCTCGCGCCCCTGGTCGCGCCAGCACCTGGATTCCGCCCGGGCGATGCGCGTGCTCATCGAACGGATGTCCGCGAACGACACCCACGCTTAGCGGTCGCGGTGACATGGGTTTTGCCGGGGCGCTATAACATGGCGCCATGACCGATCGCGTCCGCCTGTTCCAGACCCTGCCGCACACGTGCGGCTATTACGCCGAGCGGATGGCGCAGAACCTCGTGGTCGACCCGGGCGCACCGAACCTGGACCGGCTCTACGGCTCCGCCCTGTCCAAGGGCTTCCGCCGGGCCGGCGGTCACCTCTACCTGCCCCAGTGCGCCGGCTGCCAGGCCTGCATCCCCTGCCGCATCGATGTCGAGCGGTTCTCGCCGGGCCGCACCCAGCAACGCTGCCTGAAACGAAACGCCGATCTGTCGGTGATCGAAGCGGCCCCCGGATTCACGCCGGAGCGGCACGCGCTCTATCGGCGCTACCTCGCCGCACGGCATAGCGGTGGCGGCATGGACGCAGCCGACGCCGAGGATTTCCAGCGATTCCTTACGGCCCCGTGGAGCCCCACGGTGTTCCTCGAATGCCGCAAGGACGGTCGCCTGGTAGGCGTGGCGGTCACCGACGTGCTGATCTCGGGGGTGTCGGCCGTCTACACGTTTTTCGATCCGGACGAAACGGCGCGCAGCCTTGGCACCTTCGGCATCCTTCAGCAACTGGCGCTCGCCGCCCGCCGGGGCATCCCTTACCTCTACCTCGGCTTCTGGATCGAAGGGCACCCGAAGATGGACTACAAGCGCCGCTTCCGCGCGCTCGAGATACGCCAACACGGTCGCTGGGTCGCCTTGCCCGATTGACGCTGCCGCTTAACCTTGCCGCCGCGCCCAGCGCGCGATCACCGCGTGGATGGCCTCCACGCCGTCGAAGAGGGCCGCCGGCCCCGGCTGGAGGATCAAGGGTGACTTGATCTCGTGCAATTCACCGTCGCGCACGGCAGGCATCGTCGCCCAGCCGGGCCGCGCCGCCACCCGCTCGGGGCGAAACCGCTTGCCGCACCACGAACCCAGCACGATGTCGGGCGCGCGGCGCACCACCTCCAGCGGATCGGCGAGGATACGCTGCTTCGCCAGCGGCTCTTCCAGCAACTCGGGAAACACATCGTCGCCGCCGGCGACACGCACCAGTTCGCCCACCCAGCGGATACCCGTGATGAGCGGCTCGTCCCATTCCTCGAAATACACCCGCGGGCGGCGCGGCAGGGCGGCCGCCAGCGCCGCGACACGCGCGAGGTTGGCCTCGGCCCGATCGGCGAAGGCGTTCGCACGGGTCGTTGCGCCGACCATCGCACCCAGTCGGCGAATGTAAGCGACGATGCCTTCGACGCTGCGGTGGTTGCTGATCCACACCTCGACGCCCGCGCGAATGAGCTCGCGCGCGATATCCGCCTGGATGTCGGAAAAACCGATCGCCAGGTCGGGCTTCAGGTCGAGGATCTGGTCGATCTTCGCGCTGGTGAACGCCGACACCTTCGGCTTCTCCTTGCGCGCCCGGGGCGGCCGCACCGTGAAACCGGAAATGCCGACGATGCGATGCGCCTCGCCGAGGGCATAGAGCACTTCGGTCGGCTCCTCGGTGAGGCATACGATGCGTTGCGGGTAAGCGTCCTGCATCAGTGCCCCGAAACGGTGATCACGAGCTTGCGCTGGTGCGCCTCGTGACGGTGTTCGTAGAGGAACACGCCCTGCCAGGTACCGAGCAACGGCCGGCCGCGATGCACCGGCACCGAGATCGACACGCCCGTGAGCACCGAACGCACGTGGGCCGGCATGTCGTCGGGGCCCTCGTCGCGGTGCCGGAACAACGGATCGCCGTCGGGCACGAGGCGGGCGAAAAAGCGCTCCAGATCGCCCAGCACGGTGGGATCGGCGTTTTCGCCGATCAGCAGCGAGGCGCTGGTGTGTTCGAGAAAAAGGTGGGCGATGCCCGTCTCCACGCCGCTGGCGACGACCGCGTCGGCGACGCGGTCGGTGACGTCGGTGAGCGAGCGCCCGCGCGTGTGCACGGTGACGGTGGACTGTGCGACGTGCTGGACGGGTTGGGCGCGGCTCATGGCGACCTCACGGATAGAGCATGCAGGAGGTCCACTGTGTCCCCTGTTCCGCGTGGACGATGCGTTCGTGCAGGCGGAACCGCGCGCCGTACCAGAACTCGACCCGATCCGGTTCCACGAGGTAACCGCCCCAGTGCGGCGGACGAGGCACGTCGCGACCGTCGAACGTCTTTTCGTAGTGGGCCACGCGTTCTTCGAAGGTCTGCCGGTCGGGCAACTCGCGGCTCTGCTTCGATGCCCAGGCGCCGATCTGGCTGCCGCGCGGGCGGGTGGCGAAGTACGCGTCGGATTCCTCGGCGCCGGTTTTCGAGATGCGTCCTTCGAAGCGCACCTGGATGCCCTCGCGGATCTGCTTCCAGTGGAAGCAGACGGCCACCTGGGGGTGCGTGGCAATCTCGTTCGCCTTGGCGCTCTCGTAATTGGTGAAGAAGCGCAACCCCTTTTCGTCCACGCCCTTGAGCAGCACGATGCGCGAATGCAGACGCCCCTCGCTGAAGGTGGCGAGATTCATCGCCGTGGGTTCGCGGTCGCCGCTGGCCTTGGCTTCGTCGAGCAGGCCGCGGAAGGTGTCCAGGATCTCGGAAGTGAGCATGACGGGCTATGCTTGGCAGCCATGGAAGCCCACGATGCTAGCACGCTGGTTGAGGCCGTCTTTGGCCGTATCGTCGCAGGGGACGCACCCTCGGGGCGGGCGGTCGTCCTGGGCCTTTCGGGGCTGCAGGGGAGCGGAAAGAGCACGCTCGCCGCCGGTCTCGTGGCACACGCGCAGAGGCTGGGCTGGAACGCCCTGGCCATCTCCCTCGACGACTTCTACCTGACCCGCGCGGAACGCGAAGCCCTGGCGCGTGACGTGCATCCGTTGCTGATCACCCGAGGCGTGCCCGGCACGCATGACCTGGCCCGCCTTATCGGCACACTCGATGCGCTGGAACACGCAGGCGCCGACCGGCCGGTGAGAGTGCCGCGTTTCGACAAGGGCGTCGATGACCGGGCCCCGACGGACCGGTGGTCCGTGGTAACCCATCCACCGCGCCTGGTGATCCTGGAAGGCTGGTGCCTGGGCCTGGCGCCGCAGGACGACGCGGCGCTGCACACGGCGGTCAACGCCCTCGAACGCGACGAGGATGCCGACGGCCGGTGGCGTCGCTGGGTGAATGAGCGGCTCGCTGACTATGCGGCCGTCTGGCGGCGACTCGATGCGCTCGTGGTGCTCCGGGCCCCGTCGTGGGAGATCATCCCGCGCTGGCGGGACGACGCCGAGCGGCCTTTGCGCCAGCGCGGTGAACCGCGGGCGATGGATCACGCGGCGTTATCGCGATTCCTTCAGCATTACGAACGATGGAGCCGACACGCGCTGGCGACGCTGGGGCCGCACGCCGACCTCGTCGTCGACCTCGATGCCGAACGCGGCGTCACCGCGCTGTCAGGCGATCGCCGATAGACGATCACACGAGCAACGCGGCATACCCCTCCCGCGCATCCGGCCACCGGCAACGAAAGCCGCTCGCCCGCAGGCGCGCGTTCGACAACCGCTTGCTCCCCACGCCCGCCGGCGAGGGACCATCGCCCGGCAGCGGCGCACCGAGCAGACCGGCGAGATGGTCGTAAAGCGCGTCGATCGGCAACGGTGTGTCGTCGACGCCGACATACACCCGTTCGGGTGCATCGAGCGTCAGCACGTGCACGAGCGCCGCCGCGGCATCGTCCACGTGGATACGGTTGGCATAGACACCCTTGCCTCGCGGCACCACCGCCTTTCCCTCGCGCAGGCGTTCGAACAGCTGCGTGCGTCCCGGCCCGTACAACCCCGCGAGCCGGACGACGACATCGCCCTCCCCGAGCAGCCGTTCGGCCTCCAGCAACACACGCCCGTTGAATCCGGGTGGCGCGGTCGGCGTCCTTTCGTCGACCCATCCCTCCCCGTGCTCTCCATAGACGGCCGACGAGGACACGAAGACCGTGCGCGCGGGCCGCGACGGCAGGGCGGCCAGGAGATGGCGCAGCCCGTCGACGAACACCGCCCTGTACGCGGCCTCGTCGCGGCGGTCCGGCGTGGCCGCGAACACCAGCGCATCCACCGCCGGCAGGTTCGCAAGCGTTTCCGGACGGGTGAGGTCGCCGCGCAGCCAATGGACCCCGTCATCGCCCTGCGCCACCTCGCTGCGACGCAGGGCAAGCACGCGATGCCCGCGACCGGCGAGCTGACGCGCCACCCGCTGGCCGACATCACCGGCACCGGCGACCAGGACGGTGGCATACCTCGACAGCGGGCTTGTTGTTAGCATGGGAGCGATGAATCCTTCGCCTAACCTGTTTCTCGTGGGCCCTACCGGCGCCGGCAAGACCACGATCGGACAGCGCCTCGCGGCGCACTTCGGCTTGCCGTTCGTCGACCTCGACGTGGAAATCGCATCGCGCTACGGCGATACGGTGACCGCGATCTTCAAGCGCGAGGGCGAAGCGGGGTTTCGCTCGCGCGAAAGCGCGCACCTGGACGAGTTTAGCCGCCACCAGGGCATCGTGCTCGCGACGGGCGCGGGCGCCGTGCTCGATCCCCTGAACCGCGACGCGCTAATCTCGCGCGGCACGGTGCTGATGCTCGGTGTCGACGTGGACGAACAACTCGACCGGCTCCGCGACGACGGCACGCGACCGATGCTCGCGGGCGACGACCGCCGCGGCCGCCTGCAATCGCTCGCCGACAACCGCAACCACCTCTACGAAGACATCGCCGACCTCATCTTCCATGGCCGGCACGAAGGCGTGGACAGCGCCCTGCCCCGCGCCATCGCTCTCCTCGAACGCCACTGGAAACGCTGCTGATGGATACCGTCGACGTCGAACTGGCCGGACGCGGCTATCCCGTGTGGATCGGCCCGGGCCTGCTGGCCGACAGCGCTCGCTGGCGCGCGCGCATCCGCGGGCGGCACGTGCTGGTCGTCAGCAACACCACCGTCGCCCCACTCTATCTCGGCGCACTCACCCGGGGCCTCGAAGGCCTGCACTGGTCGTCGTTCCTGCTCGATGACGGCGAGATGCACAAGACCTTCGCCAACGTCGGCAAGGTACTCGACGCGCTCGGCCAGCTCGGCGCCACCCGCGACGCCTGCGTGATCGCCCTGGGCGGCGGCGTGGTCGGCGACCTGGCCGGATTCGCGGCGGCATGCTGGATGCGCGGCATCGATTTCATCCAGGTGCCGACCACCCTGCTGGCCATGGTCGACTCGTCGGTGGGCGGCAAGACCGGCGTGAACCTGCCGGTCGGCAAGAACCTCGCCGGCGCCTTCCACCAGCCGCGCGCCGTGGTGGCCGACACCGACGTGCTCGCGTCGCTGCCGCAACGCGAATACCTCGCTGGCGTGGCCGAGATCGTCAAGGGCGCCGCGATCGGCGACCCGGCATTTTTCGCCTGGCTCGAAGCGCACGCCGACGCCATCGCCCGGCGCGACAGCGCACCGCTCATCGAAGCCATCGCCCGTAAGTGCCGCTACAAGGCCGGCGTCGTCGCCCGCGACGAAACCGAGCAGGGCGAGCGCGCCCTGCTCAACCTTGGCCACACCTTCGGTCATGCCCTGGAAACCGCCGGCAACTACAGCGAGATCCTCCACGGCGAAGGCGTCGCCATCGGCATGGTGCTCGCCGCCCGCCTTTCCGAGCGACTCGGCATGGCGGCGGCGGACGACACCCGGCGCCTGGTCGCGCTGCTCGAACGCCTCGGCCTGCCGGTGGCACCGTCCCGCGCGCATCAGGCAAGCCGGCTGCTCGACCTGATGCGGCTCGACAAGAAAAACACCGCCGGCACGCTGCGCCTGATCCTGTGGCGCGGCATCGGTCGCGCGGACATCGTGTCGGGCGTGAAGGACGACGACGTGCTTGGCGTGCTCGGCGGCGCGTGATGACCGCCCCTGCGCGCCGACGGTCGGCGCGTGGAAATGCCCTACAATGGCCGGCCCTGCGTCAGCGCGGAACACCCGATGCGGATTTACCTGCAAACCATGCCCGAGGCGGGGAACGAATCCCCCCGGTTCGTCCAGATCACGCTCGAACAGGACCTGCTCGGCGGCTGGACGCTCTATCGAGAAAGCGGCGTGCAGGGTGGCAAGACGACGCTCAAGCGCGATGTCTTCCTCGACCGTGACAAGGCCCTCGACGCCTTCACCAAGGCGCGCGACGCGCAGATCAAGAAAGGGTTCAAAGTGATGTTCAGCCAGGGCCAGGAGTCCGCGCATGGCCGTTGACACGCTCCGCAACGACCGGTTCCTGCGCGCCCTCCGCCGGGAGCCCACCGACACCACGCCCATCTGGGTCATGCGCCAGGCCGGACGCTACCTGCCCGAATACCGCGCCACGCGGGCGAAGGCGGGCAGCTTCATGGGCCTGGCCACGCATCCGGAATGGGCCTGCGAAGTGACGCTGCAACCGCTGGAGCGGTTCGACCTCGACGCGGCGATCCTGTTTTCGGACATCCTCACGATTCCCGATGCGATGGGCCTGGGCCTGTCGTTCGCCCAGGGCGAGGGCCCGCGTTTCGAACGGCCCGTGCGCGACGCCGCGGCGATCGAACGGCTCGCGGTGCCCGACATGGATCGCGAACTGCGCTACGTCATGGATGCCGTTCGCCTTATCCGCCGCACGCTGGACGGCCGCGTGCCGCTCATCGGCTTTTCGGGCAGCCCGTGGACGCTGGCGTGCTACATGGTGGAAGGCGAAGGCTCGCGTGACTTCGCGCGGGTCAAGGCCCTGGCGTGGAACGAGCCCGCCCTCGCCCACCGCCTGCTCGACATCGTAGCCCGCTCGGTCAGCGCCTACCTCATCGCCCAGGCCCACGCCGGGGCGCAGGCGCTCATGGTGTTCGATACCTGGGGCGGCATGCTGGGGCCTGGGCCGTTCCGCGAGTGGTCCCTGCGGTACATGGCGCAGGTCGTCGATGCCGTGAAGGCCGATCCGGCCAGTCGCGACTTACCGGTGATCCTGTTCTCGAAGGGCGCCAACGGCCATCTCGAAGCCATCGCCGACACCGGCTGCGACGGCGTCGGCCTCGACTGGACGATCGACGTGGGTGAGGCCCGGCGCCGCATCGGCGATCGCGTGGCCCTGCAGGGCAACCTCGACCCCTCCGTGCTGCGCGCCTCGCCGGACGTGGTGGCGCACGAGGCACGCGCGGTGCTGGATGCGTTCGGCCATCACCCCGGGCACGTGTTCAACCTCGGCCACGGCATCACGCCGGAAGTGGATCCCGAGAGCGTGAAAGTGCTGGTGGATACCGTGCATGCGCACGGACGGGCGATTCGCGGCGGCTGAGTGCGTCGACGGGCCCGCTCCCGAGGGGCGGGCCCATCGCGGGGACGATCAGAAGCGGTTGGGGCCCGCGATGTGGCACTTGCCCAGTTCGGTACGCGCCGCCATCGCGCCGGGCTGGTCGTTGGCGACCATGCGCATTTCATACACGGTCTGCCAGTTGCGCGCGCACAGGCTGCCGGACTTCGGACCCATCTCGAACGACTGCCTGGCCAGTTTTTCGGCCGTGGCGTAGTCCTGCTTGCGCACGGCGATTTCCGCGCGGTCCTGGATCAGTTCGGGGGCTTCGGGCGCCATCTTCAGCGCCTGGGCGAGCTTGGCGTCGGCGTCATCGTACTTACCCGCCCGCTCATCGGCCATGGCCGACTGCTCGAGACCCTGCACGCCCGGATCGCGCAGCGGCGCCACCTCGATGGCCGACTTCTCGCGCTCACCGGCGGCCCGGATCTGCGCGACGATGTCGTAGGTGGGCTGGGTGGGGCGGGTCGCCTGCGGCGGAGCGGGCTGGCTGCAGGCGGTGACGAGCGCGGCGGCGGCGATGACGCAATAACGAAGGCGAGGCATGGGTCAATCCGTAGGATTACTGGGAGCGGCTGGCGCGGGTTCCGCGTCACCGCTGCCGAAAATACCCTTGATTCGTTGCCAGAAACAGCCCTCTTCACTTTCCGGCACATAACCGGCCACGAAGGGGAACTGCCGCGCCCCCTCGCAGGAGGGATCGGTGCGCTTGCCCGTCTGCGGGTTCACCCATGCCATCTCCAACCCCTCGCCAGGGTTGGGCGACAAGGCCCGGGTGGGCAGCTTGCGGAAGAGCTCCTGCCAGACGCGCATGCTGCCGGTGGCGCCGTAGAGGCCCGTCGGCTTGTTGTCGTCGCGGCCCATCCAGACGATCGCCAGGTGCTGGCCGGTGAAGCCGGCGAACCAGCTGTCGCGCTGGCTGTCGCTCGTGCCGGTCTTGCCGGCAGCGTGCAGGGACGCGAGGCTGGAGTTGCCGATAGCGGCCGCCGTGCCGCTGTTGACCACCTGCTGCATCGCCCAGGTGGTCAGGCGCGTGGCGTCCTGGTATTCGCCGTCGCCACCTTTGACTTCGTAGCGCTTGATCGTCTGCCCCCTGGCATCGACAACGCCGCGCACGGCCACGAGAGGCAGCGCATGGCCGTCAGCCGCGATGTATTCGTAGAGCTGCGCCACCTGGAAGGGCGACAGGTCCACGGCGCCCAGCAGCAGCGACGGGCTCGGGTTGACATCCTTCAGGCCGAACGACTCCAGGAAGCCCTTCACTTTCGGTACGCCCAGACGCATACCGAGGTTCACCGTGGCGAGGTTCCACGAGTGCACGAGGGCGTCGAGCATCGGCACTTCGCCGTGGATCTGGCGATCGTCGTTCTGCGGCGTCCACAGCGTGCCGTCGGGTTGGCGCATGCTGATCGGCGAATCGTCCAGGAGCGACGCCAGCGACCATTTCGACGGCTGGGCCAGGGCCACGAGATAGACCAGCGGCTTCACCAGCGAGCCGATCGGCCGACGGGCGTCCAGCGCACGGTTGAAGCCCTGGTCGCCCGGCTCGCGCGAGCCCACCATCGCCAGCACGCTGCCGTCGGTGGTGTCGGTGACCACGGCGGCGGCCTGCGCCGCGGCGCCCCGCTTGCCGAGCGCCTTGGTGGTGGTGAGGATGGCCTGCTCGGTGTAGAGCTGGGCGGCCGGATCGAGCGTGGTGAAGACGCTGAGGCTGCCGTCGCGCAGGGCCGCCTCGTCGAAATCGGCCGTGATCTGCGCACGCACCAGTTGCATGAACGCGGGGAAACGGTTGTGCGGCAACTGGGCGTTGGTCGCGATGCCCAGCGGCGAGGCCTTGGCGGCCTTGGTCTGCGCGTCGTCGAGCAGGCCGGTCTCGTTGAACTGCTGCAACACGAGGTTGCGGCGCGAGAGAGCCCGGTCCGGGTAACGGCGGGGATCGTAGTAACTCGGGCCCTTCACCAGGCCGACGAGCAAGGCGATGTCTTGGGGTCGGAGGTCTTCGAGGCGTCGGCCGAAGAAAAACTCGGCGCCGGCCGCGAAGCCATGGACGGCCTGGTTGCCCTGCTGTCCGAGGAACACTTCGTTGACGTAGGCCTCGAGGATCCGCCCCTTCGAGTAGTGCGCCTCCATCAGCAGGGAGAGCAACGCCTCGTTGACCTTGCGCAGCATGTTCTGGCTGCGGTCGAGGAAAAGGTTGCGCACCAGCTGCTGGGTGAGCGTCGATCCGCCCTGCACCGTATGGCCCGCGCGCAGGTTGGCGAAGGACGCGCGGACGATCGCCGAGAAGTCCAGGCCGATGTGGTTCTTGAAATCGCGGTCCTCGACCGCCTGCAGCCCTTGCACCAGCAGGGGTGGCACGTTGTCGAGGCGGACGATGCGGCGTTCTTCCTGGTCGGCGCCGTAGAACGTCGCGATGCGCGCCGGGTCGAGATGGATCGACGGGATCGGCTTGCCGTTGGTGTCATCGACGACCGAGGCGATCTGGCCATTGCCCAGCACGACGCGGACGCGGTGCGGCAACTCGCCGCCGTCGGGGCCGGCGTAGCCATGCGAGGCGATGAGGAAGCGCGATCCGTTCTTCGCGTAGCTGCCCTGTACCTTGCCGCCGCCCTCGGGCGTGTAGCCCGCGAAGGTGAGTTCCAGCTCGAGTGTCGCCGGGGTCATCGACCGGCCCGGTTCGAGCAGCAGCGGGCGCGCGTAGACGCGCGTGGGCACGGCGAACACGAGGTCGTTGAAGCGATCCTGGAGGCGGCCGTTGAGAATCAGGGTGTAAGGCAGGAGGAAGCCGAAAACCAGGCCCATCACCAGCCAGAAGGGAATGCGCAGCCACGGCCACGCGGTACGCAGGAGGTCACGGAGACGGGTCAGGAAAGCCAACGCGGGAGGATCCTGGGGAAAGGGAATCGTGCGGCGATGATAGGGGGTGCCGGAGCCGTCCATCTGAACGGACGCTGGCGGATTCGAGGCGTGGGCCCGGTCACGCCGGGCGCCTCCAGCTGCTCGGATCGGGCCGGAAAGGACGCGGATGCACCGAGAGGATGCCCTCCAGGTCGGTGTTGTCGGCAATCAGGTCGTCGTCCAGACGCCCCACCGAGCCCTTGAGCCCCGGCCAGACGAGCCCGCCCAGCCGCAGTACCCACCGCGGCACGGGCACCGGCAGCGTCGCCTGGCCAGTGCTACGGCGAGCCCGCCGGAACATTTCCGCCGCCGTGATGCGCTCGCCGCCGCCGATCGAAAACAGGTGGCCGCGTGCTCTGGCGCAGCCCAACGCGGCGACCATCGCCATGGCGATGTCGTCGGCGTGAACCGGTTGCCGGCGCCCCTTGCCGCCCGGCAGCGGGAACATCCGCCGCCGAAGGCTGGCGTGCACCACCGGGGTCAGGCTGTTATCCAGGCCGGCGCCGTAGACCAACGTGGGACGGAACACGGTCCACGGCATGCCCCGGGAGGCGCAGGTGGCCATCAAGACGGTTTCGGATTCGCGCAACAGCTGCGAAAGCTCCCGCTCGGACGGCACGACCGAATCGCGCTTGGTTTCGGCACTCATCGACGACAACGCGATGACGTGAGGCGTGCCTTTGAGATGCGTCGCCGAGAGCCACGCCGACAGCCCGTTCAATGGCCCACAGCAAAGGATCGCGTCGAGGGCGGGCAGCTCGGGCATGGCATCCGGCAGGTGACCGCGCCGCCACGCCGGGTCACCTTCGGGCGGCTGCCGACTGAGCATCAGCATCTCGCGACCGGCCTCGCGCAGGCGCGGCAACAGGAAGTGCCCGATCTGGCTCGTAGCGCCGATGACCAGAACCGTCATGCCGCGCTCAATGCCCTGTCGCGATGCGTTCGTAGGCGCTTTGCAGGCGTGGGTCGTCCGGCACGTAACGGCGCGCGCGGTCCAGCGACTGGAACGCCCCCTGACGGTCGCCTTGCGAGGCGCGCTGCAGCGCGTTGTCGATCCATGCGCTGCCCAGGCGATGCCGCATGTCACCCTGCGAAGCGTCGCCCGGGGCGAGGTCGGACAAGGTCGCGTAGAGGTTCTCGGCGCGGTTGACGTTACCGTTGGACACGGCCTGCACCATCATCTTCTCGACCTGCGCGGGGAGCGACTGAAGGCCCGCCCGGGCCGCGGGATCGTTGCCGTCGATCGACAGTGCGTTGCGGTAGAGGTCGTAGGCGCTGTCACCGGGCGGATCCATGATGTCGCCGCGCGCCACGGCCGCCTTGGCGCGGCGGACGAGGTCGGCGACGCGCGCCTTCTGTTCGGGGCTAACCGCCATCGACGCCTGGGCCGTGTCGTCGCTGTCGGCGGCGCCCGCCTGGGCCGGCGCGGCCTGCCCGGCCCGGGGCGCACCGGCACCGGGGCCTACCCCGGCGATACGCGCCCGGGCGGCGGCCAGTTCGGCGGACTTCGGCGCCAGCTTCGCCGCCTCGTCGAGGAGGCGCGCGGCGTGGTCGTCATCTTCGCTGTCGATGGCCGCGTTGGCCTGCACGATGAGTGCCTGGGCCACCTGGCCAAGCCCCGCCTTGGCATCGGGGTTGTCCGGATCGGCCGCCAGCGCGGCGCGGAACCGGGCCAGCGCGGTGTCGTCACCCTCGCCGGTGAAGCGGCCCGCACGCATGGCGTCGTTGCCTTGCTGGATGAGCGTGGCGACGGCCTGGTCATCCTGCTTGCGGCTTTCCGCCAGCGACGCGCGCAACGACGGCAGGTCGCCATAGGTGGGCACCAGGATGGCGATGCGGTCGACCAGCGCGTTCGCCCGGGCCTTGTCGTTGGCGGCGATCGCCTGGCGCGCCTGCGTCGCGAGCGCCTCGCCGACCTTGTCGAGGCCGCGCGCCGCCACGGCGTTGCCTTTGTCCGCGTCAAGCGCGCGGCGGAACAACGGACCGGCGCCGTCGTCCCCGTCGAGGCGGCCGGCGGCGAGCGCGTCCTGGGCCCGTCCGATCAGCGCATCGGTCTGCGACTGGGGATTGCGGGCGCGCGACAGGCGCTGGTCGAGTTGTTCGATATCGCTGCCACCGCCGAGGAGTTCGCGGGCGACGTTGAGCGCGCTTTCGGCGTCGTCGAGCCGCCCTGCCGAAAGCGCCGCGTCGGCGCGGGCCACTTCGGCCTGGCCCACGCGCCGCAGGCCGTCACGGGCCTGGTCGCTGTCGGGCTGCTGGTCCCGCGCCTTTTCAAACAACTCGCGCGCGCTGTCGCCGTTGCTCCCGTCGAGGCGGCCGGCCTGCAGCGCCTGGTTGGCCTGGGTGAGGAGATCGTTGAGCTCCGTGCGTGGGAGCAAGGTGCGCAGGCGATCTTGCTGAAGCCACAACGCCGTCACCGCACCGATAAGCACGAGCACCAGCAAAGGGATCAGCCAGCCGCGCTTGCGCGGTGCGTCGTGACGGGGACGCGGGGGCGGCCCGGCGGACCGGCGGCGCGGCTCGTCGACGACGACATGGGGCAGCCCGTCGTCGACCGGCGCCGGGGCGGGCTTGTCGAGGTCGTCGATGCGACCGAGCGTCGGCTCGGTACGTCCGTGGTGATCGTGCGAGTCTCTGCGTCCGCTCATGGCCATGTGTCGCCCATAGGAGCGCGGCAGCTTAACAAGCCGGTCGTGAACGGGTCTTGTAGAGCGTTCGGTCCGCTCAGAACTCGACGCGGATGCGGCTGGCCGCCCGCTTGGCCTTGTCGAGGGCGTCATCGACCGTCGCGCCGCGCGCCAGCGTCACGGCCATGCGCCGACGCCCCTTGACCTGTGGCTTGCCGAAGATCCGAAGCATGGTGCCGCGTTCTTCGAGGGCCTCGGCGATGCCGTGATACGTCGGCGCCTGACCATCGCCCTCGACCAGCACCGCGCACGAGGCGGCGGGCGCGAACGCGTGGATCTCCGGCACGGGAAGGCCGAGGATGGCGCGCGCGTGCAAGGCGAATTCCGAAAGATCCTGCGAGATAAGGGTGACCAGGCCCGTGTCGTGGGGCCGGGGACTGACTTCGGAGAAGATCACGTCGTCGCCCCGCACGAAAAACTCCACGCCGAACACGCCCCACCCGCCGAGCGCAGCGGTAATGGCGTCGGCCTGCCGCTGCGCCGCCTCGAGCGCCGCCTCGCTCATGCGCTGGGGCTGCCACGATTCGCGGTAGTCGCCGTCTTCCTGGCGGTGACCGATGGGCGCGCAGAACGACACGCCGTCGCGATGGCGCACGGTCAGCTGGGTGATCTCGTAATCGAAGTCGATGAAGCCTTCGACGATGACCCGGCCACGGCCGGCACGTCCGCCCGACTGGGCGTAGTCCCAGGCGGCATCGGCGTCTTCCGGACGGCGCACCACGCTCTGGCCCTTGCCCGACGAACTCATCACCGGCTTCACCACGCACGGTGTGCCGAGTTCGGCCACGGCCTCAAGGAACGCCTCCCGCGTGTCGCAGAAGCGGTAGGGAGACGTCGGCAGGCGGAGCTCTTCGGCCGCCAGGCGGCGGATGCCCTCACGATCCATCGTAAGCCACGCCGCGCGGGCGGTCGGGATCACCTTCAGGCCTTGCCCTTCGAGTTCGACCAGCGTAGGTGTGTGGATCGCCTCGATCTCGGGAACCACGAGGTCGGGCTTCTCCTCGGCGATCAACGCCCGCAACGCCGCCCCGTCGAGCATGTCGACGACGTGACTGCGGTGCGCCACCTGCATGGCGGGCGCGTTCGCGTAGCGATCGACCGCCACGACTTCCACCGCGAAACGCTGCAGCTCGATCGCGACTTCCTTGCCCAGTTCACCCGATCCGAGCAGGAGCACCTTGAGCGAGCGGGACGAGTGCGGCGTGCCGAAGGTATGCATGGAGGAGGCGTCCTGTGGGTAAGCGCGCATTGTAACCGCGCGCCGCGGCACTTGACTGGCCTGGCGAACGTGATGTGATGCGAGTGTCTCCCTCGTACGGGCCCACGCTCA
Source organism: Luteibacter sahnii (assembly GCF_034063545.1). NCBI lineage: Bacteria > Pseudomonadati > Pseudomonadota > Gammaproteobacteria > Lysobacterales > Rhodanobacteraceae > Luteibacter > Luteibacter sahnii. The sequence continues at coordinate 515,853 of NZ_JAQLOK010000002.1, forward strand.
TGCGATGTCGCCTGGCCGTTCTTGCCGCGCTGTGGTGTCTCCTCGTCGCGCCCGCGTCGGCCGAGCGCCGTTGGATGACCGTCCTGCTCGATGGGCGCAAGGTCGGCACCCTGCGCATCGACCGGGACGCGGACGGCGGCGCCGTCACCACGACCCAGGCTCTGGACCTGCGCCTCACCCGGGCGAACAGTCCGCTGCTGCTGCGAAGCTCGGTCACGGCGGTGGAATCGCGCGATGGTGCGCCGCTGGCCTTCGATGCGAGCGGCAACATGTCGGCGCTGGAGAACCGGGTCGAGGGCCGGGCGCGGCCCGAAGGAGCGTTCCAGGTGACCCGCACCGTCGGCGGACAGTCGACCGTGGGGCTGCTTATCTGGCCGACCGGCGCGTCGCTCGTCGAGGGCCAGCGCCTGATCGCCGTGGCGCGCGGCTTCGTTGCAGGCACCACCTACCCGGTACGTAACTTCGACGTCGTGAAACAGCAGGTCGCCGACGTGAAGGTCGACGTGGTGGGCAACGACACCCTGGTCATGCCCGACGGCACGCGTGAAACGCTCCACCACCTGCGCCAGTCCCTTCCCGGCGTCCCCGGCGCCGCGCCGGTGGACGTGTGGGTGGACGACGAGGGGGCGATCCGCCGGAGCATCTCGCCGCTGCTGGGTTTCCGGCTTGAGATGATCTCGTGCAGCGAGGCCTGCGCCACGGCCCCGGACCAGGACGTCGACGTGCTTCGGGCCGCGATGATCGACGCGCCGCGCCCCCTGACGCCGAACTTTCGCGTGCAACCCATGCGCTACACCGTCAGGGTCGCGGGTGGCACGCCGCATCCCTTCATCGAGACGGACGAACAACACGTCACCTCGCTGGGCGACGGGGTCTACGTGATCGACGTAGGATTCGCGCGACGCGGCAAGGAGACCGCGCCCGCGGCAGACGACACCGCGCCCAGTCCGTGGTTGCAGGCCGACTCGCCGCGTATCGGCGAGCTCGCGCGTTCGATCGCCGGCGACGCGCACAGCGATCTCCAGCGCATGCGTCGGCTGCGCGCCTGGGTATCGGACTTCATCGATCGCAAGGGGCTGGATATCGGCTATGCGTCGGCGCTGGAGACGCTCGACACGCGCGCTGGCGACTGCACGGAACACGCCGTGCTGCTGACCGCGCTGGCACGGTCGCTGGGCATCCCTGCCCGGGTCGTGACCGGCGTGGTTTACGTCGAACGCCTGGGCGGCGCATCGCGCGTGTTCGTACCGCACGCCTGGTCGCAGGCCTTCATCGACGGGCGCTGGATCAGCTTCGACTCCGCGCAGCGTCGGTTCGATTCGACCCACATCGCCCTGGGCAGCGGCAACGGCGATCCCTGGCGATTCTTCGCGACCATGACGACGCTGGGACACATCCGCGTCGACCAGGCGGTGCCGTCCTCGAGCATCGTCGATCTTCCGGCGTCGGCCGAAGGCGGTTTCGTCGGGGCGGCCGGTGCCGGCGGCGGCCGCTGATCAGCCTTCCGCGTCGCGTAGAAGCGACATCCCCACCGCCACCCAACCGGCGATGAAACACACGCCGCCCAGCGGGGTGATCGCGCCGGTCCAGCGGGGCGCGCCCAAGGCGAGCGCGTAAAGACTGCCGGAAAACAGCACGATGCCGACCGGGAAGAGCGCCAGTGCCGCGCGTCGCCACGCGCCCTGCGCCAGTCCCGCGGCGGCACCGAACAGCGCGAGCGCATGCCAGAAGTGGTACTCGACCCCGATATGCCACGTCGACAGCGCATCCACGCCTATCGTGCCGCGCAACGCGTGGGCGCCGAACGCGCCCAGGGCGACCGCCGACAGACCGGCGGCGGCGACAAGCATGGCGGTGGCGCGGGAGACACGTTGTCGCATCGGGAAGGATCCTCGCCGTTGGGCGTATGCTTTGGTGGATATCACGCGGAGTGTCGCATGAAGCCGTTCTTTTTCCGCCGGGTGACGCTGGCGCTGTTCGCCCTCGTCGCCGCGGCCTGCCTGGCCGCCTGCCAGCGCGAGCCCCAACCGGACTGGCGGCTCAACGACGTGTCCGGGCACCTGCCCGACCTCGACTTCCACCTTGTCGACGACCACGGCAAGGCCGTCACCGGCGCCGACTACAAAGGCAAGGTGGCGGTGCTCTATTTCGGCTACACGCATTGTCCTGACGTCTGCCCGCTCACCCTTACCCACCTGCACGTCGTGCTCGACCGGATGGGACCCGCGGCGGACAAGGTGCGCATCCTCTTCGTGAGCGTCGATCCGAAACGGGACACGCCCGCCGTGATGCACGACTACGTCACCGCCTTCGACAAACGCGCCGTGGGCCTGAGCGGCACCGATGGCGAACTGGAAACCCTCGCCAAGCGCTATCGCTCGGCGTTCACCCGCGAACCCGACCGCGGCGACGGGCAATACGACGTGAGCCACAGCTCGGCCATCTACGTGTTCGACGCGCAGGGCAAGGCGCGCCTGCTGGCCACCCCGTCGGCCTCGCAGGACGACATCGTCCACGACCTCGCCCTGCTTACCTCGCTGGAGAAAACGCCGTGACGATGCGCTCGCTCGCCCTCGCCCTCGCCCTCGCCCTGCTCCTGGCCACCGGTGCGACGCACGCGGCGGACACCCCCCACGTGAAGACCGCCGACGGCTGGCTCCGGGTGTTGCCCGGCGCACTGCCCGCAGGCGGTTACGTCACTTTCGAAAACACCTCCGACCGGGCGTTGTCCATCGTTTCCGCGCACAGCGCCGACTACGCAGACGCGATGATCCATCGCAGCAGCACGGAAGGCGGCATGGGGCGCATGGAGATGGTCGACAGCGTGCCTCTGCCGGCGAACGGCAAGGTGGCCTTCTCGCCCGGCGGCTACCACGTGATGCTGATGCAACCCCGGCACCCGGTGAAGCCGGGCGATACGATCACGGTAACGTTCCGCCTTTCCGACGGCGAAACGGTGCCAGCGACATTGCTGGCCCGGCCGGCCAATGCGACGGGACCCGCGGACTGACGCGGGTCACTTGACGAGGAAATCACCGGGCGCGTCGTGCGCTCCGATCTCCTCGCGAAAAAGCTCGTCGACCGTGGCCTGCGGCGGACCGTCGTGCAACCAGGCTTCGAGGATGTCCAGGTCGGCGGCGTCGCCGTAGGCCAGCACCTCGACGCTGCCGTCGAGCAGGTTGCGCGCGTGACCGGTGATGTTCAGAGATACCGCCTGCTCGCGAGTCGAAGCGCGAAAAAACACGCCCTGTACCCGCCCCCTGACGATGAAGCGCGCGGCCTTCATGTCATTTACCCGCGGCGATCGCGTCGCCCAGCTTCTTGCCGTCCACGCCCCCCACGAAACGCTTGGCGAGGTGACCGTCGGGCGCGATCAGGAAGGTGGTCGGCAGGCCCTTCGGCTCGCCGAAATCCTTCGGCGGTTCGGTGGGATCCAGCTGCGCGATCGGGTAGGCCACCGCGTGCTTGGCAAGGAAGGCCTTGACCTCCTTCGGATCGGTATCCTCGAACGCGAGGCCGATGGCCGTGACGTCCTTGCGTGAACTCACGAAGGCCGAGATGTCGGGCATTTCCTTGATGCACGGCGCGCACCAGGTGGCCCAGTAGTTCACGATGACCCACTTGCCGCGCTGCGCGGCGAGATCGAACGGCTTGCCGTCGACGGTCGTGACTTTCAATGCCGGCATGGTGTCGGATGCCACGGCGGGCAGCGCGGCGACGGCCAGGGAAACGGCGAACAGCAGGCGCGAGATCATGCGGGGGAATCCTCGGCGGGCAAGCGCGGATGGGGAGGGGGAAAAAGTGTATCCAGCCGTGCGCCCAGCGTCGCGTCAAGGGCTTCGGCCAGGCGGTCGAGCTGCGCCAGAAGGTCGTCCGGAAGGTCGATGCCGAGCCGCTCGACCTGCTCGCGCGGACGCAACGGCAGGCGATAGTGCGTGCAGCGGTAGAGTCGCAGCAGTTCGGTGGTGTCCAGGCTGCGGCTGAGCAACCAGCCGGTTTCGCCGCGCTGGATCATGTCGGCCTTCTGCAGGTTTTCGAAATAGGTCGCGATGTCCTTCGACGGCAGGTAAGGCTCGGCCAGGCGGACGGCCGCCGGATCGACGCCGCCGCCCGCGCGCTGTGCCTCGACGAAATGGCGCAGCACCACGAGCAGGCCGATGAACTCGGCGCCCTCCGGCAGCGCGTCGTGCGGCTTGACGTAATCGAAGGCGGAAATCGACGCGGCGATGGACGCGCCGAGTATCACGATGATCCAGGAGAGGTAGATCCACAGGAGGAAGATCGGAATCGCGGCGAGCGCGCCATAGATCTCTTCGTAGTTCGGCGAGCGGCGGATGAACTGGGTGAATCCCCATCGGGCGAACTCGAAGAGGATCGCGCCCAGCAAGGCGCCGATGGCCGCATGGCGCCAGGACACCCGACGGTTGGGCACCATCGTGTACATCAGCACCAGGGTCACGAAGGTAATGACGAACGGCAGCGCGTTGAGCAACCCGAAGCCCGTGACGATCTGGTTGGCGGCCTGCTGTAGCATCGGCAGCGCGGTGAGGTAGGACGACACCACCAGGCCGCCGACGACGAGGATCGGGCCCAACGTGAGCGCCGCCCAGTAGAGCAGCAGGCGGGAGGTCCAGCCGCGCGCCTTTCGCACACGCCAGATGCGGTTCAGGCGATCCTCGATGCTGATCATCATCGACACGGCGCTGAACAGCATGACGAGGATCGAGATGCCCGTGAGCTGGCTGGCCTTGTCGGCGAACGCGAGCATGTATTCCTGGATCTTCGCGCCGGTGGCCGGCACGAAGTTCTGGAACGCGTAGTTCGCCAGGCTGCCGCGCCACTCGGCGAACACGGGAAACGCGGAAAGGATCGCGAACACCGCCACGGTGAGCGGCACCAGCGAGACCAGGGTCGTGTACGACAGCGCGCCGGCGGTCTCGAAGCACTTGTCGTCGACGAAGCGTTGCCAGGTGAAGCGGGTGAAGCTCAGGGCGCGGTCGCGGTCGAAGCGCAGGGGCATGGCATCCTTCTTTTTTCCCGGACGATTGGGAACACGAGGTAGTTCTGCGAGACTTGACGCGCCATTCGCATACGGCGGTCCTCCATGTCCCACGACGTTCTCGTACTCTACTACAGCCGCAACGGCCACACGGCCCAGCTGGCCCGCCTCATCGCGCGCGGCATCGAGGAGGTGCCCGGGATGCGCGCACGGTTGCGCCAGGTGCCGCCCGTGGCGCCGGTGACCGAAACCGCCGCCCCGCCGGAACCGGACGAAGGCGCGCCCTATGTGTCCCGGGCCGACCTGGTCGAATGCGTGGGCCTGGCCCTGGGCAGCCCCACCCGCTTCGGCAACATGGCCGCCCCGCTGAAATATTTCCTCGATACCACCGGTGCCGAATGGGCCTCCGGCGCGTTGGCAGGCAAACCCGCGGCGCTGTTCACCTCCACCAGTTCGATGCACGGGGGACAGGAATCCACCCTGCTGACGATGGCGCTGCCCCTGCTCCACCACGGCATGCTCCTGGTAGGCATTCCGTTCACCGAACCCGCCCTCAGCATCACCACCAGCGGGGGCACCCCGTATGGCGCCAGCCACGTCACCGGGCACCGCGGCGACCAGCCGATCACCGAGCACGAGCGCGAGCTGACCCGCGCCCTCGGCAAACGGCTCGCCGACGTGGCCCGCCGCCTCGGCACCCCGGCGTGAGCGCGATGCAGAGGACCGGCATCGCCGCGTGGGCGGCGCTGCTGGCGGTGCAGGTGTTGTGGTATTCGCTCTACGCACCCGTCTCCATCCCGCGCTGGGTCGCCTTCGCCCTCACCGTACCGCCGCTGCTGCTTCCCCTGCTCTCGCTGCCCCGCATCAGCCGCACGCTGCTGTGGGTCGGCATCCTGTCGCTGTTCTACTTCTGCCACGGCGTCGCCGAAGCATGGAGTTCCACCGGCGATCGCTGGCTGGCGTGGCTCGAAATCGTCTGCACCCTGCTGTTGATCGGCTCGCTGGGCGCGAGCGTGCGCAAACCCCGGGCAGGTTGAGCATCCGCACGACATGTTGCGCAGCGTCTCGACCTGTCCGGTCGATGGGTGCACGCTAGGAAACCTCGTCGAAACCGAGACCGTCCATGGGATTCCTGCAGGAGGCGCCGCAACTGGCGCACCCACTCCACACCGATCGCGTACTCGGCGCGTGGCTGGCGAACGTCCTTCCGGGCGACCACGTCGCCGCCGCCATGCCGGATCTCGTCGCCCTGGGCGATTACGCGGTCGCCTCCTGGGAGCGGCGCCTGCGTACGCCGCGCATGGAGCCGGTGCTGACCTCGTGGGATGCCTGGGGCGACCGGGTCGACCGCATCGCGCTGACCCCCGCCTGGGAAGACGGTCCGCACGTCACCACCCGGCACGCCGTCCTGGCGGCCGGTCACGACGCCTCGCCGTTTGCCCGCACGGCCCAGTTCGCCCGGGTTTACCTCTATCACCTCGCCAGCGAGTTCTATTGCTGCCCGCTGGCCATGACCGACGGCGCGGCCACGGCGATCCGGGCATCCGGCAACGCCGCGCTCATGGCACGGGCGCTGCCCCGTTTCCTGAGCCGTGACGCCGCCACCTTCTGGCTGTCGGGCCAATGGATGACCGAAACGCCCGGCGGCTCCGACGTGGGGCGCACGGAAACCGTCGCCCGTCGCGGCGACGACGGTGCGTGGCGCCTTTATGGACGAAAGTGGTTCAGTTCGGCGGTGGTCGGCGAAGCGGCGCTTGCCCTGGCCCGCCCCGAGGGCGCTGGCCCGGGCACGGCCGCGCTCGCCCTGTTCTACGTGGAGACCAAGGACGCGCACGGGCGCTGGCAGGGCGTGACCATCGACCGGTTGAAAAAGAAGCTGGGCACGCACGAACTGCCCACGGCCGAGATCCACCTCGACGGCCTGCCCGCCACCCCTCTGGGCGAACTGGCCCATGGCGTGCGTCAGGTCGCGCCGATGCTCAACATCACGCGCACCTGGAACGCCGTCTGCGCCGTGGCGAGCATGGCCCGGGCCATCGCCCTGGCGCGCGACTACGCCACCCGGCGACACGCGTTCGGCGCCCGCCTTATCGATCAGCCGCTGCACCAGCGCACCCTGGCCGACCTGCAGGCGGAGTTCGAGGGAGCGTTCTCCCTCACCTTTCACGTCGCCGGCCTGCTGGGTCGCGTCGAGCAGGGCGACGCAACGGCACACGAGGCCGCCCTGTTGCGGCTGCTCACCCCGTTGGCCAAGCTGTGGACGGCGAAGGCGTCGATACGCGTCACATCCGAGGCGCTGGAGTGCTTTGGCGGCGCGGGCTATATCGAAGACACCGGCCTGCCGCAGTTGTTGCGTGACGCGCAGGTCTACGCGATCTGGGAAGGCACGACCAATGTGCTGTCGCTCGACATGCTGCGGGCGCTCGGCACCACCGGGGTGGATCCGCTGCGGACCGAACTGGACGCCCTCTTACCGGCCAACGCAAAGGAACGCCCGGCGATCGTCGCCGCGCTCGATGCGACCGAAGCGCTGCTGGGCGAACTGTCGGCCGACCGCACGACGCTGGAGGCCGCCGCCCGGGGCATCGCGTTCACCTTGGCGCGCACGATGGCCGCGGCCCTGCTCGTGCGGGCCGCCGGTTGGGCCGAGGCCAGCGGTGATCCGCGTCCCACCGCGGCGTGCCGCCGCTTCCTTGCCCGCGGGCTGGATCGCCTGCGCCTGCCCGAGGGCGACGACGACGCGCTGCTGGGCGTCGGTTAGAATGGCGCCCCCGTTACGCCCCCTACCGGATCGCCCATGCAGAACCTCACCATCGTCACCACCGGCGGCACGATCGACAAGGTCTACTTCGACGACAAGTCGGACTACCAGATCGGCGCGCCGCAGATCGGCGAGATCCTCGAGCAGCTTGGGGTAGCGTTCCGTTTCGACGTCATCCCCATCCTGCGCAAGGACAGCCTCCACGTCACCGACGACGACCGCGCGCTGATCCGCAGCACCATCGAGGCGCAGCCGCATCGTCATGTGCTGGTGACGCACGGCACCGACACCATGGTGGACACCGCCCGCGTGCTCGACGGCATCGCCGGCAAGGTGATCGTACTCACCGGCGCGCTCAACCCGGCTCGGTTCCACGGATCGGACGCCGTGTTCAACATCGGCTGCGCCGTCGGCGCGGTGCAGACCCTCGCCGACGGCGTGTACATCGCCATGAATGGCCGCGTGTGGCATCCGTCCGCCGTTCGCAAGAATCGGGACGCAAATCGCTTCGAAGCGCTCTCCTAACGCACCTCGTTGCGGCGGGTCAGTTCGTCGACCACGGCATCCACGGTGGCGCCTGCGTCCATCACGCCGGCGCCGCACCCTTTCGGACAGCGCCCCTGCACGGGTCGTGCGTTGTCCACGAGCTGACGGGTGATCTCGTCGACGTCGATGTCCGGGTCGGCCGAACGCATCAGGGCCACGAGCCCGGCAACCTGGGGCGCGGCCATCGACGTGCCAGCGGAGTAACCGAACACCTCGCGCTCGCGACCCCGCCGGCCCGCATCGATGCTGGAGAGGATATCGTCCGCGTCGACGCCCCGCCCGGAGCCACCCGGCGCGGATAACGTCAGCCCGTCCCCATGGTTGGAATAGGCGGCCTGAGCGCCGTCGCGCGCCAGCGCACCGACGGCGATCACGCCCGGACAGTTGGCGGGAGACATGGAGGACGCCTTGATGCCCAGGTTGCCGGCCGCGGCGACCACCGCCGTGCCGCGAGCCCGTGCGCCGGCGATCGCGTCGGCCATGGCGGCGCTGCATATCGAGAGCCCGCCAAGGCTGAGGTTGATCACGTCCGCGCGGCGATCCGGCGGCGGAACACCAGCCACCGTACCACCCGACGCCCAGACGATCGCGTCGATGACGTCGGAGTCCCACGCCCCGCACCGGCCGATCACGCGCACCGGGAGCAGCATCGCCTCCGGCGCGACGCCGACGATGCCCTTGCCGTTGCCGGCGCCCGCCACGGCAAGCCCCGCGACGTGCGTACCGTGCCACGACGAGGGCCGCGCTGGCCTTGCCCCGCATTCGCCAGGGTCGACCCAGTCGCCTTCATCGGTGGGATCGCCGTCGCGCTCGTCGCCGTCACGGGCGGTGTCGGCGTCGCTGACGAAGTCGTATCCCGGCAGCACCCGGCCGTCGAACTCGCTGTGCGGAGCCAGGCCGGTATCGAGGATGGCAACCACGGCACCGGCACCTCGCGTGTAGGCCCATGCGACCTCGACGTCCGTCCCGTAGCGTGGGTCGTGCATGTTCCACTGGCGCGGCCAGAGCGGATCCGACACCGAAGCGATCTGAAGGCGCTGGTCCGGTTCGACACCGGTCACGCCGGGAAGGGCCGCCAGGACGGCTGGATCGGCGGAATCCAGCTCGACGAGCAGGTCGCCCGTGCCGAGGGTGCGCACGATACGGGCGGATGACGGCATGGTCAGGGGCACCGACGTGCCGTGAACCCCGGTAACGCCGCGGGAAAGACGAACGATGTAACGGGTGGTGGCTTCGGCGGTCGTGGCACAAAGGAACACGCCGAGGGTGATCGGCAACGTAATGAAACGACGCATGCAAGGGTCTTCGATGGCGCGGCGATGCCGCGGGTCGAAGCACGTTAGGAAGCGACGCCCGGTATCGGTAGCCGCGCCGTCCGACGATCCGCGTCGGACGGCGCTGCAAAAAATGATTGACGGAAATGACGGATGCTGTGTGGATACGGGCGTCGCCGTCGGCGCGGACGATGAGATCGTGGGGCCTTGATGCTTTGAGGCCAGAGCCTTCGGTGTCCACCCTCGAGGCGAGTTCCGCACAAGGAAGCGGCCGAAGGCCAATGAAATACATGGGCCACGTCAGCGGGCGTCGTTGTCGAACGCGGAGGACTGCCCGAGCACGAGGTTGGACACCAAGGTCTCCCTGCGACACCGCCCACGTGCAACGCGCTCTGGCGCGACCCGACCACCAAGACCACCACGACTCGCGTGATCGAACCATCCACCTGGCGATAGGTCGATCGCCGGGATGGGCCCCACGAATCCGTGAAGAACAAAAAAAAGCCCGGGCGTTTGCCGCCCGGGCTGCCATGCACACGCCGTGGAACTTACTGCGTGACCTTCAGGCTCACGCCCGAATACGACGAGTAGCCGCGCACCTGCACGTAGTACGTGCCCGCCGTGCCGACGTTGATGGTGCAGGTCTCGTTGTTGCCGGTCTGGTAGGGACGGCAGTCGTAGGCCGAGGTGGTCGGCGCGGAGCCTTTGCGCACGTAAAGGTCGGCGTCACCGGTGCCACCGCTCATCGTCACGGTGAGGGTCTTGTTGGCCGCGGCCGAGACGGTGAAGTTCTGCGTGCTGCCGCTGGCGCCCGAAAGCCCCGTCTGGTTGAGCAGCACCGTGCCGCCGCTGCCGCCCGAGCAGCTCACGCCCACGCCGCTGAACGCCGAGACGACGTCGGCCGCGCTGTAGCCGAGATCGGTCGCCGCCGTCGCGACGCCGCAGGCACCGCTGTTGAACGTGGAGTTGGCCTGCCAGTAGAGCGCGTTGGCACGGGCGAACGCCTGGAACGCCTTCTGGGTGTTCCAGCCGCTCTTGGTGGCGAGCAGGTAGAACGCCTTGTTGTACACACCCGACGAGTAATGCACGTCGAGGCTGCTCGTGTAGTTGGCGGCGTTGTCGATCGAGCGGCCGTCCTGGGTCGGATTGGCCATGTAACGCAGCGCGCCATTGCCCTTGAAGATCTCCGAACCGACGAGGAAATCGTTCTGTCCGGCGCGGTCGTAGTACTCCGCCGCTTCGCCGGCCATGTCCGAGAACGCCTCGTTCATACCGCCGGACTGGCCGCTGTAGGTCAGGTTCGAGTGCTGCTCGGTATAGCCGTGGCTGATTTCGTGCGACGTCACGTCGAGCGCCACGAGCGGATAGAACGTGCTCGCGCCGTCGCCGAACGTCATCGAGGTGCCATCCCAGAAAGCGTTTTCGTAGCTGCTGCCGTAGTGCACCTTCATGATCAGCACCTGGTTCAGCGGCGGCGCGCCCATGTACGACTGGTACATGTCGTGCACCACGCCACCGAAGTGGTGGGCGTCGTTGATCGGGCCGTAGGCACCATTGACGGCGTCGCCGCTGGAGGTGCCGACCGGATCGGAACTGTTCGGGCACGAGAACGACCACAGCGTGCCGCTGCCCGAGGTCGCCTTGTTCATGTTGTAGGTGCGCACGTTGGTGTTCTGCATCGTGCAGGTGCTGCCCGACTTGGTCACGTTGAGGTACGGACGCGTCGCCGAACTGCCGTTCCAGTTGTACTGGCCGGTCTTCTGGTTGCCGCCGGGACCCTGGGCGTTCGCGTAGGCGAGGCCATCCCACTGGTCGACGATCTCACCCGTGTTGGCGTCGATGATCGCGGTGGGACGACTCGGGTGATCGCCGCCGGAGAAGAACGACGTCAGGTAGACGAGCCGTGCCGGCGCGCTTTCCTGCGGGTAGACGTAAAGATCGGCCTGCGGATTCTCCGGCTTGGCCAGGCCGGCGACGAACGAGCTCGACTGCTTGGCGAGCAAGGCCACGGCCTTGGCCTGGTCCAGGCGCGGCGTGACCGAGGCGATGTCCACCTGGAGATCGGAGGAGACCACGCCGTTCGCGACGAGGGCATTGCCCTGGGCATCCTGTTCGACGGCGATGGTGTGGCCGAACACCGGTACGCCCTTGTAGGTCTGCTGCAGGCGCACCGTGGTGGTGCCGTGCGCCGTGGGCGCGGAGACCTTGGCCACGAAGCCGTTGTCGGCCGACAGGCCCAAATGCGTGCTCAACTGCGCCACCGGCACGTTGCCCAGGCTCTGCGCGCGCAGGGCCTGTTCGGTGGCCGCCGACGCGACCGAGGTGGCCGCGATGGCCAGGGATGCGGCCAGGAGTTTCAAGCGGAAATGACTTGCCATGACGTTGCTCCTCCACGGAAAGGGCCGCACGAGTCCGTTGCGGTCGCGGCGACCACAGTCCCAATCGTTATGAAGTCGCGCCGCAGCGCGATGCCCGTAGTGTTTAATGACTCGCGGCCTCCCCGCCGCAAGCCACATCGAACCTAGCGCAAGAAATCGCGCCGGGCTACCTAGGGATTTCCCTAGATGCGCGAAAAAAGCGATGCTAGGCACGAAACCAGGGCGCGAACTTGCCGGAAGGGGGCTCAGATTCATGACGGACGCATCGGTCCTCGACGTCGAGGGCGTCGGCCTGCACGCCCCGCGCGTGAGCGCGTCGTTCCGGCTCACCTCCGAACGCCACCTGCTCGATCCGCTTCGCCACGAACTGGCGATCGAGGGCGCGACGAGTTGGCACAAAGGCGACATCGATCCGGCGACCGGGCAGTCGCGGCGCACCCATGGATGGTGCCTGGCGCTGGCGGAAGGGCCGACGTATTCGGCGGACACCGCGCTGGCCGAGCTGCTCCTCGCCCTGGCGGCACGGCGTGACGAGATCCTTCAGGCGATCCGCGCGCTCGACCTGGACGCGCACATGTGCCTGGACGTGCGGGTCTACGCGGGCCGGCTGCCGGCCATGCACTGCACCCCCGCGACGATCGGCGCCATGGCGTCCTACGGCGCCTCGCTGAACGTGACCTTCACGACGGCCACCCCTGACTGAACCGCCTCGACACGCTCGCGCGGCGACGCGTCAGAGCATGCCCGTTTCGAGCTTGGCCGCGTCCGACATCATGGAATGGTTCCAGGGCGGATCGAACACCAGATCGACGTCCGCCTCGCGCACGGTGGGAATCATCTCCAGCTTGGTGCGGACGTCGTCGACGAGGATGTCGCCCATGCCGCAGCCGGGCGCGGTCAGCGTCATCTTGACGTACACCTTGCGCTGGCCGTCGTCGCCCGCGGCCAGGCTCACGTCGTAGACCAGGCCAAGCTCCACCACGTTGATGGGGATCTCCGGATCGAAGCACGTGCGCAACTGCTGCCACACCAGCTTCTCGACGTCGTCGTCCGAGGCGCCGTCGGGCAGCTCGATGGGCCGGGGCGGCTCCTTGCCCAGGGCGTCGGCGTCATGGCCGGCGATGCGGAACAGGTTACCCTCGACGTAGACGGTGAAACTGCCGCCCAACGCCTGGGTGATGTAGCCGATCTGCCCTGCCGGAAGCGTCACCGTTTCGCCCTGCGGCACCATGACCGCCGCGCAGTCGCGTTCCAGGGTGAAGGGTTCGCTGCTGAGGCTGAAGCCGCTCATGGGGTTCCTGTGGAGGGCCGCGGGCGGCCGCAAAGTCGTCGATTATGCGCCCGCGGCGCCGCTCGGTTAAGTCTTTTCCCAAGGTCGGGGCAGCCTCGACGCGCCTCAAGGGCCCCACCGGCTATCATGAACGCTTTGTGTCAGCCCTGGTCCCCCATGCCTGAGCGCCTACGCCGCCTATTCAACCTGCTGTCCGGCCTGCTCTGCGCCGTGCTGTTCGGTTTCGCCGCCGGCGCCTTCTGGGTGCTGCCGACGCTGTTCACGGCCCGCCCCCTGCCGGCCCTGGCCCTGCCCGTGGGATGGCTGCTCGGCGTTACCGTGCGGCGCTGGCTGCGTTTTGATCGTTGGACGGGCGCCCTGCTGGCGGCGCTGGCCACGGCCCTGGCCGCGACTTACGCGGCCTGCCTCACGGCGGGCGCGATGCTCTCGGCGACGATGGGCGTGAGCTTCGCCCAGGCGCTCGTCACGGCAGGCACCGACATGCTGCTCGTCCTGGCGCGCTTCGCCCAGGGGCCCGCCGAACTGGTGTTTTACGCGGCCGGCATGGTGCTTGCCGCATTGACGGCGTGGCCGCTCGGGCGTCGGCTTCATCGTGCATAAATGCCGGAAATCCGACCATTCCGGCGGCCTCTCGACGTCAACCGGGGCCCGACCATCGCGTTTAGCGGAGTGACCTGAGGCCGTATGGAGCACGAGGATGCGAACGACGACGAAGCGGAGGATGCCGTGAACGGCTCGCTCGCGCTCGACAGCGCGTCGCTGGACGATGCCCGCGACGTGCCCGCGAGCATGGATGCCTTCCTGGCCACCATCGAGCGCCGCGCCTGGCGCATGGCCGAGCTTCACCTGGGCCACCGCGACGACGCGCTCGACGCGGTGCAGGACGCCATGCTGCGGCTGGTGCGCCACTACGGCGACAAACCCGCCGCCGAATGGACACCGCTGTTCTGGGGCATCCTTCGCCGCCGCATCGTCGACCTGCAGCGCCGCCGCAAGGTGCGCTCGATCGTCGTCGGCTGGCTCGGCGGCGGCCGCGACGACGATGGCGACGAACTGCCCAGCTGGGATCCCGCCGACGACGCCCCGGATCCGTCCGCCCGGCTGCAGGATTCCCAGGCCTACGGCGACATCGTCGCGGCGCTTCGGAAGCTGCCGCGGCGCCAGCGCGAGGCGTTCACCCTTCGCATCATGGAAGGCCTCGACGTGGCCGAGACGGCCGCCGCGATGGGCTGCTCCGACGGCAGCGTGAAGACCCACCTTTCGCGCGCGATGCATGCGCTGCGCAATCAACTGGAGGCATGGCGATGAGCCAGCACGATCGACACCTCGAACGTCGCGCCCGGGACCTTTACCTGCGCGCCAGCCGCGACGTCGACCCCACCACCGCCGGCCGCCTGCGTGCCGCGCGCCGGACGGCGCTCGCGTCGCCGCGCGAGTCGCTGGCCCGTCGCCTGGTCCTCCCCGCCGGCGCGTTCGCCATGATCGCGCTGGCCGCGCTCATGGTCTGGCAGCCGGCCGGTTCGCCCCCGGCACCGACGGGCATGACCGAACACGTGGTCGACACCGAACCCAACGACCTGCCGCCCGACGCCGACAGCGCCGATCCGGCCCTCTACCAGGACCTCCAGTTCTATAGCTGGCTGGCCTACAACGACACGCGAACCTCCCGCCCATGATCCGCATGCGCCACCGTGCCCTCCTTGCCCTGATGCTGTCCCTCGCGGCACCGCTGGTCGCGACCGCGCAGGATCACCCGGGTCCGCCTCCGCCGGGCGAACAGGGGCCGTTGCCGCCCCCCCGCCCATGGAAGCAGCTGACGCCCGACGAGCAGGACATCCTGGCGCCGCTGGCCCACGACTGGGACGGCTTTCCGCCCGCGCGCCAGTCGCACATGCTCGAAAAGGCCCAGCGCTGGCGGGGCCTGCCGCCCGAGCGCCGGGCGCAGATCCGCGAGCGCATCGAGCAGTGGCAGAAGATGACCCCCGAGGAGCGCGCCCAGGCCCGCGCCAACCGGGAGAAGTTCAGGGACCTCAGCCCCGAACAGCGACTCAAGCTGCACGACGCGTTCGAGCGCTTCCGCAACCTGCCGCCCGAGCAGCGCCGCGCCTTGATGGACAAGTGGCGCGACCAGACGCCGGAGCAGCGCCGTCAGTGGGTCGACAACCTCGGCCCCAACGACGCGGTACCGCCGCCCCCGCCCCCGGGGGGTTGACCCAGGGAGTAAGATGGACGGATGAGCCTATCCGACCTCGCTTTCCTCGAAGCACGCCGCTCGGTGCCCTCGCGCCAGCTCGGCGAACCCGGCCCCGACGACGGCACCCTGCACCGCCTCATCGAGGCCGCCATGCGCGTGCCGGACCACGGCAAGCTCGAACCGTTCCGCATCCGCATCCTGCGGGGCGACGCGCGTCGGGCGTTCGGCCGCACGCTGGCCCGCATCGCCCTGGAGGCCGATCCCGACCTCTCCGAAGCGCGCCGCGAGAAGGAGCGCAACCGCTACGAACACGCGCCCGTGGTGCTGGTCGTGTCGGCGAAGATCGACGGCGACAGCAAGGTACCCGCGCTGGAGCAGGACCTCACCGCCGGCTGCGTGGCCTATAACCTGCTGCTCGGCGCCCAGGCCCTGGGCTTCGGTGCGCAGTGGCTCACCGGCTGGGCCGCCTACGATCGGGACGTCGCCCGTCTGCTTGGCATGAAGAAGAGCGAACACATCATCGGCTTCATCCACGTGGGTACGGCCGCGATGGACGCGCCCGAGCGCGAGCGGCCGTCGTACGACCGCATCGTGAGCGAATGGGTGCCGTGAGCGCCGCCGACACCGTCCATCTCGTCGACGGCAGCCTCTATGTGTTCCGCGCATGGCACTCCATGCCGGACGAGTTCCACGGGCACGATGGCCACCCGGTCAACGCGGTGCACGGTTTCACCCGTTTCCTCTGCGAACTGCTCGAGCGCAGCCGTGCCGAGCACATCGCCGTGGCGTTCGACGCCTCGCTCACCACGTCGTTCCGGAACGCGATCTACCCGGCCTACAAGGCCAACCGCGACCTGCCGCCGCCGCAGCTCGAGCGGCAGTTCGCGCTGTGCCGCGAGATCGCGGCGGCGCTCGGCCTCACGGTGCTCAACGACCACCGTTACGAGGCCGACGACCTGATCGGCAGCGCCCTTTGGGGCCTGCGCAGCCATGGGTTCCGCGGCGTGATCGTCTCGGCCGACAAGGACTTCGGCCAACTGATCGGCGAACACGACGAGCAGTGGGATTTCGCGAAAAACCTCCGCTGGGGGCCGACCGGCGTGTTCGAACGCATGGGCGTGCACCCTTACCAGGTGGCCGACTACCTTGCCCTGTGCGGCGACGCGGTAGACAACATCCCTGGCGTGCCCGGCATCGGCGCCAAGACCGCGGCCGCGCTGCTGGCGCATTTCGGCAGCCTCGACGCGATTCTCGAGCGGGTCGACGAGGTGGCCTTCCTGCGCATTCGCGGCGCGGCATCATGCGCTGCCCGCCTGCGCGAACACGCGGGGCAGGCGCTGCTGTGCCGTCGCCTCACCCGCATCGCGCTCGACGTGGCGGTGGCCGAAACCGCCGACGCGCTCAGCCGGCGCCAGGGCGACGCATCCGCCGTGGACGACCTCTGCGAACGCATCCGCTTCGGCCCGCTGACGCGGGCCCGACTGCGCGCGCTGATCTGACCGTCACGGCACCCGTGGCTCGCCGTCACATCGGCACGCTACCCTTCGCCGGATACTTCCCCGTTTCGACCAGGAGCCCACCATGCCCCACGCATCCATCATCCCCGACGATGCCCACATGGACGAGCAGACCCTGCACCAGGGCAAGTGGCTGACGCTGAAGCAGCGCGGGCGTTGGGAATACGTGGCGCGCAACCACACCGGCGGTGCGGTGATCATCCTCGCGGTGACGCCCGACGACAAAGTGATCTTCGTCGAGCAGTACCGGGTGTCGATCCTGAAGAACACCATCGAGATGCCGGCCGGCCTGGTCGGCGACCTGGCCGACGCGGCGGACGAAGACGTGCTGGTCGCGGCCCGGCGGGAGCTCGAGGAAGAAACCGGCTACGCCTGCGACGACCTGCGTTTCGTCCACGAGGGCCCGTCGTCGGCGGGCATGAGCACGGAGATGATCGCCTTTGCCCGTGCGACCGGTCTGCGCAAGGTCGGCGCCGGTGGCGGCGACGACACCGAAAACATCATCGTGCACGAAGTGCCGCGCGCCGAAGCGGGGCGCTGGTTGTTCGACCGCGCCGCCGAGGGATTCTCGATCGACCCGAAGCTGTTCGCCGGCCTGTGGTTCATCGACCACCCCGAAGCGCACGCGCGCTGAGACGCCCCGGGGCGGTACACCGGCACCGCCCCGGGCCGAAAAGCCCGGAGCGCGCAAACGGCGTCGCCGCGCCGTTCGAGCGGGTTTTGCGCCCTGTCAATTCTTGCCGCGGCACCCCCTCCCGGTTAGCCTTTCCCATGGCCTGATCAGGCACCGCCGCATGTCCGTCCGTTTCGCCCATCTCCACCTGCACAGCGAATACTCGCTGGTCGACTCCACCATCCGCATCAAGCAATTGATCGCGGCGTGTTCGCGCGCGGGCATGCCCGCCGTCGCGCTCACCGACGACAGCAACCTGTTCGGCCTGGTGAAGTTCTACAAGCAGTGCACGGCGGCGGGCATCAAGCCGATCGGCGGTTGCGACATCTGGGTGTCCAGCCCCGACGATCCCCGGCCCTGGCGGCTCACCCTGATCTGCCAGAATCGCAACGGGTACCTCAACCTGTCGCGCCTGGTGTCCCGCGCGTGGCGCGAAGGACAAGGCAACGGGCGCCCGCTCGTCGACGCGAGCTGGATGACTCCCGACACCGTGCACGGGCTGATCGCCATCGCCGGGCGCGAGAGCGACGTGGCCCGCGTGGCCCTGGGTTCGGGCATCGCCGCCGGCGGAGCACGGCTGGGCTCGCTGCGCCGGTTGTTTCCCGATCGCCTCTACCTCGAACTGACGCGCACCCGTCGCGACAACGAAGAAGCCTGGATACGCGCCGCGCTGGCCCTGTCCGGCGAGCACATGCTGCCCGTGATCGCCAGCAACGACGTGCGCTTCCTCGATCGCGACGGCTTCGAATCGCACGAGGCCCGCACCTGCATCAACCAGGGACGCGTCCTCGCCGACCCCAAGCGGCCGCGCGAATACAGCGAAGAGCAATACTTCAAGTCGGCCGACGACATGGCCGAACTGTTCGCCGACATCCCCGAAGCGCTGGAAAACACGGTCGAACTGGCACGGCGCTGCAACCTCGAGATGGATTTCGGCACCTATTACCTGCCGAACTTCCCGGTGCCCGAGGGACACACCCTCGACACGTTCATCCGCGAGCAGGCGCAGAACGGCCTGGAAGAACGCCTCGCCAGCAACCCGCTGGCGCCCGGCAAGACCCGGGAGGAATACCAGGCCCGGCTCGACCGCGAAGTCGACGTCATCATCCGCATGGGTTTTCCCGGCTACTTCCTCATCGTGGCGGACTTCATCAACTGGGGTAAGCAGAACGGCATCCCCGTCGGTCCCGGCCGAGGCTCGGGCGCGGGTTCGCTCGTGGCGTGGGTGCTGAAGATCACCGACCTGGACCCGCTCAAGTTCGACCTGCTGTTCGAGCGATTCCTCAACCCCGAGCGCGTGTCGATGCCCGACTTCGACATCGACTTCTGCATGGACCGCCGCGACGAGGTGATCGACTACGTCTCGCGCAAATACGGCCGCGATCACGTCAGCCAGATCATCACCTACGGATCGATGGCGGCCAAGGCGGTGCTGCGCGACTCCGGCCGCGTGCTCGGCATGGGCTACGGCCAGGTCGACCGCATCGCCAAGCTGATCCCCGCGCGCCCGCTCGACCTCACGCTGTCCTGCGCGCTGGGGCGTTCGGAAAAGGCGAAGAAAGAACCCGACCGCGTCGTACGCGAATTCTGCGAGCTGTACGAAAACGAAGAAGAATCGCGCACGCTGATCGACCTCGCGCTCAGCCTCGAAGGCCTCACCCGCAACGCCGGCAAGCACGCCGGCGGCGTGGTGATCGCGCCCACGCCACTGACCGACTTCGCCCCGCTGTACTGCGAACCCAGCGGCGAAGGCGTGGTGACGCAATACGACAAGGACGACGTCGAAGCGGTGGGCCTGGTGAAGTTCGACTTCCTCGGCCTGCGCACGCTCACGATCATCGACTGGGCGGTGAAGGCGATCAACCGGCGCCGCGCCGTCGAAAGCGTCGAAGCGCTCAACATCGACACGATCCCGCTCGACGACCCCAAGGTCTACGAGTTGCTCAAGAAGGCGCAGACCGTCGCCGTCTTCCAGCTCGAATCGCGCGGCATGCAGGGCATGCTCAAGGATGCTCAGGCCGACCGCTTCGAAGACATCATCGCGCTGGTGGCGCTGTATCGCCCCGGCCCGATGGACCTCATCCCCAGCTTCTGCGCGCGCAAGCACGGCAAGGAAACCGTCGAATACCCCGATCCGCGCGTCGAGCCCATCCTGAAAGAGACCTACGGCATCATGGTCTACCAGGAGCAGGTGATGCAGATGGCGCAGATCGTCGGCGGTTACACGCTCGGCGGCGCCGACCTGCTTCGCCGCGCCATGGGCAAGAAGAAGCCCGAGGAAATGATCAAGCACCGCGCGACCTTCCGCGAGGGTGCCGCCAAGGATGGCATCGACGGCGAGAAGGCCGACGCGATCTTCGACCTCATGGAGAAGTTCGCCGGCTACGGCTTCAACAAGTCGCACGCGGCAGCCTATGCCCTGGTGTCCTACCAGACCGCGTGGCTGAAGGCGCACTACCCCGCCGAGTTCATGGCCGCGACGATCTCGTCGGACATGGACAACACCGAGAAGGTCGTCACCTTCCTCGACGAGACGCGCGCCATCGGCATCAAGGTGTTGCCACCGGACGTCAACGCATCGGCATGGATGTTCGAAGCGGTGGAGCCGCGCGTCGTACGCTACGGGCTCGGCGCGATCAAGGGCGTGGGCCAGGGCATCTGCGAAGAAATCGCGGCCGAACGCAAGGCGAAGGGGCCGTTCCGCGGCCTGGTCGATTTCTGCCAGCGCATCGGTTCCAACAAGCTCAACAAGCGGGTGATGGAAGCCCTGGTGCAGTCCGGCGCGCTCGACGCGCTCGGGGTCAACCGCGCGACGCTGCTGATGCACATTCCCGAGGCGATGCGTGCCGCCGACCAGGAGGCGAAAAACCGCGCATCCGGGCAGGTCGACATCTTCGGCAGCGCGTTCGGCGCGGCCGAGGCGCCGAGCATCATCGAGCTCTCCGGGTCGGTGCCCGAATGGCCGCTCGAGCAGTTGCTGCAGGGCGAGCACGACACCCTCGGCCACTACCTCTCCGGCCACCCGACCGATCCGTGGCAGACCGAACTCGCCCAGCTGTCGAGCTGCCCCATCGGTGAAATTCCCCAGCGCTACCAGCCGCCAAAACCGCGCCGCAACGACGACGAGGACGGCAGCCGTTTCCGCCGGGGTCCTGAGACACCGTGGACCGTCGCCGGCATGGTGGTGGGCATGCGCAAGCGCGGCGACAGCGACGCCTTCGTGCAGATCGAGGATGCCACAGGCCTGCTGGAAACCAGCTTCTTCCGCGAGGTGTTCACCGACGCCGCGCCCCTGCTCACGCGCGGCAACATGATCGTGGTGGAGGGCGGGCTGCGCATCGACGATTTCGCCGGCGGCTACCAGTTGCGGGCGCGCAAGGCGTATTCGCTCTCCGACGCCATGGAACACTTCACCCGGCTGCTCACGCTGCGACTCAATGGCGTGGGACCCGACTTCCCGCAGCACCTGAAGCAAGCGCTGATGGGTTATCGCGGTGGCCGCACGCCGTTGATGCTGTCCGGCTATCGCAACGGCGTGGCCCAGGCCAGCATGGAACTGGGCGACGCCTGGCGCGTGCGCGCCCTGCCCGACCTGGTGCGCACGCTGCGCGGCCTGCCGGGTGTGCTGGGCACCGAGCTGCGTCTGGTCCGGCCGGCGGACTGAACGTCGCGTCCCGCGTCAGCGGGAGGGCACCAGTTCGGGCAGCGTGTCGCCCACCGGGGTACGCACCACGAACACGTCATCGACCACCGCACCCGCGCTGCCCTCGAGCGTCGCGATGGCGAAGCCGATGCGACCGGCCATCGATCCGGCCGGTACGGTGAGGGACGTGACCAGTTCGGTACGGGGCATCCCGCGAGCCGCGGTGCGCACGGTCTGGGTGGAAACCAGGCCTTCGTCGCCGTGCTCCGGCACGGCCGCATGGATGGCCACATGGGCGGTGCCGCCGGTCGAGGCCACGTGCGCGTGGACGGTGAACACGGCATCCACGTCACGGCCGGGCGTCAGCGTCAGCCATTGGAACACGCGATCGCGCGGCGCACGCAACACGAGATGGGCGGACAGCGCGGGCTTGTCCAGGTGCGAGTCGTCGCCGTCGGTGAGGTAGGTCCACGGTTTCAGATGGGCACGCATCGCGTGCGTGGTCGGCACCAGTTGTCCCCAGCTGAAGGTGCCGTGGTAGAAGTTGTCGCCCGGCGCCCCCGCGAAGTCACCGTTGGGCAGCGTGACCCGGCAGCGTTCGTGAAAGGAGACGTCGGCGCAATCGGGCAACGCGTCCAGCGCGGCGTGACCCGGTACGGTGTCGGCCGATGCGGTGGAAGCGAAGGCGAGGCCCAGGCAGAGGGCGGAACGTGCGGTGATCGTTGTTGCGTTCATGAGGCTTCCTTGCGTGAGGGGGAACGGCGCCGCGGCCGCCGACACGCATTGAAGCAGATCGGAATCGTGGCAAGGGCGCGGCCCTCACACCTCGGGATGATCACCTACATCCATCCAATTCAAAGGCTTACATGGCCGCCTCGATCCATACGGCGGCGCACACCCACGAACGGGCCGCCCCGCTATAATGAACGGTCTTGTCCGGATACCGCGTCGTCATGAATCCCAACTTCCTCGATTTCGAACAACCCATCGCCGAACTGGAAGCGAAGATCGAAGAGCTGCGCCATGCCAGCAGCGGGCAGGCGTTCAACATCGACGAAGAAGTGGGCCGGCTGCGCGAGAAGCTCAAGCTGAAGACGGCGGAAATCTTCCGCAATCTCACGCCGTGGCAGATCAGCCAGCTGTCGCGCCACCCGGGCCGCCCGTACACCCTCGACTACATCCAGGGCATGTGCGAAGAGTTCCATGAGCTCAAGGGCGATCGCATGTTCGCCGACGATCCGGCCATCGTGGGCGGCCTGGCGCGCATCAACGGTCGCTCGATCATGATCGTCGGCCACCAGAAGGGCCGCGACACCAAGTCAAAGGTCAAGCGCAACTTCGGCATGCCCCGCCCCGAGGGGTATCGCAAGGCGCTGCGCCTGTTCAAGACGGCCGAGCGCTTCGGCATCCCCGTGTTCACCTTCATCGACACGGCCGGGGCCTGGCCGGGCATCAACGCCGAAGAACGCGGCCAGTCCGAGGCCATCGCGCGCAACCTGCTCGAGATGGCCGAGCTGCGCGTGCCAGTCATCTGCACGGTGACCGGCGAAGGCGGGTCCGGCGGCGCGTTGGCTATCGGCGTCGGCGACCGCACGCTCATGCTGCAGTATTCCACCTACTCGGTCATTACCCCGGAGGGCTGCGCGTCCATCCTGTGGAAGAGCGCCGACAAGGCCAAGGACGCCGCCGACGTCATGGGCCTCACTGCCACGCGGCTGCAGGAGAACGGTCTTATCGACAAGATCGTTCGCGAGCCGCTGGGCGGCGCCCATCGCAACCCGAATTCGATGGCAGTGCGCCTGAAGGCGGTACTGCTCAACCAGCTCGACCAACTCCAGGCGCAGTCCATCGACACCCTGCTCGAGAATCGCTACCGGCGCCTGCGCGGCTACGGGGCGTTTACCGAGTAAGCGCGGCCACCGTACCCGTCCCGGCCGTCGATGCGACCGGGATGCCCGTCGCCGCTAGCGGACCGGTGCCCACGGGGGTAGGAGCCGGACCGGGCGGCGATTACCATCGGGGCACCCCCGCCCCAGGAAGGTCGCCATGGCCAACGATGTCACCGCCAAGCTCGCCGTGCTCATCGACGCGGACAATGCCCGGCCGGCCATCGTCGACGGGCTGCTCGCGGAAGTCGCGAAATACGGTACGGCCCACGTCAAACGCATCTATGGCGACTGGACCAGCCCCAACCTCAACGGCTGGAAGAGCGCCCTGCTCGACCACTCCATCCAGCCGATGCAGCAGTTCGCCTACACCACGGGCAAGAACGCGACCGACTCGGCCATGATCATCGATGCCATGGACCTGCTCTACACCGAGCGCTTCAACGGGTTCTGCATCGTCTCCAGCGACAGCGACTTCACCCGCCTCGCCTCGCGCATCCGCGAGGCCGGCCTGATCGTCTACGGGTTCGGCGAAACGAAGACACCCAAGGCATTCGTGTCCGCCTGCGACAAGTTCATCTACACCGAAGTGCTGGTCGGCACGGAAGAGGACGAAACCCAGGCCGCGCCCGCGCCCCGTCCGGCGACCGAACTGCGCGGCGACACGCGGCTCATCAACCTGCTGCGCAACGCGATCGCCGCCGCCTCCGACGAACACGGATGGGCCGCGCTGGGCGGCGTCGGCAGCATCCTGAGCAAACGCGCGCCCGACTTCGATTCACGCAACTACGGGTATCCCAAGCTGAGCGGGCTTATCCACGGCATCGGCCTCTTCGACGTGGAGGAACGCCAGTTCGGCAACGCCAAGCATCTCTACGTGCGCCTGCGCGGCAAGGGCAAATGAGCCAGACGCTGTCCGCGCACCTGATCGCCACCTTCGAAAACGACCCGCTCACGCCGGTGGTCGTGGCCTACAGCGGCGGACCGGATTCCACCGCGCTGCTGCACGCGCTCGCGACCCTGCCCCGCCGCCCCCCGCTGCGTGCCCTCCACGTGGACCATGGACTCCAGGCCGAGAGCGCGTCGTGGGCCGCCCATTGTCGGCGGTTCTGCGAGGACCTCGACGTGCCCCTGGCGGTCGTGCGGGTGAGCGTCGACCTGAGCCGCGGCGACGGCACCGAATCGGCGGCCCGACGGGCGCGCCGCGCCGCGTTCGTCGGGCACGTGCGACCGGGCGAGCGCCTCGTGCTTGCCCATCACCGCGACGACCAGATGGAAACCGTGCTGCTCAAGCTGTTGCGCGGTGCGGGGCCGGAGGGCCTCGGCGGCATGCGCGAACGCCGGTCGCTCGGTGCGGGCGAGCAGTGGCGCCCCGTACTCGACCTGCCTCGCGAGGCCTTGCTCGCGCACGTGGCACGACATGCGCTGGACACGGTGCACGATCCGTCCAACGACGACCCGCGCGTGGCGCGCGCCGTGCTACGCGCCCGCGTGATGCCCGCGCTCGCCGGGCTCTGGCCGCAGGCCGCCCGCAGCATCGTGCACAGCGCGCGCCTGTGCCGTGACGCCGCCGACACGCTGGAAGGCGCCTGGGCGCCCCGGCTCACCGCGCTGACCCGTGCAGACGGCAGCCTCGACGCCGCCGGCTGGCTCGGGCTGCCTCCCGCCCTGCGCATCCCCTTGCTCGACCGGTGGTTACACGATGCCGGGCGGGACGCGCCCACCAGCGCCCAGCGCGAAGCGCTGGAACGCCAGATACGCGAAGCGGCCCTCGACCGCCTGCCGCAGATGGGCTGGCTCGGCACCGAGGTGCGGCTGTGGCGCGGGCGCCTGTGGGCCATGCCACGCGCCGAACCGTTTGACGCCGCCTGGGAGATCCCCTGGCGGGGCGAGCCCGTCGCGCTGCCGGGCGGCGGTACGCTCACCCTCGATGCGGCGCGCCTGCCGCAACCGGTGACGGTGCGTTACCGACGCGGCGGCGAGACGCTGCGGCCCGCCGGCGACCGCCACACGCGTGAACTGCGTGACCTGTTCCAGCGGGATGGCGTCCCGCCATGGGAGCGACCACGCATCCCTCTGATCCACGATCCCGACGGCCGGCTGATCGCCGTCGGCGACCGCTGGTTCACTGCCGAGGCCGAGGCCTTGTTCGACGCAGCGGGCGCCCGCCCGGCCTGGCGGCGCTGACGCCGGCCGGATCGACCCGTCACGCCCGGCCCTTAATCGACATTCGCGTTTGCATTCAATCGCCTGGGGCACTGCATAGGTCACGGGAGATTGATCGGAAGCGCCATGTGAGCTAGCTTTGCGCGCATGCCGAAGTCCTCCGACACCCCCGTTCCCGCGTCGTCCATCGCAGAGTTCGAGCATTCGCTCGACGAACTCGAACAACTGGTCACGCGCATGGAGGGTGGCGAGCTCAGCCTCGACGAATCGCTGAAATCGTTCGAACGCGGCATCGGCCTCTACCGACACTGCCAGACGGCGCTGGAGCAGGCCGAACTGCGCGTGCGCCTGCTGCTCGACCCCGAATCCCCCGAAAACGCCACTCCCTTTGATTCCCGCACCGACTGACCTGCCGGCGCCGCTGAAGGCGCTGGCCGGCCGCGCCGACGATGCCCTCGCGCGCGCCCTTCCCGGCGACGACGCACCGCCCGTCGAACTGCATCGCGCCATGCGCTACGCCGTGCTCGGTGGGGGCAAGCGCATTCGCCCCTTGCTGGTCTACGCCGCCGGCCATGCCCTCGGCGTGGACGACGAACGCCTGGACTCGCCCGCCTGCGCGGTGGAAATCATCCACGCCTACTCGCTCGTGCACGACGACCTTCCGGCGATGGACGACGACGACCTGCGTCGCGGTCGTCCCACCTGCCACATCGTCTTCGGCGAAGCCATGGCGATCCTGGCGGGCGACGCCCTGCAGGCGCTCGCCTTCGAACTCCTGGCCCGCGATGAGCCGAAGATCGACGCGCCAGGCCGCCTCGCCATGCTGCACGCCCTGGGCGCCGCCTGCGGCGCGGAGGGCATGGCCGGTGGCCAGGCCTTCGATCTCTCCGCCGTGGGCAAGCGGCTGACGCTCAGCGAACTGGAGCGGATGCACGCCTACAAAACCGGGGCGTTGATCCGTGCCGCCGTACGGCTCGGCGCCCTCGCCGCCGGCCATCACGACGGCGACCTGCTGGCCCGCCTCGACCGCTACGGACACGCCGTGGGCCTGGCGTTCCAGGTGCGCGATGACATCCTCGACATCGAAGGCGAGTCGTCGGTCATCGGCAAGACCGCGGGAAAGGACGCCGCGGCTGACAAGCCTACGTTTCCGTCGATCATCGGCCTGGACGCCTCACGCGCCCGGCTCGACGATCTGGTGGCCGACGCACTCGACGCGATCGCGCCGCTGGGCCAGCGCGGTGAATGGCTGGCCGATCTGGCACGGTATTCGGCCGCGCGCGGGCACTGATCGCCCGACGCCCTTCGGCGGTCCGACCGCCGAAGGCAACGACGCCGCCTCAGCTCACCAGGCGCAACGCGAACGGATAACGGTAGGTGCCGTCGGAGCTCACCTTGACGGCGGCGATGATGCAGAACACCAGGTTAGCGATCCAGAGCAGCGGCGTGAGCAGCGCACCGATCAGGAGGAACGTGAGAATCCAGCAGATCACGTAGCCGATGAGCACGGTGAGCTGGAAGTTCAGGGCCTCTTTCGCCTCGCTGACGAGATACGTCTTGTCGGCGCGATCCTTGTGCACCAGCCAGACGATCAGCGGCACGAGAATGCTGAAGATGATGCCCGACAGATGCGTGAGCATCGCGAGGTTCTTGTCGTCGGTGTTCGACACCGGCGGCGGTGTGGGCTCGAACGGTGGGGGCGGCGTAAACGAATCGGACGGCGTACTCATGATGCACTGCTCCGTGGGCAAGGTCGGCCCCACTGTCCGATCCGCCCACGGCCGCTGTCAACCGGCCAGAGGTCACTCCCCGGCGATGGTCATCGTCTCGATCAGCCACGAGCCGGTGAGCACGTGGGAGCGGCGATCCACGTCGGCGCCGACGGCCACGAGATTGGCGTACATGTCGCGCAGGTTGGCCGCGATGGTGATTTCTTCGACGGGGTAGGCGATCTGCCCGTTTTCCACCCAGAAACCCGAAGCGCCACGGGAGTAATCGCCGGTGACGATGGACACGCCCTGCCCCATCACTTCGGTCACCAGCAAACCGGTGCCGAGCTTGCGCAGCATGCCGGCGAAATCGTCGTCGCCCGTGCGAACGTAGAGGTTGTGGATGCCGCCGGCGTTACCGGTACTGGTGAGGCCGAGCTTGCGGGCCGAGTAGCTGCCCAGCACATAGCGCGCGAGCACGCCGTCGACCACCAGCGGCGACTCCACCGTGGCGACACCCTCGGCATCGAAGACCGACGAACCCAACCCGCGGGGCACCCGCGGCTTCTCGTCGAGGCGGAACCACGACGGCAGGATGGGCTTGCCCACGTGGTCGACCAGGAAGCTCGACCGGCGATACAGCGAACCGCCGCTCACCGCGCCCAGCAGATGACCGAGCAGCGAGCGGGAGACGTCGGGGGTGAACAGCACGGGCGCCTGGCGGGTGCCCAGCCGGCGCGCGCCCAGGCGCGAGAGCGTGCGCTCGGCGGCCATGCGACCGAGCTCGCCGGCATCCATGAAGTCGTTCGCGTCGCGAACGGTGTCGTACCAGTAATCGCGCTGCATGCCTTCGTCGTCGCCGGCGATCAGGGCCACCGATAGCGAGTGACGGGTGCCCCGCTCGCGCCCGATGAAACCATGCGAATTGGCATACACCGACAGGCTCTGCCCCGCGTTCACGCTCGAACCGTCCGAGTTGGTGATGCCCTGCACCGCGCGCCCGGCGTCTTCGATCGCCCGGCCCAGGTCGATCGCGCGATCGACGTCGACATCCCACGGATGCCACAGATCGAGGTCGGGGAAGTCGGTGGCCATGCGCTCGGCGTCGGCGAGGCCCGCGGCAGGGTCTTCCTCGGTGAAACGGGCGATCGCGCAAGCCTGTTCGATCGTGGCCTGGATGGACTCCGGCTGGAGGTCGGCGGTGCTCGCCGAGCCTTTGCGCTGGCCGAAATAGACCGTGAGGGCGAAGCCGCGGTCGCGGGTGTGTTCGACGGTTTCCACCTCGCCCAGGCGCACGTTGACGTTGAGGCCCACGTCGATGCTGGCCGAGACCTCCGCCTGGCTCGCGCCGGCGGCTTTCGCGCGGCGAATGGTGTCCTCGGCCAGTTGGGCGAGGCGGTCGAGGTCGTTCTGGCTGGTATCGAGGGTGGAAACGTGGCTCACGTGGGCTTCCCGGGGGCTCGTGGGTACAATGTCGGGCCACACGCGGCCCGCCCCACTCAGGTGGGGGCGCGTCGCCCGATCAAAAGCAAGGCACCGGCCATGGTGCCATGGAATCCCTATGAGCATCCGTGTCGGCTACTACCGTCACTACAAGGGCATGCGCTATCGCGTGCTCGGCACCGTACAGCACAGCGAAACGCTGGAGGCGATGGTCCTCTACAAGCCGCTGTATGGCGGTTATGGCCTGACGGTGCGGCCGGCGGCCATGTTCGCCGAGACAATCGAACACGACGGCCGCACGCAGCCCCGCTTCGCCTTCGACGGCGAGGCCGACGACGTGCTGGGCCCGATCCTGGAGCAGATCTCGTGAACCCCTTCGACGATACCCCGCACGACGACGAGGACGACGTCGGCCCCAGCCGCAGTGAAAAGCGCCGCAACGCGCTGGATATCCTCAAGCTGGCCAACCAGCTGGTGGAGCTGCCGCCCAGCCGCATCCCCAAACTTAACCTCCCCGACGACATCGTCGACGAGATCGGCCGCACACGTAAGGTCACCTCGCACATCGCACGCAAACGGCAGATGGCGTACCTGGCCAAGCAGATGCGCCGTCACGGCGACGAGGCCTTCGTGGACGCGCGCGCCGCCCTTGGCGAAGACCGCGACCGCCAGCGCCAGGAGGCCGCGCACATGCACCGCCTGGAAGCGGCGCGCGAAAAACTTCTCGACGGCGGCGATGCCGCGCTGGGCGAACTCTTCGACAGGCATCCCGATCTCGACCGCCAGCACCTGCGCTCGCTCGTGCGCCAGGCACGAGCCGAACGCGAGGCCAACAAGCCGCTGCACGCGTTCCGCGAGATCTACCGCCTGCTGAAAGAACTCGAAGCCAAGGAATGACGCGCCTCGCCCCGGCGTAGGAGCGGACGCTGTCCGCGAACCCGCAGACAACGCACGGCCTCACTCGCACGGTTCATGGGTGAGGTTTCCCGGACCGGGTACGGCCCTACAGCCGGTGGATCAGGCGGCGGTGCCGCCCACGGTCATGCCTTCCACGCGCAGGGTGGGCTGGCCGACGCCGACGGGTACGCTCTGGCCATCCTTGCCGCAGACGCCCACGCCTTCATCGAGGGCGAGATCGTTGCCGATCATCGACACGCGGGTGAGCACGTCGGGGCCGGAGCCCACCAGCGTGGCGCCCTTCACCGGGGCGGTGATCTTGCCGTCCTCGATGAGGTAGGCCTCGCTCGCGGAAAAGACAAACTTGCCGTTGGTGATGTCGACCTGGCCGCCACCGAAATTCACGGCGTAGAGGCCGCGCTTGACCGAACGGATGATTTCGTCCGGCTCGCGATCGCCAGCGAGCATGTAGGTGTTGGTCATGCGTGGCATGGGCAACTGCGCGAACGACTCGCGGCGACCGTTGCCGGTGGGCTTCACGCCCATCAGGCGGGCGTTGAGCTTGTCCTGCATGTAACCCTTGAGAATGCCGTTCTCGATGAGCGTCGTGCACTCGGTGGGCGTGCCTTCGTCGTCGATGCTCAACGAGCCGCGGCGGCCCGGCAGCGTGCCGTCGTCCACCACGGTGACGCCTTCGGCGGCCACGCGCTGGCCGATGCGGCCCGCGAACGCCGAGCTGCCCTTGCGGTTGAAGTCGCCCTCCAGGCCGTGGCCGATGGCCTCGTGCAGCAGCACGCCCGGCCAGCCCGGACCCAGCACCACGGTCATGGTGCCGGCCGGCGCGTCCACCGCCTCGAGATTGACCAGCGCCTGGCGCACGGCTTCTTCCGCGAAGGCATGCGCGCGACCGTTGTCGATCAGCTCACGGTAGCCATAGCGGCCACCGCCGCCGGCATGTCCCTGCTCGCGGCGACCGTTCTGCTCGGCGATCACCTGCACGTTGAGGCGCACCAGCGGCCGCACGTCCGCCGCGAGGGTGCCGTCCGAAGCGGCCACCAGGATCGTGTCGAGCGTGGCCGAAAGACTGACCACCACCTGCTTCACGCGCGGGTCGCGGGAGCGGGCGTAGGCGTCCACCTCGCGCAGCAGGGCGATCTTGTCTTCGTTGGGAAGGCTCTCCACCGGATCGATCGCGGGGTAGAGCCCACGCCCCGTCGCCACCGCGAGCGGCTTGCCCGCGCCAGCGCCGCCCTGGGCGATCGCTCGCGCGGCCCGCGACGCTTCGAGCAGCTGCGGCAACACGATTTCGTCGGAATAGGAGAAGCCGGTCTTCTCGCCGGAGATCGCCCGCACGCCCACGCCCTGTTCGATGGCGTGGTTGCCGTCCTTCACGATGCCCTCTTCCAGCAGCCACGACTCGCTGCGCGAATGCTGGAAATACAGATCGGCTGCGTCGATAGAGGGGCCCATCAGTTGGGAAAACACGCGATCCAGGTCGGTAGCGGCGAGACCGCCCGGGGTAAGCAGGCGACGTTCGGCGAGGGCGATCAGGGAATCCATCGAGGGTACCGGGCAAAAGGTGACAGGCCACGACATGGGGCCCGAAGCCGCCAGCTTAAACCCTTGAGGGCGCTGGGCGAACCTCAGCGGCCAGCCTACGGGGTCGACGTCGCCCCCACCGGTGTGTCCTTGTCGACGGGCGTGATCACCGGCTTATCCCACGAACCGCCGATGTGGTATCGCTTGCGCGCCGCCTGATTGAGGCCATGGCCCAGGAGCCCCTGCACAGCCAGGCCGGCCGCCGCACCCACGGGACCGGCGGCCAACGCCCCCACCACCGGCAGGCTGTTGCCCAGGTGCGGCACGACCAGCATCTGCTGGTCGTAATCGCGGGTGCGCAACCCCGTGCGACCGGTGATCGTGATTTCCGCCGCAGGCGCGCGGATTTTCAGGTTGTGCGTGGTGGCCGTGCCGTCGGCGAACTGGAAATCGCCGGTGATCGCATCGAAGCCGAAACCCTTGCCCAGCACGTCGCCGAAATCCAGCGAAAGGCGGCGCGGCAATTCGGCGACCGATACCAGCCCGAACAGCCGCCCCACGCCGGGCTGGACCTCGAGGATGCGGCCGTTGGCGATGTCGATGCGGAGCGTGCCGTTCATGTTCGCCAGGGCGAGCGCCGACGGGCCACCCGGCCAGGTGGCATCCAGCCGCGCGGAGGTGCGCCCGCCCTGGAAAATACCGACGAAGCCCAGCGCATCGAGCATGCGTGCGACGTCCTCGGCGGCGAAGTCGATCGCCAGGTGCGTGCGGCTGTGCTTGTCGTCGCCGATCCAGTCGCCGGTCGCCGTGATCTGCACCTGTCTGGACTGGGCGCGCAGCTGGTCGACGTGCAGGCCTTCGTCGGTGGGCCAGGTCTCCAGCCGGGCCTCGCCCAGTTTCGCCTTGCCCAGCCGCATGTCGCTGACGTGCAGGTGGAGAGGCGGCAGGCTCGACGGGGCTACGCCGGCCTCGTTCGAATCGGCGGGCTTCTTCGCGCCCGCATCCTCCGCCCGGGCGACCGTGGCCGCGGTCGCCGTGGCCGCACCGGCCACGACCTTGCCCTTCCTGGCTGCGTCGGCGGCATCGTCCGCCGCCGGCCACCAGAGCCGGTCCATGCGCGCAGTGATGCCGCGGCGGCGCAGGTCGTCGTTGGGCACCGTCAGCTGTCCTGCCATGCCGTCGCTGTCCACACGTAGCGCGAGCTCGGTTGGGCCCGGTTTCGCGACAAGGTGCATGTTGGCGAAATGCTGGCCGAACACCTCGCCGTCGTCGGCGGAGAGGTCGAGCCCGTACAGACCGGGCCCCCCGTTGCCGGACGCCATGCCGACCACGTATTGGACCCAGCCGGACACGTCGAGGTTCGTGGCATGCCCGCCAAAGAGATAACCTTCCGGCGGCAGCGTCGACGGCACGGCGCTGCCGAGGTTGAAGGCCGCCGCCATCGGTACGCGCCGCGAATCGTCGGGAAGACGCAGGCGACCGCGCACGACGTCACCCAGGGCGAGGTCCAGCGAGGCGCCCTCGACGGGCAGGCCGACGCGCACCGACAGCGGCTGCGGCGACGCGGCCGGCTTCTTCACGGGCGTGGGCATGCGCAATTCCACGCCGCGCAGGTCGGAGTTCACCGTGAGCCATTGCGTCGCCGGGCCTTGGTCGGCCCGGTCGAGTTCGAAGCCGACGCGGAACGTGCCCCGCCCTCTCCCGATGTCACCCAGCCACTTGAGCGTGTCGTAACCGGAAACGAGTTCGGCGACGGTAAAACCGCCCGTCAGCGTCGCATCGACGATCTTCGAAGGGTCGCTCGTGCCGCCGGCGATCGCCACGTCGAGGGTCGCCGGCTGGCCCTGGAACGCGGTCTTGAGGCCTGTCGCACGGAAACCCTTGCCGTCGAATGCCATGTCGCCGGTGATCTTGTCGAGGCGGAGCTTCCAGGTGTCGGCGACGAGGTCGGCGTCGCGGATGGTGGCCTTGCCGTCGAGGGTGAAATCCTGCGCATGTTTCATCGGCAGCGTCAGGTTGAAGCCGAACTCGCCCGTACCGCCCAGTTGCATCTTGTCGAGCGCGTCGCGGCTGCTCGCGCCCACCGGGCTGTTCTTGACGAAGTCGAGGTAGCTCGCCCCCGTGCCGGCGCCGCTCACGCGCAGGTCGAGAACCCCGTCGCCGAAATCGGCGATGTCCGCCGTCGCGTGACTGATCGCGTTGCCCAGCGCATGGCCTTCGCTCGCGTCGACGGACATGCCGTTGTCGACGAAACTCGCGCTAGCCGCGATGCCTTCGGCACGCGGCCAGCCCGTGCCGTAATCCAGCACCGTATCGTCGATGTCCACGTGGCCTTCGAAACGCCCCTCCTGGTTGCGGAAGGGGAAGTCGCGCAGGTTGCCTCGGAACAGCGCCGAACCGCTACGGATATGGCCCGACACCAGGGCTCGGTTGAGCCAGTTCCTTGACCCTTCGGACATTGAGTGCACCGGCCAGAAAAGCTTCGCGGCCGTCACCTCGCCCTCTCCCAGCGCGACGTACATGTCCATGAAGGGTCCGCCGTCGCCCGCTGGCAACACGAGGTCACCGCGCACCTGGCCGCCATAGCCCTGGCCGCGAACGTCGAGCGGATCGACACCGATGTGCCAGGCCCCGTCGTCATCCTGGTAGGCGGCGATGTCGCCCCCCAGCCCGGACATCGCCAACGGGTGGGCGAACACGCCCGTGGCGTCGATCGTGGTGGGCTGCGTGGGCAGGTGCAAGGCGACGGCCTCGGGGTCGCCCGAGATCTCGCCATGCAGCGACGAGATGCCCGGCAACGTGCCGCTGGCGTCGATGCCCAGGCCGGCGAATGACGCATGCGCGAAACGAAGGCCGGTTTGTCCGTTCCACTCCACGCGTACGTCGTCAAGACGACCCCGGGGTCGCCCCTCGCCGAGCCACCGCGCGAGCGACGGCGACAGTTGCGGCAGCACCCCGGCCCAGGGCGCCAGGGGCGCCAGCTCAAGATGGCGCGCGACGACGGTCGCCCGTGGCGCGTCGCTGTCACGGCTCAACAGCACGGCCACGTCGCTACCGTCGGTGCCGGCCCAGTCGAGCCGGCGCTGGCCGAGCCGTGCATCCAGGTGCATGTCGAAAAGGCCATGCAGGCCCGAGGTGGCGATCGTGCGGTCGGCCTCGCGAACCTTCAGGCCCTCCAGATCGACGCGCGAGGTGGCTCGCACCACATGCGCGTCGCGCCACTGCAGCCAGGTCTCGAAGCTGCCGCGGCCGGCCGCCAGCGAACGGCCGTCGAGATCGATGTCCGCGGTGAGCGCGGCGAAGTCGAGGTCACTGCCCTTGAGGTAGAGCGTGCCCGAGGACGCATCCTCGGCGAAACGCGCGGCGGCGGTCAGGACCCCGCCGCCGTTGTCACGGCGGAGGATGCCGCCCGCGCGCACCGTGTGCCCCTGCAGGCTGACGCGGACCTGGTCGGCGATGACGCCATAGTGGCGCTTCGAGGCATCATCGGTGACGTCCAGGCGCAGGTTGCTCAGCCACAGGTCGGCGGAAAGGTGATCCAGCGAGATCGTCTGCGAACGGCCACCGGCGTTGAAACCGTCCACGCTCCAGCGCCCGTCGACGTCGCGGCGCAGGCCCACGTGCAGGTCGGCCAGGCGAAGATTGAGCAGGTGGCGCGACGGCAGCACGAGGCCGCCGAAATCGAGCTTGAGCGCAGCCGTCGGCAGGTGCAGCGGCGGGGCGCCGTTCTCGCCCGCCACGCTGACGTCGCGCATCGTGAACAGGGGACCGGATGGCTGCCAGAAGCCCTCCAGCGAACGGAACGTCACCGGCCTGCCGAGCCTGTCGCTCAGCAGCGCCGCGATACGCGAGGGATAACGCGCAGCCAGGGGCAGCAGCAGCTGGCCCAGGGCCATGACGATCGCGAGCGCGATGAACACGCTCGCGACCCATCCAAAGAGGAAAAACCGCAGGCGTCGTAGGCGATGGCGCCAGGCCGGATTCACCGGCCGCCGTCCCGGCGGCGCCGGGTGGATGTGCGGTCAGAGGAGAACAACATCGAACTGTTCCTGCGAATAATGCTCTTCGGCCTGGAAGCGTATGCTCTTGGCGATGAATTCCTCCAGTTCGGCGACCGCGGCCGATTCCTCCTCCAGGATGCGGCCGACCACCTTCGGGCTCGCCATGACCAGCAGCTTCTGCGCATTGAACTGGCGCACGGCACGGGTGATCTCGCGGAAGATCTCGTAGATCACCGTCTCAGCGGTCTTCAGCGTGCCACGGCCGCTGCACGCCGGGCACGGTTCGCACAGCTGGCGCTCGAGGCTTTCGGTGGTGCGCTTGCGCGTCATCTCCACCAGGCCCAGCGCCGACATGGGATAGACGGTGGTCTTGGCGTGGTCGCGTTGCAGGCCCTTTTCGAGCATGCGCAGCACCTGGCGCTTGTGTTCGTCGTCGATCATGTCGATGAAGTCGATGATCACGATGCCGCCGAGGTTGCGCAGCCGCAACTGTCGCGCGGCCGCCTGCGCCGCTTCCAGGTTGGTGCGGTAGACGGTTTCCTCGAGGTTGCGGCTGCCGAGGTAGCCGCCCGTGTTCACGTCGATGGTTGTCATCGCTTCGGTCTGGTCGACGATCAGGTAACCGCCCGACTTCAGCGGCACCTCCTTGCGCAGCGCACGCTGGATCTCGTCTTCCACGCCGTAGAGGTCGAAGATCGGGCGTTCGCCGGAATAATGTTCGATGCGGTCGGACAGCACCGGCATGAACTTCTGCACGAATTTGACCGTCTTCTCGTAGGTTTCGCGTGAATCCACGCGAACCTTCTCGATGCCTTCGTTCAAGGCGTCGCGCAGCGACCGCAGGGGCAGCGACAGCTCCTCGTAGACGCGCTCGCCCACCTTGGCCCTGGCGATGTTCTCCTGCACCACGCGCCACACCTTGCCCAGGTAGGTGACGTCGAAGGCCAGGGATTCTTCCGACTGGCCCTCGGCATTGGTGCGGACGATATAACCCAGGGGATTTTCGCCGATGAGCGGCGTGATGACGTCCTTCAGGCGCTGGCGCTCGGCATCGTCCTCGATGCGCACCGACACGCCCAACGTGCGTGAATGCGGCAGCAGCACGAGATAGCGCGACGGAATCGACAGGTGCGTGGACAGCCGTGCGCCCTTGCTGCCGATGGGATCCTTCACCACCTGGACGACGATTTCCTGTCCTTCGTGGACAAGCTCGCTGATCGGCGGCACCGGGCCGTGGCCGCTGGATTTGCCGCCCTCGGCGCCCTCGGTGGCCTGCAGCGGCGCCCTCACGATGTCGGACGCGTGCAGGAACGCGGCCCGTTCGAGACCGATTTCGACGAACACCGCCTGCATGCCGGGCATCACGCGCTGGACGCGGCCCTTGTACACGTTGCCGACGTAGCCGCGTTTCTGGGCACGCTCGACGTGGACCTCTTGCAGCATGCCGTTCTCGACGATCGCCACGCGTGTCTCACGCGGCGTGACATTAATCAGGATCTCCTCGCTCACCGCGGCCCCTCTCCTTCGATTCCCCGCTTTATAGCCCGCGCGAGGATGACCTGTCACTGACCCGCGAGGAGCTGGGAAGTTTCGTAGAGCGGCAGGCCCATCACGCCCGAGTATGACCCGGACAGATGGGCCACGAAGGCCGCTGCGCGACCCTGGATGGCGTACGCGCCGGCCTTGCCGAAGCATTCGCCGCTTTCGACGTACGCGGCGATCACGGCGTCGGACAGGCGCGCGAAGCGCACTGTGGAGACGGCGACCGCCTCGCGCTCGCGATCGGCGTCGATCAGCCACACGGACGACACCACGCGGTGTTCGACCCCTGACAGCCGACGAAGCATCGCGGCGGCATCGACGGCGTCGCGCGGCTTGCCAAAGACGGTGCCGTCCAGGATCACCTCGGTATCGGCCCCGAGTACGCGCGCGATCGGCTCGGCGCCCACGACGGCGAACCCGGCGCGGGCCTTGTCGCGGGCCACGCGCGATACATAGGCCTCCGGCGCTTCGCCGGGCCGGTGCACTTCCGCCACCTCGACATCGAGCGTGCGGTGTTCCACGCCGATCTGACCGAGGAGTTCGCGACGACGCGGTGACTGTGAGGCCAGGTAGAGCACGGGAGGATCCTTCAGGCGCGGTGGTAAGGATGCCCGGCCACCAGCGTGGTGGCGCGGTAGAGCTGTTCGGCGAGCACCAGCCGCACCAGCATGTGCGGCAAGGTCAGTGGCCCCAGCGACCAGCGCTGGTCGGCGCGAGCGAGCACCTCGGGCGCGTGCCCGTCCGGGCCGCCGATGAGAAAGGCGAGATCGCGACCGCCCATGCGCCATTGCTCAAGCTGGCGGGCGAGGTCTTCGCTGGACCAGGTCTTGCCGCGTCCGTCGAGGGCGACGACGTGGATATCACGCGGCAGCGCCGCCAGGATGGCGGCGCCCTCGTCGAGGATCGCGCGGGCATCGTCGCGGCCCTTGCCGCGCACGCCCGGCCGGATTTCGGTCAGGTCAAGCGGCAACTCGTGGGAAAGCCGCTTGCGGTACTCGGAAAAGCCCTCGGCCACCCAGGCCGGCATGCGCTCACCGACGGCGATGAGACGCGCCTTCACGGCGCTGTCAGTCGTTGGCGGCTTCGGGCGGGGCGTCGTCGCCGAC
The DNA here is from genome assembly GCF_034063545.1 of Luteibacter sahnii. Taxonomy (NCBI): domain Bacteria; kingdom Pseudomonadati; phylum Pseudomonadota; class Gammaproteobacteria; order Lysobacterales; family Rhodanobacteraceae; genus Luteibacter; species Luteibacter sahnii. The sequence continues at coordinate 553,418 of NZ_JAQLOK010000002.1, forward strand.
CGTCCAAAGGCGCTCGAGGCCGTAGAACTCGCGGATGCGCGGCAGCATCACGTGGACGATGATGTCGCCCAGGTCGACCAGCACCCATTCGGCCTCGGCCTGGCCCTCGACGCCCAGCGGCATCACGCCGGCTTCCTTCGCGAACTTGACCACCTCGTCGGCGATCGACTTCACGTGGCGGGCGGAGGTGCCCGAGGCGATGAACAGGATATCGGCGATGGAGGTCTTGCCACGGACGTCGATTTCGCGGACGTCCTTTGCCTTGAGGTCGTCCAGTGCGGTCGCGACGCGCTGGCGCAGGTGTTCGTTGCTGGCGGCGGACTTGGACTTGCGGGGGGCGGACGAACTCAAGATGCGAAAACCTCGTGCGGCGGGAATGCCGGTTGGGGCGGATTATACCCGCCCCCGGCGCTCGTCGCGTCAATAACTCACGGCGCGGGAGTGGCCAGGGCGCGGTAGGGCGCCAGCAGCGCCTCGTCGGCGAAGCATGCCGAGGGCATCAGGAAACGGGGCTCATGCCCGGCCGCGAACGACTCGCGGATGGCGGTGGCGGCGATGTCCAGGGGGGTGATGGCGATATCGACCACGGTGCCCGCCGGTCCGTCGACGCGGGTCGCGTGGCGATGCCGGACGAATGCCGCCAGCTCGTCGGCCATCGCGTGGGCACTGCCCGGCCGGGTCAGCACGCCGACGTGCGCGAGGTCGAACAGGCGCTGCCACTGGTGCCAGGAGGCAAGGCCAGCGAACGCGTCGGCACCGACCAGCAGGACCAGCGGCCGGTCGGGGCCGATCTCGGCACGCAGCGACGCCAGGGTATCGACGGTAAACGAGGGGCCTTCGCGGTCAAGCTCGCGGGTGTCGATGGCGAGCCGGGCTTGCCCGGCGAGCGCGGCGCGCAACAGCGCGACCCGCTCCGCGGCGTCGGCAACCGGAGGGGGACGATGCGGCGGCGTGCGGGCCGGCACCATGCGTACGTCGGCATCGAGGGCTTCGGCCGCTTCCCAGGCACCTCGCAGGTGACCGTGGTGGACCGGGTCGAACGTGCCGCCGAGGATGGCGAGCGGGCGAAGACGGGTCATGCGAGGGCGGTCGCGGCACGCGGCTCGGCGATGGCGGCCACCAGCCGCTCGGCCTCGAGCCAGGCATCGCCCTGCTCCCGGCCCTTGGCCATGCGATCGATGCGCGCCGCACGGGCCAGACACGCCAGCCAGTGCTCGCGTGGCGCACGCCGCAGCGCTTTGCGGAACAACTGCTCGCGGGCCGGCCACAGGCGCTCTGCCTTGGCCTGCGCGCCGAAGTCGCGCGCGTTCGCCAGGCGCAGCGCGAGCTGCAGCTGGTTCACCATCCAGCCCATGAGGGCAATGAGCTCCTCGCCTTCGGCGTGCAGCCCGGCGAGGATGCGCAGGGCCCGGGCACCCTCGCCGGCGAACGCGGCGTCGGTGAGCTTGAACGCATCGAACCGGGCGCTGTCGGCCACGAGGGATTCGAGCGTGGCGGCGTCCAGCCGGCGATCGCCAGCGAGCACCACGAGCTTGTCGATCTCCTGGGCGGCGGCGAGAAGGTTGCCCTCCACCCGTTCGGCGAGCATGGCCACCGCGTCGGGCGCGGCCTGCACGCCCCGCGAGGAAAGGCGCGAACCCACCCACGAGGCCCATTCGTGCGGACGTGGGGCCTGAAACACCATCTGGATGCCGGCCTGGTCGACGGTCTTGGTCCAGGCCGCTTCGTGCTTGCTGCTCCACTCCGTCGCGGTGATCAGCAGAGTGGTATCCGGCGGCGGCTGGCTGGCGAAGGCGGTGATCGCGGCACCACCGTCCTTGCCGGCCCGGCCACCGGCCAGGCGCAGGTCGAGCAGGCGCTGGGTGGCGAATAGCGAGAGGCCGGCCGAGGCCCGGGCCAGGTCGTCCCAGTCGAACCGGCTGTCCGCCTCGAGCACTTCGCGTTCGGCGTACCCCAGCCGGCGCGCCATCGCCCGCACCGCGTCCGCGGCCTCAAGCACCAGCAGCTCTTCGCCCACCAGCAGGTACACCGGCGCCATTCGGTCGCCGGCGAGGTGCTTCTGCCACGCACCGGGGCTCATGGGCACGACGCCGCTCCCGTTACGTGCCGGCGGGCTTGGCCACGGTCGAATGCGCACCGGCCGCCTGGAGGCGGAACAGGATCGACTGCACCATGTCGCCGATCAGGCTGCGCTGCAGCTCCTCGGTCTGACTGGCCGTGCCGATGGTGTTGGTGGCGTCGTAGCTGAACTCGCGCGACATGTCGACCGACTGCGACGGCACGATCGGCGTGCCGTCGCCGGCCCGCACGTTGAAATCGACGTGGTAGCGCACCGCGTATTCGGTGACGCGGGCGGTGCCGCTCACCGTCAGCGAGTCGGTACGGAACGCGTTGTTGGTGACGGCGACCTCGGCCGTGTCCACGCCCGGCTTGTCGACGATTTCGGCACCGGAGTTTTCCAGGGCCCGGGTCAGGTCGCGCTCGAGCATGCCGCCCCCCGAGACCGTCAGGTGGACCTTCTTCATCCCCGCCGGCAGCGAGGCCGACTGCCGGAGATGGAAGCCGCAGCCGGCGAGCAGGGCGACGGCGGTGGCGACCAGGACGGCGCGCAGCGGGCGGAAACGATTGGGGATCATGGTTATCCTGCGACGATGTTGACGATCTTGCCGGGCACGACGATGACCTTGCGCACGGTCAGCCCCTCGAGCTGGGCGGCCACCTGTGGCACCGACCGGGCCAGCGCCTCGGCCTCGTCCTTGGACGCCGCCGCCGGCACCTCGATGGTAGCGCGAAGCTTGCCGTTGACCTGAACGGCGTAGGTCAGCGAATCGCGCACGAGCGCGGTGGTGTCCACCGCCGGCCAGCCGGCATCCTCCACGAGCGTTTCGCCGTGGCCAAGCGTCTGCCACAGCGCATGCGCGATGTGCGGGGTGAACGGATTGATCAGCTGCACCACGGCAGTGAACGCCTCCTGGCGCAGCGCCCGGCCGTCGGCGCTGGCGTCGTCGAAGCGTCCCAGCGCGTTGAGCAGTTCCATCAGCGCCGCGATCGCCGTATTGAACGACTGGCGGCGACCGATATCGTCGGTGACCTTCTGGATGGTCTCGTGCAGCTGGCGCCGCAGCGTCTTGCGCGCGAGGACATCGCCCTCGCCCGCCTCGGGCCGGCTCTCGGCGTGCGCGGCCACGTCGCGCCACAGGCGGCGCAGGAACCGCGCCATGCCTTCCACGCCGGCCTCGTTCCACTCCAGCGACTGGTCGGCGGGTGCGGCGAACATCGAGAACAGGCGCACCGTGTCGGCGCCGTAGCGGGCGATCATCGCCTGCGGATCCACGCCGTTGTTCTTCGACTTGGACATCTTCTCGGTGCCGCCGATCTCCACCGGCCGGCCGTCGTCGCGCAACGTGGCGCCCACGATGCGACCGCGCTCGTCGCGCTGCACGTCGACATCGGCCGGGTTGAACCACGTGCTGGAGCCGTCGTCTTCCTTGCGGAAGTAGGTTTCGGCGATGACCATGCCCTGGCAGAGCAGGTTGGTGGCCGGCTCGTCGCTGTTCACCAGCCCTTCGTCGCGCATGAGCTTGTGGTAGAAGCGGAAATACAGCAGGTGGAGGATCGCGTGCTCGATGCCGCCGATGTATTGATCGACCGGCGTCCAGTAGTTGGCGCGTTCGTCCACCTGGGCGTCGGCACCGGGGCTGGTGTAGCGCGCGTAATACCAGCTCGATTCCATGAAGGTGTCGAAAGTGTCGGTTTCGCGCTCGGCCGGACCGCCGCATGACGGACAGGTGGTCTTGCGCCACGCGGGGTCGGCCTTGATCGGCGACTGCACGCCCGAGAAAGCGACGTCCTCGGGCAGCACGACCGGCAACTGGTCTTCCGGCACGGGCACCGCGTCGCAGGTGGGGCAGTAGATGACCGGGATGGGGCAGCCCCAGTAACGCTGGCGGCTGACGCCCCAGTCGCGGATGCGCCAGTTGACCCGGCGCGCGCCCCGGCCGGCGGCCTCCAGACGCGAGGCGATCGCCTCGAACGCCGCGTCGAAATCCAGACCATCGAAGTCGCCTGAGTTCACCAGGTAACCGTGCTCGGTGTAGGCGCCGACCTGCTGGATGTCGCTTTCGAACGAGCGCACGGTCTCGACCGCGGCGGAGGTGGCATAGGCGTCGGTCTGGCCGCCGTCCAGGGCGTTCTGGGTGGCGTCGGCCGACTCGCCCCTGCCGAGGTCGCGCGCCATTTCGGCCAGCGCGTCGAGCACGCCGCGATCGACGACCACCATGCGGATCGGCAACGAATACGCCTGGGCGAATTCCCAGTCACGCTGGTCGTGGCCGGGCACGGCCATGACGGCGCCGGTGCCGTACCCCATCAGCACGAAGTTGGCCACCCACACCGGCACCTTCTCGCCGGTGATCGGGTGGATCGCGTCCACGCCGGTGTAGTAACCCCGCTTTTCCTGGGTTTCCAGCTCGGCCTCGGAAACCCCGCCGGACTTGCAGCTTTCGATGAAGGCCGCGAGGCCGGCGTCGCTTTCGGCCGCGCGAACGGCGATGGGGTGCTCGGCGGCCACGGCCACGTAGGAGACGCCCATCAGGGTGTCCGGCCGGGTGGTGAACACGGTCAACGGTTCGGCCTGGCCTTCGACGTCGAAGGTGATGTCCAGACCCTGCGAGCGACCCAGCCAGTTGCGCTGCATGGTCTTGACCGCGTCCGGCCAACCCGGAAGCGTATCCAGGCCATCGAGCAGTTCCTGCGCGTAGGCGGTGATCTTCAGGAACCACTGCGGGATTTCACGCTTCTCGACCGTGGCGCCGGAGCGCCAGCCCTTGCCGTCGATGACCTGCTCGTTGGCCAGCACGGTCTGGTCGACCGGGTCCCAATTCACCACGCTGTTCTTGCGGTAGACCAGGCCCTTCTTCATCAGCCGGGTGAACATCTGCTGTTCCCAGCGGTAATACTCGGGGCGGCAGGTGGTGACCTCGCGGGTCCAGTCGTAGGCGAAACCCATGCGCTTGAGCTGCTCGCGCATGTGTTCGATGTTCTTGTAGGTCCACTTCGCCGGCGCGGTTTTGTTCTTGATGGCCGCGTTTTCGGCCGGCAGGCCGAACGCGTCCCAGCCCATCGGCTGCAACACGTTCTTGCCCTGCTGGCGCTGGAACCGGCTGATCACGTCGCCGATGGTGTAATTGCGCACGTGGCCCATGTGCAGCGCACCGGACGGATAGGGCAGCATCGAGAGGCAGTAAAACTTCGGCTTGCCGGCGTCTTCGGTCACTTCGAAGGCGCGGGTGTCCTGCCAGAAGCGCTGGGCGGCGGTCTCGACGGCGTCGGGGGCGTAGCCGCCCGGGTCGCGCATTCCCTGGTCGTGGGTGTCCTGCATGTGTCTGGGTACCGGTTCGAAGGCGTGGAACGGCCGCGCCTCGCGGCGCGACGGTCGAATCGCGGGAGACTATCCCACGGGGCCGCCGCGGCCAAGCCCGACACCCCCAGGCACGTGGCGCCGATGGACGCCGGCCGGGGGCAAATCCGCGCTAGAATAGACGGTTAGCCCCATCGACACTCCTCGCATCCATGGCCTCACATCTCACCGAAACCCGGCGTCGGCGCAGCTTCGCGATCGTCAGCCACCCCGACGCGGGCAAGACCACGCTGACCGAAAAGCTGTTGCTGTTCGGCGGCGCGATCCAGATGGCCGGCTCGGTGAAGAGCCGTAAGGCGGCCCGCCACGCCACCTCCGACTGGATGGCCCTGGAAAAAGAGCGCGGCATCTCGGTCACCTCCTCCGTGATGCAATTCCCTTACGACGACGCCATCGTCAACCTGCTCGACACCCCGGGCCACGCGGACTTCTCCGAAGACACCTACCGCGTGCTCACCGCGGTGGATTCGGCGCTGATGGTGATCGACTGCGCCAAGGGCGTCGAGGAGCGCACGATCAAGCTCATGGAGGTCTGCCGCCTGCGCGACACGCCGATCATGACCTTCATCAACAAGCTCGACCGCGAGGGCCGCTCGCCGATCGAGCTGCTCGACGAGGTCGAGTCGGTGCTGGGCATCGCCTGCGCCCCGCTGACCTGGCCGATCGGCATGGGTTCCCGCCTGAAGGGCGTCTACCACGTGCTGCTCGACGAAGTGCACGTGTTCGAGCCGGGCAAGAACTTCACCCGCCAGGATTCCACCATCTTCAAGGGCCTCGACCACCCTGACCTCGCCGCGCGGCTGGGCGACGAGGCCCTCAACGACCTGCGCGACGAGCTCGAACTGGTGATGGGCGCGTCCAATCCGTTCGACGTCGAGGCCTACCTGGCCGGCAAGCAGACGCCGGTGTTCTTCGGCTCGGCGGTCAACAATTTCGGCGTGCAGCTGCTGCTCGACTTCTTCGTCGAGCACGCCCCCGCGCCGCGTTCGCGACAGACGCTCACGCGCGAGGTGGCGCCCGAGGAAGAAAAACTCTCCGGGTTCGTTTTCAAGATCCAGGCCAACATGGATCCGGCCCATCGCGACCGCGTGGCGTTCATGCGGATCTGCTCGGGCACCTACACCGCGGGCATGAAGATGCAGCAGACCCGCACGGGTAAGGAAGTGCGCATCGCCAACGCGCTCACCTTCATGGCCTCTGACCGCGAGATCGTCGAGAAGGCCTACCCGGGCGACGTGATCGGCCTGCACAACCACGGCACCATCACCATCGGCGACACCTTCACCGAGGGCGAGCCGCTGTCGTTCACCGGCATCCCCAACTTCGCGCCGGAGCTCTTCCGCCGTGCCCGCCTGCGCGATCCGATGAAGATGAAGGCGCTGCAGAAGGGTCTCGCGCAGCTGTCCGAGGAAGGCGCCACGCAGTTCTTCCGTCCGCTGATGTCCAACGACCTCATCCTCGGTGCGGTCGGCGTGCTGCAGTTCGACGTGGTGGCCTACCGGCTCAAGGACGAATACAACGTCGATGCGAGCTTTGAGCAGGTCGGCGTCGCAACGGCACGCTGGATCCATTGCGACGACGCGAAGAAGCTCGAGGAATTCAAGGAAAAAAACGCCGCCAACCTTGCGATCGACGCGGCGGGCGAACTGGTCTATCTCGCGCCCACCCGGGTCAATCTCCAGCTCGCGCAGGAGCGCTGGCCGCAGGTGCGCTTCTCGGCCACCCGCGAGCACGCGGCGTCGGTCGAGGTCTGAGCCCGCCTGGCCAGGCGCATGGCGACACTCGCCATGGCCGCCTCGTGGGCTCGCGGACGGGGCCGCGGCCGTAAGACCCGGCGAGCCGCGGGAACCGTCGCCGTTACACCGGCGACGGATTCAGGAACCGGTGGATCGCCTGCACCACCACCGATCCCTCGCCCACGCCCGAGGCCACGCGTTTGACCGAACCCGAACGCACGTCGCCGACGGCGAAGACGCCGCGCAGGGTGGTGGCATACGGCGAGGGGGTGGCGAAACCGTCGGCGTCGCGACCTGTCAGCACGAAGCCCTTGCGGTCGAGGTCGAGGCAGTCCTTCAGCCAGGCCGTATTCGGCTCGGCGCCGATCATCACGAACAGGCTGCCGATCTTCTTGCGCACCGGCGGACCGCCGCGGGTGCAGAACCAGCCGACCTCCCGCAGGTAGGTGTCGCCGTCGACGTGATCCACCTGGCAATGCGGATGCAAGGTGATGCGCGGCGACTGTTCGATGCGCTGCACGAGGTAATCGGACATCGTGGCCGCGAGCCCCTCGCCACGCACCAGCACATGCACATGGGCCGCCGTGCGCGCGAGGAACACCGCCGCCTGGCCGGCGCTGTTGCCGCCGCCCACCACCACGACCTCCTCGCCGCCGCAGAGGGTCGCCTCCATCGCGGTCGCCGCGTAGTGCACGCCCTGCCCCTCGAACCGCGTGTAATCCACCTGGTCGAGCTTGCGGTAGCGGGCCCCGGTGGCGATGACCACGGAACGCGCGGCGACCGTGTCGCCGTTGTCCAGGTGCAGGCGATAGGGACGCCCGGCGCAATCCATGCGCTCGACCGAACGGGCCACGGCCACGTGCGCGCCGAACTTCATCGCCTGCACGTGGGCGCGACCGGCGAGCGCCTGGCCGGAGATGCCGGTAGGGAACCCCAGGTAGTTTTCGATCTTCGAGCTGGTACCTGCCTGCCCGCCGGGGGCCAGCGACTCAAGCACCAGGGTATCCAGCCCCTCCGAGGCGGCGTAGACGGCCGCCGCGAGGCCGGCGGGCCCCGCGCCGATCACGGCCACGTCGTAGGTATGCGTGGGGTCGAGCTCGATGGTGATGCCCAGCTCCTCGGCCAGCTCAGCCGTGGTCGGGCAGCGCATCACGCGGCGGTCCGGCAGGATCACCACCGGGCACTCCGCAGCGTCGATGCCGCAGCCGTCGATCAGTCGCCGCGCGTCATCGTCGACGTCGGTGTCGAGCAGCCGGTAGGGGTAACCATTGCGGATGAGGAAGCTGCGCAGGCGCACGGTATCGGCCGAGTGTGCGGACCCGGCGAGCGTCACGCCGCCTGTCCCGGTCTGGATCAACTCCACGCGACGCAGTATGAAGGCTCGCATCAGCACCTCACCGATGTCCGGCTCGGTGGATACCAGCCGACGGAAGCTTGCCGTATCCATGCGGATCAGGCGGCTGTCCGTTCCGGTGCGCCCGTTCACCAGGGCCTGGCGATCGCCGAACAGGTCGACTTCGCCGGTGAACTGGTTCGGCCCGTGCACCACGAAGATATTCGGCTCGCCCTGCTCGTCCAGGTCGAAGATCTCGATCGACCCCTCGATGACGAAGAAGCAATCGATGTGGCGTTGCCCGCGCCGGAACAGGGTCGTGCCGGCCGGCACGCGCTCTTCGATGCCGTACCCGACGATGCGCGACGCCATGTCGGCGTCCAGGTGGGGGAAGACCTGTTCGCGGCGGTTCGTCGGGCTGGCCGGATCGTTCGGGCGGAGCTGGCTCATGAGGGGGTCCGGAAGGGCGCGGCGCGAAAGGGACGAGGCATGTATCCGCCATCATCATGCCTGCGTAGACTCCCCGCGCAACCCCAGAACGAGGCAGACATGACGCCGACCGCCCCCTCTCCCGGCCTCCCCGCGCGCATCGTCCGCTCGGTACCCGGCCGCCTGGTGATCTTCTTCGTCAGCGCGGCGCTGATCGGCCTCGTCGTGGGCCGCGTCTACGCCGGGCTGGGCCTGCCCCACGGCGACATCCCCTTCAACGAGGTGACACCGCTGATCGAAGCCCTGCGCCTGCTCCCGATCGTGCTGGCCTACGTGCTGCTGGTCCGCTCGATCGAATCGCGCCGCCTGACCGAACTCGCCCCTCGCAAGGCGGTTCCGCACCTGCTGCTGGGCCTGGCCGGCGGCCTCGCCGCGGTGTCCCTCGTGACGGGTGCCTTAGGGGCCATGGGCGCCTACGTCGTGGACGGCGTGAACCACGACGTGCACTGGCTCGGTCCGATTCTGGTACTTGGCGTGGGCGCGGGCGTCGGCGAGGAGATCGTGAGCCGGGGGGTGATCTTCCGCCTCGTCGAGGAAGGCCTGGGCACCTGGGCCGCGTTGCTCGTCTCGGCGATCGTGTTCGGCGGCGGGCACCTGTGGAACCCGAACGCCACGGCATGGAGCGCCCTGGCCATCGCCCTGGAAGCGGGTCTGTTCTTCGGCCTGCTGTTTCACGTGACCCGCTCGCTGTGGGTCTGCATGGGGGCCCACGCGGCATGGAACGTCGCGCAGGGCCCGCTCTACGGTATCCCGGTGTCCGGCTTCGACCAGCATGGCCTGCTTGCCTCACACCTGCAGGGACCGGTCTGGCTGACCGGAGGCGCCTTCGGCGTCGAGGCCTCGGTGGTGACCCTGGCGCTCGGTTCCACCCTCACCGCGACCTGCCTCGCCGTGGCCGTGTCCCGGCGCAGCCTCGTACCCCCGTTCTGGCGACGGCGTCACGTGGATCACGGATAATGTGGCCGTCGCCATGGAACGGGGCCGCCGTTCCGCTATAACACCGTCGTAGGCCGCCGCGCCGGGCATGCTCCGGTTTCGTCCAACCCCACCCCGGTCATCCCATGTCGTCTCCCAAGCAACGCACCTGGCTGGCCGATCAGCCGCTCCAGCGCAAGATCCGGCTGGCCATCGGCATCCTGCTGGCGCTTTTCGTCACCGCTTGCATCGCCAACCTCGTCGCCCTCTCGCGGGAAGCCGACACGAGACGATGGTCGACGCATACCTATGTCGTGCTGTTGACCCTGGCCGACGTGGGCAGCGACGCGCAGGCGCGCCAGGTGGCGCTGCGCGGTTACCTGCTCAACCAGTCGCCCAACGAATACGCCGACTTCGAATCGGCCGACCGTGAACTGACCAAGAGCCTGGCCGACCTGCGCCAGCTCACCAACGACAATCCACTGCAGCAGTCGCGGATCGACCGCCTGCGCGACATGCTCGAACGCTGGAAGACCGAGGCTCGCGACATGGGCCTGGAGCGCCTGCGCGCCGTGGGCGACGCCGACACGGCCGAACTCGCGGTCAAGCGCGAAACCGCGCGGCACGAATACCTCGCCCGTCGCACCGTGCTGATGACCGACGTCTACAAGCTGCTCGAGGCGATGTCGTCCACCGAGCGCAACCTGCTCGACCAGCGCAACGCCGCCCTGGACGACACGCTCCAGGCCACGCGGTACGTCAACCTGATCTCGCTGCTGGCCTGCCTGGGCCTCGGTGCGGTGGTGATCTGGATGACGGCCCGCCTCATCACCCGGCCCATCGTCGAAATGACCGGGCTCATGACGCGCCTGGCCAACCACGATCACGACATCGAGGTGGACCAGCTCGACCGTCGCGACGAAATCGGCAAGATCGCCCGGGCGCTCCAGGTCTTCAAGGAGATGGCGATCGAGACCGCCGGCCAGTCGTGGATGAAGTCCACGGTGACCTCGGTGTCGAACCGTCTGCAGGAAGCCACGAGCTACCGCGACTTCGCCGAAGCCCTGGTCGCCGAACTGGTGCCCGCGCTCAAGGCCGGCGTGGGCGTGTTCTACGTGTTCCGCGAAGATACGGCGCGACTGGAACTGCTCGGCAGCTACGGCTTCCGCCAGCGCCGCCACGTGACCACCGACTACGCGCTCGGCGAGGGTCTGGTGGGCCAGGCCGCCGTGGAACGCCGCGCCATCGTGCTGCAGGACGTGCCCGACGACTACACGCGCATCCACTCCGGCACGGGCGAGGCCTCGCCGCGCAACGTCGTCCTCTTGCCCGTGACCTCGCGCGACAGCCTGCTGGGCGTCATCGAGATCGCGAGTTTCACCCACCTCAGCGGTATCCAGGAGCGCATGCTCGACGAGCTGATGCCGATCGTGGCGCTCTCGCTGGAAAACCTCGCCCGGGCGCTGCGCACCCGCGAGCTGCTTGAGCGCACGCAGAGCCAGGCCGACGAGCTGCGGGCGTCCGAGGAAGCCCTGCGCCGCCAACAGGAAGACCTTCGCGCCACCAACGACGAGCTCAAGAACAAGACCGCCGAGCTCGAGGAGCAGTCCCAGCGCCTGGTCGCCTCCGAGGAAGAACTTCGGGTACAGACCGAAGAGCTGCACGCCTCCAACGAGGAGCTGCGCGAGAAGGGCGCCACGCTCAACCAACAGAAGGACGCCCTCGAAGCGCTGCAGAAAGAAACCCAGGACAAGGCCGAGGAACTGGCCCGGGCCAGCCAGTACAAGTCCGAATTTCTCGCCAACATGTCGCATGAGCTGCGCACGCCGCTCAACAGCCTGCTCATCCTCTCGCGCAGCCTCGCCGACAACGACGAAGACAACCTCACCACCGAGCAGGTGGAGTCGGCACGCATCATCCACGATGCCGGCAGCAACCTGCTTCGCCTCATCAACGACATCCTCGACCTGTCGAAGGTGGAAGCGGGCAAGATGGAGCTGGCGGTCGATGCCTTCTCGCTGACCGACCTCTCGCGCATGCTCGGACGCACCTTCAACCACGTCGCCCAGGAAAAGAAACTCACCTTCCAGGTGACGATGTCGCCGGATCTCCCCACGACCATCCGCACCGATGGCGGCAAGCTAGAGCAGGTCGTGAACAACCTGCTCAGCAACGCCTTCAAGTTCACCGCCCAGGGCGGCGTGACGCTGCGCATGTCGCGCCCCGGGCCCGACACCCCGCTGCCCGAGGGCGTGGAGGCAAGCCACGCCGTGGTCATCGCCGTCAGCGACACCGGCATCGGCATCCCCGACGACAAACGCGACCGGGTCTTCCACGCCTTCGAGCAGGTCGATGCCAGCACGAGCCGCCAGTACGGCGGCACCGGCCTGGGCCTGGCGATCTCGCGGCGCATCGCCAACCTGCTCGGCGGCGACATCTCGCTGACCAGCGAGCCGGACAAGGGCAGTACGTTCACGCTGGTGCTGCCCGAGGACGCGCCGGACACCGGCGAGCGTCCGGCGCCCATGCCCTTGCAGCGCGCGGCCGCCGAGGCCACCCTGCCGCTCTCGCCCGCACTTCTCGCCGACGCCATCGACGACGATCGCCACGCCATCGGCCCCGGCGATACCACCATCCTCGTCGTCGAGGACGATCCCGCGTTCGCGCGCATCCTCGCCGACATGATCCATCGCAAGGGCCACCGCGTGCTCGCGGCGGCGGATGGCGAATCGGGCCTCGCGCTGGCGAGGCAGTTCCGGCCTACCGGTATCCTCCTGGACGTGATGCTGCCGGGCATGGACGGCTGGACCGTCATCGAACGATTGAAAGCCGATGCGGCCACCCGTCACATCCCGGTCCATTTCATCTCGGCCACCGACGATGCCAGCCGCGGCCTTGAACTGGGCGCCGTCGGATTCCTGACCAAGCCGGTGAGCCGCGAGTCCATCGCCACGGCGTTCGATCGCCTGCTGCATTTCGCCGAGGGACGCACGCGCCACCTCCTGGTGGTCGACGACGATCCCCACGCGCGGACCGCCGTGCGCACGCTGCTCAAGGACGACGCCATCGTCATCGACGAGGCCGGCTCCGGCGAAGAGGCGCTCGGGCTCGCGACCGGCAAGAACTACGACTGCATCGTGCTCGACCTGGGTCTGCCCGGCATGTCGGGCATGGCGTTCCTCGAGCACGTGTCGCGCCTGGACCACACGCCGCCGGTCGTGGTCTATTCGGGCCGCGATCTCTCCCGCGAGGAGAGCATGCGCATCCGCCAGTACACCGACAGCATCGTGGTCAAGGGCGCCCGCTCGCCCGACCGCCTGATGGACGAGGTCAGCCTGTTCCTTCACTCGATCCGCCACGGCGGCGCGCGGGTGCAGGCGGCGCAGCAGGGTGGAGGCGTGGACGAGGCCGACCTTCGCGGCCGCCGCGTGCTGCTGGTGGACGACGACATGCGCAACCTGTTCGCCCTGTCCAAGGTGCTGCGCGCGAAGGGCGTCGAGGTGGTGATGGCACAGGACGGCCAGAAGGCGCTCGACACGCTCGACCGCGACCCGGGCCTGGAACTGGTTCTGATGGACATCATGATGCCGGTGATGGATGGCTACGACACGATGCGCGCCATCCGCGCGAAGCCGGCGGTCGCCCGGGTGCCGATCATCGCCCTGACGGCCAAGGCCATGCGCGGCGACCGCGAGAAGTGCCTGGAGGCCGGTGCGAACGACTACCTCTCCAAGCCGATCGACATCGATCGCCTGCTGTCGATGATCCGCGTCTGGCTGCCGACGAGGGACTGAGGTGGATCTGGAGGACATCGAAATCCAGCTGTTCGTGCAGGCCATGCGCCTGCGCCACGGCTACGACTTCAGCGACTACGCGCCCGCCTCGCTCAAACGCCGCGTGCACCAGTTGGTGCGCACGCACGACAGCGGCACCGTGTCGCGGCTGGTGGAACGGCTGCTGCACGAGGAGGGGTTCCTGCCGAGGGTGATCGAAGGGCTGTCGGTACCGGTCTCGGAAATGTTCCGCGACCCGCCGGTCTTTCGCGCGCTGCGCGACAAGGTGCTGCCGGTGCTGGCCTCGTACCCCGAGATCAACATCTGGCAGGCCGGCTGCGCCTATGGCCAGGAGGTGTACTCGCTCGCCATCCTGCTGGAGGAAGCCGGCCTCTACGACCGCACGCGCATCTACGCCACCGACTTCAACGACGCCGCGCTGGCCGTCGCGACCGACGGCATCTACCCCACCCGCGAGGCGCGCGACTGGTCGCGCCATTACATCGAGGCAGGCGGCTCGCAGTCGTTCAGCGACTACTACAGCGCGCGCTACGACTTCATCAAGCTCGACCAGCGCCTGCGCCGTAACGTCACCTTCTTCAACCACAACCTGGTCACCGACGAGGTGTTCTGCGAAGCGCACCTGATCCTCTGCCGCAACGTGCTGATCTACTTCAGCAACGGACTGCAGGACCGTACGCTGGGCCTGTTCCGCGACAGCCTGGTACGGGGAGGTTTCCTCTGCCTGGGCACGCGCGAAAACATCGACTTCTCGCCGTCGGCCGCGTCGTTCACGCATGTCGACGGCGCGCTGCGCATCTACCAGATGGGTGGCAGCGGCACCAAGGCCCTGCAACGATGACCCCATGCGAGGCCATCGTGATGGGATGCAGTGCCGGTGGCCTGGTGGCGCTCGAGCGCGTGCTGGCCGGGCTCGATCCGGCGCTTCGGCAGCCCATCGTGGTGTGCTGCCACACCGGCTCGCCCGACGTGAGCCTTCTCGTCGAACTGCTGCACCGGCATAGCCGGCTGCCGGTGACGGAGGCGCGCGAACGCGAGCGTCTCCAGCCCGGCACGGTGCACGTCGCCCCCAGCGGCTATCATCTGCTAATCGAGGCCAGCCATCGCTTCGCCATCAGTGTCGATCCGAAAGTCGCCTACGCGCGTCCCTCGATCGATGTCCTTTTCGAAACCGCTGCCGCGGTCTGGCACGAGCGGCTCGTCGCCGTGCTGATGACCGGCGCCAACTCCGACGGTGCGCTCGGCCTGAAGGCCATTCGCGACGCCGGGGGCTATGCCATCGTGCAGGATCCCGCCACCGCCGAGGTCGACGTCATGCCTCGCGCGGGACTGGACATCGCCGGCGCGGATGCCTGCGTCGCCCTGGACGCCATCGCGGACGCGCTCAACCGACTGTGCCTGTCATGAACAACCTCCGGCCGAAGATCCTCGTCGTCGACGACACGCCCGCCAACCTCATCGCGATGCGCCGCCTGCTGGCCAAGGCCGACGCGGATATCTACGAAGCGTCCAACGGCAACGATGCCCTGGCGCTGTGCCTCGACCACGCGTTCGCCCTCGTGCTGCTGGACGTGAACATGCCGGAGATGGACGGCTTCGAGGTAGCGCAATTCATCTCCGACAACGACGACATGGGCGACACGCCGATCATCTTCGTCACGGCGGCCTACGCGGACGACATCAACCGGATTCGCGGGTATACCGCGGGTGCGGTCGATTACATCGCCAAGCCGATCAACGACGTAATCCTGCAGTCGAAGGTGAAGGTGTTCCTCGACCTTTACCGGGCGCGCGCACTGCTACAGCAGGCGCTCGATGAACTCTCTGCGCGGAACGAGCAACTCACCCGCGAAGTCACCGAGCGCACGCGCATGGAGCAACTCGTGCGCCACCAGGCCATGCACGATGCGCTGACGGGCCTGCCCAACCGGGTGCTGTTCCGTGAGCGCCTGGAAGCGGCCATCGGCGTGGCCGAGGGGGGAGGCGCCCGGTTCGCCCTGGCGTACCTGGACATCGACGGTTTCAAGGGCGTCAACGACGGGCACGGCCACGCCGCGGGCGACGAACTGCTCAAGGCGATCGCCTCCCGTCTCAGCGCGCGCACGCGCGCGGGCGACACCGTCGCCCGGTTGGGCGGGGACGAATTCGCGCTGCTCCTGGACGGCACCGCCGACGGCGAGCAGGCGCTCGCCCGCTGCCGCTCGCTGTGCGATGCCATCGCCGAACCCTACATGCTCGACGTCGGCGGCGCCCGCGTGCCTGCGAAGATCGGCGCCAGCATCGGCGTCACCCTCTTCCACCCCGGCGACGGCTACGATCGCCTCGTCGCGGCGGCCGACGAGGCGATGTACGAAGCCAAGCGGGGCGGAAAAAACCGCAGCGTACTCGCCGCATAGCGCCGTTGCCTTTTCCGGATGCCTCGTAGGCGGTGTCCAAGGTGCCGAGGAGACCCGTCGTCCCGGCGCAGGGCAGGACCCACCGCGATGCGGTCGGAGTCATCGGAGAGTGGCCGCCATCACCGTCACTTCCACCTCCATACTCGCGCTGTTAGCAATTGCAACTCGTTCTCATTAACATTACGATAAGCTTTCCATAAGCACCGCCAGGGGCAACCCGAGCTGATCACCCCGCGAGCCTCACGGCATGCGCGGTGTCGTGCGCCCTACGAAACCGTGACCCAAGGAAATCGCTCCATGGCTTTCATCAAGAGCCGCAAGCATGCCGCTCCCGCCGCGCGCACTGTCAGTGCCGCCGTCCTGCTGACCCTCGCCCACGGTGCCGCCGCCGTCGACGCGCCCCCGCAACAGGCCAAGGTCAACGACGCCCAGGCCCTCCCTGGCATGCAGGTGGAGGCCGACCGCTCCTCCGATTACCGCGCGGACAAAGTCTCCTCGCCCAAGTTCACCCAGTCGCTGCTGGATACCACGCAGACGATCCAGGTGATCGGCAAGGAACTCATGCAGCAGCAGGGCGCCACCACGCTCACCGAAGCCCTGCGCAACAGCCCCGGCGTGGGCACGTTCTACGTCGGCGAGAACGGCGCGACCAACACCGGCGACGCCATCTACATGCGCGGCTTCGACACGTCGGGCAGCATCTTCGTCGACGGCGCGCGCGACCTGGGCACGATCTCGCGCGATGTGTTCAACATCGAGCAGGTCGAAGTCACGAAGGGGCCGGACGGCACCGAATACGGGCGCACCGCACCGACCGGCGCGGTCAACCTCGTCACCAAGCAGCCGGTGCTCGGCAGCGGCGTGTCGGGCACCGTACAGGTCGGCAGCGGACAGCGCCAGCGTGCCACCGCCGACTGGAACCAGAGCCTGGACGGCGACAAGGCGGTGCGCCTGAACGTGATGAGCCAGGACAGCGGCGTCTACGGCCGTGACCGCGTCAAGAACGACCGCTGGGGCATCGCGCCGTCGCTCGCCTTCGGCCTGGGCACGCCCACCCGTGTCTACATCGATTACCTGCACATCAAGCAGAACAACCGGCCCGACGGCGGCGTGCCCACCCTTGGCCTGCCCGGTTACAGCGCGCCGGACAAGCGCAGCTTCCTCGCCAGCGCCTCGGCCGTCGACCCGAGCAACTGGTACGGGACCGACCAGGACCACGACCGCGACACCCAGGACCTGTTCACGGTGATCGTCGAGCACGATATCAACGAGAACCTGGCCCTGCACAACACCTCGCGCTGGGGACGAACCACGCAGGACTACCTGCTCACCTCGTTCATGGGTTCCACCGCCAACCTGCTCACCCCGAACCCGGCCGATCCCTCCACGTGGACGATCGCGCGCAGCCTGCCGACGTTCAAGCACCAGTCCAACCGGATCGCGACCAATCAGACCAACCTCACGGCGCACGTCGGCGATGGCGCGGTCATCCAGGACATCAGCGCCGGCATCGAACTGACCCAGGAAACCGCGCGCACCCTCGGCTTCGCCGCGCTGAACGGCAGCGCGTGGCCCGCCGCGAACCTCTACCAGCCGAACTCGCACGTACGCGGCCTGGTCTACGGCCAGACCGGCGCGCGCGCCAGCGGCAAGACCAACACCGCCGGCGCCTACGTGTTCGACACGCTGAAGTTCGGCGAGCGCTGGCAGGTGAACGCCGGTGTGCGCCTGGATCACTACACCACCGACTTCGACAGCCTCGTCGCCTGCGGTGCGCGCAACACGCCTGCCTGCGGCACGCGGCGCACCGGCACCATCGTGCCGGGCGTGAACGCCTCCAAGAGCGACAACCTCGTCAACTACAAGCTCGGCGTGCTCTATAAGCCCTCCGCCAACGGGAGCATCTACCTCAACGTGGCGCAGTCGCAGGAACCACCGGGCGGCAATACCCTGACGCTCTCCAGCGCGGCCAACAGTGCCGACAACCCGCTATTTGACCCGCAGAAGGCGCGCACGGTCGAAGTCGGCACCAAGTGGGACCTCCTCGACGAAAAGCTGATGCTCACCGGCGCGCTCTACCGCACCACGGTGACCAACGACGTGGTGCAGGACCCGACCGACCTCCAGTACTACCAGATCGGAAAGAAGCGGGTGCAGGGCGTGGAAATCACCGCGGTGGGCAAGCTCACCGACGCCTGGGCGATCAGTGCCGGGTTCACCACCATGGACGCCACGGTGAAGACGGGCACGGTGGTGGCCGCGGACGGTTCCACCGACCTTGCCTACACCCCGAAAGAAGCGTTCACCGCATGGACCACCTACCACCTGCCCTTTGGCCTCACCCTGGGCGGCGGCGCCCGCTACTCGGGCGAGCTCAAGCGTGGCACCGACGGCGCGGTGGGGACGCCGGCCTACACCAAGGCCTATTGGGTGGTAGACGCGATGGCCAGCTACCCGGTCAATCGCCACGTCGACCTCCAGCTCAACCTCTACAATCTGTTCGACAAGAGCTACGTCGCGGCGATCAACAAGAGCGGCTACCGTTACACCCCGGGCACGCCGCGATCGGCGATGCTCAGCGCCAACGTCCGCTTCTGATCCGTCGAGGTAGCCATGCTCCTGCACATTCCCGAGGTCCTGAGCAAGGAACAGGTCATGGGCATGCGCCGTGTCATGGACGATGCCGACTGGACCGACGGTCGCGAGACCGTCGGTCCCCAGGGTGCCCGGGTCAAACGCAACCGGCAGCTACCGGAGGCGTCGCCCGTCCGCCGCGAACTGGGCGACCTCGTGATCGAGGCGTTGCGGGTGCACCCGCTTTACCATGCCGCGGTGCTGCCGCTACGCACCTTGCCGCCCCGCTTCAACCGCTACGAAGGCGGCGGTGAATACGGCTTCCATATCGACGGCGCGGTGATGGGCACGGGCGGGGATGCACAGCTGCGCAGCGACGTGTCGGTCACCGTGTTTCTCGCCGAACCGGACACGTACGACGGCGGCGAACTGATCGTGAGCGACACCTACGGCGAGCACGAGGTGAAGCTGCCTGCCGGCGACGCCATCGTGTATCCCTCCTCCAGCCTGCACCGGGTCGCGCCGGTGACACGGGGAACACGCATCGCGGCGTTCTTCTGGGTACAGAGCCTGGTCCGCGACGACGGCGCCCGGCGCCTGCTGCTGGAGATGGACACCGCCATCCGCACGCTGTCCACCGACGGCGCCGACCCCGCGGCGATCCTCTCGCTGACCGGGGTCTACCACAACCTCCTGCGCCGCTGGGCCGACACCTGACGCATCCCGTAGGAGCGGCCCCTGTCGGCCAACCCTCGCCCCTCCAAAGACCGGTGACGCCGCCCGCGACAGGCCGGCCGGAGGGCCCATCGGGGCCACCACACACGCAAAGGTAGGCATACGCCCCCGGGGGCGGGATAATCGACGCCCCCTGAAGTCGGCTCCTACCCACGCATGTTCCAACCCGGTCAACGCTGGATTTCCACCGCCGAGCCCGAGCTCGGCCTCGGCACCATTCTTCGCGTCGAAGGACGCGGCGTGCAGGTGCTGTTCGCCAAGGCGGGCGTCCTGCGCCCCTATGCCACCGACAGCGCCCCCCTGGTGCGCGCCGAGTTCCGCGCCGGACAACGCGTGTCGGGCAAGGGCATCGCCTTCCTCGTCGAGCGGGTGGAAGAACGCGAAGGCCTGTTCGTCTATCGCGGCGAGGGTCGCGAACTCGAAGAAGGCCAGCTCGACGACGAACAAGCCATGTCGCAGGCCGACGACCGCCTGATCGGCGGGCGGACCGAATCCAACGACCGCTTCGACCTGCGCGTGGAGGCCCTGCGTCGACGCGCCGACGCGCGCCGGTCGCCGGCCTGGGGCCTGGAGTCGGCCCGCATCGGCCTGGTACCGCACCAGCTTCGCGTGGCCGGCATCGCCGCCGCGCGCCGGCCGCCGCGGGTGTTGCTGGCCGACGAGGTCGGCCTGGGCAAAACGATCGAGGCGGGCATGATCCTGGCCCGGCAGCTCGCCACCGGCCGCGCCGGCCGCGTGCTCGTGCTGCTGCCGGAAACCCTCGTCTACCAGTGGTTCGTCGAACTGCTGCGCCGCTTCAACCTGTCGTTCTCGATCTTCGACGAAGAGCGTTGCGAGGCGATCGAGCAAGCCAGCGACGGGCGCAACCCCTTCGAAGACGAACAACTCGTCATCGCCGACTTCGCCTTCCTCGAAACCATGCCGCGCCGGGCGGCCCAGCTGGTCGAGGCGGGCTGGGACCTCATCGTGGTCGACGAGGCCCACCACCTGGCATGGTCGCCCGAGGCCGCGAGCCCCCGTTACCAGTTGGTGGAAACACTGGCCGCCGCCACGCCCGGGGTGATCCTGCTCACCGCCACGCCCGAGCAGCTCGGCCGGGCCGGCCACTTCGCCCGCCTTCGCCTGCTCGATCCGCAGCGCTATGCCGACCTCGACGCCTACCTCGCCGAGTCGACGGGCTACGCGCCGCTGTCCGACCTTGCCAGCGCCCTGGCGGACGGCAAGACGCTCGACGCGGACCAACGGGCCCTGCTCGCCGAACGCTTCAAGGGCGACCGCGAACTGGCCCACCTGCTGGAACGCAACGCCGGCGACGCCCTGCTGGCGGCCCTGATCGACCGGCACGGTACCGGCCGTGCGATGTTCCGCAACCGCCGCGCCGGCATCGGCGGGTTCCCACGCCGTGCCCCGGAGATCCTGGCGATCCCGCCGGATACGCT
The DNA here is from genome assembly GCF_034063545.1 of Luteibacter sahnii. Classification (NCBI taxonomy): domain Bacteria; kingdom Pseudomonadati; phylum Pseudomonadota; class Gammaproteobacteria; order Lysobacterales; family Rhodanobacteraceae; genus Luteibacter; species Luteibacter sahnii. The sequence goes on from NZ_JAQLOK010000002.1 coordinate 574,248, forward strand.
CGCTCCCGGCCGCCGCGAGGCGCTGCTGGCCGAGTTCCGTTCCGATATCCAGCAACCGCCCGCGCCGCTGGAATTCGACTACGCCGACGATCCGCGCCTGACCGCGCTCATCGGCCTGCTGGAGGCCCATCCGGCCGACAAATTCCTGCTGCTCTGCCGCAGCCAGGCCAAGGTGCTGGCCATCGAAGACGCGCTGCGCACGAAGAGCGGGGTCGGCGTGGCCCGCTTCCACGAAGGCCTCGGCATCGTGCAGCGCGACCGCAACGCGGCATTCTTCGCCCAGCCCGACGGCGCGCGCCTGCTGTTGTGTTCGGAGATCGGTTCGGAAGGACGCAACTTCCAGTTCGCCCATCGCCTGGTCATGTGGGACCTGCCGCTGGACCCTGACTTGCTCGAACAGCGCATCGGCCGCCTTGACCGCATCGGCCAGACGCATGACATCACCATCCATGTACCGGTGCTGGCGCAGAGCGCGCAGCACGTGCTGGCCCGCTGGTACGACGAAGGCCTCGACGCGTTCCGCGCCAGTCCGGCCGATGGCCGCGAGCTGTTGCGCCGCTTCGGCGACCTGCTCGCCACGCTCGCCGACGAGCACGCGCGCGGCGACGACGACCGCGACCAGGAGCTCGACTCGCTCGTGGCGGAAACCCGCGCGGCGCACCAGGAACTCTCCTCGCTCATCCACGCCGGGCGCGACCATCTGCTCGAACTGGCCGCCAGCCGCGATCCGCACGCGGACGACCTGGCGCAGAGCTTCGCCCGCGAAGACGGCGACACCGCGCGTGATGCCTTCATCCAGCGCCTGTTCGAAAACTTCGGCGTCCACACCGAAGAGCTCAGCCAGGACATCGTGCTGCTCGACCCGCAATACCTCTCCACCGACGGCCTGCCCGGCTTCGCGGATGGCCCGACCTCGGTCACCTTCTCGCGGGACGTCGCCCTGGCCCGCGAGGACCTCCCCCTGCTGCGGATGGACCACCCCATGGTCCACGCCGCGGTCGACCTGCTCGTCTCGGGCGAGGCGGGCAATGCGGCCTTCCTCGTCGACGATGCGTTGCCTGTGCGCACCGTTCTCCTGCAGGCGGTGTTCGTGGTGGAAGTGGTGGCGGATCGCTCGCTGGACGCCGAACGCTTCCTGCCCGCCACGCCGCTCGTGCTCACCGTCGACACCCGGCTCAACGAACGCCCCGGCTATCGACCGAGCGACGTCGCCGTGCGCCGTGCCGGCGACCGCAACATCGACGTGGCGCGCTACCGGAAATTCCTGTCCAAGCTGGTGCCCCCGATGCTCGAGCAGGCCCGTGACCTGGCCGAAGGCCGTGCGGAGGTCATCAAGTACGAAGCGATCGACGCGGCGACGAAGGAACTCGGCGCCGACTACAGCCGGCTGCTTGCGCTACGGGCAGTCAACCCGTCGATCACGGCCGCCGAGGTCGCCATGGTGGCGGCCGAACGCGACGCCCTGCTCGCGGCCCTGCCCGAAGCGCGCGTGCGCCTGGATGCCGTGCGCTTCGTGGTCAGCCCCGACTTTCTCGCGATGCGCTGACGGTCAACCGGCCCAGGGGCGTGGCGGCGGTCGCACGCCCCACGCCCAGAGCAGCGCCAGACCGGCGACGAGCCCACCCAGGTGGGCGAAATGGGCCACGCCGGCCAGGGTGCCGGTGATACCGAAGATCAGTTCCGCCACGCCGTAGAGCGTGACGAACAGCCATGCGGGGATCCCGATGGGAATCGGGATCAGCATCAGTTTCTCGCGCGGGAACAGCATCGCGAACGCGCCCAGGAGACCGAAGATCGCCCCGGACGCGCCCACGGTCGGAAACATGCGTTCCGGCTCGAACAGGTAGAGCACGGCCAGCTGCGCGACCGCCGCCGCGACCAGGCAGGTGAAGTAATAGATCGCGAAACGCCGCGCGCCCATCACGCCCTCGATCAGGCTGCCGAACATGTACAGACCGTACATGTTCAGCACGATGTGCAGCACGCTGCCGTGCAGGAAACCGTAGGTGACCAGCTGCCACACGTGGAAACCGATCGACGCGGGGCGCCCGTCGCCGAGGTCGACCACCATGTCGTGCCCATAAGGCCACAAGCCGAGCCATCGCGTGACGGCAAAGGTGGTGTCGTCGCCCAGGAGCATCTGCAACGCGAACAGCAGCACGTTGGCAATCAGGAGATTCCGCGTGACCGGCAGGAGGCGGCCGAACATGGGCGCGTTCCTCAGGCCAGGGGCGTCGGCTGGAGGATCTCGATCCAGTAGTCGTCCGGGTCGCGGATGAAGGCGATGTGGCGCATGCGGCCATCGGCCAGACGTTTCTGGAAGGTAACGCCGAGGGCCTCGAAGCGCGCACAGGCGGCCGTGACATCCGGCACGCTGACGCAGAGGTGACCGAAGCCGCGGGGCTCGCTGTTGCCGTTGTGATACGGGGTGGCAGCCTCTTTCTCGGTGCCGTGGTTATGGGTCAGCTCCAGCACGCCCGGCTGACGCAGCACCCACGCCTTGCGCGCCTCGTCGTCGTCGGGAATCACCGAGGTGTCGCCCACGAGCACGAGGTAGACGATGGTGAACGCCGCCTCGTCGAACACGTGCTTGTACACCGGGGTGAAGCCCAGCACGCGGGTGTAGAAATCGAGCGACACGTCGAGGTCGCGCACACGGATCATCGTGTGGTTGAACACGAAGCCGTGCGTGGCGGCGTCTGGCGTCGCGGTGACGCCGGGAAGCGAGGTGAGGTCGGCAAGGGACATGAAAGACTCCAGGGAAACGATCTGCCAACGTGGCTGCGCGGCGGATTCAATTCAAGCCAAACGGCCGTGTCGTCCCCGTGCAGGCCGTCGGGATGACCCTCAACGGCGGCGGGGCGTCAGCGACAACATCAGCAACACCGCCGCCAGCGCCGCGTAGGCCGCGACGAACTGCCACACCATGGCACGCGCACCCGCGTCGAGCATCCAGGGCAGGTACACCGTGCCCACCGGGTCGACCGAATGAATGACGCCGAAGGCGGTCAACGCCCCGCCGAGGGCCACGATGCCCGCGGCCTTGCGCACGTGGCCGTCGATCATGGCCACCACGAAACTGGCCCAGACCATCGAGGTGATGATGAACCCGTTGCCGAGGATCGAGATCACCGCCATGGCCGACACGCCGTGCGCCCAGTCGGCGTAAAGCGCCGCGAATCGCGCCGGTTCGACGATGGACGGATCGCTCAGCTTGATCGCCAGCATCCGCGCGATGGCCGGGAAGAAACTGAAGACCACCGCGCTGGCGTAGCGTACCGGCGTCGCCTCGAACGCCTGCGTGGTGATGCCGATGGACACGAAGATCAGGATCGGTGCCAGCACCGCCACCGGCAGCCACTCCACGAGATTGGAAAGGTAGCCCAGCACGCCGCCGAGCCCGATCACCAGACCGGTCACGAGCGTGTAGCCCAGGCGCGCGCCCATGGCCTTGTAGGCGGGCTGGCCGATATACGGCGTGGTCTGCGCCACGCCGCCGCAGAACCCGGCCACGAGGGTCGCGAGGGCTTCGACCAGGAGGATGTCCCGCGTGCGGTAGTCGTCGCCCGCGGCGCGGGCGCTCTCGGTGACATTGATACCGCCCACCACCATCAGCAACCCGAAGGGCAGGATCAACGGCAGGTAGGGCACGGTCGCCGCCAGTCCATCGACGAAATGCAGCGTGGGCCACGGGATGCCGAAGCGCCATTGCCAGGGGCCCGGCGCGTGGTAGCCGGTGCCCAACAGGCCGGCCGGGCCCAGCCCGTAATACAACAGCACGCCAACGAGAAACGCGCCCAGCACGCCGGGCAGGCCGAACGGAAGCCGTCGCTTCGCCACCAGGGCGTAGAGCACGATACCCAACCCCGCAAAGCCCACCACCGGCACGCGCATGATTTCGACCAGCGGCAGGAAGCCCATCAGCATCAGCGCGATGCCGGCGATGGAGCCGAGCAGACCGGCGCGCGGCACCGATCGCTGCACCCACTCACCGAAGAACGACAACACGACTTTCAGCACGCCCATCACGACCAGGGACGCCATGCCCAGGCGCCAGGTGGCTTCGCCGGCCGCGGTCGCGTCCATGCCGGCCTGCCGGTAGCCCGCGAAGGCGGGGCCAAGCACGAGCAGCGCCATGCCGATGCTGGTCGGCGCATCCAGGCCCAGCGGCATCGCGGTGACGGTGTCCCTGCCCGTCCGCGTCGCAAGACGATGGGCCATCCACGTATAGGCCAGGTTGCCAAGGAGCACGCCCAGGGCCGTGCCGGGAAACATCCGCCGGAAGACGATGTCGGCGGGCACGCCGAACAGGCCGACGAGCGCGGTCGCCAGGAAGGCGAGGATCGAGAGATTGTCGACGACGAGACCGAGCACGCCGTTGAGGTCGCCGCCGGTGAAGCGACGACGCGGAAGATCAGGGTTCATTCCGGATCCTGGAAAGGACGGCGTGGCGCCCGGGAGTCGGCCACAAGCCTAACCGGCGCGCGCGGCCATCGCCATGTCCGGGTGATGCGCCTAAGAGGGGGCGCCGAGGATAACCGGCGGGCAATCATGGCTATCTTGAGGGCTCGATCAGGCGAGTCTTGAGGCTGTTGCGACCTTTCGGCGCCAGAGCGCATTGCACTTGGGCGTTTCGCAGGGAGACCTTGGTGTCCACCCTCGCTGCTCGGGCAGTCCTCCGCGTTCGACAAGGAAGGCCGCTGACGCGGCCCATGGGCTTGATTGGCCTGCGGCCGCTCCCTTGTGCGGAACTCGCCTCGAGGGTGGACACCAAGGTCTCTTCCGGCCGGGGAGGTCGGCTGATGGGAGAGCGGCAGGCGCTCGATGATTGCACAAGCGATGCTTGAGGGATGAAACACCAGCCCGACGCGGGCTAACCGACGTCGCGACGAGCTGACCGGCACATGCAAGACGAGACAACGTGATTGCCTCGCTCGCTGCGACTAACCGCTGGGCCGTGCCGGCTCTCACAACACGCCGCCTCAGTCATGGGGAGAGTCTTCGGTGTCCACCCTCGAGGCGAGTTCCGCACAAGTGAGCGGCCGAAGGCCACTTAGGTACACGGGCCGCGCCAGCGCCCCCCCCTGTCGAACGCGGAGGACCTGTCTGAGCAGCGAGGGTGGACACCGAAGGCTCTGGCCTCAGCGCCTCACGGCCTCACGGCGCCATCGTCCGCACCAACGGCACGACCTGCATCCATGCAGCATTCCCCGCCCTTCCGCGAAGAACCAAAAAAAGAGCCCGGCTTGCGCCGGGCTCCTTTGTGTAGCTACCGATCGTGCTCGGATTACTGCTGGACCTGCAGTTCCGTGCGACGGTTGCGAGCGCGGCCTTCGGCCGTGTCGTTCGTGTCGATCGGGTTGTTCTTGCCGTGGCCGACCGGACCTTCCAGGCGATCGGCAGAGATGCCGTGCGCGGTGAGGTAGTCATACACGATCTTGGCGCGACGCTCGGACAGGGACTGGTTGTAGGCATCCTTACCGACGCTGTCGGTGTAGCCGGCAACCATGACCTTGACCTGCGGGTAGCGCTGCAGGGTGTCGACGGCCTGGTCAAGCACGCCCAGCGACTCGCTGGTCGGCTCCTGCAGGGTCGGGCCGATGTTCGTCTCGCCCTTCTTCGGACGGTCGAACTTGAAGTTGACGCCGCGCAGGTCGATGACGACCTTCTGCGGGCAACCGTCCGGACCGACGATCGTGCCAGCCGGCGTACCCGGGCACTTGTCGTCGCAATCGTTCACGCCGTCGCCATCGCTGTCGAGGGTCGAGCAGTCCGGCTGGGCCGGAGCGGCCGGGGCGACCGGGGCCGGAGCGGCCGGCGGCTCGCCGAAGCGCGACACGATCGAGAAGCCGAGGAACCAGTCACCGTAGCCGTTCTCGCTGCGGATGGTCTTGTCGTCCCAGTCGTAGCGGTAGCCGGCTTCCACGCGGAAGTCCGAGCTGTCGGTGATGGTCTTGGACACGCCGACGCCGAGCTCGGCGGCCGGGGACCAGCCGCGGTCCGACGGGTTGTGGTGGTACGAACCCATCACGCCCGCCAGCAGGTACGGACGCCAGCTGTCCCACGCACCGGCGTAGAAGCGAGCGGCAACGCCGTAGCTGTTGTTGGCCCAGTGGCCGGTGCCATCGTTATCGCGCTTGGTACGATCGGCGAAGATGTCGATCGACGCGTTGTTCGAGATGAACTTGCCGAAGCCCAGGCCGTAATAAACCTGGCGGCTGTTGGTGTTGCGATCGGTGTCGTTGTAGTAACCGCCAACCGTCGGGGCGATGTACCAGCGGCCGTCGTAGCCGTTACCCGCCGTGTCGGCGGATTCCTGCGCGTGAACGGCACCCACGCCGCCCAGGGCCAAACCAATCAGCAAAAACAAGCCCTTACGTTTCATCGGTGTCTCCTCATTATTGGTATTCGCGTCCGCGCTCCAACCCCAGACGGAAATCGCGCGTAGAACTCTGTCGAATCCGGGGACTTCGGCCGTCCCTCGCTTTTATACCCCTTCAACGGGCGGCGGCAGTTTAGCAAAAATCAAACATTTGGTGCGCTGCCGCCGCCAGCCGTTCATACTTGAGTCACAGGTATTATCAAGCCGTGAAGAGCGTCATGAATTCGTGAATGGGCATCGCGTCGAGAGTTTCGGCCGATTCCGTCACCTCCAGCACCTTCTCGACGCGCTCCGCCGGCCACTCGGCGCGCAGGGCCGATTCGAACTTCTTCAGCAGCACGGGGATGCCTTCGGCGCGGCGCTTGCGATGGCCGATCGGGTAGTCGATGGAGACCTTTTCGCTGCTGGAACCGTCCTTGAAGAACACCTGCACCGAATTGCCGATGTAGCGCTTTTCCGGATCGAAATAATCCTTGGTGAACTGCGGATTCTCGACCACCGTCATTTTGTCGCGCAGCGCGTCGATACGCGGATCGGCGGCGACGTCGTCGTTGTAGTCGTCGGCCGTGAGGCGACCGAAAATCAGCGGCACGGCCACCATGTACTGGATGCAATGGTCACGGTCGGCGTAGTTCGCCAGCGGGCCGGTCTTGTCGATGATGCGCACACCCGCTTCCTGGGTCTCGATGACGATCTTCTCGATCTCGTCGATGCGCGAACCGACCTGGGCGTGCAGCTTCATCGCGCACTCCACCGCCGTCTGGGCGTGGAATTCGGCCGGGAAGCTGATCTTGAACAGAACGTTCTCCATCACATAGCTGCCGAACGGACGCTCGAACTCGAACGCGTTGCCCTTGAAGGCGACGTCGTAGTAGCCCCAGGTCTTCGCCGACAGCGCGGACGGGTAGCCCACCACGTTGCGATACACGGCGTTGATGGCGTGGGTGACGGCGCGGCGGCAGGCGTCGCCGGCGGCCCAGCTCTTGCGCGGGCCGGTGTTGGGGGCGTGGCGGTAGGTGCGCAGCGCGCCGTTGTCGATCCAGCTGTGCGACACGGCCGTGGTGATCTGGTCCTTGCTGCCACCCAGCATCGCGGTGGTGACCGCGGTGGAGGCGAGGCGCACGAGGATCACGTGGTCCTGGCCGACGCGGTTGAAGCTGTTCTTCAGGGCATAGCAGCCCTGGATTTCATGGGCCTTGATCGCGTAGCCCAGCACGTCGCGCACGGTGAGCGGCTTGCCGCCGTCCTTTTCCGCCTTGCGCGAGAGGTAGTCGGCCACGGCGAGGATGGCGCCCAGGTTGTCCGAGGGATGACCCCACTCGGCGGCAAGCCAGGTGTCGTTGAAGTCGAGATAGCGGATCTGGGTGCCGATGGCAAAGGCGCCCTGCACCGGATCGAGCTCGTGCGAGGTAAACGGCACGCGGACGCCGCCGGCCAGGGTCGCACCCGGCACCACGGGTCCGAGGTGCTTGACGCAGTCGGGGAACTTCATCGCCAGCGCGGAGCAGGCCAGCGAGTCCAGGAGCATGTAGCGCGCGGTGTCGTAGGCCTCCTGCGAGTCGATCCGGTAGTCGGCCACGTAGTTGGCGATGTCGACCAGCGGCTGGTCCGGGTCGGGACGCGTGGCGGAACGGATGTCGTGTGCGCTCATGGACTTCACTCGTGCGGGGTTGGGAAAGCCGGCGATTTTAGCCGCTCACCCCCGGGGCGTCTTGCCGCGCCGCAGCTGAAAGCCGACAATGCTCCCACTACAGCCCAAAGGGGAGTAGTTCCGCGGGGCCCCTCGCCCCGTGCGCGCCGATCGTCAATACGGACGCCACCCGCGTCCCGGTCGTCGCGGCGGCTTCGCGCCGGGAACGAGACTTTTGCGGTGGGACGACGGGCGCGCACCCCCGTCGCCTGCCGCATCCGTTCTCGAAGGCGCGCGAAGGATGCCCATGGATTTCCTCTCCCCCGAATTTCTCTCCGGCCTGGCGGCGATCATCCTGCTCGACCTCGTGCTGGCCGGCGACAACGCCATCGTGATCGCCCTGGCGGCGCGCAACCTACCGCGCGAGTTGCAGAAGAAAGCCGTGTTCTGGGGCACCTTCGGGGCGATCGCGCTGCGCATCGTCCTTACCTTCGCGGTGATCTGGCTACTCAACCTGCCGGGCCTCATGCTCGTCGGCGGCCTGCTGCTGCTGCCCATCGCGTGGAAGCTGCTCAAGCACGAGGAGAGCGATCCCACGGTCAGCGCGGCCTCCGGCTTCTGGTCGGCGATCCGCACGATCGTGGTTGCCGATGCACTGATGGGCCTGGACAACGTGCTGGCGATCGCCGGCGCCGCGAAGGGACACATGGGCCTGGTCATCCTGGGCCTGGCGATCAGCGTGCCCCTCGTGGTGTGGGGCTCGACCCTGATTCTGCGCTTGATCGAGCGCTTCCCGGTGATCGTCTACATCGGCGCCGGGGCCATCGCCTGGACGGCGGCCCGGATGATCGCCCACGACCAGCTCACCTCGCCCTGGTTCGACGCGCGTCCGTGGGCGGCCTGGGCGCTCGACGCGGTGCTCGTGCTGGCCGTGTGCGGCGGCGGATGGCTCGCCGCCCGCCGTCGCCGCCTGGCATAAGCGCCTGCGGCGCGCCTGGCCATGGCGGCCGCAGCGTCGCTCGCGCCGTTGCGGCCTCAATCACCGGCCCTTACCCGTGCGACGTCCACGGAGCGTCGAACCACGGCGGGCGACGCCGCGACAGACGAAAAGGCCCTGCCTCCCGTCGTGCGGCGGTTGAAGCGCGCGCACGGCGGGAGGCAGGGCCTGGTCGTTCGAAGGGTATCGGCTCGCTTAGAAGCGGAAGCGCACGTACGCTGCCGGACCGTTGAGCTTCATGTCCAGGTCGAGGTCGTAGTTGCGCTTGTCCTGGTTGAGCTTGATCTTCGTGTAGGCGTATTCGGCGCCGAAGCCGACGTTCTGCCACGGGAAGTATTCGACGCCCAGTGCGGCATCCCAGATGTGGCCGTTGAGACGGCCGCCGTTCTTCTTCACGCCCGACGCGTTGAAGTACATGCGCCACTGCTCGTTGAACGCGTGGCGCCAGCCCAGCTGCAGGTTGGGCGCCCATGCGTTCGTGCTGCCCGAGGCACCGTCGGAGACGGTCTGGCCCATGGCCGAGGCCGTGCCGCTGATGCTGTAGTGCACCTTGTAGTACGCCGCGCCGATGCCCAGGCCGAAGACGTCGTCACCGGTGCCGAACCACCACTTGTAGGCGGCGCTGCCGAAGGTGAACTTCAGGTCGCCCTTGACGTAGGCGTCGGCGGCGATCGGCTGGCCGAGAAAGTTGATCTGCTCGGACAGGCTCTTGGAGTGCGAGCGATCCACTTCGTAGTAGTCGAAGGTGAAGCCCTGGTGCTCACCGATAAGGAAATCCAGGCGAACACGCGGCACGGTCTTGTGCTTCTTGAAGTCGAGGTCGTCTTCGAGGTTCACGTTGCCCGAGCTGTTGAGGAAATCCGTGCGCGCACCGATGTTGGTGTCGTTATTGGTGTAGTAACCACCCACCCACAGGCTGATATTGTCGAGCGCCGGCGACTGCGACTTCTTGTCGGAGCTGTCCTGCGCGTGCGCAGCGGCGCCGAAGACGGCGAGAGATGCAAGGGCCAGACCCGCGGCGACCTTGCCGGAACGTTGTGGATGAAAGCGCATGATGACTCCCTGCTTTAAGAATTCGATCGGTGATGTCACTCCCCGAGCGAAATCTTAACGAAGGGTTATGTGTGCGAGATGTGCAGGGGAACTCTCGCGTGTTTGAAACGCGTTCATGCGCCAGTCGTGAAACGGCGGTGAATGTCAAAGCGTTACAGGCAAGCGCATCGTCACCGTGCTGTCAGGCGTGTCACGCGTAATGCCCACGCCCAGCGTCACGTTGAGTGTTTCCTTCTCGTTGAATCGATACGAGCCGCCGATCAGCAACGAACCCAGCGTCACGCGTGCCGAGCCGGGCAAGGCCCTGCCCGCCTGTTGCGTGCGCCCCACGAACGCCTGGTCGTAGCCGATGCTGATGGACGCCTTTTCGTTGAGCGACAAGCCCATGCCCAGGCTCACGTCGGCGATGTCGCCGGCCTTGACGCTGCCGAGAAACTCACGTCCCGCGCCCAGTACGTTGCGACTGACCCCGTGGCGCTCGAAGTTATGCAGATAGCTGAAGTTGCCGAAGAACACCACCGGGTCCGACGGATACAACCAGGTCAGGCCGGCCTGCGCCGAGTAGAAGCCCGAGCCCGTCGGGCTGCGCAAAGGCAGCCCGGTGCCGGTGTAGTTCGCCACGCAACGCGTGACGCAGTCGCTGGTGACCTCGAACGGATCGCGGCCGGTACGGGACTTCGCACGGAACCAACCGACGTAATACGGACTGTCGGCGCCGCCCTCGTTGAGCTGGTAGCGCAACGTGGCCTCGATATCGCCCAGGCCCTTGCCGCGGGTGGTAAACAGCCGGTCCTGCGCGGTGCCCGTGAAGATTTCGCGGCTGATCGTGTCGGTGTGCGTATCCACGTAGGGAATGCGCACTTCCAGCTCCATGCGACGGGTGAGTCCATAACGCAACGCCACCGCTCCGGTCTGCGTCGTGGTTTTTACCTGGCGCACATCGACCAGGCCGATGAGGATCGCCGGAATCACCGTGTAACCCACCAGCGCCACGCGATCGCTCGACGAATAGCCGTACTGGTACGACGGCTCGACGATGAGCTTGCCTGGCGGCGTGAGTACGCCGGGCTGGTCGAAGATCGGCGCGACCTCGGGCGGGCGTTCGTCCTGCGCGGGACGCCGTCCGACCGACGGGGCCGCCGCCACGGGGGACGATGGCGATGCCTGTGGCCCCTGTGCCGACGACGCCACGTCGGGGGCACCGGTGCCGCGCGCGTCATTGAGCACATCGAGTCCGACGGCGCGACGAAGGTCGGCGTATTGCATCTCTTGCGCCGCCAACTCGCGCTTCATCTGGTCCAGTTCGGCTAGCTGCTCGGCCATGCGGCTGCGCATGGCGTCGATGCGGCGCCCCTGTGCCTCGATCCGTTCACGCAGCGCCGGATCGACGGCTGTCTCCTGCGCCAGGCACGTGCCGATCCACATCGGCAGGACCGCGAGCGTGAGCGCGCCCCGTCGAACCGTCGTCTGTATCCCCCTGCCCCTGCGAACCATGCGTCAATTCCCCCGGAACGTGATCACCGCGTCTTTGATCGATTCGTCCAGGCGCAGGTTCTGCAACATGCGCGAGGTATTCACCGACGCGTCGATCGTGGTGGTGGCCGTGATGGTCTGGTTGTCCAACGCGTTTTGCACGATGAGACCGGGCCCGCCCGACAGGGGCAGCGTCGCGGTCGTAACGACCGGCGACACCGTGACCGATGACTCGATCGCCGGGGCAGCCGTGCCCACGCCACCCGCGCCGTTGGTGACGACCGTCGTCCGGAGGGCGTCGGAGAGCGCGCGGGCCTGGTCGATGCTCATCCGGGCGACGTCCGGAATCCTCACCGACGTGCGGATCGCCTCCACGCCGTTGACCCGCACCATGCGCTCGAGTGCGAACGAAGCGCGCAGGTCGTCGCCGAGGTCGAAGCCACCCCGGGTGGCGTCGAGGCGCGCGTCGCTGACCCGCGTGGGGGCCGGGAAGTCCATCGCGTACGCAGCCGTACTCGCCGCGCAGGCGATCACCATGGCCAAACGCACTAGTCGATTCATACATCCCCCGGTCCGCGCTTGGAGATCACCAGCGGATCGAGTCCGTTGCGCTGGATACCCTCGGACACCGGCGCCGCAGGCGCGACGGCCCAGTCGCGTGGACTGTTGAAGATGGCGCGCTCGCGTTCGTTATGGATCACGAAAACGATGTGGTTCTTCCACATGTCGTCGAAGCGACGCCGGGACATCGAGCGCGTGCCGCGGGCGGGATCGCCGATAAGCACGCGTCCATGCTTATAGCCCTTCACCACCACGAAGTGGTGATATCCGCGCTCGTCGATCAGCACGATCGCGGGGATGCCCTCCTCGTCGAGTTTTTCCAGCGGCACGTCGAAGCCGTCGGCCTCGAAGCCGATCGAGGCGAGGAAACGCTTGATGTCCAGCAGCGAAAATCCATCGCGTCCGATCTTGGCGCGGTCCCCGCCGGCGTACATCACGTCGAAGGCGGTCTGCTCGTTCATCGGGTAGGCGTACTGGTAGGTGAGCAGCGTCGCCACGGCCGCGGACCCGCAACTGAAGTCGTAGGCCTGGCGGATCGTGTTGCGGAACCTCGCTTCTTTCAGGCTGGTCATCTTCAACGGGTACGACGTGCCGGGTCCGGTCTGCACGTCGGCCCGACCGGCCGCGGCGACCGGCGCGGCGAGCAACCCGAGGGCGCCCAGAACGAGCGCCGCCTTCACGGGTTCATCCGCACGTTGACGATCGTGGCGTTCTGGATCAACACGTTGTTGCCCGAGTTCTGGATCACGGTGGGCAGGCCGGCGGCGTTGCCGAAGGCGGTGTCACCGACCACGTTGGCGCCGCTGTAGGTCTGGTTCGCGCGGTTGTCGCTCAGCGTGCCGTGGATATCCTGCTCATTGACGTTGTTGACCCATGCCGTGGCGGTGCCGCCGCTCATCGTTCGCAGGCGTTCGACCGGCATGGCCGGGCCAAACGATGGCGCGACCGTCTGGGCGACGGTGGACGCCGAGGCGACCGACAGCGCGATCGCGGTACAGGCGTGGAGCGGACGGAGCATCGACATGGTGTTCTCCTGGGACGGGTGCCCCCTGGCGAACCACGGGGCGCGGGCGCCCCGTGGCCGTCGTTAGGTCATCGCGTTACGGCTTACGGCGCGCCGCCGACGCTCAGGTTGGCCTGCACGTTGACGCTCTGCTGGATGAGCGCGTTGGCGCCGGAGCTCTGCGCGAAGCTGCCGATGCCGGCGAGCGCGGAGCCCGCGCTTCCCATGCTGTTGGCCATGCTGAAGCTGCCGGTGGTGGCCGAGGTCGTACCACCGTTGCCACCGCTGCCGCCCGCACCGGCCGTGCCCGAACCGCCCATGCCGTCGCCACCGGACGCACCGGCGCCGCCGGCGCCGGACATCGCCGTCGCCGTGCCGCCCGCGCCTGCGGTCGCCGTGCCGCCGGTCGAGGTCGGCGAGGCGTCGCCCGCCGTGGACGAGGCACCGGTGCTCGTCGAAGCACCGCCCGTGCTGGCCGTCGATCCGCCGGTCGGTGCGCCGCCACCGGCGCCACGCGACCGGGCCGCGCCGCCATCGCCCGAGGCGCTGCCACCGTCACCCTGGGTATCACCGCCGTAGGCCAGCGAGGAGCCCATCGCGTCACCGCTGGTGGTAGACGCATCGCCGCCCACGGCGCCCCGCGCGCTGGCCCGTCCGCCCTGACCGCCGTCGCCGCCGGCCCCACCCCGTCCGTTGCCGCCCCAGGCGTCGCCGCCCGCGCCGCCGCGGGCGCCACCGGCGTTGCCCATGTTCGTCGCGACGTTGCCGAAGCTGTTCGTGGTGTTGCCGGTCACCGCGCCGTTGAGCGTGCTGGTGGCGATGGCGTTGGTGGTGTTGAACGACCCGGACGTCATCGTCGTGTTCGTGTTGGTATGCGTCGAGCTATCGGTGTAAGTCGAGCTGTCCGTGTACTGGATAGCGGTGGAGCGGCGCTGCGCCGAGGCGCCGCCCGCGCCGGTCTGGGTGTCGTCGGCCATGGCCGGCAGGGCAAATCCGATGGCGAAGCAGATCGCCGAGGCGATGAGGGTCTTACGCATGGGAGAGTCTCCTTTGGGATTCGAAACCGCGGTGTTCGAACGCCCGGCGCGCCCTGCCAACGCGCCGGGTTCCCGGTGTGGAGCAAGGAGCGTGCCTCGCCGGCCGGACGTGCCGCGCACCGCGCCACGACGTGCCTGGCACGCGCGCCTGCACGCCGGGCTCACGCCCGGCCTGTAACCGCACCGATACAACGCGTTTCGCCCGTGCTGCGCCGGGCCTTGCCCCCGCTGGCCGTTACCCGGATCATTCGAACGACTGTTTGAACCGGACGCTTCCCGTGGCCTATCCGCATCTGCTCGCCCCGCTCGATCTCGGCTTCACCCGTCTGCGCAACCGCGTGCTCATGGGCTCCATGCACACGGGCCTGGAAGACAAGGCCGCGGATTTCGACAAGCTCGCGGCCTTCTATGCCGAGCGCGCGCGGGGGGGCGTGGGCCTGATCGTCACCGGCGGCATCGCGCCCAACCTGCGTGGCTGGCTCAAACCCCTGTCCGGCACGATGTCGATGCCCTGGCACGTGGGCCGGCACCGCAAGGTGACGCAGGCCGTGCACGCCGAGGGCGCGAAGATCTGCATGCAGATCCTCCACGCGGGCCGCTACGGTTATCACCCCCTGTCGGTCGCGCCGTCGGCGATCAAGTCGCCGATCACGCCATTCACGCCGCGTGCGCTCGGGGCGCGCGGCGTGGAGCGCACCATCGATGCCTTCGTACGCAGCGCGAAGCTCGCCCGGGATGCCGGTTACGACGGCGTCGAGGTGATGGGCTCAGAAGGCTACCTGATCAATCAGTTCCTCACCGCACGCACCAACCATCGCACCGACCGCTGGGGCGGCTCGGCCGAACACCGCATGCGTTTCCCCGTGGAGATCGTGCGGCGCATGCGCGAAGCGGTCGGCCGCGACTTCATCATCGTCTACCGCCTTTCAATGCTCGATCTCGTCGACGACGCCCAGGCGTGGACCGACATCGTGACCCTGGCCAGGAAAATCGAAGCCGCCGGCGCAACGCTGATCAACACCGGCATCGGCTGGCACGAGGCGCGCGTCCCCACCATCGTCACCAGCGTGCCGCGCGGCGCGTTCACCTGGGTGACGCGGCGGATGAAGGGCGAGGTCGGCATCCCGCTGGTCACCACCAATCGCATCAACATGCCCGACGTGGCCGAGCGTATCCTGGCCAACGGCGACGCCGACATGGTATCGATGGCCCGTCCCCTGCTGGCCGATCCCGACTGGGTAAACAAGGCGAGTGCGGGCACGCCCGCCGCGATCAACACCTGCATCGCCTGCAACCAGGCCTGCCTCGATCATGTCTTCGAAAACCGCCGGGCCTCCTGCCTGGTCAACCCGCGGGCATGCCATGAGACCGAACTGGCCATCACGCCCGCCGCCGCGACGAAGCGCGTGGCTGTCGTGGGCGCAGGACCGGCAGGGCTGGCGGCCGCCACCACGCTCGCCGAACGCGGCCATGCCGTCACCCTCTTCGATCGCGCCAGCGAGATCGGCGGGCAGTTCAACATGGCCAAGCGCATTCCGGGCAAGGAAGAATTCCACGAAACCCTGCGCTACTTCCGGCATCGGCTGGACGCCACCGGCGTCGATGTGCGCCTGGGCCAGGTCGCCACGGCGGATAGCCTGGCGTCGGGCTATGACACGGTGATCCTCGCCACCGGCGTCACGCCACGCGGCATCGCCCTGGACGGTGCCGACCATCCCAAGGTGCTGTCCTACATCGACGTGCTCCAGGGCAACGCCGCCGTCGGTCCGCGTGTCGCGATCATCGGAGCCGGCGGCATCGGGTTCGACGTGGCCGAGTTCCTCACCGAGCACGTGCCCTCACCCACCACCGACATTGCCCGGTGGACGAAGGAATGGGGCGTGGACATGCACATGACGGTGCCGGGCGGCCTCATGCCCGCCCGGCCAGAACCGCCGGAACGCCAGGTGTGGCTGCTGCAGCGTTCGGAGGGACGCCCAGGCGCGCGACTCAACAAGACCTCGGGCTGGGTGCACCGCGCCACGCTGAAGAACAAGAAGGTCGCGATGCTCGGCGGGGTGACCTACGAACGCATCGACGACGCCGGCCTGCATGTCACCGTCGGCGGTGAGAAGCAGGTGCTGCCGGTGGACCATGTGATCGTCTGCGCCGGCCAGGAACCCAACCGCGACCTGCAGGCGGCACTTCAGGCCAAAGGCGTGGACGTGCGCCTCGTCGGCGGCGCCGACGTGGCGGCGGAACTGGACGCGAAGCGGGCGATCGACCGGGCGACGCGGCTGGCCGCGGCGATCTGATCGCGCATGGCGCGCTCCTGCATCCAGGAGCGCGCCATGCGGACGACGCGCCTCAGCGCTTCTCGATCGGCGTGTAGGTCTGGTCTTCCGGACCGGTGTAGTTCGCGCTCGGGCGAATGATCTTGCCGTCCTGGCGCTGCTCGATCACGTGGGCGCTCCAGCCGGACGTGCGGGCGATGACGAACAGCGGCGTGAACATGGCCGTGGGCACGCCCATCATGTGGTACGCCGACGCGGAGTACCAGTCGAGGTTCGGGAACATCTTCTTGAGTTCCCACATCAGTTTCTCGATTTTCTCCGACACCTCGAACAGGCGTGGGTTGCCGCCCTCGGTGCAGAGCTTGCGCGCGATTTCCTTGATGATCTCGTTGCGCGGGTCGGATACGGTGTACACCGGGTGACCGAAGCCGATGATGATTTCCTTGCGTTCGACGCGCGCGCGGATGTCGGCTTCCGCCTCGGCCGCGTCGCGGTAGCGCGCGATGATCTCCATCGCCACTTCGTTGGCGCCGCCGTGCTTCGGGCCGCGCAGCGCACCGATGGCGCCGGTGATGCACGAGTACATGTCCGAGCCGGTACCGGCGATGACGCGCGCGGTGAAGGTGCTGGCGTTGAATTCATGCTCGGCGTAGAGCACCAGCGAACGGTCGAGCGCATGCGAGTGCAGCTCGCTCGGCTTCTTGCCGTGGAGCAGGTGGAGGAAATGCCCGGCGATGGATTCGTCGTCGGTCTCCGTTTCCACGCGCTTGCCGTTATGGCTGAAGTGATACCAGTACAGCAGCATCGAACCGAAGCTCGCCATCAGGCGATCGGCGATATCGCGCGCGCCGGTGGGGTTGTGGTCTTCCTTCTCGGGCAGCACGGTGCCCAGCATCGACGCGCCGGTGCGCAGCACGTCCATCGGGTGCGTGGCGGCGGGCAGCAGTTCGAGGGCGCCCTTCACCGGCGCGGGCAGGCCGCGCAGGCGCTTGAGCTTCGCGCGGTAGGCGTTGAGCTCCATCCAGTTGGGCAGCACGCCGTGGACGAGCAGGTAGGCGACTTCTTCGAAGGAGCCCTTGGCGGCGAGGTCGTGGATGTCGTAGCCGCGGTAATGCAGGTCGTTGCCGCTGCGGCCGACCGTGCACAGCGCGGTGTTGCCCGCGGCGACGCCGGAGAGCGCGACCGACTTCTTCGCCTTCGGCATGGTCTGGGTGGTGGTGTCGCTCATTGCGTGACTCTCCTTAACCCTTCTTCGAGAAAAGAGCGTCGAGACGACGCTCGTAGTCGTGGTAGCCGATCCGGTCGTAAAGTTCTTCGCGCGTCTGCATCGTGTCGATGACGTTGCGCTGGTGACCGTCGCGGCGAATGGCGGTGTAGACGTTTTCCGCCGCCTTGTTCATGGCGCGGAACGCGGACAGCGGGTAGAGCACGATGCCCACGCCCGCGCCACCCAGTTCTTCGGTGCTGAACAGCGGGGTCTGGCCGAATTCGGTGATGTTGGCAAGCACGGGCACGGTCAGCGCGTCGGTGAAGCGCTTGTAGGTGGGCAGATCGTAGGCGGCTTCGGCGAAGATCGCGTCGGCACCGGCCTCGACGCAGGCGATGGCGCGCTCGATCGCGGCATCCACGCCGTCGACGGCGATGGCATCGGTGCGCGCGATGAGGAAGAAGTCCGGATCGGTCTTCGCGTCGGCGGCGGCCTTGACGCGATCGGCCATCTCGCCGGCCGTGACGATTTCCTTGCCTGGGCGGTGACCGCAGCGTTTGGCGCCGACCTGGTCTTCGATGTGGCACGCGGCCGCGCCGAACTTGATCAGGCTCTTCACGGTGCGGGCGATGTTGAACGCACTGGGACCGAAACCGGTGTCGATGTCGACCATCAGCGGCAGGTCGCACACGTCGGTGATGCGGCGCACGTCGGTGAGCACGTCGTCGAGCGTGTTGATGCCCAGGTCGGGCAGGCCCAGCGAACCGGCGGCGACGCCGCCGCCGGAGAGATAGATGGCACGAAACCCCGCGCGCTTGGCCAGCAGGGCGTGGTTGGCGTTGATGGCGCCGATCACTTGCAACGGCGTCTCCGCCGCCAGGGCGGCGCGGAAGCGGCCGCCGGCCGAGGGTTGCTGTGCCATGGAACTCTCCGCGTAAAGGGAGGCATTTTAGCGCGGGGAGATGTTCAAGCCTTGTTGCGGTGCGGCTAAACCGTACCACCCCCGGCTCACGCGCGAAGACTGCCGCCTTGCGGGCCTCGCCGGATCGCCCGCTTGACGTCTTCCAGCGCGTTGGGATCGTCGAGGGTCGAGAGATCGCCCGGATCGGCGCCCTGCATCAGGGCCTGCAGCGAGCGGCGCAACAGCTTGCCCGAACGCGTCTTGGGCAGGCTCGACACGACGTACACGCAACCGGGCCGCGCGACGCCGCCGAGCAGCTCGACCACCCGTCGCTCCATGGCCCGCGCGACGTCCCCCGGATCGTCGGTGACGCCCTGCTTCAGGGTGGCGAACACCGCCGGTACCTGTCCTTTGAGTTCGTCCGCCACGCCCACCACCGCCACCTCGGCCACGGCACCGAGCGTCGCGACCGATTCCTCGATCTCACGCGTGCCCAGGCGATGGCCCGCGACGTTGATCACGTCGTCGGTTCGGCCCAGGATGAAGGTATAGCCGTCGGCGTCGCGCACCGCCCAGTCGAGCGAGCTGTAGAGCACCTCGCGGAAGTGGCCGAAGTAGCTGCGCACGTAACGCTCGTCGTCGCGCCAGAGGGTGGTCAGGCAGCCCGGTGGCAGCGGCGGCTCGATCACCAGCACACCCTTCTCGCCGGGCGCCTTGTCCTGCCCGGTCGCGTCGTCGATCACCCGCATGCGATAGCCGAACGTGGGAAATCCGGGTGAACCGGGTTTCACCGGCTTCAGGTCGAGCCCGGGCATCAGCGACAGCGCCGGCCAGCCGGTCTCGGTCTGCCAGTAATTGTCGATCACCGTCTTGCCGGTGCCCTGGGCGAGCCAGTCGTAGGTGGGCTGGTCGAGCGGTTCACCGGCGAGGAATATCCAGCGCAGGGTCGACAGCGCATGCCGGGTCAGCCAGGCCGGATCCTGCTTCTTGAGGATGCGTATCGCGGTCGGCGACGAGAACATCGTGCGCACGCCGTAGGTGTCGCACAACCGCCACCAGATGCCCGGGTCGGGGTGGGTCGGCAGGCCCTCGTAGAGGATCGCCGTGCAACCGCCGATCAGCGGACCGTAGACGTTGTACGAATGCCCCACGGCCCAGCCCACGTCAGACGTGCACAGGATCGCCTGCCCGGGGCGCAGGTCGAAGATCGCGGTCATGGAAAGGGCCAGGGCCACCGCGTAGCCGCCCACGTCACGCTGCACGCCCTTGGGCCGGCCGGTGGTGCCGGAGGTATAAAGCAGGTAGCTGGGTTCGTTCGATTCGAGCCACGCCACCGGCACGGTGGTGCCGAGGTGTCGCTCACGCTGAGTCGCGTAGTCGACGTCGCGACCGTCGACGAGGGGCATGCCCGGGTCGAGGCCACGATCGACGACCAGCACGTGCGGCGGCGGCGAGCGGCTTTCACGAAGCGCGGCATCCACCAGCGGTTTGTAGGGGATGACCTTGCCACCGCGCATGCCCGCATCCGCGCAGATGAGCAACCTCGGCTCGGCGTCGTCGATGCGCAGCGCGAGATTGTGGGCGGCGAACCCGCCGAACACCACGGAATGGATGGCGCCGATGCGCGCGCAGGCCAGCATCGCGAACACGGCTTCGGCGATGTTGGGCAGGTAGACGACCACGCGGTCGCCGCGACCGACACCGAGTTCGGTCATCGTCGCCGCGAAGGCGTTCACCTCCCGATGTAGCTCGCGGTAGGTGATCTCGCGGGTGACGCCCGTCTCGGTGGACACCGCGACGATAGCGAGCTGCTCGCCGCGCGTGGCGAGGTGGCGATCGATGGCGTTGTGGCAGAGGTTCGTCTCGCCCCCGACGAACCACTGCCGGAACGGCGGGTTCGACGCATCGAGAATCCGCGTCGGCGGCACGTGCCACTCGATCAGCGCCGCCTGTTCGCCCCAGAACGCTTCAGGGTCATCGACCGACCGGCGCCAGGTTTCCTCGTAGCCCATGGAGCACCTCCTCAAGGATACGCAGAGGGTAGGGCACCCGCAGGCCAGGGTGCCTTGCCACTTTGGTCGAACGGCGCGCCCGCCGGTCGGGCGCGTGCAACGATCATGCGACCTCCTGGCCAGTGCTCGCTGGCCCTAGCGCGAGGGGGCCGGCGCGTCGGGGCGGGCAACCTTATACATCTCCCACGCAATCGTCTTCAGCAGCGCCTGGCGATCGTCGCCCTCGGCGTAGAGGTCGAAATGCGTGCGACCCGGAATGAACCGGATATCGCTCTTCGCGTGCAGCCCGTCCAGCGTGTCCTTGAGCAGCCTGGCCGGGCCGTCGAGGTAGAAGGTATCGGCCGTGCCGACGATCAGGTGGATCTTGCCGTCGAGATCGGGTTTCAGCGCCGGCCATTGCGTGCGCAGGCGCTGGGCGATGTCGAAATGGTCGCGCCAGTAGGCCACGACCTCCGGATCCACCGCACCCGTGTCGCGGTTGAACATCGGCTGCGGACGGCCGTCCTTGCCGCGCGGCGAGAACACCCATTCGAACGACGCGAGCTGGCCGCCGTAAGGGCCGATCACGCGCTCGAGCTTCGCGAAGGTCTCGAAGGTGGCGATGACCTTGCCCTTGTCGCGCACCAGCGGGTTCGGGCTGCCATCCGGCTTGCGATAGGCGTTCGCGCGGGGAGCATACAGATCGATACCCGTGAAGTCGTGGAAGTCGCTCGGATCGGGCGAGGTCGACCACGTGCCGCCGAACACCTTCGGATAGCGGGTCTGCAGCCAGAGCGTCGCCCAGCCGCCGGACGAGTGACCGGTGAGGAAGCGTCCGCCCACACGGGCGTCCATGCGATAGCGGCCTTCGAGCCACGGGATGTATTCGGTCGTCAGCGCCTGCCCCCACGGCCCGTTGTTCACCGAGTCGGCGAACTCGTGCGTGCCGGTCGGGCCCGATTCGTCCAGCAGCACCCAGATCATCGGGGGCATCTGCCCGGCCTTCATCGCCGACCAGACCGCGGCGATGGTGCCCGCGTAGCGGTCGAAACCGCCGGAGAAACCGTGCGTGAGATAGACCGTGGGATAACGCGTGGTGGCCTTCGCGTCGTAACCCGGCGGGGTGATCACCCACGCGCGGATCGACAAGGGCCGACCGGCGAAGGCCGTGAGCGCGGGGCTCTGCATGACCTCCGCATGGGTATGCTCACGCGCCTGCGGAAGCGCATCGCGCAAGGGCTGCGGCACGACCGGCGGCAGCGTCCAGGGATCGCGCGCGGGCACCGGCTGGTCCAGCGTGAGGGTGGGCATCGTGCCGCCCGGGGCGAGCTTTACCGGCACGACGCCACTCAGCAGATCACCCTCGTGGCGGCCGAAATAATTGTAGTCGTGGCCGACGTCGAGCACCGCCTGCATCAGGTAGTCGCCGGCGGGCAACGTGGAGAAGCCGGCGGGAAAGGTCTCGCCGTCCGCATCGATGTCCACCGATTGGCCCGGCTCGATCCAGCTGACGTCGCGGGCCGCGACGGATACCGCCTGCGGTTCGAACGGGTTGGTGTCGACCGCACCGACCTTGCCGTCCTTCGCCGCCTTGCGTGCCGCATCGGCCTGCGTGATGAACAGCAGGAGGCGACCGGAGGTGGGCTTGGCCGACGCCCCCAGTGACACTCGCACGATGCGATGCGCCAGCGGCGCGTCGTCGGCTTGGACGAAACAGGGCGTGGCGAGCCACGCAAGCGCGATGGCGATGCTGACGGATCGAGCGTGCTTCATGTCTTCCCCCTCCCGGCCGCGATCGCGGCGATGGTGCGATCCTGCCATGGACAGGGCGCGCGCGGATGTGCCGGTATTCATGCCGTCGCGACGCGCGCGATGGTCTGCTTCCCCGACGGAGGACACGCATGACCCACGACCTGCCCCTGGCTATCGTCATGAACGCGGGCTCGGGCCGCCGCGACGCGGACGAAGCCCGCGAGACCATCAGCGCCCTGCTCGATGCCGCGGGACGCGCGCACCGGTTCTTTCCCATCGGACCGGACGACACCCCGGTCGACGTGGTGCGCGAAGCGGTCACCTATGCCAGACAGGTTGGCGGGGCGCTGGTGGCCGCTGGCGGCGATGGCACGATCAACCTCGTCGCCGGCGCCGCCTGGCGCGAAGAGCTGCCGTTGGGCGTGCTTCCGCAGGGCACGTTCAATTTCTTTGGGCGCACGCATGGCATCTCCGCGGACACACGCGAGGCGACCGAGTCGTTGCTCCGCGGCACGCCCCGGCACGTGCAGGCGGGCCTGGTCAACGACCGGCTGTTTCTCGTCAACGCCAGCCTCGGGCTCTACCCGCAGGTGCTGGAGGATCGCGAGGCGTGGAAACAGCGGCTCGGGCGGCACCGACTCGTCGCGCTGTGGTCGGGCCTGTCCACCCTGCTTCGCGGCTATCGCTCGCTGCGCATCGAGATCAGCGGTGGCTCGCAGGTGCGCCGTCTGCGCACGCCGACCCTGTTCGTGGGCAACAACGCGTTGCAGCTGGAGAAGATCGGCCTGCCCGAAGCCGCCGACGTCCATCGCAATGACGGGACGCTCGCCGGCCTCGTGTTGCGTCCGATCGGCCGCCTCACCATGCTCGGCATCGTCCTGCGCGGCGCGCTGGGCCGGCTTTCCGACGCGGACAACGTGGTGAGCTTTCCGTTCCGGGAGATTACCGTGCGACCGAAGCACTCGCGCCGGCGCATGAAGGTCGCGGTGGACGGTGAGATCTTCTGGCAGGATCCTCCGATCGTGTTTCGCGTCGCGCCCCGTCCGCTCGTGCTGATTTCCGACGGCGAGCGCCAGCCCGGGGAGGATCCGGGTTGAGTGTCGTCGTCCAGATCTCCGACCCGCATTTCGGCACCGAACGTGCCGACGTCGTGGCGGCGCTGCACGAGGCGATCGCAAGGGTCCGTCCCGATCTCGTCATCTTGTCCGGCGACGTCACCCAGCGCGCGCGACGAGGCCAGTTCGACGCGGCCCGCCGCTTCATCGACGGATGCGAGCGACCGACGCTGGTCGTACCGGGCAACCACGACGTGCCCCTGTTCAACCTGTTCGCGCGGGCGACGAACCCGTTCGGCGGCTTCCGTCGCGTGTTTGGCCACGACCTTGAACCCATCCACGACGTGGGCGACCTGCTGGCGATCGGCGTCAACACCGTGCGTGCGCGTCGGCACAAGAACGGCGAAGTGTCCCCATCGCAGATCGCGCGCGTGTCGGCGCGCCTCCGCCAGGCGCGCGACACCCAGTTGCGCATCGTGGTGACGCACCAGCCCGTGCACGTGATCCGCGAGAAGGATCATGCGAACCTGCTGATCCACCACGAGGCCGCCGTCGACGCGTGGCACGCCGCCGGCGCGGACCTGATCCTCGGCGGCCATATCCACCTGCCGTACGTACGCGAGGTGCGCGACGGCACATGGTCGGTGCAGGCAGGCACGGCGCTCTCCACGCGCATCCGCGACGGCATCGGCAACTCGTTCCATGTGATCCGCCACCAGGCGCGGCGTGTCGAGGTGGAGCAATGGGACTACGCGGAAGGCGCCCGGGCCTTCGCCGCGACCGCGCATACCGTGGTGCCGTTACGGCGCGATGCGGCACGTCATTCGTAATGCATCCGCCGCGCGACGCCGCCGTCGACGGTGATGTTCTCGCCGGTGATGAAACCGGCCTGCGACGAGAGCAGGAATACGGCCAGGGCGCCGATGTCGGGCGGGTAGCCCACGCGTCCGACCGGGTGCTGCGCGTGGTCGGCGGCCGATAGCTTCGGCTTGCGACGACGGGAGGGCTTCTGCCACGCGTCGACCACCACCCAGCCCGGATTGATCGCGTTGACCCGCACCGGGCCCGCGCTCACCGCCAACGCGTGGGTGAAGGCAACGATGCCGCCTTTGCTCGCCGCATAGGCTTCGGTATCCGGCTCGGACTGATGGGCACGCGACGAGGCGATGTTCACGATGGCGCCGCCGGTCTTCTTCAATTCCGGCAGCGCGTGCTTCGAACACAGGAACACGCCGCCGAGATTGGTGTCGATGCGACGCTTCCACTCCGCCCAGCTGAGCTTTTCCAGGGGGCCGTTGACCGGCCCCGCGATACCGGCGTTGTTCACGAGGCCATCGATCCGTCCGAGCCGATGGCGGGCGGTATCGACGAAGCGCTTCACGCTGGCTTCCCTGGAGACGTCAAGCACGAGGAAGGTCGCGCGCTCGCCCACGTTCCATTCGTCCAGGCACGCCCTGCCCGCTTCCGCGTCGAGATCGCCGATGGCGACACTGCCACCGGCCGCCAGCACGGCCTCCGCGATACCTTTGCCGATGCCTTGCGCGCCTCCGGTGATGAGCACGACCTTGCCGGGCCATTCGCTGGCGGCGGGGGCGGGAACGGGCGAGGCGTGCTTGGGAGCGACCATGGTCATGTCCTTCGGTGGGCGTCCTCCCGATCGTCCCCGTCCCGTCGTGCAGGCGGCGTCATCTCGGGGACAGGACGGGCCGCGTCGCGTTAGGCTGGATAATCCCACCCCACCGTGGAGCCACCATGCAACCGATTCCCACGGGCCTCATCGGCTACGGCACGGCCGGTGCCTTCTTCCATGCGCCGCTCATCGCCGCGGCCGAGGGCCTTCGCCTGGCCGCCATCGGCAGCCGGCGCCGCGACGACATCCGCCGCGACTTTCCCGAAGCGCGCGCCTATGACGATCCGCGCGACCTGATCGCTGACCCCGCGATCGAACTGGTAGTCATCGCGACGCCGAACGACAGCCACGCGTCGCTCGCCCACGCCGCGCTGGAGGCCGGCAAGCACGTGGTGGTCGACAAGCCGTTCACGCTCGACGCCGCCAGCGCCGATGCCTTGATCGACCTCGCCCGACGACGCGGGCGAACGCTCTCGGTGTTCCAGAACCGTCGATGGGACAACGATTTCCTTACCGTGCGTCGCCTGGTGGACGACGGGCGGCTCGGCGAGGTGGCGTATTACGAGGCCCATTTCGACCGTTTCCGTCCCGAGATCAAGCCTGGCTGGCGCGAAAGCGAGACGCCCGGTGCCGGCCTGCTCTACGACCTCGGCGCGCACCTGATCGACCAGGCGCTGGTGCTGTTCGGCATGCCGTTGGCCGTCACCGCCGACGTGACGCGCCAGCGCGCGGTCGCTCGCGCCGATGACTACATGCATCTAGTGCTCGATTACGGACGCCGCCGCGCGGTGCTGCACGCCGCCATGCTCGTGCGCGATCCCGGCCCCCGCTACCTGGTGCACGGCGACGGCGGCAGCTTCGTGAAATACGGCATCGACGGACAGGAAGCCGCGTTGCGCGAGGGACGTCGTCCGGGCGGGAGAGGCTGGGGCGAGGACGACCCGGCACGCTTCGGTCGCTTCACCGATATCGACGGCAGCGTAAGCATCATCGACACGCTGCCGGGCCGCTACACGGCGTATTACGGCGGCGTGGCGGCGGCGATCCGCGACGACGCGCCGGTGCCGGTCGATCCGCGCGAGGCGCGTGACGTGATCCGGGTCATCGAGGCCGCACAGGTGTCCGCGCGCGAACGACGCACGGTGGCGCTCTGATCAGCCCGTGGCCACGGGCCGCGCACGGTCGCTGACCCATCCCGACCACGAGGGCGCGTAAAGGCGCGAACCGCACAGTCCGGCATATTCCATGGCGAGCAGGTTGTGGGTGGCGGTAACGCCGGAACCGCACATGTGCACGACGGTGTCCGCCGGCTGCGTACCGAGCAGCGCCGTAAAGTCGCGGCGCAGCGCTTCAGGCGAGCGAAAGAAGCCGTCCTTGAGGTTGTCGCTGAACGGACGGTTGCGCGCGCCGGGCACGTGCCCGGCGACGGGATCGAGCGGCTCGACCTCGCCGCGATAGCGCTCGGGGGCGCGGGCGTCGAGCAACACGATGCGATGTGCGCCCACCTCCTGCAGGAGAATGTCGGTGGTCACGGTGCCATCCGTGTCGAAACACGCGCGTACGGCAGTCGGCGTCCGCAACGGCACCTCGTCGCTCACCGGTAACCCCGCCGCGCTCCACGCGGCCCAGCCACCGTCCAGCACGGCGACGTTATCAAGGCCGGCCAATCGCGCCAGCCACCAGAAGCGGGCGGCCGCCAAGGCACCGCCCGCCGCGTCGTAAGCGATCACCTGGAGATCGGGCCGGAATCCGATTCGCGACAGGAAAGCCTCGAACGCCGCGCGCTGGGGCAAGGGATGGCGCCCGCGTCCGTTCGGCGGCGTCAGCATGTCGGACAGATCGCGATCCAGATCCGCGCGCACCGCGCCGGGGAGATGGGACAGCGCGTAGTCGCGATCCCCCTTGCCCGCATCGGCCAGGTCGAAACGGCAGTCGACGAACAGCACGTCGGCCGGACGGAGGTTGGCGGCGGATGCCGCGTCGATAACCGTGTGCGATATCAGCATGACGAACCCATCCGCTTGATCAGGTTTAGGAGAATCGCCGCGGTAACGCCCCAGATGCGGTACCCCGCGTGCAGGAACTCGACCATGTCGCGACGATGGCCACGGAAATCCATGGTGTAGCGGCGCAGGTTCGCCGGGTCGAGGAAGAACGCGAACGGCACCTCGAACACTTCGGCCACCTCGCCCGGATCGGGCTTGAGCGACGCGTCGGCCGCCACGCGAGCAACGACGGGCGTCACCGTGAAGCCGCTGATCGTCTCGAACGCGTCGAGGTAACCCAATGGCGTCACGTGATCGGCCGCCAGGCCGATCTCTTCGTGGCTTTCGCGCAGGGCCGTGGCCACCGCGTCGCGATCGTCGGGCTCCACGCGCCCGCCCGGAAACGCCACTTGTCCTGCGTGCTGCTGGAGGGTGTCGGTGCGCAGGGTGAGCAGTACGTTCTGCTGGCGATCGTCGCGGATGCCGATGAGCACCGCCGCGCGACGCCGGGGGCCGTCGCCGATCAGCTGGGCCATGTCGGCGTGGTTCCAGCCCCTGGGGCCCGGTGGGGCCTCCAGCGGGAGCAAGGCACCGTGCAGCCGGGCGAGCAGCTCATCCATCAGCCGGCCTGCCGGTGGGGCAGCAACTCGTCCATGATCCACCGCTTCTGCCGGTCGTCGAGCGTGGACCAACGGGCGATTTCGTCGAGCGTGCGAAGGCACCCTTCGCACAGACCGCGCGCGTTGATGCGGCATACGCCGATGCAGGGAGTCAGGGGACGCTGGGAGGAGACGGTGACCATGCCACCCATCATTCTAGCGCGCCGGCGGCGGGGCCGCTGCCGGCCGGTCTCACGGACGAACGTCGACCAGCTCGATATCGAACACCAAAGCCTCGTTCGGCCCGATACGCGGCAGTTCGCCTCGCTCGCCGTAGGCCAGCGCCGGCGGGATCACCACCTTCCACTTGTCGCCCACGCGCATGCGCGGGATGACATCCTGCCAGCCGGGGATGACCCGGTTGACGGTGAACGTCACGGGCTTGCCGTGGGCGTAGGAGCTGTCGAATTCCGTGCCGTCGATGAGCGCACCGCGATAATTCACCACGACCGTGCTGGTGAGCTGGGCCTGGGCGCCGTTGCCCTTGCTGATCACCGCGTACTGGATGCCCGACGGCAGCGTGACGACGCCGGGACGCTTGCGGTTGCTGGCGAGGAAGTCGGCGCTGCGCTTCGCGTTGGCCGCGGCCACGCGGCGGAATTCCACCATGGAGTCGCGCTGCACCTTCGCGTCGAAGTTCACCAGCTGCTGCTGCATGACCTCGATGGGCACGCCGGGAGGCCGCTTGGCGTAGCCATCCTGCAGGGCCTTCACAAGCACGGCGATATCGACATCGGGCTGGGCGCTGTTGGCGAACTGGGTGCCGATCTGGTAACCGATGGCGTAGGACAGCTTGGACTTGTCGATGACCGGCGCGCCGGACGATGGTGCGCCGGGTGCCGACTGCGCATGCGCGGCCCCGCCGCCCAGGACGAGCGACGCAAGGGCGATGGCGAGGTAACGCGAGCGTGACATCCCGTTCTCCGTGGATCCGGACGTTCTGGCGAGGCTGAGGATAGTCCATCGGCCGCTCGTCCGCCCAATGGCTCTCAGACGCCGACAAGGGGTAAAGGTTCCCCTGATACCATCACGGACCTTATCCCACGCCAGGACGCACACCATGGCCTTCCGCAACGTCACCACGTCCGATCGCGGCGCCGTCCGCACCCTCACCGTCAACCGCCCGGACAAGCTCAACGCGCTCAACCGCGAAACCATCGGTGAACTGACCCTGGCCTTCCGCCAGGCGGCGCAGGACGACGCGGTGCGCGTGGTGGTGCTGGCCGGCGCGGGCGACAAGGCGTTCGTGGCCGGCGCCGACATCTCTGAGATGACCGCCTGGTCGCCGACCCGGGCGCAGGCCGCCTCGCGCGCCGGCCAGGAGCTCATGCTCACCATCGAACGCCTGGGCAAGCCGGTGCTGGCGAAGATCCAGGGCTATGCGCTCGGTGGCGGCATGGAGCTGGCGATGGCCTGTCACCTGCGCGTCGCGAGCGACAGGGCCAAGTTCGGCCAGCCGGAGATCGGCCTGGGCCTGATCCCCGGTTTCGGCGGCACCCAGCGCCTGACCCGGCTGGCTGGCCGTGGGGCGGCGCTGGAGCTGTGCCTGCTCGGCCATCAGATCGACGCCGCCCGCGCGGAGCGCCTTGGCGTGGTGACCCGCGTGGTGCCCGCCGACGAACTCGATGCCACGGTCGACGGGATGGCCGATCAACTCGCCGCGGCCGCGCCCCTGGCGCTGAAGGGTATCCTCGACGCCGTGATCGAGGGCGCCGAATGCGCGATCGACCAGGGCCTCGCCTTCGAGACGCAGGGCTTCGCCATCGCGTTTTCCACCGACGACATGCGCGAGGGCACCGGCGCGTTCCTTGAGCGGCGCAAGCCGAGCTTCAAGGGCAGCTGACGCGTTTCCAGTCGCGGCCGCGCCGGCTCTGCCACGGAGGGGGGAGCCGATCGCATCGGCGATGCCGGCGCCAGCCGGCATCGCACGCCACGCCCACCGGCACGAGGGTCGCGCCGCCCTACCGCGCTACACCGGCATCAATGGGCCGCCGCGCGGTAGGTCAGTTCTCCCGCCTCCACACGCACGTCGAGCCGGTTCTCCGGCGGTGCCAGCTGACAGGTGGCATACGGCGTGAACGCGCACGGCGGATTCCGCGCTTCGTTGAAATCGAGCACGAGCTGGCCGTTCTCCGGCAACCCGGTGTCGAGGAAACGCCCCGCCCCGTAGGTCTCTTTTCCGCCGGTGAGATCGCCGAAGACGAAGAACAGCGCATCGGGCGTCTCGTGGTACGGATACAGCTCGTACGTACGCCCTTCGCGGGTAAACACCGCCTTGCCGGGTGCGCGCTCGGTGTCGATGGTGCCGATCACCGTGCCCAGTTGGAGGGCGTACGGCGGATCGAGCGGCACCCACTCGGCAACGACGCGCCATGACGGATCGACCGGAAAATAGCGCAACCCCTCGAAGCCGACGCGTGTCGGCGCCTCGGCATCCTTGACGCGGATCGCCTTGCGCCCGTCGCGCACGATCACGAACAACTGCGCGGTGCCGAAGCGAACCTCGCTGGGCCGATGCCCGGGCGCGTCGTCGGACAGCGACGCCCGGGGCACGCGTTGCCCATCGACCTGTGCGTCGACACCCGGGGCGAACGCGATCGACGTCGCGCCGTCCGGGGTAAGCGTGATCGTACCCAGGTGATCGGGGCCGGTCTGCAGCACGATGTCGTTGTCCGGGGCCCGGCCGACGCGGTTGTCGCCTTCGCCCAACCAGTCGAAGCCGACCAGGCTCAGCCAGCCGCCAGGCGCGGTGAGCAGGTCGAGGCGGTGGGCACGGGCCTTCGCCACGGCGGCGGCATAATCGATGTTTACGCTCATGCGGATGCTCTGAAGTAGGGTCAGCGACCGCGCAGGAAGAGTTTGTCCAGTTCGCCCAGCGACAACTGCACCCAGGTCGGTCGACCGTGGTTGCATTGCCCGGAACGTTCGGTGGCTTCCATCTCGCGCAGCAGCGCGTTCATTTCCGGAAGGCCCAGTCGACGCCCCGCGCGCACGGAGCCGTGGCAGGCCATCGTCGACAGCAGCTCGTTTTCGAGTTCTTCCAGCCGCCGCGAACTGCCGTGCTGGGCCAGTTCGCCCAAGACGTCGCGGGTGAGCTGCGCCACGTCGGCCCCTTCCAGCAGCGACGGAATGCGACGCACCACCACGCCGGACGGACCGCTGCGCGACAACTCAAGTCCCCAGTCGGCCAGCGCGTCGGCGTGCTCTTCGGCCGCGGCGGCTTCCTTGGCGCTCACCGCGATACTCAGTGGCACGAGCAGCATCTGCGAACGCAGGTTGGCCGTGACCCGACCGTTCTTGAGTTTCTCGTAGGTAATGCGCTCATGCGCGGCATGCATGTCGACCAGCACGAGGCCGTGTTCGTTTTCCGCCAGCACGTAGATCTGCTTCAACTGGGCGATGGCATAGCCCAGGGGCGGCACTGCGTCCGCGCCATCGTCCGTGTTCAGCGGCATCGGCAACGCCCGCGGCGCGATGGACGCGCTGCCGAACAGGGTCGCGTAGCCGGCCAGCGGCTCGTCGCGCACGCCCAGGCTCAACCGCGGCTGGCTCGCCGATGACGGCCACGCGGGCACGGCAACCGTCGACGGCGCGCCAGGTGCCGTCAGGTCGCCGAACGAGGGCGTCATCGGCGGCGGCATCTCGCCACTGTTCGCTACCGCGATGCCCGCACGCGTCTGCGCGAGCGCCTCGTGCAACGTGCGGAACAGGAAATCGTGGATGAGGCGCTGCTCACGGAAGCGCACCTCGCTCTTGGCCGGATGCACGTTCACGTCGACGCCGGCCGGATCGATCTGGAGAAACAGCACGAAGACCGGATGGCGGCCATGGAAGAGCACGTCCGAGTACGCCTGACGCACCGCGTGGGCCACCACGCGATCGCGCACGAGGCGACCGTTGACGTAGAAGTACTGCTGGTCGGCCTGGGCGCGTGACGCGGTCGGCAGCCCGACCCAGCCGGACAAGCGTAGCCCGGCGGCCTCGTGTTCCACGCGCAGCGATTGCCCCGGGAAGTCAGGCCCCAGCACCTCGGCCACGCGGGCCAGCGCGGCGTTCTCGTCGCGGGCGGGTTTGAGCAGCCGCACGGGCTTGCCGTTATGGGTCAACCGGATGTCGATGCCCTCGCGGGCCAGCGCCAGCGACTTCAGCAGATCGTCGATGTGAGCGAACTCGGTGCGTTCCGCGCGGAGAAACTTGCGGCGTGCCGGCACGTTGTAGAACAGGTCGCGCACTTCGATGGTGGTGCCGCGTGGATGCTGGGCAGGACGCGTCTCCTGGAGACGTCCGCCGTCGACCTCGATGCGCCAGGCGGCCTCGTCGTCGCCATGGCGGGAGGTGAGCGCGAAGCGCGCCACGGACGACACCGACGCCAGCGCCTCGCCGCGGAAGCCCATGCTTGCCACGCGCTCGAGGTCGTCGAAGCTGCCGATCTTGCTGGTGGCGTGCGACGCCACGGCCAGCGGCAGTTCGTCGCGCGGGATACCGCCACCGTCGTCGCGCACACGGATCAGCCGCGTACCACCCTGCTCGATGTCCACTTCGATCCGGCGGGCACCGGCATCGATGCTGTTCTCGACGAGCTCCTTCACCACCGAGGCGGGACGCTCGATCACCTCACCGGCGGCGATCTGGTTGATCAGCTCGGGCGGAAGGACGCGAATGGGCATGACGGCGGGACCTGACAGACGTTCAGGTCGAAAGGATAGCCCATGCGGCCCGTGGGCCGCTTCCCGACGCTATCGGACGCCGGGTTCAGCTCGACGGGATGACCATGACGGCGCCGATGCGGACGTTGTTGTCCGTCATCTTGTTGGCCATCTTCAACGCGCCCACCGAGACGCCGTATTGCTGGGCGATGCCCGTGAGCGTCTCGCCCCGGCTCACCCGGTGGAGGTCGCGGACATCCGCGTCGGCACGTCCCTTGCGCGCCGGCGCGCCGGCTTTCGCCACCGTATCGGCGCGGGCGACCGTCTTCTTCGTCGCCGCCTTCACCGCATCGGAAGCGACGGCGCCGGCATCCGCGGCCACCGGTGCCGCGGGCGCGGACGCCGTGACGCTCGCCACGGCCGTGCCGTTACGGCGAGCGGCCTGCGCCGCGAACCAGGTGCCCGGCGGCGGCATGGATTCGAAGTAATTGCGCACGCCACCCAGGACCGCGATCGCCAGCTCACGGCGATGCTCAGGGTTACGCAGGCGGGTTTCTTCGCTGGGGTTGGTGATGAAAGCGGTTTCGACCAGGATCGACGGCACGTCGGGCGAACGCAGCACCACGAAGTTGGCGCGCTCGACATATCCGCGATGGGTCGGCCCCAGGCGTCCCAGCGCCTTGAGAACGTTGCCGGCGATCGATTCGCTGGCCTGCATGGCGTAGCCCTGCTGCAGGTCGAGGAGCACCGCCGCCAGCGAATCGTCCTTGTCGTCGAGCGAGACGCCGCCCACGAGGTCGGCGCGGTTCTCGCGGTCGGCCAGCCAGCGCGCGGCTTCGGAGGTCTTGCCGCGCGGGGACAACACCCACACCGACG
Source organism: Luteibacter sahnii (assembly GCF_034063545.1). Classification (NCBI taxonomy): domain Bacteria; kingdom Pseudomonadati; phylum Pseudomonadota; class Gammaproteobacteria; order Lysobacterales; family Rhodanobacteraceae; genus Luteibacter; species Luteibacter sahnii. The sequence continues at coordinate 607,359 of NZ_JAQLOK010000002.1, forward strand.
AGCCCTTCGCGTCACTGTTCTTGAACGCATCGGCGTGGATCGAAACGAACATGTCCGCGTTGTGTTCGCGGGCGATCTCGTAGCGGCGTTTCAGCGGAATGAAGTAGTCACCCGTACGGGTGAGGAACGCCTGCATGCCCGGCTGCGCGTTGATCTGGTCGGCCAATTCGCGCGCCACCTGGAGGGTGACGTCCTTCTCGCGCAGTCCGGTGGCGCCACGCGCACCGGGATCTTCACCGCCGTGGCCGGCGTCGATTGCCACGATCACCTTGCGCTCGCCGGTCAGTGCCGGCGGCAAAGGCTTGCCGCGGGACGATGTCTTCCCACGCGACCGCGTGACGGGCTCGGGCGCCGGATCGGGTGCCGCGGCGACGGTCGGCGTCTCGTCATGGGGCGCGTTGTCGCCGGGGTCGCTCTGGCCGCCGGGGTACAGATCGAGCACGAGGCGGTAACCGTAATCGCCTGCCGGCTTCAGCAGGAAACTCTTCGGCTTGGCGCTGGCGTCGACGCGGGCGGTCAGGCGCGCGGCGTTGCCCTCCTTGCCCGCGGACAGCGACTTGAACAGCCCCTGCGCCCCGGGCGCGGCGAAATCACCGGCCACGGCGCTTCCCGCGATGTCGAGCACCACCGTGCCGGGCACGTCGCCCTGGGACAGTTTGTAGGTGGCCGGGCCGGACAGATCGAACACCACACGGGTGTACTCCGGGCCCGCCCAGACGCGTGCCGCCTTCACGTCCGCCGCCCTGACGGGGGCAGGCGCCCACGTCGCGACGGCGGTCACGCAAGCGAGAAGGCCGAGTTTGCTAGTGATTCCCCTCATACGGGCCGATTGAACTGTATGCGTCAGCGGATTGCAAGATTTTTTCCCTTGATAATCCACGACCTGCATACACTTCGTCAACGTTCGTACAGGAATGTACGCCAAACGACGACAGACGACCCCACGCCAGGGGTTCGCCGGCTAGAGCGCGGCGAGTACCCGGTGCCCCAACGGCGAACGGGCGTCAAGCCGCACGCCCCGTGACAGGGCGTCGTGCCGGAAGTAGATGTCCAGATCCACCGGCGGCAACGCACCCTGTCCACGCTCGGGCCATTCCACCAGCACCACCGCCCCCGGTTCGGCAAGGCTATCCAATCCCAGCCATTCCAGTTCGCCGGGATCGGCGATGCGGTAGAGATCAAGGTGAAATGCCCGGCGCGTGCCGATCTCGTAGCCCTCGACGAGGCTGTAGGTGGGGCTCTTCACCCGCTCCCCCACGCCCAGCGCCTGCAGAAACGCGCGTGCGAAGGTGGTCTTGCCGGCACCGAGATCACCGTGCAGGTAGATGACAAGGCCACCTGGCACCACGGCAGCGAGTCGTCGGCCGAAGTCGATCGTCTCCGCTTCACCCGTAAGGATCCTCTCCATCGTTCAGTCCTCCCGACCGTTGAGCAGGCGACGCAGCGGTTCGAGCAGGTCGCCCGCGAGCAGGCCCCGCTCCCCCGCTCTCGCGGCGACGTCGGCCGCCCGGGCATGAAGTCCCACGCCAAGGCACGCGGCCTCCGTGGCATCGCAGCCTTGGGCGAGCAGACCCGCGATGATGCCAGTGAGCGTATCGCCCATGCCGCCGCTGGCCATGCCCGGGTTACCCCACGGGCAGACGAAAACCGCACCCTGGGGCGTCGCGACGAGGCTGCCGTTGCCCTTGAGGACCACCGTGGCACGGAAGCGGCGAGCCAGTTCGCGCGCGGCGGCGAAGCGATCGTCCTGCACGTCGGCCGTTGATCGATCGAGCAGGCGACCGGCTTCCCCCGGATGCGGCGTGATCACGAGCCGCCCGGGGAGATCGCGGGGTTCCGCATGCAACAGGTTGAGTCCATCGGCGTCGAGCACCGTCGGCAGGTTGGCGTCGAGCGCGGTCGTCCACAGCGCATGCCCCCACGCGGCCTGCCCCAGTCCCGGTCCGAGAGCCAGCACCGAGGCCTTGTCGAGCAGGGGCGCGAGGGTCTGCGGCCCGTCGACACCCCGTGCCATGAGCTCGGGCCGCGCGGCGTTCATCGCCAGCACGTTTTCCTCGCGCGTCGCGACGCTGACCAGGCCGGCCCCCGTGCGCGCCGCCGCTTCCGCCGCCATACGCGCGGCGCCGCCGGTCCCGTGGTCGCCGCCGATCACCAGCACATGGCCGTTGGTGCCCTTGTGGGCGTCGCGCGGGCGCGGCGGGAGTGTCGCCGGCTGCAGCAGGTGGGCGTCGGGCGTCCCTCGCAGCGACGCGGGAACGCCCAGGTCGAACAGCTCGATCGCACCGGCGCGCTCGCCCTGGTGGGTATGCAACCCCCGCTTGTGGACGATGAAACACGCCGTCGCCTCCGCGCGCACCGCGACGCCAGGGCAGGCGCCCGTGTCGGCGGACACGCCCGAGGGGACGTCGAGGGCGAGAATCGGCGCGCCTTCGGTGCCCATGGCCTCGATGGCGGCCTTCGCCACGCCTTCGGGGGCGCGGTTGAGCCCGGTGCCATAGATCGCGTCGACGATCACGTCGGCGGGCTCCGTCGGCGGCCCCCACGGATGGACCACGCCGCCGGCTTTTTCGAAGTCGCGGCGGGCGCGTTCGGCATCGCTGCCCGGGCGAGGCTCACCGAGCGCGAAAAGCACTACCTCGCATCCCGACGCCCGCGCATCCCGCGCCACGAGGTAACCGTCGCCGCCGTTGTTGCCCGTGCCGCACACCACGCGCAGGCGGCGCGCCGCCGGCCAACGGCGTCGCAGCATGGCGAACGCCGATGCGGCAGCGCGGTTCATCAACTCGTAACCGGGCATGCCGGCCTCGTCCGTGGCGCGACGGTCGATGGCCCTGGCCTGGTCGGACGTGAAGAGAGCGATGTCGATCGAAGGGGCAGTCATCGGCCGATTATAGAAGTCACCGGTAAAATGGACGCATGCCCGCCTCCGCCGACATCGACTACGCCGCCCTCGCCCACGACATCAAGCGCTGGGCGCTCGAACTGGGCTTTGCCGACGCCGGCATCGCGGGCACCGACCTGGGGCATGACGAAGCCTATCTGGAACGGTGGCTGGCTGACGGTCACCATGGCGAGATGGATTACATGGCGCGCCACGGCACGCGGCGCAGCCGCCCGGCTGAACTCGAGCCCGGCACCCTGCGCGTGGTATCGGTGCGCATGGATTACATCCCACCCGGCACCGCCAATGCCTGGGACGTGATCCACGACGGCGACAAAGCCTACATCGCTCGCTATGCGCTCGGCCGCGATTACCACAAGGTGATGCGTCATCGGCTGCAGAAGCTTGCTATGAAGATCACCGAGCGCATCGGCGATTTCGCCTACCGGGCCTATGTCGACTCGGCGCCCGTGCTGGAGAAGGCGCTGGCTCGCAACGCGGGGCTCGGATGGATCGGCAAGCATACGGTGGTGATCAACAAGCGCGCCGGATCGTATTTTTTCCTCGGCGAGCTGTACACCGACCTGCCCTTACCCGTCGACGAACCCGCCTCGGCCCATTGCGGCAGCTGTAGACGCTGTATCGACATCTGCCCGACCCAGGCGATCGTGGCTCCCTATCGGCTCGACGCACGCAAATGCATTTCGTATCTCACCATCGAACTGCGCGGCAGTATTCCCGAACCGCTGCGCGCGCCGATGGGCAACCGGGTGTTCGGCTGCGATGACTGTCAGTTGATCTGCCCGTGGAACAAATTCGCGCAGGATGCCACCGAGCCCGACTTCGCGCCGCGGCACAGCCTCGATGGCCCTAAGCTCGTGGAGCTGTTTGGCTGGAGCGAAGCGGAATTCCTCGCCCGCACCGAAGGCATGGCTATCCGGCGGACCGGCTACGAGGGGTGGCTGCGCAACCTCGCCGTGGGCCTGGGTAACGCCCCGACCTCGGGCGACGTCGTCGACGCGCTGCGCGCCCGTGCGGATCACCCGTCGGCACTGGTACGTGAACACGTGGCCTGGGCGTTGGCGCGCCACGCGTAGCACGCCGCCGACACCGTTGACCGTCGCGTGGCGATCAACGGTGCCGGCCAGGCCTGTGAGGGATAACGTCAGCGCATGCCCGCGGACTTTCGCGTGATCAACATGGCCAGCTCAAGCGACTGCTCGTAGTTCAGGCGAGGGTCGACCATCGATTTGTAGGCGCGGTCGAGGTCCTGTTCCACGAGGCCTCGCGCGCCACCGAGGCACTCGGTGACGTTCTCGCCCGTAAGCTCGAGGTGGACGCCACCGAGTCGGGTGCCGACGGCCGCATGGATATCGAACGCCTGATCGAGTTCGCCCGCGACGTTGGTGAAGCGGCGTGTCTTGTAACCGTTGCTGGTGCTTTCGGTGTTGCCGTGCATCGGATCGGCCACCCAGAGAACGCGGCGGCCTTCACGCTTGACGGCCTCGAGCAGCGGGCGCAGGCGCGTGGCGATCTTGTCGTTGCCCATGCGGTGGATCAACGTGAGACGCCCGGGTTCTTCGTCCGGATTCAGCACGTCGATCAGGCGGATCAGGTCGTCGGGCTCGACGGTGGGACCGACCTTCACGGCGATCGGATTCCGGATGCCACGGAAGTACTCCGTATGCGCGCCATCGAGCGCGGCCGTCCGCATGCCGATCCACGGGAAATGCGTGGACAGGTTGAACCAGCCGTCCTGGCGCGGCACCTGGCGGGTGAGCGCTTCTTCGTAGTGCAGCAACAGGGCTTCGTGAGAGGTGTAGAAGTCGACGCGCGAGTAGGAAATCGACTCGCCACCCAGGGTTTCCATGAAGCGCAAGGAGTCGCCGATGCTCGCGACCATGCGCTTGTATTCCGCCGCCAGGGGCGAGTGATCCACCCAGGCCAGGTCCCAGTACTCGGGATGATGCAGGTCCGCGAAGCCACCGTCGATCAGCGCACGGACGAAGTTCATCGTCATCGCCGAACGCGCATGGGCCTTGATCAGGCGGCTGGGATCCGCGCGACGGGCCGCGGGCGTGAATTCGGGACTGTTGACCAGGTCGCCGCGAAACGCCGGCAGGGTAACGCCGTCGCGCGTCTCGGTGTCGGCCGAGCGCGGCTTGGCGTACTGGCCGGCGAAGCGGCCCACGCGCAACACGGGCTTCTTCAGCCCGTGGACGAGCACGAGGCTCATCTGCAACAGCACCTTGAGACGATTGGAGATGATCGGGCTGGTGCAGTCGGCGAAGCTCTCGGCGCAATCGCCGCCCTGCAAGACGAATCGCTCACCCAGCTGAGCCTCGGCGATGGCCTGCTTGAGCTTCAGGATTTCCCACGACGTGACCAGCGGCGGCAACGCGCCGAGCTGCGCCAGGGCACTGTCGAGTTCACCGGCATCCTCGTACGTCGGCTGCTGCAGCGCGGTCCTCGATCGCCAGGTATCCGGCGTCCAGTCGGAGGACGGGGATGCCACGGTTTTGAGGTTGTGCTTCATGACGGCGGTGCCTGCGTAAGAGCGCCCCGGGGGCGCGGGAAATCAACGAACGGAACGACGGACGGCCACGAAGGCCCAGACGATGAGGACGACGAACCACAGGAGGGTCCAGCCCGGCATGGGGAGGCCGAGGATCGGTTCGATCTTGGCGCATTCGCCCGAGCCCGTGAACGCGAGCTTGAGCATTTTCATAAATGGGAAGGCATCGAACAGGTAGCCGAGACCCGGGCCGCATGCGGGCACCTGATCGGCCGGCAGACTCTGCAACCACAGGTGGCGACCCGCCGTGGCGATACCCCACAGGCCGCCCAGACCGACCAGGCTCGCGTAGACCACGCGCGGGGCCCGCGTGCGAGGACTATGCAAGGCGCCCACGAGGAAGAACACACCCATGAAGCACACGGCGATGCGCTGGAAGATGCACAGCGGGCACGGATCGAGATACATGACGTATTGCGCGTAGAGCGCGAAACCCATCAGCGCCGCGCAGACGACGAAGCCAGCGGCATAGCGGGTACGGAACGACCAGGTGCGAGGGTTCATGGAGCGCTTGTTGCGATGCGGGACATCCACGTTAACGCTTTGTGCAAGGACTTGCCAGAGCGACGTTGAAGTTTCCTCTGCAACCATGTCTATGAGTTGCAAGGAAAATCTTCCGAACCTCCCGATAGGAAGCGCTGAAAACGAAAAACCCCGGCAGGTCGCCCTGCCGGGGTCGGATCTCGCTGAACCGGCTGACGCTTACTCGGCGTCGACGGCTTCGCCCTGCGGACGATCCACGAGCTCGACATAAGCCATCGGGGCGTTGTCGCCCGGACGGAAGCCGCACTTAAGGATGCGCAGGTAGCCGCCGGGACGCTCGCGGTAGCGGGGGCCCAGCTCGACGAACAGCTTGCCCACGGCCTGCTTGTCGCGCAGACGCGAGAACGCGAGGCGGCGATTGGCGACACCGTCGGTCTTGGCAAGCGTGATGAGCGGCTCGGCGACGCGGCGGAGTTCCTTGGCCTTGGGCAGGGTGGTGCGGATAAGCTCGTGCTTGATCAGCGACGACGCCATGTTCTTGAACATGGCTTCGCGGTGGCTGCTCGTACGGTTGAGCTTGCGACCGGATTTCTGGTGGCGCATGGTGATGACTCTCTCTTGTCTGTTGTTATGAAAAGCCGGTCAGGATGAGCCGACTTCCCGCGGTTACCCGCTTTTCGAGGCTGTCAGAACGCCCCGTTATAAGAGCACGGTCTCTGTGGACCGCTCGAACGATCCGACGGAAATGCCGAGGCATCCGCCGGCCTTGCAAAGGATCGGGGCGATCGATGATCGATCGCCCCGAGTGCTATCAGCCGAGCTGCATACCGTGGGACAAGCCCGGCGGCGGCCAGTTCTCGAGCTTCATGCCGAGGGCGAGACCACGCCCACCCAGCACATCCTTGATTTCCGTCAGCGACTTCTTGCCGAGGTTCGGCGTCTTGAGCAGTTCCACTTCGGTCTTCTGAACCAGATCGCCGATGTAGTAAATGCTCTCTGCCTTGAGGCAGTTGGCCGAACGAACGGTGAGTTCGAGGTCGTCGATCGGACGGAGCAGAAGCGGATCGAAACCGCCCTTCTCCGCCTTGGTCGAATCGCTCTCGCGACGCGAAAAATCACCGAATACCGACAGCTGATCGTTGATGATCTCAGCCGCCTTACGGACGGCGTCTTCCGCACCGATCGTACCGTTCGTCTCGATGTCGAGCACGAGCTTGTCGAGGTTGGTGCGCTGCTCGACACGAGCGGCGTCCACTTCGTAAGCCACGCGCAGCACCGGCGCGAACGACGCGTCGAGCTGGAGACGACCGATCGGACGCGTCTCGTCATCCGGATGCTGGCGCGCGCTGGCCGGCTGGTAGCCGACGCCGCGACGAACCTTCAGGCGCATGTTAAGGGCCACATCCTTGGTGAGGTGGCAAATCACATGCTCGGGATTGACGATTTCGACGGAGTGGTCGACCGCGATGTCGCCGGCGGTAACCACGCCCTTGCCCTTCTTCGACAGCGTCAGGGTGACTTCGTCACCGCTGTGCTGGCGAATGGCAACGTCCTTGAGGTTGAGCAGGACTTCAATGACGTCTTCCTGCAAACCTTCGAGGGTGGTGTATTCGTGCAGCACGCCGTCGATTTCGACTTCGACGATCGCGCTACCCGGAATCGAAGAGAGCAGCACGCGACGCAGCGCGTTGCCCAGGGTGTGACCGAAGCCACGCTCGAGCGGCTCGACCACCACCTTCGCGCGGTTCGCTCCAAGCTGCTCGACGCTGAGGCCACGAGGCCGCAGCACACTAGTAGACGATACTGCCATGCAAGGCTCCGGTGGATTACTTCGAGTAAAGCTCGACGATCAGGGCTTCGTTGATGTCGGCCGGCAGATCGCCACGATCCGGAACGGCCTTAAACGTGCCCGCGAACTTCTTGCTGTCGACTTCAACCCACGACGGACGCAGGTCCATCGTGTCATAGATCGTCGCAGCTTCCTGAACGCGCAGCTGGGTACGAGCCTTTTCGGTCAGGGACACTTCGTCGCCCGGACGGACGTGGTACGAAGGGACGTTGACCTTCTTGCCGTTCACCGTCACGGACTTGTGAGCCACGAGCTGACGGGCCTGGGCGCGGGTGACCGCGAAACCCATGCGATAGACGACATTGTCGAGACGGCTTTCCAGCAGGCGCAGCAGGTTTTCACCCGTGTTGCCCTTCTGGGTCGAAGCCTTGGTGTAGTAGTTGCTGAACTGACGCTCGAGTACGCCGTAGATACGCTTGACCTTCTGCTTCTCACGCAGCTGGACGGCGTAGTCGGACAGGCGGGCGCGCTTGTTGGCGCCATGCTGACCGGGCTTGTTTTCGAGCTTGCACTTGGAATCAAGCGCGCGAGCCGGGCTCTTCAGACCGAGGTCGGCACCTTCACGACGCGCCAGCTTGCAGGTAGCTCCACGATAACGGGCCATGGTTATGCTCCTTAGACGCGACGCTTCTTGGGGGGACGGCAGCCGTTATGCGGAATCGGCGTGACGTCGATAATGTTGAGCACTTTGTAGCCCAACGCATTCAGGGAACGCACCGCCGACTCGCGGCCCGGGCCAGGGCCCTTGATGCGAACTTCCACGGTCTTCACACCGTAGTCGCCCGCAGCGCGACCGGCCTTTTCGGCGGCCACCTGAGCGGCGAACGGCGTCGACTTACGGGAACCGCGGAAGCCCGCGCCACCCGCCGTCGCCCACGACAGGGCGTTGCCCTGGCGGTCGGTGATCGTGACGATGGTGTTGTTGAAAGAAGCCTGCACGTGGGCCACGGCATCCGTGACAACACGCTTGATCTTCTTCTTGGTCTTAACCGGCTTAGCCATATTCGGTATCCGTTACTTCTTGATCGGACGACGCGGACCCTTGCGGGTACGGGCGTTGGTACGCGTGCGCTGGCCGCGCACCGGCAGGCCGCGACGGTGGCGCAGGCCACGGTAGCAACCGAGATCCATCAAACGCTTGACGGCCATACCGATCTCACGGCGAAGATCGCCCTCGACCGTGTACTTGGCAATCTCGGCGCGGATCTTCTCGACCTCGCCTTCGCTGAGGGACTTGATCTGGGTGGTGGGAACCACGCCAGCGTCCACACAGACCTTCTTCGCCCGCGAACGGCCGATTCCGTAAATGCTCTGCAGGCCAACCCAGACATGCTTCTGGACCGGCAAATTGACACCCGCGATGCGCGCCATGATGTACTGTCTCCGATGTGCTTCGTGCGCGGTAAACGCGCAATTTTAACCTGAATTAACCTAAACGGGAAGTCCTGCGGCGCGGGGCGCCAAGGCTTGCCCTACTTGGGATCTCCGTCTCAGCCGCGACGGAGATTGGACTTCTTGAGCAGACTCTCGTACTGGTGGCTCATGAGATGGGCCTGAACCTGGGCGATGAAATCCATCACCACCACCACCACGATCAGCAGCGAAGTGCCGCCGAAATAGAACGGGACGTGCCAGGCGTTCTGCATGAACGTGGGCACCAGGCAGACCAGCACGATGTAAATCGCGCCCACACCCGTCAGGCGGGTCATGACGCCATCGATGTAGTCCGCCGTGGAGCGACCCGGACGAATACCCGGAATCAACGCCCCCGAACGCTTGAGGTTATCGGCCGTTTCCTGCGAGTTGAACACGATCGCCGTATAGAAGAACGCGAACCCGATGACCAGCACCGCGAACACGATGTCGTGGATCGGCTCACCCGGGCTCAGCGCCGTGGTCAGCCACTGCAGCCAGCGCGACTGATTGGCGGAACCGAACCAGGTGGCGGCGGTCGCAGGGAAAAGCAGGAGGCTGGTCGCGAAGATCGGCGGAATGACGCCCGCCATGTTGATCTTCAACGGCAGGTGAGACACCTGGCGCTGCTGGAACTGGCGCTGGCCACCCTGCTTCGCGTAGTTCACGGTGATACGCCGCTGGGCGCGCTCCATGAACACCACGAACGCCGTCACCGCGAGGATCACCACCGTGACCATCAGCAGCTTGAGCACCGACAGCTCACCGTTGTTGGCCATGGTCAGCGTGTGGGCGATGGCGGCGGGCAGGCCGGCGACGATGCCGGCGAAGATCAGCATCGAGATGCCGTTGCCGATACCGCGTTCGGTGATCTGCTCACCCAGCCACATCAGGAACATCGTGCCAGCCGTGAGGCCCACCACCGACGCCATGACAAAGCCGGCACCCGGCATGTAAACCACCGGATTGCCGCCTGCGGCGACCTGCTTCTGCAGCGCCACGGCGATGCCGAACGCCTGGAAAGCCGCCAACCCCACGGTGCCGAAGCGCGTGTACATGGTCATCTTGCGACGACCCGACTCACCTTCCTTGCGCAGCGCCATCAGCGACGGCACCACCGAGCCCATCATCTGGACCACGATCGACGCCGAAATGTACGGCACGACGCCCAGGGCGAACACCGAGAAGCGGGACAGCGAACCACCCGAGAACATGTTGACCATGTTCAGCAGGCCGCCGCCGCCCTCGACCAGGCTCGTCATCGCCTCGGGGTTCACGCCCGGAACGGGAATGAACGAGCCAAGGCGGAAGACGATCAGCGCACCGATGAGGAACAGGATGCGCTGACGCAGTTCCGTCAGTTTGCCCAGCGAGCCGAGCTTATTGCCCTGCGCTCCAGCCACGTGATTACTCCACGCTGCCGCCGGCTGCCTCGATGGCGGCCTTGGCACCGGCCGTCGCGAGCACACCCTGCAGCTTGATGGCGCGATTGATTTCGCCCTTGAGCACGACCTTCACCTTCTTGGCGCGGCTCGAGACGAGGCCGGCGGCGTGGAGGGCGATCAGGTCGATGGTCTCGGCCTGGACCGAGGCGAGCTGATAGAGCATGACCTGCTCGGTGTCAGCCTTCTTCAGCGAGCGGAAGCCCACCTTGGGAAGACGACGCTGCAAGGGCATCTGGCCGCCTTCGAAACCGACGCGGTGCGTGTTGCCGGCGCGAGCGTGCTGACCCTTGTGGCCGCGACCGGCGGTCTTGCCAAGGCCGGAGCCGATACCACGCGCCACGCGGGTGCGGGTCTTGCGGGCGCCCTTGCCGGGCTTGATGTCGTTAAGACGCATGATTGCTTACTCCTCGACCCGAACCAGGTAGTAGACCGTGTTGATGAGGCCACGGACCTGCGGGGAATCCTTCAGTTCACGCACGTCGTTGAGCTTGTTGAGGCCAAGGGCCTTCACGCTCAGACGATGACGGCCCTGCACGCCGCGCAGGCCCTTGACCAGGCGCACGCGGACGGTGCCGGCGCTTTCGTTGTTCTTAGCCATTGCCCAACACCTCTTCGATGGTCTTGCCACGCTTGGCGGCAATGCGCTTCGGCGAGGCGACGGCCTGCAGACCCTTGATCGTCGCGCGGACGAGGTTGATCGGGTTGCGCGAGCCGACGGCCTTCGCGAGAACGTTCTTCACGCCAACCACTTCGAGCACGGCGCGCATGGCACCGCCGGCGATGACGCCGGTACCCTCGGAAGCGGGCTGCATGAAGACGCGGGCCGCGCCATGGTTGGCCTTGACGGCGTACCACAGCGTGCCATTGTTCAGTTCGATGTTGACCATGTTGCGACGGGCGCGCTCCATGGCCTTGGAAATGGCGACCGGCACTTCACGGGCCTTGCCATAACCAAAACCGACGCGACCCTCGCCGTCGCCGACCACGGTCAGCGCGGTGAAGCTCATCTGGCGGCCACCCTTGACGGTCTTGGCCACGCGGTTGACGGCGATCAGCTTTTCAAGCATGCCGTCCGAATTTTCGCGATCTGTCGAGGACATCTCTTATTCCTGATAGCCCGGATACTCCGGGACTTCTGTTTACGGCTTGGTCGCCGCTTGGAGTTGTAGGTACATCGGGCGACACCGGCCCCATGGGACCGGTGTCGTGGCCTGACGCCTCTTAGAACTTGAGGCCGGCCTCACGCGCCGCTTCGGCAAGCGCCTTGATGCGACCGTGGTAACGAAAACCCGAGCGGTCGAACGCGACGGACTCGACACCGGCGGCCTTGGCGCGCTCGGCGACAATGCGGCCGACCGTGCCGGCGGCTTCGACGTTCTTCTTGCTCTTGAGGCCTTCGGCGACCGACTTCTGCACGGTCGAGGCGGACGCCACGACCGTGCCGTTCGGCGCGAAGACCTGGGCGTACAGATGCTGACCGGTGCGATGCACGCTCAGGCGGTGGACTCCAAGCTCACGGATGTGGGCGCGGGTCGACTTGGCGCGGCGCAGGCGGGATTCGTTCTTGTTCATCGTCTCGTCTCCAGGAAGCGGATAGGCCGATTAGGCCTTCTTGGCTTCCTTCAGGATGATCGTCTCGCCGGCATAACGGACGCCCTTGCCCTTGTAGGGCTCCGGCGAACGGAACGCGCGGATCTTCGCAGCCACCTGGCCCACGAGCTGCTTGTCGGAACCCTTGATGAGGATTTCCGTCTGCGTCGGGGTTTCGATGGTGATGCCTTCCGGCGCTTCGAAGACGACCGGGTGCGAGAAACCGAGCGACAGGTTGATCGCCTTGCCCTGCATCTGCGCGCGGTAACCCACGCCGACCAGCTCGAGCTTCTTCTCGAAGCCGTTGGACACGCCATGCACCATGTTGGCGACGATCGCGCGGGCGGTGCCGCCGAACTTGTCGTCAGCGCCCTCGGCGAGGACGATGGTGGCCACGCCGTTGTCCTGCGCGAACGAAACGCCCGGCAGTTCGTGGGTGGTCAGGGTGCCCTTCGGACCCTTGACGGAAACGGTGCCGTTGGCGACCGCGATTTCGACACCCTTCGGGAGGGTGATGGGCTTCTTGGCTACACGTGACATGTCGGGACTCCTTACGCCACCTGGCCGATGACTTCGCCACCCAGACCCTTCGAACGGGCCTGTGCGTCGGTCAGCAGACCGGCGGAGGTGGAGATGATCGAGATACCCAGGCCGCCGAGGACCTTCGGCAGCTCGTCCTTGCCACGATAGACGCGGAGACCGGAACGGCTGACACGGGCGATGGATTCGATAGCCGGACGGCCTTCGAAATACTTCAGCTTGATTTCGAGAACCGGCTTGCCGTCTTCGTCGGCGACGCGGGCGTCGAGAATGTAGCCTTCGTTCTGGAGAAGCTTGGCAAGTGCCAGCTTCATCTTCGACGACGGAATACGGACAACCGCTTTACCCGTGGCCTGGGCGTTGCGGATGCGCGTAAACAGATCGGCGATGGGATCAGTCATGCTCATAAAAAAACCCTTGAGTGTGCACCGATATCCGAATGACCGGAGATCTTCAAATTGTAAAGCCGACAAGTCGTCGGTCTGCATTGCGCAGACCGACGATCATATCAGGCTGTGTCCACCCGGACAAGGGATGTCCAGGTGACGCTGTCCCGCCCTGGCGGGCAAGACAGCGGGCGTTTTACCAGCTGGCCTTGCGCAGGCCCGGCACGTCGCCACGCATGGTGGCTTCGCGCAGCTTGTTGCGGCCGAGACCGAACTTGCTGTACACGCCGCGGGGGCGACCGGTCAACGCGCAGCGATTACGCTGGCGGGACGGGCTCGCGTCACGCGGAAGCTTCTGCAGCTTGGTCTGGGCATCCATCTTCTCGTCGTACGAGGCGGTGGCGCTCAGGACGATCGCCTTCAGTTCGGCGCGCTTGGCGGCGTACTTCTTGGCGAGCTTGGCGCGCTTGAGGTCGCGCTCGATCATCGAGGTCTTTGCCATGTGTTCTCTCTGCCGATCAGTTGCGGAACGGGAAGCTGAAGGCTTCCAGCAGCGCCTTGGCTTCTTCGTCGGTCTTGGCGGTGGTGGTGATGGAGATATCCATACCACGCAGCGCGTCGACCTGGTCGAAGTCGATTTCGGGGAAGATGATCTGTTCCTTGATGCCGAAGTTGTAGTTACCCCGGCCATCGAAGGCGCGACCGGACACACCACGGAAGTCGCGCGTACGCGGCAGCGAGATGTTGATCAGGCGATCGAGGAATTCCCACATCTGGGCGCGACGCAGCGTCACCTTGCAGCCGATCGGCCAGCCGTCGCGGATCTTGAACGACGCGACCGAGACGCGAGCCTTGGTGGTCACCGGCTTCTGGCCGGCGATCTTGGCCATGTCGGCCACGGCATTGTCGAGGATCTTCTTGTTGCCGGCCGCCTCGCCCACACCCATGTTGAGCGTGACCTTGGTGATACGCGGCACCTGCATGACGTTCTGGTAACCGAAGCGCTCAGTGAGCTTCTGCATTACCGACTCTTTGTAAAACGTTTCAAGGCGGGTCATGACTTCGGTTCCTTACGCGTCGACCACTTCGCCCGAGACGAACACGCGCACCTTGCGCCCGTCCTCGAGCGTCTTGGTGGCCACGCGCTCGCCCTTGTTCTGGGCGGAGTTGAAGAGCTGGACGTTGGAGATATGGATCGCGGCTTCACGCTCGACGATTCCACCCGGCTGGTTGGCCTGGGGATTCGGCTTGGTGTGACGCTTGACGACGTTGACGTTCGACACGACCACGCGGTCGCCGTCGACACGCAGCACGTCGCCGCGCTGACCCTTGTTTTTACCGGTGATCACGACGACGTGGTCACCCTTGCGGATACGGTTCATGGTCTGGCCTCCGCTCAGAGCACTTCGGGCGCGAGCGAGACGATCTTCATGAACTTCTCGCTGCGCAGCTCGCGGGTAACCGGCCCGAAGATACGGGTGCCGATCGGCTCGAGCTTGTTGTTGAGGAGCACGGCCGCGTTACCGTCGAAACGGATCAGCGAACCGTCGGTACGGCGCACACCCTTGGCGGTACGAACCACCACGGCGTTGTACACCTCACCCTTCTTCACCTTGCCGCGAGGAATGGCGTCCTTGACGGTCACCTTGATGACATCGCCGATGCCGGCGTAGCGACGCTTGGAGCCGCCCAGCACCTTGATGCACATCAGTTCCTTCGCTCCGCTGTTGTCCGCTGCGGAAAGCGTGCTTTGCATCTGGATCATGGCTGCACCCTCCTCAGACTTCAGCGCGAGTGACGATGGCGACCACGCGGTGATGCTTGGTCTTCGACAGCGGACGGCATTCCGCGATGCGGACCACGTCGCCCTCGTTCGCGCCGGTTTCATCGTGCGCGTGGAGCTTCGTGGAACGGCGGATGATCTTGCCGAGCAGCGGATGCTGCACCTGGCGCTCGATCAGGACCGTGACCGTGTTGGTCATCTTGTTGCTGATGACGCGGCCCTCGAGGGTACGCGCCGCCTTCTGGTTATCGCTCATATCAGCCACCTTCACTTCTTGCCGCCGAGCACGAACTTCGTGCGGGCGATGTCGCGCCGGACGCGGCGCAGCTGGTGCGGCTGAGTGAGCTGACCGGAGCCCTTCTGCATGCGCAGATTGAACTGCTCCTTGCGAAGGTCCAGCAGATGCTGCTTCAGCTCTTCCGCCGACTTCTCTTTGATTTCTTTGATGGCCATTACATCACCGCCCTGGACACGAACTGGGTCTGGACCGAGAGCTTGGCGGCCGCGAGACGCATGGCCTCGCGCGCGGTCGCTTCGTCGACACCTTCGATTTCATAAAGCATGCGGCCCGGCTGGATCAGAGCGACCCAGAACTCGACGCCACCCTTACCGGCACCCATTCGGACTTCGATGGGCTTGCGGGTGATCGGCTTGTCCGGGAACACGCGGATCCAGAGCTTGCCGCCACGCTTGACGTAGCGCGTGATGCAACGGCGGGCGGCCTCGATCTGGCGCGCGGTCAGCTGACCGTGCGTCGTGGCCTTGAGGCCATACTCGCCAAAGCTGACAAGGTTCGAGTTAAACGCCAGACCGTCGTTGCGGCCCTTAAACATCTTGCGGTACTTGGTACGCTTCGGTTGCAACATGGCACCGGCTCCTTACTTCGCAGCGCGATCACGATCGCGGCGGTTGTCACCACCCTCGCGACGCGACGACTGCTGAGGCTGCTGTTCTTCCTTCGACTCGGCCGTGGCGGCCGCGAGGTCGAAGATCTCGCCCTTGTAGACCCACACCTTCACGCCGATGATGCCGTACTGCGTCTTGGCTTCGGCGGTGCCGTAGTCGATGTCGGCACGGAGGGTGTGAAGCGGCACGCGACCTTCGCGAGCCCACTCGGAGCGCGCGATCTCGGCGCCGTTCAGACGACCGGAGACGTTGATCTTGATGCCGAGGGCGCCGAGGCGCATGGCGTTACCGACCGAGCGCTTCATCGCGCGACGGAACATGATGCGACGCTCGAGCTGCTGCGCGATCGACTCGGCCACGAGCTGGGCGTCGAGTTCCGGCTTGCGGACTTCGCTGACGTTGATGTGCGTCGGCACGCCCATCATGTCGGTGACTTCCTTGCGGAGCTTCTCGATGTCCTCACCCTTCTTGCCGATCACCACGCCCGGACGGGCGGTGTGGATCGTCACGCGGGCGGTCTTGGCCGGACGCTCGATCTGAATCTTCGAGATACCGGCGGCGGCGAGCTTCTTGCGCAGCATCTCGCGGACCTTGAGGTCGGCAGCGAGATACAGGGCGTACTCACCCTTGTTGGCGTACCACTTCGAGTTCCAGTCCTTGGCAATGCCGAGGCGGATACCGGTGGGATGAACTTTGTGACCCATCGTGTCTTACCCCAGTCAGTTGCCCACAACCACAGTGATGTGGCTGGTGCGCTTCAGGATGCGCGAACCGCGGCCTTTGGCGCGGGCGTACATACGCTTCATCGCCGGACCTTCGTCGACGAAGATGCGCGAGACCTTCAGCTCGTCGACATCGGCGCCGAGGTTGTTCTCGGCGTTGGCGACGGCCGAGAGCAGCACCTTGCGAACGAGGTGAGCGGCCTTCTTGTTGGTATAGGCAAGCACGTCGCTCGCCCGGCCCACGGGCATGCCGCGGACCAGGTCGGCCACCAGGCGTGCCTTCTGCGCCGAGATGCGGGCGCTGCGCAGGATCGCTTTGGCTTCAGTGCTCATCACTTGCCCTTCTTATCGCCGGCATGGCCCTTGTAGGTGCGGGTCACCGCGAACTCGCCGAGCTTATGCCCGACCATGTTCTCGTTGATGAGCACCGGCACGTGCTGGCGGCCGTTGTGGATGGCGATGGTCAGACCGACCATCTCCGGCAGGATCATCGAGCGACGCGACCAGGTCTTGATCGGACGCTTGTTGTTGGCGGAAACGGCGGCTTCCACCTTCTTTACGAGGTGCAGGTCAACGAACGGACCTTTCTTTAGAGAGCGCGGCATGATCGTTTCCTATTACTTGCGACGACGCACGATGAACTGCTGGGTGCGCTTGTTGTTGCGCGTCTTGTAACCCTTGGTCGGCGTGCCCCACGGGCTGACCGGGTGACGGCCACCGGAGGTACGGCCTTCACCACCGCCATGCGGATGGTCGACCGGGTTCATGACGACGCCGCGGACGGTCGGACGGATGCCCTTCCAACGCTTCGCACCGGCCTTGCCGAGCTTGCGGAGGCTGTGCTCCGAATTGCCGACTTCACCGATGGTGGCGCGGCATTCGACCGGCACGCGACGCATTTCGCCGGAGCGAAGACGCAGCGTGGCGTAGCCCTGCTCGCGAGCGACGAGCTGGACGGACGCGCCGGCCGAACGGGCCAGCTGGGCGCCCTTGCCCGGCTTCATCTCGATGCAATGCACGGTGGAACCGACCGGGATCGACCGCAGCGGCAGGCAGTTGCCGGCCTTGATCGGCGAGTCGGAACCGGACACCAGGCGATCGCCCACCGCCACGCCCTTGGGCGCGATGATGTAGCGGCGCTCGCCGTCGGCGTAGCACAGCAGCGCGATGTGCGCAGTGCGGTTCGGGTCGTATTCAAGACGCTCGACAACGGCGGCAATGCCTTCCTTGTCGCGCTTGAAGTCGATGATGCGATATGCCTGCTTGTGACCGCCGCCGCGATGACGCGTGGTGATGCGACCGAAATGGTTGCGGCCGCCGGTCTTCGCCTGCGATTCGGTCAGGGGCGCGTACGGGGCGCCCTTGTGCAGACCCTCGGTCCGCACGCTGACTGCGTCGCGGCGACCCGGGGAGGTCGGCTTGTGAGTGATCAGTGCCATCTCAATTCAACTCCTGGCTCAGGCCTTGGCCGACACGTCGATCGTGTGGCCGTCGGCGAGGCGCACGTAAGCCTTGCGCTTGCCCTGGCGGTTGCCCTGGCGGAAGCGGAACGACTTGACCTTGCCCTTCGTGTTCACGAGGTTCACATCCACGACCTTGACGTCGAAGAGGTTTTCCACCGCGGCGCGGACGTCGGCCTTGGTCGCCTCGGGCGCCACGACGAAGACGTACTGGTTGTTCTCAGCCAGGCGCGCCGACTTCTCGGAGATGTGCGGCGCGCGAAGCGTGTTGAGCGTGCGTTCGGTGGTCATGCGAGCCACTCCTCGACCTTCTTGACCGCGTCCACCGTCATGACGACGAAGTCGCTACCGACCAGGCTGACCGGATTCAGGGCCAGCACGTCGACGACGTGGATGTACGGAATGTTGCGGGCGGACAGGTACAGCGCCTCGGTGGAGTCTTCCGACACCAGCAGGACACGACCCTTGACTTCGAGTTCGGCGAGCTTGGCGATCATGCCCTTGGTGCTGGGCTTGTCGATCGACAGGGCCGGGACCACCTTCAGACGACCCTGACGGGTCAGCTCGGCAATGATCGAACGGATCGCAACGCGGTAAGCCTTGCGATTGACCTTCTGCTCGAAGCTGCGCGGCTTGGCCGCGAACGTGACACCACCGCCGACGAAGATCGGGGCGCGGTAGTCACCGTGGCGGGCGCCGCCGCCCTTCTGCTTCTTGAACTTCTTCGTGGTACCGGACAGTTCACCGCGCGACAGCTGCGCCTTGGTGCCGGCACGGCCGCCCGCCTGGTAGGCGGTCACGACCTGATGCACGAGGGCCTTCTTGTACTCGCCGCCGAACACATCGTCGGAAACGGTGAGCGACTGGGCGCCAATAACATTGAGTTCCATGGCGTCTCTCCTCAACCCTTGGTCGTCGGACGAATCACGACGTCACCGCCCGGCGCGCCCGGGACTGCGCCCTTGACCGCGATCAGGTGGCGCTCGGCGTCGACCTTGACAACTTCCAGGCCCTGCTGCGTACGGTTGACCGCACCCATGTGGCCCGACATCTTCTTACCAGGGAACACGCGACCCGGCGTCTGGCGCTGGCCGATCGAGCCCGGGGCGCGATGCGACAGCGAGTTACCGTGCGTGGCGTCGCCCATCTTGAAGTGGTGACGCTTGATGGTGCCCTGGAAGCCCTTACCCTTCGAGACGCCAGAGACGTCGACCGTCTGACCGACGGTAAAGACGTCATCCGCCTTGATCTCGGTGCCGATCGCGTACTTGCCCGCGTCTTCCGCGGCGACGCGGAATTCCCACAGGCCGCGACCCGGCTCAACCTTGGCGTTAGCGTAATGGCCCTTCAGCGGAGCCGTCAGGAGCGAGGCGCGCTTCGCGCCCGTCGTGACCTGCACGGCGCTGTAGCCGTCGTTTTCTTCGGTCTTCACCTGCGTCACGCGATTCGGGGTCGCTTCAATCAGCGTCACCGGAATCGAGCGGCCGTCTTCGGTGAAGAGCCGGCTCATGCCGCACTTGCGGCCAACCAGTCCGATACTCATCTTCGTATCCTTTAGTCCGCTCAGCCGAGCTTGATCTGGACGTCGACGCCGGCCGCGAGATCGAGCTTCATGAGCGCGTCCACGGTCTTGTCGTTGGGGTCGACGATGTCCAGAACGCGCTTGTGGGTACGAGTCTCGTACTGGTCGCGGGCATCTTTGTCGACGTGCGGCGACACCAGAATGGTGTAGCGCTCAATCTTGGTCGGCAGCGGGATCGGGCCGAGGACCGTGGCGCCAGTGCGCTTGGCCGTCTCGACGATTTCGCTGGCCGAACGGTCGATCAGACGATGATCGAACGCCTTGAGCCGGATGCGAATCTTTTGGTTCGCCATAAAACCGTGTCCTGTTATCGAAAGAACGTTCTTGTGATTCGGCGGGGCTTCTCGCCACGCCGCACAACCCAGTGCTACTTACGGGTACCGCAACGGGCCGCCCCGCAGCGGACAAAACCGCCTGGAACGACCCGAAAAAGCCAAGCAGACCACAACAAGGGTCTGCTTAGACAGAAAAGTATAGGACGCGCAAAATACGGCGTCAACAGAGCGTATACGCCCTGTCGCCCGATGCACCCTACCCGGCTTCCTTGCCTGCGAACTCGAAGCGCATTCCATGCACCTCATTTCGCGGTATCCAGCCACCCAAAAGGCGACCGGTGTATATAGCCCGTCGACTATATAGGGTCTGAGAGGAAAAAGGAAGCCCCGCCACACTCAGACATAAAAAAAGCGGGGGCTTTCGCCCCCGCTCTTCGTTCCTCGCGGAACCGCCTGACTTACGCCAGGATCTTTGACACCACGCCGGCGCCGACGGTGCGACCACCTTCGCGGATGGCGAAGCGCAGGCCCTCATCCATGGCGATCGGCTTCAGCAACGTGACCGACATCTTCACGTTGTCACCCGGCATCACCATTTCGGTGCCTTCCGGCAGCTTGCAGGCGCCGGTCACGTCGGTGGTGCGGAAGTAGAACTGCGGACGATAGTTGTTGAAGAACGGGGTGTGACGACCGCCCTCGTCCTTCGACAGCACATACACCTCAGCGTCGAACTGGGTGTGCGGCTTGATCGTGCCGGGCTTGGCCAGCACCTGGCCGCGCTCGACGTCGTCGCGCTTCAGGCCGCGGAGCAGCAGACCGGCGTTGTCACCCGCCTGGCCCTGGTCGAGAAGCTTGCGGAACATCTCAACGCCCGTCACGGTGGACTTCTGGGTGTCGCGCAGACCGACGACTTCGATTTCTTCGCCAACCTTGATGACGCCACGCTCGATACGACCGGTTACGACGGTGCCGCGACCGGAGATCGAAAACACGTCTTCGACGGGCATCAGGAAGGTCTTGTCGACGTCACGCTCCGGCGTCGGGATCCAGGTGTCGAGCGCATCAACCAGGCTGATGATCGCCGGCACGCCAATCTCCGACTGGTCGCCTTCGAGGGCGAGACGGGCCGAGCCCTTGACGATCGGGGTGTCGTCGCCCGGGAACTCGTACTTCGAGAGCAGTTCGCGGACTTCCATTTCTACAAGCTCCATGAGCTCGGCGTCGTCCACCATGTCGGCCTTGTTCAGGAACACGACGATGTACGGCACGCCGACCTGGCGCGAGAGCAGGATATGCTCGCGGGTCTGCGGCATCGGGCCGTCGGCCGCCGAACACACCAGGATCGCGCCGTCCATCTGGGCGGCACCGGTGATCATGTTCTTGACGTAGTCAGCGTGGCCCGGGCAATCGACGTGGGCGTAGTGACGGGTGGCCGATTCATATTCGACGTGCGCGGTCGAAATCGTGATGCCACGAGCCTTCTCTTCCGGCGCCGCATCGATCGCATCGTAGCCCTTGAACTCGCCACCGAAGCGGTCCGCGCCAACCTTCGTCAGCGCCGCGGTGAGCGTGGTCTTGCCGTGGTCGACGTGACCGATGGTGCCGACGTTGACGTGCGGCTTATTGCGCTCGAACTTACCCTTTGCCATGACTCTGAACCTCTAAAAGAACGTTATAAGTGTGAAGAAGAAGCCCTTATCAGGACTTCTTCATGACCTCGTCGGCGATGTTCTTCGGCGCCGGCTCGTAATGGTCGAATTCCATCGTGAACGTCGCGCGACCCTGGGTCTGCGAACGAAGCGACGTGGCGTAACCGAACATTTCGCCCAGCGGGATCATCGCATTGACGGTCTTGCCCGACGGCGTTTCTTCCTGACCGGTCAGCATGCCGCGACGACGCGAGATATCGCCCATCACGTCACCGACGTAGTCTTCCGGCGTCACGACCTCGACCTTCATGATCGGCTCGAGCAGCACCGGCTGAGCCTTCGAGAAGCCCTGCTTGAACGCCATCGAGGCGGCAAGCTTGAACGCCATTTCCGACGAATCGACGTCATGGTACGAACCGAAGACGAGCTTCACCTTGACGCCCACCACCGGGAAGCCGGCCAACGGACCCGACGTGATCGTCTCGCGCAGGCCCTTTTCGACGGACGGGATGAATTCCTTCGGAATCACGCCACCGGTGATGTCGTTGATGAACAGGAAGTCGTCCTTGATGTTCGCGGCGATCTTCTCGTCCGCACGATCGGCATCCGAGATCGGGGACATTTCGATCACGACGTGACCGTACTGGCCCTTACCACCCGACTGCTTGGCGTGCTTGTAGTCCGACTTGACGTCCGACGCCTGGATCGTTTCGCGGTAGGCCACCTGCGGCTTGCCGACGTTGGCTTCGACGTTGAACTCGCGCTTCATGCGATCCACCAGGATGTCCAGGTGAAGCTCGCCCATGCCCGAGATGATCGTCTGACCCGACTCTTCGTCGGTACGGACGCGGAACGACGGATCTTCCGCAGCCAGGCGGCCGAGGGCGATGCCCATCTTTTCCTGATCGGACTTCGTCTTCGGCTCGACCGCCATCGAAATCACCGGCTCGGGGAACGACATGCGCTCGAGCGTGATGATGTGGTCCTGGGCGCAGAGCGTGTCACCGGTGGTGACGTCCTTGAGGCCGACCGCGGCGGCGATATCGCCCGCGCGGACTTCCTTCAGTTCGTGACGCTCGTTGGCGTGCATCTGGAGGATGCGGCCGATGCGCTCCTTCTTCGACTTGACCGGGTTGTACACCTGGTCACCGGCGTTCAGCGTGCCCGAATAGACACGGAAGAACGTCAGGGCGCCGACGAACGGATCGGTCATGATCTTGAACGCCAGGGCCGAGAACGGCGCGTCGTCCTTGGCCGGACGCGTATCCGGCTGCTCGTCTTCGTTGATGCCCTCGACCGGCGGACGGTCGATCGGCGACGGGAGCAGGTTGACGACGGCGTCGAGCATCGCCTGGACGCCCTTGTTCTTGAACGCGGTGCCGCAGAAGACCGGAATGATCTCGCTCTTGAGCGTGCGCAGACGCAGGCCCTCGATGATCTCGGCCTCGGTCAGCTCGTCGCCGCCCAGGTACTTGTCCATCATCTCTTCCGTGGCTTCCGCCGCGGCTTCGATCATGGCGGTACGGCCTTCCTCGGCCTTGTCCTGGAGGTTCGCCGGGATGTCGACGTACTCGAACTTCATGCCCTGGGACTCCATGTCCCACTTGATCGCCTTCATCTTGAGAAGATCGACCACGCCTTCGAAGTTATCCTCCGCACCGATCGGCACCTGCATCGGCACCGGATTGGCGGCAAGACGGGCCTTCAGCTGGTCGACGACCTTGTAGAAGTTGGCACCCGTGCGATCCATCTTGTTGACGAACGCAAGGCGCGGCACCTTGTACCGGTTAGCCTGACGCCAGACGGTTTCCGACTGCGGCTGCACACCACCCACGGCGCAGAGCACGAACACCGCACCGTCGAGCACGCGGAGCGAACGCTCCACTTCGATGGTGAAGTCGACGTGTCCCGGGGTGTCGATGATGTTGAAGCGGTGCTCGGGCAGCGAACGATCCATGCCCTTCCAGAACGCCGTCGTGGCGGCGGAAGTGATGGTGATGCCGCGCTCCTGCTCCTGCTCCATCCAGTCCATCGTCGCGGCACCGTCATGCACCTCGCCAATCTTATGACTGACACCGGTGTAGAACAGGATACGCTCCGTGGTCGTGGTCTTGCCGGCATCGATGTGAGCCATGATGCCGAAGTTGCGGTAGCGCTCGATGGGAGTGGTGCGTGCCACGGTCTTTCCTCAGATCTTGTAGCTGGAAGGGGATTACCAGCGGTAATGCGAGAAGGCCTTGTTGGCCTCCGCCATGCGGTGCGTTTCTTCGCGCTTCTTGACGGCGCCGCCACGGGACTCGGAAGCCTCGAGGAGTTCGGCGGCCAGCTTGCGCGGCATGGACGTCTCACCGCGCTTGCGAGCGGCTTCGATCACCCAGCGCATGGCCAGTGCCATGCGGCGACCCGGACGCACTTCGACGGGCACCTGGTAGGTGGCACCACCGACGCGACGCGACTTCACCTCGACGGCCGGGGCAATGTTACCCAGGGCCTTCTCGACGAGCTGCACCGGTTCGGCGTGCTTTTCGCCGATGTGCTGGAGGGCGCCGTAGACGATCGACTCGGCGACGGACTTCTTGCCGGACTTCATCACCATGTTGATGAAACGGGCGATGAGCTGGCTTCCGTGCTTCGGGTCCGGGAGGACGACACGGGCGGGATGGGAACCTTTACGCGACATATTTGTTGTCCTTCAACTTAGCCCTTCGGGCGCTTGGCGCCGTACTTCGAGCGCGACTTGCGACGCTTGGTCACGCCCGCGCAGTCGAGGCTGCCGCGAACGGTGTGGTAACGGACACCCGGGAGATCCTTGACGCGACCGCCGCGGATCAGGACCACCGAGTGCTCCTGCAGATTGTGACCTTCGCCACCGATGTAGCTGATGACTTCGAAACCGTTGGTGAGGCGCACCTTGGCAACCTTACGCAGGGCCGAGTTCGGCTTCTTCGGGGTGGTCGTGTAAACGCGCGTGCACACACCGCGGCGCTGCGGGCTGCTCTGCAGGGCCGGCGAGGCGCTCTTGTACGCCTTCGGGCTGCGGGATTTGCGCACCAACTGGTTGACTGTCGTCATGCGAAGCTATTCCTGAGAAACATAAAGGCAGACCGATAGATCGGCCCGCCATATAAGCGTTGTTGACGTGCGCCGCCCGGTTGGCGGACCGGCGCCCATCGTCCCTGAATCCGAACACGAGGCGCGTCCATGCGCCTCATTTCGTATGTACGGGCGAAGCCCGTACGGGGCCTCACTCGGCGCTATCGTTGGACCCGGCGGGAGCCTCTTCGAACGTGACGGCCGGTGCCGAACCCGAAAGGGTTTCGAGCTCCGAGGCCGTCAGGCCGCCCTGGCTACGACGCGATGCGTGGTAGGCCAGACCCGTACCCGCAGGGATTAGCCGTCCAACAATAACATTTTCCTTCAGGCCACGCAACGTGTCGCGCGTACCACGGACCGCCGCCTCGGTGAGGACGCGGGTGGTCTCCTGGAACGACGCCGCCGAGATGAACGACTCGGTGGCCAGCGAGGCCTTGGTGATGCCCAGCAGCACCGATTCGAAATCGGCCCGACGCTCGCCACGAGCCTCGGCACGATCGTTCTCCTCGTTGATGCGCACGCGCTCGACCTGCTCGCCACGGAGGTAGGTGCTGTCGCCCGGCTCGACGATCTCGACCTTGCGCAGCATCTGGCGAATGATCGCCTCAATGTGCTTGTCGTTGATCTTCACGCCCTGGAGGCGGTAGACGTCCTGGATTTCCTTGACGAGGTAGGCGGCCAGCGGCTCGACACCCAGCAGGCGCAGGATGTCGTGCGGATTCGGCTCGCCGTCCACGACGGTTTCGCCCTTCTCCACGTGCTCGCCTTCGAACACGATGACCTGACGCCACTTCGGAATCAGCTCCTCGTGCTCGTTGCCGTCCACGTCCTTGATGATGAGACGCTGCTTGCCCTTGGTGTCCTTGCCGAAGCTGACGATACCCGAGCGCTCGGCGAGGATCGCCGGCTCCTTGGGCTTGCGCGCTTCGAACAGATCGGCCACGCGGGGCAGACCACCGGTGATGTCGCGGGTCTTCGAGGTTTCCTGCGGGATACGGGCGACAACGTCACCCACGCCCACTTCGGCACCGTTCTGGATCGACACGATCGCCCCGGCCGGCAGGAAGTACTGCGCGGCGATGTCGGTACCCGGCAGCTTGAGCTCGCGGCCCTTGCTGTCTTCCAGGCGAACGATCGGACGCAGGTCCTTCGCGGCGGTACCGCGACGCTTCGGGTCGGTGACCACGGCCGACTCGAGGCCGGTCAGTTCGTCGGTCTGGGACTGCACGGTCACGCCATCGATGAAGTCGATGAAGCGGACCACACCGGCCACTTCCGTGACGATCGGGTGGGTGTGCGGATCCCAGTTGGCGACGGTCTGGCCAGCCTTGACCGGATCGCCGTCCTTGACGGAGATCGTGGCGCCGTAGGGCACCTTGTAGCGCTCGCGCTCGCGGCCGTTCGCGTCGATGACGCTCACTTCGCCCGAACGCGACACGGCCACGAGGTGACCGGCCGAGTGCTCGACCGACTTCAGGTTGTTGAACTTCAACGCGCCGGTGGTGCGCACGGTGACGTTGTCGACCGCCGCCGCACGAGAGGCCGCGCCGCCGATGTGGAACGTACGCATCGTCAGCTGCGTGCCCGGCTCGCCGATGGACTGCGCGGCGACGACACCCACCGCTTCACCCATGTTCACCAGGTGACCACGGGCCAGGTCGCGGCCGTAGCACAGGGCGCACACGCCGTGACTGGCACGGCAGGTGATCGGCGAACGCACCTTGAGCATCTGCACGCCGGCCTTGTCGAGCTTGTCGACGAGATATTCGTCGAGCAGCGTGTCGCGGGTGACGATCGGCTCGTCGTCGTCGCCGGGGGCGTAGACGTCCTCGACCACGACGCGACCCAGCACGCGCTCGCGCAACGGCTCGACGACGTCGCCGCCTTCGACGATCGGCGACATGATGACGCCGTCCTCGGTGCCGCAGTCGTGCTCGGTGATGACCACGTCCTGCGCCACGTCGACGAGGCGACGGGTGAGGTAACCCGAGTTCGCCGTCTTCAGCGCCGTGTCCGCGAGGCCCTTACGGGCACCGTGGGTGGAGTTGAAGTACTGCAGGACGTTCAGGCCCTCGCGGAAGTTCGCCTTGATGGGCGTCTCGATGATCGAGCCGTCCGGGCGAGCCATGAGGCCGCGCATGCCGGCGAGCTGACGGATCTGGGCCACGCTGCCTCGCGCGCCCGAGTCGGCCATGATGTAGAGCGAGTTCATCGACTTCTGGTTGACCAGGTTGCCTTCGGCATCGGGCACCTTCTCGGTACCGATACCGTCGATCATCGCCTTGGCCACGAGCTCGTTGGTGCGCGACCAGATGTCGACCACCTTGTTGTAACGCTCGCCGGCGGTCACCAGGCCCGACTGGTACTGCTCCTGGATTTCGACGACTTCCTTCTCGGCTTCTTCGAGGATGCCCTTCTTCTCGACCGGGATCTTCATGTCGTCGATGCCGATGGAGATACCGGCGCGCGTCGCGAAACGGAAGCCGGTGTACATCAGCTTGTCGGCGAAGACCACGGTCTCTTTCAGGCCGAGCAGGCGGTAGCTCTGGTTGATCAGGCGCGAGATGTTCTTCTTGGTGAGCTCGACGTTGACCAGCGCGAACGGCAGGCGCTCGGGAATGATCTCGGCGAGCAGCGCACGACCCACGGTGGTGTCCACCAGCTGGTTGCGGAAGACGTCTTCGCCGGCTTCACCCTGCTCGATCACCCGCACGCGCACCTTCACCTTCGCGTGCAGCTGCACGGCGCGGTTGTCGTAGGCACGACGCACCTCGCCGATGTTCGCGAACACCATGCCGGTGCCCTTCGCGTTCACCAGCTCGCGGGTCATGTAGTAGAGACCGAGCACAACGTCCTGCGACGGCACGATGATCGGCTCGCCGTTGGCGGGCGAGAGGATGTTGTTGGACGACATCATCAGCGCGCGGGCTTCGAGCTGCGCCTCGATCGAGAGCGGCACGTGCACGGCCATCTGGTCGCCGTCGAAGTCGGCGTTGAACGCGGTACACACCAGCGGATGCAGCTGGATCGCCTTGCCTTCGATCAGCACCGGCTCGAACGCCTGGATGCCGAGACGGTGCAGCGTGGGCGCACGGTTTAGCATGACCGGGTGTTCGCGGATCACCTCTTCGAGGATGTCCCACACCTGGGACTCTTCGCGCTCGACGAGCTTCTTGGCGGCCTTGATCGTGGTCGCTTCGCCGCGGGCCTGGAGCTTGGCGAAGATGAAGGGCTTGAAGAGCTCGAGCGCCATCTTCTTCGGCAGGCCGCACTGGTGCAGGCGCAGGGTCGGGCCGACCACGATGACCGAACGACCCGAGTAGTCGACGCGCTTGCCGAGCAGGTTCTGGCGGAAACGGCCCTGCTTGCCCTTGATCATGTCCGCGAGCGACTTCAGCGCGCGCTTGTTCGTGCCGGTGATGGCACGACCGCGGCGGCCGTTGTCGAGCAGCGCGTCGACCGACTCCTGCAGCATGCGCTTCTCGTTGCGCACGATGATATCGGGCGCGGCGAGTTCGAGCAGGCGCTTGAGGCGGTTGTTGCGGTTGATGACGCGACGGTAGAGGTCGTTGAGGTCGGACGTGGCGAAACGGCCGCCGTCCAGCGGGACGAGCGGACGCAGATCCGGCGGAAGCACCGGCAGCACCGTCATGACCATCCACTCCGGCTTGTTGCCGGACTCGAGGAACGCCTCGATCAGCTTCACGCGCTTGGTGAGGCGCTTGAGCTTGGTCTCGGAGTTGGTCGAGGCGATCTCTTCCTTGAGGCGGATGACCTCGCCCGGCAGGTCGAGGCTCTTGAGCAGCTCGTAGACGGCCTCGGCGCCCATGCGGGCGTCGAACTCGTCGCCGTGCTCCTCGGTGGCCTCGAGGTACTGGTCTTCGCTGAGCAGCTGGCCGCGCTCAAGCGCGGTCAGGCCCGGATCGATCACCACGAACGCCTCGAAGTAGAGGATGCGCTCGATGTCGCGCAGCGTCATGTCGAGCATCAGGCCGATACGCGACGGCAGCGACTTCAGGAACCAGATGTGCGCGGTCGGGCTGGCCAGCTCGATGTGGCCCATGCGCTCGCGACGGACCTTGGCCAGGGTGACCTCGGTGCCGCACTTCTCGCACACCACGCCACGATGCTTCATGCGCTTGTACTTGCCGCACAGGCACTCGTAGTCCTTGATCGGGCCAAAGATGGCCGCGCAGAACAGACCGTCACGCTCGGGCTTGAACGTACGGTAGTTGATGGTTTCCGGCTTCTTCACTTCGCCGTACGACCACGAACGGATCAGCTCCGGCGAAGCCAGGGCGATCTTGATCGCGTCGAAGTCCAGCGTCTGTCGCTGCTGGTTGAACAGATTGAGCAGGTCTTTCATGCGTAATCTCCGGTAGCCGCGACGATCACTTGTTGATCTCTTCCAGCTCGATGTCGATCGCGAGCGAGCGGATTTCCTTCACGAGCACGTTGAAGGATTCCGGCATGCCCGCGGCCATCTCGTGGTTGCCGTCGACAATGTTCTTGTACATCTGGTTGCGGCCCTGCACGTCGTCGGACTTGACGGTGAGCATTTCCTGCAGCGTGTAGGCGGCGCCGTAGGCCTCGAGTGCCCAGACTTCCATTTCGCCGAAGCGCTGGCCGCCGAACTGCGCCTTGCCGCCCAGCGGCTGCTGGGTGACGAGCGAGTACGGGCCGGTCGACCGCGCGTGCATCTTGTCGTCGACCAGGTGGTTCAGCTTCAGCATGTGCATGTAGCCGACGGTGACCGGGCGATCGAACGCCTCGCCGGTAC
The DNA here is from genome assembly GCF_034063545.1 of Luteibacter sahnii. Classification (NCBI taxonomy): domain Bacteria; kingdom Pseudomonadati; phylum Pseudomonadota; class Gammaproteobacteria; order Lysobacterales; family Rhodanobacteraceae; genus Luteibacter; species Luteibacter sahnii. Next base: position 636,771 of record NZ_JAQLOK010000002.1, read on the forward strand.
GGCCGTCGAACAGTATGGTCTGACCCGACTCGGGCAGGCCGGCAAGCTTGAGCATGTGCTTGATCTCGTGCTCTTCGGCACCGTCGAACACCGGGGTGGCCATCGGCACGCCGTCACGCAGGTTGTCGGCGAGGTTCATGATTTCGCCGTCGTCCATCGACGCGAGGTCGACGTGACGCACCGCGCCTTCGGCGCCGGCGTTACCGTGGTTGTACACCTCGTTGAGGAACTCGCGAAGCTTCGCTGGCTTCTCCTGCGCCTCGAGCATCGCCTCGATGCGGTGGCCCAGGCCCTTCGCGGCCCAGCCCAGGTGCACCTCGAGGATCTGCCCGATGTTCATGCGCGACGGCACGCCGAGCGGGTTCAGCACGATGTCGACCGGACGGCCGTCGGCGGAGAACGGCATGTCTTCCACCGGCACGATCATCGACACGACACCCTTGTTGCCGTGACGGCCCGCCATCTTGTCGCCCGGCTGGATGCGGCGCTTCACGGCGAGGTAGACCTTGACCATCTTGAGCACGCCCGGCGCGAGGTCGTCGCCCTGGGTGATCTTGCCCTGCTTCTCCTTGAAGCGCTTGTCGAAGTTCTCCTTGTGACGCTTGACCTGCTCGGCCGCGCGCTCGAGGAACTCGGAGACGTCTTCTTCCTTGACGTTGATCTTGAACCAGTCGTCCTTCTTGAGGCCGTCGAGGTAGGCGTCGTCGATGACGGCGCCGCGCTTGAGGCCGCCGGGACCGCTCATCGCGGTCTTGCCGACGAGCTGCGTACGCATACGGGCGTAGATCGCACCCTCGAGGATACGGAACTGATCGTCGAGATCCTTGCGGATCCGCTTCAGCTCGGTCTCTTCGATCTGGCGGGCACGCTTGTCCTTCTCGATGCCGTCGCGGGTGAAGACCTGCACGTCGATGACGTTGCCGTCCATGCCCGGCGGCACGCGCAGCGAGCTGTCCTTCACGTCGGAGGCCTTCTCGCCGAAGATCGCGCGGAGCAGTTTTTCTTCCGGCGTCAGCTGGCTTTCACCCTTCGGCGTGACCTTGCCCACCAGGATATCGCCGGCCTTCACCTCGGCACCGATGTAGACGATGCCGGACTCGTCGAGGCGGGCCAGGGCCTGCTCGCCGACGTTCGGGATGTCCGCGGTGATTTCCTCGGCACCCAGCTTCGTGTCACGGGCGATGCAGGTCAGCTCCTCGATGTGGATCGAGGTGTAGCGGTCTTCCTGCACGACGCGCTCGGAGATGAGGATCGAGTCTTCGAAGTTGTAGCCGTTCCACGGCATGAACGCGACGAGCATGTTCTGGCCGAGCGCGAGTTCGCCCAGGTCGGTCGAGGAACCGTCGGCCAGCGTGTCGCCTACCGCCACCACGTCACCGACGTTCACCAGCGGACGCTGGTTGAGGTTGGTGTTCTGGTTGGAGCGGGTGTACTTGGTCAGCGTGTAGATGTCGACGCCGGCGTCGTCATCGCCCACTTCGGCTTCGTTGACGCGCACGACGATACGCGCGGCATCGACCTGGTCGATGACGCCGCCGCGCTTGGCGGACACGGTGACGCCCGAGTCACGCGCCACCGCGCGCTCGATGCCCGTGCCGACGAGCGGTTTCTGGCTGCGCAGGGTCGGAACGGCCTGGCGCTGCATGTTCGCGCCCATGAGCGCGCGGTTCGCATCGTCGTGCTCGAGGAAGGGCACGAGCGCCGCCGCGACCGAAACCGTCTGCATGGGCGAGACGTCCATGTAGTTGATTTCGGCCGACGGACGCAGCTCCGACTCGCCGCGGAAACGGCAGGAGACGAAGTCTTCGAGGAAGCGGCCATCCTTCGACAGCGGCGAGTTCGCCTGGGCGATGACGTGGTCGCCCTCTTCGATCGCGGAGAGGTAGTCGACCTTGTCGGTCACCTTGCCGTTCTCGACCTTACGGTACGGCGTCTCGAGGAAGCCGTACGTGTTGGTGCGGGCGTACACGGCGAGCGAGTTGATCAGGCCGATGTTCGGGCCTTCCGGCGTTTCGATGGTGCAGACGCGGCCGTAATGGGTCGGGTGCACGTCGCGCACTTCGAAGCCGGCGCGCTCACGGGTCAGGCCGCCCGGCCCGAGCGCCGAGACGCGGCGCTTGTGGGTCACTTCGGACAGCGGATTGTTCTGATCCATGAACTGCGAGAGCTGCGACGAGCCGAAGAACTCCTTCACCGCCGCCGCGACGGGCTTGGCGTTGATGAGTTCCTGCGGGGTCAGGCCCTCGGATTCGGCCAGCGACAGGCGCTCGCGCACCGCGCGCTCGACGCGGACGAGACCGATGCGGAAGGTGTTTTCCGCCATTTCGCCGACCGAACGCACGCGACGGTTACCGAGGTGGTCGATGTCATCGACCGTGCCGGTGCCGTTGCGGATGTCGATCAGTACGCGCAGCACGTCGAGGACGTCCGACGTCTCGCCCAGCTCACCGAGCAGGCGCTGGCATTCTTCTTCCTTGCGCTCGCTGAAGTACTTGTGGTCGTACAGCACGCCCGGACCGAGGATGTCCTTGCGGCCGACGCGACGGTTGAACTTCATGCGGCCGACGGCCGAGAGGTCGTAGCGGTCGAAGGTGAAGAACAGATTGAAGAACAGGTTCTGCGCGGCATCCTTGGTCGGCGGCTCGCCCGGACGCATCATGCGATAGATTTCGACCAGGGCCTCGAGCTGCGTGCGCGTGTTGTCGATGCGAAGCGTGTTCGAGATGTACGCGCCGCGATCGAGGTCGTTCACGTAGAGCGTGGGCACGGTCTCAATGCCACCCTTACGGAAGCGCTCGAGGTGCTCGGCGGTAAGCTCGTCATTGGCCGCGGCGATGATCTCGCCGGTGTCCTTGTCGACCATGTCGATCGCCACGATGCGGCCGACCGGGTAGTCGTCCGGCACTTCGAGCGTGGCGATTTTCTCGTTGGCGAGCTGGCGGACATGGCGCGCAGTGATGCGCTTGCCGGCCTCGACCAGCACCTTGCCGTCGACCACGAGGTCGAAGGTCAGGGTCTCACCACGCAGGCGCTCGGCGACGAGATCGAGCGTGACGCCGCCCTTCTTGCCCAGGTGGAACACGTTGTGCTCGAAGAAGATGCTGAGCATCTCTTCGTTGGTGTAGCCGAGCGCGCGCAGCAACACGGTGACCGGCAGCTTGCGGCGACGGTCGATGCGGGTGAACAGAGCGTCCTTCGGGTCGAACTCGAAGTCGAGCCAGGAGCCGCGATAGGGGATCACGCGGGCCGAGAACAGCAGCTTGCCCGAGCTATGCGTCTTGCCGCGGTCGTGGTCGAAGAACACGCCGGGCGAACGGTGCAGCTGCGAGACGATGACGCGCTCGGTGCCGTTGATGATGAAGGTGCCGGTGTCGGTCATGAGCGGGATCTCGCCCATGTAGACCTCCTGCTCCTTCACGTACTTGACGGCCTTCTTCGAGGCCGGGCTGTCCTTGTCGTAGATGACCAGGCGCACGGTGGCGCGCAGCGGCGCACCGAAGGTCATGCCGCGGTTGCGGCACTCGCGCTCGTCGAAGGCCGGCTCGCCGAGGCGATAGTCGACGTATTCGAGGGCGGCGTTGCCGGAGTAGCTGGCAATCGGGAACACCGACTTCAGCGCGGCGTGGAGACCTTTCTCCTCGCGCGCCTTGGCGTTCACGTTTTCCTGCAGGAATTCCTTGTACGAGTCGGTCTGGATCGTCAGCAGGTTGGGCACGCCCAGCACGGGGGGCCGCTTGCCGAAGTCCTTACGGATGCGCTTCTTCTCGGTAAACGAGTAGGTCATGGTGGTTACCGCCTCGGTCTCAGTAGTACCGCCGCGCGGGGCGACGGTTTAAGGTGAATCGAACATCGGAGATCGGGATTCGAACCGCGGAGCGCCGGGGTGGCCGCTCTCGAATCGCGATGTCCCATGTACGACGGCATGGAACGGGTAAAGCTTCTGGAACGGGCAAAGCCCGGGGGCTCTCGCCCCCAGGCTTGCGTGACGCTAGATCGAATAAAGGGCGCGCAAGGCGCCGATTACTTGAGTTCGACCGTGGCGCCGGCAGCTTCGAGATCCTTCTTGAACTTCGCGGCGTCTTCCTTCGACGCAGCTTCCTTCACGACGCCACCGGCTTCGGTGAGGTCCTTGGCTTCCTTCAGGCCCAGGCCGGTGATGGCGCGGACGGCCTTGATCACGTCGACCTTCTTGTCGCCGGCGGACTTCAGGATCACGTCGAACTCGGTCTGCTCTTCGGCAGCCGGGGCAGCGGCGCCACCGGCGGCAGCGACGGCGACCGGAGCGGCAGCCGACACGCCGAAGGTGTCTTCGATCGACTTCACCAGTTCCATGATTTCCGTCAGGGACTTGGCCTTGATGGCTTCAACGATCTGTTCGGTGGTCAGGGTGGACATTGTTTCTTACCTTTGAAATGGGTTTCGATGAGAAAAAGTCAACGAGATCAGGCTTCGGCCGGGGCTTCGGCGGCGACTTCGCCACCACCCTGCTTGTCCGCCACGGCCTGGACGGCGCGAGCGAACATCGTGACCGGTTCGGCCAGGACGCGGGCCAGCATGGCCAGGGCCTCTTCGCGGGTCGGCAGCGAGGCCAGCACGTCGACGTGCTTGGCATCGAACAGCTTGCCCTCGATGGACACGACCTTCGGCTTGAGCTTGTCGTTGGTCTTCGCGAATTCCTTGATCAGGCGGCCAGCGGCGCCCGGTTCCTCGGTCGAGAACGCGTACAGCAGCGGACCGGTGAGGGCGTCGGCGACGACCTCGAACTCGGTGCCGGCCACGGCGCGGGCGGCGAGGGTGTTCTTCACGACTTTGAGGAACACGCCCGATTCACGCGCCTTCTTGCGCATCGCGGTCATCTGGGAGACCGTGGTGCCCGCGTATTCCGCGGCGACCAAGGAGTGAGCCTTCGCGGCGACTTCTGCCAGCTCGGCGACTACTTCTTGCTTCTGGGACAGATTGAGAGCCATTGCACTCCTCCAATTGAACTCCGCTTGCGACTCCTGCCGCTTGCGGTCCTGGGCGACATCGTCCGTGACGTCGGGGGCGGGGTTCCGCCCCGGGTGGTGGCCTTTCCAGATTCGAAACGAAACCAGAAGGGGCTGCACCATCTACGCCGGCTGGACCCGTGAAGGCATCCGATTAAGCGATCCCGCTATCGACGACGGCGTGTCCATGCCAACACGAGCTCCCTGCTCGTCGCCGTCGCGCGCTGATCGCGCCTGCGGTCTTTGACGGCTGCCACGGCGTTTCGGCCGGGCCGCCCTCAAAAACGCGCCCCCGCCGGCGAGCCGGCGAGGGTCGTTCAAACGTCTTACTTGGCCGAGGTGGTCACGGTCGAGGTATCGACCGGCACGCCTACGCCCATGGTGCTCGACAGCGCCACCTTCTGGATGTACTGGCCCTTGGCGGCCGCCGGCTTGGCCTTGAGCAGGTCGCCGAGCAGCGCGTTCAGGTTGTCGGCGAGCTGCGATGCGTCGAAGCTGGCCTTGCCGATGGTGGCGTGGATGATGCCGCCCTTGTCGTTACGGAACTTGACCTGACCGGCCTTGGCGTTCTTCACGGCGGTGGCGACGTCGGCGGTGACCGAGCCATCCTTCGGGTTGGGCATCAGGCCGCGGGGACCGAGTACCTGACCGAGCTTACCGACGACGCGCATGGCGTCCGGCGTGGCGATGACGCGACCGAAGTCGAGATCACCTGCCTGCATCTTCTCGGCGAGGTCGTCCATACCCACGGCGTCGGCGCCGGCGGCGAGGGCGGCTTCGGCCTTTTCGCCCGGGGGAACGAACACGGCGACCTTGATGGTCTTACCGGTGCCGTGCGGCAGCAGCGACGCGCCGCGGACGCCCTGGTCGGACTTCTTCGCGTCGATGCCGAGGCGGACGGCGACGTCCACGGACTCGGCGAACTTGGCCTTGGCGTTGTCCTTGACGATCTTCAGCGCTTCGTCGAGCGCGTAGGTCTTGCCCGGCTGGACGGCGGCCGAGGCGGCCTTCATACGCTTGGTGAGCTTTGCCATGTCTTAACCCTCCACCACCAGACCCATGGAACGCGCGCTACCGGCGATCGTACGCACGGCGGCATCGAGATCGGCAGCCGTGAGATCCGGCTCCTTCTGCTTCGCGATCTCCTCGAGCTGGGCGCGGGTGACCTTACCCACCTTGTCGGTGTTCGGCTTCTGCGAGCCCTTCGCCACGCCCGTGATCTTCTTGAGGAGGATCGAGGCCGGAGGGGTCTTCGTGATGAAGGTGAAGGTACGATCGGAGTAGGCGGTAATCACGACCGGGATCGGAAGACCCGGCTCGAGCTTCTGCGTGGCGGCGTTGAAGGCCTTGCAGAACTCCATGATGTTCAGACCGCGCTGACCGAGCGCCGGGCCGACCGGCGGCGACGGATTGGCCTGACCGGCCTTCACCTGCAGCTTGATGTAACCAATGACTTTCTTTGCCATTTGATATTCCTCGCGAGTGCTGGCGCCTTGCGGCTCCTCGCTGTAGACCGTCCCTGGGGGTGATGGGGTCGCGCTTGCGAACCCCTTAAACACGGGCACGCCGGAGCACAAAGCTCCAGCGTGGACCGGGCATTATAGGCATTAGGCCCAGGTTAAGCAAACCCGGGCCACGAAGCGGTGGTTGCCGCCTCAGGCCTTCTCGACCTGGCCGAACTCGAGCTCGACCGGGGTGGAACGACCGAAAATGAGCACCGCCACACGCAGCCGGCTCTTTTCGTAGTTGACTTCTTCGACCACGCCGTTGAAGTCGTTGAACGGACCATCGGTGACGCGAACCATTTCGCCCGGCTCGAAGAGCACCTTGGGACGGGGCTTTTCGACACCCTCGCGCACGCGACTCAGGATGTTGTCGGCCTCGGCATCGCGGATCGGATGCGGGCGGTCGGCGGTGCCGCCGATAAACCCCATGACCTTCGGGGTTTCCTTGACCAGGTGCCAGCATTCGTCGTCGATACGTGGCGTCTTGCCACTGGTATCGGTCTCGATCTGCACCAGAACGTAGCCCGGGAAGAACTTGCGCTCACTACGGCGCTTCTGGCCGTTGCGCATTTCGATGACTTCCTCGGTCGGAACCAGGATTTCACCGAATTTTTCTTCCATGCCCTCGCGCTTGACGCGCTCTTCGAGGGCCTTGCGAACCTGCTGCTCGAACCCCGAATAGGCGTGAACGACGTACCAACGTTTGCTCATGCCTTACCTCAATGTCCGAGCTTGAGCAGCCAATCGAGCACGATCGACTTCAACAACCAGTCGATGAGCCCCATCAGCAGCGAAAGAATGATGACGACCACGATGATGATGCCCGTGGTCTTCAGCGTTTCGTCGCGCGTCGGCCAGACGACCTTGCGCAACTCGAACTGCGACTCAGCGATAAAACCGCGCAGCTTACGGCCCGGGACCGTGAAAGAACCGATCGCCAGGGCGGCGGCGACGGCGACGATCACCCCGGCCACACGCGCGAACGTCGGCACGGACGGGTTGTCGGAGAAATAGTAGAAACCGGCGATACCGGCGGCGAGCACGACCAGCGCAAGCGCCAGCTTGCCGATATCGGCCGGGCTCATACCCTTGGCTTCTTGTGCCTTCGTGTTCATGCGCGCTCAGGAGTGGCACGCCAGGAGGGACTCGAACCCCCAACCTGCGGTTTTGGAGACCGCTGCTCTGCCAATTGAGCTACTGGCGTACGGGTAAAACGGCTAAACCGCAAGGACGGACGATCCAGGATCGACCGCCCTGCGACTGGGCGCCAGCCCTAAGGGCTGGCGTCACTCATTACTTGATGATCTTCGAGACGACGCCGGCACCCACGGTGCGGCCGCCTTCGCGGATCGCGAAGCGCAGACCTTCGTCCATGGCGATCGGGAAGCCAAGGGACACCGTGATTCTCACGTTATCGCCCGGCATCACCATCTCAGTGCCTTCCGGCAGCTTGATGGAACCCGTCACGTCCGTGGTGCGGAAGTAGAACTGGGGACGGTAGTTGCTGAAGAACGGGGTGTGGCGACCGCCCTCGTCCTTCGACAAGACGTAGATTTCGCCCTCGAAGTCCGTGTGCGGGGTCACCGAACCCGGCTTGGCCAGCACCTGGCCACGCTCGACGTCTTCACGCTTCAGACCGCGAACCAGCACGCCGACGTTGTCACCGGCCTGACCCTGGTCAAGCAGCTTGCGAAACATTTCGACGCCCGTCACCGTGGTGGTCTGGGTGTTGCGCAGGCCCACGACTTCCGCCGGGTCACCCACCTTGACGATGCCGCGCTCAACGCGACCGGTCAGCACCGTACCGCGACCCGAGATCGAGAACACGTCTTCGACCGGAAGCAGGAACGGCTTGGCGATTTCACGCTCCGGCTCGGGAATCCAGGTATCCAGCGCATCGACCAGCTTGATGATCGACGGCACGCCGATATCGGACTGGTCGCCATCGAGCGCGAGGCGCGCCGAACCCGAGATGATCGGGGTGTCGTCGCCCGGGAACTCGTACTTCGAAAGCAGCTCGCGGACTTCCATCTCGACGAGCTCGAGGAGCTCGGCGTCGTCGACCATGTCGGCCTTGTTCAGGAAGACCACGATGTACGGCACGCCGACCTGACGCGAGAGCAGGATGTGCTCACGGGTCTGCGGCATCGGGCCATCGGCGGCCGAGCACACCAGGATCGCACCGTCCATCTGGGCGGCGCCGGTGATCATGTTCTTGACGTAGTCAGCGTGACCCGGGCAGTCGACGTGACCGTAATGGCGGGTCGGCGATTCGTATTCGACGTGGGCGGTCGAGATCGTGATGCCGCGAGCCTTCTCTTCCGGCGCCGCGTCGATCGAGCCGTAATCCTTGAACTCGCCACCGAAACGCTCGGCGCCGACCTTCGTCAGGGCAGCCGTCAGCGTGGTCTTGCCGTGATCGACGTGGCCAATGGTGCCGACGTTGACGTGCGGCTTGGTGCGTTCGAACTTACCCTTTGCCATGAGCGCTAAACTCCGCTGGAGCCAATGAGATAGAAAAAAAGGAACCGTCGCGGACGACGAAGATGGTGCTCATGACTGGAATCGAACCAGCGACCTCTTCCTTACCAAGGAAGTGCTCTACCGACTGAGCTACATGAGCACGAAACGCAGCGCGCGCGAGAACAATGGAGCGGGAGACGGGAATCGAACCCGCACAATCAGCTTGGAAGGCTGAAGTTCTACCATTGAACTACTCCCGCACTACGCGGAACTCGTACTGGTGGAGGAAGGTGGATTCGAACCACCGAAGGCGTAAGCCAGCAGATTTACAGTCTGCCCCCGTTGGCCGCTTGGGTATTCCTCCAACAAAGAACGCCTATTGTCGCGAGCGCCCCGGATACTGTCAACATCTTCCGCACGTTTCGATGACGCGCACGACATGCCGGCTTGCCACGACACCCCACCGGTACGGGTGGCCGGTGGGTGGGCCGCGAAGTGTACAGGCGCGCCGACGCGTTGGGAAGCGGAAGACGTGCCAGTCAGGCCTCCCGCGTCGCCGCTACGAGAGGCTCCATCGCCTTGGACATGTCCATCAGCTTCAGAGCATATTGCTGCAGGCGCAGATCGCGATCGGACACCGGCCTCCAGGGCGGGACGGGCGTGGGCTTGCCACCGTCGGCCTTGTCCATGGCCACAAAGACCATCACACAGCTCGTCGCCAGGCGGTCCTCGCCGCTGCGCAGGTCACGGGCCAGGATGTCCACCGCCAGGTGCATGCTCGACGTACCGGTATGGATCAGGCGGGCCCGCACCGTCACCAGGTCACCGATCAGGATGGGCGCGAGGAACTGGATGCCGCTCACCGACACCGTGACGCAATACGCCCCGCTCCAGCCCACGGCGCAGGCGTAACCGGCCTGGTCAAGCCACTTCATGGCCATGCCGCCGTGCACCTTGCCACCGAAATTGACGTCGGTGGGCTGGGCCAGAAAGCGGAATTCGACGTCGCGCTGGGTGCCTGACATGGATCGACCTTGCTGGGGAATAGCCCATTATGGCGGTGACGCGCTTGTCGCGCCGCCCCCGCCCGGCATAGATTGCCCGTCACCCTCCCTGGAGCATTTCGATGGTCTTGCGCAGCGTCGCCTCGCGGCTTGCCCTGGGGGTGCTCCTGGGGTCGGCGATCGTACTGATCGTCACCGGGGGTTTGATGCTGTCGCATACCAGGGAGCAGATGCTCGAGCAGACCCGGCGCGAGGCCGCGGCCATCGCCGAGTCGGCCTCCAGCCGCATCCACGGCCGCATCGACGGCGTGGCGCGGGTCGTCCGCGTGCTGGCGGGACAGGTCGGCACCCGGCATGCGCAGGCGGCCACCCTCATCCGCGATGCCCTGACCGTCAATCCCGAGATCGCCGAAATCGGGGTGGCCTTCGTCCCCCGCGCCGGCCAGGCACGCGACGGAGAGGCGCCCACGGCACGGCGCAAGGTCGGCGGTGCCGTGGTGATGGGCAGCCACCTCACCGATCCGCAGCCCTACTGGACCTCGCCCTGGTTCATTCAGGGTCTCAATTGCGACGAGGGCTGCTGGCAGCCGCCGGAACGACGTGGCATCCCGCTCGACGCGCAGGTGCGATATAGCATGGCCATTCCCGGCCAGGCCGTGCCGGTCCAGGGCGTGGTCGATGCGACGATCCGCCTGGACTGGCTGCAGGCCCTGCTCGGATCGCTGGACAAACCCGCCCACGCCTCGGCCTTCGTGCTCGACCGCGACGGCGAATTCCTGGCCCACGACTGGACATCCTACGTCGGGACCCGGGCGAGTCGCCCCCTCCTCTCCGCGGTCACCGAGGGCCGCACCCCGGTGCGGATCACGCCGGAGGAAGGCGGCCGGGTGAGCGAGCCGGTGTGGGTCGCATTCGTGCCCATCCGCGGCACGCGCTGGACCATCGGCCTGACCATGCCCGAACGCGAGGTGCTCGCGGACCTGCGCCGAACCTATCTGGTGGATCTCGTGCTCGGCATGCTCGCGCTCATGGGCGTGTCGTTGATCGCCCTGGCCATCACCCGCCGGCTGATGGCACCGCTCACGGTACTGGCCGACCGCGCCGAGAACGTCGCCCAGGGCGACCTCGATTTCGCCCTGCCCGAGGTGCGCCGCGACGACGAGGTAGGGCGGCTGACCCGGGCGTTCGACCAGATGCGGCACCAGCTGGCCGGTCACATCGATACGGCCCGGCGTACCGCGCGGGAACAGGAGCGCATCGCCAGCGAACTGGAGATCGCCCGGCAGATCCAGCTCGCCCTCCTCCCCGCCCCGCATTGGCTCGACGGTGACGGTCGCATCGAGTTGCATGCCGCGCTGCGCCCGGCCTCGGCCGTCGGCGGCGATCTCTACACCTATTTCGCGCTCGGCGCGCGGCACGTCTGCGTCATGGTCGGCGACGTGTCCGACAAGGGCATTCCCGCGGCGCTCTTCATGGCGCGCACGGTGACCCTCGCCCGCACGCTCGCCACCCACGCCCGCTCGCCGAGCGACATCCTCCAGGCCCTCAACCGCGAGCTGTGCAAGGGCAACGACACCTGCATGTTCGTGACCCTGCTCTGCGGCGTGGTCGAGACCGGCACCGGCCTGCTCACCCTGGCCAGCGCGGGCCACGAACAACCGGTGCTGCGCGCGGGGGACAGCGCCGTGCTCGTGGACGTGGAAACGGGCCCGGCCCTCGGCCTCGACCCCGAAGCGCGCTACCCTGTGCGCGTACTCTCGTTGCTCGGGGGCGATACCTTGCTCATGTACACCGACGGCGTCAGCGAAGCCCACGCGGGCAACCAGCGCCTCTACGGCACCGACGCGCTGCTGGAAAGCGTCGCGCGCGTGGAAGACGACGCCATGCCGGAAACCTACGTCGAACGCGTGCTGCGCGACGTGGACAACTACGTCGAGGGCGCACTGGCCTACGACGACATCGCCGTGCTCGCACTCACGTGGCACGACAGCGGCACGGAAGGAGCCCGGCTCGATGCGGTTGCGCATTCCTAATCGCCTGGAAGACGTTTTTTCGGCGCTCCACCTCGCGGAGGAAACCCTCCGCCGGGCACGCCACGTCGACGAAGGTTGCCGCGCCGACGTGCGCCTCGTACTGGAGGAGTTGCTGGTCAACACGGTGCGACACGGCTACCCGGACGGCCGCGACGGTCACATCGACATCGACCTGCGCATCCTGACGCAACGGGTCGAACTCGAACTCAACGACGACGGTCAGGCGTTTGATCCGGGCGGCCATGCGCCACCCGACCTGCCCGGCGACCTCGCCGATCGCGACGCCGGCGGCCTGGGCCTTCACCTGGCGCGCAGCATCGCCGACACATTCACCTATTCGCGCGGGCCCAAGGGCAATCGCGTGATCCTGCACTTCTGTCCGCAAGCCTTCGACGAGAGCCCCTGATGAGTCTCAGCATCCGCAGCGAGAGCCCCCAACCGTCGCGCAGCACGGTCTGGCTCGAAGGCCGGCTCGACGCCGCCACCTACCTTGAGTTCGACGACGCCATGCGCGATGTCACGCCGATGGTGGATAGCGGGGGCACCCTGGTGCTCGACCTCTCCGCGCTCGACTACATCAGCAGCGCGGGACTGCGCAGCCTCGCGTTGCTGCGCAAGCAGATGCGCGACCGCGACGGGCGCACGTTGCTGCTCAACCCGCAGCCGCAGGTAAAGAAGGTATTCGACATCGTCAAGGCGGTGCCGGTGGCCGAGGTATTCGCCAGCGTCGCGGAACTCGACCAGTATCTCGATCACATCCAGCGTCAGATGACGGCACCGGGCGGCTAGGCGTCGACGCTGCCGGCGATGAGGCTGGCACGCAGCGTCTCCAGCTGAGCCTTGAGGCCGCGCAACTGGTCGACGTCGCAACCGGTGGCGCAGAACACCTCGACCGGCACGTCGCCGGCCTTTTCGCGCAACGCCTTGCCCTGGTCGGTGAGTGTGACGATCACCTGCCGTTCGTCGCGCGTGCCGCGGGTACGCTGCACGAAACCCGCCGCCTGCAGACGCTTGAGTAACGGCGTGAGCGTGGCCGAATCCAGGAACAACCGCTCGCCCAGGTCGGACACCGTGATGCCGTCGCCCTCCCACAGCACGAGCATCACCAGGTATTGCGGATAGGTCAGCTCAAGCCTGGCCAGGAGCTGGCGATAGAGCTTGCCCATCGCAAGCTGTGTCGAATACAGCGCGAAGCAGAGCTGCCCGTCGAGCGTGCGGGGCGGCTCGATGCCGGGCGGGAGGGAGGCCTTGCTCATGGCAGGAATGTAGGGTCGCCCCGATTGCTTTGCAAGCGATTCAATTGCGTACTGCGCCGTGAAAAACCTTCGTCGCGGATGGCCGGTAATCCTTCTGGCTAGCGTGATGGATGGATCCGGCGAGTCGTGGGGCTCTTGCGACCTTGTGGCGCCAGAGCGCATTGCATCTGGGCGGTATCGCGGGGAGACCTTGGTGTCCACCCTCGAGGCGAGTTCCGCACAAGGCAGCGGCCTTCGTTGTCGGACGCAGAGGACCTGTCTGAGCAGCGAGGGTGGACACCGGAGGCTCTGGCCCCAACGTTTCACGGGCTCACGGCCTCACCGTCCCGTCGTCCGCGCCGACGGAAGGGCCTGCATCCATGCGAACGAATCGGAACAAACCCCCGGCAAGACACCGGGGGTCTGGTGACACGGACCGGATCACGGCCCGAACTTCTTCTCCACGCCAAGCAGGATCGACTGGTTGTCCCGACTGGTGTTGTCGAGCTGGTTCTGATACTCCGCGCGAAGGATCCAGCCGCTGTTGGTCTGCAACGCGATGCCCGCACCGAGCTGGGTGTGATTGCGCGACTGCTGGAACAGCGTGGCACGGTACAGCGGACCGTTGAGCAGGTCGGCGTAGCGGATCGACGCCGCGCCGGAGCCCTGCATGTCGTGCCCGAACTCCGCGCGCAGCTGCGGCGACCAGATGCCGTAGTCACGCCGGACCGACCACTGCGCCAGTACGCCCAGCGTTGCCGTGGTGGTCTTCACCGTCTGTCCCTGGTAGGCCAGGGAGCGGGTGTCGTCACCGTGTTCGGTGAAGGCGTCCAGTTGGGCGCGCGCCACGTCAACCCGGGCATAAGGCGTCAGCTGCGAGTTCTCGCCCTGCATCTGGTAGCCCGCCGACAGCGAGGCGAACCATTGTCGGCCGTCGCGGCTGCCCTGCACATGACCGCCGGTATCGGTCAGGTAACGGCGCGTGTCGAACGACAGCCACTGGTAGCCGATGAGGGCGTCGGTATAGAACGCCGCCGCGGGCCGGTAGCTGCCGTAGAACGCCACGTTGTAGCTGTCGACGGCGCTGTGGCTGTCGTGCTGGCCAACGTCGGAGCGGTCATGGCCGTAGCCGACGCCCACGCCAGCGGCGAAGCGATCGCTGAACTGCTTGTCCACGCCCATGCTCACGCCGGACGTGGTGAAGTCCGTACCGTTGGCGCTGGTACCGACCTGGCTCTTGCCGAAGTTCACCGCGCCGCCCGTCCACACCGAGACGTCACCCGGCAGGCTGCCGTGCTGCGACGTGGCGTTGGCCTGGGCATCGGCCGAATCGGGATCGGGCTGCACGAGATAGCGACGGTTGGCGTCGTCCTGCGAGCGGCGCAATGAGGCGTATGCGTCCTTGCCGCGCTGCGAGCTGGCCGAGGCCATGGTGATGCCGTTGGTGAACCCGCTGGGGCCACCGCTATGGAGCATTTCCAGGCGACGCTGGAAGTTGTCGATCTGCCCGGTCGCCATGCGCCGCGTCGCGTCGGCCTGCGCGGACAACACGCCCATCACGTCCGGGTCCTTGGTGGGATCGGCACGCGGCACTACCGCGATGCTGACCATGCCCGGGGCAGAGGTGGCATAGGCGTTGGTCAGTGTGTACGCCACCTGGGCGGTGCCGCCGAATGCCGCCGCGGGCACGAACTCAAGCGTGAAGCCGCCTGCGGACGACTGGATGGACGCGCTGCCCGCGTTCGCCGGCGTGACCGAGACCACCTGCGCGGCGGTGAACGGACCGCCACGCGCGCCCGAGGTCAGGTCGACCTGCACCGGACGGCCCGCCACGGCACTGGCCGACAGCGGCATCGCGACCGGCATCGGATCGACGGTGACGGTGACCGTCGCCGGCGGCGACGTGCCGAACGCGTTGCTCAGGGTGTAACTGAATGTCACGTCGCCCGACGCGTCGGCCGCGGCCGTGTACACCAGGTCGGTGCCCTGCACGGCCACGCTGCCGCTGGCCGGCTGCGTGACCACCGCCGCGGCGGTGAACGGCCCGTTGGCCGCACCGGTCGAGGCGTGGATCGTCACCGCCTTGCCGGCGAGCACGGTCGCACGCTGCGCGACGATCGTCGGCGCCGCGCCGGCGGCCACGGTCAGGGTGACGGTCGCCGCGTTGGACGTGCCGCCGGGACCGGTGGCGGTGTACTTGAGCGTGTCGGCGCCGAAATAGTCATGCGCCGGGGCATAGACCACGTTCAGGCCACTGACGGTGGCGGTGCCGTGGGCCGGTGCCTGCGTCACGGCGATGGACGTGATCGGGCCCGAATCGTTGGCCGTGACCGGCACGGTTACCGTGCCGTTCGCGGCAACGTTCGCCGCATCGTCGACGGCGACCGGCGTGGGATCGCCCACGTTGATCGTGAAGCTCTGGCTGCCGGTGCCGTTGTAGGCGTCCGTCGCCGTCACGGTGAACGAGCGCGCGCCGGACGCCGTCGGCGTGCCGCTGAACGTGCCCGACGGCGACAGGGTCAGCCCCGCCGGCAGGGTGCCCGCGGTGACCGCGTAGGTGTACGGCGCGATACCGCCCGAGGCCGCGATCGTCGACGGCGCATACGCGTCGCCCACCTTGCCTGCCGGCAGCGTGGCCGGCGCGAAGGTGAAGGTCGGCGAGATCACCGTGAAGCCGTAGGCCTGGCTGGCGGTCTGGCCCGCCTGATCGAGCACCTGCACGCTGAAGTTATAGGTACCCGACGCCGTGGCGACGCCGGAAATCACGCCGTTCGCGAACGTCAGGCCAGCCGGCAGCGCGCCCGTGAGCGAGAAGGTATAAGGCGCCGCGCCGCCCTGTGCCGCGATGGTCTGGCTATAGGCCACGCCGCGGGTCGGCGCCGGCAGGCTGGTGGTGGTGATGGACACCGCGCCGCCCGGTACCACGACGTTGAAGCTCCGGCTGACTGCCGGCGCCGCGACGTAGGCACCGTTGCCCGACTGGTTCGCGGTGACGGTACACGTACCCGGCGCCCTCGCCTGCACCTGGTTGCCGTTGACGATGGCGCACACGGTCGACGTCGTGCTGCTGTCGTAGGTAACGGTCAGGCCAGACGAGGCGCTCGCGGTGAGCGTGCGCGTCGTGCCGAAGTCCTGGTCGCCCGGCGCGTTGAAGGTGATGGCCTGTTGCGCCATCGGCGTGACACTGTTGCTCGCCGAGGATGCCGGGCCGGTGCCGGAGGCGTTGGTCGCCGTAGCGGTGAACGTGTAAGCCGTGCCGAGCGTGAGGCCGGTCACCACGATCGGGCTGCCGCTGCCGCTGGCGGTGATGCCACCTGGGCTTGACGTCACCGTGTAGCCGGTGACGGTCGAACCGCCGTCGCTGGCGGGCGCACTGACACTGACCGACGCGCTACCGGTCGTCTGGCCGGCAGGCGCCGGCTGCGTGGTCGCCGAGCCCATGACCGGCGCGCCGGGCGCCACCGACGACACCGCGAAGGTCTGCGTCACCGACGGGGCCGCGTCGTAGCTGCCGTTACCGGCCTGGTCGGCGACGATCGTGCAGCTGCCGCCCCGAACGAACGTGAGTGTGCCGCCCGAGGTGATGGTACAGACCCCGGTCGTGCTCGAGCCGAACGTCACCGGCAAGCCCGAGGAACTGGTGGCCTGGAGCGTCGGTGACGTGCCGTAGAGCTGCGTGCCGGGGTTGTTGAACGTGATGCTCTGGGTATCTTTCGGCGTGACCGCAGGAGACGGCGACGACGACGCGCCGGTACCGGCCGTGTTGGTCGCCGCCACGGTAAAGGTGTAGCTCACGCCGTTGGTCAGGCCAGTCACCTGGATCGGGCTGCCCGATCCCGTCGCGGTGATGCCGCCGGGATTGGACGTCACGGTGTAGCTGGTAATGGCCGCACCGCCATTGTTCGCCGGCGCGGCGAAACTGACGCTTGCCGCGCCCGGACTGGCGCTGGCGTTGACGCCGGTCGGCGCACCGGGCACCGACGGGCTCACGGTGAGCGTATAGGCCGTCTGCCCGGTGTAGCCATCCTGATCGGTCGCGCGGATCGTGACATTGAACGTCCCCGTCGCCGTCGGCGTGCCGCTGAGCTGGTTGCCCGAAAACGTGAGGCCCGGCGGGATCGAACCGGAAGGGGTGAACGTATAGGGACCGGTTCCCCCGCTCGCGCTGAACGTCTGCGAATAGGCTTGCCCGTACGTCGCGTTGGCAATCGACGCGGGGCTGACGGTAATCGTCGGCGCAGGCGTGATCTGCAAGGTGTAGTTGCGCTGGGCGGTCGCGGGCGTGTTGTTGTTGCTCGGCGTGCTGTCAGTCACCTGTACGACGAAGGTAAACGTACCCGACTGGGTCGGCGTGCCGGAAATCGCACCGTTCGTGTCCATCGTCAGGCCGGCGGGCAGGCCGCCGGAAGGCAACGTGTAGGTGTACGCGGGCGTGCCGCCGCTGGTGGTGAGCTGAGCTGCGTAGGCAAGACCCTGCTTGGCCGTGGCCAGCGAGGCCGGGCCCATGGTGAGCGTGGGCGTCGCCACCGTTACCGCGAACGTCTTGTTCGCCGTATTTTGCGGGCTGGCCGAATCCACCACGCGCACGGCGATGCTGTAGGACCCGGCCTGGATCGGCGTGCCACTGATGACGCCGCCACTGCTGCTGATGGTGAT
Organism: Luteibacter sahnii; assembly: GCF_034063545.1. Lineage (NCBI taxonomy): Bacteria > Pseudomonadati > Pseudomonadota > Gammaproteobacteria > Lysobacterales > Rhodanobacteraceae > Luteibacter > Luteibacter sahnii. Next base: position 654,652 of record NZ_JAQLOK010000002.1, read on the forward strand.
GCCAGGCGGCGCACCGCTGACGATCGAATAGGTATAGGGCGGCGTACCACCGGATACCTGGATCTGCTGCGAATACGACTGGTTATACGTCATCGCCGGCAGGCTGGTGTTGGAGATGTTGAACGGCGGCGGATTGATCGTGATCTGGAACGTGATCCGCGTGATGCCGTCGTCTTCCAGCGCGGTGAAGGTGTCCGACGTGGCACCGTCGCCGTTGTTTCGATAGATCAGCGAAAAGCTCGATTGCGTGTCGACCGCGCCGTGTTGCGCGCCCTGGGCGTCGTCGAATCCGCCCGGCGAACAATTGAAGGTGGCCGTACCGCCGCTGGCGATGGTCGCCTGCTGCGGATTCGAACACGCCGCCACCGCCCCTTGGGCCACGCCGATCCACAGCAAGACAAAGAGCGCCCACGACCACGCCCGCGCCGTAAGCGCACCCTGGCGCGGCGCATGCGCGCCGAGCGACGACCGATTGAACATGGATTTCCCCTGCTGGTCCCCACGACGGCTCGCCCCAACGGCGGCAACGTCGCGGGAAACGTATTCCCCTGAAGTCAGCATATCGTAGATGCAAAGGCAGCATCGGCACGATAGACGCGACAGCCTAAGCAGTTCCGGCAAACCTTTAGGCCTTCACTTGTGTGAAACGCACGAATCGTCGGAGCACCAACACGCCGGATCGTGCCCGCGCAAGATCAGCCTGCGCTGGCTCACATGGCACTTGAAATTGATGGTGTCGAGGAAGAGATTCGGCTCGCGTCCCAACCGGCGACGCGTCTCAAGGGGAGAACGATGTCAGATCCATATCTCGGCCAGATCATGATGGCCGGCTTCAACTTCGCACCGCGAGGTTACGCGCTCTGCAACGGGCAAACCCTGCCCCTTCAGCAGAACGTGGCGCTCTTCAGCCTGCTGGGCACGACCTACGGTGGCAACGGCACTACCACCTTCATGCTGCCGAACCTGCAGGGACGCACGCCGGTGGGACAGGGCGCGCTCCAGGGCGGCTCCACCTATCCCATCGGCCAGGCCGCGGGTGCCGAAAACGTCGCGTTGACCGCTGCCCAGATTCCCCAGCACAACCACATGGTGATGGCCACGACGCAGGCCGCAAAGGCGAAAAGCCCGGCCAACGCGTTTTTCGCGAATAACCCGACGGAACTTCTCTACGGAACCCCGACCAGCGCGCAGGTACCGCTGGCAAGCAACACCATCGGCAACAATGGGCTCAGCCAGAGCCACCCGAACATGCAGCCGTTCCGCACGATCAGCTTCGCCATCGCGCTGCAAGGCATCTTCCCCTCGCGCACCTGACCTCGCAGAGACCCTTCCATGAGCGATCAATACGTTGGCGAAATCCGCCTTTTCGGTTTTCCGAGGATCCCCCAAGGCTGGCTGGCCTGTGACGGCAGCCTGCAGCCCATTTCGCAATACGAAACGCTTTACGTGCTGCTCGGCACCACGTATGGCGGTGACGGCGTCAACACGTTCGGCCTGCCCGACCTGCGCGGACAGGTGCCGGTCCACCAGGGCAACGGCCTCGGCCTCACCCCCCGTCCCCTCGGATCGAACGGTGGCACCACGACCGTCACCCTCACCGTGGCGCAGATGCCCACCCATAACCACACCATGTCGGCGGTGACCGCAGCGGCGACCTCGAACGGGCCGAACGTCTCGATGATGACTGCGGCCATTGTGAACAACGCGGCGCCGCCGCCCTCCCCGCCGCCGGCCGACCAGTTCTACGTTAACCCGACGACGGTCGCCGCGGTGACGATGGCCGAACATACCGTGCAGGGCCAGGGTGGCAACCAGCCGCACGACAACATGATGCCCACCCTGACGGCGAATTTCTGCATCGCCACCGTCGGCGTGTTCCCCAGCCAGTCCTGACCGTCCGGTCACGACCCAGAGAGACATCCCATGGATCCATATTTCGGCGAGATCAGGCTGTTTGGCTTTGATTACCCCACCAACGGCTGGGCCCTTTGCAACGGCCAGTTGCTGCCCATCCGGCAATACAGCGCGCTCTACGCGTTGCTGGGCGTTCAGTTCGGCGGCGACGGCGTCAACACGTTCGCCCTGCCCAACTATAACGGCCGCGCGCCGATGGGCCAGGGAACCGGTTCTGGCCTGCCGCCCACGGTGACCGGCGACACGAACGGATCGGAAACCGTGGCGCTCAACACCGTGCAGATGCCCTATCACGATCATACCGTCAGCGCGTATCTCCAGGCCGACAACCGCCTGACCGCGCCGACGACCGGCGCGTCGCTGGCCAGTTCGATGAGGGCGTCGAGTTTCCTGGGTGGATCGATCACCCCCAATACGACGTTCCATCCGATGACATTGAGCGTCGCCGGCAATAGCCTGCCGCATGAAAATCGCCAACCGTACCTCGTGCTGAACTACTGCATCGCGCTCGAAGGTGTCTTCCCGAGCTTTTCGTGACGCCCGCCATGGCGTCGTTTCCACTGCGCGCGGCGTCGATCCTCGACGCCGCGCCGACAGGATTGACCCTGCGTCCGGCGACGGACGACGATATGGCATTCCTGCGCCAGCTTTACGCGGCATCGCGTCACGACGAGATGGCCGCGGTGCCCTGGCCCGACGCGGCGCGCGAGGCCTTTCTCGCGTCGCAGTTCGCGCTCCAGCACGCGCACTACCTCTCGCACTACGCGTGCGCGGCGTTCCTGATCGTGATGGAAGGTACCAGGCCCATCGGCCGCTTGTATGTCGATGAGCGCGAACGCGACCTGCACGTGATCGATATCAGCCTGACGCTCGCCGACCAGGGGCACGGATGGGGATCCGCCCTGATGCGCGTGCTCATGCGCCAGGCGTCCGCGCGTGGCAAAGGCGTCACGCTGCAGGTCAGCCGATTCAACCCGTGCGCCCACGCGCTCTATCGTAGACTCGGCTTCATCGAAGCGCCCGGCGGCGACGCCGCCTACCTGCCGATGCGTTGGGTCAGTTGAACACCGCCTGGTAGATGAACCCGCTGCGGTCGCGCGCGATGGGCACCAGGAAGATACCGAACTCGCCCATGCCGTCGTTGCGCATCGGATAGATGCGCTGAGGGAAGACGACGGCCGCTTCGTGGTGGAACAGCAGCGAGAACGGCTCGCGCACCATGCCCGCCACCGGATGATGCGGCATGGGCGTGGCCTCCACGAGGGTGAACACGGCGTCCTGTCCTTCGATCGTGACCCGGAAGGTGTCGTTGAGGCGCGCGGCGAAATCCGAAAGCTGCAGGAACGGCATGGTCGTTTCCCTGGACGAGTCCGAAGGATGCTATGTGCGCCTCACGTGTTCAAGCGCCCTATCGGCGTAACGCCACGAGCCCATATGGCAAGAGGCCCGGCGTGAGCCGGGCCTCCAGATCAGACGTTGAAGCGGAAGTGCAGGATGTCGCCTTCCTTGACGAGGTAGTCCTTGCCTTCGAGACGGAGCCGGCCGGCTTCCTTGGCACCCTGCTCGCCCTTGTACTTGATGTAGTCGTCGTAGGCGACGGTCTCGGCCCGGATGAAGCCGCGTTCGAAATCGGTGTGGATGACGCCCGCCGCCTGCGGCGCGGTGGAACCGGCGCGAACCTGCCACGCGCGCACTTCCTGCACGCCGGCGGTGAAGTAGGTCTGCAGGCCGAGCAGTTTGTAACCGGCGCGGATCACGCGGTTGAGGCCGGGCTCGTCGAAACCGAGGTCCTGGAGGAACTCGTCGCGGTCGGCATCGTCCATCTGGGCAAGCTCTTCTTCGATCGCCGCGCAGACGGGCACCACCTCGGCACCTTCTTCCTGCGCGCGGGCTCGCACGGCGTCGAGGTGGGGGTTGTTCTCGAAACCGTCTTCGGCCACGTTGGCGATGTACATGATCGGCTTGAGCGTGATCAGGAACATGTCGCGCACGAGTGCCTTTTCTTCGGCGTCGAGGCCGGCGGTGCGCGCGGACTTGCCCTGGTCGAGCACCTTGGCCAGCTTCTCGAGCACCGGCTTGCGTGCCAGGGCGTCCTTATCGTTGGCCTTCGCGGCGCGCGTGGCGCGGTCGAGTGCCTTCAGCACGGCCTCCAGATCGGCCAGCGCCAACTCGGTATCGATGGTTTCGATGTCGGCGATCGGGTCGACCTTGTTGGCGACATGGATGACGTTGCCGTCTTCGAAGCAGCGCACCACATGGGCGATGGCATCGGTCTCGCGGATGTGCGCGAGGAACTTGTTGCCCAGGCCCTCGCCCTTCGACGCGCCCGCGACGAGGCCGGCGATATCGACGAACTCCATGGTGGTCGGCACGACGCGCTGCGGCTTGACGATGGCCGCCAGTTCACCCAGGCGCGGATCGGGCACGGGCACCACGCCGGTGTTCGGCTCGATGGTGCAGAACGGGAAATTGGCCGCCGCGATGCCGGCCTTGGTCAGCGCGTTGAACAGGGTGGACTTGCCGACGTTGGGCAGGCCGACGATGCCGCATTTGATGCCCATGGGCGATGCTCTCGATGATGTCGTGATACGTGATGCCTGCGGAGCTGGGCTTCCGCAAGTCGGGCCTGAAGGCCCTGTAAGTCGACCGCTATGCGACCTGTGAACCGAGGGCGTCGCACGAAACCTCTGCGCCGCCCTTGCCGTTCGCGCGTCACACGGCCGTATGCAACCGCTTCATCGCTTCCTCGAACTGGCCTGACAGCGCCAAGGGCAGCACGTCAAAGGCCCGTCCGAGGCCGATCATGATGGCGTCCTCGTCCGCGGCGCTGGGGCGGCCCAGCACCCACGGGGTGACTTTGTCTTTGTGTCCCGGGTGGCCGATGCCGACCCGCAGACGATGGAATTTGCCATGTCCCAGATGGGCCATGATGTCGCGCAGTCCGTTCTGGCCACCGTGGCCGCCGTCGAACTTCATGCGGACGGTGCCGGGCGGGAGATCGAGCTCGTCGTGGGCGACGAGGCATTCGTCCGGCGCGATCTTGTAGTAGCGCAACGCCGACGCCACCGCGATGCCGCTCTTGTTCATGAAGGTGGCCGGCTTGAGCAGCCAGACCGTGTCGCCGCCGAGGCGCAGCTTGCACGTTTCGCCGTGCAGCTTGCCGTCGAACGACCAGCGTTCGCCCTGGTCGAGGGCCAACGCGTCCACACACCAGAACCCGGCGTTGTGCCGGGTCCTGACGTATTCGGCCCCGGGGTTGCCGAGGCCGACGATGAGACGGATGGACGCCATGGAAGACGAGGACGGCCCGCCACGCGAACGCGCGCGGGCCGTCGACGATTACTTCTTCTCTTCGGCCTGGGCGTCGCCTTCGTCGGCGACCGGGTCGACTTCTTCCTGGATCGCCGCCACGGTGACGACCGCGACGTCATGTTCCTTGCCCAGGCCCAGTTCCGGGATTTCAACGCCGGACGGCAGCTTGAGGTCGGACAGGTGGACGATGTCGCCACCCTTGAGGTCGGCCAGGTCGAGCTCGATGAACTCGGGGAGATCCTTCGGCAGGCACGAGACGGTGACTTCGGTCAGGTTATGCGAGATGACCAGACCGGCCGTCTTGCCGGCGGGGCTCTTTTCCTGGTTGAGGAAGTGCACGGGGACGGCGACGCGGACGACTTCGTTCTCGTTCACGCGCTGGAAGTCCATGTGCAGCATGAGCTGCTTGAACGGATGCTTCTGCCAGTCCTTGATGAGGACGCTCTGCTTCTTGCCGTCGACGGTCAGTTCGATGACCGAGGAGTAAAAGGACTCGAAACGCGAGCCGAGCAGGACGTCGTTATGCAGGACCTGGATCGCCTGCGGGGCTTCGCCCGCGCCGTACACGATCGCCGGCACGTAGCCCGCAGCGCGAAGGCGGCGGCTCGCACCCTTCCCTTCGACGGTGCGGCTCGTGGCCGAAAGCTTATGGTTGGTGGACATGGTATTGCCTCAAGTGAAACCGCCTCGCGGCGGTGGGTAAAGGGCTCCCCCGCGACCAGGAGAGCCCGAAAAAACGGTGGATCAGTCGATGTAGAGCGAACTCACCGACTCGCCGAAGGCGATGCGGCGGATCGTCTCCGCGAGCAGTTCCGCGACCGACAACTGGCGGATTTTCGCACAGTTGCGGGCGTTATCGCGCAACGGCAGGGTATTGGTGACCACCAGCTCGTCAAGCGAGGAACGCTCGAGGTTGTCGATGGCGGCGCCCGAGAGCACCGGATGCACGCAATAGGCGACTACCTTGCGGGCGCCTTTTTCCTTCAGCGCCGCCGCGGCGGCGCACAGGGTGCCGGCGGTGTCGACGATGTCGTCGACCAGCACGCAGGTCTTGCCGTCGACGTCACCGATGATGTTCATCACGGTGGCCACGTTGGCGCGGGGGCGGCGCTTGTCGATGATCGCCAGGTCGGCGTCGTCGAGGCGCTTGGCCAGCGCGCGGGCGCGCACCACGCCGCCGACGTCGGGGCTGACTACGATCAGGTCGTCCATGCTGTGGTGACGCCAGATGTCGGCCAGCAGCACGGGCGAGGCGTAGACGTTGTCGACCGGGATGTCGAAGAAGCCCTGGATCTGGTCGGCATGCAGATCGATGGTGAGGACGCGGTCGGCACCGGCCGTCGCGATCATCTTGGCTGCCAGCTTGGCCGTGATCGGCACGCGGGCCGATCGCGGACGGCGATCCTGGCGGGCGTAGCCGAAGTACGGCATCACCGCGGTGACCGTGCCGGCCGAGGCACGCTTGAGGGCGTCCACGAGCACCAGCAGGTCGAACAGGTTTTCGGCGCTGGGGGCGCCCGTCGGCTGGATGACGAAGACCTCCTGCTTGCGGACGTTTTCCTCGATTTCGATCTGGGCTTCGCCGTCACTGAAGCGGCCCACCAGGGCCTTGCCCAACGGGATGCCCAGGCGGGCGGCGACGTCGTCGGCGAGCGCGCGGTGCGCGTTGCCGCTGAACAGCATCGGGGTGGACGTATCCACGAGGGTGACTCCTGGCGAGATGGGTTGGATCGGCTTGCCACCGCAAAACGGTGGCTGGGGCGGCAGGATTCGAACCTGCGCATGCGGGAATCAAAATCCCGTGCCTTAACCAGCTTGGCGACGCCCCAACAATGTTTGGCTTTGCCGCGGCCCGCGGCCCTTCCCGTCCTTACGACCCGGCAAGCCGGGCGCCGATCCGACCTCGCGCCGAGAGCAGCGGAGAGGGATCGACTCCCGCCGCCACGTGGGCCGTGAAGCCTTCGGGGCAGCGCGAGGCGACCGCAAGCGCCGCCTCATGGGTTTTCGTTTCCAGGAAAACGCAGCCGCCGCTGCCGGACAACCGGGCGCGACCGAAGCCCGCCAGCCAGTCCAGCGCCGCCGCCACCCGCGGGTGACGCACCCGAACCACGGGCTCGAAGGCGTTTTCCGTCGAATCCCCGGAAACAAAGGCCGAAATTGTCGCCGCAGGGGCATTTCGTGTCAATTCGGGGGCAGCGAACAGGGCCGCCGTGGGCACGTGCTCGTGCGGATCGACCACCACATACCAGCGCCGGGGCAGGCGCAGCGCGGTGAGCGCCTCCCCCACCCCTTCGGCCCAGGCCGAGCGGCCACGCACGAACACCGGCACGTCGGCGCCCAGGCCCAGGCCCAGCGCCGCGAGGGCGTCGTCGTCGAGCCCGGTGCGCCACAGCGTGTTGAGGCCCACGAGTACGCTGGCCGCGTCGGAACTGCCCCCACCCAGGCCGCCGCCCATGGGGATGCGCTTATCGATGGCAATCTCGGCGCCCAGCCGCGTACCCGTGACCTCGGCGAGCAGCCGCGCGGCGCGCACGGTGAGATCGGTGTGCTCGGGCACCCCCGGAATGGCCTGGGGGCGGGCGATGACGCCGTCCGGGCGCACCCGCAGGCGCACCTCATCGCCCCAGTCGAGCAGGCGGAACACCGTCTGCAGCTCGTGGTAGCCGTCGGGGCGACGCCCCACGATACGCAGGAAGAGATTCAGCTTGGCCGGCGCCGGCCAGGCGGTCCAGCCGTCGGCGGCCGGCGGCGCCAGCGTACGGCTCATGAATACGCGCAGATGGTCGGGGAAGCCATTGTCGCGGTCGCGGGCCAGGGCCTCGGCGAACTCGGGCGCATGCTTGTCGACCGGGGCGAAGCCGTGCCTGGCGTAGAACGGCGCGTTCCAGGGCACGTCGCTGAGCGTGCCGAGGTCAACCCGGCGGTAGCCCGCTTCGCGGGCCCAGTCGCAGGCATGTTCGAGCAGCGCCGCGCCGATGCCCCGGCCACCGAAGGCGGGGAGCACGTCGATCTCGGCGATGCCGATAGCCCCGGGGGCCAGGCCCGTGGCGTCGAGGCAGACGAAGCCGACCGGGTCGCCGTCGACAAGGGCCACCCAGACCAGCCCGCGGGCGATCAGCGCGTGCACGACCTCAACCGGGAGCGACATCGACGAATACGACGCCCAGGCCTCGTGGCCGCGAAAGAGCTCGACGGCGGCCCGCTCGATGGCGCACAGGCGCTCGGCGTGTTCGGGCCGGGCACGGATAAGGGTCGCTTGCATCGCGGGACGGGCCTTGCGCGAAAGCCATCGATTATACGCGCCGGCGGGGGACCGTCGGGCGGGTACGGCGGCGTGGTGGGTCGCCGCCCGGATGGATGCCTGGCTTCGTTCGCCTTTGACATACCGGAGATTCGCGGACAGCGTCCGCTCCTACCCACGGGAACCACGAGGCGTCGGCGTGGGCGCGCCGGCGAACCTCGGGCACATCGGGACAAGGGAAGCCACCGCTGGCGGGGAGGCTACCGGGCGAGCTGCCACGTTTCGATGGAGAGCCGGACCTTGAAGGGCGGCTTTTCGGCGAAGACCCGGGTGGGCATGGCCGGCTGGCGGGTGGTGTCCCAATCCTTGTAGTCGACTGTCCAGCCGTCCTGGACGAGCCGCGAGGGGAGACGATCCGCGCCGAAGGCGATATCGGCGGGCCCCGTGTCGGCGCGGAGGCCGAGCACCCAACGGCGCAGTTCAGCCATGGGAATCTGCCAACCGACCGCCGTGGCCATCAGTGTCTCGGCGTCGGGCCCGTGCCGGGTGCCCCCGTCGAGGCCCTCGAGATCGGCGCCACCCGGACCGCCCACGAGACGGAAGCTGCGCCCGGTGACCGGCGCGCGGACGGTGAAGTCGTAGCGATCGCCGTCCTGCTGCCATGTCAGGCTACCCGAGCCGGAGTCCTTGCCGTCGGATACGCCGAGACGGCCCTGCAGGGTCCAGTGGTCGGTGTCGCCCAGGCCGCGTTCACGCGCTTCCTGCATGCCGAGGGTGACCGCGTCGCCGGGCTGGCGCACCGGTGGCCGGGTGGTCGCGCAGGCGGCGAGGAACAGGAGCGGCAGGGCCGCCAGGAGGTGTCGGACGTGGCTCATTCGGATCATCGCTTCACGGTGGCCACCGAGGCCGCCGACCGGGCGGCCTGGGGCGAAAGATGCATCTGCCGGCCGGCGCACGGGACCGCATCCCGGTGGGGGACCTTACGGGTTGAGTTTGCGCTCGGTCTTCTCGAGCGAGGCGTTTTTCGGATCGATGCGACGCACCTCGTCGAGCACCTTGCGGGCTTCGTCGTGCTCGCCGCGTGACCAGAGCACTTCGGCCAGGTGCACGCCGATATCGGCGTCCTTGCGCTGGGTCCACGCGCCGCGCAGGGTACTCTCGGCCTGGTCGAGCTGGCCCTGGCGGAATTTCAGCCACCCCCAGGAATCGGCCACCGACGGATCGTCGGGCCGGGCCGCGCGCGCCGCCTCGATGAGTGCCTGTGCCTCGACCAGGTCGCGCCCCGCATCGGCCAGCGTGTAGCCCAGCGCGTTGCTGGCTTCGACGTCGCCGGGCTTGATCGCCAGCACCTTGCGCAGGTCGGTCACCGCCTGCTCGGTCTGTCCGGCCTCCGCGTATGCCAGGCCGCGTCCGTAGAGCATGTCGGGATCGTCCGGCTTGACCCGCAGCGCCTTGTCGTAGGCGGAGGCGGCATCCGCGTAGCGGCCGCTGTCCATGTAGAGTTCGGCGTCCACACCGAACGCCTTGCGCAGCGCGTCGGGGCGATCGGCGTAGGCGGTTTCAAGGTCGGCGACGACGGCGTGGGCGTCGTCGTCCTTGCCCTGCCGGTGGAGCACCACGGCGCTGCGGACCGATGCGTCGAAATCGCGGGGATCGTCATCGCCCACGGCGGCGTACCAGTCGAGCGCGTCGTCGAGCTTGCCGAGGATCTCGGCCAACTGGCCAAGGGTATACGCGTTGGCCGTCTGCACGTCGTCGGGACGATTCTGGATCTCGTCATAGAGGCGGGCGAGCGCCGGCTTATCGTTGGCGCGGGCCGCGAGGCCCATGCGCATCGTGTAGGTGTCGGGATCCTGCGGCCCCGCCGCCAGCACACGGGCGGCGCCCTTGTCGTCGCCGTCCTGCGCGATCAGGGTGGCGTAGGCCAGGCGCAGGCGGGGATTCGTCCGGTCGCTCGCCACGGCCTTGGCAAGCAGCTTTTTCGCGCCCGCGCGATCGCCCGCGCCGAGCTTCTGCTGGGCGGCCCAGGCGTAGGTGTTGCCGTCATGGAAGCGGGCCAGGGCCGCTTCACCGAGGGTCCTGGCGTAGTCGTGCCGGCCCAGCGTCTCGCCCAGTCCGCTCATCGCGACCCAGGCCGCGGAGTCGTTGGGCAGGCGCTGCGGTGTGGCGAGGCGTTCGAGCAACTGGCCGGCCTGGGCGGCGTCGCGGGCCATCGCCAGGGTGCGGCCGAACTCGCGCCACGCGTCGGGGTCGCCGGTGGCGATCATCGCGTTGAGCTGGCGCTCCGCCTCGGGCGTGTCGCCCCGGTCGAGGGCCATGCGGGCGCGTCCCTCGGCGAGTTCGAGCGGCTTCGCCCCGAGCCTCGCCCACCGGTCGAGCGCCTTGGCAGCGAGATCCTGGTCGTGCACGGCAAGGGCGAGTTCCGCGGCGCGGGCGGCCACGGTGGCGTCGTCGGTGAGCTCGGCAGCCCGACCGTAGGCCGTCGCGGCAGCGCTGAGATCGTTGTTGGCGATGGCGAAGTCGCCGGCCATGACCTGCGCCTCGAGGTCACGCTCGGGCGGCACGATCGCCACCTGGAGGCGATCCAGGGGCTGGGCGCCGGTGCGCAGCGTTTTGGGCGCTTCGGGCCGGGTGGCCGTGGCGGCGCAACCGGCAAGGCCCGCGCCGAGCACCCACAGGGCCACAAAATGCCGCACTCGCTTGAACTTGGACCGACCGCTCAGCACACTAGTCTCCGTCGTTTTTCCACAGGCGCCGTCTGAAGATGCGGTCGCCCCGTGTGCGCACAATGCGCCCTTAGCTTAGCCGACGCTACCGACCCAAGCCCGTCATGCCACTCATCGCCCTCGGGCTCAATCACCTCACCGCGCCGGTCACGCTGCGCGAACAGGTGGCGTTCGACGCCGCGGCGGCACCCGACGCGCTGGGCGACCTCGCCCGCCAGCCCGGCATCGAAGAGGCGATGATCCTCTCCACCTGCAATCGCACCGAGCTGTACTGCAGCGTGGCCGAGGGTGCCGAAGGCGTGCCGGGCCAATGGCTCTCCCGTCAGCACCGGTTGACTCCGCAACGCCTGGACGAGTTCCTCTACCGGCACGACGAACAGGACGCCGTGCGGCACATGTTCCGCGTCGCCACGGGGCTCGACTCCATGGTGCTGGGCGAGCCGCAGATCCTCGGCCAGGTAAAGGATGCCTACCAGCAGGCGCGCAACGCGCAGGTGCTGCGCGCCCCGATGGAGCGCCTGCTGCAACACACCTTCGCCGTGGCCAAGCGAGTGCGCACGGACACGCGCATCGGTGCGAACACGGTTTCGGTGGCCTACACGGCCGTGCGCCTGGCCGAACAGGTGTTCGCCGACCTGCGCGACGCCTGCGTGCTGCTGATCGGCGCGGGCGAGACCATCGAACTGGCCGCGCGCCATCTCGCGGACAAGCGCGTACGCCGCCTGCTCGTGGCCAACCGCACGCTGGAGAACGCCCACGACCTGGCCGGTCGCTACGGCGGCTATGCCATCGCCCTGGCCGACCTGCCCCGCCACCTGGCCGAGGCCGACATCGTCATCAGCTCCACCGCGTCGCGACAACCCGTGGTCACCCGAAGCATGGTCGCCGGCGCGATCGCCGAGCGCCGGCGCCGCCCGATGTTCATGGTGGACATCGCGGTGCCCCGCGACATCGAGCCCGACGTGGCCCAGCTCGACGACGTCTACCTCTACGGCATCGACGACCTCAAGCAGGTGATCGACGAGAACCGCCGCTCCCGCGAGCTGGCCGCCCGCGAGGCCGACGCCATCATCGATCTCCAGGTCGATCGTTACATGGCCTGGCGCCGCGCGCTCACCCTGCGCAATCCGGCGGTGGACATGCGTACGGCCGCCGAAGCCCAGCGCGACGAGGTGCTCGCCAAGGCCCAGGCCATGCTGGCCCGGGGCCGTACCGCCGACGAGGCCCTGGCGTTTCTGGCGAACACCCTGACCAACAAGCTGCTGCACGGACCCAGCGCGCGCCTGCGCGACGCCGCCCTGTCGGGCGACCTCGAGCTCCTGCACGCCGCCGGCCGACTCTACGGACTGGACCCGGACGACGAGGTTTCCGCATGATGTGCGGCTACCGCCGTCCCTCGTGCAGCCCATGACCCCGTCGATCCGCCGCAAACTCGAAGCCCTCGCCGAACGCCACGAGGAGGTCGGCCTGCTGCTGGCCCAGCCCGACGTGCTCGCCGACGGCAACCGCTTCCGCGAGTTGTCGCGGGAGTACGCCCAGCTCGAGCCGGTGGCCGCCTCGCTGAAGGAACACGACGCCGCCGAGCGCGAACTGGCGGACACCCGGGCCATGCTGGACGATCCGGACATGCGCGAGATGGCGGCCGACGACATCGAACGCATCGAGCGGCGCCTCGCCGAGCTCGACGGCGAGTTGCAGATCCTGCTGCTGCCCAAAGACCCGCGGGACGAGGGCAACCTGTTCCTCGAAGTGCGCGCGGGCACCGGCGGCGACGAGGCCGCGATCTTCGCCGGCGATCTGTTCCGCATGTACGCGCGGTACGCCGAACGCCAGCGCTGGCACGTGGAAATCCTCAACGCGAACGACGGCGAGCACGGCGGCTACAAGGAAATCGTGGCACGCATCGAAGGGCGCGGCGCGTATTCCCGGCTGAAGTTCGAGTCGGGCACGCATCGCGTGCAGCGCGTGCCGGAAACCGAATCGCAGGGCCGCATCCACACCTCGGCCGCCACCGTGGCGATCCTCCCCGAGCAGGACGAGGTGGACGACATCGAGATCCGTGACGGCGACCTCAAGGTGGACACCTTCCGCGCCTCCGGCGCGGGCGGCCAGCACGTCAACAAGACCGACTCCGCCATCCGCATCACCCACCTGCCAACCGGCACCGTGGTGGAATGCCAGGACGAGCGCAGCCAGCACAAGAACCGCGCCCGCGCCATGAGCCTGCTGAAGGCGCGCCTGCTGGACGCCGAGCGCAGCAAGCAGAGCGCCGCGCAGGCCGAATCGCGCCGTCTCCAGGTGGGTTCGGGCGACCGCAGCCAGCGCATCCGCACCTACAACTTTCCGCAGGGCCGGATCACCGACCACCGCGTCAACCTCACCCTCTATCGGCTGGCCGAGGTCATGCAGGGCGACCTCGACGAACTGGTCGATACGCTGACACGCGAGCACCAGGCCGACGAGTTGCAGACGCTGACGGCGGGCGGCTGAGCCGCGGCCGCTTCCTTGCCCGGCGAGGAGACCACCCGGCCGTGACGCGACCTGGGGCATAGTGACCGCCTCTTTCGAGGAGTGGTCCGATGGGCAAGAAAAAGAAGAAGTACGAGCACGCGCTGGAAGACCTCCAGATCGAACTCGTGGGTCTCACCCGATGGTTGCGCGCCACCGGCAAGCGCATGGTGGTGATCTTCGAAGGCCGCGACGCCGCCGGCAAGGGCGGCACGATCAAGGCCATCACGGACAAGCTCGACACCCGCGCCGCGCGCGTGGTGGCGCTGGGCAAGCCCTCGCAGGCCGAGGAGAGCCAGTGGTATTTCCAGCGCTACGTGCCGCATCTGCCCGCGGCCGGCGAACTCGTGCTTTTCGACCGCAGCTGGTACAACCGGGCGGTGGTGGAACCGGCCATGGGCTTTTGCACGCCGGACCAATACGACGCCTTCATGGACGCCTGCCCCACGTTCGAGAAACTCCTCACCGACGACGGCATCCTGCTGTTCAAGTATTGGCTGACGGTCGACCAGGACATCCAGGAAGAACGCTTCGCCGAGCGCGCGGACGATCCGCTCAAGCGCTGGAAGCTATCGCCCGTCGATCTCAAGGGACGCGAGAAATACGGCCAGATGAGCGAGCTGCGCGACACGATGATCGAACGCACGCATAGCAAGCACGCCCCCTGGTTCATCGCCGACTACAACGACCAGAAGATCGGCCGTCTCAACCTCATCCGGCACCTGCTCGACCAGCTGCCGGACACGATGTGCCCGCAGGCCGAGATCGAGCTGCCGCCGCTGGACGGCAAGCCGAAGAAGGACAAGGTCGAGGTGAAAGCGCTGAAGGTGCCGAAGGCCTACTGAGGCGCGACGACGATCCGGCGCGGGGGTGTCCGCTTGGGCAGGCGCCCCCGTCGCGACAGGCGCAACCACTGCCGAAGGGCGAGCAGGCCGCCCGCGCTCTCGATCATCGCGGCCGGCACCCACATGATGACGCCGCCGATCAGCTGGCCGGTCAGCACGTTCAAGGTGAACGCGCGTCCGCAGATCTCGAAGATCGGGTAAAGATCGGTGCGCGAGAACGTGACGATGGCACCGGCGAGGATCTGCGGGGTCATCGTGATCGCGGGCGACAGCACGCGGAGGCCGGGCGACAGGCGCCCCGGCGGCTTCGGACGGTGGTCGAGCACCAGCCACCAGTAGGCCAGGCCCGACGCGACCATCGACCAGTTCATGGCGCGATAGATGCGCCAGTCGAGCATCGCCAGCGTCTGCATGTCGGGGATGAGCCAGACGACGATGAAGGCGACGAACGCCACCGTGACCAGCGCCGGATGCAACAGCACGCGGGAGGCCACGCGTCCGGCAAGGCTGCGGCACACACGGCGCAGCGCGATGCGAAAGCGCAGGGGAAGGCCCGCGCGCAGCGCGGTGCCGGGGTAGGCGGCGATGATCAGCAAGGGCGCGAGGTGATGCAGCAGCACCTGCTGGATGCGATGCATGAAGAACTCATGCTCGGCGTAGTAGTCGAAATAGGTGTGCAGCGACACATAGACCATGGCCATGCCGGCCCAGAAGGTCGCTCGCCGCCAAAGGGGCACGCGCAGGCGACGCGACCCGATCGCGTAGAGGTAGGCCGCGACGGCGAAGCATGTGAGGAACACCCAGGAGAACTCCCAGGGCACGATCCACTTCAGCAGGTCGGCGGTCACCGCTACACCGTGCGCCGGCCGCGACGCGAGCGTCGCCAACCGTAGATAAGGCCGCCGAGCGCGACGAGCGCCGGCACCAACACGATGCCGATGAACTTCAGCCGAAGGCCCAGTGCATCGATCTCCGCGTTGAGCTGATGCTGCACGTCGCGCAGTTCCTTGCCGATGGCGAGCTTGCGCTGGAGGTATTTCTCGACCTCGCGGCGCTGCTCGGCGGTCGCCGCGCCCGCGGTATTGCCCTTGGCCGGCTGCAGTTCGGACAGCCGACGCTGCGTTTCGTACAGCTCGTTTTCGAGCTCGCGTTTCTTCGCCAGGAACTTGCGGTCGGCGGCCGCCTGGAGCGCCCGCACCTTGGTGAACGGTCGCTGCAGGTTGGCCCGACCGCGGATCGACAGCAATTCGCTCGACCCGCCGAGGTTGTCGACGATGTTGGCGACGAAGTCGCCGTTGTTCGCGAATGGCGTCAGCTGCTGCTGGCCCAGGAGGGGCTGCACGTCGATCCACAGGCGGTCGGAGAGCATGTCGGTGTCGGCCACCAGCACGATGTCGCCGGGCGCCGCGGCGACGTTGAGGTGGCCGGCCTCGTGGCGTTCGGGAAACGCCGTGTGGAAGACGTCGCGCAGGCGCGCCGCGAGCACGTAGCGGTCGTGGGTGGGTTGGTAATTTTCAAGCAGACTGGAAGGATCGGCCGCGGCCTCGCGCGCACGCTGCGCGGGCACGACCATGGCGTCGTCCGAGGTCTGCACGAGCGGCAGCAGGCGCGCCCGCGTGTCGGGCGCCAGGTCGAAGAAGCCGGCGGTGGAGACGTTCACCCGCTGCAGGCTGGCGGTGACGACATCGTCGTGGTTGAGGTCTTGCGTGCCCAGGCCGAGCATCGCCGGGTGGGCGACCGTATTGCCGTTGAGCTCGATGGTGAGGGCCTGCGATCGGTCGAGCACGACCTTCGCCGGATCGTAGACCACGCCCCACGCCTCGAAGAGGCGGCGCAGATCGGAGTCATGGTCGTCGACCACGCCATGGGAATCCACCAGGGGAGCGGGATCCATCTCCGCGTCGGGGTCGACGAACACGGCGAGACGTCCGCCGCGCAGCACATATTGGTCGATCGCGTAGAGCGCGTCGTCGGAGAGTTTCTTCGGGTGGATGAGCAAAAGCAGCTTGATCGACGGATCGATGCGGGTCAGTCCCTGCGGATCGATGGAAACGACGTCGGCGAGCTGGTCGAGCTGGTGCACCGCCGCCCAGGCGGGCTCGCCGATCACGAGGTTGCCCTCGACCGGGAGCGAACTGACGATGCCCAGGCGCGGCTTCTTCGGCATGCCCAGTTCGTAGAGCAACTTGGCGATGTCGTATTCGACGAAGGCTTCGCGGGCGGGGTCGAAGAATGCGATGGACTGCGGCGGTACCTCGCCCTGCCCGCCCGTGCCCACGAGGCCGAAGAACACGCGCTCGCCGTTGCTGCCGCCCGTGGCCGGCGTGAGCCCATAGCTCTGCGCCGCGTCCTCGTCGTCGGAGTACGGCACCGGGTCGATCACCCGGAAGCGGATGCGCCCATGCGCCCGCACGGCCATCTCGCGAAGCATCTCCTGCACACGCTGCTCGTAGCTGCGCAGCTGCGGGAGGTCGCGCGTGGCGTGCTCGGAAAAATACAGCGTGAGTGTCACCGGCTCGCGCAGGCCATCGACGATCTTTTCCGTGCCGGGCGTGAGCGTGTAGATGCGGTCGGCCGTGAGGTCGACCCGGGCCGTGCGCAGCGACAGCGAGCTGACGCCGATCACCACCAGGAACAACAGTGCAACCCCGGCCAGCGACAGCCGCAGGAGAAACGAGCGTGTGAGGTGCGGCTTACGCATGGCGTCAGCGCGTCCTCTTGAGGTCGATCATCACCACGCTGGCGGTGAGCCAGGCGACGATGGTCGCGAAAAAGTACACGAGGTCACGCAGGTCCAGCACGCCCCGTGCGATCGACGCCGCGTGGCGCGAGATGCTGAGCTGGCCCATCGCGCCGATAAGTTTGGGCGGCACCGTGTCCTGGAGGAAATCGAGCACCTGCGGCTGGCCGATGAGCAGGAGCAGGAAACACACGGACGCGGTGAGGATGAAGGCCACCACCTGGCTGCGCGTCACGGTCGACATGCACGCGCCGATCGAAAGAAACGCGCCCGCCATGAGCCAGCTGCCCACGTAGCCCGCCAGGATCACCCCGTTGTCGGGGTCGCCGAGGTAGTTGACGATGATCCACATGGGAAAGGTCAGGGCCAGGCAGATGCCGATGAAGACCCAGGCGGCCAGGAACTTGCCCAGCACCGCCTGCGAGATCGTCACCGGCAACGAGAGCAGCAGCTCCATCGTGCCGGAGGCCCGCTCCTCGGCCCACATCGACATGGTCGAGGCGGGCACGAGCACGAGGTAGAGCCAGGGATGCATGTCGAAGAACGGTTGCAGGTCGGCAAGCCCGCGCCCGTAGAAATCGCCGGTGTAGAAGGTGAGCAGCCCCGCCATCACCAGAAAGATGACCATGAACACGTACGCCACCGGGGTGACGAAGTAGCTACCCAGTTCGCGCCGGGCGATGGCCGAGACCGCGCTCATGCCTGGCCTCCCCGTGGCGCGGTGGTGATCTGGCGGAAGACCTCGTCGAGGCGGCCACGTTCGAGCTGGATTTCAGACACTTCGAGGTTCTGCGTGCGCAAGAGGCTCTGCACGTCATCGAGGATCGGCTGACCCGCCTTGGGAAACACGGTGACGCGGCCATCCAGCGGATCGACCTCGACCATCGACACGCCCGGAATGCGCGCGAGCATCTCGCGCGAAATGGCGCTACCGGCGGCGCTGAACGAGACGGCCCCGTGGTAGCGCGAGCGGGCTTCGAGCTCGGCGGGTGTCGCGTCGGCGAGCAACCGGCCGTTGGCGATGATCGCCACGCGATTGCACAGCGCGTGCACCTCTTCGAGCAGGTGCGTAGAGATCAGGATGGTGCGCTCGCGCGCCATGGCATCGATGAGCATGCGCACGGAATGCTTCTGGTTAGGATCGAGGCCGTCGGTCGGTTCATCGAGCATGAGCACGGGCGGATCGTGGAGGATCGCCTGGGCCAGGCCAACGCGGCGGCGCAGGCCCTTCGACAACGTGCCGATGCTCTGCTCCAGCACCTCGTCGAGTTCCAGCCGCATCACCACCTCGTCGAAACGGCGGTAGGCCACGTCGCGATCAAGGCCGCGTACCCGCGCCATGAACACGAGGAACTCGCGCACCGTCATCTCGGCGTAGCTCGGCGCGCCCTCGGGCAGGTAGCCCAGCGCACGCTTGGCCGCGAGGGGTTCCCTGCGCACGTCGTGCCCACAGACGCGGGCCGTGCCCGAGGTGGGGGTGAGAAACCCCGCGATCATCCGCATGGCCGTCGACTTACCCGCACCGTTCGGCCCCAGCAGGCCCAGCACTTGCCCGGGCTCGGCACGAAGGCTCAGCGAATCGACCGCGGTCAGCGGGCCGTAGCAGCGGGTCAGTCGGTCGGCTTCGATCATTGGCAGGGAGTGTAGCGGACGGGGAGTGGCGGGAGCAGGCGGGGTGGGCAGTGCAGGAGATGGGAAGTGGGGGCGAAGCGGCCGACGCGCGCATGAGGTGACCGATAGCCTGCGCTGACCTCGAGGCCACCGCAGCGGTGCCGGCTGCCCCAGGCGCACGACGGCTGCGCCGCCTCCACTTCCCATCCCCCAACCCCGATAAAGAAAAAGCCCCACCGTCGCCGGCGGGGCTTCTCATCACATCGGCAAACCGAAGCTTACGGCGCGGCGGCCGTGCTGGCCGGGGCCGGGGCGGTGCCCGCCGGGGCCGGGGCCGAGGACGAACCGGCCGGCGCCGCGTCCAGGCCAGGCTGCTTCATGCCGGCTTCCTGCTCCGGGGTCTGGTCCGGGAGGTTGTCGCCCTGCAGCGGCAGGTAGATCTGGAACTTCTGCTCGTCGTAACCCTCGACGGTGCCGTGGTTGTTCGTCGGCGCCTTCACCTGGATGTCGTACGGACGGTAGGTGACGTCGTCGAACTTGTAGCCATGGGTCTGCGAGTAGGCTTCAAGCATCTGACGGGTCTGCGGCAGGCCAGCGCCGGTGCCGTTCCACTCGGTCATCAGGGCCTTGCCGCCGAAGGCCAGCACGGCCTTGACGTTGCCATCGACGATCACGCGACCGAGCTTGTCCTTGCTGCCCGGGGTGGCGGCGGCGTCGGCGGCCGGCGCGGCGGCGGTGGATGCCTCGGCCGGGGCGGCGGCGTCGAGCGCAGGACGCTGGGCGGCGGTGAGCGCGACATCCTGGCCGTTGATCTTCAGCGTGGTGCTGTCGATCTCGGCGGCGACGTCGAAGGTGTAGTTCTGGTCGCCCCAGTTCGTCGTGAACGTGATGCGCGGGCTGACGATGTTCACGCCAAGCTTCTTCGCAGCCGCCTGGATCTCGGCCATGGCCTTGTCCGACGCGGTGTCGACGTCGTCGAGCGTGCGCGGAGCCGTGGTGGAGACGAAGAGGATCGGCTTGGCCGGCTGCTCGACGATCGACGGCACCATCTTGCTGTAGTCGATGTTCGGGATCGAAGCCATCAGGTTCTGGAGGTTCGACAGGCTGAACTGGATCAGCGCGTCGGGATCCCCATGAATGTAGAGGTTCGAGAAGCGATCGACCAGGTTCCAGCCGTAGGTGACGTCGTAGGCCCAGTTCACCTTCACGAGCTTCTGGCTGCGACCGGTGCGCTCGAGGGTGATGGTGAACTTCTTGTCGTGACCGCGCCAGCCGTTCTCGAGGTTCCACACGATGGTGCCCTTGCCGGCATCCGTCACGGTGGCGAACGAGGGATCGATGGAGGCGATTTCGAGGGACCCGTCACCGACCTTCTTGTCGGCGGCGGTCCAGGCGATCTTGGCGCCCGGGCCATAGGCCTTGCCCGACATCTCGAACTGGACCTTGGGGTCGAACGAGCGAAGGACGGTGTAATCAGGGAAACGACGGAAGTTGCTGAAAACGTCGTAGACCTGGCGCAAATCCTTGCTGATGAGCATTTCACGCTCGACGTGTCCGGTCGAGGGCATGGCGACGCCAACGATGACGCCGAACACGGCGACGATCACGATGGCGACAATGAATTCTAGCAGACGCGTCATTCCACGGTTCTCCGAACGTCTTTGAACAGGCTCCCCGCGCGGTTGTGGCCACCGGCGGTCACCCCTGAAGAATCGGCCCGTGGCAGGGGTTCGCCCGCGCCGAAAGGCTTGATGGTACTTGCTCCCGGCGGGGAACGCCATTGGGTCCCCTGCCCTTTTTTGCAAGCTGGCACAAGCCGATTTTCGGCCGGAGATAGGCGGATGGCGCCGCCGGTCAGCCCGGGGTCAGACGATGCCCAGTTCCAGCGCCTTGAGCACCGCCCGGGTTCGGTCGCGCACGCCCAGCTTGGAAAGGATGTTCGACACGTGGTTTTTCACCGTGCCCTCCGCCACGCGCAGCGAGTTGGCGATCTCCTTGTTGCTGTAGCCGCCGGAGAGCAGGCGGAGGATTTCCGTCTCGCGCTCGGTCAGGGGGTCCGGCTGCTCGAGGCTGGTGAACTGGTTCTGGATGCGCCCCACCCCGGCGAGCAGACGCTGGGTGACCATCGGGGCGACCAGCGAGCCGCCGGCGGCGACGGTGCGCACCGCTTCCACCAGCTGGTCGAGCGAGACGTCCTTGAGCAGATAGCCGCGGGCACCGGCCTTCAGCCCGGAGAGCACCAGCTGGTCGTCGTCGAAGGTGGTGAGGATGATGGTCGGCGGCAGCTCGTTGCGGCCGCCCAGCGCCTGGAGCACTTCCAGGCCGCTCATGTTGGGCATGCGCAGGTCGAGCAGCACGACGTCGGGACGCACCTGTGGAATCGTCTGCACGGCCTGGGCGCCGTCGGCGCACTCGGCCACCACCCGGATATCGCCGGCGAGGTCGAGCAGCGAACGGATGCCCTGGCGCACCAGGTTCTGGTCGTCAACGAGGCAGACGGAAATCATGGGTGACCCTCGACGTGGGTGGTAAGAGTGGCAGGTCGCCCGTCGCGCCCTTCGGCGTGCAGGGTGTCCAGGGGCGGTCGGGCGGGCGCATGCGCCAGCGTGGATTCCTGGCCCAGCGGCAGGCGCGCGACGAGGCGGAAACCGCCGCTTTCGGTCGAACCGATCTCGAGCGTACCGCCGAACTCGGCCAGGCGCTCGCGCATGCCGTTGAGGCCGTTGCCGGGCCGCACCTCGCCTGGCCCGACCCCGTCGTCCCGCGCTTCGAGGCTCAGCTCGTCAGGGCCGGTGTGGCGGAAGGTCAGCCACAGGTGGCGGGCGTTGGCGTGGCGGACGGTGTTGGTGAGCACTTCCTGCACGCAGCGCAACAGCATCTGCGCGCGACGCGGGTCTTCCACCCCGAAGCGCTGCGGAATACCCAGGTGGACGGCCAGCCCCGGCACGCCCTCGGTCAGGCTGCGCAAGGCCTGGGTCAGGTCGATGGCGTCGTCCTGGCGCAGTTCGCTGACCACTTCGCGTACGTCGGCGAGCAGTTGCTTGGCCGTGGTCTGCGCCTTGAGCACATGCTCGCGCGCGGTGTCGTTGGTGAGATGGCTCGCCACCTCGAGGTTGAGGCTGAGCGCGGTGAGGTGATGGCCGACCAGATCGTGCAGGTCGCGCGCGATGCGCATGCGCTCGGCGATGCGGGTGGATTCGGCGAGCAGCGCGCGGGTGGCACGCAGTTCGGAATTCAGGCGGCGCAGCTCCTCGCGCTCCTCGGCCTGCTGGTTCGCCACCATCGAGGTGATGAACATCAGCGCCGAAAAACCGAAATACAGGCACGACTGCATCATCGCCGCGATAAAGGTGAGCTGGAAACTCATGAACATCGGCACCAGCGCGAGGTGCGCGGCCACCATCCAGGCCATGCCGATGGGCATGCTTACCAGCCAGGGCACCACCGACGCCACGATCGTGAGCAGCAACGCGGCCAGGCCGCTCTTGCTGATCACGCCCACGGCGAGCGCCGTGCCGGTGAGGATCAGCAGCACCGTCAGGCGCGTGAGCCCGTCGACGCGCAAGCCGAGATCACGGGTGAACAACCAGTAGACCAGCCCGAACACCAGGTAACAGGCGGTCCACATCAGCAGCGCCATGTCGCCGATCTGGTTGGGCCCGTTGCCCACCCGCTGGATCGACAGGGGCAGGCCCACGCAGAGGAACACGAAATACGTGGCGTACCTCAGCAGGCGGACGTGATTGAGCTGGATCGTCGACATGCCCGGCATCATAGGGCTTTGGTGGGGCGTCGCCACCTGACGGATGGCACGGGGGCGGGGGTGGGGGACGGGACGTGGGGGCCTGTTCCCGGCGTGCGTCTGAGGGGAGGAACGCGACGGCGGCCGCGGGGCCGGCACGGCGTTGCACGCACCCTCGTGCGCACGCCGGCCGTGCCGCCCCCGCTTCCCCTCCCCAAGGCCGTTTTTTACCTCCCCTTTACAACCCACAGGGCGCGCGCCACGCCCCAGCCCACCGTGTCATAATGCGGGCACACGGCGGCCCGGGGCCGTCTTCTTCCCAGAATCCTTGCGGAGCAACGAATGGCACCTGCCATCCGCGACGTGCGCGAGCACGATCTGGATGCCGTGCTGGCGCTCAACAACGCCGGCGGCACCAGCATCCTCGCCACGGATCCCAGCCGGCTGCGCCACCTGTACGACATCGCCGATTATTTCCGCGTGGCCGAACAGGATGGCCGTCTGCTCGGCTTCCTCATCGCCATGCGCGAGACGGCCGTGTACGACAGTCCCAATTTCCGCTGGTTCCAGTCCCATTACGAGAGCTTCGTGTACATCGACCGCATCGTGATCGCGCCCGAGTCGCGGGGCCATGGGCTGGGCCGGGTTTTTTACTGCGATGTCCAGAGTTTTGCCGAGGTACGCGTGCCGCTCCTGACCTGCGAGGTGTTCCTCGAACCCCGTAACGACCAGACCGTGCTGTTCCACGGCACCATGGGCTTCCAGGAAGTCGGGCAACAGCAGATGGGCGAGTCCGGTCCGAAAGTGAGCCTGCTGGCCCGTGAACTGCCCAGCTTTCCCTTCGTGCGCGAACGCTACCTCGACCACGGCGGACTGCCCGACGTCGACTGGCTGCGCGGCCGCCAGCATGCGGAGGTGCGCGCATGAGCGCCCGCGCCGAGTCCCTCGAAGCCGCCTGCGACCTGCGCTTCGGCCAGGTAGGCATCGCCTGCGTACGCGTGCGCCGCGTCGATGCCGCAGCGCTGGTGGAAGAACTCGAACGCCGCGTGCGTTCCGCGCCGCAGATGTTCGCGCGCACCGCCGTGGTGCTCGACCTGTCACACCTTCAGCGCCTGCCCGACGACGGCATGGTCGATGCCCTGCTCGAAGCGATCCGCTCGGCGGGCATGCTGCCCGTTGGCCTGGCCTACGGCACCAGCGAGACCGAAGCGCTCGCCGAGCGCATGGGCCTGCCGCTGATCGCGAAGTTCCGCGCGCAGTACGAACCCGGCCAGGGCGAGGCGCCGCCGGCGCAACCCTCCCCGGCACCGGCGCGACAGGCGCCTGCCGACGCGGCGCCGCCCGCCGCGCCCCAGGAGGGCGGCGCGCCGTCCACGGCGCAGCAGCACATCGGCGGCGCGGTGCGTTCGGGGCAGCAGGTCTACGCGCGCGATCGCGACCTCGTGGTGATGGCGGCCGTGGCCAACGGCGCCGAAGTGATCGCCGACGGCTCGATCCACGTCTACGGCGGCCTGCGCGGTCGCGCCATGGCCGGCGCGCAGGGCGACGAGTCGGCACGCATCTTCTGCACCGATTTCCGTGCCGAGCTGGTCGCTATCGCCGGCCACTATCGCGTGTTCGAAGACATTCCCAAGGAATTCGAGGGCCAGGCCGTGCAATGCTGGCTCGACGATGGAAAACTCATGATCGCGCGCCTCTGACGCCGATCCCAACGTATTTTGCGGAGACATCCCTTGACTGAAATCATCGTCGTCACCTCCGGCAAGGGCGGGGTCGGCAAGACCACCACCAGCGCCTCCCTCGCCACCGGCCTGGCCCTCGAGGGCAAGAAAGTCGCGGTCATCGACTTTGACGTCGGCCTGCGCAACCTCGACCTCATCATGGGTTGCGAGCGGCGCGTGGTGTATGACTTCGTCAACGTCGTGCACGGCGAGGCCGCGCTCAAGCAGGCGCTCATCAAGGACAAGCGTCACGAGAACCTGTACGTGCTCGCCGCGTCGCAGACGCGCGACAAGGACGCCCTCACCCAGGAAGGCGTCGAGAAGGTGCTCGACGAACTGAAGGCCGAAGGCTTCGACTACGTGGTCTGCGACTCCCCGGCCGGCATCGAAAAGGGCGCCCACCTGGCGATGTACTTCGCCGACCACGCGGTGGTGGTGGTCAACCCCGAGGTATCGTCGGTGCGCGATTCCGATCGCATCCTGGGCCTGCTCTCGAGCAAGACACGCCGCGCCGAGAAGGGCGAGACGCCGATCAAGCAGCACCTGCTGCTCACCCGTTACAACCCCAACCGCGTCGAAGCGGGCGAGATGCTCAGCGTGAAGGACGTCGAGGACATCCTCGGCATCTCGGTCGTGGGCGTGATCCCCGAATCCGAGAACGTGCTGGCCGCGTCCAACGCCGGCGTGCCGGTGATCCTCGACGACAACTCCAACGCCGGCCATGCGTACAAGGATACCGTCGCCCGCATCCTCGGCCAGGACCGGCCGCTGCGCTTCCTCGAGCCGGTGAAGAAGGGCTTCCTCAAGCGCGTGTTCGGAGGTTAAGCATGGGCATCCTCGATTTCCTGAAGCGCAAGCCCGAACCGAGCGCCGGCGTCGCCAAGGAACGCCTGCGCATCATCGTCGCCCAGGAGCGCTCGACGCGCGGCGGCCCCGACTACCTGCCGCTGCTGCGCAACGAGCTGCTCGAAGTCATCCGCAAGTACGTCAACGTCGACGTCGAGGCCGTGAACATCAACCTCGAGCGCGACAGCGGCCACGAGGTGCTGGAGCTTTCCGTCGCCCTGCCGGACGGCAAGCCGGCCCCATGACCGCCGCCGATCCCGCCGACGCGGTACTTCGCGTCGGCGCCATCGGATTCGACGAGCCGCGCGAGCTGCTCGCCAGGCATGGGCTCACGCTGCTGGCGGTCGCCGACGGCGAGCCCATCCCCGGCAGCTACTGGGGCGACACCGAAGCCGGGATCATCGGCAGCACCGTCTACGCACGACCGGACACCCCCGTCCATTCCCTGCTGCACGAAGCCTGCCACCTCCTCGTGCTGCCGCCGGACAAGCGGGCCCAGGTGCACACCGACGCCACCGACTCGATCGAAGAAGAGGACGCCACCTGCTACCTGCAGATCGTGCTGGCCGGGCACCTGCCCTCGGTCGGCTCGGCGCGACTCATGGACGACATGGACCGCTGGGGCTATACCTATCGCCTGGGATCGACGCGCGCGTGGTTCGAACGCGACGCCGCAGAGGCGCGGGCGTTCCTTACGGCACGGGGCCTGCCCACGGCGTGACGCCCGTCCCGATCGGGCGGCCATGACGCGCCGCACCTTGTGATTTGTCCGACAAAATGCTGTCGTCCATCCTTCCCTAGGCGAAAGGAGCGGACGATGAGCAAGCGACACGCGGCGCTGGCCGTCGCGATCTTCCTGGCCCTGCCCGCCGTGGCGCTGGCGGGCGATGCCAACGAGGCATCCTTCGGTGTCACGCCCGACGGCCACGACGTGCGGGTGATCACCCTGCGCAATGGCCATGGCATGACGGCCCGGGTGCTCAACCTCGGCGCCGCGCTCTATGCCCTCGAAGTGCCCGACCGCGAGGGCACGCCAGGCGACATCGTGCTGGGCTATCCCGACCTCGCTGGCACGTTCGCCAAGCCGCAGTATTTCGGGGACACCGTCGGCCGCTACGCCAATCGGATCGCGAAAGGCACGTTCACCCTCGACGGCAAGACCTATCGGGTGCCGGTCAACGACGGCCCCAATTCGCTCCACGGCGGCACGACCGGTTTCGACAAGGTGTTATGGACCGTGACCCGCGTGCAGTCCGGCGACCGCCCCAGCGTCACCCTTACCTACGTGAGCCCCGATGGCGACCAGGGTTACCCGGGCAAGCTTACGGCCACCGCGACCTACACGCTCGACGACCGTAACGAGCTGACCATCGCCTACACGGCCACCACCGACGCGCCGACCATCGTCAACATCACCAATCACACGTACTGGAACCTCGCGGGCGAGGGTTCCGGCAGCGTGATGGATCAACAATTGATGATCGCGGGCGACGCCTACCTGCCGACCGACGCGACGGCGATACCCACCGGCGAGGTACGTGCGGTGACCGGCACCGATTTCGACTTCCGCAAGGCCAAGCCCATCGGCCGCGACATCCGCGATGCGCGAGACCAGCAGCTCGTATTCGGACGCGGCTACGATCACAACTGGGTCATTTCACGGCAGACCGCCCGTGCGCCGCGCGAAGTGGCGCGCGTGACCGATCCCAAAAGCGGCCGGGTGCTGTCGCTGTGGTCGAACCAGCCAGGGCTGCAGTTCTATTCGGGCAACTTCCTGGACGGCACCACGTCAGGCAAGTCGCATCGGATCTATCGACAAGGCGACGCCTTCGCGCTGGAACCGCAGCGCTTTCCCGATACACCGAACCAACCTGCGTTCGGCTCGGCCAGACTCATGCCGGGCGAAACCTATCGCAATGAGATGACATATCGGTTTTCGGTCATGAAAGCGCATTGACGCAGGGGGAAGCGGACCGTTTCCGCGAACCGATGGTGTGGGCAGCGCGCCTCAGACCTCGTGGTGCAGCGATTCCGCGGGGCGCCGGCGACGGAAACGCGGCGCCAGCTCCACCAGGTACATCGCGCCCAGCACCAGCGCACCACCGGCGACCATCCGCCAGGTCAGCGCGTCAACGCCGAGCGCGACCGCGAATCCCGCGGCGAACACGGGCTCGGTGGTCATGACGATGGCCGCACGGGTGGCCGGCATGTGGGCCTGGGCCCACGTCTGCACGAGCATGGCGAATGCACCCGCCACCAGCGCCATGTAAATCACCGAGAGCCAAGCCCTGCCGTCCGGCGGCAGCGTCGGACCGTGGTGGGGTAGCGTCGCGAGAAGGCATACCACGGCGATGGCGACCATCTGCACGGCCGACATGCCGAACGCGTCGCCCGGACGCGACCAATGCCCCAAGCCGACGATGTGCAAGGCGTACAACGCGGCCGACGCCAGCGTCAGCCACACGCCCAGGTCGACGGAGAGCCCGTTCAGGGCCAGCACGCCGAGTCCGACAAGGGCCATGCACACCGCGATCCACAGCGTGACAGGGAGACGCTGGCGGAAGATCAGCCAGCCCAGGATCGGTGTGATGACGACATACATGCCGGTCACGAATCCGCTTACGCTGGGCGAGGTCAGGGCCAGCCCTTCGGTCTGCAGCCACTGTGCCGCCCCGTATAACGTTCCCAGCGCCAGCGCACGCAGGGCCTGGGCACGCCCAAGGCGACGCACCGGCCGCGCGAAGCACACCAGCATGACGGCGGCGGCGATGAGGAACCGCACGGCGAGAAAATCGATCGGTAGCATCCGCCCGACGACGTCCTTGATCATGACGAAGGTCGAACCCCATACGGCGGTGACCGCCAGCAGGCCCAGCGTCGCCGGTGTGGCGCCCTTGACCGGCTCGCCGTTCATCGACGCCTGCGCATCCACAGGCCGGGAAGCTTGAGCAGGAAATGCGCCCAGATACCCGCCCACACCGCCGCGCGCATGGGCGCATGCCGGGCCGACGGGTCGTGCCGGCGAAACCACAGATACATGCTGCGGTGCTTATGCCAGCTTACGAACACCGGCCGGCGCCGGCTGGAGACGCCCTTGCCGTGCAGGACGCGGACATCGCCCGCGAGCACCACGCGATAGCCCTGGTCGCGCGCACGGCGGCAGAGGTCCATGTCTTCGCAGTGCAGGAAGAACGTTTCGTCGAAACCACCCAGGCGCTCGAACGCCGCACGCGGCATGAGGAGGATGGCCCCGGACACGATCTCGACGTCCTCGGCACCCGACGGCAACGGACCGGCGATGTCGATGCCGCCGGCACGTCCCAGCTTGGTATTGATCGCGCGACGCAGCAGCGGGTCGTAGCGGCGCGATGCGGGGTCGGCGTGACCCGCGTCGTCGCAGACCACCGCACCGACGATCGCCGTCTGCCTGTCCAGGTGCGTCGCCATGCGAGCGATGGTATCCGGCGCCACCAGGCAATCGGGGTTGAGCACGAGCAGACGCTCGCCACGCGCTTTCGCGGCACCCCGATTCACCGCGGGACCGAATCCGAGGTTGGCGCGGTTGTAGATGACCCGTACGCGATCGTCCCCGGCATGGGCACGCTCAATGGACTCGGGCACGCCATCGGCGGAGCCGTTGTCGACCAGGATGACCTCGACCGGTACGTCGCTCGCGAGGGCGCACGCGACGCACTCGCGCGTCAGCGGACCGCTGTTCGCGAGCACGACGACGACGCTGGTGAGCATCAACCCACCCAGGTGCGGGCGTTACGGAACATGCGCATCCACGGTGAATCCTCGCCCCAGTGATCGGGATGCCAGCTCATCTGCGCGCTGCGGAAGACGCGCTCGGGGTGCGGCATCATGATCGTCACGCGACCGTCGGCCGCGGTGAACGCGGTGAGGCCGCCCGGCGAGCCGTTCGGATTGATCGGATAGTGCTCGGTGGGCCGGCCGCGGTTGTCCACGAACCGGGCGGCACCGTGGCTCTTCGACGGGCTGCAGGCATTCGGGAAATGCACGCGGCCTTCGCCGTGCGCCACCACCACCGGGATGCGCGAGCCGGTCATGCCGCGGAAGAAGATGCTTCCCGAGTCGAGGATCTCCAGCGTCGCCAGACGGGCTTCGTACTGCTCGGACTGGTTGCGCAGGAACTGCGGCCAGTGCTTTGCATCCGGGATGATGTCCTTGAGCTGCGAAAGCATCTGGCAACCATTGCAGACACCCAGGCCGAACTTCGCGCCGTCCTCGAAGAAACGGGCGAACTGCTCGCGCAGCGCGTCGTTGTAGAGGATCGAGGTGGCCCAGCCGCGTCCGGCACCGAGCACGTCACCGTAGGAGAACCCGCCGCATGCGGCCAGTCCGCGGAAATCCTTCAGGTGGTAACGGCCGCTGGCGAGGTCGGTCATGTGCACGTCGACCGCGTCGAACCCCGCCCGGGTGAACGCGGCGGCCATTTCGACCTGCCCGTTGACGCCCTGCTCGCGCAGGATCGCCACGCGCGGGCGCGCACCGCTACCGATGTGGGGCGCGGCGATGTCGTCGGCCGGGTCGAAGGTGAGCTTCGGCGAGATGCCCGGGTCGGCATCGTCGAGGCGCCATTCGCTTTCCTGGTCGGCGCTGACCGGGTTATCGCGCAGGCGCTGCATGGCATGGCTGGTTTCGTTCCACGCGCGGAAGAGTTCGGTCCAGTTCCACTTGAACGGCGTTTCGCCACCGAGGTGCAGCTTGATGCCGAGTTTTTCCTTGGGGCGGCCGACGTGGTGCGTCATGCCGGCGAGGCCGTGCTTGACCAGCAGCTGCTCGAAGGCCTCGCGGTTGGCCGAGGCCACCTGCACGACGGCACCGAGTTCTTCGTTGAACAGGGCGCGCAGCGTCGCCTCGGCCCAGCCGTCGAGGCGCAGGTCGAGGCCGCAGTGACCGGCGAAGGCCATCTCCAGCAGCGTGACGATGACGCCACCGTCGGAGCGGTCGTGATAGGCGAGCAGCAGGCCGGCGCGGTTGGCCTCCTGGATCAGCTCGAACATCGCGCGCAGGCGCTTGGGGTCGTCCAGGTCGGGCGGCACGCCGCCGGCGCGGTTGAATACCTGGGTCAGCGCCGAGCCGCCGAGACGGTCGCGTCCCGCGCCGAGGTCGATCAGCCACAGGTCGGTATCGCCGCGGTCGAGGCGCAGCTGCGGCGTGAGCGTGCGGCGCACGTCGTCGACGCGGGCGAACCCGGTGATGACCAGCGATACCGGCGACACGGTCTTCTGCTTCTTGCCGTCGTCGTCGGTCCACACCGTCTGCATGGAGAGCGAATCCTTGCCCACCGGAATGGAGATATCGAGGCTCGGGCAGAGTTCCATGCCCACGGCCTTCACCGCGTCGAACAGCGCCGCGTCCTCGCCGGGATGGTTCACCGCGGCCATCCAGTTGGCGGACAGGCGCACTTCGTCGAGCCGAATGGAGGTCGCGGCGAGGTTGGTGAGCGCCTCACCCACCGCCATGCGCGCGGCGTCGGCGCTCGAGAGCAGCGCGATGGGCGCGCGCTCGGCCATGGCCATCGCCTCGCCGGTGTAACCGTCGAAACCGGTCAGCGTCACCGCCACGTCGGCGACGGGTACCTGCCAGGGGCCGACCATCGGATCGCGATGGTTGAGGCCGCCGACGGTACGGTCGCCGATAGTGATGAGGAAGTTCTTGCTACCGACCACCGGCAGGCGAAGCACGCGCATGAGCGCCTCGTCCATGCCGATGCCGGTGAGGTCGGCCACGAGGTCCACGCGCGGTTTCAGACGCGAGGCGTCACGATGCATCCGCGGCGGCTTGCCGAAGAGGACATCCATGCCCAGGTCGATCACGGTGAGGTCGCGGCGCGGATCGCGCACGACCAGGCGCGCTTCGCCCGTGGCCTCGCCGACGACGGCGAACGGACACCGCTCGCGTGCGCAGAACGACTCGAACAGGGCAAGGTCGTCGGCGCCGATCGCGAGTACGTAGCGCTCCTGGGACTCATTGCTCCACACCTGCATCGGCGACAGCGTGGGGTCGTCGCAGGGCACCTTCGACAGATCGATGATGCCGCCGACGCCGGCGTCGTTGAGGATTTCGGGAATCGCATTGGACAGGCCGCCAGCACCGACGTCGTGGATGCTGACGACGGGATTGCGTTCGCCGCGCGCCCAGCACGCGTCGATCACCTGCTGGCAGCGGCGTTCCATCTCGGCGTTGTCGCGCTGCACGGACGCGAAGTCGAGCTCGGCGCTGGACGTACCGGACGCCACCGACGATGCGGCACCGCCGCCCAGGCCGATGAGCATGGCCGGACCGCCCAGCACGATGACCTTGTCGCCCGGCCGCACGTCGCGCTTTTGCACATGCTGTTCGCGGATGGCGGCCAGGCCGCCGGCGATCATGATCGGCTTGTCGTAACCGCGACGAAGGCCCTTTTCGCCGGTCTCCTGTTCGAACGTGCGGAAATAGCCGCCCAGGGCGGGACGGCCGAATTCGTTGTTGAACGCGGCGGCGCCGAGCGGGCCGTCACGCATGATCTCGAACGCGGTGGCCATGCGCGGCGGCAGCGGACGTTCTTTTTCCCACGGGCGCGGCAGGCCCGGGATGCGCAGGTGCGACACGGAGAAACCCGTCAGACCAGCCTTCGGCTTGCCGCCGCGGCCCGTCGCGCCCTCGTCGCGGATCTCGCCACCGGCACCGGTGGCGGCGCCCGGCCACGGCGCGATCGCGGTGGGATGGTTGTGCGTTTCGACCTTGATCGCGTACGGCGCGGCTTCTTTCACCGAGCGGAACACGCCGTCGTCCGGATCGACGAACAGACGGCTGCCTTCGTAACCCTCGATCACCGCGGCGTTGTCGTGGTAGGCCGACAGAGTGAAATTCGGCGACACCTTGTGCGTGTTTTTGATCATGCCGAACAGAGAGGCATCCTGCGCCTGGCCGTCGAGGGTCCACGTGGCGTTGAACACCTTGTGCCGGCAATGCTCGGAGTTGGCCTGCGCGAACATCATCAATTCGGCGTCGGTGGGCGCGCGGCCCATCTCGGCGTAACGCTCGGCGAGGTAGTCGATCTCGTCGTCGGCGAGGGCCAGGCCCAGCGTGCCGTTGGCCTGCGCCAGCGCGGCGCGGGCATCGCCATCCAGGACGACATGGCCCAGCGGGCCGGGCTCGCCGGCGAGGAACAGGCCGGCCGCTTCGTCGAGGCGTGCCAGTGGCGACTGCACCATGGGATCGCAGAAGGCGGCCATGACCGTGGCGTGGGCGGGGTGCGTGGCGGCAGGCATGCCGGTGACGCGCCAGGCCATGCCGCGCTCGACCCGGCGCACGTCGAAACCGGCGCCGTGGAGGATATCGGTGGCCTTGCTGGACCACGGCG
This sequence comes from Luteibacter sahnii, assembly GCF_034063545.1. Taxonomy (NCBI): domain Bacteria; kingdom Pseudomonadati; phylum Pseudomonadota; class Gammaproteobacteria; order Lysobacterales; family Rhodanobacteraceae; genus Luteibacter; species Luteibacter sahnii. The sequence continues at coordinate 687,230 of NZ_JAQLOK010000002.1, forward strand.
AGATGGTGCCCAGGCGAGGCACGACCCAGAGGGTGGCGTCTTCGGGCGCGGCGTCCTTCGCCTCGAGCACGGCCAGGAGCCGGGCGCGGGCCTCGCCTTCGAGCGGCGAAGCGGCGTCCACGAAGTAAGTGAACCACGCCGCCTGCACCCGCACGCCATGGTGCAGGGCTTCCAGGTGGGCGTTCAGTCGTTCGAGGCGAAAAGGAGAAAGGGCGCTCTGCCCATCGATAGCGATCATGCTTGGGGAAAAGGCGCAGGGAGAATTCGCCTATTCTACATGATGTTGCGGGGCAGCATGTCTCGGGGCCCGGCGGCCCCTCCGCCAATACGATCGCCTTCCGCCCCTTCGATGGCAGCGTTTCTGCCGAAGGGGTGGGAAGCGATCGTGTCGGCGATTCGGGGGAGCTCAGCCGCCCTTGGCGGTGAGCACCTGCAGGAGCTGGGCCGGTGTCAGGTAACCGCCGACCACGTCGCCGTTCTCGGTAACGATGGTGGGCGTGCCATTCACACCGAGGCGCTCGCCGAGCTCGAATTCGTCCTTCACCGGGTTGGCGCAGGTCGCCGCCTTGACGCTGGCGCCGGTCATCGCCTGGTTGAAGGCGTTCTTGCGATCGGAGGCGCACCACACCGACACCGCCTTGGTGTACGAGGGCGTGTCGTTGCCCGCCGTGGTCTTGACGCCCTCGCGCGGCCAGAACACGTATTCGACGGCGATGCCCTGCTTGTTGTATTCGTCGATGTGGGCATGCAACTGACGGCAGAAACCGCAGTCGACGTCGGTGAACACCGTCACCGTGTGCTTGGGATTGGCCGGGGCGTAGATCAGCCGTTGCGCCTCGGGCACCTTGGCCAGCGCGGCCTTGCGGGTTTTCGCCCACGCGGCGGCGCTGAGGTCGGTCTTGTCCTTCAGGTCGATCAGGTTACCGTTGATCATGTAACGGCCATCGGCCGACACGTAAACCATGCGGCCCGTGGCCACCACCTGGTAGAAGCCGGGCATCGGCGCGGGCGTGACGCTTTCGACCTTGATACCGGGCGCCAGGGCTTCGACCGCCTCGCGGGCGGCCTTGCCGCCATCGTCGGCGGCGCTGGCGGTGGCGGCGAACGCGCCCAACATCAGCGCGGGGATGAACGTCTTGAACATCGGTACGACTCCATGTGTAACCGGGGGAGGAAGCGCGGGCGGGCTGGTTTGAACGCGCCGCGCGCCATCGGTTCCCCCGATTGTGGCACGGCAGGTCAACCGCGCGGGTGATGCTGGGCGTGAAGGCGCTTGAGGCCCTCCTTCGCCACCAGGGTGTAAATCTGCGTCGTGCTGAGCGCACTGTGACCGAGCAGCATCTGCAACGCGCGCAGGTCGGCCCCGTGGTTGAGCAGGTGGGTGGCGAACGAATGGCGCAGCACGTGCGGCGACACCCGCTTGGGTGCGATGCCGACGACCAGGGCATACCGTTTGACCAGCGTCCAGAACATCTGCCGCGTCATCGCGTCGCCGCGCCGGGAGAGGAACAGTGCCATGGGCTGCCCATGCCCCCGGGCGAGCGCGGGGCGCGCGTCGCGCAGGTACGCGTCGATGTGCGCCAGCGCCTCCTCGCCCACCGGCACGAGGCGGTCCTTGCCACCCTTGCCGGTGACCCGGAGCACACCCTGACGGGGGTTGAGGCCCGACAGCGGCAGGTCGACGAGCTCCGAGACGCGCAGGCCCGACGCATACATCAGCTCCAGCATGGCGCGGTCGCGCAGGCCGAGCGGCGTGGTGGTGTCCGGCGCCAGGAGGAGGGCTTCGATTTCGCGCTCGGCCAGGGCTTTCGGGAGCCCGCGAGGCATCCGCGGCCGCTGCATCAGCAGCGTGGGATCCTCCCGCCCCCCGTCATCGCGTGCGAGCTGCGCGTAGAACCGGCGAAAGGCCGACTGGCGCCGCGCCATGCTGCGCACCGATACCGGCTGGCTGCCGTGGTACGCCGACAGGTCGTCGCGTCCGGCGGTATCCAGCGTGCGCCCCCGCCCGGCGAGCCAGCGCGCCAGCTGCTCGAGGTCGCGGCGATACGCCTCGAGCGTACGCTCGGCCAGGCCGTCTTCGGACCACACGCGCTCGATGAAGCGCTCGATCAGGCGGGCGTCACCGGCGGCGAGCACGGCCGCTGGGGTGGGAGAAGGATCGGCGATGGACATGCACCGATGGTCGCATGTCCACGCCTCGCGGCTCAAAGACGCGGCGGTACCATGACATACGCAACCCACGGCATGCCTTCCGCTCATCGCATAATGGCCGGACACTGGACCCTACCGTCGCCCATGAACCAGCCCCACGATGTCGCTCCCGCCTGGCGCCGCTTCGCCGCCCTCGTCTACGACCTGCTCGCGGTGGTTGCCATCGTGATGGTGGTGGGGCTCCTCGCCCAGCTCGCCACCGGCGGACACATCGCGGACGACAAGGGCCGCCTGGTGGCATGGTGGTACCAGCCCTTGCAGGGGCTGGTCATCGGCGCCTATTTCTTTTTCTCATGGACGCGCGGCGGACAGACGCTCGGCATGCGGCCCTGGCGCATCCGCGTGACCGACGCGCAAGGGCACGCGGTGGGCGGGCGACGCGGGCTGCTACGGCTCGCCGTCGGCGCCCTGCCCCTGCTGCTCTTGCTGATCTACCCGGTCACGTCGCTGAAGATTGCGCTTCTCGCACCGCTGGTCGGCTGGCTCGTGCTGCTGTTGCCGGCGTTCGTCGACCGTCGCGCGCGCGGCGTGCACGACCGGATCGCCGGCACGGAAATCCGCCGGATCGCTACTTGAACTGATCGCTGGCCGGCACCCACGAGCCGGCGGACGACGGCGCCGCCTGCACGTTGAGCTTGATCGACGGAGCACAGGCCGCCGGCAACGGTCCGCCCGCGATACGGGCGGTGGCGCAGAACGCCGTGTTGTCCACGGCGACGGGCGCCGCGGCCACCGTGGCCGCGTTGGCGGGCGGCAGGTCCGGGGCGAGCGGCCGGGCGGGCGCCATGGTCTGGTTCTTCACCAGCCTGGTCGCGTTGGTGGCATCCGGGGTGGGCGGTGGATCGCCGCCGCAACCGAACGAGAGCAGCGCGATCGCGTTCATCTTGCCGCCGGCGTTGCCGGGACCGGCCACGCAATTCAGGCGCAGGCCGAGCGGCAGCCGTACGGTGACATGCGCGGTGGCCTTGTCGGCGGCCCGGCGCAGGGCCGTATCGACCGAGCTGTCGCCTTTCGGCGTCCAGTCCTTGTCGAAACGCGTCGCCTGGTAATCCACGCGCACGCGCGCCCCCGGATGCAACGTGACGTCACCACGGGGCTTCAGCTCGACAAACGCGCCGACCTGGCCGGTCTTGTCGCCCTGCCCCCCGGCGACGCCGTCGGCGCGATCGGCGGTGCCGTTCGCGCCCGTGAGGCGGTTGCTGTCTTCGACGCCGTGGACCGCGCCAGGCTTGCCGCTTTCCGCGGCAGCGCCTGGCGTATTCGAGCCCGAGGCTGCGACGTTGGCGACCCCTGGCGTGGACGGCACGCTTGATCCCGCGGGCGAGGGCGTGGACCGCTCGCCGCTCTTGCCTTGCTGGCCCGGCGCCTGGGCCGTGGATTCCCCCGCGGCATTCGCGCCCGGCGCTTCGCCGGGTGGCGTCGGGCTGGCATCGGCACCCGCTACCGGACGCTGGAGGTCCGACGGTGCGATGGACGGGGCCTGGACGATCGGCCGGTCGGACGAGGTGTCGGGCGCGCCAACGGTCGGCCGGACGGCCGCATCAGGCAGCGGCACGGCCGCCAGTTCGGTGTCGGCCTCGACGGCAGGTGCTCGGATCGCTTCCACCGCGACCTTGGGCGGCACCGGACGGTCGGGTGCGGCGACCTGGGGCGCGGGCGGTGCCGTGGGCTCCTGCGCGATCACCGGAAGCGGGGTGTCCTGCGGCGTAGGAGGCGCCGACGACACCGCCACCTCCGGGCGCGGCACCGGAGCGAGCGAGATCGCCGTGGTCGGCACCGGGGCCGTGCGATCGGATGTGATCCGCGGCGCGTCGGGCGTCACGGCCACCTGCGATGCAGGCGTCGGCGGCAGCGCCAGCGACGCTGGCGGCGGCATCGCGGCCGTTCCCTCCACCTGCGCCTTACGCACGGGTTCGGGCTGGAAACGGGGTGGCACCACCACCGGCCGGGGCGTATCCATCGCCAGATCAGGCGGTGCCTGCGCCGGCAAAGGCACCCGCTCGAGATCGGGCTGCTTCGGCGGCGCCTTGGGCTGCACGAGCGGGGTGTCCGCGACCGCCTCGACCGATGGCGGCGGGGTGGCGACCCGCGGCGCCGGCTTGACCTTCGGCGTCGGTGCCGCCGGCGTGGCCACGGCCGGACGCGACTTTGCCGCGCTGGCGACCGAGGTGGCGCGCGAACCGCCGGACGCCTCGCTGGCCTTCGAATGGCGGGTTTTCCATAGCGTCTGCACGACCGGCGCGCGCGACGGGGTGCCGATCGCCGGGGGCTTCGGTGGCGGCGGTTTGTCGATCAATCGCACCTGCAACGCATCGGCGGCGGTATCGCGCTCCGGCGGCGGCGGAAGCGTCTCGTAGGCGGGCCCGAGCACCATGCCAAACAGGAAGATCAGGTGGATCAGGATCGTGCCGACCCAGGCCGCGATGCGCCGCGCGCTGTCGCGTGGCTCCTGCCGCAACACGCGACGATAGACAAGCGCCTGCATGGCAGCCTCGCGTGGCGAGACGGGCAGCGACGATGAGGCGATCGATCGATCGCTATCCGGGGGCAGCGTGGGCATTGGCGTTAGTGTCTACGCTTTGGGGGGTGGGGACAATTGGAGGTGTTGCGGGAGGTGGGGGATGGGAAGTGGGGGCGCGATCCGGCGTGCGCCCGAGGGGGCTGGTGGCCTCACGAGACCGTCGATGCCCATGTGCCGCTCCCGGCCCCCTCAAGCGTTCGTCGGATCGCGCCCCCACGTCCCATCCGCACTCCCACACCAAGCTCACTCACCCACCAACCCGCCGCCCCCTCTCCGCATTCTCCTCATCCATCGCCTTCAACGGCGTATCGGTCGGGCAACCCTGCATGACCCGCTCGTCGCGGCGGTAGGCGGCGACGCATTGGGCTTCGGTGGGCGGCGGGGGCGCCGTGGGATCGTCAGCCAGGGATCGGGCGGGGGCCATGTTGAGGCGGGCGTCGCCGTCCTTGGCCGACGCCTTGGAGGGGTCTTCGCCACGGCACCCGACGGGGAGCACGAACAGCACGGTGGCGCAATTCACGCGCACGCCATGGCCCAGGTCGAATGTCTTCTTCAACGTGGTGTTTTCCATCGCCTTGCGCATCCCGCCGCTCAACGCGTTTTCGTCGCGCGGCGCCCAGTCCTTTTCGAAACGGGTTTCCTTGTAGGTGACGGGGTTCTTCCGCGACATGATGTGCGCGTCGTCCGTGGGCTTGTGGGCGACGAAATCGGCCTGCGTGGGTGCGGTTGCCTGGGCAGGCCGCGACGGCATGGCGATGCTGCCGTCGGCGCCGAAGATCGCCGGGTGGGCAGGCGCCGGCGCCGGTTCGGGCGCGGTAGCGGGCGGGGGCTCCACCGGCTTTGGCGGCGCCGGGGGACGGGTCGCTTCGCGCGACCGGACCTTCGGCGGCAGCTCGACCGCGGGGGGAGGCGGCGTGACATCGGCGCTGGGCGAACGCGGTGCCGGATCGATGAAGCGCACTTCCAGCACGTCAGGCTTATCGTCCATCGGGGCGAAACCGACGAGCGGGCGAGGCTCCATTTCGTAGCGAACCACGAAAATCATCGCGATATGGAATATCAGGGCCGCCGCGAGCGCCAGCGTAAAACGCAGGCGATCCCGGGGCGGGGGCCGACGCTTGATCGCCTGCAACAGGGCGAGCGAACCGGCGTCGATCGGTTGCGGCCCGTGTGCACGCAGCCCACCCTCCGGCGCGAGCCGGTGCGTTTCGTCCAACGGCGGTGGCGCCTTGCCGGGGTAGTGCACGCGTCAGGAAGTCCCAGGGAAAGATGGCGAGAATAGCGGCGCCGCGATAAATGCAACGTAAGCCCCGGGGCACAGACCACACCCATGCCGGAAGATTCCCCGACACTGGCGCCCGTCGTGGCGCACACCGCCTGACACGGTGTGCGCCGTGGGCGTGCGATCAGGCGGCGAGCGCCTTGATCAAGGTTTCGGTGAACGCGGGAATATCGTCCGGCTTACGACTGGTGATGAGGTTGCCGTCGGTCACGACCTGGCTGTCTTCCCACTGGGCACCTGCGTTGCTGAGATCCTGGCGCAGCGAGGGCCAGGACGTGACCTTCTTGCCTTCCACGAGGCCGGCGTTGATCAGCGTCCACGGACCGTGGCAGATCGCAGCGACCGGCTTGCCCGCCTCGGCGAAGCGTTTGACCAGGCTGACGGCCTTTTCGTTGATGCGCAACTGGTCGGGGTTGATCACCCCACCGGGAAGCACCAGCGCCTCGTACTGGCCAGCATCGGCTTTGTCGAGCGAGACGTCGACCGGCACGGCCTGGCCCCAGTCTTTCTTGTCCCAGCCCTTGATCTGCTTCGCGTCACCGGGCGAAATGACGTCGACCTTCGCACCGGCTTCCTCGAGCAGGCGCTTGGGCTCGGTCAGCTCGGATTGTTCGAAGCCGTCGGTGGCCAGTACCGCGATGCGGCGGCCGGAAAGCGTGGTGTTCGCCATGGGGGAGTCTCCTTGGGGGAAGGTGGCCCCAAGGATGGAAAGCGGCGAATGACCGGCGCGTCGTGTGAACGTCGGCGCGCCGTGGGCAAACGTGAAAGCGGCGGTAAAGCGGAGCGGATCAGCTCTTGGTTTTGCGCTTGGGCTTGAGCATCGTGCCGATGCACTTGGGCGACCCGCAGCGGCAGGCCCAGATCTTCTTCAGGCGTGCCGTGTGGGGCATGTCGAGCGTGATGCCGTAGTCGTAGGTGAGCTCTTCGCCGGGGGCGATGTCGCGAAGGGCTTCGATGAGCACGCGGTCGCGCTTGGTCGGCTTGCCTTCGACGGCTTCTTCGATGAGCGCCTGGCAGTTCGGATCGCAGCTGTGGTTGATCCAGCGTGCGGTGTTGCCGTTGCTGTTGCCGTCGACGATGTATTTCTCGTTGAGCGTGAACAGGAAGGTATGCCCGGTCTCGCCGCCGTCGCCGTAGCGCTTGTCGGCCTGCGCGTGGGTGATGTGATCGCCCTTGTATTCGACGATGTGTTCCCCCGCCTTGATCGGCGCGGTGGCGAAGACGCCGTTTCCGTGGATGGGGGAGCGGCGGGCGGCGATGCGTCGGGTCATGTGAATCGAGGGTCCAGCGAGACGATCCGGCCATGATGCCTGCTCGGCCGCGTGTTGGGAACCGCGTTTCAAACGCCCGTCTCGCGCCCGACGGGCCCGGGAGCTACCATCGGACGCTGTTTCGACGTCACACGCCGGAAGCCCTGGATGACACCGATCCTCCGTACCCTCGCGCCCCGCGCGGCTGCCCTCGCCCTGATCGCACTGCTCGCCGCCTGCGGCCCGGCGAAAAAAAGCGTGTTCCCGCCCGCCATCACGCTGCAGGAAGTCACGGCCAAGCCCGGCGGCGTCTGGCACGTGACGCTGCGGGTGCGCAACGACAGCTACGGCGGCATGTCGTTCGGCCGGTTCCAGGGCACGTTGCAGGTCGCGCAGTTGGGCGGCGTGCTGCTCGACGCGAACATCGACCAGGACATTCCCTCGTTCGCCGCCGACGTCACGCGCATCGACATCCTTCCCACGCCCGAGATGTCCCGGGCGCTCACCGAACTGGCCGCCAAGGGCAGCGCGGGTTCGCTGCCCTACGTCATCGACGGGCGGATCACCGCCACGCCCGAGAAAGAAGACAAGCCCCGCACGTTTCCGGTGCACGGCAAGGACTGGCTCTCGCCCGTGCCCGGCATTCCCGATACCTACCGCTGATCCCCTCGCCAGGATGCCCTCATGACGACTTACAAAGCTCCCCTCGACGACATGCGCTTCGCGCTGTTCGACGTGCTCGACGGCGAAGCCGTGCTCACCGGCCTGGAAGGTGGCGAAGAGCACAGCCGTGAACTCATCGACACCGTGATCGACGAATTCGCGCGCTTCGCCGAAGAAGTGCTCGCCCCCGTCAACGCCTCCGGCGACGCCGAGGGCTGCCACTTCGACAAGGCCACCCGCACCGTCACCACGCCCAAGGGCTTCAAGGAAGCCTACCGTCGCTACGCGGAGGACGGTTGGGCCGGCCTTACCGCCAGCGTCGAGGCCGGCGGCCAGGGCCTCCCCGCCGCCGTGGGTACGCTCACCAAGGAAATGATCGACTCGGCCAACACCGCATGGGGCATCTATCCCTTGCTTTCGCATGGTGCCATCGACGCGATCGCGCACCACGGCGACGACTGGCAGAAAGAGGTGTTCCTCAAGCGCATCGTCGACGGCAGCTGGACCGGCACCATGTGCCTGACCGAACCCCAGGCGGGGTCGGACCTGGGCCTGCTGAAGACGCGCGCCGAGCCGAACGGCGATGGCAGCTACCGGGTCAGCGGCACGAAGATCTTCATCTCCGCCGGCGAACATGACTTCGCCGAGAACATCGTGCACCTCGTGCTCGCCCGCCTGCCGGACGCACCGGCGGGCAGCCGCGGCATCTCGATGCTCGTGGTGCCCAAGTTCAAGGTGAACAAGGACGGCAGCCTCGGTGAGCGCAACAGCGCCGCCGCGGGCGCCATCGAACACAAGATGGGCATCCGCGGCGCCGCCACCTGCGTGATGAATTTCGACGAGGCCGAAGGCTGGCTCATCGGCGCCCCGCACAAGGGCCTGATGGCGATGTTCACGATGATGAACTCCGCGCGCCTGGGCGTGGGCGTACAGGGCCTCGGCCTGTCCGAAGCCGCCCTGCAGGGTAGCCTGCGTTACGCGCTCGATCGCCTGCAGATGCGCGCCCTGTCGGGTCCGCGCATGCCGGAGAAGCCCGCCGATCCGATCGTGGTGCATCCCGACGTGCGTCGCATGCTGCTTACCCAGCGCGCCTTCGTGGAAGGCGGCCGCGTACTCGCCGCGTATGCGTCGTTGCAGAGCGACATCGAAGCCCGCCATCCCGATGCGCAGACACGCCAGCAGGCCGGCGAACTGCTGTCGTTCCTCATCCCCATCGCCAAGGGCCTGCTGACCGAAAGCGCCCAGGAGTGCACGAAAGAGGCCCTGCAGATCTTCGGCGGCCACGGCTACATCGTCGAGCACGGCATGGAGCAACTGGTGCGCGACGCGCGCATCATCACGCTCTACGAGGGCACCACGCAGATCCAGGCCCTCGACCTGCTCGGCCGCAAGGTGATGCAGTTGCAGGGCGCGGGGCTGAAACGCTTCCTCGACGAGATCGGCACGTTCTGCCGCGAGCACGCCGGCGACGACAGTCTCAAGGCGCTGGTCGGTCCCGTCGCGACGGCGGCCACCGCGTGGGGTGAACTGACTCGCGGTATCGCCGCCCGCGCACAGGCCAACCCCGAGGAACTCGGCGCCGCCGCGATGGACTACCTCTACTTCTCGGGCTACGTCACCCTGGCCTACTTCTGGGCGCGCAGCGTCGCCGCGCTGGACCGCTCCCGTCTGTCGGCCTCCGCCCGCCAGGCCAAACGCGACACCGCGGCGTTCTACATGGCCCGGATCCTGCCGCGCATCCACCTGCACAAGGCCGGCATCGACGCGGGTGTGGCGACGCTTCCCGAGATCGCCGGCGACTGAACCGGCGGGACCCGGGGATGCCACCCGAACGGCGGACGGGACTTTTCCCGCCCGCCCTTCGGGTGTAGAAGGGAACCAGCCCGGACACCCAACCCACGGTTCCCGACCCGATGAGCGACGCTCCGTATCTGATCCGCCTCGCCGAGAGCGACGACGACGACTTCATCCTTGGCCTCGTGCCCCGCTTCATTCATTTCCCGCTGCCCAACGGCCGAACGCGTACCGATTGCCTGAAAGGCATCGAGTCCGACCTGGTGAAGCACCTCGACGAGCAGCCGTCCAACAGTTACATCTTCATCGCCGAGAACGACGACGGCGACGCGGTGGGCTTCATCCACCTGCAAAAGACGCGCGACTTCTTTACCCATCGCGACAACTGCCATATCTCGGACATCGCCGTGGCCGAGAAATACGAAGGCAACGGCGTGGGCACGTTCCTGCTCGACCATGCCTACGGCTGGGCGAAAGACCATCGCTGCCAGTTCGTGACGCTCGCGGTGTTCCCCGGCAACGAGAAGGCCAGGGAACTCTACGCCAGGCACGGCTTCGACACCGATCTCGTCCGGATGGCCCGTCCGGTCAAATAGGCCGAAGGTAGGCGTAAAAAAGGCCGCGATCACTCGCGGCCTTTTTTGGACACCGTGCGACGGGCTTACGCGTTGGGCGTGGCGCCGTCTTCGGTGCGCTCACGCGCGTCGAGGCGCGCCGCCATGCGGTCGATGTTGGCCAGCGACACGAGGTGGGCGTAGATCCAGCCGAACGCGCCCTCGCGGAGGAATTCGTGCGCCGTCTTCTCGTCGAGGTTGCGCAGCTTCTCTTCGTTGATGACGAACAGGCCGTTGAGATTGATGCCCTTGCCTTCTTTCTGCAGGGTGATGGTGCGCGGCTCGAGCAGGTCGTGCTCGCGCAGCTTGCCCATGAACCACTGCGTGCGGGCGACGTGATCCTGGAACTCGCCCAGGAAGTTCACGGCGTTCGTGAGGGCCGGTGCGTCGGTGCCGTCCTCGTTGAAAAGGCGCTCGCCTTCGGTTTCGTTGAAGCCCTCGTAGGCCTCGTCGAGGAACACGGTGAAATCGTCGCCCTCGGTGCCGGCCGGCTTCTCGGCGAGCACGAACGGATAGCGGCGCACGAACGCCGGGATGTAGAGCCCCTGTTCCCAGAAGCCGTTCTCGCCCACGAGCAGGTTTTCGTTCTGGCGCAGGCCGAGGAGGGCCATCGGACCCGCCGTTTCCATCGTTTCGCCGGCGAAGAGGATAGGGAAGTCACGCGAAGCCGGCGCGAACTCGACGCCGGTGAGCGGCACCGAATGCGCCTTGGCGGCGAAATGGATGTTGTTCACCGCCTTCAGGCGGAGTTCGCGGTGCGTCGTGCGGTTCAGGGGAACCGGACGCTCGTAGAAAAGCACTTCTGCCACTGTGTATCCCTCTTGGACCCGACCGACCTGGGAAGCCACCCCGGCCCCCCTTCCAAACCCGTCGGGCTCGCTGCGAACGCCCACTATAGCAGCGGCCGCAGGCCGCCACAGCCCCGCAAGAAGCGTACCTTCGCCGCGCTTTTCTGTAGCAATTATGGGCTATGCTCGACGCAAGGCCTCCCTCGGGAGGCCGGATCGCTCCCCGATCCGCACGGAGTTCGGCTTGCTGGAACGCTCTTTCGCTTATGTGAAGGACGAGACACGATGACGATGGATGTGCACCAAGACGATCTGCCGAAGGTGACGGCTCTACACGCCACCCGCGTGCTGTCGCTCGATGCCGGCGGCCGGATCCTCGACTGGATCAGCTGGCAGGATGCCGTATGCCTCTATGTGCGCGGCGTGGTCGCCTGGACCCTCGGCGACCCCTGCGTCACCGTCCACGGCGGCATCAGCCGCGCCAGCGGCGCCCAGAGCACCCTGCAACTCCATCCGATCGTGGCCAGCACGGGCCACTGCCGCGAACACGCCATCGATCCGGCCCCGGCGTTGACCAACACCGCGCTGTTCGCCCGTGACCGCCACCTGTGCCTCTACTGCGGCCAGCAGTTCACCCGCCACGATCTCACCCGCGACCACGTCGTGCCGCTGTCCAAGCGCGGCCTCGACGAGTGGGAAAACGTGGTCAGCGCTTGCCTGTCGTGCAACCTGCGCAAGAGCAACCGCACGCCACAGCAAGCCAACATGCCGCTCCTGGCCGTGCCTTACCGGCCGAGCTGGGTGGAACACCTGATCCTGTCCAACCGAAACATCCTGGCCGACCAGATGGAGTTCCTGGTGAGTCATTTGCCGAGGGATCGGCGGCGGGGGGCGTAAGGGCGGGGATGGGGGGGTGGGAAGCGGGGGCGGCACGGCCGGCGATCGTCTGAGGGAGCGAAAGACGCTGCGCTGGCCGTAACGCCAGCGCAGAGGTCCCGAGACCCTTGTGCGATCGCCGGCCGTGCCGCCCCCGCTTCCCACCCCCCATCCCCAACCATTCACACCCCGTCCCTTGCCCCGACACGCCCGTAGGCCAACAATACGGGGATGAACGACCTTTCCCGCTACCCCTATCTGGCGCAGATCGACTCGCCGGAGGACCTTCGCCGCTTTCCCGTCGACGAATTGCCGGCGATCGCCGACGAACTGCGCCGCTACCTGATCGAGGCCGTCGCCTCGTCGGGCGGCCATTTCGGTGCGGGCCTGGGCGTGGTGGAGCTGACCGTGGCGCTGCACCACGTGTTCGACACGCCGGTGGACCGCCTGGTCTGGGACGTGGGGCACCAGTGCTACCCCCATAAGATTCTCACGGGTCGCCGAGACCGCATCACGTCGATCAAGAAGAAGGACGGCCTCGCGCCGTTCCCCAGCCGCGACGAGAGCGAATACGACACCTTCGGGGTGGGGCACTCGTCGACATCGATCTCAGCGGCGCTGGGCATGGCCATCGCCCTCCAGCGCCGGGGTGACCCGCGGAAGGTCGTCGCCGTGATCGGCGACGGCGCCATGACCGCGGGCATGGCCTTCGAGGCCCTGAACCACGGCGGCGACGTCGAGCCGAACATGCTGGTGATCCTCAACGACAACGGCATGTCGATCAGCGAAAACGTCGGCGCGATGACCAAGATGATGGCGCGCGCGATGTCCAGCCGCACGCTCAACGCCTGGCGCGAGCGCGCCAAGAAGGCCATGCCGCGCGAGTCGTTCTTCGGGCGGTTCTTCAAGCGCTGGGAAGAACACGCCAAGGGCATGTTCGTGCCATCGACGCTCTTCGAGGAGCTTGGCTTCCATTACACCGGCCCGATCGACGGCCACAACATGACGCAACTGGTGAACGCGCTGGAGACGGTGAAAGACCTTCCCGGCCCGCAGTTGATGCACGTCATGACGACCAAGGGCAAGGGTTACGAGCCGGCCGAAAAGGCCCAGATCGAATACCACGCCGTGGGGCCGTTCGATCCGGTCGCCGGCCTGGTCAAGAAAGGCGCGCCGGCCAAGCCGACCTATACCGACATTTTCAGCGACTGGCTCTGCGACATGGCCGCCGCCGACGAGCGCCTCCTGGGTATCACGCCCGCCATGCGCGAGGGCTCGGGCCTGGTGCGCTTCTCGCGCGAATACCCCCAGCGTTATTTCGACGTGGCCATCGCCGAACAGCATGCCGTCACGCTGGCCGCGGGCATGGCCGTGGAAGGTGCCAAACCCGTCGTGGCGATCTATTCGACCTTCCTGCAACGAGCCTATGACCAGGCCATCCACGACGTGGCGCTGCAGAACCTCGATGTCACGTTCGCCATCGACCGTGCCGGGGTGGTCGGCCCCGACGGCGCCACGCACTCGGGCAGTTTCGATCTCTCATTCATGCGCTGCCTGCCCAACATGGTGATCATGGCGCCGGCCGACGAAAACGAGTGCCGGATGATGCTGAGCACGGGGTTCCAGCATGTCGGCCCGGCCGCCGTGCGCTACCCGCGCGGTACGGGCCCGGGGGCGCGACTGTCGCCCGACCTGGGCACGCTGCCCATCGGCAAGGCCGAGGTGCGCCGTCGCGGTCACCATGGGCTGGCGATCCTGTCCTTCGGCACCATGCTGTCGCCGGCGGCGGTCATCGCGGCGGAAGTGGACGCCACCCTGGTGAACATGCGCTTCGTGAAGCCGCTCGACGAGGAACTGATCCTCGAACTGGCGCGCACGCACGGCGCCTTCGTGACCATCGAGGACAACGCCATCGCCGGCGGTGCCGGTGCCGGCGTGGCCGAATGCCTCGCCGCGCACGGCGTCACCCTGCCCATCCTCCATCTCGGCCTGCCCGACGTGTACCTGGACCACGGCAGCCGCGAGGAAGTGCTGACGATGGCGGGACTCGACCTGCCGCAGATCCGCCAGGCCATCCGCGCCCGGTTCCCGCAGTTCGTGGACGCGCCGGTCGCCAGCGCGGGCTGAAGGTCTCCGCGCAACGCGCTACCGCACGCGGGCGCCGCTCACCCGGTCACGGTCTTCCAGGTCGACGGCGGTGAAGACGTCCGCCCAAACCGAGGCATCGAACAGGCGCCGCACCGCGGCGCCCTGTTGCCAGCCGTGCTCAAGCAGCAGCCACCCCCCCGGCCGGAGATGAGGCGGCGCATCGCGAACGATGCGCCGGATATCGTCCAGGCCATCCGCACCCGACGCGAGCGCGGAGCGCGGCTCGAAACGCAGGTCGCCCTGCCCCAGGTGCGGATCGTCATCCTCGATGTAGGGCGGGTTGCTCGCCACCACGTCGAAGCGTTCGCCGTTCACCGGCATGAACCAGTCGCCCCGATGGAAGGTCACCGGCAAACCGAGGCGTCCGGCGTTGCCCCGCGCGACGGCGAGCGCGGCGTCGCTGGCGTCGACCGCGTGAACGGTCGCATCCGGGCGTTCTTTCGCGATCGCCAGCGCGATGGCGCCGCTGCCGGTGCCCAGGTCGAGCAGGCGACCGCGTTTCGGCAGCCGTTCGATGGCCTGCTCGACGAGCCGTTCGGTTTCCGGACGCGGAATGAGCGTGCCGGGCGTCACCGCCAGCGACAGCGACCAGAAGTCGCGGCGACCAGTGAGATAGGCCACGGGTTCACCGGCCGCGCGGCGATCCACGAGCGCCTGGAAGCGAACCAGCGCGTCGGCGGGGGGCGCGTCGTCAGCGTGCGCGAAGAACCAGGCGCGATTCACGTCGAGCACGTGGGCGAGCAGCACCTCGGCGTCGAGGCGGTCACCCAGTCGTTCGCTGGCCTGGCGCAGGATCGTGCGAATGTCGTTCATGCGCCGCATTGTAGTGGCAGCCCTACAATCGACGGATGCGCCTGCCCGCCCTCCTCCTTGTCGCGCTCGGCCTCGCCGGTTGCCACGCGACCTTCTTCGCCGCGGTCAACGCCACGCAGCCGTCGTCCGGCGTCGTGGCGCATCGCGACATCCCGTTCGCGCCGGACCGTGGCCTCGCGCTCGACGTCTACGCGCCGGTCCATGCCGACCATGCGCCCGTGGTGGTGTATTTCTATGGCGGCGACTGGCGGTTCGGCAAACGCCAGTGGTACCGCTGGCTCGGCGAAACCCTCGCGCGCGACGGCGTGGTCGCCGTGCTTCCCGACTACCGGCAATGGCCCGCCGTGCGCATGGACGGCTTTCTCACCGACGGCGCCGACGCCGTGCGCTGGGCGCACGACCATGCGGCGATGTTCGGGGGCGATTCCTCCCACCTGTTCCTGATGGGCCACTCCTCGGGCGGCCACATCGCGGCCATGCTCGCCACCGACAAGGCCTGGCTGGCCAGCGTCGGCATGACCCCGGCGCAGCTGTCGGGATGGATCGGCGTCGCTGGCGCGTACGATTTCCTTCCCCTCGATGCGAAACCCTACCTCGATATGTTCGGCACGACCGCCGCCGAGCAGGCGCTCTCGCAACCGGTAAATTTCGTCGACGGCAACGAACCGCCTGCCCTGTTACTGCAGGGCGAGAAGGACACCGAGGTCTACCCTTCCGAAGCGATCGCCATGGACGCCCGCTACCGGCAGATGGGCGAACCGGTGGCGCTGAAGCTCTACCCGACACTCGGCCACCGCACGCTGTTGATGGCCCTCGGTCCGCTGCATCGGTCGGCGCCGGTGATGGACGACGTGATGCGGTTCATCCACGCCACGCCCGGCCGCTGAGACGAAAAAGCCGGGCGATCGCTCGCCCGGCTCGTCATGCCACGAGGGTCCGCCGGATCAGCGGACGATCGTGTTCGGGTCCTGCTTGTCCTTCAACGCCGCGCACAGGAGGATCGACTCGCGGGTCTGGGCCAGGCCGCGCTCGGCGCCGCTGACCTTCGACAGACGATCCTTGTCGAAGAATGCCGACAGACGGTCGGCCTCGGACTTGGAGCAGCTGCCACCGGCCCCCAGCGCCGGCAGGCGGCCGCCGGCGAAGCTACCGGTGCGGGCCACGATCTTGTCGTAGTTCGTGGTGAACCACTTCCACAGGTCGTCGCGGGCTGCCTGGCTGTCACGCGAACCGCTAAGCACCATCGCCATCTCGCCGACCTTCACGTCCTTGCCGAGGGCGAAATTGCGCGCCTTGTCGGCCAGCGCCGGGCTCTTGGCCTCGGACAACGCGTCGAGCATGGCGTTGCGCTTGGCCGGGTCGGAGGTCTTCGGGATCTCGGCGATGAGCGCATCCACGGCGGGTGCGCCGCGCTCCTGCACCGCCACGCCGAGCGACGTCGCCAGCAGGTCGGGATCGGCAGCGTCCAGATCGAGGTGGCCGTCCTTCATCCTGAGCGCGGCGTCGCCCTGCTTGAGCAGTTCGGCGCGCACTTCGGCGTTGGCCACGTCGTCGCCCGCGAGGAACGCGGCAAGCGTGTTGCGGGTGAGCGTGTCGTTGTCCTGCTCGCCGGCCTTCTTGCGATAGCCCAGTTCGCGCAGCGTCGGCAGGTAGGCGTCGGTCGCCCACTGGCGCACGCGGGCGCGCTGCGCGTCGGTGACGGCTTCGTTCTGCAGGATCCAGGCGATCGTCCCCATCGGCGAGGTGGACACCTCACGCACCTTGGAGGCGGTGAGCGGCTTGAACGCGGCGAGCACGTCGCCCGCGTTGAGGTCGCCGTGCTGGAAGCTGGCACGCACGGCGTCGGCATACGCCAGCTGCTCAGCGTCGGTCAGCGTGCCGACCACCTTGGTCAGCGCGGCGAGGTCCGCCTTGTTCTGGGCAAACCGGTAGTAGCCGCGACCGTCGGCGTTGGGCATCACCCACGCGTTTTTCGCCGCACCATCGAGCACCATGGTGCCGGTGGCCTTGTCGAGGATCTCGCACTTGACCTTGCTGGCACCGTTGCCCGTGGCATAGCGCACGCACATCGGCACGCCCCACACGCGGTTGGCGTCGCCGGTGCTGCCCAACGGCAGGTAGCGGCTCTGCTTGAGTTCGAGCACGGTCTTGCCGCCCTGGGTCTTCACTTCGGTCGCCACGTAGGGCACGCCGGACTGGTCGAGGAAGCTGTTGAACGCCTTCTTGAACTGATCGCCCTGCCCGGCCGCTTCGGCGATCGCGTCGACGAGATCGTCGGCGGTCGCGTTGGCGAACTTGTGCTTCTGGATATAGGCGCGCATGCCCTTCTGGAAGACCGGCTCGGACACGTAGCCCTCGAACATGCCCAGCACCGCGGCGCCCTTCTGGTAGGTAATGCCGTCGAAGGCCGTCTCGATATCGCCGTTGCCGGTGATTTCCTGGCGGATCTTGCGCGCGCTCACCAGGCTGTCGTTGCTCATCGCACCCTGCGCACCGCGCACGCGATCGAGATCGGCGCGGTATTCCGGGTGCACCTTCTGCGTGACCTTCTGCTGCATCCACGTGGCGAACGCCTCGTTGAGCCAGAGGTCGTTCCACCAGGCCATGGTCACCGTATCGCCGGTCCACTGGTGGGCCAGCTCATGCGCGTTGACGTTGAACGAGCCGCGCACGTACTGGGCGGCCGAATCCGGATCGATCAGCAGCAGCCAGTCGCGGAACGTGACCAGGCCGGCGTTCTCCATCGCACCCGCGCTGAAGTCCGGCGCGGCGAGCAGATCGAGCTTGTCGAAGGGATAGCCGAAGCCGTAGTAGTCCTCGAGCGTGTGGATGATCGCGTTGGTCTCGCCCAGCACGTGCTGCATGCGATGGCCTTCGCCCTTGGCGGCGATGCCGCGCAGCGGGGTCGGCGTGGCGCGATAGGCCGTCGGGGTGATGTCCGGGCCCTTCACGATGTCCCATGGGCCCACGGCGAACGCGACCAGGTAGGTCGGCAGCGGCTTGGTGGTGGAGAAGGTCAGCGTCTTCCAGCCGGCGCCGGCCTTTTCTTCCTTGACCTGCGCGGTGTTCGCCACGCCCTGGTCGTCCGCGGGGATGGTCAGGCTGATGTCGTACGGGGTCTTGAAGCTCGGCTCGTCGAAGCCCGGGAACGCGTAACGCGCGGACACCGGCTCCATCTGCGTCATCGCATAGGGGATACCCTCGTGCGAGACCTTGTAGAGACCCTGGAGCTGCTTGTTGAGGGGCGCGGTGAAATCGATCGCGAGGGTGATCTCGCCGCTCAGCGTCGCGCCGAGGTCGATGCGTGCCACGCCTTCCTTTTCGGCGGCCACGGTGTACTTGCCCGTGTGGGTCTTGCCGGCGGCGTCGGTGACGACCACCTTGGAGACGGTCAGGTCCTTGCCGTGCAGCCAGATGAAGTCGGACGGCTGGCCCAGTTTCACCTTGACGACGGTCTTGCCGGTGTAGGTCTCCTGCTTGGGATCGACCTTGAACGAGAGCCGGTAGCTCTCCGGCTGGGCCCAGGTGGGCAAATGACCCAGAGGCGGCGCATCCGTGCCGGCGGCGAGCGCGGTGCCGCAAGCGGCCGCGAGCGCGGTAAAGAGGAGAGGGCGTACGAGACGGCGCATATGGGGAACCCCTGGTGGACGATCCCCCATCCTGCGAACAGGGGTGACCTCCGACACAGTGCCAGAAGACACCCCCTCTTTTGCGGCGGCGCGTCAGAACGCGCCGCCCGGGCCGGCCTCAGCCCGCCGCGTCGGCCTGGTCGAGCACGACGGCCACGGCGTGGATCACCGAGGCGATGCGCACCGCGCTCTGGATCCCCTGCACGGACACGCCGCCATCGCGCAGCACCTTGTCGTGCGAGTCGATGCACATGCCGCAGCCGTTCACCGCCGACACCGCGAGCGACACGAGCTCGAAATCGTTCTTCGCGTCGCCCTTGTACTGGCCGATCACGTTCATGCGCAGCTTCGCCGGGATGCTGGCGTACTCCGGATGCGAGACCAGGTGCTGGAAGCGGTAGTAGATGTTGTTCATGCCCATGATCGCGGCCGAACCCTTGGCGGCGGCGACCTGCTCGGGGGCGGCGTTTTCCGCGGCAAAGGCGGCCAGCGCCTCGGTCAGCGGCTTGTACCGGGCGGCGATCGCCGAACCCAGCGCGACCATGGCGATCTGCGCCTTGTTGAGGCCGGGCGCGCCCGCCTCGCTCAGCACGGTGTCGAGGTTGAGCTTAAGGTCCTTGGCGTATTCGGGAATCAGGCTGCGAAGATCGGCGACGCTCATGGATGCACCTTCTAAGGAAACGGGGGAATGGGGCGCGGAATGGCTCGGCCGCGAGGGCCGGTTCACGCGAAAACCGGGTTCGGTTCAAGAAAGAGGCGGTGAAGCTGGCTTCACCGCCTCGGAGTGCCCGCGCCGTGCGGGGGAACGGCGCGGGGCTTGCGACGGGTGGATCAGGCGACCTTGAGGGTCTCTTCGCCGGCCTTCCAGTTGCAGGCGCACAGCTCGTCCGTCTGGAGCGCGTCGAGGACGCGAAGCACTTCGTCCGGGTTGCGGCCGACCGAACCGGCGGTGACGTAGGCGAACTGGATCTCGCCGTTCGGATCGACCAGGAAGGTCGCGCGCTGGGCGACGCCATCGTTGGTCAGGATGCCGAGCGCGGTGGTCAGCTCTTTCTTGATGTCGGCCAGCATCGGGAACGTGAGGTTCTTGAGGTCGGCATGGTCCATGCGCCAGGCGCGGTGGACAAACTCGGAGTCGGTCGAGACGGCGAGGATCTGGCAGTCACGGTCCTTGAACTGCTCGTTCAGGTCGCTGAAGCCCTTGATCTCGGTCGGGCAGACGAAGGTGAAGTCCTTCGGATAGAAGAACACGAGCTTCCACTTGCCCTCGTAGGACTTATCCGAGATGGTCGTGAAGGCGTCTTCGATCT
Source organism: Luteibacter sahnii (assembly GCF_034063545.1). Classification (NCBI taxonomy): domain Bacteria; kingdom Pseudomonadati; phylum Pseudomonadota; class Gammaproteobacteria; order Lysobacterales; family Rhodanobacteraceae; genus Luteibacter; species Luteibacter sahnii. The sequence continues at coordinate 707,129 of NZ_JAQLOK010000002.1, forward strand.
TGTTGGCCAGGGGGCCGCCGTCAACGGCCAGCAGGTTGAACTCGGGGAACTTGTCGCCAATGGTCAGCATTTCGACTCTCCAGTCAGGGTTTGGGTGGAACTATCCGCGCGCTTGGTGACGCGACTGAGACTGCAAGGTTAGCGACCCCTGTCGCATATCTCAAATCGATTGTGAGCATGAATGTGATAGGCTGCGGCTATCAAAATCCCTACGAGCCCCTTCCATGAATCTCCGGGATCTGCACTACCTCGTGGCGCTGGCCGAACACCGGCATTTCGGCCGCGCGGCCGACGCGAGCTTCGTGAGCCAGCCCACTCTGTCCACCCAGATCCGCAAGCTGGAGGACGAACTGGGTGTCGCCTTGGTGGAACGTACGCCGCGGAAGGTGCTGCTCACGGAAACAGGGCGTGAAATCGCCCGGCGGGCCCGCGCGGTGCTCTCGCAGGTCGACGAGATCAAGTCGATCGCCCAGCGCACCCGGGATCCGGAGTCGGGCACCATCCGCCTGGGCATCTTTCCCACCCTGGGGCCTTACCTGCTGCCGCACGTCGTGCCGCGCCTGCGCGAGCGCTTTCCGCGCCTGGAACTGCTGCTTCGCGAGGAAAAGACCGAACAGGTACTGCACATGCTGCGCGAAGGCACCCTGGATGCCGGCATTCTCGCCCTGCCCATCCATGACGATTCGCTCCACGTCGAATACCTGTTCGAAGAGCCGTTCGTCCTGGCCGTGCCCGCGGGGCACGAACTGGCGCGACGCCCGCACCTGCGCATGGACGATCTCGCCGAGCAGGACCTCCTCCTGCTTGAGGACGGCCATTGCCTGCGCGACCAGGCGCTGGAGGTCTGCCACCTGGCCGGCGCGGGCGAAAAGTCGGGTTTCCGGGCGACCAGCCTGGAGACGCTTCGCCAGATGGTCTCGGCCAACGTGGGCATCACCCTGCTCCCCGCGCTGGCGGTGAAGCCCCCGGTGCCCCAGTCGCCGAACGTCAGCCTGGTGGCATTCGATGCGCCGCCGCCCAGCCGCCGCATCGCGATGCTGTGGCGCAAGAGTTCGGCGATGACGCCCTTCTTCGAGGCGGTGGCCGAGCTGATCCGCGCCCTGCCGCACGACCTCCTCACCACCGAGGGATGCCGCGTTGCCACGGTCTAAGTCAACCGTAAGGCGGCTCGTCCGTTGCGGTGTCATCCACGTCACGAATTAGCCGAATGCGCCTCTGGTCCGCCTTCATCATTCCGTTGTGCGCCTGGGCGGCCTACGCCTGGTGGCCGCACGCCGGTGCGGGGGCCGCGAACGACCGCCAGGCCGCCTTTGCGCCGGCGCAGCACGCGCTCGGCGACGCCAAACCCGTGGCACTGGGCCGCTTCACCCTGCAACCGCGGGCGAGCTTCTCGATGACCGCCCGCGTGCTTTCGCGCGAAGATTACCAACTCGACGACCTCGCCCCGCTCGCCCCGACCGACTTGGCGCTGGGCTGGGGCCCGATGGCGGAGGGGAAGGTGCTGCGGCGAATCCGCATTTCCCAGTCGAACCGGCTCTATTACTGGTACACCGACGATTACCCGATTCCCCGCAAGGCCATCGAATCGTCCAGCGCCAACATGCACATGGTGCCCGCCAACGACAACATGGCGGCCCGTCTTCGCGAGGTGCGTCCGGGCGAGGTGATCCACGTCGAAGGCATGCTCGTGGACGTGCGCCGCGACGACGGCTGGCACCTGGCGACCTCGCTGGCCCGCGACGACGAAGGCCCCGGGTCCAGCGAAATCGTGCTGATCGAGCGGCTCGAAGAGCGTCAGTAGCGCACGAGCGCGTGCAGCGGCGCGGTGCCTGTCCACCGGGCCCGCCCGCCCAGGGCGTCCAGTTCGATCACCACGCCCGCACCGATGACCGTCGCGCCCAGGCGTTCGACCAACTGGCGCCCGGCCTCGAGGGTGCCGCCGGTCGCCAACACGTCATCGACCACGATCACCCGTTCGCCCGGCGCGAGGGTCTGCTGGCCGATTTCCAGGCGATCGCGGCCGTATTCCAGGCCGTAGTCCACGCCGTGCACGGGCGGCGGGAGCTTGCCTTTCTTGCGCAGGGCGACGAAACCGGCGCCGAGGGCACGGGCCATGGCGGCGCCGAAGATGAAACCGCGCGACTCGATACCGCACACGGCACCCACCGGCGCGCCGCGCCAGGGCTCGCACAAGGCATCGATGCATTGGGCAAACGCGGCGGCGTCGGCCAGGAGGGGCGTGATGTCCTTGAAGAGCACGCCCGGTGTCGGAAAATCCGGCACGTCGCGGACGAGGTCGTGGATAGCCTGCATGGTGAATCCTGGAAGAGGGGAAAACGCGGATCAGGCGGGGAACGTCACCGCGTCGATATCGTCGTCGGCCGCCGCCCACGCGCGGGCCTGCGCCAATTGCGCCTCGACCCCGCGCACGATGGCGTCGGCGGCCTCGCCGGCCGCTTCTGGCACCATCACGGCGATGAAGTCGCGCGCGGGCAGCTGACCCATCGCGCCGATGAGGAACTCGCCCGACACGAAGGCCGGGATGTCGGCACGCTCGAGGGCGTCCTTCACCAGGTGAGCGTCGATCAGGCTTTCGGCGTGGTAAGCGATCCGCATGGACGCCACGCTACCGCGCCAGCCGGCCGGGCGGCAAGCGCCGGACACGCAAGCACGGTAAACTCGGAGGTTTGCCGCGACCCCACCTTCGAGTTCTTCGAGATGTCGACCGATACGCCCGTCCTGCAGCAGCACTTCATCCGCCAGATCGTCCGCGACGACCTGGCCTCCGGCAAGCACGCGACCGTCCACACCCGGTTCCCGCCGGAGCCCAATGGCTACCTGCACCTGGGCCACGCCAAGTCGATCTGCCTCAACTTCGGCCTCGCCGCCGAATTCGCCGGCACCTGCAACCTGCGTTTCGACGACACCAATCCCTCGAAGGAAGACGTCGAGTACGTGGAAGCCATCCAGCGCGACGTGACGTGGCTGGGCTTCGACTGGGCCGAGCTGCGCCATGCCTCCGACTACTTCGAGGTGTTCTACCGCTCGGCACTGAAGCTGATCCGCCTGGGCCTGGCCTATGTCGACGACCTCTCGGCCGACGAGGTGCGCGACTACCGCGGCACGCTGACCGAGCCGGGCCGCAACTCGCCCTATCGCGACCGCGCCATCGAGGAAAACCTCGATCTCTTCCAGCGCATGCGCGCCGGCGAGTTCGCCGACGGCAGCAAGACCCTGCGCGCGAAGATCGACATGACCTCGGGCAACATCAACCTGCGCGATCCGGCGCTCTATCGCATCCGCAAGGTGCATCACCAGAACACCGGCGACGCCTGGCCGATCTACCCGATGTACGACTTCGCGCACTCGCTCTCCGACGCGGTGGAGGGCATCACGCACTCGCTGTGTACGCTGGAGTTCGAAGACCACCGTCCGCTCTACGACTGGTGCGTGGACCACGTCGACCTCGCCAACGATCCCGCGTTGTGGCAGCCGCTGGTTGAGGCGGGCCTGCCCACGACGCCGAGCAAGCCGCGGCAGATCGAGTTCTCGCGCGGCAACCTCAACTTCACGGTCATGAGCAAGCGCAAGCTCATCACGCTGGTGTCCGAAAACCTGGTCGACGGCTGGGACGATCCCCGCCTGCCGACCATCGCCGGCGTGCGCCGTCGTGGCTTCACGCCGGCGGGCATCCGCCTGTTCTGGGAGCGCATCGGCGTCAGCAAGCAGAACAGCACGATCGACATGGGCGTGCTCGAAGGCTGCATCCGCGAAGACCTCGATGGCACCGCGGCGCGCCGTCTCGCGGTGATCGACCCGCTCAAACTGGTCATCACCAACCTCGGCGAAGACCACCGCGAAACGCTCACCTTCCCCAACCACCCGAAGGACGAGCGCTTCGGCATGCGCGAGGTGCCCTTCTCGCGCGAGCTCTGGATCGAAAAGGACGATTTCGCCGAAGTGCCCCCCAAGGGCTTCCACCGGCTCAAGCCCGAGGGCGAGGTGCGCCTGCGCGGCGTCGGTATCGTGCGCTGCGACGAGCTGGTGAAGAATGACGCGGGCGAGGTGGTGGAGCTTCGCTGCACCCTCGACCTCGACACGCGTTCGGGCATGCCCGGCGCCGACCGCAAGGTGAAGGGCACGATCCACTGGGTCAGCGCGCGCGACGCCGTACCCGCCACCGTGCGCCTGTACGACCGCCTGTTCGACGTGACCGATCCCGACGACGACAGCGACGGCAAGACCTACAAGGATCACCTCAACCCGCAGTCGCGGCGCGTGGTCCATGGCTATGTCGAGCCGGCCGCGGCGGGTGCGGCGCGCGAGGACCGCGTGCAGTTCGAGCGCCTGGGGTATTTCGTGGCCGACATGCACGACCACACGCCGGAGGCACCGGTGTTCAACCGCGTGGTGACCTTGCGCGATTCGTGGGCCAGGCAGGCATGATGTACGCGCAGGTGCACCTTACCCTTCCGGCCTGGGTCCACCAGGCGGTGAAGAACGACCTCCCCTACGCAGGCGATGAGGCAAAGATACGCCTCGCCGTCGAACTCTCCGCGCTCAACGTCGAGCGCGCCACGGGTGGCCCGTTTGGCGCCGTGGTGTTCGACCAGCACGACCGCATCGTGTCGGTGGGCGTGAACCGCGTGGTGCCGCACACCTGCTCGGTCGCCCACGCCGAAATGATGGCCTACATGATCGCGCAGCAGCGCATGCAGCGCTTCCGCCTCAACACCGACAACGACGGCCACCGCAGCGGCAGTTTCACGCTCGCCACCAGCTCGCAGCCCTGCTGCCAGTGCTTCGGGGCCACCGTGTGGGCGGGCATCGATACGCTGCTCATCGGCGCCCGCGCAGAAGACGTCGAAGCCCTTACCCCGTTCGACGAAGGCCCGCTGCCGGCCGACTGGGTGGGCGAACTCGAGCGTCGCGGCATCGCCGTGCGCCGGGACATCCTGCGCGACCAGGCCCGCGACGTGCTGCGCGCCTACGGCGAGGCCGGCGTCCGCTACTGATCGGCCACTTGGCCGAAGCCGTTGGCGGGCCTGCCCGCCCCGTGCCGTCTGCGCTAGGCTGTCGGTCACGCCGCCCTGGACGGGCGTCGGCAGGGGGAGGCATATGCGAGAGGTACCCGTTTCGTGGCTGGACAAGTTCTGGCGCCGCACCTCGCTGGTGCAGCGCCTGACCTGTGTCGCGCTCGTGCCGACCGCCATCAGCGCAGTGCTGCTCGTGACCCTGCTGACCCGCCACCAGATGGACAGCCTGCGCGACATGGGCCGCGCCACCGCGGATGCCATCGCCCAGCAGGCCGCGTCGGTGTCCGGCGAGGCCCTCCGGGAGGGCCAGCGTCGAGACCTCGGGCGCATCGCGCAGTCGATCGTGCAGCTTCCCCAGGTGGCCCGTGTGCGGATCAGCGATCCGGACGGCGAGATCCTCGCCGATCGCGTCAACGGGGCCGTGGACGACGACGAGAGCCTGACCGTGACCCGCGACGTGCTCGATCCGGTGAAACACGTCGCGATCGGCTCGGTGACGGTCGAGGTGAGCGTCGAGGCCGCCGTCGCCGCGCAGCGCGCCGGCGTGCAGAACGCCCTGCTCTGGCTCGCGCTCAGCCTGGTGATCGCCGTGGCGATCGGCTGGTCGACGGCACGCTGGCTGAGTGCGCCGTTGCGCAACCTCGCCATCGCCGTGCGCCAGCTTGGACTGGGCGACCGGACCGTGGTGGTGCCGGTGACCGACGACACCGAAATCGGCGATCTCCAACGCGGCTTCAATGGTGCCGCGTCCAAGCTGCTGCACGCGCAGATCGGCATGGAGCGCGAGATCGCCCAGGCCACCGAGGAGCTGGCCCGCAAGAACGCCGCGCTCGAGGCGGCCAGCGTGGCGAAGGCACGTTTCCTCGCCGCCGCCTCCCACGACCTGCGCCAGCCGCTCTACGCGCTGACGCTGTTTTCCTCGGGCCTGGCCGTCGACGAGTTCGATCCGGTCCGGCTCAACCGGATCGCGCACATCCAGGAGTGCGTCGAGTCGCTGGACCACCTCTTCGGGGAACTGCTCGATCTGTCGCGGCTGGAGACCGGCGCCATGCGCGCGGTGCCCGCCGACCTGTCGCTGGACGAGATCTTCGAAGAAGTGAGCGTCAACTTCCGCATGGTGGCGGAGCAGCACGATCTGCGCCTGGTGGTACGCACCACCGACCTCTGGGTGCGCAGCGACCGCACCATGGTCGCCCGGATACTCAACAACCTGGTCAGCAACGCCCTGCGTTACACCCGCTGCGGCGGCGTGCTCGTGGGTGCGCGGCGGCGCCGCGACGGCACGGTGCGCATCGATGTGTGGGACACCGGCCGGGGCATCGCGCCGGAACACCAGAAGCACATCTTCGACGAGTTCTATCGCGTGGAGAACGGGCCGGAGGCCGGCCGCCCGGAAAGCACGCGGCGCGGCCTCGGGCTCGGTCTGTCGACCGTGCAGCGCCTCGCCGGCCTGCTGGAGACGAACGCCTCAGTGCGCTCCCGGCCGGGGCGTGGCAGCGTCTTCTCCATCGTGCTGCCCCGGGTGCAGCCGGGCGAGGCACCGCGACCGCCCCCCGCAGCCGACGAGCCGGCACCGCGCCGTGACGTGGCCGGCATGCGCGTGCTGGTGATCGACGATGAACCGAGCATCCTCGCCGGCATCAGCTACCTGCTGGGCAGCTGGGGCTGCGAGGTGATGACCGCCGAAGACGCCCAGCAGGCCATGGAGGCGGTGCACCAGTGGATCCAGCCGCCCGACGTCGTGATCTCCGACCTGCGGCTGCGCGAAGGCACCGGGCTGGACGTGATCGGCCTGCTCGATCGCTATTACCGCCGCCGACCGGGGGACCCGCCTCCCTTCGCCCGGGTGCTCATCACCGGGGAGACCCGTAGCGACTACCTGCGCAACGTCGATACGGCGACCATGCCGGTGCTGCACAAACCCGTTTCCCCGGAGCGCCTGCTCGACGTAATGGTTTCGGTCTGGTCTGTCCATCATGCAGCCGTCTGAGCCTTATGGCCGGGTTGCCCACGTCCCGGGGGCCGACTATGGTGGGCGCTACGGGGAGCCCGTGGCATGGCGGGCGGGGGGAGTGGAATGCGCATTCTGATCGCGGACGATCACCGGCTCATCATCGAGGGCGTGAAGCTCAAGCTTCGCGAACTCGGCGACGACGTCGAATTCGTCGAGGCCGAAAGCGTGGCCCAGTTGAATCAACGTCTCGCCGAATCGCCGCTGCCGGATATCGCGCTCATCGACATGGCCATGCCGGGCGCCGAAGGCACCGAGCACATCCGGCACGCCGTGATGCGGTTACGGGAAGCCAGCGACGAACGGGGCCTGGCCCGCGCGCGACCTGTAGTGGTGCTGTCCGGTACGGAAGACTCCTCGGCGATCCGCCACGTGCTCGATCTGGGCGTGCAAGGGTACATTCCCAAGTCGTCGCCGCCGGACGTGATCCTCAACGCGGTGCGGCTGGTCGTCGGCGGCGGTGTCTACGTGCCGCCCGAAGCCATGAAGCCCGCCGGAAGCGCGATGCCGTCGTCGCCGTTTCCGCTGCCCGCCAGCGATGGCCTCTCCACGAAGGAGCGCCTGGCGAGCGTACTGACCGACCGTCAGATCGACGTGCTCAAGCTGCTGGCGAAGGGACGTCCGAACAAGCTGATCGCCAGGGACCTGGGCATCAGCGAGGGCACGGTGAAGATTCATCTTGCGGCGATCTTCCGCGCACTGCATGTGCGCAATCGCCTGGAAGCACTGGTCGCCGCGCAGAACCTCGGCGACTGAGCACGCACGACCCCGCGCTGGGGTCGGGGGTTAGACCGAGGCAGGGGCAGGCGATGCGTGGTTTCAGAGGATGGCGTGCGCTCATCGGGAGTGTGCTGGTGCAGCTCGCCTTCACCCTGGCGACACCGGCTCTGGCCGATGACGACGCGGGCGCCCCGATGACCTTCGGCATCCTGCCCATCGGCGGACCGGCCGAGTCGCTGGAAGCGTGGCGGCCCTTGATCGACGACCTCAGCGCCTCGCTGGCGCGTCCGGTGCGTCCGTTGTCGGTGTCGTCGTATGAGGGCATCGCCCAGGCGATCGGCGAACAACGCGTGGACATCGCGTTTCTGTCCGGGCGCCTCGCCCTGGAAGCGGTCACACGGCACAACATGCGCGTGATCGCGCAACTCACCCGGGGCGACGGCTCGCTGGGCTATCGCGCGGTGCTTCTGACGGGTGCCGACTCACGCATCCGCACGCTCGACCAGATGCTCGCGCATCCCGGCCAGTGGCGTTATGCGCGCGGTGAGGCGTTATCCGCGTCGGGCTATCTCGTGCCGGAGACCCAAGTGTTCGCCGCGCGGGGCCTCGACTCGGATACGTTCTTCAAGAGCGTGCGCGTGGACAACCACCAGAACAACGCGCTGGCTGTCGCCAACGGCGAAGCCGACGTGGCGACTAACAACAGTGCCGACCTCGAACGGTTCCAGCAGCGTTTTCCCGAACCCTACGCACGGCTGCACGTGCTCTGGACCTCGTCGTTGATTCCACATGCGGTGATCGTCGTGCGCCGTGACCTTCCACCGGCGTGGCAGGATCGCATCGCCGCCTTCATCACCCGGTACGGCAAGGGCAAGGACGCGACCCGTGAGTTGGCCAACCTCAAGCGGATCCATGACATCAGCGGCTTCGCCCCCGCCACCGATACCGTGCTGACGCCGTTCGCCGACATCGAGTACAGCCTGGACATGCGCCGCGCCAGCACCGCGCAATGGGTGAGCGACGCCGCGAGGCAGGCGCGGATGCGCAAGCTCCGCGACGCACACGAACGCCTGGTTGCCTACCTCTCGGGTAAGTGATCGATCCGGATGGCCTAGGCCGAAAGGCCAGTACGCCATGCCGCGCCACCCCACGTCGCCGACGGGGGATCGCGCCCCCTGTGCGGAGTACCGTGACCGGGGTATCGTTCGCGGATCGAGGGGCATGTGTCGAGGTTCAGGTCGTGGTGAGCGTCAACTGGTCGGATACCGCGCCCCTGGTGGCGTTCGCGGGGACGCTCGCGGCGGCGATCGGTCTTCCCGTGCCGGCGATGCCCACCCTGATTCTCGTCGGCGCCGGCCTCGCCGCCGCGCCCTCGCCGTGGCTCGTGGTGCCCACCTTCCTTGGCGCGCTCCTGGGCGCCTTCGCGGGCGACGCGGCCTGGTTTCTCGCGGGGCGGCGCTTCGGCTATCGCGTGCTCGATGGGCTGTGCCGGGTGTCCCTGTCGCCAGACACGTGCGTGCGCCGCGCGAGCGGCTTCTTCGAGAAGCGCGGCGTGAAGCTGCTCCTGATCTCCCGCTTCGTGCCCGGCCTGTCGCTGGTCGCGATCCCGATCGCCGGCGCGGGCGATACGCGGTTTTCCCGCTTCACGGTCTATGACCTGGCCGGAGCAGCGCTGTGGGTGCTCGTGGGCTTGTCGGCGGGGATGATCTTCTACCGCCAGATCGACGCGGTGCTTGGCCTCCTGCGCCAGTTCGGCGTGGGCCTGGCCGCGCTCGCGGTGACGGGGCTCGTGCTGTGGATCGCCTTCCGCTTCGTCCGCCGTGCCCTGCTGATCGCCAGCCTGCGCCGCAGCCGCATTTCCGTGGACGAGCTGTCGCGACTCCTGGCGCGCGATCCCGGCGCCCTGATCGTCGACGTGCGGTCGGCGACGAGTCGTCGCGACGATCCCTTCGTGATTCCCGGCGCCCGCCTGTTCGACTTCGCCAGCGCCGACACGGACCTGGCCACCCTGCCCCGCCACACCTCGGTGGTCATCTATTGCTCGTGCCCGAACGAGGTCTCCGCCGCCAAGGTGGCGGAACGCCTCACGAAGCTGGGCTTCGGACACGTCCGCCCGCTCACCGGCGGCATCGACGCCTGGCGTGCCTCGGGACACTCGGTGCAAGCCATCGCCGTCGCCACCTGAGCCGCGACTTGTGCCCCCTCCCCCCGCCGACTAAACTAGCCGGCTACATGCGCATGGGTCGTTAGCTCAGTCGGTAGAGCAGCGGACTTTTAATCCGTAGGTCGACGGTTCGAGTCCGTCACGACCCACCAATGCAAACACTTGCGTCCGAATATCGAGCGTTATTCGCGCCAAAATTCCGCATATACCCCGCCATTCATCCCATCGCATGGTGAGACCGCTCCCATCCGGCAGGGGCGGCTTCCACGTGGAAGCGTGCCCGTGCGCCAGCGATATTTCAGTTCGATTTGTTCACTGGCTGTACCGATAACCGCCTGCCGAAGCGCAGCTACCGTTTCCTTGCCGTAGTGTGCTGACCAGGGGATGCCCCGTGTGTTCCCTAGATCGCCCCGCCGCCGTCGATGCCAGGAACGAGCATCGGTACTCACCTGGGACAGATCGGTGGTGGCGCGCCCGCGGATACTTAGGGCCAGACGCACACATGGATAGGGTCAAGCCCCATTGTGAAGATGCACCTCAACCGCTATATACGGGCAAACGATGTATATACGTTCCACAATTTGACCTGTTGAAGCTGTCAAGTCGCGTATATACAATAAGCAACCTACCTAGGAGGCATGCCCCGTGGGGTTCCACTTTTCCCCCGACGTGATCGAAAAGCTCCGCGATAAGCACAGAGTGACCCAGAAAGAGGTGATGGAGTGCTTTGCCAACGGCGAAGGTCTGTACTTCGAGGATGATCGGGAAGAACACCGCACCGATCCCCCCACCCGGTGGTTCATGGCCCCCACGAACCGCGATCGAATGCTGAAGGTCTGTTTCATGCTGAAGAATGGCGATATCGAGATCAAGACCGCTTTCGAACCCAGCAGCCAATCGCATCTGGACCTGTACAGGGAGCTCGGGAAGCTCCCGCCGTGCTGGCCATTGGAGGAATAGAAGATGAGTAAGAAAATCCCGGGATCCGCAGAGAACTGGGAGAATGGCGTGCTTGGCAACGTTGCGAAGCATGCCCACCAGGTCAGTCGTGAAGACGCGCTGGCCATCGCCCAGGCTGCCGGCGTCAATATGCAGCCCATCTCCATCCGCCTGCCGCAGCACTTGCTGGGCGTGCTGAAGGAAATCGCGAAGTATCATGGTGTCGGATATCAGCCCATGATCCGCGACCTGTTGGAGCGCTGGGCCACGGGAGAAATCAAGACCATCCTGGCCGATCGGCTCGAGTATGCCGAGCAGCGTGAGAAGGAGTTCAGCGAGACACCTTCTCTCGCTGGCGACCTCCGCCGTCAGGCGTGAAGCCCTCTGGTGAACGACGCGAAGCCCGCCCGTTGGCGGGCGTTTTTCATACCGGCTCTTCTCCATGCCCGGACCATCGGCGCTCGGAGGTGCCGATCTGAAAAAGGCTGCTCCGCCCGGACTAGACGGTTCCCCGGACGACACAAATCCTCCTTTCCACAAACTAGGCGCCCGTGGCCTGCGGTCATCGTGCGTAGTGCCCGTCGACCACCTCCCGCTGCGCAAAATAGGTTCGTACGCTCGCGATATTTGGACGACATCGCGCGACCGAACACGTAGGCCGAACGCCCATGTATAACGTGGCGAAACACGGTCCATTCATCGCAACTAACTCGTTATGAGCCTTCCTGCCGCTTACTCGCGCATCCTTTCCGGGCAAGGCATTTCCATGATGGAAGCCTTTCATACCGAAGACATCGCTTTGACAGCAGACGACGCGATCGCCGCGGCGCAGACCCTCGTCGGAGAACGAGTGGCGGTGATAGGTGGGGACGTGTTCTACAACACCGCCAACGGATTCGAACTGGCCTGCGCCACGTGGTATTGCAAACCCGCGGTCGGGGAGACCGTGGATGCCTTCGTTACCCGATCCGTACAGGAAACCTGCGATTACGTTCGCAGGTTTCCCACCGTCGCAGGCAAGACCGCGCTCTTCGCACTCGTGGTCGCCCAGGTGTTCTAGCAGACCACACCCGACGCCCGGTTACGTGGCGGAGGACAGCAATGGCATGCTTGAAGGTCGACGTCAGTGCTTCTGGCGGTAGATGCGCTTGCTGTCCTGGTTTTCCGAGTGGTTGAGGCGCTTCTGCTCGGCCTTGGTCAGGTGGCCGCCGTGCCTGGCCTCGTCCACGCTTTCGCGGCGAGCGATATTGGCGTCCTGCGTTTCGTCGCGGACGGCCTGCTTCTGGGTCATCGTGCCGCTCGCCACACCCTGATCGATGCGGTTCTGCTGGTTGTCCAGGCGTTGGTTGACCTCGTTGACCCGGGGATGTCCCGGCACGTTGGCCTGAGGGGCGGCCTGGGCCATTGCCTGCCCGGCGGCCAGCGTGATACCGAGGACGAACACGAACAGGGTGGACTTCGACGTCAGCTTCATGGATCGGTGCCTCGCTCGGCGTGGGTATGTTCGCCGGGTAACGAGGCACGTGCTACGTCGTTGACCGACCGCCGATCACTCCACGGGAGTCTGTTCAGCCATCGCCCATGCGACGGCGGCGTGGGCCGTCAGACGTAGCGCGTGGGGTCCGGCACGCCCGCCTTGGCGAAACCTTCGGCGCGAAGACGACAGGCGTCGCAGTGACCGCAGGCACGCCCTTGTGCGTCGGCCTGGTAGCAACTGACCGTCTCGGCGAAATCCACGCCCAGGCGCAGGCCCTCGCGGACGATGTCACCCTTGCCCATGTGCATCAGCGGTGCGTGGATGCGCAAGCCCGCCCCTTCGACACCCGCTTTGGTGGCGACGTTGGCCAGGGTCTGGAATGCCTCGATGAAGGCGGGGCGGCAATCGGGATACCCCGAGTAGTCGACGGCGTTGACGCCGCAGAAGATGTCGGACGAGCCGAGTACTTCGGCCCAACCCAGCGCGATGGACAGCATGATCGTGTTGCGCGCCGGCACGTAGGTCACCGGGATGCCGTCGCCACCATCCTCGGGTACGTCGATATCCGCGGTGAGCGCGGAGCCGCCGATGCTGCGCAGGTCGACGTGCACGGTCTTGTGGGTGACCGCGCCGAGCAGGCGCGATACCCGGGCGGACGCTTCGAGTTCAGAGCTGTGCCGCTGGCCGTAGGCAACGCTCAGGGCATACACCTCGAAGCCCTGCTCGCGGGCCATCGCGATCGTGACCGCGGAATCCATGCCGCCGGAAACGAGGATGACGGCCTTGCGCGACGCGTTGGGGGTATTCATGGGTGTCTTTCCTGTGTCAGTGGCCGGCCGCGTCGTTCCACAGCAGCTTGTGCAGCTGCAACTGGAAACGTACCGGCAGACGGTCGTCGAGAATCCACTCGGCCAGTTCGCGCGGCTCGACCTTGCCCCACACGGGGGAGAACAGCACCATCGCCTTGGTGTCGAGCGCGTGTTCGCGCACGACGTCGCGCGACCATTCGAAGTCGCCACGACTGGCGATGACGAACTTCACCTGGTCGTGCGGACGCAGGTGGTCGAGGTTGGACCAAAGGTTGCGGGCGCTTTCACCGGAGTCTGGCGCCTTGAGGTCCATCACCTTGCGCACGCGGGGATCGACCGCGGCGACGTCTAGCGCACCGGAGGTCTCCAGTGACACCTCGTGGCCGGCGTCGCACAACTTGCGCAACAGGATCAGGCATCGCTTCTGCGAAAGCGGCTCACCGCCCGTGACGCAGACGTGCCGCGCGCCGTAGCGGGCCACCTCGGCGACGATGGCGTCGATGTCGTGCCATTGGCCGCCGTGGAAGGAGTATTCCGTATCGCACCACACGCAGCGCAGCGGGCAGCCGGTGAGGCGAACGAACACGGTGGGCCAGCCGATCGCATCGGCCTCGCCTTGCACGGAGTGGAATATCTCGGTGATCCGCAGACGCTCCGGGACGGGAGCGACCGGCGGAACGGCCGCCGGCGTTGCGGTGTTGCCGTTCATCGGATCAGTTGGCCGACTGGCGCTGCAGGCGACGCAGGCGTTCCTGGGCGAGGCCGGCGGCCTTGCTGGAGGGATACTTGGCGATGACCTGCTTGAGCGTGGCCACCGCGGCATCCTGCTGCTTCAGCTCGATCTGGCAATAGCCAACCTTGAGCAGGCCGTCGGAGACCTTTTCGCTCTGCGGGTAGTTTTTGACCAGGCGCTGGAACGCCTCGATCGCTACCGGGTAATTCATGGTCACGTAGTACGACTCGCCCAGCCAGTAGTAGGCGTTGGGCGCCAGCGGGCTGTCGGGGTACTTGGTGAGGAATTCGCGGAAGCCGCGCGACGCGGTGACGTAGTCGCCGCCACGCAGCGACTTGAACGCGGCGTCGTACGCGGTCTGCTCGGCCGGCGACGCCTGGCCGGGGCTGCTGGATGCGGACGCCGGGGCGGCCGCGGGCGCGCTGTCCGTCGGGGCGGGTGCGGCACCCTGGGCCGACGCCGTAGCGGCGGCCGCTGCCGGAGCAGCGGCGGCTGCCGGTGCTGAGGCGCCGGCTTTTTCGAGACGGCTCAGACGCGAATCGACGTCCGCATACTGCGCCTTCTGGGAATCCTGGAGTTGCTTGTTCTGGTGTTGCAGCTCTTCGATCTGACCCTGGAGCTGGGAGACCTGCTGCTGAAGATCGCTCACCTGGTTGACCAGGGAAGTGCTGCCCGCGCTGGCCTGGGCCTGCTGCTCGAGCCGGGACACGCGGTCGGCGAGGCTGAGGCGATCCTGGGCGGAGGCGGGCAGAGCAAACAGCGTGGCGGACGCGATCGCGCCCGCCACGCCAAGCCTGGCCGTCAAACTGTTAGCCAGTGTCTTCTTCATTGCTTACTTCGCGGTGTAGACGATCTCAACGCGACGGTTCTTGGCCCAGCAGTCTTCGTTGTGCTCACGGCAGACCGGCTTTTCCTTGCCGTAGCTGGTCACGTTGATCTGGCCGGCCGAACCGCCAGCGGCCTGGAGGGCGCTGGAGACGGCATTGCCACGGCGCTCGCCGAGGCCGAGGTTGTACTCGCGGGTGCCGCGCTCGTCGGTGTTGCCTTCGAGGGTCATGGCGGACATCGGGCGGTCACGCAGGTACTTGGCGTGGCAGGCGATGATCTGCTGGAACTCCGGCTTGACGTCGTTCTTGTCGAAGTCGAAGTACACGACGCGCTGACGCAGGCAAGCGTCGGTGTCGAGATCGGACGGCTGATACTTGCCATCGTTGGTGGGAGCCTGGGTCTGGGTGACCGGGGCCGACTCCGCCGGCGGCGGGGTCTTGACCTGCTTCTTGGAGCAAGCAGCCGCGCCCACGCAGAGCAGGGCAGCCAGGGTGATGGTAACGGTCTTGTTCATGGGACGTTCCTTCAACAGTTGAGTTCCGACAGTCGATTACGGTTTCGGGACAGGCACCGCCGGTTGTCCGGCTGTTTTTCTACTTGCTTCCACGTCGACGGGGCGCTGTCCCGCACCCTACGCCTTCGCTCCGACAGCCCACAGGTGACCGTCGGGTGTTCCATTATTCCTTACGCCCGCAGAAAGGGCGCGGTAGGACCGCGCCCTTCCATGGACGTTGCCGACGTCGCTGCCCTTGCGGGCGCGCCCTCAGCGCTGTCGATAGGGCCCCCATGCCGGCTCACGGACGTCGCCGTCCGAGAGCACGAGACGCTGGCGTACCAGACCGTCTGCCGAAACCGCATAAAGTACGCCTCGCGTACCTTGCGACGCCGCATAAAGCAGCATGCTGCCGTTGGGCGCGAAACTCGGCGAATCGTCCACGTTACCCGGGGAGACGAAACGCACCTGATCGCCCAGGCTACGGTCCATGATGGCGATACGATACACGTTCCCGTTGCCCTGCACCATCGCAATCTGCTTGCCGTCGAAGCTGACGGCGGCGCTGGCGTTGAATCCGCCCTGGAAGGTGATGCGCTGGGCGTTCCCGCCAGAGATCGAGGTCTGGTAGAGCTGCGGCTTGCCGGAACGGTCGGAGGTGAAGATGATGTTCTGGCCATCCGGGGTGAAGACGGGCTCGGTATCGATCGCGAAGTTGTTGGTGATGCGGCTTTCCTTCTTGCTCGCCACGTCGATCACGAAGATCTCCGGGTTACCTACGTACGACAGGCTCACCGCCAGCTTGCTGCCGTCCGGCGACCACGCCGGGGCGCTGTTGATGCCCTTGGGGTGCGACGCGATCAGGCTGCGCGAACCGGTCGAGATATTCTGGATGTACACCGCCGAGTTGCCGCTTTCGAACGACACGTAGGCGATCTTGCTGCCGTCCGGCGACCAGGCCGGCGAGAGCAGCGATTCGCGCGAACGGGCGACCACCTGCGGGTTGTAGCCGTCGGAGTCGGCGACGATCAGCGAATAGGTGGTGTTGTTGCCGGTGCCCACCGCGGTGACGTACGCGATGCGCGTCCAGAAGGCGCCACGCACGCCGGTGATCTTTTCGTAGATCTGGTCGGCGATCTGGTGGGCCACGCCTCGCAGGTCGCCCACGGGGGCGGTGAACGACTGGGCCAGCAGGCTCTGCTGGCGGTTCACGTCCCACAGCTCGTATTCGACCTTGACCATACCGCCGCCGGCGTCGCTGATGCGGCCGATGGTGAGGTAATCCTGCTTGAGCAGGCGCCAGGTGGCGAACTTGATGTCCGCACCCTTGGAGGGCGTCTCGACGATGTCGTTCTTGTCGAGCGAGCGGAACTTGCCCGAGCGGTTGAAGTCGGCCCGGATGACGTCGGCGACGTCGGTGGGCAGCGGTGCGCCGCCGGCCTGGGCGAACGGTACCACGGCGATCGGGGTCGCCGTGGCCACGCCCTTGGCGATCTCCACGTTGAGCGACTGGGCGACGGCGGGACCGGCCACGAGGGCGGCCAGCGCCACGAGGGCGGCGGCGAAGCGGAAGATCGTCTTGCGCATGGGCTGATTCATTGCGACCTGTAGGGAAAGGGGCGCCCGAATGTTAAGCGGGCTCCGATGCATCTGACTGACCTGTTTCTGAATGCCCTCGCGCCGATCGGGGTCGCGAGAGCGCCTGGGCATCATTACGGCCTGAACGTGAAGGTGAGGTTGCGCTGGAACACATCCTCGAAGCCCTGGTACGGCAGGGGCTGGGCGCGGAGCACCGCGTTTTCGAGCGAGGCGCGGCCGGGGCCGTCGAACGGACAGGTCGGATCGACCTTGGCGCTCAGCACCTGGCCGCCCGGGATCTGTACCACGTGGACGATGCAGGCACCGGAGCCGATGTTCTCCGGCCGCAGCCAGTTCTGGGTGACCGCGTTCTGGATCGCCGCGATGTACGCCGCCTGCTTGCTGTCGTCCTTGCCGTTCTGGCCACTCTGGGCCTTCTCGGCGAAGGGGAGGTCCTCGCGCCCGTCGTCCTTAGCGTTGGCGAGGTCCTTAAGCTGCTGCTCGGCCTGCTTCTTCTTCGTGTCCGCCTGTTTGGTCTGCGACTTGGCGGCGTCCAGCTGCTTGAAGATGTCGTCGATCTGCTTTTGTTTTTCCTTGCGTTTTTCTTCCTGGGCGTCGATCTCGGCCTGGCGCTGGCGCTGCTGTTCTTCCTGCAGGCGCTTGGCGTCCTCGGCCTTCTGCACCGCGTCGTCGACGACTTTTTCCTGGTCTTTCAGGGCCGGGTTCTTCGGCGGCGGCGGCAAGGTCTCGACCTTGGGCTTCTCCGGCGGCGGCGGGGTCGGCGTGGGCTGGGCGGGCGGCGGAGGCACCGTGTTAGGCACCGGCTTCTGCGTGTGCTTGGGCGGCGGCGCGCCGGTCGGCCCCACGAGGGTCGCCTCGATTGGCTGGCCCGGCAGCAGGATGGGTGCCTCGCACTTGAGCGGGTTCCACTCGCGCGGAATCCCCAGCCGGTCGCCCCACTCCTCCCAGAACGTGCACGAGGTCACCGCGAGCCAGAGGAAGGCCGCGATGCCGATGTGGAGGATCGCGGCCCAGAAGACCGCGATGGACGTGCCGTTACGGTTTTCCATTCTGCGCGGACTGCGGCTGGCTCATGAGGCCGATCTTGGAAATGCCCGCTTCCTGGAGGATCGGGAGGATCTGGTAGACCTTGCCGTAGCCCACGCGGTCGTCGCCGGCCAGAAGCACCTGCAGCTCGGGGTTGGCGTCGTGGAAGGCGGTGATCTTCTTCTTGAACTCGTCGATGCTGACCTGCTCGCGCTTGGCGCCGTTGGCGGTCAGGTAGACCTGGCCCTCGGCGTCGACCGAGACCACGACGGGGTCTTTCTTGTCCTGCAGGGACTTGGCATTGGTCTGGGGCAGCTGGATGTCCACGCCGAGATTCATCATCGGCGTGGTGACCATGAAGATGATCAGCAGCACGAGCATCACGTCGATGTACGGCACGACGTTGATCTCGGACTTGAGCTTCCGCTTATGCCTGCGGTGGGTAGTACGCATCGGGAAACTCCGGGCTCAGGCCTCGTCCGTATGGATCTGGCGCTGCAGCACCGAGGAGAATTCTTCCTGGAAGACCTCGTAGCGCGAGGCGACGCGCTCGACGCGGGTGGCGTAGCGGTTGTAGGCCCACACGGCCGGGATGGCGGCGAACAGGCCCATGGCCGTGGCGATGAGCGCTTCGGAGATGTGCGGGGCGACGACCGAGATGGTGACGTCCTTCATCTCGCCCAGGCCCTGGAAGGCGCCCATGATGCCCCACACCGTGCCGAACAGACCCACGTAGGGGCTGATCGAACCGACGTTGGCGAGGAATTCGAGGTTCTGCTCGAGCTTGCCGATCTCACGGGTGCCGGCCACGCGCATGGCGCGCTCGGAACCTTCCATGATGCGGTTCGCGTCGGTGACGCGACGCTGGCGCTGGCGTGCGAACTCGCGGAAGCCGGCCTCGAAGATGTTTTCCATGCCGTGCTGGCCGTCACGGTTGCCCACCTCGCGGAACAGGGCGGCCAGGTCGGCGCCGGACCAGAAGCGGTCCTCGAAGGCCTCGGCGTTGGCGTGGGCTTCCTTGAGCTGGGCGTACTTGCGGATGATGATCACCCACGAGAGGAACGAGAACACCAGCAGGAGCAGCATGACCAGCTGCACAGGCAGGCTCGCTTCCGCGACCAGCTTGAAAATATTGAGTCCACCGTTCATCGCAAGAAGGCTCTCCGCCAGTAATTCAAAGGCTTAGGTAACAGGAAATCAGGACAGGAACAGGCCGTCCGGCACCAGCGCCGGGCGCATCGTGTCGAGGTTGACGCAGGCCGCACGCACCGTGGCGCGCACCAGGACCGCATCCCCGCGAACGACTGCCTGATCGAAAAGGATACTGGCTGAACGACGCTCTTTGACGTCGACGCTCACCAGGAGTTCATCATCCAGACGGGCCGGCCGCAAGAAATCGAGCTGCATGTCGCGGATGACGAAGGCCAGGCCGGTGGTCTCGCGGAAGGTCCGCTGGTCCATGCCCTGGGCGCGCATCCATTCCGTGCGGGCACGCTCCATGTAGCGCACGTAGTTGGCGTGATAGACCAGGCCGCCCGCGTCGGTGTCTTCCCAATAGATGCGCACCGGCCAGGTGAAGCGGCTCATGGATCGCCCGCGAAGAGGTCGGGCGTGGCGGCCTGCCGTGGCGGCGGGGTCAGGCCGAGGTGGCGCCAGGCCTTGGCCGACGCCATGCGACCCCGCGCCGTGCGGATCAGGTATCCCTGCTGGATGAGGTAGGGCTCGACCACATCCTCGAGCGTGCCACGGTCTTCGCTGAGTGCGGCGGCCAGCGACTCGACGCCGACCGGCCCCCCGTCGAAGTTCTCGATGATGGTGCCCAGGAGCCGGCGATCGAGGTCGTCGAAACCCTGGGCGTCGACCTTGAGCATGTCGGTGGCGGCACGCGCCGTGGCGTGGTCGACACGGCCGTCGCCGCGCACCTCGGCGTAGTCGCGCACGCGACGCAGCAGGCGATTGGCGATGCGGGGCGTGCCGCGCGAGCGGCGGGCTATTTCCATCGCGCCGTCCACGTCGCACGGCACACCGATGATGCGCGCCGCGCGGCGGACGATCGCGGCCAGTTCGTCGACGCTGTAGAACTCCAGGCGCTGGATGATGCCGAAACGGTCGCGCAGCGGCCCCGTGAGCAGGCCGGCGCGGGTGGTGGCGCCGATCAGCGTGAAGGGGGGAAGGTCGAGCTTGATCGAGCGGGCGGCGGGGCCCTCACCGATCATGATGTCGATCTGGAAGTCTTCCATCGCCGGATACAGCACCTCCTCCACCACGGGAGACAGGCGATGAATCTCGTCGACGAAGAGCACGTCGTGCGCCTCGAGGTTGGTCAGCAGCGCGGCAAGATCGCCCGCGCGTTCGAGCACCGGCCCCGAGGTGGAGCGCACGTTGACCCCGAGTTCGTTCGCGATGACGTGCGAGAGTGTGGTCTTGCCCAGGCCCGGCGGTCCGAAGATCAACGTGTGGTCGAGCGCCCCACCCCGCCGTTTGGCGGCCTCGATGTAGATGGCCATCTGTTCGCGCACCGCCTGCTGGCCGAGGTATTCGGCGAGCCGTTTCGGGCGGATGCTGGCTTCCAGCGCCTCGTCGTCCATGGCGGCGGCGGCGGAGATGATGCGGTGCTCGGACATGGCGCGATTATGGCACGCCCGGTTGCGCGCAAGGCGCGCTCCCGGGCGCGTCACGCCTGGGTCAGATCTCGACCTGCGCCCCGAGTTCGATCAGCCGGTTTCCCGGAATCTGGAAGAACGCCGTCGCGGGCAAGGCATTGCGGGCCAGGAAGGCAAACAGCTTGTCGCGCCACAGGGCCATGCCAGGCCGGCGGGCGTCGGCCACGATGTTTTCGCGCGACAGGAAGAACGTGGTGTCCATCATGTCGAAATCCATTCCCAACGCGCTGGCCCGGGTCAGCGAGAGCGGGATGTTCGGGTCTTCGGCGAAGCCATAGCGCAGCTGCAGGCCGTAGAACTCGCCGCCGTAGTCGATCAGCTCCATGCGCTCGTCGTGCTCGGCCACCGGGGTTTCGAGCATCTCGACCGTGAGCAGCACGTTGCGCTCGTGCAGCACCTTGTTGTGCTTGAGATTATGCAGCATCGCGTGCGGCACCGCGTTCTGGTTCGCGGTGAGGAACACCGCGGTGCCGGGCACGCGCAGCGGCGGATGGTCGGCGATGTTCGCCACGAACGGCTCCAGCGCGAGACCGGACTGCTTGATCTCGCGCACCACGAGGTCGCGGCCGCGGCGCCAGGTGGTCATCACCGCGAAGATCACCACGCCCAGCACGAGCGGGAACCAGCCACCATGGGCGATCTTCAGGGCGTTCGCGCCAAAGAAGGCGAGATCGACGACGAGGAAGATCGCCCCGACGATGATCACGGCGGGCCAGTTCCAGTTCCAGCGGCGCTTGGCCACGACCAGCGCGAGCAGCGTGGTCATCGTCATCGTACCGGTCACCGCGATGCCGTAGGCCGCGCCCAGGTTGTTCGACGAACGGAAGCCCAGCACCGCAAGCACCACCAGCACCAGCAGGAGGCGATTGATCCAGGGCACGAAGATCTGCCCGGACATCTCGCGCGAGGTGTGCACCACGGCCATGCGCGGCGAGTAACCGAGCTGCATGGCCTCGCGGGTCATCGAGAAGGCCCCGGAAATCACCGCCTGCGAGGCGATCACCGCCGCGGCCGTGGACAGGGCCACCATGGGGTAGAGAAGGTTTTCGGGCACCAGTTTGTAGAACGGGTTTTCGATGGCGGTCTGGTCGTGCAAAAGCAGCGCGCCCTGGCCGAAATAGTTGATCAGCAGCGCGGGCAGCACGAAGCCGAACCAGGCGATGCGGATCGGCCGCTTGCCGAAGTGACCCATGTCGGCGTACAGCGCTTCGCCGCCGGTAAGGGCGAGCACCACGCCGCCCAGGGCGATGAAGGCCTGCTTGCCGTGGTCGATGAAGAACGCCACCCCGTAGGTCGGATTGAGCGCGAGCAGCACCTGCGGGTGCATGACGATCTGGTGGATGCCGAGCACGGCCAGCACCACGAACCACACGCACATGACCGGCGCGAAGGCCTTGCCCACGAGGTTCGTGCCGTGGCGCTGGATCGCGAACAGGGCCAGGAGGATCACCAGGCAGATGGGCAGGATCCACGCGTCGAGGTCGGGTGCCGCCACCTCCAGGCCCTCCACCGCCGACAGCACCGACATGGCCGGCGTGATCACGCCGTCGCCATAGAACAGCGAGGCGCCGAAGATGCCAATGGCCGCCAGCACCCAACGGGCGCGCGCCGATCCGGCGACGCTGCGCTGCGCCAGGGCCATGAGCGCCATGATGCCGCCCTCGCCCTTGTTGTCGGCACGCATCACGAAGGTGACGTACTTGAGCGAGATCACGATCAGCAGCGACCAGAAGATCAGCGACAACACGCCCAGCACCGCCGTCGGGTGCGGCGTCATGCCATGCGTGCCGAGGGTTTCCTTCATGGTGTAGAGCGGGCTGGTGCCGATGTCGCCGAACACGACGCCGATGGCGCCCAGCGCGAGCGTGGCCAGCTTCTTGCCGTGCGCGTTGCGCAGTTCGTCCTGGTGGGTCATGCCCATGGAATCAACTCCCCAGCGCGGCGCGAAGCGCCTTGCGGATGATGGTTTCGGCCGAATCGCCTTCCGCCGCCACCTTGGCGACGAGGCGTGCGGCTTCGGGTGGCTTGTAGCCCAGTTGCTGCAGCGCGACGGTGGCCTCGCCCGCGGGATCGGCCGGCAAGGCCTCACCGTGGACCGTCGACGCGGGCAGGCGCACGCCCACGGCATCGACGCGATCGCGCAGTTCCACCACCATGCGCTCGGCGGTTTTCTTGCCGATGCCCGGGATCTTGGTCAACGCGACCACGTCGCCGGCGTGCACCAGCCGCGACAGCTCGTCGGTGGCGACGCCGGAGAGCACCGCCAGGGCGATCTTCGCGCCGATGCCACTGACCTTGAGCAGGTTGCGGAACATCGCCCGCTCGGTTTCGCGCAGGAAACCGTAGAGCGCGACGCCATCTTCCTTCACCGCGTAATGGGTAAGCAGGGTCACTTCCTTGCCCGTGGCCGGGAGGTCGTAGATGGTCGACATGGGCGCGTCGACGTCGTAACCCACGCCACCCACCTCGATGAGGAGCGAGGGCGGCTGCTTGCTGATAAGGATGCCGCGCAGGCGACCGATCATCGGCGACGTCTCCATGCGGTGCGCGGGATGCCCACGCGTTGGATGCTGGAACGGGTATGCGCATGGGCGATCGCGATCGCCAGCGCGTCGGCTGCGTCCGCCTGCAGCGGACCCTTCAGGCCGAGGATCATCCCGATCATGTGCTGGACCTGGGTTTTGTCGGCGCGACCGGTGCCGACCACCGCTTGCTTGACCTCGGTCGCGGCGTATTCATGCACGCCGATGCCCTGACTCACGATCGCGCAGATGGCGGCGCCGCGGGCCTGGCCCAGCTTGAGGGCCGAGTCGGCGTTGCGCGACATGAACACGCGCTCGACCGCGGCTTCCGCCGGGCCGTGCGTGCCGATGACCGCGCAGAGCTCGTCGAAAATGCGTTTCAGGCGCAGGGGAAAGGTGTCTTCCCCCGTGACCGTCAGCGCGCCGTGCCATACGTGGGTGAGCGCGCCGTTGTCGGCCACGTCGATCACGCCGACGCCGGTTCGCTGGCTGCCCGGGTCGATGCCGAGGATGCGGGTCATGACTTAAGGGCGTGACACGGGCGGGTACGAAGGAGGCCGTGACGGCCTCACTCGTCGTCCGCGTCCTGCGGTAGCACGGCGTTGTGGTAGACCTCGTCGACATCGTCGAGGCTATCCAGGCGGGCGAGCAGCTTGAGGAACTGCTCCAGCGCCTCGCCCGTGGGCGTGACGAGGGGACCGTTGGGGCGCATCACCACGTCGGAGCCGTCGACGTCGAAACCCGCCGCGGCCAGGGCCTTGCGCATGGCCTCCACCGCGATCGGATCCGCCGCGAGCAGCACCGTGCCCATGCCGTTCTCGATGACGATGTCTTCGGCGTTGCTTTCGATGGCGGCTTCTTCGAGCCTGGCCTCGACGTCGGCGTCGCCACCGGTATGCACCACCACCTGGCCCACGCGGGTGAACTGGAACGCCACCGAATTGGTGGTGCCCATGTTGCCGCCGAGCTTGGTCAGCGCCGCGCGCACGTCGGCGACGGTGCGGGTCTGGTTGTCGGTGACGCAGTCGATGATCAGCGCGGTGCCGGCCGGGCCGTAGCCCTCGTAGCGGATCTCGTGCATGTCCGCACCACCGTCGGCACCGGAGCCACGCTTGATGGCGCGCTCGATGGTGTCCTTGGTCATGTTGGCGGCCAGCGCCTTGTCGACGGCCGCGCGCAGGCGCGGGTTGCCGGCAGGGTCGGGCACCCCGCCACGCGTGGCGATGGTGATTTCACGGATCAGCTTCGTGAACACCTTGGCGCGCTTGGCGTCTTCGGCGTTCTTGCGACCTTCGATGGACGGGCCTCTACCCATGTTCGATTCCTGGCGATACCGGACGGACAGGGGCGCGATTCTAGCGGAAGTGTGTGATGGGATGGGGATGGG
The DNA here is from genome assembly GCF_034063545.1 of Luteibacter sahnii. Classification (NCBI taxonomy): domain Bacteria; kingdom Pseudomonadati; phylum Pseudomonadota; class Gammaproteobacteria; order Lysobacterales; family Rhodanobacteraceae; genus Luteibacter; species Luteibacter sahnii. Next base: position 731,536 of record NZ_JAQLOK010000002.1, read on the forward strand.
AGGAGCGAAGCGGGGCGACCGCTCCCGACGTTCGCCAGCGCTGGGGGGCTGGCGTCGGGCGCTGGACGCGCCCTCGGTGCGCCCTTGACGCGGCTCACGCTGGCCGCCGCACTGCCCCCGCCACCTCACGCATCGAACCGCCCTTCCCGCAGAAACACCGCTACCTGGCGCGCCACGTCAGCCGAGACGAGCATGCCCGTGTGGCTGGTTTCGAGCACGCAGTGGGCGGCCAATCCCGGCAGGCGGGTTTCTTCCACGCCGACGGTGCCGTCGTGCTGGTCGCCCAGTTCGCCGACCAGGGCGCCGAGTCCCATGGGCTGACGGCCCGCGATCATGCCCACCTCGCGTGGGCCATCCCAGCGTTCGAGGCCGTGCTCGAGCAGCTCGCGCGAACGACCCAGGAGCATGTCGCCGCCCCAGCTATGGGTGAGGCCGCGGGCGGCGCCGCTGCCGTTGAGCGGAGAGCCGAGGCAGACGATGCGGCCGACGGGGAGGTCGTCGTCGCGACACGCCAGCAGGGCGAGGATGCCGCCCAGGCTGTGCCCCACGACGTGCACGGGGCCGGGCGCGAGTTGGCGGATACGCCGGCGCAGACGTTCGATCGCCTGCTCCGGGGGCGCCGCGACGCTCATGTATTCGAACTGATGCACGCGAAAGCCGTCGTCGCGCAGGCGGCGATGCAGCATCGCCATCGCGAACCCGCGCATCCACAGGCCGTGGAGCAGGAGTACGTCGATGGGCGTCGGGGCATTCATCGGGGACCGGCCGTTCAGGCCTTCGGCGCCTCCGCGGCCACCCGCACGTGCAGTTCCTTCAGCTGCGGCTCGGAGACCGCCGAGGGCGCGTCGGTCATCAGGTCTTGCGCGCTGGTGGTCTTGGGGAAGGCGATGACGTCGCGGATCGATTCGGTGCCCGCCATGAGGGCGGCGATGCGGTCGACGCCGAATGCCAGGCCGCCGTGGGGCGGCGCGCCCAGGCGCAGCGCCTTGAGCAGGAAACCGAACTTGGCCTCGGCCTCGTCCGCGCCGATGCCGAGCAGATCGAACACGGCGCTCTGCATCTCGGGGCGATGGATACGGATCGACCCGCCGCCGATCTCGTTGCCGTTGAGCACCATGTCGTAGCCGCGGCTCACCGCCACGGCGGCGTTGGCGCGCAGGTCGGCGATGTCATCGACCTTGGGCGCGGTGAACGGGTGGTGGAGCGCGACGAAACGCTGCGCCTCGTCGTCGTATTCGAACATCGGGAAGTCGGTGACCCACAGCGGCTTCCAGGCGTTTTCGACGAATCCACGATCGCGACCGACCTTCAGGCGCACCGCGCCCATGAAGTCGGTGACGGTCTTCCAGCGGCCCGCGCCGAAGAACACGATGTCGCCGTTGGCGGCGCCGGTCAGCGCCAGCACCTGCGCCAGGGCCGTGTCGTCGAGGAACTTGGCCACCGGCGAGTTGATGCCTTCGCGGCCCTTGGCGAGGTCGTCGACCTTGAGCCAGGCCAGGCCCTTGGCGCCGTACTTGCCGGCGAATTCGGCGAGGCCGTCGATGTCTTTGCGCGACAGCTCGGCGCCGCCGGGCACGCGCAGGGCGGCCACGCGGCCGGCGGGGTCGTTCGCCGGCTCGGCGAACACCTTGAAGTCGATGTGCTTCACGGCCTCGGCCACGTCGACCAGTTCGAGCGGGTTGCGCAGGTCGGGCTTGTCGGAGCCGAAGCGGCGCATGGCCTCTTCATAGGTCATGCGCGGGAACCGGGCGTCGAGCTCGACGCCACGCACCTCCCGGAACACGTGGCGGATGAGGTCTTCGACGAAATCCTGCACATGATGCTCTTCGACGAAGGCGAACTCGAGGTCGAGCTGGGTGAATTCCGGCTGGCGATCGGCGCGCAGGTCTTCGTCGCGGAAGCAGCGGGCGATCTGGTAGTAGCGGTCGAAGCCCGCCATCATCAGGATCTGCTTGAACAGCTGCGGCGACTGCGGCAGCGCGTAGAACTGGCCCGGATGCACGCGGCTGGGCACGAGGTAGTCGCGTGCGCCCTCGGGCGTGGCCTTGGTGAGGATCGGCGTTTCGATGTCCTGGAAGCCGGCCGCGTCGAGGTAGCGGCGCAGGGCACGCACCAACGCGGTGCGCGTGCGCATCATGTGCTGCATCTCCGGACGGCGCAGGTCGAGGTAGCGGTAGGTCATCCGCATGTCGTCGTTGGGCGTCTCGTGCAGCGCGAACGGCAGGTCGCGCGCGGCATTGAGGATCTCCACGCGCTCGGCGAGAAGCTCGACCGTGCCGGTCTTGAGCTTGTCGTTGACCGAGATGCGCCGGCGGATCTGGCCGGTGACCTTTACCACGTATTCGTAGCCCAGCTCCCCGGCGATGGCGAAGGCGGCGGCGTTGTCGCGCTCGATCACGACCTGGGCGATGCCCTCATGGTCGCGCAGGTCGACGAAGGCGGTATGGCTCTGGAGGCGAATGGTGTTGACCCAGCCGCAGAGGGTCACGTCCTTGCCGATCAGCGACTCGTCGATGAGGCCGCAAAAATGGGTGCGCATGCGCTTGAAGCTCCGGCCGCCCCAAGGCGGTGAATGGCGTGGGGAAAAGACCCCGGATCGTAGCAGATCCGGGGCTTTTCCTCGCGCCCATGGGTGCCTCAGCGACCGCCCACGCCGAAGATGCCACGGCAACCGCGATCGACCCAGATGCCGTCGCGCGTCGCGCCCCAGCTGTAGCCTTCGGCGCAGCGGGCGTCGGAGTTCTGCCTCAGCAGGCGCACGCCACCGCGGGTATCGGCCGGGCAGAAACCGCGACCGTTGTCATGGCTGCCGCAATCGATTTCCTGGTAACGGCCTCCACCCCAACCCGGTCGATCGCCACCCCAGCCGGGCCGGTCGCCGCCCCAACCCGGGCGACCGCCGTCCCATCCGGGGCGACCGCCACCCCAGCCGCCGGCCGCGGCGAAAATGCCGCGGCAGCCCTGGTTGACCCAGATCACGCCGTCTTCGATATCCCAGGTCTGCCCGCGGATGCAGGGCGCGCGGGAGTCCTGCCGGACCAGCCGGGCGTCGCGCCAGCCTACCCGGCAGCTGCCGGGACGGTTGTCGCCGCTGCCGCAATCGCGCGTATCGCCGCCATACCCGTAGCCCTGCGCCTGCGCCACCGGGGACGCCGTACCCGCCGCGACGGCCAGCGCCGCGACGGCAAGGCCATACAGAAAAGCACGCATACCCCTACTCCCATGTCAGATGCGACGGATCGTCGGGGCGTAAGCTATCGCAAGAAAACGCAACGCGGATTGAACGCTTTCTTGCGGTCCGAACGGACGTTCAGTCGGCGGACGACGTTGATGGGACGGGAGCGGGTGCCGGCGCCGGGGCGGCCGCGGGTGCCGGCGCGGCGGCACTGCCCGGACTGTCGGCGAGGTTGCGCTTTTTGTCGCCGTCTTTCTTGAAGTCGGTCTCGTACCAGCCGCCGCCGGCAAGGCGGAACTGGGGCGCGCTCAGCAGGCGGCCCACGCGCGGTTCGCCGCAACTCGGGCACGTGGACGGATCGGCATCGGAGATCTTCTGCAGGCGCTCGAAGCGGTGGCCACAGGCCTGGCACTGGAATTCGTAGATGGGCATGGGAGGGATCTCGCAAAGGCGTCAGCGGGACATTATCCCGTAGGACCGCGCCCAGCGCGCGATCGGGGCCGCCGACCGCACGCAGGGCGCACCGGGTTTCGTCAGGCGGCGTCGAAGCGAAGGCGGCTGCCGTCCGCGTCGACCGTCACCGTCTGACCGGGCGCGAACGCCCCCTGCAGGATGCGCTGCGCCAGCGGGTTTTCCAGTTGCTGCTGGATCGCGCGCTTGAGCGGGCGGGCGCCGTACACCGGATCGAAGCCCGCGCTGCCCAGCAGGTCGAGGGCGGCGTCGGTGACGTGCAAACCGAGCTGCCGGTCGCCCAGGCGCTTGCGCAGGTAATCGAGCTGGATGCGCGCGATGGCGCGGATCTGCGTCTTGTCCAGCGGGCGGAACACCACGAGGTCGTCGAGACGGTTGATGAACTCGGGGCGGAAGTGCGCCTGTACCACGCCCAGCACCGAGGCCTTCATCTGGAGGTAATCGGCCTCGCTGTCGCCGGCCTGTTCCTGGATCAGGTTGGAGCCGAGGTTGGAGGTCATGACGATGACCGTGTTGCGGAAGTCCACCGTGCGGCCCTGGCCATCGGTGAGGCGACCGTCGTCGAGCACCTGCAAAAGGATGTTGAAGACATCCGGATGGGCCTTTTCGACTTCGTCGAGCAGGATCACGCTGTAAGGACGGCGCCGCACCGCCTCGGTGAGGTAGCCGCCCTCCTCATAGCCCACGTAGCCCGGGGGCGCGCCGACCAGCCGGCTCACGGAGTGCTTCTCCATGAACTCGCTCATGTCGATGCGGACCATCGCGTCCTGGGTATCGAACAGGAAATCGGCCAGCGCCTTGCACAGCTCGGTCTTGCCGACACCGGTCGGGCCGAGGAACAGGAACGAGCCGTACGGACGGTTGGGGTCGGACAGCCCGGCCCGCGCCCGACGGATCGCGTCGGACACGGCCCGCACGGCCTCCTCCTGGCCGACCACCCGCGCGTGCAGCGCGTCTTCCATGTGCAGCAGCTTTTCGCGCTCGCCCTCGAGCATCTTCGCCACGGGGATGCCCGTCCAGCGGGCGACGACCTCGGCGATCTCCTCGGCGGTGACGCGATCCTGGAGCAGGGTGAAGTCCTGCTTCTCCGCCTGCTGCGCCGCGGCCAGTTGCGCCTCCAGCGCAGGCAGCCGGCCGTACTGGATCTCGCTCATCGCGCCGTAATCCTGGCGGCGCTGCGCGGCCTCGAGCTCGACACGGGCCTGTTCGATCTGTTCCTTGATCTTCGTGGCGCCTTGCAGGGTGGCCTTTTCGGACTTCCAGACTTCGTTGAGATCGGAGAATTCGCGGTCGAGCTTTTCGATGTCGGCCTCGAGCGCGGCCAGGCGCTGCTTCGACTCGTCGTCATGCTCCTTCTTCAGCATCTCGCGCTGGATCTTGAGCTGGATGAGGCGGCGCTCGAGGCGGTCGAGTTCCTCGGGCTTGGAGTCGATCTCCATGCGGATGCGCGACGCCGCTTCGTCCATCAGGTCGATGGCCTTGTCGGGCAGCTGGCGATCCGGGATGTAGCGCGCCGACAGCGTGGCCGCGGCGACGATCGCCGGGTCGGTGATCTCCACGCCGTGATGTACGGCGTAGCGCTCCTTCAGCCCTCGCAGGATGGCGATGGTGTCTTCCACGCTCGGCTCGCCGACGAACACCTTCTGGAAGCGACGTTCGAGCGCGGCGTCCTTTTCGACATACTTGCGGTATTCGTCGAGCGTGGTCGCGCCGATGCAATGCAGCTCGCCGCGGGCGAGCGCGGGCTTGAGCATGTTGCCCGCGTCCATCGCGCCATCGGCCTTGCCGGCACCGACCATCGTGTGCAGTTCGTCGATGAAGAGGATGACCCGGCCTTCCTGTTTGGAGAGGTCATTGAGCACGCCCTTGAGGCGTTCCTCGAACTCGCCGCGGAACTTCGCTCCCGCGATCAACGCCCCCATGTCGAGCGAGAGCACGCGCTTGTCGCGCAACCCTTCAGGCACCTCGCCATTGACGATGCGCTGGGCGAGGCCCTCGACGATGGCGGTCTTGCCGACGCCGGGCTCGCCAATGAGTACGGGGTTGTTCTTGGTGCGCCGCTGCAGCACCTGGATCGTACGGCGGATCTCCTCGTCGCGACCGATCACCGGATCGAGCTTGCCGCTCTCCGCACGCTCGGTCAGGTCGATGGTGTATTTCTCCAGGGCCTGGCGCTGGTCCTCGGCGTTCTCCGACTGCACCTTCTCGCCGCCGCGCAGCTTATCCACGGCCGCTTCCAGGCGCGGCTTCGTGGCACCGGCCGCCTTCATCGCGCCGCCAAGTTCACCGCGGTCGTCCAGCGCCGCCAGCACGAACAGCTCGCTGGCGATGAACTGGTCGCCACGCTGCTGGGCGAGCTTGTCGGTGAGGTTGAGCACGCGGCTGAGGTCGTTACCGATGCTCACGTTGCCTTCCTGGCCGCTCACCTTGGGCAGGCGGTCGAGGATCTCGCCCACGCGCTGGCGCAGGGCCGGCACGTTGACCTGGGCCTGGGTGAGCAACGGCGCGGTCGAACCGCCCTGCTGGTCGAGCAGCGCGGCCATGACGTGCACGGGTTCGATCATGTTGTGGTCGCGGCCGACGGCCAGCGACTGTGCGTCGGCCAGCGCCTGCTGGAACCGCGACGTGAGTCTGTCCATTCGCATGGTGATGTCTCCAAAGATTCCGGCGCCCCCGGGGCCCTCCCCCGCGACCGCCTCTGCCACGGGAAATGCGGGTGGGGGCGGGTGGGTTCAACGGGTGCTAGCGGGAGTTGTCGTCATTGGTTGCGGACGTGGGGATGGGGGATAGAACGTGGGGGCGCAAGGGACGGTCGCTTGAGGGCAGGGGCGAGTCCAGCGGGCGGGCTCTCTCGCATCCTCGGGCCATCGACGGATGCCGCCGGCATACCCCCACCCTTTCTTCACCCCGCGCCACCCATGCTCAGCCTGTTACCTTGCCAGGAATCGATGTGTCCGACCCACTGCCGCCACCGCCACCGGAACTCGTCGGGACCGGGAGCGCGCTGTTCCTCGATGCCGACGGCACGCTGCTCGATTTCGCGGACGATCCGGAGGCCGTGGCGCCTCCCGCGGGCATGATCGCCACCCTGGATGGGCTGCATGAGGCGCTTGGTGGCGCGCTTGCGCTCGTCAGCGGCCGTCCTGTCGAGGGGCTTGATCGCATCTTCGGCCGACCGGCGTGGCCCGCCGCGGGACAGCACGGCCTCGAACGCCGCGATGGCGCGGGCCGATTCGCCACCGTGCCGGTCGACCCGGACGAACTGGCCCGGCTCCGCGCCGTCGTGCACGCCACGGGCGAGGCCTTGGCTGGCGTGCGCGTGGAGGACAAGAGCTGGTCGGTGGCCCTGCACTGCCGCGAACGCCCCGAGCACGAAGCCGAACTGGCGCGACGCGCGCCGGCGCTGGTTGCCGCCTTCCCGGGTTTCGAGTTGCAGCCGGGCAACCGCGTGTTCGAGTTCAAGCCGCGCGGCATGGACAAAGGCGTCGCGGTGCGCGCGTTCCTCGACGAGCGGCCGTTTCGCGGTCGCACGCCGATCTACCTCGGCGACGACCTCACCGACGAACATGCGTTCGCCGCCGTTCGCGAGCGCGGCGGCATCGCCATTCGCGTGGGTGAAAGAACACCGACACACGCGACATTCACATTGTCTAGCCCGAACGCCGTCCACGATTGGCTGAACGCCGTGAAGACCCATTTGATGCAGGGAGCCGCAAACGCCACATGAGCCGACTAGTCGTCATATCGAACCGCGTCGCGCTGCCCAAGCAGACGCAGACCGGCGGGCTGGCCTCCGCGATGAACGCCGCCCTGCAGGAGATGGGAGGCCTGTGGTTCGGCTGGAGCGGCAACCTCGCCGCGCAGACCGGTACCGAGTTGCACGAGGTCGAAGACGGGCACATCAGCTACGCCACGATCGATCTGTCGAAGGCGGATCACGACGACTACTACAGCGGCTTCGCCAACCGGGCGCTCTGGCCGCTGTTCCACTATCGCGGTGACCTCGTCGACTACCGGCGCGATCATCTGGAAGGCTACCTGCGGGTCAACCGGATCTTCGCCGAGCGCGTGGCCAAGCTCCTGCGCAAGGACGATATCGTCTGGGTGCACGACTACCACCTGATTCCGCTCGCCGCGATGCTGCGCGAACTGGGCGTCGAAAACCGGATCGGCTTCTTCCTGCATACGCCGCTTCCGGCCGCCGGGCTGCTGATCACCCTGCCCCGCCATCAGGAAATCCTCGAACCGCTGGCGTCCTACGATCTCGTGGGCCTGCACACGCAGCGCGACCTGCGCGCGCTGGAAGACTATTTTCTCCACGAGCTCGGTGCGGCCATGCGGACCGGCGGTCGTATCCGCGCGGCCAATGGGCGCATCTTCCGGGCCGGCGTGTTTCCGATCAGCATCGACACCGCCGAAGCGGTGGAGTTGGCCCATCGCGCGGAGGACGCGGGCGCGGTGGCGAAGCTCAAGGCCTCCATCGACGATCGTGCGCTGATCATCGGCGTGGACCGGCTCGACTATTCCAAGGGTCTTCCGGAGCGGTTCGAGGGCTTCGCCCGGTTGTTGCGCGACCACAAGGAATTGCGCGGGCGGGTGTCCCTGCTGCAGATCGCTCCGCCATCCCGCTCGGACGTGCCGGAATATCGTTCGCTGCGTCGCGAGCTGGAACGCAGCGCCGGGCACATCAACGGCCAGTACGCCGAGCCGGACTGGGTTCCGATCCGCTACGTCAACAAGTCATTCGGTCACAAGGTGCTGGCGGGGTACTTCCGCACGGCCAAGGTGGGCCTGGTGACACCCCTTCGCGACGGCATGAACCTCGTCGCGAAGGAATACGTGGCCTGCCAGGACCCCCAGGATCCCGGAGTGCTGGTGCTTTCGCGCTTCGCCGGCGCCGCCCAGGAGCTGGATGCGGCCCTGCTGGTGAACCCGTCGGACCTCGACGAGGTCTCCGAGGCGCTCAAGCGGGCACTGGAGATGCCCCTGAAAGAGCGGCGCATGCGCTGGCAGTCGATGATGGACGTGCTGGAGCGCAACGACATCACGGCGTGGCGCAACGCGTTCCTGCATGCGCTGTCCGAGCCGCCGCGGGTGAAGCCGGAAATCTACGTGCCGACGCCGGCAGTGATGCCCTGATCCCTGGGACAGGTGATCGCGTCACCTGTCGGCTCCTACGGTGGGCCGTCAGGGTCACGATGTCACCGCGTCCAGATGAGCGAGGCGAAGCGCCCGCTTTTCGCGCCGTCCCGGCGGTAGGAATACAGCCGCTCGTCGGTGAAGGTGTCGAAGCGCCCCCCCGACACCCGGCCGACGCCTGCGGCCGCCAGCCGACGACGCGCGAGCGTTTCAAGATCGCAGAGCCAGTGTCCGGGACGCGTGCCGCGAAAGGCATCGGCCGCTCCCGCGTCGCCGTCGACGAACGCCGCGCGCACGTCCTCGCCGACTTCGTACGAGGCCGCACCGATCGCCGGCCCCAGCCACGCCTGCAACCCGTCGGCCGGCATGCGCTCCACGGTCCGTTCGAGCACGCCGGCCGCAAGGCCGCGCCAGCCAGCGTGAGCGGCGCCGACCGTCTGGCCGTCGGCGGATGCGAACAGCACCGGCAGGCAATCGGCCGTGAGTATCGCCAGCACCCTGCCCGGCCCGGAGGCCACGGCGGCGTCCGCCTCGGGCTCCTGACCGTCGGGCAGGTCGTCGGTCGCGACCGCGGTGCCATGCACCTGGCGCAGCCACCGCGGCTCGGATGGCAGGCCGAGGGCGCTGACCAGCGCCGCCCGGTTCGTGCGCACCGCCGCCGCGTCGTCACCCGAACGCTGGCCCAGGTTGAACCGGGCGTACGGGCCTTCGGAGACGCCAGGTCCGTGGCGGGTCGATACGGCCGCGCCCACGGGCGCGACCCAGTCGGGCCGGATCCACATGCTCAATCCTCGATCGGGTGCTCGGCCGTGTCCGCGCGCAAGGCCTCGAGCAGCGCCTCCTGGTCGGCCGGGCGCGGTGATTCAAACGCCAGGTAGTTCCCCGTCACCGGGTGCTCGAACGCCAGCTTCTCGGCGTGCAACGCCTGGCGGCGGAAGCCGCGCAGGGCGTCGATCAGCAACTGGCTCGCCCCGCGGGGCAGGCGCAGGCCGTTGCCGTAGAGCGGATCGCCGACCAACGGGTGGCCGATGTGGGACAGGTGCACGCGAATCTGGTGCGTGCGGCCGGTTTCCAGGTTGCACTGGAGCACCGTGTGCGCCCGAAACCGCTCGCGCACGCGGTAGTGCGTGACCGCCTCCTTGCCGCCCATTTCCACGTCGCGCACGCCCTGCTTCAGCCGATCGTGCTGGTGGCGGCCGATGGCCTCGTCCACCGTGCCGCCGGCCACGAGGGTGCCCAGGACCACGGCCTCGTACTGGCGATGCACCTCATGGCGGGACAGCATGCCGACCAGGGCGGTCTGGGCGGCCAGGGTCTTTGCTACCACCATCAGGCCCGAGGTGTCCTTGTCCAGGCGGTGGACGATACCCCCTCGGGGTATCTCGGCCAGCGCCGGGTCGTGATGCAGCAACGCGTTCAGCATGGTACCCGCCGGGTTGCCCGCCCCCGGGTGCACCACCAGCCCCACGGGCTTGTCGATGACCATCAGGTCGGCGTCCTCGTGGAGGATGCTCAGGGCGATGGCCTCGGGCTGGGCGTCGACCTCGGCCTCCAGCTCGGCCTCGAGGACCACCCGCTCGTTGCCCCGGACCAGGTGCCGGGGGGCCACCACGGCGCCGTCCAGCGTCACCTTGCCCTCCTTGATCCAGCCCGTCAGGCGGGATCGGGAGTAGTCGGGGAACATCTCGGCCAGGGACTGGTCGAAACGCCGTCCCGCCGCCGCCACGGGCACCGTGGCCTCATGTCTTACCGTCGTCATAGCGCCTCACCCGGCCCACGGCCGGTTTCGGCTATCATGCCCTTTCGCTCAAGCATCCGAACTCTCTCAATGCGTGCAACCAAGATCACCATTCTGCTCTTCCTCGCCCTGTCGATGAGCGCCTGCTCGATGTTTCGCAGCAAGAAGGAAACGATCGATACCATGCCGGTCGACCGGCTGTACGCCAACGCCCACGACTCGCTAGAGCATGCCGACTACGCCGCGGCGGAAAAGGCCTACCAGCGCCTGATCGCGCGTTTCCCGTCCGGCGACATCAACGAACAGGCCCAGATCGAACTGGCCTACGCGCAGTACAAGGACAACAAGCCGGACGACGCGTACTCGACGATCAACCGCTTCATCAAGACGTTTCCGACCCACAAGCACGCTGATTATGCCTATTACCTGCGCGGCCTGATCAATTTCGACCGCACCGGCGGCTTCATCGAGCGCTATTTCAACCGCGGCTCGGATGCCTCCACGCGTCGCGATCAGGGCTTCAACCTGACCTCGTTCGACGATTTCAGCCAGCTCACCCGCCGTTATCCGAACAGCGCCTACGCCACCGACGCCCGCCAGCGCATGATCTTCCTGCGCAACCAGCTGGCCCGGTTCGAGGTGAACGTGGCCGAGTACTACCTGCGCACCAAGGCCTATATCGCCTCGGCGGACCGCGCGCAGTACGTGATCGAGCATTACCAGCAGTCGCCGGAAACCGCCGACGCGCTGGCGGTGCTGACCCGCAGCTACCTGGCCCTGGGCCGCAAGCCGCTGGCCGACCAGACCCGCTCGGTGCTGGCCCTGAACTACCCGGATCACCCGTACCTCACCGATCCGAACTGGCCCCATCACCCGTCGACGCTGCGCAAGGCGATCCCCTTCTCGGGGCATCACTGAGTCGAGCGCACCCGCGTCGCGGGGTGGAACCCAAACGCCAGCCGGGCCGCCGGCTGGCGTTTTTTTATGGGACAGGCGCCGGACGCGGTTAAGGTCCTACCGAAGGGGTAAGAGCCGATCGCATCGGCGATCCGGCGGCAGCCGGCATGGCTCCGATGGCGTTCATGGCCTCATTCCCCCGAGCTAACCCGAGGATTCGCGGACACGGTCCGCCGCCTCAGCGCCAGCCGGACGTGATCGGATAGCGCCGCTCACGGCCAAAGGCCTTCGTGGTGACCCTCGGTCCCGGGGCCGACTGGCGGCGCTTGAACTCGTTGATGAACACCATGCGGATCACCCGGCGCACGGTGGCGTCGTCGTGTCCTGCGGCGATGATGTCCTCGGCGGACGCCTCGCCCTCGATGAACTGCTCGAGGATCGCATCGAGTTCGTCGTAAGGCGGCAGCGAGTCCTGGTCGGTCTGGTCGTGGCGCAGCTCGGCCGACGGCGGCCGATCGATCACCGCCTCGGGAATGGCCCCGTCGATGGACGCGCGCCAGCGCGACAGACCGTAGACCACCGTCTTGTAGAGATCCTTCAGCGGCGCATACGCACCGCACATGTCGCCATACAGCGTGGCGTAACCCACCGCCATCTCGCTCTTGTTGCCCGTGGAGAGCAACAGGCGACCGGTCTTGTTCGACAGCGCCATCAGCAGCACGCCACGCGAACGCGACTGGAGGTTTTCTTCGGTGATATCCGGCGCGCGCCCGGCGAACACCGGGGACAGCGTGTCGGTAAAGGACTGGTAGATGCCCTCGATCGGCAGCACGTGGTATTCCACCCCCAGGTGCTCGGCTTGTGCCTTCGCCTCGCGCAGCGAGAGCTCGGAGGTGTACTGGGTGGGCATCATCACCGCGGTGACTTTGTCCTTGCCCAGCGCATCCACCGCGATGGCGAGGGTCAGCGCCGAGTCGATGCCGCCGGACAGCCCCAGCAGCACGCCGGAAAACCCGTTCTTGCCCACGTAGTCGCGCACGCCGCGCACCAGGCCGGCGTACAGGATGGCCTCGCCGTCCGCCGGTCGATCGACCGGCCAGTCCACCGGCGTGAGGCGACGGGTGTGGGTGTCGTAGTCCACCGCGAGCAGCATCTCTTCGAACGACGGCGCGCGCGCCGCGATCGTGCCGTCCGGCTGCACCAGCAGCGAATGGCCGTCGAAAAGCAGGTCGTCCTGGCCACCGACGAGGTTGACGTAGGCGATGGCCACGCCGTTCTCGGTGGCGCGCTCGCGCAGCAGCGCCTCGCGCGTGGCGGCCTGGCGCCGGTCGTAAGGCGAGGCGTTGATCACCAGCAGCAGTTCGGCCCCGGCGCGGGCGGCCAGGGCGGCCGGCTCGGCCTCCCAGATGTCCTCGCACACGAGCATGCCGACGCGCACGCCGTCGACCGTGAAGACGCGGGTCGCGCTACCGTGCCGGAAATAACGCTTCTCGTCGAACACCGTGTAATTGGGCAACGCCTGCTTGTGGTAAGTCCACTCGATCCGCCGCTCGCGGATCAGCGACGCGGCGTTGTACACCTCGCCCTGCGTATCCGGGTGGCCGACCACCGCCGAGATGCCTTCGATGCGCGGGGCGAGCGCGTCGAGCTCGCTCAGGCAGGCCACGAGAAAGCTCGGCCGCTGGAGCAGGTCTTCGGGAGGGTAGCCGGACAGCGTCAGTTCGGGAAAGGCGACGAGCGAAGCGCCGAGGCGGTCGCGCGCCTCGTCGGCCAGCGCCTTGACCTTCAGCGCGTTGCCGGCCGTGGCCCCGACTGGAAAATCGAACTGGGCCAGGGCGAAGCGAAAGAGGGACATGGGGAATCCGTGCGGTCGCGGGGATCGCCCATGATACCGTGCCGCGCCGGACCCGGCGCCCGCCTCACTGCACCGGCACGTCGAGGATCGTCGGCGCCGCGGCCGCCGGCAGCGTGTAGTGCCACCACTCCGCCGGGTAGTTGACGAAGCCGTGGGCCGCCATCGCCCGCACGAGGCGCTGGCGGTTGGCGCGTTGCGCGGGCGTGATACGGGGATCGTCCGTGTGGGCGAGCGGATCGAACAGGTCGAAGTCCGTGCCCATGTCCACGGGCGCGCACGTGCCGCCATCGCAGCGCACGAGCGTGAGGTCGACGGTGGCACCGCGGCTGTGCCCGGAGACCGGCGCGATGTACTCGCCCAGCAACTGGCGTTTCTCCAGATGCGGGTAGTGCGCCGCCTTCGTCCGGGTGTCGGCCAGGTCGCCGGCCCAGCGCACGAACGCCGCCACGGCCCGCGCGGGCCGGTAGCAGTCCCACACACGCAGGCGATAGCCCTGCGCACGCAACTCGCCCTCCACCGCGGCGAGCGCGTCCGCGGCCGCGCGGCGCAGCAGGCACACCGGCGCGCGATACCCATCGACGGGCGCGCCGGTGAAGTTGTCCGCACCCGCGTAACGCATGTCTTCGTCGAGGTCGGGTACGCGCGTGCGCGCATCGACCAGCCCCGCGCTCGCCGCGTCGGGCGAGGGCACTGCGGCGACGGTGGCGGCGGTCGCGACGACGAGCATGGCGCCGCAGAGGCGCCGGAGAACGATCTTCACCGGCCTGGCTGCTTTCGTGGTTTGCCTTCGTGCTGTGTACCATGCCGGTGGACGCCGGTCACGGGTGACACGGCCGGGCGCAACCACCGCGGAGGGCGACGCTTGATCCAGTCGGTCTGGCCTTACCTGGCCGTAATGCTGCTAGCGGCGGGTTTCTGGCCGGCCATCGAACGCCGGGTTGGCGGCAAGGTGTTCGAGGTGTTGCCGCCCATCGTGCTCACCTACCTCAGCGTAACGGCGTTGGCGGTCGCGGGCGCGTGGACCGCCACGCCCGCGATCCACGCCGTGCAGGACACCATCGTGGCGCGCCTGGTGCCCGCGCTGATTTTCCTGCTGATGATCAACGGCGACCTCCGCGCCATCGTCGCCCTGGGGCCGCGCGTGCTGGGCGTGTTCGCCTGCACCGCAATCAGCCTGTTCGCCGCGTTCATCGTCGCGTTCGCGATGTTCCGTGCCGGGTTGCCGGCCGACGGATGGAAGCCGCTGGCCGCACTGTCGGGGAGTTGGATGGGCGGCACGGCAAACATGATTGCCGTGAAACAGGCCATCGGCATGGCCGATGCGCCGCTGGCGACGTCCTTGCTCACCGACGCGCTCTGCTACTCAATGTGGGTCGTGGTGCTGTTCGCCGCGGGACGCCTCGCCCCCGCCTTCAACCGCTGGACCCGCGCCACGTCCAGCGCAGGCATGACCGTGGCCGACACGGGACCGCGCGCGCCGGCGACCGGCGATAGCGTATTGCTGTGGTTGGGCATCGCGCTCGGCGTGGCGGCCCTGTCGACCCGGCTGGGCGCGTCGCTGCCCGTCGGCAGCATGGTGTCGGCGACCACCTGGACGATCCTGATCGCGACCGTCGCAGGCCTCGTCGCGGCCCAGACGCCCCTCGCCCGCCTGCCTGGCGCCCAGGCCGTGTCCAGCGCGCTGCTCATCGCCGTGGTGGCCGTACTCGCGTCGCAGGGCAGCTTCGACGGTATCGCCGCCGCGCCGAGGTACATCCTCTGCGGCGTCACCGTGATCGCCCTGCACGCCGTCTTCCTGTGCCTCTTCGCGCGCCTGTTCCACTTCGATCTCTACCTTTGCGGCATTTCGTCGCTCGCCCATATCGGCGGCGTGGCGGCCACGCCCGTGCTGGCGGCCACGTATTCCCGCTCGCTGGTGCCGGTCGGCGTGCTGCTGGCCTTGCTCGGTTACATCCTCGGCACCGGCTTCGGCCTGCTCGTCGCTGCCGTGCTGTCGTCGATGGCCACCTGACCCGGACCTTTGCATGAACCTGTTTCGCACCGCCCTGCTCGCCGCGACCCTCGCCTGGGCGCCCTACGCAACGGCCAACGATCTGGCCATCGCGCCGTCGGGCGTGCCTGGCGTGACCGACGCGCAGCTGGATCCCGCCTTCTGGGTGAAGCGGCTGCCCCAGGCCGACGCGGTCGTGCTAGACCGGGCCGCCATCGACGCACTCAACGCGCGGGTGGCCCAACGCGATCCGTCGATGCACGACATCCGCCACCTCGATACCACGCTGTCGCACGACACGGTCGACGGCGTTATACGGGCGCTCACCCGCCCGCCGTCGACGGCGCTGTTCGACGTCGATGGACAACCCGTGCCACGCACGACGCTCGACGCCATCCTCGCGAACGCGGCGCTCGACGCCGTGCCGGCGCAGGTCACGCCGCGCTATGGCATGGCCGTGCGTCGCGCGCCCCTTCGCGGCTACCCCAGCGACCTGCGCGTCTTCAGCCATGCCGACGACACGGACATCGACCGCTTCCAGGAGAGCACGCTGTTCCCGGGCGATCCCCTGGTAGCGGTGCACACGAGCCGCGATGGCCGCTGGGTGTTCGTCGTGAGTCCCCGCTATGCGGCGTGGGTGCATGCCGACGATATCGCCTACGGCGATCCAGCGGCGATCTTCGCGCATGTCGACGCAACGCCCTACCGCGTCGTCACCGGGGCACGTGTGGAAACGGTGTTTACGCCCGAGGCGCCGACGTTGTCGCAGTTGTCGCTGGACATGGGCACCCGCGTGCCGCTGGACACGACACGGCCGCCCGACCAGCCGGTGAACGGCCAGACCGCCTACACCTCGTGGACGCTGAGCCTCCCCGTGCGCGACGCGGCCGGTACGTTGGCGTTCCAACCGGCCCTGCTCCAGCGCAACACCGAGACCGCGCCGGACTATCTGCCGTTGACCCGGGCCAACGTGATCCGCCAGGCCTTCCGTTTCCTGGGCGAACGCTACGGCTGGGGACACGCCTACGACGGGCGCGATTGCAGCGGGTTCGTCTCCGACGTCTACCGCAGCATGGGCGTGCAGATGCCCAGGAACACGGGCGACCAGGCCAGGAGCCCCGGTCTCGACCACACGATCTACACGGCCAACGACACCCACGACGCGCGGATCGCCGCCGCGATGGCGCTGGACGTGGGCGACCTGGTCTACATCCCCGGTCACGTGATGATGGTGATCGGCCGGATCGACGGCCAGCCCTACGTGATCCATGACGTGAGCGGCATCCGCTACCGTGGACCGGATGGCACGCTGCGCCATGTGAAACTCAACGCCGTGTCGGTCACGCCGCTGTTGCCGTTGATGTACGACGAGCGCACGTCGTTCGTCGACCGCATGACCAGCATCGTCCGCATCCGCCCGGCCTCCACGCCATGAAGATTGTCGACCTCCGCCTCGGGATGCTTCGCGCGCCCCTGCGCACCCCGTTCAAGACCGCGCTGCGCACGGTAAATGCCGTGGAAGACCTCGTCGTCATGCTGCACGCGGACGATGGCCGCATCGGCTACGGGAGCGCGCCCGCCACGGCGGTGATCACCGGCGACACCCACGGGTCCATGCGAGAGGCAATCGCTCGCTACATCGCGCCACGCGTGATCGGTCAGGACATCGCCGACCTCCGTCATCTCCTGGGCGGCATCCAGGGCGCGATCGAACGCAACGGCAACGCGAAGGCGGCCGTGGAGATCGCCGTCCACGACCTGTGGGCCCAGCACTACGACGCGCCCCTGTATCGCCTGCTCGGCGGCGGCACCCCGGTCATCCGCACCGACCTCACGATCAGCGTCGACACGATCGAGACGATGGTCGCCGACGCGCTGACCGCCATCGATCGCGGCTTCGACGCGCTGAAGATCAAGGTCGGCAAGGACATCGACGTCGACATCGAACGCGTGCGCGCCATCCACGACGCGGTAGGCGACCGCGCAAGCCTTCGCCTGGACGCCAACCAGGGCTGGTCGGCGAAAGAGGCCGTGCGAGCGCTGCACGCGCTGGAGAACACCGGCGTGCGGCTCGACCTCGTGGAGCAGCCGGTGAAAGCCCACGACATCGACGGCCTGCGCTACGTGACCGAACGGGTAGCGACACCCGTGATGGCCGACGAGAGCGTGTTCGGCCCTCGCGAAGCGCTGGCGCTGATCCAGCGGCGGGCCGCCAATATCATCAACATCAAGCTGACCAAGAGCGGTGGCCTCTCCAACGCGCTGCGTATCGCCGACCTCGCCGCCCTGCATGGCGTGGAGTGCATGATCGGCTGCATGCTCGAATCCAGCATCGGCGTCGCGGCGGCCGCGCACCTCGCCGTCGCCCGCGCCGACGTCATCACCCGGGTCGACCTGGACGCGCCGTCGCTATGCGTCGACGATCCGGTCGATGGCGGCGCCCGCTTCGATGCGTCGACGATCACACTGTCCGACGCGCCCGGACTGGGCATTCGCCGGATTCATGGCCTGGAGGCCCTTTAGATGATGCCGACATCCCACCGCGTCTACCGTCCATGGGTGCCGCTACGGGCGGTCGTGGCCATGCTCGCCTGCCTGGCGACGGCCGCGGCCCCCGCCTTCGAAGCTCCCGCGGCGTGGTCGGTGTCGCGACAGATGATCGTGGTGACCACGACCGATTGGAACAGCGACCGCGGCACCCTGCGTACCTACGTACGCGACGGCGCCGGCTGGAAGGCCGAAGGCACGGCCAGCGATGTCACGCTCGGACGCCAGGGCAGTGCGTGGGGCGTGGGACTGCACCCACCACAGCATGACGGCCCGCAGAAGCGCGAAGGCGACGGCCGCAGCCCCGCCGGCGTCTTCCGCGTCGGCAAGGCGTTCGGCTACGCCGAACGCACGCCGACCGCGATGCCCTACATGGCGCTCACCGCCTCGGATTACTGCGTCGACGTGGATCGCTCGCCCTACTACAACCAGCTGGTCGACGAAGCGACCGTCGGCGCCCAGGCCGTCGCGGGGGCCACCGAAGCGATGCGCCGCGACCTTCACTTCCACGGCGATCACGCCTACCGCCTCGGTTTTGTCATCGAGCACAACCCTGCCGGCGAGCGTGGCGCGGGCAGTTGCATCTTCGCCCACCTGTGGGCCTCGCCGACGTCACCGACGGCGGGGTGCACGGCGATGACCGACGCCACGATGGAGCACCTGCTCGCCTGGCTCGACCCGAAGAAGCACCCCGTGTTCGTTCTCCTTCCCCGGGCCGAGTACGCGCGCCTGCGCGACACCTGGAACCTTCCCGCGCCTTGAGTCACGTGGTCAGAGGTCGTAGGTCACGCTCAGCCGTCCATACCTCGGTGCCTGGCGCTGGGTGATCGCACCGAAGCGCGGCTCGGGCACGCCCGGACCCGATTCGGAGTACGGATACTGCTGCAGGGCGCGCTGCTCGTTGAGCAGGTTGAACACGTTCGCGTTGAACGCCAGCCGACCTTCGCCGAAGCCGGGCCGCCAGCTCACCCCCAGGTCGATCTGGCGGATCCAGGGCGTGCGGCCCTGCGCGCCCGGCGGCGACGGCTCGCCGTTGCAGTAGTGGTAGCTTCCGCCGTAGCTACCGGGATCTTCCCGGTCGGGCCCGTAATAGCCCAGGCAGTGCCGCGGCGTACCGGATACCACGCTCACGTTACCCGACACGAGCCATTCGGGCGCGACCTGCCAATACCCGAAGAGCTTGAACTGATGCGTGTGGTCGTTGCTCTGCGGACCGTTGGTGTGCTCCATGATGTAGGCGTTGTCCCAGTCTTCGCTGGTCGACGCGGCGGTCTGGTTGAGGTCCGAGCGGAGCTGGCCTTCGGTGTTGCCGTAGCTACGCGAGAAGACGTAGTTGGCCCGGGCGTACCACGTACCGTCGAATGGATGTTCCAGCAACAGTTCGAGGCTGTAGTAAGACCGCTTGAGCCGGTCGAAGCCGAGGTCCTTGTTCGTCACCGGCACGTCGACGTGGTTGCCGGCCGTATCCAGCAACACGAACGTATTGGCCTGGCCGGGATTGAACAGGTAGCAGCTGTTCGCTTGCGCCGTGTCGATGTCGAGCCCGAGCGCCCGGCCCTGGGCCACGATGCGCCCGATGTCGCAGTAATCGTCGATCGCGTTGCGCAACGTGCGATAGGTCAGCTTGGCGCCGTAGATCCATGACGTGGCGAACGTCTTGGTGAAGCCGAGGATGTATTCGTCCTGGTTCTCCGGCTTCATGCCACGCGCCGCGACCGTCTTGGGATCGGGCAGCTGACCGAAGTTGTTGTTGGGGGAAACCGGCACGCCCGGGGCGATGGCCGTGAGGCCGGTGGGTTGGCCATCGGCCGCGATGCCCTGGTAGGTGAAGTACTGCGAGGTGCTGAGCGCACCACCCGCCGCGTTGAGCGCGGGGTTGAGCGGCAAGGCGAGGTAGTAACGCCCGGCGTTGCCGTAAACCTTGAAACTCGCGTCACCGTTCACGTCCCAGCTGAAGCCGAGCCGGGGCGCCCACTGCGGCGACGTCTGCCGGATATAGACTTCGCCATTGGCGTTGTAGTTGGTGAATTGGTCGTTGCGAAGGCCGAGCGTGAGCAGCCAGCGATCCGAGACCTGCCATGCGTCTTCGATATATTGGGCGCGCTGGCTAGAACGCACGGTGGCGAGACTGGAGGACACGCCACGGACCACGTAATAGCCCTGCTCGCCGCCCGGATACCCGCCTGGCGCGGCCACGCCCAATCCCGTCGAGATGGGCAGGTCGGGATCACCCTGCTTGTAGTCCCATGAGTAACCCGGCCCGGACGTCGACGTGCCCTGGTCGCGGGCACGCGCCTGCTGGTTGTCGATGCCGAGGGTGATCGCGTGGTCGCCAAGCGCGTAATGCAGGTCGAGGCGGGTGTTGGTCGTCTCGTTGCCACGTCCGGGGTCCGACAACGACGTGACGGTCTGCCCCGACGTGCGTGGCGTGCCTCCGGTGAGCGCGGGGTTCTGCGAGGGCGCGTCGCCGATGTAGACCGCGTTGGGGTCGTAGCCCGAGGGCGACACGTAGTTCTGCGTGCGCATCTTGCCGTACTGCGCGCTCACCGTGAGCTGGTCGGTGAGGTAGCCGGTGTATTTTGCCGTGTAGACGTCGCCACCGAACTTTTCGTTGTTTGCTCCCGACAGCCGCGGGCCCCGATGACCGTCGGCATAGTCGTAGGCATAGATGGTGCCGGACCGCTCGGTCTTGTCGGAGGCACCGGTGACTTCGACGATGTTGCTGTCGTCGATGTTCCAGTCCAGCTTGGTGTACCAGCGCGGCAGTTGGTAGCGATACGCGCGGTAAGGCGTCGACTGCGTCACGTCGCTGGTGAGCGCGCCGCTCTGCCGCTCGACTTCGGCGGCGGCGAAGAGATAGAGGGTGTCCTTCACCAACGGGCCGCCTCCGTAGAGGCTCGCCGTGGTGGAGGTTCGCGCGTTGACGTCGTTGAGCCGGTAGAGCGAACCGGCGACCGGCTGCGGCGGCAGGCCGTTGGTGTAGTAGCTGTTGCGCTCGTTCGCGCGCAGCGCGTTCGGCTCCCAGATAAGCTGTGCCCCGCCATGCCACGCGTTGGTGCCGCGCTTGCCCACCACGTTGATCACGCCGCCGTCGGATCGGCCGTACTGGGCGCTGTAGCCGCCGGTATATACCTCCTCCTGCTCGATCGCACCGTACGGCAACGAGATGCCACCGAAGCCTCGCAACGGATCGGTCGTGTTGAAGCCGTTGACGTAATAGGCATTCTCGCTGGCGGCGGAGCCGCCGAACGACACGAGCGAATTACCGGTCGCGCTCGTAAAGCTTCCGCTGTTGTTGACCGCGCCCGGCGCCAACAGGGCGATCGCTTCGGCGTTACGCCCCAGCGGCAGCTTCGCCAGTTGCTGCGAGGTCACGACCGTGCGCGAATCCACCGTGGACACGTCGATCGACGGAAGGGCATTCGCCCGCACGTTCACGCCTCCCAGATCGGTGGCATCGGCGGCGGCGAACGACACCTCCACGCCCGAACCGACACGCAGGCTCACGTTGTCGCGTGACCGCGTCACCGCACCGGCATGAAGCACCGACACGGAATACGTGCCCAGCGGCAACTGCGCGGCGCTGTAGCGGCCGCGGGCATCGATCGGCACGTCGCGCGAGACGCCGGTATCGCTCGAGACACGAACGATGTCGCCGGCGGCACCATCGACCTGGCCGTAGATCGATCCGGTGGTGGATTGCGCGATCGCCGCGGGAGACAACGCGCCAAGCAGGGCAGTGACGAGCAACGTGCGGGAAAGGGACACCATGGCACTCCTGGATGCATGAACGTGAGGACAGCCGCACCCGTGCCACGGCGAGGCGTGACAGGTCATCGGGCAACGCTCGCGATGGGCATGAGCGCCCGTCGCGCCGGCGAGGCGTGGATCGTGGAATCGGTTCGGCGAGACGCCGGGCAGGACGCTACCCGGCGCGGGTGATCATCAAGACAACCACGGACATCGCGCGGGCTGCGCGCTGGCCCGGCGATGCAGGCGGGACGATTCGGAACGGCGCATGATGGACCCCTTCGTCACATGCTGCTTTGCGTCAAAGCTAGCACACACGCGGCACGGGGTGTCAAGCGTTTAGGCGTCCAAATGAAAGACATCGCAATGCCGATCGTTTATCGATGGCCAAAGGCGTCCGTCCTAGGAATCGGCCATCCGCTTGCGTAGTCCTGCGTCGCGCACGAGGGCGACGCCAGGCACGCCGCCACCGCTTCGACTACAGTCGCGCCCCCACTCCACAAGGACGTGATACCCGTGATCATCCCAACCTCTCTCGCCCGGCGTTGCCTGGGCATCGCCATCGCGCTGTCACTCACGACCACCGCGCGTGCCGACGACGTGGCCACCCGATTCGAACGAATCGTCGCCGAAGGCCTTCCCACCACGTTCGCGATCCATCATCGCGCGGTCGATGGCGACGAAGGGACATCCTCCCTGATGACGATCGACGAACGGCTTCCCGTCGAGCTGGCCTTTCCGGATGGCACCACGGGCTCGATGTACGCCGGCACGCTCGACGGGCACGACATCGTCGCAACGCGTCACGACGGGCACGTCGAACTCGACGACGAACGCCACCTCACGCGTCGCGTGACCGACATGACGCCCACCCCGCACGCGACACGTAACCGACGTGCGCAGGCTCTTGCCCAGGATGGCAGCCCACGCACGGTGAACGTGCATTTCCTGCTTCACGAGAACCTGCGGGAGCGATTCACGGCCGACGACATCCACCACGACTACGTCGCCTGGTGGCTGAAGGACATGACGAAAACCATCCTGCCTTTCATGCGCATCGTCGTGCACTACCACATGTCGGACATGCCCGAGGCCGAAGGCTCACCGTCCCACATGATGCCCGGCGGCATCATGCGCCTGGACCTGCGCAATGCCAACGCACTGCAGGTGGTTGCCGACGCCGCCGAAGTGATGTTCGCACGCGTGGACGGTACGGCGGATGCGCACCTGAACAAGCTCGTGATGCTGGTCGGCGGCGAACTCAAAGGCAACATCGACGGCATGGCCTACCAGCGGGGCGCAGCTGCGATCGCTTCCGTCGACGGCTCATACCGCGTGGTCGCGCATGAACTGGGGCACCTGTTCGGCGCGGAACACGACGACGGTGCCGTGCTCTACCGCGGCGGCTGGTGGTGCGAGAGCAACATGTACCCGGTCGTCTTCCAACTGCGTTCGAAATGCTACGCGTACACCCGGGAGAACCAGCGACGCATCCGCAACTACGCGATCGCCGGGCCGGAGTCCGTCTTCGCCGGCGCCACGCCGATCGAAGACTGAGCGTATCGCCTCACGCGCCGCGCCATGAAAAATGGCGCTTCTCGTAAGGTCGGGGGTGCTGCATGGAGGCAGGGCCCGTCGTTGGCCCGGACGGCGAGGCCGTGGGGTCGTGGGGCGTTGAGGCCAGAGTCTTCGGTGTCCACCCTCGAGGCGAGTTCCGCACAAGAGCGCGGCCGTAGGCCAATCAAGCCCATGGGCCGCGTTAGCGGCCTTCCCTCTCGAACGCGGAGGACTGCCCGAGCGGCGAGGGTGGACACCAAGGTCTCCGCGCGACATCGCCCAAGTGCAACGCGCTCTGGCGGTACCAGGCCGCCAACACCACCACGGATCGCCCGATCGAACCATCCGCCGTGCCTTCAGGTCGATCGCCGGGATCGCCCCGGGTCATCCGTAACGAACCCAAAAAAAAACCGCGGCCCGAAGGCCGCGGCTTTTCCTGAGCGGATGGCGCGAGGCTTACTTCATCAGACCGGCGAGGGTCTTGCCGAGGTCGGCCGGGGACTTCACCGTGGTGACGCCCGCCTTCTCCAGCGCGGCGAACTTCGCCGCCGCCGTGCCCTTGCCGCCGGAGATGATCGCACCGGCATGGCCCATGCGCTTGCCCGGAGGGGCCGACGCGCCGGCGATGAACGACACGACCGGCTTCTTGACGTACTGGCCGATGAACTCGGCCGCGTCTTCTTCGGCGCTGCCGCCGATTTCGCCGACCATGATGATGCCTTCGGTCTGCGGATCGTCCTGGAAGAGCTTCAGGCAGTCGATGAAGTTCAGGCCGTTGATCGGGTCGCCGCCGATGCCGATGCAGGTGGACTGGCCGAGACCCTCGTTCGTGGTCTGGAACACCGCTTCATACGTGAGCGTGCCCGAACGCGAAACGATGCCGACCTTGCCCGGCTTGTGGATGTGACCTGGCATGATGCCGATCTTGCACTCACCCGGGGTGATGACGCCCGGGCAGTTCGGACCGACGAGCACGACGTCGGGGTGCGACTTGAGCACGTTCTTCACGCGCATCATGTCGAGTACCGGGATGCCCTCGGTGATCGCGACGATGACCTTGATGCCACCGTTGATGGCTTCGAGGATCGAATCGGCCGCGAACGGCGGCGGCACGAAGATGACCGAAGCGTCGGCCTTGGTCTGGTCGACGGCGTCGCGCACGGTGTTGAAGACGGGCTTGCCGATGTGCTCGGCGCCGCCCTTGCCCGGCGTCACGCCACCGACGATCTGGGTGCCGTAGTCGATCGCCTGCTGGGCGTGGAAGGTACCCTGCTGGCCAGTGAAGCCTTGCACGATGACCTTGGTGTTCTTGTTGATCAGGACGCTCATGGGTGCTTCGCTCCTCAGGCCGCGGCGGCCACGGCCTTCTGGGCCGCATCGTTGAGATCGTCGGCCGGCGTGATCGCCAGTCCCGAGTTGGCCAGCAGTTCGCGGCCCTGGTCGACGTTGGTGCCCTGCAGGCGCACGATCACCGGAATCTGCAGGCCCACTTCCTTCACCGCCGCGATGATGCCCTCGGCGATGAGGTCGCAACGCACGATGCCGCCGAAGATGTTGACCAGGATGGCCTTGACCTTGTCGGAGGAAAGGATGAGCTTGAACGCCTCGGTGACGCGCTCCTTGGTGGCACCGCCGCCGACGTCGAGGAAGTTGGCCGGCTCACCGCCCGCCAGCTTGATGACGTCCATCGTGGCCATGGCCAGGCCCGCGCCGTTCACCATGCAGCCGATGGAGCCGTCCATCGTGACGTAGTTGAGGTTGTGCTGCACGGCGGCCGCTTCGGCGGCGTCTTCCTGCGTGAGGTCGCGCATCGCGGCGAGATCGGCGTGGCGGAACTCGGCGTTGTCGTCGGAGTTGACCTTGCCGTCGAGGGCGGCGAGGTTGCCGTCGGCGAGGATCGCCAGCGGGTTCAGCTCGACGAGGGCGAGGTCCTTCTCGTTGAAGAGCTTGTAGAGGCCCAGCATGATCTTGACCAGCTGGTTCACCTGCTTGCCTTCCAGGCCCATCTTGAACGCGAGCTCACGCGCCTGGTAGGGCTGCAGGCCTTCGACGTAATCCACCACGAGGGTGTGGATGTCTTCGGGCGTGTCGTGGGCGACCTGCTCGATGTCGACGCCGCCGTGCTTGGAGGCGATGAACGAGATGGCCTTGGTGTCGCGATCGGTGAGGATCGAAAGGTAGAGTTCCTTCGCGATGTCGGTCGCGTCGGTCACCAGCACCAGGTTCACCGGCAGCGCGCGGCCGGCCGACTGGTAGGTTTCCATCTGGGTGCCGAGCATGCCCTTGGCGGCGGCATGGACGTCGTCCAGGCTGCGGCAGAACTTGACGCCGCCGGCCTTGCCGCGACCACCGGCATGGATCTGGGCCTTGACCATCCACTGCGAACCGCCCAGGTGCTTGGCGGCGTCGACGGCGGCGTCGGGAGAGTTGGCGACCTTGCCCGGGGGCACGGTGATGCCGTACTTCGCGAACAGTTCTTTGGCCTGGTACTCGTGGAAATTCATTCGATACCTCGAGCGAACGGGAAAAACTCGTGAGAAAAGCGCGCGGCCGCGAACGACTCGCACGGGAGTGGGGAGGTGGAGCGATTGCGCCTTTTTCACGCAATACGGCCGCGTATTTTCCCGGATGGCGCCCCGGAAGGAAAGGGGCGCCGCCGCATACGGGGGCGGATGGCGCGGCGGGCGCCGTCGTCACGGGCCGCTACCGCCGGTTGCCGCGGGCCGGGTCGCGCCTATACTGGCGGTCACCGATGGCCCACCCGGGCCGCCCGCGGAGAACAGCCAGGTGTCCAAGCCCGTGCCGAGCAAGGTAGCCAGGGCCGGCGCAGCGCCGGCCGTCCCGCGTCACGAACTGTTCTTTTTCAACTACTTCCGGCTCGGGCAGGCGGCGGTCTACACGGCCCTGGCCTTCCGTCCGGAGCACATGGTCTGGCCCGCCCTTCCCGAGCCCCTGTTCGCCCGGCTGCTGGGCATGGCCTACCTGCTCGCAGCCCTGGTGATGGTGGCCCGCACACGCCAGTCGCAGCACCGGCCGGTGCTGGTGGTTTGCGCCGGCCTCGTGCTGGACATCGTGGCCGCCCTGTTCGCCCTCGTGCTCATGCACGACGTGCGCATGGGCATCTCGATGATGCTCGCGGTGAACATCGCCACCGGCGCCCTGCTGCTGCCCCTTCGCCTGTCGATGTTCTTCGCGGCCCTGGCCACCCTGGGCATGCTAGGCCACTCGTTCTTCGACCTCACCGAGACACCCGGCAGTTCCGATCGCGAGCTGGTCGAATACGGCCTGTTCGGGGCGGCGTATTTCGCCTGCGCCTCGCTCTGCTACGTGCTCGGCCGCAACATCCGCGCCTCCGAGGCGCTGGCCGAGCAACGCGGCCTGGACCTGGCCAACCTCTCCCAGGTCAACGAGCTGATCATCCGCCGGATGAAGACCGGTGTGCTGCTGGTGGACGAGAGCAATCGCATCCACCAGCTCAACGAATCGGCGTGGATGCTGATGGGCAATCCGTCGGCCGACCAGCGCGACCTCGGCACGCTGGCGCCCGAGCTGTCGCGCCGTCTCTACCACTGGCGCACCTCGGGCAAGCTCGACGAGAGCGCCACGATGCTCGCCGACGGCACGCCCGAGGTGGTGCCCCGGTTTTCACGGCTGGCCCCCAACGACGACTCGCACGTGCTGATTTTCCTCGACGACACCTCCCTGGTGTCGCGCCGTGCCGAAGAACTCACCCTCAGCTCGCTCGGCCGGCTTTCCGCCTCGATCGCGCATGAGATCCGCAATCCGCTCGCGGCCATCCGCTACTCGGCCCAGCTGCTGGCAGAATCCACCGACATGAACGATGCCGACCTGCGCATGGTCGAGATCATCAACAACCACTGCTCGCGCCTCAACGAGATCATCGAGAACATCCTCCAGTTGTCCCGGCGCGAGCGTTCGCGCCCGGAGACGCTCGACCTCAGCCGCTGGGTGCACCACTTCGTGACCGAGTACAAGCAGGGTAACGACCTGGGCGCCGACGTGCTGCGCGCGGTCTCCGGCGGCGAGCCGGTGGTCGCCGTGGCCGACCCCCAGCACCTCCAGCAGGTGATCTGGAACCTCGTGCAGAACGCCCTGCGCTACGGACGGCTGCCGGGCGAGCCGGCGCGGGTCATGCTCGTGGCGCGCCATTCGGAGGCCGGGGTGCCCATCGTCGAGGTGATCGACCGCGGGCCGGGCATCCCGCCCAAGGTGGCGGCGCAGATCTTCGAGCCCTTCTTCACCACGCACGAATACGGCACGGGATTGGGCCTCTACCTGGCCCGGCAGATGAGCGAGGCCAACCAGGCGGCGCTGGAGTACGTGCGCGTGGCTGGCGGCGGCAGCTGCTTCCGGGTGAGCCTCACCCCGCCCGCCCGTAGCGCGACCGCCCTGCCCGCGGTGGCCCAGGCATGAGGTCCACCCTTTGCGCGCCGGGCCGGGGCGGTTACATTGGGATCCTTTACCGAACCTTTCGGACCCCATGAGCAAGCAGACCGTACTGGTCATCGACGATGAGCGGGATATCCGTGAGTTACTGACCATCACCCTCGGTCGAATGGAACTCGACGTCGACGCGGTGGGCAGCGTCAACGAGGCGCGCAGCGCGTTGGCGTCGCGGCGCTACGACCTTTGTTTCACCGACATGCGCCTGCCCGACGGCAGCGGCCAGGAGATCATCGAACTGATCGCGGCCAGCCACCCGGACATGCCCGTGGCGATGATCACCGCCTACGGCAACGTGGATGCCGCCGTGAACGCACTGAAGGCCGGCGCCTTCGATTTCGTCTCCAAGCCGGTGGACATCCACCTGCTTCGCCGCCTCGTGCGTACCGCCCTGCGCCTGTCCGAGGAGCGCAAGGCCGAAGCCGGCGCGAAGCTCGCCGCGCCCGGGGCCGACCGTCTCATCGGCGACTCCTCCGCGATGACCGAGGTGCGCGGCAAGATCGTCAAGCTCTCGCGCAACCAGGCCCCGGTCTACATCGCCGGCGAATCGGGCGTGGGCAAGGAGCTCGTCGCCCGGCTCATCCACGAACTGGGCCCGCGCGCCACCGGCGCGTTCGTGCCGGTCAACTGCGGCGCCATCCCGTCCGAGCTGATGGAAAGCGAGTTCTTCGGCCATCGCAAGGGCAGTTTCACGGGCGCCCACGCCGACAAGGAGGGCCTGTTCCAGGCCGCCCAGGGAGGCACGCTGTTTCTCGACGAGGTCGCCGAGCTGCCCCTGCACATGCAGGTGAAGCTGTTGCGCGCGATACAGGAGAAAGCCGTGCGCCCGATCGGCGGCCGCGACGAGATTCCGGTCGACGTGCGCATCCTCTCGGCCACGCACAAGAACCTCGCCGCGCTGGTCGAGCAGGGGTTGTTCCGCCAGGACCTTTTCTACCGCATCAACGTCATCGAACTGCGCGTGCCGCCGCTGCGCGAACGCCGCGGCGACGTGCCGAAGCTGGCCGATTTCATCCTCCGCCAGCTCGCCGCCGAGGCCGGCATGCCGCCCAATCGTCTGCGCCCGGAGGCCATGGCGGCCCTGGAGGGCTACCAGTTCCCCGGCAACGTGCGCGAGCTGGAAAACATCCTCGAGCGCGCCATGGCGATGTGCGACGGCGACGTCATCGAGGCGGACGACCTGATGCTGCCGCAGCGGTCGCCCGCCACGGCGATGCCCCCCGCGACGGCCCAGGCCACGCCCGAGTCGGTGCTCGCCGCGGCGGCGGGTATCCCGGTCGCGCCGGCCGGGCACGACGGCTCGCTCGAAGACTTCATCTCGAACATCGAGCGCGACACGATCATCAAGGCGCTGGAAGAATCCCGCTACAACAAGACCGCCACGGCCAAGAAGCTGGGCATCACCTTCCGCGCGTTGCGCTACAAGCTGAAGAAACTCGGTATCGACTGACCCGGGCGGTCGCCGACCGTCCATGAAGGCGCGGCCCGCGGGCCGCGCCTTTTTTACCTGCGGCTCAGAAGCCCTTCTGCACCTGTACCCACGCGCGCACGTCGTGTGTCTCGCCCACGATTCGCGGTCGCGCCCCCACGGGGTGGGCGACGTCGGCACTCACGCTCCACTGGTCGTCGCCCTGCCAGCGCAGGCCCACGCCGACGTCCTGCATGTGCGCGCTGTTGGTGCCCGGCGCGAAGCGATCCTTGTAGACGTCCACGCGGCCGGCGTCGGCGAAGGCGGTCGCTACCCAGGTGCCGGTCATGCCAACGTTGAGGGTACGGCGGTATTCGAGGTTCACCATCTGGCCTACCGCGCCGGCGAGCGCGCCGGTGTCGTAGCCACGCAGGTTGTTGGCGCCGCCCAGGTAGAACTGCTCGGCGGTGTCCACGTTCTTGTTGGCCCACTGGCCCTGGAAGCCGAGGTAAAGCGCATTGTTGTCTGACAGCTTCTGCAGGCGCGCCACGGAGAGCGTGTATTTCAGATAGCGACCCTTCGTCTTCGCGCCGATGTCATCGACGAACTGGGCGAACTCGTCGTCGAAGCCGAGGCGGCCGTAGGTGACGGCGAGGTTGACGTTGGTGACACCGTGCGCGTCGCGCTGATCGCCGGCCAGCGTGCCCGTCCACGCGTCGGTGTGACGGCGCGTGCGGATGCCCACGATGTCAATGTCGTCGTCCAGGCGGCGGCGATCGTAGCCCAGCTGACCGTAGAGATTGCCGTTGGTGGCGCGGATGAACGGATGGCTGATCCAGGCGCTAGCGACGTACGCGGTACCGTGCGCGTCCAGGTCGCGAAGGTCGCCCTTGAGCTTGTAGTGCAGCGACGACACCGCCGCGCCGACCACGGTGCCCTGCCCGTTAAGCAGGTAGCGGTACGCGAGGCGGCCGTAGTTCATGTTCTCGCCCGCGGTCACCGCCGTGGCGTCGAGCGCGTCGCCCTGGTGGAACGGGCTGTTGACGGTGAAGTTGCCGGTGGCGCGGGCGCGGCCGGTGTAACGGTTGCCGAAATCGTCGAGCGCGACGAGACCGGTGTAGCGCTGGCGATCGTCGGTACGCACGGCGAGGTCGGACGTGCCCGGCGTGTCACCCGGACGCAGCACCGAGGTCTCGCCCACGCCCGGCACGTCGCCCAGCAGGAGCAGGCTGCGGTCGAACGCGTGCTGCGACACCGCCTCGCCGGACTTCAGCGGATCGAGCGTGGCCTGCAGGATACGGTCGTGCGTGGAGGAGTGGTTTTCCAGCACCACCTTGCCCAGGCGCGCTTCCTGCACCGCGATCCGCACCGTGCCGCCGGAGAGCGTCTGCGCGGGGACGTACGCCATGCTCAGCGGATACCCCTTGGCACGATAGGCGTCGGTGATACGCATCGCGACGGCGTTGAGCTGGGCCAACGTCAGGTCGCGACCTTCGCTGGGCGCCACCAGCGCATGGAGGTCCTCGGCGGACAACACCGTGGCCCCGGTCACCTCGATGCGCGCCACGTGGAAGGGCGCGCTGTCACCCTGCGCCTCCGCCGGGGCCGCCGGCATGGAGAGCGCCGGCTCGTCGGATTTCTCCGGCTGCGGCGGAGGGGGCAACTGGTTGATCAGGTCGCCGGACTGCGGCGGCCGCACCTGGGCGTGCGCGGCAGGGACCAGCGCGAGAAGGATGCAGGCGCCGAGCAGCGTGGCGCGCGGGGTCGAAGGAGTCATCGTCGAAGTCTTGAAAGGGAAAACGAAAGGGTTTGCCACGCGGATGCGATGCCTCACTGCATCGCATCCGCCGGGGCACGTACGCCACCGTCGACGACCTGCAGCGAGAGGCCGGACGTGAAGTCGGCCCGCCGGACGTTCTTTTCGACCGCCTTGCGCGTCTTCTTGTGGTTGCCCGAGAACTGGCCGACGCTGAGGTTCTGCGCCACGCCGTACGGCGTGGCGATCGACTCGGGCGCGAGCACCGCGTCGATCTGCGTGACGGCCGTACCGGATGCGCCTTGCGACGGGTTCTGCATGATGTCCGCCGAGGTCATCGCCACGTCGTTCACGGCGTAGTTGCCCGCGTCGGCACCCGTGGCGCGGATGCCCGTCACCGTGACCGGCTTGGCAAGGCCCGCGGCGGCATCGGCGAAGGTCGCGTTGCCGGCGGTGAAGCCCACCGCATCGCCGCCCAGGACGCCCGTCGAGGCGAGCGTTACCCCGTCGGCGCGGTTACCGTCGTAGAACTTGTTGCTGCCCGCCGCCGTGACCGCTATCTGGCGCGGCGTGATGTCAGCGACCAGGCGATCGGGCTGACGCAGCACGTAGTTGCCCACGTCCGCGCCGTCGATCGTCATGGCGGTGGCGACAGTTTTGCCGCTGCCCACGTTCTTGTCGGCGAACAGGCCCGTGTCGGCGTGACCGAGCACCACCACGTCCTGGCCGAGCACGCCCGACAACGTGGCACCGGTGAGCGGGTCCACTCGCGTGCCATCGTAGGCGCGGCTCGTGGCCTGCGTGCCCAGTACCGCCAGCGTCGCCGGCGTCACCGTCAGCCAGTCGACCCCGCCCACCAGGGTGTAGTTGCCGGCGAGCGCCGATCCGTTGCCCGTGAGCGAGAGACCCGAGAGGCCCCCCGTGGCGAACGCCTTCTGCACGCCCACGTTCTTGTCGGTCAGCGTGCCCGCACCGGACAGCGTGAGCGTTTCGCCGTTCACGCCGGTGAGCACACCGCGATCGCCGAAGAGGCTGGCGTCCGCGCGGGTGGTGGCATCGTAGACCCGCGTGCCGCTGAGGTTGAGCACGACCGGCGTGATGTCACCTTGGGTGGCGGCGGTGGACGCGAACGCGTAATTGGTGGCATCGGCGCCCGTCGCCGTGATGCCGCCGACGGCGATCGCGATGCCGGTGGCCGCGTTCGGCATGGCGTAGGTCGCCGTGCCCGGCGCGAAACGGACGTCGTCGCCCTGCACCACACCCTGCCCCGCCACCGTGACCGACGCGGTCGTGTTGCCGTCGTAGGTCTTGTCGCTGCCCGTGGCACCGATGACGATCGCCTTGGGCGTGATGCTGAGCGTATCGGTGCCACCGAGTAGCGTGTAGTTCTGCGCCAGGCCACCGTTGCCGCCGTCCTGCAAGATCAGCGAACCGAGGCTGCTGAACGCCTTGTTCGTGCCGACGTTCTTGTCCGCGACCTGGCCACGCCCGGTCAGTCGCACGGTCTCGCCGCCGATGCCCGAGAGGGTCCCGTTAGCGCCGAACAGGCTCGCATCGGCACCCGTGGTGCCGTCGTAGGCACGGGCGCCGCCGAGGTTCAGCACGACCGGCGTGATCGCAGCGAACGTCGTGGCGGCGTTACCGAAGCTGTAGTTGCCGACATCCAGGCCGCTCGCGGTGATACCACTCACGCCCACGCCGACCTGCTGCCCGGCGTTGGGCGATGCGAACGCGGCGGCACCCGGCGCAAAGCGCAGGTCGTCGCCCGCCAGCACGCCCACGCCGGTGACGGTCGCCACGGCCGCCGTGCCGCCGTCGTAGACCTTGTCGGCCGCGACGGCCGCAAGGCCGATGGCCTTGGGCGTGATGGTGAGCGTATCGGCGCCGCCGATGAGCGTGTAGTTCTGCGCGAGGCCGCCGCTGCCGCCATCCTGGAGTGCCAGCGTGCCCAGGCTGCTGAAGGCCTTGTTGCTGCCGACGTTCTTGTCCGACACCTGGCCCGCGCCAGCCAACTGCACGGTCTGTCCGGCGATACCGCTCAGCAGGCCGTTGCTGCCGAACAGCGAGGCCGAGGCCGACGTGGTGCCGTCGTAGACGCGGGTGCCCGCGAGGTTGAGCACCACCGGCGTGATGTTCGCGAAGGCGGTCGTCGTCGTGTTGATCGTGTAGTTGGCCGCGTCGGCACCGAATGCCGTGATGCCGGTGACGGTAACCGTCTTGCCGTTGGCCGCATTGGCGTCGCCGAACGTCGCCCCGCCCGCGCCGAAGCTCACCACGTCGCCGCCCAGCACGCCGCTGCTGCCCAGCGACGTCAGGGTGGCGCCAGTGCCGGTGTCGTAGACCTTGTTCGCCGCGGTCGCCGTGACCGTGATCGCCAGCGGATTCACCGTCGCCATGAGGCCCGTCGGCTGCGTGAACAGGTAATTGCCGGCGTCCGCACCCCCGAGGGTGAACGCCGTGGTCACGGCCTTGTTGACGCCCACGGTCTTGTCCGCGAACGTGCCGATACCGGCATTGCCCAGCGTCAGCGCGTCGCCCGCCACGTTGCCCGACAACGTCGAACCGCTAAGCGTCACGTTGCGCGTGCCGTCGTAGTCGCGGCTCTGCGGCGTGGTGAGTACCGTCAGCGCCTTCCGGGAGATAGTGAGCGTGTCGGTGCCGCCGATGAGCGTGTAGTTCTGCGCCAGGCCGCCGTTGCCGCCGTCCTGGAGCGCCAGCGTGCCCAGGCTGCTGAAGGCCTTGTTGCTGCCGACGTTCTTGTCCGACACCTGGCCCGCGCCAGCCAACTGCACGGTCTGTCCGGCGATACCGCTCAGCAGGCCGTTGCTGCCGAACAGCGAGGCCGAGGCCGACGTGGTGCCGTCGTAGACGCGGGTGCCCGCGAGGTTGAGCACCACCGGCGTGATGTTCGCGAAGGCGGTCGTCGTCGTGTTGATCGTGTAGTTGGCCGCGTCGGCACCGGATGCCGTGATGCCGGTGACGGTAACCGTCTTGCCGTTGGCCGCATTGGCGTCGCCGAACGTCGCCCCGCCCGCGCCGAAGCTCACCACGTCGCCGGCCAGCACGCCGCTGCTGCCCAGCGACGTCAGGGTGGCGCCAGTGCCGGTGTCGTAGACCTTGTTCGCCGCGGTCGCCGTGACCGTGATCGCCAGCGGATTCACCGTCGCCATGAGGCCCGTCGGCTGCGTGAACAGGTAGTTGCCGGCGTCCGCACCCCCGAGGGTAAACGCCGTGGTCACGGCCTTGTTGACCCCCACGGTCTTGTCCGCGAACGTGCCGATCCCGGCGTTGCCCAGCGTCAGCGCGTCGCCCGCCACGTTGCCCGACAGCGCCGAACCGGTGAGCGTCACGTTGCGCGTGCCGTCGTAGTTGCGGCTCTGCGGCGTGGTGAGTACCGTCAGCGCCTTCCGCGTGATGGTAAGCGTGTCGGTGCCGCCGATGAGCGTGTAGTTCTGCGCCAGGCCGCCGTTGCTGCCGTCCTGGAGCGCCAGCGTGCCCAGGCTGCTGAAGGCTTTGTTGCTGCCGACGTTCTTGTTCGCCACCTGGCCGGAGCCGCCCAGCAACACGGTTTCGCCGTTCACGCCGCTCAGCGTACCGCCGCTGCCGAACAGCGAAGCCGACGCCGACGCCGTCCCGTCGTAGACGCGGGTGCCCGCGAGGTTGAGCACCACCGGCGTGATGTTGCCGGTGGTGGCCGCCGTCGTGTTCGCCTGGATGTAGTTGCCCGCATCGGCACCGCCGACCGTGATGCCCGTGACGTTGATGGTGTGCTGGCCGACGTCCTTGCCGTCGTAGGCGGCGCCACCGCTGGCGAAGGTCAGGCGGTCGCCCGCCACACCGCCGCTCAGGGTAACGGTCGCGCCGGTGCCGCCGTTATACACCCGGTTGCTGCCCTGGGCGTTGACCGTCAGCGTGGCCTGGCTGATGTTGGCCAGGGCCGTGCCGTTGGTGAACGCATAGTTGCCTGCATCGGCGCCGGCGATGCCCATGGTGCCGGTCACCGTCTTGTTGGTACCGACCATTTTCGTATCGAACGTGCCTGCGGTCGGGTTGGTCAGCGACACGGCATCGCCCGCGATGTAGCCACGCGAACCGTTCGCGGTCTCCAGCGTCGCGTTCTGCAGCACGGCGGCGGTGGTACCGTCGTAGGTCTTGTTGTTGGCCGCGAACGTCGCCGTGAGCAGGCGCGCCGTGATGTTGAACTTTGCGGTATTGAGCGTGTAGTTCGACGCGGCGCCGCCGTTGGTGCCGTCCTGCAGCGCCAGCGACCCGAGCGACACGGCCTTGTTGGTGCCCACGTTTTTGTCGGCCGTGGTGCCGCTGCCGGTCAGCGACAGCGTTTCGCTACCGACGCCGGTGGCGATGCTTCCGTTGGTGAACGACGAGGCGTCGGCAGTCGTGGTGCTGTCGTAGACGCGCGAACCGACCAGGTTCAGCAGGCGCGGCGTGATGTTCGCCGTGGTGCTGAGGCTGGTGTTGTCGAACGTGTAGTTGCCCGCATCGGTTCCGCTCTTGGTCACCGACGAAACCGTGACGGTCTTGCCGTTGCCCACGTTCTTGTCGCCGAACACGGCCGAGCCCGGCGTGAACGTCACGACGTCGCCCGCGATGACATCGCTGCTCTGCACGGTGGCGCCCGCGTCGTTGACGCCGCCGTCGTACTGTTTGTTGGCACCGGTCGCGGTCAGTGTCGCGTGCTTGGCGGTGATCGATGCGGTGGCGGTGCCTTGGGTGAAGCTGTAATTGCCTGCGTCGTTGCCGGTGACCGACATCACGCCGGTCACCGTCTTGCCGCTGCCGACGTTCTTGTCGCTGAAACGGGCGCTGGACGGGTTCTGCAGCGTCACGTCGTCGCCACCGATCAGGCCCACCAGCGTCGCGTTGCCGCTCAGGGTGGCGGCGGTGGTGGCGTCGTAGGTCTTGTCGTTGGCGCTGAAGGAGGCGGTGAGCGCCTTGGGCGTGATCGTCACCCAGTCGATGCCGCCGGTCAGCGTGTAGTTCGCCACGGAGGAGCCGTTAGAACCGCCGAGGGCGAGGGTGCCGAAGTCGGCGAACGACCAGCGGCTGCCGACGTTCTTGGTGGTGAGGTCGCCGGTGCCGGTCAGCGTGAGGCGCTCGCCGTTCACGCCCTTCACCAGCCCGTTGCCATCGGTAAACAGCGACGCCACGGCGCCCGTGGTGCCGTCGTAGACGCGCGAGGCCTGCAGGTTGATCACGAAGGGGGTGATCGTGCCCAGCGTGCCGGACGCCGAGGTGGGCAGCGTGTAGTTGGCGAGGTTGGTGCCTGCCTGGGCGACAAAGTCGGACACCGAGAGCGTCGACTGGAGGCCGACATGGTTGCCCGCGTTGACGCCGTTATAGCTCGCGGTGGACGACTGCGGGATCGACGCACCCTGGCCGTTGACGAAGCCGCTCAGCGAGTAGTCGCTGGCGAGCAGCGTCACCGAGTTGGAGCCGTCGTAGGGCTTGGTCGGGTTACCCGTGATCACCGCCGTGATCGCCTTTGGCGTGATCGACGCGGTCAGGCCGGTCACCGGATCGACGCGATAGTTGGACGCACGCGAACCGCCCAGCGCAAAACCCTGCGTGGTCACGGCCAGACCGTTGGCCACGTTGGCCGCGCGGACGCTGGCCGTGGCCGAGGAAGCATCGAGCGAGACGTTGCCGTTATCCGGCGACAGCACGCCACCCAGCGTGCCGCCGCTCGTGTTCAGGGCGATCTGCGTGGTGCCGTCGTAGACCTTGTCGAGCGCCGAGATGCCGGAGATCGTCAGCGTCCGCTGGAAAATGGTCGCGGTCAGACCGGCGAGCGGCTGGAGCGCGTAGTTGGCCGCCGCCGCGCCGCTGATCGAGAAGCCGCTGGCCGCGACGTTGCGCACGCCGGCATCCGCGCTATCGAAGGTGCCGGTGGTGCTGGTGGTGAGGGTCACGTTGCCCGCGTCGCCGCTGACCAGGCCGATCAGTCGTGCGCCGCCGCTGTTGAGCGTGGCGCTGGTCGTCGCGTCATAGGTCTTGTTCTGCGCCGACACGCCGACGATGGTCAACGGGGCGGGGGTGACCGAGCCGGTGCCCGTCGCCTGCAGGTCGAGCGTGTAGTTCGACAGGTCCGTGCCCGAATGCGGGGTATAGGACGTAATCGCCATCTGCGCAGTGATGGTCTTGCCGTTGCCCACGTTCGAGTCGTCGAACGCGACCGACTTGGACGGCACGATGTCGGCACCCTCGCCGCTGGCGAAACCATTGATCTGGTAGTTGGACGGCGTGAGCGCGATATACGTGCTGCCGTCGTAGACCTTGGTCGGCGAACCGACGATCGACGTGGTCAACAGCGCCGGGTTGATCTGGCCCGTACCGTACGCCATCGTGGAGAACGGCGTGTAGTTGTTCGGGTTGGTATTGCCGATCGGCTGGTAGTCGCTCTGCGCCAGCTGCACCGATACCGGCTGCGCCCCGACGTCCTTGCCCGCATAGCTGCCCGTGGTCTTGGTGATGGTGAACCCTTCGCCGTTGGGGAAGTTACCGATCACCTGGAAATCGGTGGAGGTGAATGTGGCGTTGGTCGTGCCGTCGTAGGCGCGCGTCGGACGCCCGATGATCACCACCGAGACTTTGCTGCCGTCGGCCTTGCTGATGTAACCGAAGCCACTGATGACGCTGGGCAGCACGTAGTTGTTGAGGTTGGTGCCTTGGAGCGGCACGAAGTCGCCGGGGCTCACGTTGGCGCTGACAGACTGGATGCCCGCGTTCGGCGAAGCGAAGGTGCCCTGGGTCTGGCTGACGCTCGCGCCTTCGCCGCCGACGAAGCCATAGACCTGGTAATTCGACGTGCCGAGGGTGACGCCGGTGGTGCCATCGTAGGTCTTGCTCGGGTTACCGACGATCGTCCACTTCAGCGGCGCCCGGGCGATCGTGCCGGCACCGGCGATGGAGGTGGGGAAGGTGTAGTTGGACAGCGAGGTGCCGTTGCCGAGGGTGAAGTCGGAGGCCTCGATCATCGCCGTGACCGTGTGCGATCCCGCGTTGACGCTGTCGTAGGTGGCGCCGGCGTTCTGCGTGAGCGAACCGGACTCGCCCTGGGCCCAGCCGGTGATGGTGACGTCGCTCGTCGCGAGGCTGGCGTTGTTGCCGCCGTTGTAGGTGCGGGTCGGGTTGCCGGTGATCGACAGCGACAGCGTCGCCGGCGTGATGTTGGCGCTCAGGCCCGTGGGCTGCACGAGCGTGTAGTTGCCCGTGCCCGAGCCGGTGAGGGCAAAACCGCTGGCGGTGACGCCGATGCCGTTGCCGACATTGCGCGTGGCGAACTGGCCGGTGGCGTTGGTGGTCGACAGCGACACGTTGTCGCCGCCCACCACGCCGGTGAGCTGCGGATTGGACAGGGCGAGCTGGGCGAGCGTCGAGCCGTCGTAGACCTTGCCCAGCGCGCTCACGCCGGTGATGCCGAGGGCCTTCGGGTTGATCGAGCCGGTGATGTCACCCTGGAGCACGAGGGCGTAGTTGCTCGCCTTGGTGCCCTGCAGCTGGAAGCCGACCGCGGTCACGGACTTTCCGTTGCCGACGTTCGCGTCCGCGAACTGACCCGAGCCGTTGCTGGTATCCAGCGTGACGTTGCCGTTGTCCGCCGCGATCACGCCGAAGATGCTCGCGTGGCTCTTGTCCAGCGCATCCGCGGTGGTGCCGTCGTAGGTCTTGTCGCTGCCGATCAGGCCCGACAACTGCACCGGCGCCTTGTTGATCGTGCCCGCGCCCGTCGCGCTGGTCG
The DNA here is from genome assembly GCF_034063545.1 of Luteibacter sahnii. Classification (NCBI taxonomy): domain Bacteria; kingdom Pseudomonadati; phylum Pseudomonadota; class Gammaproteobacteria; order Lysobacterales; family Rhodanobacteraceae; genus Luteibacter; species Luteibacter sahnii. The sequence continues at coordinate 770,042 of NZ_JAQLOK010000002.1, forward strand.
GCAGCGCGTAGTTGGCGAGGTTGGTGCCGCTGGCGGCGACGAAGTTCGACGGTACGAAGTTGGCGGTCACGGTCCGCGCGCCGGCGTCGCTGGCGTCGTAGCCCACCGAGTTGGGCTGGCTGAAGCTGATGCCTTCGCCGGAAACCACGCCGCTCATCTGGTAGTTGCCGGAGGTGAGCGTGGCGGTGGTCGTGCCGTTGTAGGTCTTGGTCGGGTTATTGACGATCTGGATCGCGAGCTGCTTCGGATCGATCACGCCGATGTTCGCCGACACCCCGCCGCCGCTGACCACGTAGCCGTAGACCGGCACCAGGCCGGTGCTGTCGGTGAACGTATAGCCGTTGTTGGCGGCGGTGACGCCGATGCCGCTGGCGGCGTCCTTGCTCGCGTAGGTGCCGGTGCCCGTGGCGAGCTTGTCGCCGTTGGCCAGGCCGCTGGCATTGAAGTTGGCTCCGGTCAGCGCGGCCTGCGTGGTGCCGTCGTAGGCCTTCTCCACCGTGCCCTGCAGTGCGCCCAGCGCCACCGTCGGCGCCTGCGCGTAGAGGAACCCGTTGCCCGTGCCCTGCACGGTGCTGCCGTTGGTGGCGTTGTACTGGATGAAGTTCGGCGTCAGGCCGCCGGTGCTCGCCGATCGCGCGCCGGCGTAGACGAGCCAGCGCGCGCCGCTGCCGACGGCAAGGGCGTTGGCGCCCGCGTTGTTGGTGAACGTGCCGGGCATGCTGGCGGTGACGCCCGCGTTGCCGCTGACGGCCGCGTTGAGGGTAACGTTGCCGGTGCCGCTGCTGCCGGCTTTCATCACCACCGAACCCGCGCCGGTGATGCCGGCGTTGACCACGATGTTGGCGTAGGCGTCGAGGGTCAGCGTGGTGTTGGGGTTGGACCAGCTGATCGGCGCGGCGACGGTGATGGTGCCGCTACCGCTGGCGACCGTGCCCTGGCCGCTCGTGCCGCTGGCCGTGGTCTGCTCGGTCACGCTGGTGGTGGCCAGCGACGACGAGATGGTCGAGGCGGCATTGCTGTCGATGGTCAGGTCGAACGGATCGACGATCCACGTGCCGGCCTTGCCCCGCGCCGCGCCGGCGTCGACCCGGGCCTTGCCGATGGTGGCGAAGGCCGCCGAGGTTTCGATGGTGCCGCCGTTGCCGCCGTGGGGGGCGGTGGCGTCGAGCGTGCCTTCCACGTTCACGTGCCCGGCCGTCATGCCGCCCAGCAACACGATCTGGCCGTCGCGGTTCTCCACGGTCTGCGCGCGCACCACGCCGGTGTTGTTCACGGCGCTGGCCAGCAGCGAGTCGCGGGCGCCAGCGGTCATGATCACCCGCCCACCGTCCGCCTGCACCAGCTGGCGGTTCTCCACCAGGTTGTCGAGCGTGCTGCGGTCGACCTGCACATTGACCAGTTGGTTGCCGTCGAAGCTCAGCGTGACGCTGCTGCCACCGCCCATGGCGACGGTGCCGAGCCGTGCCGTCACGGTGCCCTGGTTGGAGACCTGGTTACCGAGCAGGGCGACGTAGCCGCCGTCGGCAGCGTGGATCTGGCCCTTGTTGACGATGCGGCCCTTGCCCGGGCCGCTGAAGGTCCGCGTGTCCGAGGCGAGGCTGGCGTCCGGGGTGTCGAGCGTGGAGGCCACGAGACCGCCCACGTTGACCTGGGCGTGTTCGCCGAAGATCACGCCGTTGGGGTTGACCAGCCAGACCTGGCCGTTGGCGTTGAGGTGGCCCTGGATATCCGACGCCTCGTTGCCAAGGATGCGGTTCACGGCGATGGCGCTGCGACCGGGCTGGACGAAGTTGACCGTCTCGTTGGGGCCGATGTCGAACGTCGACCAGTTCAGCGAAAGGTGCTGGCTGTCCTGATGGATGGTGGTGACCGGTCCGTTGACCTGGATGTTGCCGCTACCGCCGACCACCTGCCCGCCCGTCTGCCCTGCCCGCGCAGCCCCCGGAGCGCCCAGCGCCAGCCCGATCGCGGCAGCGACCGCGGCGGCGCGTGGCGCGCGCGCGCCGCCCGAGACGAGAGCGGCGGGGCGGCGTCCCATGGCCAGTTCGCTCGCGGCAACCCACTGGGACGTGGCGGCATTCCAGCACAGACGGTAGATCCGGTTCATTCGTCGACCTCTTCGATGGGGCGCAGGCACGGGAGCGCCCCAGCCGGTCGGCCGGGCGAAGAGCGATGGAACCCCCCGTCACGCTTGAAAGCGCACACCCGGGGGTGTGCGCTGATTCGGCATTTTAACTCTTAAACGTGATCGGCGTCACAAAACGAATCTTTAGGCGTGAAGGATATGTGGACGAGCTGGCGGGTACGGATGGAAGGCACCAACTACCGTCGTCCCGGCGCAGGCCGGGCCCACCGCGATGCGGTCGGTTGTCGCGAGAGCGCTACATCAGAAGCATGCTCGCGAAGACCGACCACTGGCGCCGTGGGCCCCGGCCAGCCGGGCGGGCCCGCGGCGCTAGCCCAGGGCCTCGCGGACCTTGCGCAACAACGCCCGCGACTGGATCGGCTTGTCCAGCACGTAGAGGCGTTCGAGCTGGGGAAGCTCGTCGAGGTTCGGCGGCGACTCCGGGCGGGCGAGCAGCAGCACCGCACCGGCGTAGCCGTGGTCGAGCAGCGCCGCGAGCGTGCGCACGCCGGTGAAGAGGTTCATGTCGGCGTCCATGACGACGAGGTCGGGGACGCCATGGGCCTCGATCCACTGGAGCGCGGCCGTGCCGCTCTGGCTCGCCCCCGCCTGGTAGCCGTAGGCATCGAGGGTGTCGACGAGCAGCGAGAGCTGCATCGCCTCCTCGACCACCACCAGCACCCGTTCGGCCTCGCCCTGCAGCGTCGACTCCATCGCCGGCAGGCCGTCAGCGTCGTCGTGTTCCAGCGCCAGCGGCAGGTAGAGGTGGAACTGGGTGCCCTCCCCTTCCCGGCTGCGTACGCGCATCAGGCCACCGTGGCTGGCGACAATGCGCTTGCACGACAGCAGGCCGAGTCCCGTGCCCCCTTCCTTGGTGGTGAAGAACGGTTCGAACAGCCGCTGCAGCACCGCGGACGGCATCCCGGCGCCCGAATCGATCACCGACAGACGCAGGTAGCGGCCGGCCTGCACGGCCTCGCTGTCGGCGAAGAAATCGTCGGCCAGGTTGACCTGCGCGGTCTCGATGCGCAGCGTGCCGCCGTCGGGCATCGCCTGGATCGCATTGAGGCAAAGGTTGAGCAGGCATTGCTGCAGCTCGGTGTGGTTGCCCTCGAACGACACGTCGGGATCGAACACGTCGACCTCCATGCGCACGTTGCGCGGCACGCTGCCCTGCATCAGCAGCTTCAGCGCGTCGAGCAGGGCGCCCAGTCGCACCTGCTCGGCACGGCGCGCGCCGCGCGCGAACGACAGCATCGACGAGACCATCTCCAGGCCACGCCGGCCACAGTCGCGCACCAGCGCGCCGAGACGGGCCAGTCGCGGGTCGTCGGCATAGTCTTCGAGCGTGTCGCCTGCCAGCAGCAGCGGCTGCAGCAGGTTGCGCAGGTCGTGGCTGAGCCCGCCGGCCAGCAGGGCGAGGCTTTCGAAGCGCTGCGCGCGGATGAGCTCCTGCTCCGCGCGGGCACGGGCGCGCTGCTCCTCGGCCTCGCGCAGCGCGCGGCGGACCGCGGACGCCAGGCGCGCGGGATTCTGCTTGAGGATGTAATCGGTCGCGCCATTGCGCAGCGCTTCGATCGCCGCCTCTTCGCCCAGGGTGGCGGAGACGAAGATGAAAGGGGTGTCCGGCCCGCGAAGCCGAAGGATCTCCAGCGCGCGTTCGCCGCCGAAGCCCGGCACGCTCAGGTCGGAGAGCACGATATCGGGGTGAAACGTATCCAGTGCGTCGACGTAGGCCTTTTCGTCGTCGACCAGGTGCACTTCGTAGTCGAGGCCGTCGTGGTCCAGTTCCGTCAACAGCAGTTCCGCGTCGAGGGGACTGTCCTCGACCTGGAGGATCCTGATTTTTTGCGCTTGGCCGTTCATGCCGATGTCCGCCGTTCCCTGCCCGTCACTCGCCATCCGGACGCTGGTTGAGCACGGCCCAGAAATGGCCGAGCGTCTGCACCGCCTTGAAGAACTGATCCACGTCGACGGGCTTGAGCACGTATGCGTTGACCCCGAGGTTCCAGCTGCGGGCGAGGTCGCTCTCTTCGCGCGAGGAGGAGAGGATGACCACGGGCAGCCGTTTCCATTTTTCCTCGCTACGCAGCTCCTGGAGCACCTCCAGGCCGTCCATGCGCGGCATCTTGATGTCGAGCAGGATCACCGCCGGCTCGTCTTCGGCGCGGCCGGCGAAGCGCCCGCGCCGATGCAGCCAGTCGAGGCATTCCACGCCGTCCTCGACGTGCACGACGGGGTTGGCCAGTTTCGCTTCGCGCAGGGCGTCGATCGCCATTTCGGCATCGGCCAGCGAGTCTTCGACGAGGAGGATGGTGCGAAGGTCGCGCTTGTTCATGCATCACCTGTTCGGGCGGCCGGAAGGTCGGACGCCGGCAGAGAAAAGTGGAAGATGGCGCCTTGGTCGATCTCGCCCTCGGCCCAGGTACGGCCGCCGTGGCGGGCGATGATCCGGCGCACGTTGGCAAGGCCGATGCCGTTGCCAGGAAACTCGGAAGCGCGATGCAGGCGCTGGAACACGCCGAACAGCTTGCTCGCGTACTGCATGTCGAAGCCGGCGCCGTTGTCGCGCACGTAGAACTCGTAATCGCCCACCGCGGTCCGGTCCACGCCGACCTCGATCGATGCGCGTTCGCGGCGCGCGGTGTATTTCACCGCGTTGCCGATGAGGTTCTGCCACACCGTGCGCAGCATGTTTTCGTCGCCCACCACGATGGGCAGGGGCGCGATGCGCCAGTCGACGTGCCGCTGGCCGACGTCCGGCTCGGCCAGCGAGCGCGCTTCCTCGACCAGCGACTGCATGTCCACCGGTTGCAGGCGCAGGGCGCCGCGGCCCAGGCGAGAGAACACCAGCAGGTCATCGATGAGTTGGGCCATGCGGCGCGACGAACTGCCGATGACGTCGACGTAGTGGCGCACGCGATCGTCGGCGCGATCGCCCAGGTGGCTCTCCAGCTTGGTGGCGAAGCCGGAAATATGTCGCAGCGGGGCGCGCAGGTCGTGCGACACCGAATAGCTGAACGCCTCCAGCTCGCGGTTCACGTCGGACACCTGCTCCACCTTGCCCTCGAGCTGGCGGTTGAGTTCGGTGACCTTCTGCTCCACGAGCGCACGCGCCGTGATGTCGCTCACGGTAAGCAGGAGTGCCGGCGACACGCTGTCGGGCTGCTGGATGCGGCGTGCGTTGATCACCACGAAGCGATCGACGCCGTCAACGGTGCGCTGGGTGAGCTCGTAATCCCACAGTTCGCGATCGCGCGCCACCACGTCGGTCAGGCGCTGGAGCAACGCGGTGTCCGACCACGCGCCGTGACCGATCTCGTCCAGGCGCCGGTTGCCGCCGTCGTCGGGATCGAAGCCGTAGAGCTCGGCGAACGCGGTGTTGACCAGAAGCGTGCGAAGGTCGCCGTCGAGCAGCGCGATCGGCTCTCGCACCGCCTGCACGATCAGCTGCGAGCGCACCACCGCCTCGGCCACCCGCGATTCTGCCGCCAGACGGATGGCGATCTGCCGTTCGGAGACCATCACCACGATACCGAGCAGGGCGATCTGCGCGAGCGCCGCGACAAGCAGCACCAGCCGGTTGTTGGACGCAAGCGACTGCGCCTGCTCACGACGCAGGTTGAGCAGCTGCGACTCCTCGTCGAGCAGCTCTTTCACCTTCGCGCGCATCGGGAACATGCGCTGGGCGTCCTGCATGGACGCCAGCGCGCCCTGGCGATCGCCCGCCTTGAGCCGCTCAATCGCCTGCCCGGCAAGCGCCATACGACCGCTCGCGATGGCATCGATGGCGGCCAGCCGGGTCAGCTGATCGGCATTGTCGTGCAGCATCACCCGCAGCGAGGCCAGGATGCCCGGCACCGTCTCGCGCGGGTAACGCACGCGTTCGTCGATCTCGGGGGTGTCTTCCGCGCCTGATACGAGGGCATACGTGGCAGCCTCGCCGCTGCGAAGGATCGCGTCCAGGCGATAGACGCTCGCCTTGACGTCGGCGGTGTGCGTGACCCAGTCGCGCGAATTCAGCGCGTCCTCGACGCTGGACCGGGTGACCACGTAAGGCAGCGCGACGATGACGAGAACGGCGGCTAGCAGGCCCACGAGGCGCCAGCGCAATCCGATGCGTTCGATCATGCTTTCGTCATCCCCACAACGTCTCCGTCTCCGTCCCAGCCAGGACGGATAGTGTAGACGCGCGGCGGTTTACGTCCGTGAAAACCGCGTGACGGATCGTCTGTTTTCCCTAGGGCTGGCGACTCATCGAATACGGCATCGCGTCCGCTCCCGTGGCCCAATCCCGGGCCGGCGTCGCCTGCATCGAGAAATGCAGTTCGCCCCCGGCGACGATTTCTTCGTGGCGAAGGAAGACCCGATCCAGCGGCTTGCCGTCGAGGGTGACCTTGCCCACGTACGGATGCTTCGCGTCCAGGTGATCGGCGGAGACGGTGAAACGCTTGCCGTTGGCGAGGTTGAGCGTGGCCTTCTCGACGAAGGGGCGGCCGATGACGTACTGGTTGCTGCCCGGCGCCACCGGGTAGAAGCCCAGGGCGGTAAAGATGTACCACGCCGACATCTGGCCGAGGTCGTCGTTGCCAACGAGCCCCGTCGGCGTCGGGGCGTATTGGCTCTTCATGATCCCGGTCAGGCGCTCCTGGGTCTTCCAGGGCTGCCCGGCGTAGTCGTAGAGGTACGCCACGTGATGGCTCGGCTCGTTGCCGTGGGCATACCAGCCGATCAACCCGGTGATGTCTTCCACGTGGGCGAAGGACTTCGGGTCGACCTTCGCATCGAACACCTCGTCGAGCTTTTTCACGAACGCATCGGGGCCGCCGAGCGCATCGATCAGGCCGGCGACGTCCTGCGGCACGTACCACGAGTACTGCCAGGCGTTGCCTTCGGTGTAGTCGCTGCCGTAGGCGGCCGACGAGGGATCGAACGGCTCGCGGTAAGACCCATCGCTCTTGCGCGCCCGCAGGAAGCCGGTCTTCGTATCGAAGCTGTTTTTCCAGTTGCCCGCGCGCTTCATGAAGGTGGCGGCCACGTCGTCCTTGCCCATGGCCTTGGCCATCTGCGCGAGCGACCAGTCGTCGAAGGCGTATTCCACGGTCTTGGACGCCGCTTCGGGCTGGCGGTCGATCGGCACGTAGCCGAGCTTCATGTAGTCGCCGAGGCCACCGTAGGGCCCATACGTGGCGCTGGCGACCATGGCCTGGAGCGCCTTGCCGGCGTCGTAGCCACGGATGCCCTTCATATAGGCATCGGCGATCACCGGCACCGCGTGGTAGCCGATCATGCACCAGGTCTCCATGCCCTGGTACGCCCACACCGGCAGGATGCCGAACGGGCTGGCCTCGCGCGCGGCGATCAACGAACTGACGAAGTCGTTGCTCTTGTCCGGCTCGAGCAGGGTCATCAGGGGTTGCTGGGCACGATAGACGTCCCACAACGACCAGGTCGAGTAGAAGTCGAACCCTTTCGCCTGGTGCACCTGGTTGTCGGGCCCGCGGTAGCGGCCGTCGACGTCCATCGACAGGGTGGGCGACAGCATGGCGTGGTAAAGCGCCGTGTAGAACGTCTTCCGGTCCGGCGCGGGCGCCTGGAGGTCGACGACGGAGAGGGTCTTCTCCCAGGCCTGGCGGGCCTCGGCCCGGCGGGCGTCGAAGTCGAAACCGGCACCGTCGGCGTCGAGGTTGGCGATCGCGTTGTCCTCGCTGACCGACGAGATGGCGACCTTCACCACCAGAGGCCGATCGAGGTTGCCGAAATCGAACACACCTTCCAGGGCACGGCCGCTCATGCCGTCGGTGTCGTCGGCGCGGTTGCCCGGACCGGAGAAGCCCTTGTAGGCCACGTCTTTTTCGCGATTCTTGAGCAGCCGCGACACCATCGGCTGGCTGAAGCGCATGGCGAAATACAGCTGGCGACCCGGTGCCCAACCCCGGGTGGTGCGACCGCCGGTCACCGTGCCGTCCGTTCGTACGCGCAGCGACGACCAGAGCACCTTGCCGTCGTAGTCGTAGATGCTCGGGCGCAGGTCGAGCAGCAGATGGGCCGGCTTGCCCTTGGGGAAGGTATAGCGATGCCAGCCGACGCGGCGGCCGGCGGTCAACTCGGCGCGGACGTCGTAGTCGGCCAGGGTGACGGCGTAGTACCCTGCCTGCGCTTTTTCGCTCGCGTGGTCGAAACGCGAACGGTAACCGCTGCCGGGCTGATCGGGAGAACCGGGGTCCAGTCTCACGTCGCCGGCAATGGGCATGACCAGCACGTCGCCCAGGTCGGAATGGCCGCTGCCGGAGAAATGCGTATGGGAGAACCCGAGGATGCTCTTGTCGCCGTACTGGTAGCCCGCGGCCCATTTGTAGGCGTGCTTGACGTCCGGCATGGCCGTGTCCGGCGAGAGCTGGATCATGCCGAACGGCACCGTCGCGCCGGGAAAGGTGTGCCCGTCGCCGCCGGTGCCGATCATCGGATCGACCGACTCGAAGGCCGCGGTGCCCTTGTCCGGCGACGCGGCCAGGGCAAGGGCCGGCAGGGCGAGGGTCAAGGCGGCGGCGAGCAGGCCTCGGCGCGCGCGGGACGAATTGGGCATGGTGGGCTCCCCCGGATGGGACGCGGCGCGGACGGCCGCCGTCGTTTGGATCGTGACAAACACCCGGAAACTAGCAAAGATGCGCGCCTGGCGCATGTTGCACTGCGTGATGTATCCAGCCCGCCGCCGCGCGATCATCACGCGGTTTAGATCGTTTGAAGGAAAGTAACGATGCCCCGGACCACCCCACAGCACCGCAAGGTGACGCTCGCCGATATCGCCCAGGGTTGCGATGTGTCGCGAGCCACCGTCTCGCTGGTGCTGCGCGGCAGCCCGCTGGTGAATTCCGCCACCCGGGCCCGCGTGGAAGCCGAGTTGAAGCGCCAGGGCTACGTCTATAACCGGGCCGCCGCCAACCTTCGCCGCCGCACGTCCTCAAGCATCGGCCTGGTGGTCAACGACCTGGGCAACCCGTTCTTCGCCGAATTCGCCGCGGGCGCCGACGAGGCCCTCGCCCGGGCTGGCTACGTCACCCTGTTGGGCAACACCGGCGAATCGCCCGAGCGGCAGCAGGCGGTGCTCACCTCGCTGGTCGAGCACGGCCCCGCCGGCATCATCCTCTCGCCCGCGGAGGGCAGCGACGGCGAGCGCGTGCTGGCCGCCGTGGGCATGCACACGCCGCTGCTCGTGTTCAACCGCGAATTGCCCGACGACGATGGCACGCATCGCTGGGACACCCTGGAGATGGATAACGAACACGGCGCGCGCCTGGCCACCGAGCACCTGCTCGGGCTCGGCCACCGCCGCGTCGCCTTCTTCGGCGGCCACCGCGATTCGAGTTCGGTGGAACAGCGCCGTCGCGGCTACCTGGGCGCGATGCGCGACGCGGGCCTGGCGGTGGACCCGGGCTGGCTCATCGAAAGCGCACCCACCCGCCTGGAAGCCGCGCGCCAGACCGGCGCCCTGTTTGCGCGCGACCCCGCGCCGACGGCGGCGGTCTGCTACAACGACGCCGTCGCGCTGGGCCTCATGCTCGGCCTCACGCGGCGCGGACGCCGCCCCGGCGAAGATTTTGCCCTCACCGGCTTCGACGACGTCGCCGAAGCCTCGGTCTGCGTTCCGCCCCTCACCACCGTCGCGGTGGATCCCCGGGGCCTGGGGCGGCGCAGCGCCGAACTGATCCTGCAACGATTGGGCAATCCCGATACGGATACGGCCTATACGATCGCCCCGGTCCGGCTGGTGGTTCGCGAAAGCAGCTGCCCCCCGGCCTCACCCTAAAACCGATAAAGGAGCGCCCCCATGGCCACCGGCCCATTGCCTTCGCACAGCACGCCATCTTCCGCGGGTACGGGTGATACCCGTTACACCTATTTCCCGCTCGCCCTCGGCGTGATGACCACGATCTTCTTCATGTGGGGCTTCCTGACCTGCCTGAACGACATCCTCATCCCCCACCTGAAGGCCGTGTTCGAACTGAACTACGCCCAGGCGATGCTGATCCAGTTCACGTTCTTCGGCGCGTATTTCATCATGTCGCTCCCCGCCGGCAAGCTCGTCGCCGCGCTGGGCTACAAGAAGGGCATCGTGGCCGGCCTGATCATCGCCGGCATCGGCGCGGCGCTGTTCTGGCCCGCCGCCGGCATGCGCGTCTACGCGTTCTTCCTGGGCGCCCTGTTCATCCTCGCCACGGGCATCACCGTGCTGCAGGTGGCCGCCAACGCCTACGTCGCGCTGCTGGGTCCGGAAAAGACCAGCTCCAGCCGCCTCACCCTGGCCCAGGCACTGAATTCGTTCGGCACCTTCCTGGCGCCCTTCTTCGGCGGTTTCCTGATCCTGTCCAATCAGGTCAAGAGCAGCGCCGACATCGCCAAGCTGAGCGCGGCCGAACAGATCACTTACCGCGCGCAGGAAGCCTCCGCCGTGCAGGGCCCTTACATCGGCCTGGCCGTGGTGCTCGTGCTGCTGGCCGTCGGCGTCTACCTGTTCAACCTCCCGGCGCTGGAAGAAACCACCGAGAAGTCGGACGACAGCCAGCACTCGCTGATGGACGCCCTGAAGACCCCGCACGTGTTCTTCGGCGTACTCGGCATCTTCTTCTACGTGGGCGGCGAGGTGTCGATCGGCAGCTTCATGATCAACTACCTCCAGTTGCCGGACATCGGCAACATGAGCGGTGAAGTCGCCGCCAGCCACGTGGCGTTCTACTGGGGCGGCGCGATGGTCGGCCGCTTCATCGGCTCGGCGCTGCTGGCCAAGTTCTCGCCGCGCCTGCTGCTGGCCGCGTTCGCCGTCGTCAACGGCCTGCTGGTCATCACCACCATGAGCACCACCGGCACCGTCGCGGTGTACAGCATCGTCGCCATCGGCCTGTTCAACTCGATCATGTTCCCCACGATCTTCTCGCTCGGTATCGAGCGCATGGGCCCGCTCACCGGCAAGGCCTCGTCGCTGCTGATCATGGCCATCGTGGGTGGCGCGATCATCCCCTGGCTGCAGGGCATCGTCGCCGACGCGATCGGCGTGCAGCATGCCTTCTTCATCCCGCTCATCTGCTACGCCTACATCGTGTTCTACGGTCTGAGCGGTTCGAAGATCCGCAACCTGCCCGTCGCCACCCGCTGATCCCATCGCACGTCGGCGGCCGGCATCCTGCCGGCCGCCGCGCTTTTCTCCACCCTCGCCCCAAGGACACGCCGTTCGCATGTCTTCCATCCTCTGCTTCGGCGAGGCGCTGATCGATTTCCACGCACAGCCCCAGGGCGGCGCCGGTCAGCCTCCCGCCTTCGTTCCGTTCGCCGGCGGCGCGCCCGCCAACGTCGCCGTCGCGGCGGCCCTGCTCGGCGGCCAGGCCCGCTTCGCCGGGATGCTCGCGCGGGACATGTTCGGCGACTTCCTGCTCAAGAGCCTCACCGACCTGGGCGTCGGCACCGAGGACGTCGCCCGCACGGACGAGGCGCGCACCGCGCTGGCCTTCGTGGCGCACGACGACAAGGGCGATCGCAGCTTCAGCTTCTACCGTCCGCCCGCGGCCGACCTGCTGTTCCGCCCGGAGCACTTCCGGGCGAACGCGTTCGACGGGCTGGCGGTCTTCCACGTCTGCTCCAACTCGCTGACCGAATCGGCGATCGCGGCCACCACCGTCGAAGGCATGCGCCGCGCGCGTGCCGCCGGCGCCCTGGTGAGCTTCGACATGAACCTGCGTCCGGCGCTTTGGCCCCAGGGCGAAGATCCGCTCCCGCGGCTGTGGGAAGCCCTTGGCGAGGCCGACATCGTCAAGCTCAGCGCGGAAGAATTCGCCGCGGTGCACGAGGGCATGGCCGACGACGCCACGGTGCTCCGTCGGCTGTGGGAAGGCCACGCCCGCCTGCTCCTGGTCACCGATGGTGCCGGGCCGATGCGCTGGTACACCCGTGCGGGCCACGGCATCATCCAGGGCTATCGGGTGGACGCGGTCGACACCACCGCCGCGGGCGACGCGTTCGTCGGCGGCCTGCTCGCCCGCCTCGCGGCGGCGGGCGTCACGCCCGCCGGGCTGGACGCGCTGGCCGCCGACGAAGCGCACCTGGTCGGCCTGATCCGCTATGCCGCCGCCTGCGGCGCGATCACCGCCACCCGCAAGGGCTCGTTCACCGCCATTCCCAACCAGGCCGAGGTCATGGCCTTCATGGAGAAGCACGCATGACGAAGGTTCCCCTCCCCGATTTCCATGATGTCGACGTGCTCCGCCAGCACGTGGCGACCACCATGGCGTTCTACGCGCCGAACGAAGTCGACCCGAGCGGCGGCTTCTTCCAGTATTTCAAGGACGACGGCTCGGTCTACGACCGCAGTCATCGCCACCTCGTGTCGAGCACGCGTTTCGTGTTCAACCACGCGATGGCCTACCTCGAGTTCCACAAGGACGACGACAAGGCCCTGGCGATGCACGGCCTGCGCTACCTGCGTGACGTGCACCGCAACCCGCAGACCGGCGGCTACGCGTGGACGATCCGCGACGGCCAGCCCGACGACCGCATGAACCACTGTTACGGCCTGGCGTTTATGCTGCTGGCCTACTCGTGCGGCGTGAAGGTGGGTTTCGACGAAGCCCGCGCCTGGCAGGACGAGATCTGGAACCTGCTCGAGCAGCGATACTGGGAGCCGGCGCACGGCCTGTACCGTGACGAGGCCGACAAAGACTGGAACTTCACCGGTTACCGCGGCCAGAACGCGAACATGCACATGACCGAGGCGATGATCGCCGCGTGGGAAGCCACCCACGACGATCGCTATCTCGATCGGGCCATGCTGCTGGCCGGGAACATGACCCAGCGCCAGGCGGGCCTCACCCCGCAGAAGCTGATCTGGGAGCACTACCACCCGGACTGGTCGATCGACTGGGAATACAACCTCGACAATCCCAAGCACCTGTTCCGCCCCTGGGGCTTCCAGCCCGGCCACCAGACCGAGTGGGCCAAGCTGCTGATGATGCTCGAGCGCTACACGAAGGGCACGCCGCGGCACCGCGACTGGCTGGTACCGACGGCGCGCCACCTGTTCGACCAGGCCCTCGCATTCGCCTGGGACAAGGACCATGGCGGCATCGCCTACGGCTTCGCGCCCGACGGCGAGGTCTGCGACGACGACAAGTATTTCTGGGTGCAGGCCGAATCGCTGGCGGCCGCGCAGTTGCTGTTCGAAACCACCGGCGATCCCCGGTACGACCAGTGGTACGAAACCATCTGGGCCTATAGCTGGGAGCACTTCGTCGATCATCGTTATGGCGCTTGGTATCGCATCCTCACGCGCAAGAACGAGAAGTACGACGACCAGAAGAGCCCCGCCGGCAAGACCGACTACCACACGATGGGCGCGTGCTACGAAGTCATGGCTTCGTTGCGCCGGATGCAGGGCAAGGGTTGATCCCTTGCCATCGGCGTGGCCAGGCCCGCGCCGATGCCCACGGGCTAGCCTCGATCAGCGCGGCAGCGTCTGGTCGAGGGTAGCCATCGCGGCCCAGGGATCCGCCCTCAACGCCCTGGCGCGCTTGAGCGCTTTCTTCCAGTCGAACGCGGCGCCTGACCCCAGTCGGGCGATGTCGTCCCAGCGCACGGGCATCGCCACCGTTGCGCCATCGCGGGCACGCAACGACCAACCGGTGACACTCGTCGCCCCCCGCGTATTCCTCAGCCAGTCGATGAAGATCAGCCCTTCGCGGCGGGACTTGCTCGCCTGGGCGATGTAGCGATCCGGCGCATCGGCCACCATCGCGTCGGCGACGCCTTCGCAGAAGGTCTTCACCCCGTCCCACGACGGCCCCCGGCGAAACGGCGCGACCACGTGCAGGCCCTTGCCGCCCGAGGTGCGCACGAAGCTGTCCAGGCCGGCATCGCCCAAGCGCACGCGAATGTCGCGCGCGCCCGCGACCACGGCCTCCCAGGACAGGCCCGGGGCCGGGTCGAGGTCGAAGATCAGTCGGTCGGGCTTGTCCGGATCGTCGATCCGGGCGCCCCACGGATGGAACTCGAGGGTATTCATCTGCACCAGTTCGACGACGCCCGCCACGTCCTCCACGTAGATGTAGCGCGCCTGGTCGCCGTCCTTTTCCAGTAGCGTCACGGGCTTCACGTGGGCGCCAAGGGTGTCCGCGTGGTGCTTCTGGAAGAAGCAGGCGCTGCCGAGGCCACCGGGACAGCGCACCAGCGAGAGCGGCCGCCGGGACAACTCGGGCAACATCCAGGGCGCCACGGCTTCGTAATAGCCCGCCACCTCGCCCTTGGTGGGGCCGCCGGGGCCAAACACCTCGCGTTCGGGGTGAGTCACGCGCACGCCGGCTACGGTAAGCGTCGCCATGTCAGCTCGCCCGACGGCGCTTCGCGGGCGCCTTGCGCGACGTCGTCTTCTTGGCGGCCGCTTTCTTCGCCACCTTCTTCGCCGGGCTCTTCTTGGCGGACGCCTTGGCGGGTGCCTTGGCGGTCACGGTCTTGGTGGCCGGGGTCCGCTCCTTGGCGCCGATGCTCTTCTTGAGCAGGGCCATGAAATCCACCACGTTAGTGGTCGCGTTCTCGGGCGTGTGCTCGTCGTCGTCGTCCACCGTCGTGGTGACGCCCTTGCTCTTGAGGCGCTTCTCGATCGCCTTGCGCAACTTGTCCCGGAACTCGTCCCGGTAGTCGGTGGGCTTCCATTTGCCCGACATCGATTCGATGAGGTCGACCGCCATGTCCATCTCGCGCGGCGAGATGCGGTAATCGGCGGCGGCCTTGTCGGGAAGCCCATACTCGCCGACGTCGACGATTTCGGCAGCGTAGCGCAGCAGGTTGAGCAGCAGCGCATCTCCTTGGGGATAGACGGCAGCGAGGTACTCCCTGGTGCGGATCACCACGCGGGCAATGCCGACCTTGCCGGTTTTCTTCAGCGTTTCGCGCAAAAGAACGTAGCCCTTCTCGGCCTTTTTCGCCGGCACGAGCACGTAGGGCTTCTCGTAGTAAGCGGGGGAGATGTCCTTGCCGTCCACGAAGGCGTCGATCTCCACCGTTTCGTGCGCGTCGCTGGAGGCATGGCGGATGTCCTCTTCCTCCAGCACCACGTAGCTGCCTTTCTGGTATTCGAAGGCCTTGACGATCTCCTTCCAGGGCACCTCTTCGCCGGTGTCGGCATTAACCCGCTCGTAGCGGACCGGCGTATTGCTGCGCTGGTCGAGCATGCGGAAGTGCAGGTCGTTTCGGCGCTCGCCCGACATCAGGCGGATCGGCACGTTGAGCAGGCCGAACGACAGCGTTCCGGTCCAGATGGGACGAGCCATGGGACGATCCTCGGTGTCACTGGGATTCGAGCATGGCGTCGCGGGTGTCGATGTAATGCAAAATCCGCGGGAATACCGGTCACGCCTTCAATGCGACGCCGCGCGACAACCGATCCAGATCTGCGCCGGGACGACGCGTCGGAGCGTCGCACCGCGCCCGGATACACGGCTTGCGCGAGCGCCTCGCAAAGCGACAAGGTGAGCGCCGTGGCGCTACTTCCCTTCCACCACCGGCAACTCGATCGCACTCGCCATCCCCGGGGTATGCCACACCTGCTGCGTCGCCTTGACGTAATCGCCCGGCTTCGCGAAGAAGATGTTCGGCACGAACGTTTGCGGATTGCGATCGTAGAGCGGGAACCACGACGACTGCACCTGCACCATCACCCGATGCCCGGGCTGGAACGTATGGTTCACTGTCGGCAGGCCAAAGCGGTAGGCCAACGGCGTGTTGGGCGTGAGGGCTTTGGGCGTGGAAAAACTCTCCCGATAGCGGCCGCGGAAGATATCCATCGAGACGCTGAGTTCATAGCCACCCATGGTCGGCGCCGACGCATCCGTATCGGGGTACACGTCGATCAGTTTCACCACCCAGTCGCTGTCCGTACCGCTCGTGGACGCGAAAAGGTTCACCTGGGGCGCACCGGCCACGCGCAACGGTGCCTTGAGCGGCTCGGAAACGTAGGTGAGCACGTCAGGCCGCCCATCGACGAAACGCTGGTCCTGCACCAGCCACGTCGTCCACGACTGGCGGTCGGCGAAATGTACCGGGCGCGGCACGTAAGGCACCGGCTTGGCCGGATCGGACACGTAAGCGTCGTACGTCGACGCACCGTCGGTGGGCGCGTCGAACGACAGCCCGCCGTTCGCCTCGAGGTAGAGCGGACGGGTCGCTTTGGCCTGGGGCCACGCGGTGAAGCGGTCCCAGCGGTCGGCGCCCGTGTCGTAGATGAACACCGGCGGCGTGTCCGCCTTGGGCGCGCCGTCGACGAGGTACTGGTTGAAGAACGGGAGCAGCACGTCGCGCCGGAACTGCAACGCCGTGTCGCCATTCCAGTTCAGCGCACCCAGCGACGACGCGTTGTAGTTCACCTGGCTGTGCCGCCACGGGCCCATCACCAGGTAGTTCATGTCGTTGTGCCGGTCCTTCGGCTCCATCGCCTCGTAGCTGTGGATCGCACCCCACATGTCTTCCTGGTCCCACAGGCCCTGGATCCACATCGTCGGCACCTTCAGCGGTTGCCTTGCCATCTCGCGGTCGAGCGCCTGTCCTTCCCAGAACCCGTCGTACGCGGGGTGCTCGGTGATCTTGCGCCAGAACGGAAGCTGGTCGAGCCCCGCCGCCCGCGCGTAGTCGGCGGCGGAGCCGGCGCGCAGGAAGTTGGCGTAATCGTCGTAGCCTTCGCGGGTGATCGCCTCGCCCTTGCCTCGTTTGGCGTTCTGGCCGGCGATGTAGTCGAAGTTGGTCTGGCGGAAGGCCCCGTAGTGGAACCAGTCGTCGCCCATCCAGCCATCCACCATCGGGCTTTCGGGCGCGGCCACCTTGAGCGCCGGATGCGGGTTGACCAGCGCCATGACCACGGTGAAGCCTTCGTACGACGAACCGATCATGCCGACCTTGCCGTTGGATTCGGGCACGTTCTTCACCAGCCAGTCGATCGTGTCGTAGGCGTCGGTAGAATGGTCGACCTTGGTGTCGTTGAGTGGACCGCGCAGCGGGCGGGTCATGACGTAATCGCCCTGCGAACCGTACTTGCCGCGGACGTCCTGGAACACGCGGATGTAGCCGGCGTCGACGAAGACCTCGTCGCCTTCGGGCAGCTCGTCGCGCATGCGGGCCGCGTCGCTGCGTGCCGCGCGGGCATCGGCGTTGTACGGCGTGCGGGTGAGCAGGATGGGCGCGTGCTTTGCGCCCTTGGGCACCACGATGACGGTATGCAGCGTGACGCCGTCGCGCATCGGGATCTCGACGGTACGCTTGACGTAATCGTTGGCCGTGGTCGGCGCGTCGAAGCGCGCCGGGATGTCCGGCGTCATCGGCGCCGTCTGCGCGGCGGCGAAGGACGAGGCGATCGCCAGCGAAAGCGCGAGCGAAACGAGCATGGGGCGGCGGGAAACCGGCATGGTGACCTTCCTGAGGGAGAGAAAACCCTCCCAGCCTGCCCTATCCCGCGCGGCGCCACCTAGGCCATCGGTCATGCCCGCAGGCATGAAAAAGCCCGCCGCACCCGGGGGCGCGGCGGGCTTGGGATGAAGCGATTACTGCTGGGCGGCGGTCGAAGCGGCAGCCGGAGCAGCCGTGCCGGCGGCAGCCGGAGCGGCGGTCGAGGCGGCGGCCGGGGTGGTGTCGACCGGAGCGGCGGCGGCGGCGGTCGAGGCGGCGGCCGGAGCGGTGGAGGCGGCGGCCGGGGCGTTGGCCGAATCGTCGCTCTTGTTGCAGCCCGAAAGCATGGCGGCGGCGGCGAAGGCAAGGACGGTGATCGAAGCGAGCTTCATGATGGGAGACTCCTCATTTGTTATGTATGAAGGCAGGCGCGACGTCGGAACCCCGTCGAAACGACGAGACCCTTCCACGGCGTAATCGCCGCGCCTGACGGCGGATCAATGTAACACCCCTGGGCGCGTCCATCGGAGACGGTCACGCGGAGGACAAAACAGCGGTGAAGCGGGCCCGGCCAATGGGCAAGACACGTTCCTGCACATTTTCTGAGGAATCGCGCCGTCGCGCACGCGGCCCGCGGATTATTTTGTCATTTAAAAGTTGCAATTCATACCCCGCCATGCCAAGGATCGGGCCCGTGTACCGGCGCTGCAGAGGCGATACCCGCGCCGCCCGTGTGAAAAACACCCGACCCGTGTGCGAGGTTGACCGCCGTGGCGGATGCGGCGAATCGCGTACAGGCGCGGTTCACGGCCCCGGCCGGGGTACGTAAGCGCCATGAGATCGTCATGAGACTCGCCACGTCCTGGTTGCCAAGAAACCCCCGGCCGCGCCAGACGCGGTCTATCCAAGGGCGTCTGCCCCGGGCGGACGCGAAGGACGGGCGGTCACCGTGCTGCCGACCGAGGCCGCCACGATGAAGCCGATGGCCAGCCATTGGGAGGGCGCCAGTCGCTCGCCGAGCACGATCAGCGCGAGCAACGAGGCCACCGCCGGTTCCAGGCTCACCATGATGCCGAAGGTTTCGCTCGGCAGGCGCTTGAGCGCCATCATCTCCAGGGACATGGGCAAGGCGCTGCTCACCACGGCCACGCCCAGGCCGGCCAGCAACACCCGCGGATCGAGCAACGCCATGCCGGCGTGGGCGACCCCGACCGGCACCACGACCACGCTCGCGGCGACGAGCCCGAGCGACACGGCATGCCCGGCATGGAGATGGCCCGCCCGCTTGCCGAACAGGATGTAGAGCGCCCAGCACACGGCGGCACCCAGCGCGAGCAGCACGCCCGTGCGGTCGAGCGCCGCGTCGGCGGCCAGCGGCAACAGCATCACGAGGCCCGCGACGGCCAGGGCCAGCCAGACGGCATCCACCGCGCGGCGCGACGCGAGCATCGCCACGGCGAGGGGGCCGCTGAACTCGATGGCCACCGCGATACCGAAAGGGATCGTCCGCAACGCCATGTAGAAGAGCAGGTTCATCACGCCGAGGGTGAGCCCGTAGCGGATGACGTGGCCGGCGTCGCGATGGCTCAACGGCCAGCGCCACGGCCGCCAGAGCGCGAGCAGCACCAGGGCGGAAAACCCCACGCGAAGGGCCGACGTGCCTTCGGCGCCGACGAGGGGAAACAACCGCTTCGCGAACGACGTGCCGATGCACAGCGCAGTGATCGAGCCGAGCAGGGCGAGGGCGGGAAGCCAGGGTGTGGCGGTCGGACGATGCATCGACGGACTGTATCGGTCGGCCGCCTCATGCGACACCCACCGCCATGCAAAGCGGTCTTGCGTGGCGGTGGCGTCATCGGCAGCGCCCCTCAGGAACGGGTGCCGATCGCGTCCAGTTCGCGCCTCACCGCCTCGTCGAGCGCGAGGTTGGCCGCGGCGAGGTTTTCGCGAAGGTGACCCAACGACGAGGTGCCGGGAATCAGCAGGATGTTCGGCGAGCGGTGTAGCAACCAGGCCAGCGCGACCTGCATCGGCGTTGCCTCCAGCCTTGCCGCGACGGCCGAAAGCGCCTCCGACTGCAGCGGCGAAAAGCCACCCAGCGGAAAGAACGGCACGTAGGCGATGCCCATGTCGCGCAGCGTGTCGACCAGCGCGTCGTCGTCGCGCTGCACGAGGTTGTACTGGTTCTGCACGCAGACCACCGGCGCGATGTCCTGCGCTTCGCGGACCTGCGCCAGCGTGACGTTGCTCAGGCCGAGGTGGCGGATCTTGCCCTCCTCGCGCAACCGGGCGAGCGTGCCGAAGGCCTCGGCAATGGAGCCTTCCTTCGGTGCGTGCACGTCGCCCATCTCGCGGAAGTTCACCACCTCGAGTACGTCGACGCCAAGATGGCGCAGGTTGTCCTCGACGGCGCGGCGCAACGCGTCGGGGCGCGCCGCCACGTTCCACGACGCGTCGTCGCCACGCACCGCCCCGACCTTGGTCACCAGGGTGAGCTCACGGGGATACGGCGCCAGCGCCTCGCGAATGATCTGGTTGGTGACGTGCGGCCCGTAGAAGTCGCTGGTGTCGATGTGGTCGACGCCCGAGGCCACCGCTTCGCGCAGCACGGCCACGGCAGCCGCGCGATCCTTCGGCGGGCCGAACACCTGGGGTCCGGCCAGTTGCATGGCGCCGTAGCCCATGCGACGGACGCGGCGGTCGCCGAGGACGAACGTATCGGAAGGGCTCATGTTGCTTCTCCGTCAGAGGGTGTGGGAAGCATAGGGATTGACCGGGTGCCCGATAATCCGCTCGAATCGGCACGGGCTGTACGGGATACCGAACAATGGACGCCGATCCGCACGATCTCATCGCCTTCGTCGCCGTGGTGCGCGCGGGCGGCTTCCGCGAGGCGGCGCGCGCCAACGACGCCTCCGCGTCGCGTCTGAGCGACGCGGTGAGGCGGCTCGAGACGCGCCTCGGCGTACGCCTGCTCAACCGCACGACCCGCAGCGTGGCACCGACCGAGGTTGGCGCTCGCCTCGCCGAACGCCTCGCGCCCGCGCTGGGCGAGATGGCGGCCGCGCTGGACGTGGTGAACGCCTACCGCGACCGACCGACGGGCACCCTGCGCCTCAATGTGCCGGCCAACGTCGCCCGCACGGTCCTCGCACCGATCCTCGTGGCCTTCCTGGCGGCCTACCCCGACGTCCGGGTGGAGGTCGTCACCGAAGACAGCTTCGTCGACCTCGTCGCCTCGGGCTGCGACGCGGGCATCCGTTACGACGAGCGCCTCGAGCAGGACATGGTCGCGCTGCCGATCGGCCCGCGCTCGCAACGCCTGGTGACCGCCGCCGCCCCGTCCTATCTCGCCAGGCGCGGCATGCCGATCCACCCCGGCGACCTTCTCGACCATGCGTGCCTGCGCGTGCAGTTCGCCGGCGGCGCGAAGCCGCCGTGGGAATACGAGCGCGAGGGCGAGGTCGTCCGCGTGGACCCGACCGGGCCGTTGCTCGTTCGCCCCGGATCGGCGTCTGACCTGGCGGTGCAGGCCGCCGTCGGCGGCCTGGGCATCGTGCACCTCTTCGAAGACTGGCTGCAGCCGTACTTCGACGACGGGACGCTGGTGCCCGTGCTGCAGCCGTGGTGGCAGGCCTTCAACGGGCCCTTCCTGTATTACCCCGGCCGGCGGCACCTGCCCTCGCCACTGCGCGCGTTCGTCGATTTCGTGCGGGATGCCCGGACGACTAGCGAACCAGTCGATCCTGCAACATCCCCGCCCGCTCCAGCGGCAGGTAGGTGAACGCGGCGACGTGCGAGTGGATGCGCTTGAGGTCGCGCAGGATGCGCAGGTAGACATCGCCGCCGGCGTTGGCGTCGCGATGCTCGCGCAGGGCGCGCAGGTGGCGGTCGGCGGCCTCATTCTCCAGCCGCCAGATCGCCTCCTTGCGCGACAGAAGGCGTTGCGCCGCGCGCAGGTCACCGTGCATGAACACGGCAAAGCCCAGGCGCAGGCTTTCCATCACCTGGCCGTGCATCAGGGCGAGGTCCTGAATGTCGTCGGCGCTGAAATCCTGGCCGCGCTGGGCTTTCTTCGCCGCGAACTCCATCAGGTTGTTGGCCGTGATGTCGCCGATGTGCTCGATGTTGATCACGAAGGCGAGGATGTCCTGGCTGCGCCGCGCGTCTTCCTCGTTGAGCGCTTCGCCGCCGAGATCGGTAAGGTAGTCGCGGATGGCCATGCCCAGGCGGTCGAGCCAGGGGTCCATGCGCCCGATCGCCGCGGCGCGCGAGCGGTCGTCCTTGCCGAACACCTCGACCACGCCCTTGAGCATGCCTTCGACCATATCGGCCATGCGCATCGCCTCGCGGGTCGCGTTCGCCAACGCCACGTTGGCCGAATCCAGCGCGCCCGCGTCGAGGTACTGCGGCACGCCCGGGTCATCCGGCCGCGGCGGGTCCGGCAGCAGGCGTACCAGCAGCGCGGCCATCCGTTCCACCGGCAGCAGGAAGATCACCGCGAGCGCGAGGTTGAACGCGGTATGGAAATTGACGGCGACGCGAGCGGCGGAGTCGCCCAGCGGTGCGAGCAGCTGGGCGATGGGATGGAGCAACGGCAGGCACAGCACGCAGCCGACCCCGCGTACGATCAGGTTACCCAGCGGCAGGCGACGGGCCACCGGCGTGTCCGCCTCGACCAGCGCCGGCAGCGTGCCGCCGAGATTGGCGCCCAGCACGAGGGCGAGTGCACCGGGCGCATCCACCACGCCGGCGTGGGCGAGCGAGGCGACCAGCAGCACCATGGCGACGCTGGAATGGAACATCCACGTCAGCAGCGCGGCCACGCCCATCGCCAGCACCGGCTCGGACGCAAGGCTCTGCGCGATCACCCGCAGGAAGGCCGCATTCTCCACCGGCGCGAGCGTGCCGACGAGCAGGTGCAGCGAGAGCAGCATCAGGCCCAGGCCGATGGCGACGCGGCCGAGGTTTTCGTAGCGAGCGTCGTCGGTGCGGCGATGCACGGCGAAGCCCAGCAGGATCAGCACCGGTGCCACGACCGAGATGTCGAACGACATCACCTGCACGATGAGCGTCGTGCCGACGTTGGCGCCGAGCATCACCGCCAGTCCCGGCGCGAGGCCGAGGAAGCCGTTGGCGGCGAACGAGGTGGCCATCAGGCCGGTCGCCGTACTGCTCTGCAACAGCGCCGTGATGCAGACGCCGAAGGCGAACGCGGCGGGACGGTGGGCGAGGTAGCGGCCGAGCCAGCGGCGCAGCGCGCTGCCGTAACCGCGCAGCACGCCGCTGGTCACCATGTGCGTGCCCCACAGCAGCAGGGCCACGTAACCGAAAAGATCGAGGAGGCTGAACACGCCGGTCATGACGCGCTCCGGGCCGAACGATAACGAAAGAGCTTCACAGCCCATCTCCTGGTGACGGCGTCCGCGACGGCCGCGAGGAGGGGCCGGGTTTCCTCAGGAGCGGAAAGCGCCAGCCGGCCCGGCGCGGTCGCCGGTAAACGCCCGATGATGTCGCACGACCGATGCCCGATGCATCCGGGAACCGGCGTGGCTACTGGGGTAAACGTCCATAGGCCTTCGTGTGGTTGGACAGCGTGGCTCGCACGCAGCGGCGCGAGGCGCGGGCATTGTCTTGACTGGGTTTGCCGCCGTCAACCGGCGCGCGGTCAAAAAGAAGCCCCGCATGGCGGGGCGCCTTGGGTGTCTCGCGGGCGAGGCCGTCGTCAGAACGGAATATCGTCGTCGTCGAAGCCTTCGTTGACCGGCGGTGCCGAGCGCTGCGGCGCGCCGCCGCCACGCTGCTGGCCGTAATCGTCGCCACCGCGCGAGCCGCCGCCGAAGTTGCCGCCGCCGCGCTGCTGGCCACCGCCGCCGCCCCAGTTGCCGCCACCGCCGCCCTGGCCGCCGCCCGCGTTGCCGCGCGACGCCTGGGGGCGACCGCCGCCCTGCCCGCCGCCGAAACCGCCGCCTTCGCCGCCGCCCTGGCCGCCGAGCATCTGCATCTCGTTGGCGATGATGTCGGTGCTGTAGCGTTCGACGCCGTCCTTGTCGGTGTACTTATCGGTGCGCAGGGACCCTTCGATGTAGACCTGGCGGCCTTTCTTCAGGTATTCGCCCGCGATTTCGGCGAGCTTGCCGAACAGCTTCACGCGGTGCCATTCAGTGCGCTCCTGCTTTTCGCCGGACTGCTTGTCGGTCCAGGCCTCGGAGGTGGCGATGCGCAAGGACGTGATCGCCGTGCCGCTGCCGGTGTAGCGGGTTTCCGGATCCGCGCCGAGATTGCCGACGATGATGACCTTGTTGATGCCGCGTGCCATGGAATTCCCTCGTGATGCGTGTCTTGGACCGCCCGCGGGGCCGGCGGCGCCGTCGCCCGATGGTATCGGCAGCGAGGTGCCGCGGGGCGGGGTCGGACCGGCTAGTTTCGGTGATGGGGCTCCTGCCGTAAACACCCAAGGTCGACGAACCGGCTCCCGCCGTCGTCACGGGGAGGGCGGCACCCTGCCGGGGCGGGTCCCATGAACGCTCCCCCAACCGGCTACCCCTATAATGCAGATCGATCCGCCGAGTCTCCCATCCCAAGGCCCCATGCACTCCATCGCCGAAAGCCAGACCCCGCTCGATTTCGCCGGCGTTCGCGCCCTCGCCGCCGATGACATGGCCCAGGTCGATGCGCTGATCCGCAGCCGCCTGGCCTCCGACGTGGTGCTGATCAATCGCATCGCCGACCACATCATCGCTGGCGGCGGCAAGCGCCTGCGCCCGATGCTGCACGTGCTCGCGGCCGGCGCCGCCGGCTATGCCGGCAAGGAACACGCCAAGCTCGCCGCGATCATCGAGTTCATCCATACCTCCACCCTGCTCCACGACGACGTGGTGGACGAATCGGACATGCGCCGTGGTCGCAAGACGGCCAACGCGCTGTGGGGCAACGCCGCCAGCGTGCTGGTGGGCGACTTCCTCTATTCGCGTTCGTTCCAGCTCATGGTGGAGCTCGACGACATGCGCATCATGCGCATCCTCGCCGACACGACCAACACCATCGCCGAGGGCGAGGTGCTGCAGCTGCTGAACATCGGCAACGCCGACGTCGACGAGGCAGCTTATCTGGCGGTGATCGAGCGCAAGACGGCGGTGCTGTTCGCCGCCGCCACCGAACTGGGCGGCGTGCTGGGCGGCCTGGACGACACCCAGACGGCGGCACTGCGGCGCTATGGCATGGAGCTGGGCTACGCGTTCCAGATCGCCGACGACCTGCTCGACTACGTCTCGGACGCGGAAACCCTGGGCAAGAACATCGGCGACGACCTGGCCGAGGGCAAGCCCACCCTGCCCCTGATCTATGCGATGCAGTCGGCCGACGCCGAGCAGCTGGCGTCGTTGCGCCACGCCATCGAACACGGCGGCCTGGATTCGCTGGACCGGATCGTCGCCTCGATCCGCGATTCGGGCGCGCTGGAGCGCACCCACGCCAAGGCCACGGCCCACGCGGTGGCGGCGCGCGACGCGCTGGCGGCGCTGGCGCCGTCGGCGCATCGCGACGCGTTGCTGGCGTTGGCCGATTACGCGGTGGAGCGGCGGTTCTAGCGCACCGCTTCGTCGGCGTCGCCGGCAGGCCAGCGCCTACAGGGGGCTGCCCGCGCCGGCTCAGCCCTTGGCCGCGAATGCCTCGTTCAGCCACGCGCGCATCGACGCATAGGCGCGCTTGGCCACCTTGCCGTCGTAGCGGCAATTACCGGTGGGCGTGGTGGCCTCCTTCTCGGTGAAGCAATGCACCGCGCCACCGAAATCGACCGACGCCCAATCGGCTTTCGCGCCGTCCATCTCCTTCTCGAACGCCTCGCGCTGCGCGGGCGGCACGTTCTGGTCGTCAGCGCCGTTGAGCGCCAGCACGCGGGCGTGGATCGTGACCGGCAGCCGGGAGTCGTCCGCCAGCAGTCCGTGGAAGCTCACCACCGCCGCCACGTCGGCGCCGGCGCGGGCGAGGTCGAGCACGCTGGAGCCGCCGAAGCAGAAGCCGATCGCGGCCAGTCGGGCCGGATCGATCGGCGCCGTCTTTTCCTGGGCCTTCAGCTCCGCCAGTGCGCGGCTGACCCGGTCGCGCATCAGCTGGCGATCGCCGTAGAGCGGCTTGACCGCCGCCATGGCGGCGTTTTCGTTGGTCGGGCGAATGGTCTCGCCGTACATGTCGGTGAGCAGGATCACGTAATCCTTGCCCGCGATCTCCTTGGCCTTGGCCACGGCCATGTCGTTCACGCCGAACCAGTTCGGCACCATCACCAGGCCCGGCCGCCGGGCGGTAACCGCGTCGTCGTAGACGAGGAAACTCTTGAACGTGACCCCCTTGTCGGTCCACTGGACCGGCTTGGCGACCATGGCGGCCTGCGTAGCGCCAGCGAAACCGAACACGAGCAGGAACAGGGCAAGCAACGGACGGCGCATCGGAGTGACTCCCTGGGACGATGCGCAGAGCATAGGTGCGACGGGGCGGTTCCGATAGACGAAACGCCCCATCGCTTGCCACGACCCGCTCAGCCGCCGGCAGCGTGCCGCATCAGTTGCCGTTTGAGCGGCGCGAGGCCGTCGAGCAGGCGAATGCCCAGGCCGCGCACGGCCACCAGCGGGGGCGCCTGCCACGCGTAGACCCGGCCGAGCGCATCGAACGACCAGGCGTCGAGCCCGTCGGCACTGCGCCGGCGACGCGCGTAGCGACGCAGCACGTGCGGCGCGGCGATGTCGCGGCCCGCCTCACGGGCGGCCACGAGCGTGTCGCGCAACTCGGCGGCGTCGCGCAGGCCGAGGTTCACGCCCTGGCCGGCCAGCGGGTGCACCGTGTGCGCGGCGTCGCCCAGCAACACGATGCGTCCGGACTGGTAGCGGTCGGCCAGCTTCAGGCGCAGCGGAAAGCTGACACGCCGGGTCACGGCCCCGATCGGACCGAGCCGGAAGTCGCTGGCGACACCGAGCGCGTCGCGAAAGGGGTCGTCGTCGAGGGCCAATACGCGCTCGGCCTCGGCGTCGGGCAAGGACCACACGATGGAGCAGCGCCCGTCGCTCAGCGGCAGCAGCGCCAGGGGCCCGGTGGGCAGGAAGCGCTGCCAGGCCGTGCGCCGGTGCGGCAGCGTGGTTTCCACGTGGGCGACGACGCCGCGCTGGCCGTAATCGCGACCGTGGGTACCGATGCCGGCCAGCGCCCGCAACGGCGAATCGACCCCGTCGGCGGCGACCACCAGCCGGGCCGACAGGGCCTGCCCGTCGGCCAGCGCGAGACGGGCGTGATCGTCGTGCGTCTCGCAGCCCACGACCTCACCCGGCACCACCCGGCGCACACCGGCGGCGTCAAGCGCCTGCCAGAGGGTGGCTTGCACGAGGTGGTTCTCGACGATGTAGCCGAGCACGTCGCGGCCTTCGTCGGCCGCGTCGAAATGGATCGTGGCGCCGTTTTCGGCATCCCACACCACCATGCGCTCGTACGCGGAGGCCCGCGCGTCGCGGATGCGCGACCAGACGCCCATGGCCTCGAGCAGGCGGATGGACGACGGCGCAAGGCCGACAACGCGCAGGTCGATGTCGTCCGCCGCCGACCAGGACGCGGGGGGACGCGTGTCCACGAGGGCGACGTCGAAGCCGTCGCGCGCCAGGGCGAGCGCGGCGGTGGCGCCGGCCATGCCGCCGCCGACGACCGCGACATCGAGCAGGCCGCCGCGGCGGCGCGGTATCTCATGCCAGGACGTGGTCATGGCGTTGTCTCCCGAACGGCAAGGGGGGCATGCGCACGAAATCCCATGCCGCGGCGACTGAGGGCATGGCGCAGGGGCGGCACGCGATCGAGGGTCAGCATCGCCAGCGAGCGCAGCGGACCGAGCAGGGGTTGTTCCAGGCAAGCCAGGCGCACGAGTGCATGGCTCATGGCCATGGTGCCTTCGCGATCGGGCGCGCGCCGACGGGCGTATTCCCGCAGCAGCGCGGCATCGCCCGGATCGGTAGCCCCGGTCACCAGTTCGGCGAGGGTGAGGGCATCGCGCAGGCCGAGGTTGAAGCCCTGGGCGCCGATGGGATGGACGGTCTGCGCGGCGTTGCCGACCAGCACGGCGCGATCGCCGACGACCGAGTCGGCGGCCACACGGCGAATGAGGTACGGCGACCGCTTGCCGGGGCGGGAGAGCCGCCCCAGGCGCCAACCGAAACGCGCCTGGGCGAACGCGGCGAACGCCGCGTCGTCCATCGTGGCGACGGTGTCGGCCTGTGCGGCGTCCACCGTCAGCACCACGCCCACGCGCCGCTCGGCCAACGGCAGTACCGCGACGGGGCCGGCGTCGGTGAAACGCTCGTACGCGCGCCCCTGCGGATCGCGCTCGGGCGTCATCGTGCAGACGAAGAGCGACTGACCGTAGTCGTGTTCACGGACCGGGATGCCCAATTGGCGGCGAACACCGGAGCCGGTGCCGTCGGCGCCGACCAGCAGCGGCGTGAACACCTCGCGGGCGATGCCGTCCGACCCGGTCACCGTCACCGTCCATCCGCCGTCCGCCGCCGCGATGGCGTCGACGCGGGCGGGCGCCATGCGGGTCAGCAGGCGGCAGCGGTCGAGCCGCCTGAGCAAGGCCTCGCCCAGCTCACGGGCCGGCAGGGTCCAGCCGAGGGCATCGACGCCCTCGTCGGCCGCACCCATGCGCACGCTGCCGAAGTCGCCGGCGCGACTGGTGCGGATGTGCACGATCGGCGTGGCCCGGTCGGCGGCGAAATCCCACACGCCGATCGCCTTGAGACCGTTGACGGTCGCCCGGGCCAGGGCAAGGTTGCGCTCGTCGTAGCTGGGTTGCTCGCCCACGCGGGGGGCGGCGGCTTCGACCAGGACGGCGGGGATGCCGGCGGCATCCAGGGCGATGGCCAGGCTGGCGCCGACGAGGCCGCCACCGGCGATGAGGATGGGGGAGGAGGTCGTCATGTCCGGATGATAACCCCTGCCGCGTCGAGGGCCGCGCCGGCTAGAATCGGCCGCATGGGCAATCGACTTTCCAAGATCTACACGCGCACCGGCGATGACGGCAGCACCGGCCTGGGCGACGGCAGCCGCACCGGCAAAGACTCCCTGCGCGTCACCGCGTACGGCACCGTCGACGAACTGAACAGCGCGATCGGCATGACCTTGGCGGCGGGCGGCGTCGGCGACGATGTCCGCGAAGCCCTGGTCCAGGTGCAGCACGAGCTGTTCGACCTCGGGGGCGAGTTGTGCATCCCCGGCATGGCCATGATCCACGGGCGCGACATCGACCGCCTCGAGGCCGTACTCGACCGGTTCAACGACGACCTCCCTCCGCTGAAGGATTTCATCCTTCCCGGCGGCGGCATGGCCGCCTCCACCTGCCATCTCGCCCGCACCATCTGCCGCCGCGCCGAGCGCGAGGTGGTCGCTCTGAGCCGGGTCGAAGACGTCCGCCCCGAGGCCCAGCGCTACCTCAACCGGCTTTCGGACCTGCTCTTCGTGGTGGCCCGCGTGCTGGCCCGGCGCAGCGGCCATGGCGAAGTGCTGTGGCAGCACGAGCGCCGCCCCCGCGGCGCAGGGTAAGCTCGGTCCGTCCGCCGGCGTAAGGCGCCTCGTGCGGCGGGCACGGGGATTCTGCTAAGTTGGCGCCCTTTGAACGGATAAGACCCCCGCCCGTGACGTCACGCATCAGCATCCAGCCTAAACGCCGCCTGCTGGCGACCGCGATCGCCTTCGTGGTATCGGGCTCCGCCTGGGCCGCCCAGGCTCCCACGCAGTCTCCCGTGACCGCCACCGCGGCCAGCGCCTCGGGCGCCACGGCACCCGCCGCCGTCGCCGAAACCTGCCCGCTGGGCTCGTTCATCTGTCCGCCGCGACCGCTGAGCTATGCGCTCTGCCGCCCGAACGCGATGCTCGACTTCTACGAGCCGTGGATCACCAAGGACACCACCTTGCGCGACACGGCGGTGACCGACATCCACTCGGGCATTGACGACGGCAACACCAGCGGCGTGAAGGTGGAAAGCCCCGAGCCCGACCTCTACCACATGACCGGTGGCGTGCGTCTGGAACGCGCCGACCAGGTCATGCGCGCCGACGACGTCACCTACAACTCCGACTCCACGGCCTACGACGCGCGTGGCCACGTGCGCTACCAGGAAGCGGGCATGCTCGTTTCCGCCGATCACATGACCGGCACCACCACGCCCAACCAGGGCGACGCCGACAACGTGCGCTACCAGCTGCTGCAGTCGCGCGGCAACGGCGTCGCCGCGCACGCGAAGGTGATGGACCCGCAGCACGGCCGCTTCACCATGGCCTCGTACTCGACCTGCGACGTGGGTAGCCACATGTGGGAGTTCCGCGCGAAAACGCTGAACCTCAACAAGGAAACCGGCGTCGGCGTGGCGCGCAACGCGACGATGCGTTTCAAGAACGTGCCGTTCATGTACCTGCCGTACTTCACGTTCCCGCTGGACGACCGGCGCAAGTCGGGCTTCCTCTATCCGACGTTCGGTTCGTCGAGCCACTCGGGCGCGTACCTGTCCACGCCTTACTACCTGAACCTCGCGCCGAACTACGACGCTACGATCGATCCGCGCTACTACTCCGATCGCGGCTTCATGCTGGGCGGTGAATTCCGCTACCTCGAGCCGCGCACGAACGGCCGGGTGTATTTCGAGTACATGGCGCACGACAAGGGGCCGGACGACGACATCAGCGGCACGAGCGATCGTGACGGTTCGACGCAGCGCTACCTGGTGCAGATCACCAATTCGACCAACCTGGGCGATGGCTTCAGTCTCGGCGCGAACATCAACCACGCGTCGGACAACCAGTACTTCCGCGATTTCAGCAACGACTTGTATTCCTCGGCCATCGGCCTGCTTTCCTCCAGCGTCTACGTGTCCAAGGGCGGCAAGTACTGGAGCGCCTCGCTGGGCGTGGACGACTACCAGAACGTCGACGCGGGCCTGCCGAACTACGTGGTGCCGTACCGCCGCTGGCCGCGTGCCACGTTCAACTTCAACGCGCCGGCCAACAACTGGCTCGACGTCGGCCTCGATACCGAAGCCGTGGCATTCCGCAAGATCGATACCGCGCCGGTGTCGCCGGGCGTGCCGGGCCAGGTCGACGGCAACCGCCTCGACATCGCGCCCTATCTGGCGGCCGATTTCTCCGGCTCATCGTGGTTCGTGCGCCCGCGCGTGGAATACCGCTACACCGGTTACGAGCTCGACAGCGACTACCAGCGTTTCAACTACGCGCAGAAGACGCCGTCGCGCTCGCTGCCCATCGCCAGCCTCGATACGGGCCTGATCTTCGATCGCCAGACGAGCCTGTTCGGCAACGGCTACACACAAACGCTCGAGCCGCGCCTGTATTACCTCTACGTGCCCTATCGCAACCAGAACAACCTGCCACTGTTCGACACCAGCGAAATGTCGTTCGACTTCTGGCAGCTGTTCAGCACCAACCGCTTCTCCGGCGCCGACCGGCAGATGGACGCCAACAACCTGACCGCCGCGCTGACCACGCGCCTGCTCGATGACAACGGCGTGGAGCGGCTGTCGGCCAGCATCGGCCAGATCCATTATTTCAGCGACCAGCGCGTCCAGGCCTCGCCGTTCACCCCGGCGACCACGTTCGACAAGTCCGACTATGTGGCTCAGCTGGGCATCCAGTTCAACGACAAGTGGCGCCTGAACAGTTCATACCAGTGGAACCCGAACAAGAAGGCCAGCCCCTACCTCGACCCCCAGGGCCAGCCCTTCGACCAGGGGCGTGACACCGACCTGGCGACGGTGCAGATCCAGCGCCGGATCAAGGGCGACGGCATCATCAATTTCTCGTACCGCTACCGCCGCAACGTGATGGAACAATTCGACACCTCGGTGGTCTACCCGGTGTCCGAGCGCTGGCGTGCCCTGGCGCGGTGGGTGTTCGCCCGTCGCGACGTGCTGCCGGTCACGGTGGCCGGCTTCAACGGTGGCAATCCGTTCAACACCTTCACCTATTCGCATCGCACCCTCGATGCGGCGGTGGGCGTGGAGTACGACAGCTGCTGCGTCGCGTTCCGTGTGCTCGGCCGGCATTACGTGCACGACTACACCCGCTCCACGGCCAACGCCATCATGTTCGAGGTGGAATTCAAGGGCCTGGGCTCCTTGAACCCGCAATCGGGCGCCTACCTGCGCCGTGCTATCCTTGGCTATCAATAAGAGGGGCAATGGCCCCGGGCATCCTTACTCGATGAAGCAGATCCTCGCCTATTCCCTGCTCGCGGCTTCCATCCTCGCGGTGGTCCCGGCCGCCCAGGCCCAGCTGCTGCCGTCCGCCCAGCCCGGGCAGGACATGAGCGTCAGCAACGGCTCCCTCGACCGCATCGTCGCGGTGGTGGAAGAAGACGTCATCCTGCAGAGCGAACTCGACGAGGCCATCAACGCCATCGTGCGCCAGTACGCGTCCAACCCCGGCCAGCTGCCGCCCAAGGACGTCCTGGCCCGCCAGGTGCTCGACCGCCTCATCCTGATGAAGCTGCAGGTCCAGCGCGCCAACGATCAGAACATCCACGTCTCCGACCAGGAGATCGACCAGGCGGCCGCCAACGTCGCCCAGCAGAACAAGATGTCGCTCGACCAGCTTCGCGGTGCCGTGGAGCAGGACGGCTACAGCTATGCCGGGTTCCGCCAGCAGCTGGCCGACCAGATCATCGCCCAGAAGCTTCACGAAAGCGTGGTGCGCGACCAGGTCACCGTGACCGACGCCGAGGTCAACAACCTGCTGGCCAGCCCCACCTACAAGGCGGGTGAGGTGCACCTGGCGCACATCCAGATCAGCACCCCGGCCGGCGGCAGTGCGTCCGACATCGCCCAGGCCCAGGCCAAGGCCGAGGACGCCATCAAGGCGATCAAGGGCGGCATGGATTTCAACGCCGCGGCCATCCGCTTCTCCGACGCGCCCGACGCGCTCGACGGCGGCGATCTCGGCTGGCGCCGCCTCGACGAAGTGCCGCCGGCGTTCGCCGATGCCGTGTCGTCGCTGAAGCCGGGCGAAACCACGGCGGCGCTGCGCGGCCCGACGGGTTTCCACATCCTCAAGCTCGTCGAAACGCGTGACCCGGGCCGCCAGATCGTCACCGAATACCACGCTCGCCAGATCCTCATCAAGCCGTCCGAAATCGTCACGCCGGAACAGGCCGAGAAGAAGGCCGATGACATCTACACCCGCCTTGTCGACAAGCACGAAGACTTCGCGAAGATCGCCAAGGACGAGTCCAAGGACAACACCACGGCGAACAACGGCGGCGACATGGGCTGGTTCGCCAAAGATGCCTGGGGTGCCGCCATCGGCAACAGCATCGATCAGCTTAAGGACAACGAGGTCTCGCATCCCATCCAGACCGACGCTGGCTGGATCGTGCTGCAGCGCCTCGGCACCCGCCAGAGCGACCTCACCGACCAGCTGAGGCGCGACCAGGCTCGCCAGGCGATCGGTAATCGCAAGGCCGACGAGGCCTACGAGAACTATCTGCGCGAACTGCGTTCCAGTTCGTACGTCGATATTCGCGTGCCCGAGCTGAAAGATCCGGACGACAAGTCCCCGGCGACGGCGCAGCCCGCGCCGTAAGACGGATGAACGCGACCACCCTGCCGAGGCTCGCCGTCACCGCCGGTGAGCCCGCGGGAGTCGGTCCCGAACTGCTCGCCCGGCTCGCCGCGAGCGACCTCCCCGCCGACCTCGTCGCGATCACCGATCGCGGCTTGCTCGAGCGGGCCGCGGCCGCGTGCCGCCTGCACCTCACGATCCTCGAGGACGACGGCACCCGGCAAGCGTACCGGACGCCAGGTAGCCTCCGCCTGCGCCATGTACCGCTGGGCGCCACCGAACGGCCCGGCACGCCCGACCCCGCCAATGCGCGCCACGTGCTCGACGTGCTCGGTGCGGCGGCCGATGGCTGCCTTGAGGGCCGCTTCGACGCCATGGTGACGGGTCCGGTGCAGAAATCCGTCATCAACGACGCCGGCATGCCCTTTCGCGGGCATACCGAATTCTTCGCCGAGCGCGCCGGTGCCGACGTGGTGATGATGCTCGCCAGTCCCGAGCTGCGCGTTACGCTCGCCACCACGCACCTGGCCCTGGCGGCCGTGCCCGTGGCGATCACCGCGCCCCTGCTCGAACGCACCCTGCGGATCGTTCGCGACGCCCTGGTGCGGCGCTTCGGCATCGCCGCCCCCCGGATCGCCGTGCTGGGGCTGAACCCGCACGCGGGCGAACACGGGCACATGGGGCGCGAAGAGATCGACACGATCATCCCGCTGCTCGAGCGCCTGCGCGGCGAGGGGATGGACCTGCTGGGCCCCCTGCCCGCCGACACCGCCTTTGTACCGGCGATGCGCCCTCGCTACGACGCCGTGCTGGCGATGTATCACGACCAGGCCCTGCCGGTGCTCAAGAGCGAAGCATTCGACCGTACCGTCAACGTCACGCTCGGCCTTCCCTTCATCCGCACGTCCGTCGACCACGGCACCGCGCTGGATCTCGCCGGCACCGGCCGCGCCGATCCGGCGAGCCTGTTCGCCGCGACGCGCCTCGCCATCGACCTCGCCCGGCGCGGGGACCACGCATGAACGCACGTCCCAAGAAAAGCTTCGGCCAGCACTTCCTGCACGAGCGGCGCTATGTCGACCGCATCGTGTCGTCCATCGCGCCGAAAGACGGCGACACCGTCGTGGAGATCGGTCCCGGCGAAGGGGCGATGACACTCCCGCTGCTGGCGGTGGCGAAGACGATGACCGCCATCGAGCTGGACACCGACCTCATCCCGGGCCTGCAAGCGCGCGCTGCGTCCGTCGGCGAGTTGCGGATCGTGCACTCGGACGTACTCAAGGTCGATTTCACGGCGCTCGCGCGCGAACTCGGCGCCGAGCGCCTGCGCATCGCCGGCAACCTGCCTTACTACATCTCCAGCCCCATTCTTTTCCATTGCGTGGAGCATGCCCCGGCCATCCAGGACATGCATTTCATGCTGCAGAAAGAAGTCGTCGATCGCATGGCGGCCGAGCCGGGCAGCAAGGTGTACGGACGCCTCAGCGTCATGCTGCAACTCGCGTGCACGGTGACGCCGCTCTTCACGGTGCCGCCCGGAGCGTTCCGTCCGCCGCCGAAGGTGGATTCGGCGGTGGTCCGGCTGGTACCGCTACCGCCCGAAAAGCGACCGGTCGGCGATCCCGGCCGGATTCACGCGGTCGTGAAGGCCGCGTTCGCGATGCGGCGAAAGACGCTGTCGAATACGCTCAAGGGACTCGTCGACGAGGCCACCATCCGCGAGCTCGGCATCGACCCTCGCGCGCGCGCCGAGACACTTGCGCCAGGCGATTTCGTCCGCCTTGCCAACGCCATGTGAAGACGGCCACGGTCGTACTTGCCCACCCCCGTTCCGTCCCCGACAATCGGTGCATGAATTCCAAAGCTCCCTACACGATCGACGTGGAGGTCGAAACCCGCTTCGTTCCGGACCAGTCGCAACCCGACGACGACCGCTACGTGTTCGCCTACACGATCACGCTGCGCAACGCGGGTGACGCGGGTGCGCAACTGATGGCCCGTCACTGGATCATCACCGACGCGAACGGCAAGGTCGAAGAGGTTCGCGGCGATGGCGTCGTCGGCGAGCAGCCGTGGATGCGTCCGGGCGACACCTATCAATACACGTCAGGCGCCGTCCTGGAGACTTCCGTCGGCACGATGGAAGGCAGCTACCGCATGGTGGCCGACGACGGCACTCACTTCGACGCGAAGATTCCCGCCTTCGTGCTATCGATCCCACGCACGCTGCACTAGGATCGAACCTATGGAAAGCCCGCACGCCGGCAACGGTGCCATGGAGCGACTCGACTGATGGCCGTCTACGCGATCGGCGACGTCCAGGGTTGCTACCCCGAACTCCAGCGCCTGCTGGAGAAGATCCGCTTCGATCCCGCGAACGACCGCCTCTGGTTCTGCGGCGATCTGGTCAACCGTGGCGGCGAGTCGCTCGCCACCCTGAGGCTCATCCACTCGCTGCGCGAGCAGAGCGTCATCACGCTGGGCAACCACGATCTCTCACTGCTGGCCATCGGTCAGCGCCGTGAGGACGCGCAGGCGCGGGTAAACCCGGAATTGCGCGAAGTGCTGTTCGCCGATGACGCGCCGGTGCTGCTCGAGTGGCTGCGAATGCAGAAACTGCTGCACCACGACGAGACCCTGGGCTGGACCATGATCCACGCCGGCCTGGCGCCGAGCTGGACCCTTCGCCAGGCGCAGCGTGCCGCCCTCGAGGTCGAGCGCGAACTCGGCGGCCCGCGCTACCAGCGGCTGCTGAAGAACCTTTTCGGCAACCGACCGCCCGGCTGGACCCAGCGCCTGCAAGGCGTGGAACGGCATCGCGCCGCGATCAACACGCTCACCCGCATGCGTTATTGCGACGTCAACGGCCGCATCGACTTCGAAGGCAAGGGCACGCCCGGCACGCAGAAGCCGGGCATGTATCCGTGGTTCGAAGTGCCAGGCATGCGTCGACGCGAGACGAAGATCGTCTGCGGCCACTGGTCGGCGCTGGGCCGCTTCGCCGGGCTGGGCGTCTATGCGATCGACACCGGCTGCGTCTGGGGCGGGCAACTCACGGCGCTACGCATCGACGCCGAGGAGCCCTCGTACATCACCGTGCAAGCCGAGTCGCACCGACAGAAACCCAAGGGCGGCGGGGACTAGGGGCCACGCCCATCGCGTCCATGCGACGCGTTTTCCACGCCACACCAAAAACGTTTTTCACGAATTTCCGGCGACCCTCCCAGCGATCGATCTTATGGCCCGGTGGATGGTTCGATCCCGCGAGCCGTGGGGCTGTCGCGACCTTGTGGCGCCAGAGCGCGTTGCACCTGGGCGTCTGGCAGGGAAACCTTGGTGTCCCCCTCGCTGCTCGGGCAGTCCTTCGCGTTCGACAGGGATGGCCACTGACGTGGCCCACCCGCGAGTCGTGGTGCTGTGGTGACCTTGTAGTGCCAGAGCGCGTTGCACCTGGGCGGTGTCGCGGGGAGACCTTGGTGTCCACCCCCGCTGCTCGGGCAGTCCTCCGCGTTCGACAGGGAAGGCCGCTGACGCGGCCCATGGGCTAATCGGCCTGCGGCCGCTCCCTTGTGCGGAACTCGCCTCGAGGGTGGACACCAAGGTCTCTTCCGGACGCTGAGGTCGGGTGATGGGAGAGCGGAAGGCGTTCGATGGCTGGGCTGCGTAAGCCATGCTTGAGCTGTGAAACGCCAGCCCGACAACGGGTATCCGACGTCGCGACGAACTGACCGGCGTGGTCGGACGGGGCGACGTGACGCTCACTGGCTCGCCGGGGTGCGCCGTACGGGCTCTCACAACACGCCGCCTCCGTCATGGGGAGAGTCTTCGGCGTTCACCCTCAAGGCGAGTTCCGCACAAGGGAGCGGCCGTAGGCCACGCAGGGACACGGGCCGCGTCAGCGGCCGTCCTTGTCGACCGCGGAGGACCTATCCGAGCAGCGAGGATGGACACCGAAGGCTCGGGCCTCAGCGTCCGAGCCGGCGGCCGGCCTGCACCCATGCGGCATCCCCGCACTTCCGCGATGAACCAAAAAAACCGCCTTTTGAACTGACCCCGAAGATGGGATCTTGCCCAACTTCCGGGGGTCAGTTCATTTCGGCGGTTTTTTTTATCAGGTCAGCTGACCGTGGCAGTGCTTGTACTTCTTGCCCGAGCCGCAGGGGCACGGATCGTTGCGGCCCACCTTCGGGCCTTCGGCGAACACGGGCGCGAGAGGGGTCGGCTCTTCCGCACCGCCCTGTCCCATCGCCTGGGCGTCGGCGTGCTGGAACTGCAGGCGCTGCGCTTCCGCCGCGCGCTGCTGTTCGGCTTCCATCGCGAGCACTTCGTCTTCGCTGCGGATACGGATGCGGGCAAGCATCTGCACCACTTCGGTCTTGATGCGGTCGAGCATCTCCGAGAACAGCTCGAACGACTCGCGCTTGAACTCCTGCTTGGGCTGCTTCTGCGCGTATCCGCGCAGGTAGATGCCCTGGCGCAGGTAATCCATGCTGGCGAGGTGTTCTTTCCACGCGTTGTCGACCACCGAAAGCATCACGTGCTTCTCGAGGGAACGCATGGTTTCAGCGCCGATCTGGGCTTCCTTCTCGGCGAACAACGCGTCGACAGCCGCGCGCACGTGTTCGAGGATGCCTTCGGCGTCGACTTCTTTCTGCGACTCCACCCACGCGGGAATATCCAGGCGCAGATTGAATTCGCTCGCCAGTTCGCGGTCGAGCGCGTGGAGATCCCACTGGTCGTCGATA
Source organism: Luteibacter sahnii (assembly GCF_034063545.1). Taxonomy (NCBI): domain Bacteria; kingdom Pseudomonadati; phylum Pseudomonadota; class Gammaproteobacteria; order Lysobacterales; family Rhodanobacteraceae; genus Luteibacter; species Luteibacter sahnii. The sequence goes on from NZ_JAQLOK010000002.1 coordinate 807,923, forward strand.
CTCTCCGCGGGTACGAAGCGACGGACGAGGCCATCCACCACGTCGGCGCGGATGTCGGCGACCATGTCCGAGATATCGTCGAGGTCGAGCAATTCGTCGCGCTGGGCGTAGATCACCTTGCGCTGGTCGTTGGCGACGTCATCGAAGTCGAGGAGGTTCTTGCGGATATCGAAGTTGTGCTGCTCGACCTTGCGCTGCACCTTCTCGATCTGGCGCGTGATGAGGCGATCCTCGAGCGCCTCGTCTTCCTTCATGCCGAACATCTGCATCCAGCGGCCGATGCGCTCGCCGCCGAAGATGCGCATGAGGTTGTCCTGCAGCGACAGGTAGAACCGCGACGAACCCGGATCGCCCTGGCGGCCGGAGCGACCACGCAGCTGGTTGTCGATGCGGCGGGACTCATGACGCTCGGTGCCGATGATGTGCAGGCCACCGGACGCGAGCACCTGGTCGTGACGGACGGTCCAGTCGGCCTTCACCTTCGCGCGATCGGCGTCGGAGGCGTCAGGCGGCAGCGCGGCGAGGGCCGCTTCGAGGCTGCCGCCGAGCACGATGTCGGTACCGCGGCCGGCCATGTTGGTGGCGATGGTCACCGCGCCCGGCGCACCGGCCTGGGCCACGATGTGCGCCTCCCGCTCATGCTGCTTGGCGTTGAGCACCTCGTGCGGGATGCGCTCTTTCTTCAAAAGGCCCGAGACGAGCTCGGACACGTCGATGGAGGCCGTGCCCACGAGGACCGGCTGACCCCGCTCATGGCAGGCCTTGATATCCTCGATGACGGCCTTGAACTTGGCGTCCGGGCCGAGAAACACCGCGTCGGGGTTGTCGACGCGCACCATCGGCTTGTGGGTGGGAATCACCACCACTTCGAGCCCGTAGACGCTCTGGAATTCGTAGGCTTCGGTGTCGGCCGTGCCGGTCATGCCGGCCAGCTTCTTGTACATGCGGAACAGGTTCTGGAACGTGACCGTCGCCAGCGTCTGGTTTTCGCGCTGGATGGGCACGCCCTCCTTCGCCTCGACCGCCTGGTGCAGGCCGTCGGACCAGCGACGGCCGGCCAGCGTGCGACCGGTGAATTCGTCGACGATGATCACTTCGCCGTCGCGGACGATGTAGTCGACGTCGCGCTGGTAGATGGCATTGGCGCGCAGGGCCGCGTTGAGGTGATGCACGACGGCCAGGTTCTTCGAATCGTACAGCCCGCTGTCCGGTTCGATGACGCCGGCCTGGCGCAGCAGCTGCTCGGCGTGTTCCATGCCCTCTTCGGACATGTGGACCTGCTTCTGCTTTTCGTCGACGAAGTAATCGCCGGCGCCCTCTTCGGTCTCCTGTCGGACCAGGTGCGGCACGACCTTGTTCACCGCGATGTAGAGTTGCGGGGAATCTTCGGCCGGGCCGGAAATGATCAGCGGGGTGCGCGCCTCGTCGATGAGGATGGAGTCCACCTCGTCGACGATGGCGTAATGCAGGCCACGCTGGTGGCGCTGCTCCTTGCTGAGCGCCATGTTGTCGCGCAGGTAGTCGAAACCGAATTCGTTGTTGGTGCCGTAGGTGATGTCCGCGGCATAGGCGCTGCGCTTATCCGCGTGGTCCATGCCCGGGTACACCACGCCGACCGAGAGGCCGAGGAAGTTATACAGCTTGCCCATCTGCGCGGAGTCGCGCCGGGCCAGGTAGTCGTTGACCGTGACGACGTGGACGCCCTTGCCCTCGAGCGCGTTGAGGTACACCGGCAGCGTGCCGACGAGAGTCTTGCCCTCGCCGGTGCGCATTTCGGCGATGCGGCCCGAATGCAGCACCATGCCGCCGATCATCTGGACGTCGTAGTGACGCATGCCCAGCACGCGCCGGGCCGCCTCGCGGGTGGTCGCGAAGGCTTCCGGCAGCAGCTTGTCCAGCGTCTCGCCAGCCGCGAGACGCTCGCGGAACTCGACGGTCTTGGCGCGCAGGGCGTCGTCGGAAAGTTTCTCGTAGTCCGGCTCGAGGGCGTTGATGCGCTTGACCGTCTTGGAGAGGTCGCGCAGCACGCGGTCGTTACGGCTGCCGAAAATACTCGTCAGGGCACGATTGAACATCGATCATCCGGATCTGAAAACGAAAGGGTGCGAGCGACGCGGAAGCCGCCCACATGAAGGGACCGATCATACTACGTGCGTCCCCGGCTTTCCTCCCGGATGGCGGCGCGCCGGGCCCGATTCAAGCCTGGTCAGCGGTGGCTGCGGACGAACGCCAGCGGATTGACCACACGATCGTGGTACCAGACTTCGAAATGCACGTGGGATCCGGTCGAACGGCCCGTGGAGCCCGCCCGGGCGATCACGTCGCCCACGTGGACCCGCTGGCCGGGCTTCACCTCAAGGGCGCTGTTGTGTGCGTAACGGGTCATGTAGCCGTTGCCGTGGTCGATTTCGACGACATCGCCATAGCCGTTGCGCTGACCTGCGAAAGTGACCATGCCCTCGGCGACCGCCGTCACCGGCGTGCCCTTCGGCGCGGCGATGTCGATGCCGGTGTGGCGCGCGCCCTCCCCGCTGAACGGGTCCGGCCGGCCGCCGAAGAACGACGAGATATAGCCGTTCACCGGCATGCCGGTCGGCCGCAGGCTGGAGTCGATCTTGCGATCCAGGAGCATGTCGCGGAGGGCCTCGAGTTGGGCCTGCTGGACGTCGAACTGCCCGGACAACTGGTCGATGTCCTGGCCCAGGGCGGCGGGCCTCAGGTAGGCGGGTGTCCCCGTGGTCACCTCGGGGCCGCCCTGGCCGGGATCTTCGTCGAAATTGAACTCCCCGTCATCGAGCTTGCCCGCCTGGGTGAGGCGCTCGCCAAGGGCGTTGAGGCGCACGGACTGCGCCTGGAGCTGGCCCAGCTTCACGGCCAGGGCATTGAGTTGGCGCTGGGCGTCGAGGCGGGCGGCATCCGCCGCGGCGAGGCGGGTCGGCGCCGTTGCCGATACCACGGCACCCCGCGGCGTCGCCACGGCCAGGGCGACGCCCGCACCGAGTCCCGCGACGGCGACGAGCCCCACCAGCACCAGCCCCGCCAGCTTGCAGCGCAGGCGCCGGCAGCTGAGGTCCAGGGTTGTCGGCCCTTTGCGGCCGCGTGACACGAGTATGATCTGCATACGTTCCACTTCGAATCGCCAAAGCCGGTCCATGCCGCCGCCGTCCCAACCGCCCCGACGCACGACCCGAGGACTGACCTCCATCACGGACGTCACGTCGATCGCGTCGCTGGCCCGGAAGGCACACGACATCGCCGCGCTCGACCGCCAGCTTCGCGCGGCGTTTCCCGCGTCGATGCGTGAGCAGATCCGCTTCGCGGACCTGCGCGACGGCCGTCTCGTCTTCCTGGCGCCGTCATCGGCCTGGGCCGCGCGGGTGCGCCTTTACCAGGCACAGATCCTCGAGGCCGCCCGCGCCCTCGGCGCGCAAGCCCATACCGTCGCCGTGAAAGTAGCCCCTTTGCCGATCGAGGAGCCGGTCCCCGATCTGCGCAAACCACTTTCGCCGGACGCCGCGCGCCATCTCCGGACGGTCGCGGCGACGCTTGCGGACCCCGCGTTGCGGGGGCTCTTCCTTGAACTGGCCTCCAAGGCCGAAAAACCATGACTATCCGCTATTTACACCCCAGTGCCTGTCCCATTTAGACGTCGGGGTCAGGCCAAGGTGGCGAACTTTATAGCACGCATGAAGCGAGCGAACACGCCGATTACACCTAAAGTTGACGGCCGGCGGGTAGTTAACTGAAGCGGCGCGAACACCTTGACACGCCATGGAGTTCAGAAAAGCCGCATCTTCGGGCCGAACACGCAGACCGTCGACGTAGCGCTTCGCCCACGCACGCTCTGGCGTGAGCCCCGATCGAGGCGCTCTTGCGACCTGGCAGCGCCAGAGCGCGGTGCACCTGGGCGGTGTCGCAGGGAGACCTTGGTGTCCACCCTCGCTGCTCGGGCAGTCCTTCGCGTTCGACAGGGAAGGCCGCTGACGCGGCCCATGTATTTCATTGGCCTGCGGCCGCTCTCTTGTGCGGAACTCGCCGCGAGGGTGGACACCAAGGTCTCTTCCGAGCGGTGAGGTCGGGTGATAGGAGAGCGGTAGGCGCTCGATGACTGATCTGCGCAAGCGCTGCGCGATATGTGAAACGCCAACCCGACAACGGCTATCTGACGTCGCGACGAGCCAACCGGCGCGGTTGGGCGGGGCGAGGTGAAGCTCACTGGTTTGCCGCGGTGCGCCGTATGGGCTCTCACAACACGCCGCCCCAGTCATGGGGAGAGCCTTCGGTGTCCACCCTCGAGGCGAGTTCAGCACAAGGAAGCGGCCGTAGGCCAAGCAGGTACACGGGCCGCGTCAGCGGCCTTCGTTGTCGGACGCGGAGGACTGCCCGAGCAGCGGGGGCGGACGCCGAAGGCTCGGGCCTCACCGTCCGAGCCGGCGGCAAGGCCTGCATCCTTGCGGCATCCCCGCACTTCCGCGATGAACCTTTTTTTGCCTGGTAGCCGGACTTCCGCGAAGAACCACAAAAAAGGCCGCGATCGCTCGCGGCCTTTATAGCAGCAGTGCCTGACGCCGGGCGGCTTACACGGCCTGCGCCGGATGGGCGTAAGAGATGGGTGCCTTCGCCGGGTCCTTGAAGCTGACTTCTTCCCACGCCGTGGCATCGGCCATCAGGCGGCGGAGCAGCTTGTTGTTGAGCTCGTGGCCGGACTTGTGCGCCGAATAGGCGCCGATCAGGCTATGGCCAAGCATGTAGATGTCGCCGATGGCGTCGAGGATCTTGTGCTTGACGAACTCGTTGTCGTAACGGAGACCGTCTTCGTTGAGCACGCGGTAGTCGTCGAGTACCACGGCGTTGTCCATCGAGCCGCCAAGGGTGAGATTGCGCTCACGCAGGGCTTCGATGTCGCGCATGAAACCGAACGTGCGGGCGCGGCTGACTTCCTTGACGAACGACGTGGTCGAGAAATCCATCTCGGCCTGCGAATTGCGCTTGTTGAACAGCGGGTGGTCGAACTCGACCGAGAAACCGACCTTGAAGCCGTCGAACGGCTCGAGGCGGGCCCACTTGTCGCCGTCTTCGACAACCACCGGCTTCTTGATGCGAATGAAGCGCTTGGCGGCGTCCTGCTCTTCGATACCGGCGGACTGGATGAGGAAGACGAACGGACCGGCGCTGCCGTCCATGATCGGCACTTCGGGCGCCGAGAGGTCGACATAGGCATTGTCGATGCCGAGACCGGCCATCGCCGAGAGCAGATGCTCCACGGTGGAGACCCGAACCTCGCCGTCGATCAGCGTGGTGGAAAGACGGGTGTCGCCGACGTTCTCGGGGCGCGACTTCAGCTCGACCACGGGATGGAGGTCGACTCGACGGAACACGATACCCGTGTTCGGCGCCGCCGGACGAAGCGTCATGTAGACCTTGTCGCCGGTATGGAGGCCGACGCCGGTGGCGCGAATGATGTTCTTGAGCGTGCGCTGCTTAATCATGTTGGGTCAAACCTTGCCGGCAGCAGCCTTGAGTGTCGCGCATGCTAACACAGTCTTAACCTCGGAATAAACAAACCGGGTAGTACAGCCCAGATTGGCTTTCACGAACCCTTCAGTATCGTCGACATCGATTCTCATTCAGGTTCCGGCTGCGCCACGTGACACGGCGGCGCACGCAAATCACTGAAAAATGGTCATTTTCCTTCGTCGACGCGAACCCGCTCCGCCGCCCGGACGGGAACGGCGGCGGAGCGGTGGGCAGCCGGGCGTCCTGCCCGGCGTTGCCCCACGTTGTCCTTAACGTGTCAGTGGCGGCGAGACGCGATCAGTCGGCCTGGCGGCGCAGGAACGCCGGGATGTCCAGGTAGTCGATCGCCGGCTCGGCGTTCTTGGCGGGCTGCGCCGGCTCCGAACGGACCGACGGTACCGGCTCGGACTGGGCGTAGTCCACCACTTCGTTGCCCGTGCCCGTGCGCAGCACCACCGGTCGCGGACGCTGGCGCATCTCGACCTGCTGCTGCACCGGCTGGCGCACCGGCTGCTTGGCGGCGACGCCACGGTTGAGGCCGGTGGCGACCACGGTGACGCGGACGTCGTCCTGCATGTCCGGATCGAGCGAGGTGCCGATCACCACCGTCGCATCCTCGGACGCGAAGTCGTGGATCACGCGGCCGATCTCGTCGAACTCGCGCATGGTGAGGTTCGGACCGGCGGTCACGTTGACCAGGATGCCGCAGGCACCGGCGAGGTTGACGTCCTCCAGCAGCGGGTTGTTGATGGCGGCCTCGGCGGCAGCCTGCGCGCGGTCGTCGCCGCGGGCGGTGCCCGAACCCATCATCGCCATGCCCATCTCGCTCATCACGGTGCGCACGTCGGCGAAGTCGACGTTGATCAGGCCCGGGGCCGTGATCAGGTCGGCGATGCCCTGCACCGCGCCGAGCAGCACGTCGTTGGCTGCCTTGAACGCGTTGAGCAGGGTCACTTCGCGACCGAGTACCGAGAGAAGCTTCTCGTTCGGCACGGTGATCAGCGAATCGACGTGCTGGGACAGGTCTTCGATGCCCTTGAGCGCCACCTGCATGCGGCGGCGGCCTTCGAAGGGGAACGGCTTGGTGACGACGGCGACGGTCAGGATGCCCTTCTCCTTCGCCAGCTGCGCCACCACCGGCGCGGCGCCGGTACCGGTGCCGCCGCCCATGCCGGCGGTGATGAACACCATGTCGGCGCCTTCGAGCATGTCTTCGATGCGCTCGCGATCCTCGAGCGCGGCCTGGCGGCCCACTTCCGGATTGGCGCCGGCGCCGAGGCCCTTGGTGACGTTGCCGCCCAGTTGCAGGTGCGTGCGACCGCCGCAGGTCTTCATCGCCTGGGCGTCGGTATTGGCGACGACGAATTCGACGCCTTCGATGTTGGAGTTCACCATGTGGGCCACGGCGTTGCCGCCGCCACCGCCCACGCCGATGACCTTGATGACCGCATTGGGTGCCAGCTTTTCAATCAGTTCGAACATTTCCCGTCCTCCGCAGAACTTTTAGTTTTTTTGGTTGATTCCCATACCCGGCTCCTGCCGGCCATGGGTGGCGGGCCATCCTCTTGCCCCGGCGCCCCCCTTTTCCGTCGGGCACCGATAAAACCTGTCCGTCGTCCGTCAGAAGTTCTTCGTGAACCAGCTGCGGAATTTCTCGACCACGTTGCCGACGTTGCTCGCGGCCGAGCCCATCGACCGGCTACCGCCGTTGGCGCGCGACCCGTGCAACAGCAGGCCCACGCCGGTGGAATGCAATTCGCTGGATACGACTTCCCCCAGGCCCGACACGTGCTGGGGCACGCCGACCCGCACCATCTTGTGGAAGATTTCTTCCGCCAGTTCGAGCGCGCCTTCCATGCGTGCGGCACCACCGGTGAGCACGATGCCCGCGGCCACAAGGCTTTCGTAGCCGGAGCGGCGCAACTCGTCCTGCACCATTTCGAAGATTTCCTCGTAGCGTGCCTGCACCGACTGCGCGAGCGCCTGGCGGGCCAGGCGACGCGGCGGGCGATCGCCCACGCTCGGCACCTGGATCGTTTCTTCCGCATGAGCCAGCTGGGCAAGCGCACACGCGTATTTGATTTTGATCTCTTCCGCGTGAGCGGTTGGTGTGTGCACGCCATACGCGATGTCGTTCGTCACCTGGTCGCCGCCGACCGGCAGCGACTTGGTGTAGCGAATCGCGCCCTGCGTATAGATGGCGATGTCGGTGGTGCCCGCACCGATGTCGACCAGGCACACGCCCAGTTCGAGTTCGTCTTCCGTAAGCACGGCCTTGGCGCTCGCCACGGCGGCCGGCACCAGCTCGTCGACCGACAGGCCGCACCGCTGGATGCACTTGGAGATGTTCTGCACCGCGCTCGCGGCGCCCGTCACCAGGTGCACGCTGGCCTCCAGGCGCACGCCGCTCATACCGACCGGATGACGAATGCCGTCCTGGCCGTCGATGCGGTATTCCTGCGACTCCTTGTAGAGCACCTTGCGGTCGGCCGGGATCGCCACGGCGCTGGCCGCCTCAAGCACCTGCTCGAGGTCGCCGGCCGTCACCTCCCGGTCGCGGATCGCCGCGGTACCGTGCGAGTTGCGGGTTTCCAGGTGGCTGCCCGAGATCGAGGCATACACCGAGCGGATGTCGCAGCCGGCCATCAGCTCGGCTTCTTCCACCGCGCGCTGGATCGAGTGCACGGTGGATTCGATGTCCACCACCGAGCCGCGCTTCATGCCGCGCGACACGTGGGTGCCGATGCCGATCACTTCGATCGGCTCACCGGGCTCGTATTCGCCGACGATCGCGACAACCTTGGAGGTGCCGATGTCGAGGCCGACGACGAGCTGTTTGTCGTTCTTGTTTCTCATGTAATAGCTCAGCTTCCGACCTTGGGGGTGGCCGTGGTGTCCTGTTGCGGCCACCGGATGGCGAATCCGTTGGTGTAGCGCAGGTCGGCGTAGGCGAAACCGCCACGATGACCCGCAATGAGTTGCGGGTAGACGTCGAGGAACCGGGCGAGCCGCCGATCGGCCTGGTCGCGGTCGCCGATGACGATCTCGGCCCCGCTGTCGGTGATCGCGCTCCAGCTGCCGCGCTCGGACAGGCTCACGCCCACGACGGACATCTGCGCCCTGCCCTCGAACGACTTGCGCGCCTGCGCATAGAAACTCACGACCTCGGCCAGCCGCGCATCCGGACCGGACAGCCGCGGCAGGTCGCCCATCTGGTCGGCGCCCGGCGCGTCGAACACCTGGCCCTGGCGGCTGATCAGGCGATTGCCGTTCCAGCGAGCGAAAGGCTGCCGCTCGTAGATGCGCACCAGCAGCGTGTCGGGCCAGCGCTTGCGCACTTCCACCGACTCCACCCAAGGAAGCGCACCGATGGCGCGACGCACGTCGTCGAGGTCCGTGGCGAAAAAGCCCTTGCCCAGCCGAGGCAGCACGGCGCTGCGGATCTGTTCCGCGCTCACGTGGGTGAACTCGGCCTCGACCTTGAGTTGCGTCACCGGCCAGCGACCGGCGGCGAACCAGCCTTGCATCACGCCGACCACGGGCAACACCACCAGGGTGATGGCGATGCCCCAGGCGACGATCCGCGTGGCGGCGGCTCCCTTCATGCCGTGGCGCCCTCCCGTTCCATCGAGGTTTCCAGCACGCGCCAGCACAGGCCTTCGTAGTCGAGGCCGGCGACCGCGGCGGCCTTCGGCACCAGCGAGTGCGAGGTCATGCCCGGCGCCGTGTTCACTTCGAGCAGCCAGTTCTTGCCGTGCCGGTCGCGCATGATATCGACGCGCCCCCAGCCGAAACAGTCCAGGGCATCGAACGCGCGCAGCGCAAGCGCGCGCATCTCGTCTTCGGCGGTGCCGCCCAGGCCCGGGCAGATGTACTGGGTGTCGTCGGCGATGTACTTGGCGTTGTAGTCGTAATACGCGCTGGCCGGCACGATCTTGATCGTGGGCAGCACCTCGCGGCCGAGGATGCCGACGGTGAATTCGCCGCCCTCGGTGCCGTCGCCTTCGATCAGGGTTTCCATCAGCAGATCGCCGGGGGAGCGATGCGCGAGTTCGACGGCCGCGTCGAGGTCGGAGGACTCGAACACGCGCGTCACGCCGACGCTCGAACCTTCCCACACCGGCTTCACGATCAGCGGAAAGCCGATCTCGCGCGCCGCGGCGTGGACGTCGCTGCCGCGCGGCAACGCTTTGAAACGGGGCGTGGGCAGACCGAGCGAGAGCCACACCTGCTTGGCGCGGACCTTGTCCAGCGACAGCGCCGAGCCGAGCACGCCCGAGCCGGTGTAAGGAATGCCAAGCGACTGCAACGCGCCCTGCAACTCGCCGTTTTCGCCGCCGGCACCGTGCAGGATGTTGAACACCCGGGCGAAGTGGCCCGCGCGGACGGCGTCGAGGAGCGCCGGGATGCCGTCGATGGCGTGAGCGTCCACACCCCGTGCGCGCAGCGCGGCGAGTACGCCCTGGCCCGAGTTGAGCGAGACGTCGCGTTCGGCGGAACTGCCGCCCATCACCACGGCCACGCGACCGAAGTCGGCGGGATCGTTGACGCGACGGGGGAAACGGGTGGTGCTCATCGGTGCGTGGTCCTCAGGTCGCCGGCCTGGGCCAGCTCGATGGCCGCGGCGCCGATGTCACCGGCGCCCAGCAGCAGGATCAGGTCGCCGTCGCGCGCCAGCGCGGACAGCGTCGCGCGCAGGTCGCGCGGATGGTCGACCAGCACCGGGTCGGTCTTGCCGCGCGCGCGGATCGCGCGGGCCAGCGCCTTGCCATCGGCACCGGCGATCGGCGATTCGCCCGCCGGGTAGACCTCGGTCAGCACGAGCACGTCGACCTCGGCCAGCACGTTGGCGAAGTCGTCGAGCAGGTCGCGCGTGCGGCTGTAGCGATGCGGCTGGAACGCCACCACCAGGCGCCGTTCGGGCCAGCCGCCGCGCGCGGCCGCGAACACCGCGGCCAGCTCGCGCGGATGGTGGCCGTAGTCGTCGACGAGCAAGGCGTGGCCCTGGTCCAGCGCGATATCGCCGCGACGATGGAAGCGGCGACCCACGCCCTCGAAGCCGGCCAGCGCGTGCGCGATGGCTTCCGGCTCCACGCCGAGCTGCCAGCCGACGGCGGCGGCGGCGAGCGCGTTCTGCACGTTATGCCGGCCCGGCAGGTTCAGCGTCACCGGAAGGTCGCCGACGTGACCGGGCAGGCGCAGGTCGAAATGCATCTGGAAGCCGACCTGACGCACGTTCGAGGCGGTGACGTCGGCACCCGGGCGATCGATGCCGTAGGTAACCATGCGCCGCGAGGTGTCTTCGGCGAGCCTGGCGGTCTCCTCGTCGTCGATGCACAGCACCGCCATGCCGTAGAACGGCAGGCGATGGAGAAAGTCGCGGAACGCCTTCTTCACCTGAGCGAAGTCGTTGTTGTAGTTCTCGAGGTGGTCCGCGTCGATGTTGGTCACCACCGCGATCACCGGGGACAGCATCAGGAACGACCCGTCGGATTCGTCCGCCTCGGCCACGATGTACTGGCCCGTGCCCAGGCGCGCGTTGGCACCCGCGGCATTGAGCTGGCCACCGATCACGAAGGTCGGGTCGTAGTCCGCCTCGGCCAGCACGCTGGCGACGAGGCTGGTGGTGGTGGTCTTGCCGTGCGTGCCCGCGATGGCGATGCCCCGGCGGAAACGCATCAGCTCGCCGAGCATCTCGGCGCGCGGCACGGTGGGAATGCGTTGCGCACGGGCAGCGACCAACTCGGGGTTGTCCTGGCGAATCGCGCTGGACGTCACCACGACGTCGGCTCCGTCGATGTTCGACGCATCGTGGCCGATGCGCACGTCCACGCCGAGGCCCGCGAGACGCTCGGTCGTGGGCGAGGGCGCGCGGTCGGAACCGGACACGTCATAGCCGAGGTTGGCGAGCACCTCGGCGATGCCGCTCATGCCGACGCCGCCGACGCCGATGAAGTGGACGCGGCGGAACGAGGTCATGAAATCGTCGTGGGCACGCAAACGACCGGGCGTCATGCGGAAACCTCCATGCAGTGACGGGCAATCGTGGATGCGGCGTCGGGTTTGGCCAGCGTGCGCGACGCATTGGCGGCGGAAAGGATCCGCGCACGGTCGCCCAGGAGGTCGTCGAGCAGCGAAGCGAGCAGATCCGGCGAATCGTGGGCGGCGAGGGCGGCGTCGCTGACGAGGCGGGCCGCACCGGCCTCGACCATCGCCCGGGCGTTGGCGGTCTGGTGGTCGTCGACCGCGTGCGGGAACGGCACCAGCACGGCGTCCTGGCCGGCGGCGCACAGTTCGGCCACGGTCAGCGCACCGGCGCGGCAGAGCACGAGGTCGGCCCATTCGTAGGCGCCGGCCATGTCGTCGATGAAGGCGACGATGTTGGCGGCGACACCGGCCGACGCGTAGGCGCCAAGGGTGTCTTGCAGGTGACGTTCGCCGGTCTGGTGCACCACGTCCGGTGCGAGGCCGCCCTTCGCCTGAAGGCGGGCGAGCGCGCGGGGCACGGCATGGTTGAGCGTGCGCGCACCGAGGCTGCCGCCGAGCACGAGCAGGCGCGGCCGCCCCGCGCGACCGGCAAGGCGTTCGGCCGGGGGCGGCAGCGCGGCGATGCGCGCGCGCACCGGGTTGCCCACCCATTCGCCGTTCGGCAGCACGTGGGGAAAACCCGTGAGTACCCGCTTGGCGAACGATGCGAGCTTGCGGTTGGTGAAGCCGGCGACGGCGTTCTGTTCGTGCACCACGAGCGGAATGCCGGCAAGCCTCGCGGCGATGCCGGCGGGGCCGGCCACGTAGCCTCCCATCGACAACACGCAGCGCGGCTTGATCTTGCGCAGCAGGGCGAGCGACGCGAGCAGCGCGCGCACCAGCATCACGGGTGCCATCAGGCGGGTGCGCATGCCCTTGCCGCGCAACCCGCGCACGGCAACGGTATGCAGGTCGAGTCCGTGCGCCGGTACGACGCGGGTTTCCATGCCGCCCTCGGCGCCGAGCCACGCCACCGGCACGCCACGCGAGCGCAGTTCGTCGGCCACGGCCAGGCCAGGGAAGATGTGGCCACCGGTACCGCCCGCCATGATCAAGACCGGAGCGCTCATGCGATGCCCCCGATCGGCGCGGACGTCGGCACGGCCGCGGCCGGCTGGCGCACGGCCGACTGTCGCGCGTCTTCGGCGCGGTTGATCTCGAACGTGGCGCGCAACAGCACGCCGACCATGGCGCAGGTCATCATCACCGACGAACCGCCGGAGCTGATCAACGGCAGCGTCAGGCCCTTGGTCGGCAGCACGCCGAGGTTCACGCCGATCGACACCGTGGCCTGCAGGCCGAGCATCAGCGAGATGCCATAGGCGACGTAACCGGAGAAACGCTGGCCCAGTTCCACGCCCTTCAGGCCCAGGTAGAGGCCGCGGCCAACCATGACGATATACAAGCCCACCACGCCCACGATGCCGGCCAGGCCCAGCTCCTCGGCGAGCACGGCGAGAATGAAGTCGGTGTGGGCTTCGGGCAGATAGAAAAGCTTCTGCACGCTCGAACCCAGGCCGACGCCGGTCCACTCGCCCCGACCGACCGCGATCAGGGCCTGGCTGAGCTGGAAGCCGTCGTTGTACGGGTCGGCGAACGGATCGAGGAAGGACGTGAGGCGGCGAACGCGGTAATCCTTCGACAGCAGCACATAGGCCAGCACGATCACGGCGACGAAGGCCAGCCCGATGAGATAACGCTTGCGGGCACCGGCGAGCCAGACCATGCCGGCCGACGTCGACAGGATCAGCATGGCCGATCCGAAGTCGGGCTGGAGCAGCAGCAGCGCGGCAATCATGGCGGCGATGCCCAGCGGCTTCAGCACGCCGACGAGTTCGTATTCGACACCCTCACGGTGGCGCACGAGGTAGCTCGACAGATAGGCCACCAGGATCAGCTTCACGGCCTCCACCGGCTGGAAGCCGGTGACCACCAGGTTGATCCAGCGGCGGGCACCGTTGATGCGCATGCCGAAGCCCGGCACGAACACCACCAGCAAAAGGAAGATGCCCAGCAGCAAAAGCGTAGTGCTGTGCTTCTCGACGAACTTCAGTTCGGTGCGCATCGCGATGCCCGCCAGCAGGCATCCCATGGCGAGGAAGCCGAGGTGCTTCTTCAGGTAGTAGAAGGCGCCCACGTGCGAACCGTCGGCCACGGCAATGGAGCTGGAGGTGACCATCACCACGCCCATCGCGGCCAGGGCGAGCGCGGCGAGCAGCAGGGGCACGTCGAAGCTCCCCCGCGGGCCCTGGCGGCGCTGTGCCTGTTTGTTGCCGAAGCCAAACATGATGGGTCAACGCACCTTCAACGTAGCCAGACCGATGAGCACCAGCACCACGCTGATGATCCAGAAACGAACGATGACCCGCGGTTCGGGCCAGCCCTTCAGTTCGAAGTGGTGATGGATCGGCGCCATGCGGAATATCCGCTTGCCGCGCAGCTTGAAGCTGCCCACCTGCAGCATCACCGAGGCGGTTTCCATCACGAAGACGCCGCCCATCACGAGCAGCACGATTTCCTGGCGCACGATCAGGGCGACGCAACCCAGCGCCGCGCCGATGGCGAGCGCGCCGACGTCACCCATGAACACCTGTGCGGGATACGTGTTGAACCAGAGGAAGCCGAGCCCGGCACCGGCGAGCGCGCTGCAGAACACGGCCAGTTCGCCCGCGCCGGGGATCGACGGGATGCCCAGGTATTCGGAGAACAGCTTGTTGCCCGCGAGGTAAGCGAAGATGCCGAGCGCGCCGGAGACCAGCACGCTTGGCATGATCGCCAGGCCATCGAGGCCGTCGGTGAGGTTCACCGCGTTGGAGAAGCCAACGATGATGAAATAGCCGATCACCACGAACAGGGCGCCCAGGGGCAGCGCCACCTGCTTGAACAGCGGCACGTAGAGCGCGGTCTCCGCCGGCAGCTGGGCGGTGTGGTAGAGGAACACGGCGGCCCCCAGACCAAACACCGACTGCCAGAAGTACTTCCAGCGGCTGGCGAGGCCGCGGCTGTCCTTCAGCACCAGCTTGCGGTAGTCGTCGTAGAAGCCGATGACGCCGAACAGCAGCGTGACCAGCAGCACCACCCACACGTAGCGGTTGTTGAGATCGGCCCACAACAGGGTAGAGATGCCGATGGCGAACAGGATGAGCAGGCCGCCCATGGTCGGGGTGCCGGCCTTGGAAAGGTGCGTCTGCGGACCGTCGCTGCGAACCACCTGCCCGGCTTTCAGCGCCGCCAGCTTGCGGATCAGCGCCGGGCCCAGCAGCAGCGACACGGCCAGCGCGGTGAGCGCCGCCATGATCGCGCGGAAGGTGATGTACTGGAAAAGATGCAGCGACGTGAAGTGCCGAGCCATCCATTCCGCCAGTTCAAGCAGCATGGGATGCTCCTTCAGCGTATTTCTTCATCGCCGCCGCGACCTGCTCCATGCCGGAGGAACGCGACCCCTTCACGAGGACGGTCACACCCGCGTGGACCTGCGCGCAGGCGGCCTCCACCAGCGCCTCCTGCGTCGGAAAATGCAGGGCGCCTTCGCCGAACGCCTTCGCCGCCGCGGCACTCTTCGCACCGACGGCGAACAGGCGATCGATGCCTTTGGCGCGTGCCAGCGCGCCGATGCCGGCGTGAAGCTCGATCGCGCCGGTACCGAGTTCGGCCATGTCGCCCAGCACCAGCCAGCGTTCGCCCGTGGCGAGCGCCAACGTGTCGATCGCGGCCGCGGCCGATCCCGGGTTTGCGTTGTAGCTGTCGTCGATGAGCGTCCAGCCGCCAGCCATGGGCTCGAGGTTGAGCCGGCCGGCGACGCGCGGCACCTGCTCCAGGCCGTCGACGATCGTCGCCAGGGGCACGTCGAGCGCGATGGCGACGGACGCCGCGGCCAGCGCGTTGGCGACGTTGTGCCGCCCCGCGAGAGGCAGCCGCACGTCGGCGTCGCCGATCGGGGTCGTCAGCACGAAATGCGTACCGTCGATGCGCTCGTCGACGATGTCGGCGCCGACGTCGGCCCGATGGTCGAGCGCGTAGCGCAACACGTGACGGGAGCCGGCCAGGCCCAGGAAGAAGCTCAGGAAACGCTCCTCGTCGGCGTTGACGATGGCCACGCCGTCCGACGGCAGGGCCTGGTAGAGCGCACCCTTGGTTTCAGCGACGCCTTCGATGCTGCCCATGCGCTCAAGATGCGCGGGCGCGATGGACGTGATGAGGCCGATGTCGGGCCGCGCGATGGCGGCGAGGTAGTCGATGTCGCCGGGCTTTCCCGCGCCCATTTCCAGCACCGCATATTGGGTGTCGGCGGGCATCGCCAGCAACGTCAGCGGCATGCCGAGCTCGTTGTTGAAGTTGCCGGCGTTGACATGCGTGCGGCCGTGGCGCGACAGGATCGACGCGGTGAGCGTCTTCACCGTGGTCTTGCCGTTGGAGCCGGTGATGCCGATGACGCGCACGGGCCGCTGCGCGCGGACCGCGCTGGCGAGGTCGCCGAGGGCGAGCTGCGTGTCGTCGACCACTACCTGGGCGATCGGCGCGTCGACGGGACGGGTGACCAGTGCGCCCGCGGCGCCTTTGTGCGTCGCCAGCGCCACGTAGTCGTGACCGTCGACGCGCTCGCCCGGGAGGGCGACGAACAGTTCACCCGGCTTCAGCGAACGGGTATCGATGGAAAAGCCGGTGACCTCGGCATCGGCGCCTTGCAGGCGGCCGCGTGTCCAGAGGGCGACGGCGGAAAGGCGCATCATGCGCGAACTCCTTTGGTGCGGGTGGCCATCGCCTCACTGGCGACGACCAGATCGTCGAAGGGCTGCTTGCCCTGCGGACCTTCCTGATAGGTTTCGTGGCCCTTGCCGGCGATGAGCACGACGTCGTCGGCTTTCGCGTCGGCGAGGGCCAGGGCGATGGCACGTGCGCGGTCGCGTTCGATCGTGACGTCCTGCGGCTGGGCAAACCCCGCGACGATCTGCGCGACGATGGCGTCGCCGTCTTCGCTGCGCGGGTTGTCGTCGGTAACGATAACGGCGTCGGCCAGGCGCTCGGCGATACCCGCCATGATCGGACGCTTGCCCTGGTCGCGGTCGCCACCGGCACCGAACACGCAGACCAGGCGGCCCTTGGCGTGCGAGCGGAGCGCCAGCAACGCCTGCTTCAACGCGTCGGGCGTGTGCGAGTAGTCGACCACCACCAGCGGCTTCTTGCCGTCGCCGCCAAGCCGGCTCATGCGGCCGTTCACCGGCTGCAACGATTCCAGGGCGGCATGGATGCGGTCGAACGGCTCGCCCAGCGCACCGAGAACGGCGGCGACGGCCAGCAGGTTGGCGACGTTGAACCGGCCCAGCAGCGCGCTGCGCACGGTGCGCATGCCCCAGGGCGTCGTGAGGTTGAACGACAGGCCGCGAGCGGACGTCACCACGATATCGGCGCGAATCTCGGCGTCTTTTTCGGTGGCATCGTGGGCCATCGACGTGCGCAGCTTCGTTACCCCGTCGGGCAGGCCCTTGGCGAGCTTCACGCCGAACGCGTCATCGACATTGATCACTGCCGCGCGCAGGCCGGGAAAGGCGAACAGCTTCGCCTTGGCCGCACCGTAGGCTTCCATGGTGCCGTGGTAATCGAGGTGGTCGCGGGTCAGGTTGGTGAACACGGCGACGTCGAAGGCGATCGCGTTGACCCGGCCCTGTTCGAGCGCGTGCGAGGACACTTCCATCGCCACATGGGTGGCGCCGGCGTCGCGGAAACCGGCGAGCAGGCCCTGCATGCTGAGGGCGTCGGGCGTGGTTCGTTCGCCTTCGACGAGTTCGCCATGCAACCCCGCGCCCAGCGTCCCGATCGTGGCCGGCTTGCGCCCGAGGAAGGCCAGCGCCTGCGCGATCAATTGCACCGTGGAGGTCTTGCCGTTGGTACCGGTGACGCCGATGAGATCGAGCGCCTTCGACGGCTCGCCGTGCAGGCGCGCCGCGATGGCGCCGGCGTGTTCGCGCAGGCCGTCCACCCGGACGACCGGCACCCCGACGTCGGTCGCGTCGACGGGGGGCTCGGCGAGAATCGCCACGGCACCGCGTTCGACCGCCGTACCGGCGAAGTCGAAGCCATGGCCCTTCAGGCCACGCATCGCGACGAATACCTGCCCGGGTTCGATCTCGCGCGAATCGATCGCGAGGCCGGAAACGACGAGATCGCCGGCACCCTGGGCGTCGGCGAATCCATCGAGCAGTTCGGCCAGGCGCAGGGTCATGGCACCACCTCTTCCGCCGCGCTGTCGTCCGCCTGCGGCGGCGCGTTGCCGGTGCTGATCATGCCGCCCTGACTCGGGCCGCCGGCATACCAGCGGCCGACGTTGTCCGGCGGGATGTCGAGCAGGCGCACGGCGCCCTGCATCACCTGGGCGAACGCCGGGCCGGCGACGG
The DNA here is from genome assembly GCF_034063545.1 of Luteibacter sahnii. Classification (NCBI taxonomy): domain Bacteria; kingdom Pseudomonadati; phylum Pseudomonadota; class Gammaproteobacteria; order Lysobacterales; family Rhodanobacteraceae; genus Luteibacter; species Luteibacter sahnii. The sequence goes on from NZ_JAQLOK010000002.1 coordinate 825,859, forward strand.
AGCCGCCGTAGTAGCGTCCGCCCTTGGGATCGTTGATGACCACCACGGTGACGATGCGCGGCGCACTGGCCGGGATCATGCCGACGAACAGCGAGATGTAGTTGTTGGCGAAGTAGCCGCCCGCGGAGTTCTTGTGGGAGGTGCCCGTCTTGCCCGCCACGCTGTAGTTGGCGACGGAAGCGAAGCCATAGCCCGTGCCGCCCGGGGCGAGCACCGTCTCGAGCATGCGCACCAGTTCGTGCGCCACGTCCGGGGTGATGATCTGGTTGGGCGGGTTGTCCGCGCCTTTGATGAAGCTCGGCGCACGATACGCCCCGCCATTGCCGATGGCCGCGTAACCGGCGGCAAGCTGCATCGGCGTGACGTTGAGGTTGTAGCCGTAGGCCAGGCGCGACTTCTCGATCGGCTTCCACGTGCGACCGACCGGCAGGTAGCCGGAGGCTTCGCCGGGAAAGCCGCTGCCGGTGCTGTTGCCCAGGCCGAACGACTTGTACATGGTGTAGAGGAAGTCGGTATCCAGCGTCATCGCGATCTTGGCCGCGCCGACGTTGGACGACTTGGTGATGACGCCGGTAGGCGTCAGCGTGCCCCAGTTGTGCGTGTCGCGCACCGGATGGCCACCGATCATCCAGCTTCCCGGCGAGGTTTCGATCAACGGCGAGGTCGGGGTGTATTTGCCGCTGGTGAGCGCGGCGGCCATGGTGAAGGCCTTCATCGTCGAACCCGGCTCCACCACGTCGGTGACGGCGCGGTTGCGGCGCTCCTGCGGCGTGCTGCCGCGCACGGCGTTCGGGTTGAACGACGGCAGGTTGGCCATGCCGAGTACTTCGCCGGTGTGGACGTCCATCACCACGATGGAGCCGGAGTCGGCCTTGTTCTTGTCGAGGGCGTCTTTCAGCGCGCTGTAGGCGAGGTACTGGATGCGACGGTCGATCGACAGCGTGAGGTCGCGACCCGGCTGCGGTTCGCGCACCAGCTCGACGTCTTCCACCACGTGGCCCTTGCGGTCGCGGATCACGCGCTTGGCCCCGGGCTTGCCGGCAAGCCATTCGTCGAACGCCAGTTCGAGGCCTTCCTGGCCGTGGTCGTCGATGTTGGTGAAGCCGAGGATGTGGCTGTTCACCGCGCCCGATGGGTAATAGCGGCGATATTCGCGCTGGGAGGCGATGCCGGGGATCTTGAGGTCGACCACCGCCTGCGCGTCTTCCGGGCGCATCTGCCGGGCGATATACATGAATTCCTTGTCGGCGCGCGCCTCGATCTTCTGCTTGAGATCGTCGGCGTCCACGTGCAGCGCATGCGCCAGCTCGGGAATGCGATCGGCGTTTTCCAGCACCTCGGGCGGGTTGGCCCAGATCGAGGCGACCGGGGTGGACACCGCGAGCGGCTCGCCGTTGCGGTCGAAGATGGTGCCGCGTGACACGGCGATCGGCATTTCACGCAGGAAGCGGGCATCGCCCTGCTCCTGGTAGAACGCCTTGCCCACTACCTGCAGGTAGAACGCGCGCACCACCAGGCCCGTGGCGATCAGCACGAGCATCACCGCGAGCACGGTCACGCGGCCGCGCGGGCTCGGGCCCTGGCCGCGGCGGCGGCTCGGGACGATGGCTTTGCCGTAGCGCGCCCTCATCGACGCACCAGCTGGATGTCCTGCTGCTTCGGCGTGAACATGCCGAGGCGGGCGCGGGCTTCCGCGTCGATGCGGCTGGGTTCGGCGTACGTGGCCTGCTCCAGCTCGAGGCGGCCGTATTCGACGCCGAGGTCGTCTTTCTGGCCCTGCAGGCGCGAGAGCTCCACGAACAACACCCGGCTTTCGTGACGCGTCCACACCACGCCGATCGCGCTGGCGATGACGGCGACCAGCAGCAGGGTGAGGAAGAAGCCGCCGACCGCCTTCATGCGAGCTTCTCCGCCACGCGAAGCACCGCCGAACGCGAGCGCGGATTGGCCTCGATCTCGGCGGCGGAGGGAAAGATGGCCTTGCCCACGGGTTTCAGGCGCGCCGGTTTCGCCTCGGCGGGCGGCGCGCGCCGATTGCCCTGCACGCGCCCCTCGTGGGAGCGGATGAACTGCTTCACCGTGCGGTCTTCCAGCGAGTGGAAGCTGATCACGGCGAGACGACCACCGACGTTGAGGCGCTCGAGGGCGGCATCGAGCCCGCGCTCGACCGACTCCAGCTCCGCGTTGACGCGGATGCGCAACGCCTGGAACGTGCGTGTGGCGGGGTTCTTTCCCGGCTCCCGGCGACCGACGCAGCGTGCGACGAGTTCAGCGAGTTCACCCGTGCGGGCGATCGGCGCGGTGGCGCGACGCTCGACGATGGCGCGGGCGATGCGTCGGCTGAAGCGCTCTTCGCCGAAGGTCCACAGCACGTCGGCGATGTCGGCCTCATCGGCCTGGGCGAGAAAGTCGGCGGCGCTGATGCCGCGCGTGGGGTCCATGCGCATGTCCAGCGGCGCATCGGCCATGAAGCTGAAACCGCGACTGGCGTCGTCGAGCTGGGGCGAGGACACGCCGAGGTCGAGCAGGATGCCGTCCAGGCCACCGTCGAGCGCGGACCAGTCACCCATCGTCGCGAAGTTGTCGTGGCGCAGGCTCACCCGCGGATCGGTGGCGAGGCCGGCTTCGGCCACGGCGATGGCGGTGGGGTCGCGGTCCATGAGGAAAAGGTGACCGTCGGCCGAGAGACGCGAAAGGATGGCCCGGGCGTGACCGCCACGGCCGAATGTTCCATCCAGATAGCGCCCGTTCTCGCGCAAGGCGAGGCCCTCCACCACTTCGTCGAGCATCACCGGGATGTGCACATCGCGCCCCGCCATCGCCACATCCCGCTCCCGTCCACCAGCCAAGAAAAATTCAGTTCGTCGTCACAACCGCAGCTCCGCCATGTCGTCGCTTATCTCGTCCTCGCCGATCGTCTGGCGGATCTTCGCGAGGTGGGCCTGTTCGCTCCAGAGCTCGAACTTGTTGCCCATGCCGAGAAGCACGGCCTTTTTCTCGATACCCGCGGCCGCGCGTTGACTCGCCGGCAGCAACACGCGCGCCGCACCGTCGGGCTCGACGATGGCGGCGGCGCCGACCAGCTTCATCTGCAGCGCGCGGTGCACGGCCTTGACGCTGGGGAGCGCGTTGACCTGATCGCGGACCTGCTCCCACTCCGCATACGGGAAAATCCAGAGGCAACCCGTCTCGAAGGGGTTGTAGGCGATCACCAGACGATTGCCGCAGGCACTAGCCACCAGATCCCGATACGAGGTCGGAATCGTCAGACGACCTTTGTCGTCGACCGTGATGGCGGTTTCGCCCTGGAACATGTTCGGCTGGTTACCCCACTAAATCCCACGATTTCACACCGGGACCCACGATAGTCTCGCCCCCTGAGACTGTCAAGGAATTTTTTCTTGTGAATCAAAGAGAAAGGTGCGGTTCATCATCATTTCCAGCCGTTTATGAGGAACTGACGCAAGGTGGTTGAATCGCGGGGATTTTTTGCGGGAGGTCGCCGTCGCGGCGACGGGACGGTGAGAGTGAACCTGAATGGGACCCCGGCGGATGGGCACTGGGGGCGCGCAGTGAGCGGCCAACGGGGCCGCTACGTCACGCCGGTCTTGGCGCCAGGCTGGCGCGACCCGATCGCTCGCTTACGCGTGCGGCCGACCGCACCCCCGTACCCCAACGTCGACGGGGCGACCTCGCGGCCACCCCGTCACGATCCGAAAAGATGGAGTCGGCCTGTAAGCCGGGTTCTGTGCGTCTTGCGACGTGACAGTCATTCTTCTCGGCCTGGCGTCACCGCCAGGCTCCAGCAACCTACCCGGGAACGACGCGGGCCGCGTCATGGTTCCCTTATTTGGTCTTGCTCCGGGTGGGGTTTACCGTGCCGTGCGACGTTAGCCCCGCACGCGGTGCGCTCTTACCGCACCCTTTCACCCTTACCTGATCCCCTCGCGGGGCCATCGGCGGTCTGCTCTCTGTTGCACTGGCCGTCAGCTCACGCTGCCCAGGCGTTACCTGGCACCCTGCCCTGTGGAGCCCGGACTTTCCTCGACGCGCACGAGGCGCGACGCGACTGTCCGGCCGACTCCGTTGGGGAGTATAGCCGGTCGGGGGATGGGGGATGGGAAGCGGGGGCGCACGACGAGTGACCGAGGGCACCGGAAGCGCCCAGCGCGCCTCGAAGCCAGCGCGACGCGCCCCGCCCCCTCACCCGCCCGCCGAACCCGCGCCCCCACTTCCCGTCCCCCACCCCCACCTCCACCCCAAGCCACTACACTCCCCTTCCCCCCGCCCAAACACCCCAACCCCATGCCCTCTCCCCGCCCCGGCACCCTCCACGTCGTCGCCACGCCGATCGGCCATCGTGACGACATCGGTGCGCGCGCCGTCGAGACGCTGCGCAAGGTCGCGGTCATCGCCGCAGAGGACACCCGCCACACCCGGCCACTGCTGCAACACCTGGGCATCGATACGCCGCTGGTGGCGCTGCACGACCATAACGAACGCACCGCCGTGGACGGGCTCGTGGAACGCATGCGCGAGGGCGCGGACGTGGCGCTGGTGTCGGACGCGGGCACGCCGCTCATCAGCGATCCCGGCTTCCGCCTCGTGCGGGCCGCGCGCGCGGCGGGGCTCAAAGTCAGTCCCGTACCCGGGCCGAGCGCGGTCATCGCCGCGCTTTCCGTCGCGGGCCTGCCGAGCGATCGCTTCGTCTTCGAGGGATTCCTCGCCGCGAAGGCCGGGGCGCGACGCGCTCGCCTCACCGAACTGGCCGGCGAGTCACGCACGCTCATCTTCTATGAGTCGTCGCATCGCATCGTCGAGTGCCTGCAGGACATGCGCGAGATCTTCGGTGCCGATCGCGCCGCGGTGGTGGCCCGCGAACTGACGAAACTCTTCGAAACCGTGCTCGACGCGCCGCTCGACGACCTGGTGCGCCAGGTGAGCGCCGACCCGAACCAGCAGAAGGGCGAGTTCGTGGTGATGGTGGCCGGCCGTCCAGCCGGTGAGGACGAGCGCCTCGCCGAGGGACGGCGCGTGTTCGCCATCCTCAAGGACGAGCTTGCGCCGGCGAAAGCCGCGAAGCTGGCGGCGGCGATCACCGGGGCGCCGCGCAAGGCCCTCTACGGTACCTGAGCCGGGCCGCCGCACCGGCTCACGGCGTCCTCGCGAATCGATCGGCTATGATCCGGACGTTTCGGCGCCGCGAGGGCGTCCGACCGCCCCACCGAAGGAAAACGCGATGCGAGCGATGCGTGTGACCACCCTTGGCCTTCTCCTGACCGCTGGCCTCGCCGGCTGCGTGACGCCGGGCGGCACCAGCCAGCCCCGCAGCGCGGCGCCCTCGGGCGAAGCCACCCAGGCCGCGCAGGCGCTCTACACCAAGGGCCAGTTCGACCAGGCCGCGCAGGCTTACCTCGCCCTCGCCAGCCAGGACGACGCCAATCGCGACTACTACCGGCTGCTTGCCGCCGAAGCCTATCGACAGGAAGGCGCCATCGACCGCGCCGCGCCGGTGGTGGCCGACATCCGTCGCTCGAAGCTGGAAGGCGAGGACGCGCTGCGCTTCGACGCCCTGCGGGCCGAGATCGCCCTGAAGAAGAACGACCCGGCCACCGCGCTCTCGCTGACCGGCAAGCCGCCGGGCCGGGTGTCGTCGCAGATCGCGCAGCGCCTCGCCGAATTGCGCGCCCGTGCCCAGGCAGCGTCCGGCGACCCGTGGAGTGCGGCCCAGACGCGCGTGGACATGGATGGCCAATTGCACGGGCTCGACCGCGAAGAAAATCGCCGCGAGATCCTCACCCTGCTCACTGGCCTGGGGGCGCAGCCGCTCGCCGAACGCCTGGCGCCGATGTCGGCCAACGATCCGATGCGGCCCTGGGTGGTCGAGGCGCAGACCCAGCTCGGCAGCGCGACGCGCAGCCCCGCCGTGCTCGACCAGGCCGTGGGCACGGTCACCGGCGAAAAGAACGTGCGTGAGGGCTACAAAGTGCCGGACAAGGTCGCGCTGCTGCTGCCGCTGACCGGTCCGCTGGCCGGCGCGGGTGCCGCGATCCGCGACGGCTTCATCACCAATTATGTCGATGCCGCGCGCACGCACGCGCCGCGCCCGAAGGTGGTGGTGTACGACTCGGGCAACGATGCGGCGCACGCCGTGGCGGCGTATGAGAAAGCCGTGGCCGACGGCGCGAATGTCGTGGTGGGCCCGCTCAACCGCGAGGGCGTCTCGGCGATCTTCGCCAAGGGTGCGCTCCCGGCCCCGATGCTCACCCTCAATTATCCCAGCGACAACAAGAACCTGCCGCCCTCCGGCGCCAACGAGTTCGGCCTGCTCCCGGAAACCGAGGGCGCCCAGGTCGCCGACCACATGGCCGATCGCGGCCTGCACAAGGCCGTGGTCATCGTCTCCACCGACGATTTCGCCCGCCGTGCCGGCAACGCCTTCAAGGCCGAATGGCAGGCCCGCGGGGGCACGTTGTCGAGTCAGGTGACGCTGGATGCCTCGAGCATCGATTTCGCGTCGCAGCTCTCCGGCATCAACGTCGGCGATGCGCCCGACGACCAGACCGACGCCGGCGTGTTCATCAGCATGAAGCCGCAGCAGGCCCGCCTGCTGCTGCCGCAGTTGCGCCTGGCGAAGAACACGCTGCCGGTGTTCGCGACCTCGCATGTCTACGCGGGCACCGACGATCCCGCCGCCGACCGCGACCTCGAAGGCGTGGAGTTCTGCGATGCCCCGTGGCTGTTCGACGCGCAGCCGGGCCTGGCCCGCCGCGCCGACCTGGGCGCCGCGTTCCCGGCGACCAAGGGCGTCGCCGCGCGACTGTTCGCGTTCGGCATGGACGCCTGGGGCCTGGTGCCCTACATCGATTGGATGCGCGGCCATCCGGGCAGCTACCTGCCCGGTGCCACCGGTCAGCTCGTGGCCGACGAGTTCGGCCGGGTGCGTCGCGTACTCATCTGGGCGCGTTTCACCGACGGCGTCGCGCACCCGGTGGCGGGTAGCCTCGAGCTCGAAGCGCCGGCCACGGCCCCCAACGTCGAGAACGGCGGGGCCTGATCCCTCCCCCACCCCGGCGCGGCATGGAGTCCGCGTTGAAAAATCCCCGCCACACCACCGCGCGCCGCGCCACCGGAGATCGCTTCGAGGGCGCGGCGCGTTCGTTTCTGGAAGTCCGTGGGCTGCGCTTCGTCCACGGCAACTTCCTCTGCCGCCACGGCGAGATCGACCTGGTGATGCGCGAAGGCGACACCGTGGTCTTCGTGGAGGTGCGCTACCGACACAGCGCGGCATTCGGCGGTGCGGCGGCGTCGATCACGGCCGCCAAGCGGCGACGGATCGTGAGCGCGGCGCACATCTGGCTATCCGCACGGCCGCACGACGCGCGGCGGCCGTGCCGGTTCGACGTGATGGCGTTCGAAGGCGAGCGGGTCGAGTGGATCCGGGGAGCGTTCGAGCCATGAACCGCCGAGCCGGCCGGCATCCACCGGTAGGCATACGACGGTACGACCCGATCAACGGCCGGAGACGAACGCCTCGCGCCGCATCGTCGCCAGCTCGGCCACGGCGTTCACGGTGATGTCCGGCGGCGTGTCGCCGAAGACGTCGTCCGCGCGTTCGGCGTAGTGGCCCTGGCGCACGAACACCGTCGTCACCCGCTCGCCCAACCGCTGTTTCATCGCCACGAGGATGCGCGGCTTGTCGTCCACCATCACGTAATGGTCGGCGGGGTAATGCGCCTGCATATCGTCGAGCATGTCTTCCTTGTGCACGTAGATCAGCACCTCGCCGTCGAACAGGTCCCACAATCCGGCGCGGCGGATCTTGCGCGGCTGGAACACGGTGTCGCCGTCGGACATGATCACGGGTCGGCCGAGCGCGCGCAGGTGCGCGATGGTTTCCGGCACGCCCGGGAAACGACGCTCATCGAACGGATAGTCGAGCAGGAAGAACGACATCGCCATGAACCGACGGTCGCTGTCCTTGCCGCGCATGCGTTGCAGCACGCCCAGGTAATCGGCGTAGCCCACCACGTCGCGGGTTTGCCGGTCGATCGCCTGGTAGCGTTCGCGCCCCTCCACCCCGAAATCACGTTCGAGTCGCTCCGCCAGGTCGGCGCTGAACCGGTCGTTGTCGATCAGCGTGTTGTCGACGTCGAAAAGAAAAACGAGGGGATCACGGGAAGCCACAGGCAGGAAGTCCTTCGTCGAAAAGCGATGGACATCATAGGGGGTCGGGCGGCGGCGTCCACTAGGCCCGTCGCGGTGGCACGAGCGACAGGCGCTTGCCCGACTGCGACGCGCGGGGCGCGAGCAAACGCTCGATCTCGTCCGGCGGCAGCGGCCGGGAATAAAGATACCCCTGCGCCTCCTGGCACCCCGCGCGCAACAGGAACTCGTGCTGCGCCTCGGTCTCGATGCCTTCGGCGATGGTGTGCAGTTCGAGGCTGCGGGCGATCGCCAGCATCGCTTCGGTGATCGCCACGTCGTTGCCGTTGGACGGCAGGCCGGCGATGAACGAGCGGTCGATTTTCAGGTAAGCCACCGCGGGAAGCTTCAGGTAGGCCAGTGATGAATAACCGGTGCCGAAGTCGTCGATCGCCACGCCGACGCCGAGCTTGTGCAAGGACTGCATCGCCCGCTCGGTGTCCTCGCCCAGGCGCAGGATCGCGCTCTCGGTCAGTTCCACCAGCAGCCGGTTCGCGGGCACGCCGGCCTGCACGAGGGCCTGGCTGATGCCAGGGAGGAAATCCGGATGGGCGAACGTGCCCGCCGAGACGTTCACCGCCATGCGTAGCGGCGGCAGGCGCATCTGATCCCACAGCACCATCTGGGCGCAGGCGGTTTCCATGACCCATTGGTCGATCTGGCGGATCAGGCCGAGGCTCTCGGCGATGGGGATGAATTCGTCCGGCGGCACGCTGCCGCGCTCGGGGTGGCGCCAGCGGACCAGTGCCTCTACCGCCACGATGCGCCCCGTGCGCATCTCGACGCTGGGCTGGTAAAGCAGCTGGAACTCGTTGCGCGTGAGCGCCTGGCGCAGTTCGGAAGCGAGCTTGAGCCGACGCCGCGCGTCCGCGTGCATCTTGGGCGTATAAAAGCGCAGCGCGTTGCGCTCTTCGGTCTTGGCCACGTACATGGCCGCGTCGGCGTTCGCGATCAGCGTGACGGGGTCGTTGCCGTCCAGCGGGTAGCCGGCGATGCCGATGCTCGCGCTCACGTAGAGTTCGTAGTCGTCCAGGGAGAACGGCCGCGCCAGCGCGGCGAGCAGGGCCTCGGCCACCAACAGCGCCTCCTCGCGGGAACGCAGTTCGCCGAGCAGCACCGTGAATTCGTCGCCACCGATGCGGCCGGCGACGTCGTTGGGCGACAACTGGGCACGAATGCGCTCGGCCACGCGGATGAGCAACGCGTCGCCGATGGCGTGGCTGTAGCTGTCGTTGATGACCTTGAACGCGTCGAGGTCGACGAACAGCACGGCCGCGGCACCGCGGGTGTGTGCCGCGCGGGTGATCGCTTCGGCGCAGAGCCGCTCGAATTCGGCACGCGTGGCCAGGCCCGTCAGCGGGTCGTGCGTGGCCAGGTGCTGCAGGCGCTGGCGGTCGGCCTTGCGCGCGGTGATGTCGGTGACCACGGCCACGTAATGTTGCGGCCGTCCGTCGGCGTCGCGGATGGCGCTGATGCTCATCAGCTCCGGATAGGTCGTGCCGTCGGCGCGGCGGCTTTCCACTTCACCCTGCCAGTTGTTGCCCGCCGCCACGGCTTCCCACAGCGATGCCGGCAGCGGGCGCCCGTCGGGCAGCGTGCGGGTGGCGTCCAGGCGCGTACGGCGCAACTCGTGCGGCGCGATGCCGGTGAGCTTGGCGTGGGCATCGTTCGTGGTGGTCACGCGGCGATCGGCGTCGGCGATGATGACGCCCTCGGCGATGCTGGCGAGGGCCTCGGCCGCGATCTTGCGCTCGCGCTCCATCACCACGCGGTCGGAAATGTCGCGCACGATGGCCTGCGAGACCTGGCGCGATCCCCAGGCGACGAGGCTGCTCTGGGTTTCCACCGGGCGCAGCGACCCGTCGGCACCGCGCAGCGTGCCTACGCCGGTATGGGCCGAGCCTTCCGCGAACAGGCTGGACAGCTGGATGCCGGCCAGTTCGTGCCGCGAACAGCCGATCCATGTCGCGGCTCGCCGGTTGGCGTCGAGGATGCGACCGGAGGCGTTGTCGACCATGAAGATCGCGTCGGCCGCGCTGTCGAACAGCAGCCGGTAGCGTTCTTCCGTGCCGCGGATGCCGGCGAGGATGCGCGTGGCCATGCGCAGCCAGAGCAGCGAGGCGAGCGCGGCCACGCCCAGCACCATCACGAAAAGCACCCGGCCCAGCCAGGACGCGCCATTGGCGATGTAGAGCGAGAACGCCTTCGCGCGCGGCTCGATATAGGCGTTGAGCGCGCCGATGCGCGCACGCTCCGCGTCGACCTGCTCGCGTGACGGGGTGTCACGGGCGTAGGTGCCTTCAAGCCGGTCGGCGATCTGCCTGAGCTCGGCGATGCTGCCGTCCACCGAACGCCATTCGGTCACCGCTTCGCGCACGAAGGGCATGCCGTCGAAGTATTCGAAGATGAAGACCATGCCCGGGATGGCTTCCGGGATGACGCCGCCCCGCGCGAAGGCGTCTTCCACCGCCGCATGGGAGAAGCGCCCGCTGGCGATCGCGTCGCGAGCCTCCCGGTCGGCCATCACCACGGCGTAGTTGCGCCGGAACGACGCGAGGTCGTCCGGCCGGCCATGCGAGGCGTAGGTGTCCAGGTCGATCACCGCCTGCTTCTGGGCCTTCGACCACAGACTCTCGCCGTTGAGGAAACCGGCGAGAGTGACCTGGATCTGCAGCGCACCCCAGGTAAGGGCCAGCACCAGTCCCACCACGGCCACCAGCGCGTAGGCCAGCGGCATCAGTCGCCTTGCGAGGGGCACGGATTGGCTGGTTTCAGCGGATCGCATGGATAGCCCGGTGAGTGGTTGCCTGATGGTGATGCGCCACGTGGTCTTCCGTCCCGGCTCAGGCGGCCTGGTCGCTCAAACGGCGAACCGAGGCCAGCCCGTCCATGCAGCGGTCCAGCGTGATGCTCATGCTGACGTAACTACGGCGAACGCACTCCCGGATGTGCTCCACCTGGTCCACCGGAGGATTGCCGCCCAGCAGGGTGCAAACGATCTCCAGGGCCTCCCAAGGATGAGTATCGTCATAGGCCGCGTGAAGCTGAAGCCACCGCAGTCCGGCTTTGCGGCCGGTAATCGGCAGACTTTCGGCGTAGGTCTGGCTGTCGTACACGATCTGCGACCAGTCTCCGGTGGCGCCCTCCACGGCATAGTTGGTGGCGGCGATCCCGGCGGCCAGCGAATCGTTGCGGGTCACGTCCTCGCACCAGGCGGCCAGGGCCTGGGAGCCCTTGGGCGGCTCACCGCCTAGCACCTCCTCGCGCGACACCCCGGCGCTCTCGGCCCAGTTGAGCCAGTACTCCGCGTGATTCTGCTCCACCCGGATGTTGCGCACCAGCCAGCGGCGGGCGAGGTCGTCGCCCGGGCTGCGGCCGTAACGGGTTTTCAGCAGGCTGTGCGACATGTAGCCGGGAAAACGCTCGATCACCGGCCACACGCCCACCATGAAATGCCGGGTGGTCTCGGCGTCCAGCGTGGCCGCGCACATGGCCGACCACATCGCGTGGCTCACGATGGCCTGCCGGGCGTCGGCGCAGTCGGCCACCATGTCCTGGGTCCAGCGCGGGTAGCTGGCGATGTCGGTCTGGGGGCCGGTCAGTTCGAAACGTGCGTTCATAGAAGCGATCTCCTGAAGATCTGCGTTGGGAGGGTCCGGGCGGACCGGGGCATCCCGCGGCCCGCTCTGGCCAGCCCCATTGCGGGGCCGGACCCTCATTAGGGCACACCGCCCGCCAAGCGCCGGACGAGACGGTGGCTAGTCCATCGGTCATGGACAAAGGGGGATGGGCTGGGGCTATCGTTGGCGCCCACGTCCTCGTCAAGGAATCCGTCTCCATGGTCACCCTCCACCGGCTGCTCGCCTCGGCCATCGCCTGCTCGCTGGCTTCCTCCCTGACCCTGGCCGCCGGCGCGCCCGTCGGTGTCGATCTGAAGGGCATCGATCACTCGGTGAAGCCCGGCGACGACTTCAACGGCTACGCGAACGGCGCCTGGGAAAAGACCGCGCAGATCCCGGCGGACCGCGCCAGCACGGGCGTTTTCCTCGAAGTGTTCGAAAAGGCCGAGCGCCGCAACGCCGAGCTGGTGAAGGCGGCCGTCGCCGCCCACGCCGCGCCCGGTACCCAGGAGCGCCTCATCGCCGATTACTACCAGGCCTTCATGGACGAGGCGGGCATCGAAAAGGCAGGATTGGCCCCGATCGCACCCCAGCTGAAGGCCATCGACGCGATCGCCGACCGCCAGGCGCTGTCCACCGCGCTGGGCGCGCAGCTGCGTGCCGATGTCGACCCGATCAACGCCACCCGCCTGGACACCGGCCACCTGCTGGGCCTGTTCGTGGCCCAGGGGCTGGAAGATCCGTCGAAGAACTACCCCTACCTGTTGCAGGGCGGCCTGGGCATGCCCAACCGCGACTACTACCTGAACAACGACAAGGACATGGTGGCGGCGCGCACGCAGTACGCCACCTACGTGCAGGCCCTGCTCGAAAAGGCCGGCACGCCGGATGCCGCCGCCAAGGCCAAAGCCATCCTCGCGCTGGAGACCAAGCTGGCCCAGGCGCAGCTTTCCATCGTGGAGAGCGAGGACATCCACAAGGCCAACAACCCCTGGCCGCGCACCGCGTTCGCCAGCAAGGCGCCGGGCATCGACTGGAACGCCTACTTCAAGGCCGCCGGCCTGGACGACCAGCCCACCTTCATGGTCTGGCAGCCCGCGACGGTGACCCGGTTCTCCGCCCTCGTGGCAAGCGAGCCGCTGGACACCTGGAAGGCCTGGCTGCGCTTCCACGCCCTGGACGAAAGCGCGTTCGTGCTGCCCAAGGCCTTCGACCAGCTCTCGTTCGACTTCCACGGCAAGGCGCTCACGGGCACCCCGAAGCAGCGGGACCGCTGGAAACGCGCCCTGGGCCTGACCAACGCCGACCTGGGCGACGCGGTGGGCCAGATCTACGTGAAGAAATACTTCCCGGCCTCATCGCGGGCGGAAGTGCAGGCCATGGTGAAGAACATCCTGAAGGCCTTCGACGAGCGCGTGGACACGCTGGAATGGATGTCGCCCGCCACCCGCCAGAAAGCCAAGGCCAAGATCGCCACGATCAAGGTGGGCGTCGGTTACCCCGACACCTGGCGCGACTACAAGGGGCTGGAGGTCCGCCCCGACGACGCCTTCGGCAACCACTACCGCGCCGAACTTGCCGAATATCGGCATCAGGTCGCGAAGCTGGGCAAGCCGGTCGACCGCGACGAGTGGTGGATGACGCCACAGACGGTCAACGCGGTGAACCTGCCATTGCAGAACGCGCTGAACTTCCCCGCCGCCATCCTGGAAGCGCCGTTCTTCGATCCGAAGGCGGACGCCGCCTCCAACTACGGCTCCATCGGCGCCGTGATCGGCCACGAGATCAGCCACAGCTTCGACAACACCGGCGCCGAGTTCGACGCCCAGGGGCGCCTGGCCAACTGGTGGACGCAGGCCGATCAAAAGCACTTCAAAGAGGCGGGCCAACGCCTCGTCCAGCAGTTCAACCAGTACGAGCCGCTCCCCGGCCTGCACATCAACGGCCAGCAGACGCTGGGCGAGAACATCGCCGACCTGTCGGGCCTGACCATCGCCTACGCGGCTTACAAGGAGAGTCTCGGCGGCAAACCGGCGCCAGTCATCGACGGCCTCAGCGGCGACCAGCGTTTCTTCCTCGCCTTCGCGCAGAGCTGGCGCGAAAAGACGCGCGACGCGGCGCTACGGCAGCAGGTGATCGGCGATGGCCACGCACCGGGTGCGTTCCGCGCGCAAACCGTGCGTAACCTCGACCCCTGGTACGACGCGTTCAAGGCTCAGCCCGGGCAGACGCTCTACCTGGACCCGAAACAGCGCGTCCGGATCTGGTAATCGCACGTCGCACCGGCGCAGGCCGGTGCCCACGGCCCCGGTGGTCGGTTATCGCGAGCACCCTTCCGATGCAGCGCTCTCGCGACCACCGACGGCATCGCCGTGGGTCCCGGCCTGCGCCGGGACGACGGGGGTGAGGTGACCCGATCCTTACCGCCCCGCCCCACGCGCCGCCATCGCCAGCAGTCCATCCACCGTCAACGCCAGCGCCCCCACGAGCAGGGCGCCCTGGACCACGTACGCCGTGTTGTTGCCGACCAGGCCTTCGACGATCGGCGAGCCTAGCGTCGTCGCGCCCACGGCCGAGCCGATGGTCGCGGTGCCCACGCTGACGATCGCCGACAGGCGGATGCCCGCCATGATCGGCCCGGCAGCCAGCGGAAGCTCGACATCGATCAGCCGCCGCCAGCGGCCGTAGCCCATCCCGTCGGCCGCGTGCAGCGCGGCGGCGGGTACCGCATCCAGGCCGGCCACCGTTTGCCCGAGCACCGGCAACACGCCGTACAACACCAAGGCCACGAACGTCGGTGCCGCGCCGAAGCCCAGGAGCGGGACCGCGATCGCCAGCACCGCGACCGGCGGAAACGTCTGCCCCACGACCGCCACCGCGCGCACCGTCGGCAGCAGCGAGCGCCCCGCCGGACGCGTCGCGAGAATCCCCAGTGCCAAACCGACGGCCGTCGCCAACGCGGTCGCCGACACCACAAGCAGCAGGTGCGACACCGTCAGCGCGACGAACGAGGTGCGCACGTACAACGGATGCGACAGCGACGGCCAGCCCGCGTGGAACCACGGTGCCGCATGCGGCAAGCCGAGCAGCAGCAGAACAAGCGTGGCCGCCGGCAGCAGCGCTCTCACGGGGCCCGCTCCACCATGTCCGACAACGCGATCGTGCCGACGCGACGCCCATCGCGCATCACCGGCAAACGATCGCGCCCCTGGCTGAGCATCGCCCCGAGCGCATCCTGCAGGCTTGCCGCGGCATCGACCGGCTCGCCGTCGCAGGTATCGCCCGGACGAACGCGCTCCGCCACAGGGTGCAACGCCAGTTCACGCAGACGCGCCCGCGCGCCGCCGACGAATTCCCGCACCACGTCGTCGACCGGCGCGCGAATCAACTCCGTCGGCGTGCCGGTCTGCACCAGCCGTCCGCCGAGCATCAGGCCGACGCGGTCGCCGAGCCCGAAGGCCTCGTCCATGTCGTGCGTCACGAAGAGAATCGTCGTCTTCGTCTCGCGCTGGATCGCCTTCAGGCTCACCTGCAGGGACTCCCGCGTGAGCGGATCGAGCGCACCGAAGGGTTCGTCCATCAGCACGATGCGCGGCCGCGCGGCGAGCGCACGCGCCACGCCCACGCGCTGCTGCTGGCCGCCCGACAACGTGCGTGGATACCGCGACGCCATCCCCGGCTCGTCCAGATGAAGCAGCCCCAGCAGCGCCTCCACGCGCTCGTCGATAGCGGCCTTCGTCCAGCCCAGCAGGCGCGGCACGGTGGCGATGTTGTCCCCCACCGTGCGGTGAGGAAACAACCCCACGGACTGGATCGCGTAGCCGATGCCGCGGCGTAACGGCTCGACCGAAAGCGTGGCGATATCCGTACCGTCCACGCGCACGGTTCCGCCATCCGGCGTCACCAGCCGATTGACCATGCGCAGCAACGTCGACTTGCCCGACCCGGACGGTCCGACCAGCACGAAGAACTCGCCCTCTTCCACGCGCAGGGACACGTCATCGATGACGGTACGCCCGCCAAATTCCTTGCGGATGTGTTCGAACACGATCATGCGCGACGCTCCGTCAATGCCAACACCCCCTGGAACAGGAGATCCACGAGCAACGCCAGGCCGATGATCGCCAGCGTGCCCAGCAACACCATGTCGGTCGCGCCCTGCCCGATGCCGAGGAACACGAAACGGCCCAGGCCGCCCGCACCGATCAACGCTGCGACGGCCGCCAGCCCGATGGTCTGCACGGCAACGATGCGCAGACCCGCCAGCAGCACGGGCCAGCCCAGCGGCAGCTGTACGCGCACGAGCACCTGCCAGCGGCTCATGCCCAACCCCCGCGCGGCGTCGCGCGCGTCGGCCGGCACGGCCTCCAGCCCGCCGATGGTGTAGCGGACCACCGGCAGCAAGGCATACAGCACCAGGGCAAACACGGCGGGCGCGGCACCCGTACCGCCGAAACCCCACGCGCCCAGCACCGGCCAACGCGTCGCGATCCATGCGAACGGACCGATGAGCAGGGCGAACAACGCCAGCGACGGCACGGTCTGAAAAAAAGCCAGCACGCCCAGCAGCACGCCGTCGCCGCGACGCGTCCGCCACGTGCGCAACCCCAGTGGCGCACCGATGAGAAGGGCAAGCGACAGCGTCAGCACACACAGGCGCAGGTGCGTGAACAGCGCTTCGACGAACGCGTCGTGCTGTGCGTGGAATTCGCGCACCACGGCGATGCCGTCGAAACCGCCCGCGACGGCGTAGCCCACCACGGCGCCCGTCACCGCCACCCAGACGACGACCTGCCATCCCCTTCCCACCTCGCGCAGCCGGTCGAGCAGCAACAGCCCGGCGGCCAGCCACATCGTCCAGAAGCCCGCACCGGCCTGCACCCGGGTGGTCGCCCGTGCGCCGGCCAGCCAGGTCGTCGCCTCGTGCGCGAGGCACCACGGCAGTGCCACGATGACGAGGGCCACGCACCCGATCGCCAGCCCGCGAGGCGCGCGCGGCCACGCCGTTACCGCAAGGGCGCCCCATAACGCGGCGAAAAGCCAGGGATGCGGCCGTTGCGCGATACCGCTGAGCAGCCGGTTCGGTGCGACATGCGCGAACGGCAAGGTCGCGGCGGCGATGGCGCCGATCGCGCAAAGCACCAGCACGGGCAGCAGGGGGGCCCGGCTCACGGCACCAGCCGTTGTTCGCGCAGGTACGCCGAAGCCACGGACGAGGCATCCTCGCCGTCGATCTGCGTGCGCGCGTTGAGCGCACGCAGCCGTTGCAGGGTGAGCGGGCGGAAGGCGGCCTCCAGCGCGGGACGCATCGCGGGATACCGGCGAAGCACCGCGTCGCGCACCACGGGCGCGGGCTGGTACACCATCTCGATGTGCCTGGGATCGTCAAGTACCGCCAGTCCCGTCACCGCGATCGCGCCATCGGTGGAGTAGACCATGCTGGCGTTGACACCGGAGATGCCTTCGGCGGCGGCCTTGATCGTCGCCGACGTATCGCCGCCGGCCAGCACGAGCAATTGGTCGCCGCGGAGGGTGAAGCCATATGCCCGCTGAAACGCCGGCAACGCGGCATCGCTTTCGACGAACTCGGCCGACCCGGCGAGCTTCACCGTGGCGCCAGCGCGCACCCACCGGGCAAAGTCGTCGAGCGTGCGCAGCCCCGCCGCGCGGGCGACGTCGCCGCGCACGCCGATGGCCCAGTGGTTGTCGGCGGGTGCGGGCGAAAGCCAGACCAACCGGTGCGCCGCCAGGTCGAGAGCCGCGGCACTGGCGTAGGCCCGCGCGGCGTCCCGGAACGCGGGATCGCCCTCCCTATGAAAGAAGAACGCGGCGTTGCCGGTGTATTCCGGATACACGTCGAGGTCGCCGTTGACGAGCGCACGCCGCACGATCGAGGTCGGCCCCAACTGGGTGCGATCGACCACGTCGATGCCCTGGTGGCGCAACACCTGCACCACGATCTGCCCGAGCAGCGCGCCCTCGTTGTCCGCCTTGGAGCCGACGCGCACGGCCTGCGCGTGCCCCGTGCAAGCCGCGAGGCCCAGCAGCAGGGCGGCCAGTGCGCGGCGCAACGCTCAACGACCCACGAGGTCGGCGAACGTGCGCTTGAACGCGTCGTCGATCGGCGTGGCGGCCACGCTCGCAGCCAGGCCCGCGAAGCGCGATTCGAACGCCTGCACCGCCTCGGTGAAACGCTGCGCACGCCCGTCGTCGCCGCCGTGTTCCACCGCATAGGCGAGCACGCGGTCGGCCTGCCCGGCAAGGTTCACGTCCTCCGGCAAGGCGGAGATGTCGCCCCACACCTGCTTGAGGTAACGCACGGCGAACTCCGCGCGGCGCATACGGTGCAGCAGCCCCTTCGGCAGCGCGTGCTCCGGTGCGAAACGCGCGACCACGTCGTGCGCCGTGTCGAGCTGCACGGTGCCGAGGTCGACGCGGATGCTGAGCGACGAGGTGTCGAACAACCACGTTCGCGGCGCGGGCGAGGCGCTGTAAGGCAGCGCCTCGCCGTTGACCTCGATCCGCTCCGGAATGCCGGCGTCGAGCAGCTCCACGATGTACGAGCGCGTGCGGGGGCGTCCGCGATAATCGCCGTCCATCGCGTCGACGTGCACGCGATGGGCACGATCGCCCCGGCGGCTGCGTACGCGGGTACGGGCGAATTCGCCGCGCTGGTAGCCCTGGCTGGTGCCGTCGTCGTCGTAAAGCGTGGTGCTGCCTTCGTGGCCCGGGAACACCTGGAGGATGATCGTGTCGGGGACACTGGCCAGGTCGCGCAGCCCCTCGGGATACAAGGGCACGACGCTGCCGGGGCGGACGAAAATCGGAATCTCCTCCAGCGCGTACGCACGCTCGAGCATGCCCCCGCCTTCAAAAGCCTCCGCACCGTCGCGGCTGTACCACACGCCCGGCGGCAACCACACCGGCGCGACGACGGTGCCATCCTCGCCCACCGGCTCGGTCACCGGCGCCACGAGGATGTCGTCGCCGAACAGGTACTGCGACGGATGCAGGTAGGCCTCGTCGAGTTCGGGCCAGTGGTAGTACATCGGACGGACGATCGAGGTGCCGGTGTCGTAGGCCTGCCGGGCGGCACCATAGATGTACGGCGCCAGCTGATAACGCAGGCGGATCGCCGCGAAGATCGCGTCGCCCCAGGGCGGCCCGAAGTGCCAGGGCTCCTTGTGCAGGCTGGCCTCCTTTGCCGAGTGGGTGCGCAGCACGGGACTGAACACGCCCAACTGCATCCAGCGCGCGTAGAGTTCCGGCTCGAGGTGCCGCTCCGCCCGCGGGATATGTTTGTGGAACGTGTGACCGCCGATATCGTGGCTCCAGTAACCGTAGAGCACGTTCGACGCCATCGCGGTGAAATGCGGCTGGTAGGCCAGCGAGGTCCACGAGATCACGCTGTCGCCGGAGAAACCGATGGGATAACGATGATTGCCCAGCCCGCCCCAGCGATGGTAGATGAGTCCGCGGCGGTCGTCGTCGCGCTGCATCTCGGTGAAGAACACGTGGTTGAGCCACCAGGTGTTGGACAGTCCGGGATGCGATCTCGACTCGGGCCACTGCTGCCAGTCGAGCCACCAGAAGTCGACGCCGTCGCGCTCGAGCGGATGCAGGATCGTGTCGAACAGCGCGCGCATGTAGGGCTGCGAGGTGCCCTCGAAAGGAATGGGCGCACGCGTGGAGGTATCCCACGACAGCGCCTGTGCCATGGCGTCGTACTTCGCCTCGTGCGGCAGCACGCCCGATGCCGGATGCAGGTTGAGCGTGATGCGCAGGTTCTCGCCGTGCGCCCAGCGCATGAACGCGGCGGGATCGGGAAACAGGCTGCGGTTGAAGGTGTAGCCGGTCCATCCGCTCTGTTGGCCGAAAACGTCGTATTGCTCCAGGCCCGGCCGCAACGACAGGCCGGGCGTGGTGTGCCAGTCCATGTCGAGCACGAGCACGTCGAGCGGGATGCGTTCTTTCTCGAAGCGCGCGCCCAGGGTGCGCAGCTCGTCGTCGGAGTAGTTCCAGTAGCGCGACCACCAATACCCAAAGACGAAGCGCGGCGGCATCGGCTGCGGCCCGGCGATGGACGCGAAGTCGGCCAGGCCCGCGCGGTAGTCGAGACCGTAACCGAAGAAATAGAGATCCTGCCGCTCGCCGTCGGGCCGTTCGAGCACCCAGCCTTCGTCGTCGAGGCCGAAGCTGTCCGTGTCGTCCACCACGTGCCAGCCGTCGCGGGCGATGAGGCCTTCTTCCAGCGGCAAACGGGTGCCGTCCTGCCAGGTGTCGCCGTCGTAGCGGTCAAGCGTGCGATAGGTGCCGCCCAGGTTCGCCAGCTGCACGTCGCCGGGACGCCACACGATGTCGCCGCCGCCATGGCGCCGCACCGCGATCTCCAGGTTGGCGGCATCGAACCGGCCGGTGCCTTTCACGTGGCGCAGGTGCAGCGTGCCGGTGTCGATGTGCAGGGTGGTGGCGTCTTCAACGAGGCGGAACGGTGGGACGTCGACCGCGCGATGCACGACGACCTGGGTGCGCCCGTCGCGGAATCGGCCATCGGCGCTCCACTCCAGGCGGATGAGCCGGGGACTGAGCACGGTAAAACGGACGTTGCCTCGCTCGATGGTGGCTTCGGGCTGCGCGGCGGCGGATTCCATGACGAGAGAACCTGCGGTCTGACGAAGCCCTCATTATGACGCGTTGCCGCATGCGGGCGGTGAAAGGGTCCACGTTTGCGCGACGCGGCGGCTCAGAGCACCACGCAGCGATTGCGGCCCTCGCGCTTGGCCGCGTACAGCGCCCGGTCGGCCCGATCGAACACCGATCCGCCCGATTCGGTCGCGAAACCGAAGCAGGCGATGCCGCCGGACATGGTGACCTTCACCGGACGCCCGCTGGCGTGGAAGGCCAGTCCCTCGACGATGACGCAAAGCGCCTGGGCGCGTGCGAGCGCGGCGTCGGTCGACAGGCCGGGAAAGGCCACCACGAACTCCTCGCCGCCATAACGGGCCACAAAGGCAGCCTTGCCCACCTCGCGCGCGAGCGTGCCGCCGACGATGCGCAGCACGGCGTCGCCCGCGGCGTGGCCGAAGGTATCGTTGATCGTCTTGAAATGGTCGATGTCGAAGGCGGCGATGCAGGCCCGGCCACCGGCGCGGATGTCGCCTTCGACGTCGGCCATGCGGCGCTCCCAGGCCAGGCGGTTGGGCAGGCCGGTGAGCGGATCGGTGAGGGCGAGCGCGTGCTCGCGACGCAACGAATCCTGCAGGGACGTCGCCTGCACCTCCAGTTCTTCCACGCGGTCGCGCATCCGACGCGCACGGTCGCGGTAGGCGGACATCCGCGCCTCTTCACGCTCGCGGTGCTCGCCGAAGTGGCGGTCGATCATCGTCAGCCGCTCGCTGACCTGTGCGCGCAGCTCGGCCAGGTCGGTCGCGGCGGCCAGCTGTTCGCCGATGGCGCGCACTTCGGCGCTGACGCTCGCGTCCAGGACGCGGCCGTCATCGCTGCCGGCGTCGGCGTCGGCGACCAGGCGCAACATGTCCCGCAAGGGCGCCCCCAGATCGGCGAGAAGGCCTTGCAGGCGGGCGATGTCCTCGCGCAAGGCGGCCACGGTTTCGGTGTCGACGCCGTCGCCGGCGATATCCCTGCGGGTATCCAGCGCAGCCACGATGGCCGAGAGCTGGTCCAGCAGCACGTCCACGCGCTCGGGCACGACGTTGCCGCCGAGTTGCTCGCCGACGCGGTCGAGCCAGCGGTCGACGTCCTCGCCCTGCCCCCTCGCCAAGGTGGCGAGACGCGTCGCCAGCTTGCGTAGGGCGTCTTCGACGAGACGGAAGTCGCGTTCGTCGCGCTCCATGCGTTCGAGCGCGAGATGGTATTTGCGTTCCCACACGTCCAGTTCCACACGGCCCCCCGGCCCGCCGTCGTCGATGGACGTATCGTACGCCCGTTCAGGCCACGGCCGGCACGCCCTCGCCTATCGTCACGTCGCCCGCGTCCAGACGCACCACGCGGTCGGCGAGCGCGGCCACCGCCGGGCGATGGGAGACCACCAGCAGGATGCTGCCGGGCAAGCGGCGGCGGAGCGCGCCGAGCACGGCCATCTCCGCCGCGGCGTCCAGCGCGCTGGTAGCTTCGTCGAGGATCGCGAGCACCGGGCGCCGCAGGATCACCTGCGCCACGAGCAGCCGCTGCATCTCGCCGCCGGAGAGGCGCCCAGCCGCGTCGTCCACGGAGGTGTCCAGGCCGGCCCCACCCTCCGTCAGGCGCGGTGCGAGGCCCACGTCGTCCAGGGCCGCCCACATCGTCGCGTCGTCCGTTTCCGGCGCGGCCCAGGCCAGGCAAGCGCGTACCGTGCGCTGCCACGGGCGCACGTTCTGCCCGACGTAGGCGCCGCGACCGATCAGCCGCCGGTAGGCGTCCAGGCCGACGGGTACGCCGTCGTGCTCCACCTCGAAGGATTCGGCCGGGGCCATCCCGGCCAGCACATCGACGAAGCTGCTCTTGCCGATGCCCGAATCGCCGCAAACGAGCACGAGTTCGCCGGGAGCCAGGCGCAGGCCTTCCACCCGAAGACCCTCGCGTGGCGGGCGGATATGCAGCCGCCGGATGAACAGCACGCCGAGCCTCGACGCGCCCGCCCCCGCCACCCCGGGGGCGGGGCGCACGGGTAAAGCCATGTAGCGCTGCCACAGTGCAAACGCCGGGGCGGCCGAGCGCCATTGCTGGAACGCCTGGCGGGTGGAGGTCAGGTAGGGGAGAAGGCGGCCCAGCAACAGGCCCACCGCGACGAGCGACGCCCCATCGATCGCCGGCCAGCGTCGCGCGAGCACGAACGCCGCGGGAATCCCTGTCGCCGCGACCAGCTCGAGCACGAGGCGGCTGGAGGCCACCAGCTCCAGTTGGCGGCGGTAGCCGCCGGCGAGGCCCGCCGATACGTCGCCGTAGCTGTCGCGCTCCGCCGCCTCGCGACCGAACGAGCGTACGTGACGCAAACGGCGGGGAACGTCTTCGCTGTGCCAGAACAGGCCGGTCATGTCAGTCACGTAGCGGCGGCTCACCCGGGCGTGTTCGCGACCGCTGAGCCGGGAGGTCACCACGATCACGACGAGCAGCAAAGGCATCGCGAGCATCAACAGGGGTGAGATCCACAGCGCGAAGGCGAGGCTTACCAGCGAGGTGATCGTCGCCACCGCCAGTTGCTGCATCGCGCTGAACGCCTGCACGAGGGTTTCGCCGTTGTGGGTGAGCACGTTGGCGATTTCCGCCGAACGCAGCGGCGCCAGCGCGGGCAACGGTGCCCCCAGCAGGCGCGCATGCACCTGCGTGCGCAGGTGGTGGCCGAGCCGGGCGACCTGGCGCGCGCCCAGCCGCGACGCCTGCCAACGGGTGAGCGCGAAGATCACGCCGCTGAGCGCGAAGCACGCCGCGCTGGCGTCCGCCGAAGGCGCGAGCAGGCCACCGTCACGGATGAGGGGCACGAGCAGCACCGCCGAAAGGCTGCCGGCGAGCGCGGCGGCCACCGACAGCACAACGTAGACGGCGAACGCGGTCGCCTCGCCACGCGGCATCATCCGCCAGAGCGCGCGCGGACCGAGCGCGGCCGACATATCAGGCGACCGCCGCGTCGGCGTCCAGCAACGGCCGCAACGCCCGCAGCGCGTCGCGCGGATGCGCCTGCCGGTCGAGCCGGTAGACACCGCGCTCGACCGCGCCATCGACGAACCGTTGCCAGTGCGGTTGGCCCGCCGCGTAGGGCTGGTCGGCATGCAAGCGCGCCACGGCCTCATCGCGAGGAAGCGAACGTCGTGCCGGGCCACTGGCCGGTTGGTCGCTGAGCATCACCACGGCGGCGAGATCGAGCGGTGCCGTCGCGAGCCGGCCCGGTCCGATGCGCAGATCGGCCTCGCGTTTGGCGACACCGCTGCGCCGGACGATGACCGGCGACGACGCCAGCCAGCGATGCGGCGCGCCTTCGGCCCAGTGGAGCGCGTCGTCGCGCACGTGCAGGTAATTGGCCAGGCCCGTCGCGCGCATCGTTTTCGGCTCGACGAACACGCCATCTTCGGCGACGAAGTCCAAGCCCTCCAGCAAGGCGTGCAAGGCCAGCGTCGACTTGCCGGCGCCCGTCGGCCCAAGCACCAGAACACCGCGTCCGCCGAACCCGAAACACGCGCCATGCAGGGGCACGAGATCCTGTCCGCGCGCGGCGAGCAGGTAGAGCGCGAATTCCATCATCTCGTAACGCACATGGTAGGGATGCCGTTCGAGCATGTCGGCCGAGACGCTCACCAGGGCGCGGCGCTGGCCGGGCGACACCACCACGTGGTTGGCCGCGTCCATCACGCCACAGAGCACCCCGGCGCCCGCCTGGGTGCGTACCCGTGGCGGCAACGCGTACACCGTGTCGCGCGGGGCGCCGAGGCGCAACTCGACGTGGAACATCGGCGCGACGGCACCGAAGCGGTGCGCGGGCAGGCTCGCGCAGGCCTGCGCCGCCAGCGCCAGCAGGGCGGCGCTGTCCGACACCACGTGGAAGCACGCCCCGAGCACGGTCCAGCGCGCGGCGTGCGCGAGCGGCGCGCCTTCGCCGAACGGGTCGGCGGTGGGATCGGTGGCGTCCGTCGTCGTTGTCATGCGCCGTGGGTGCGGCGCGACGAGCGAAAGGTTGCGCAACCTCGCTTCGCTTCATCGGCACTTACCAGAGCCGTACGACGCGAAAGGCTCCGTCACATGCTCAACATCCAGGTCGGTCATTGCTACTTCCTGCGCTACGACCGCAAGCAGTGGGAACGGGGCAAACCGTATCCGCCGCTGGCCACCCTCCAGATCGCCGCGCTGCTGCGACGCATGGGCCACGTGGTGTCGCTGTTCGACGCCATGCTCGCCCAGGGCGTCGAGGATTACGCGCCGCGTCTGCATGCGGCCTCGCCGGAGCTGGTGGTCTTCTACGAAGACAATTTCAACTTCCTGACCAAGATGTGCCTGGGACGCATGCGCGAGGCCGCGTGCCGGATGATCGGCGAGGCACGGGCACGTGGTGCGCGGGTGCTCGTCGCGGGCTCGGACGCGTCCGACCATCCCGCGCCGTTCCTTGCCGCCGGGGCCCACGCGGTGCTCACCGGTGAGGGCATCGGTGCCCTCATGGCGCTGGTCGACCGCCTCGCGCGCAACCCGTCGATCGACGCCGACGCTTGGACGGAGGGCTTGCCCGGCGTCGCGACCTCGGCGCGGGACGACACGCGCCTTGTCCGGCTGGGCGCGGTGCCGCCGGACCCGCGCATCGCCGGCCTGCCCGCGTGGGATCTCGTGGATGTCGAGGCGTACCGGTCGTTCTGGCTGGAGCGCCATGGCTACTTCAGCCTGAACATGGCCGCGTCGCGCGGTTGCCCGTTCCGTTGCAACTGGTGCGCCAAGCCGATCTGGGGCAACCATTACAACCAACGGCCGGCCGCGGACGTCGCCGCGGAAATGACCTTCCTCAAACGCACCTACCGGCCGGATCATCTATGGATGGCCGACGACATCTTCGGCTTCCACGTGGACTGGGTCACCGAACTGGCCGGACACCTGGCCCGGAGCGACGGCTCGATTCCCTTCATGATCCAGACCCGCGCCGACCTGGCCAGCGAACGCATGGTCGAGGCGCTCGCCGCGGCCGGCTGCAGCGAAGCGTGGATCGGCGCCGAAAGCGGCAGCCAGCGGGTGCTCGATCGCATGACCAAGGGCACGAAGGTGCCCGACCTCATCGCGGCGCGACGGCGCCTGGGCGACCGGGGCATCCGCGTGGGCTTCTTCATCCAGCTCGGCTACCTCGGCGAAGCCCTGGAGGACATCCTCGCCACGCGCGCCCTGGTGGAAGAAGCCGCGCCCGACGACGTCGGCGTAAGCGTGTCGTATCCCCTGCCCGGCACGCGCTTCTACGAGGAGGTGCGCGCCCAACTGGGCCACAAGACCCACTGGGACGAAAGCGATGACCTGGCGATGATGTTCCAGGGCGCATACGACACGGCGTTCTATCGCGAGGTGCGCGACCTGCTGCATCGGCAGGTGGACGGCGACGCATCGGTGGATGCCGGGTGGCAGGCATTGGTGGCACGCGAGCGCGATCACCGCAACGCGCAACCGGTCGCGCTGGTCCGCCGCGCGAACGCGAGCTGACCGATGCTGCCGCCGCTGGAACGGATCCGGACCGACCTGCACCGCACGACGGAGGCATTGGCCGATGCGGTGGCCCACGACGGCGCGACCGCTACGCCTGAATGGGACGAGGGGACATGGCGCATCGCGGCGGCCGTCGCCGTGGCCCATGGCGTCGCGCCGCTGCTGGCCGATCGTTCGTCGTGGCCGTCGCGACGCTGGCAGGCGTTTCTCTCGGCGCAACGTGACCATGTGGCATCCCGCCAGGGACGCATCGCGACCTTGCTCTCGCGGCTGGATGCACTGGCGCGCGAGCGCGGCCTGCCGATGATGGCGCTCAAGGGCAGCGCGCTCCACGCGCTGGGCCTCTACGTGGCCGGCGAGCGGCCGATGGCCGACATCGACCTGCTCGTGCGGCCGGGTGACGTCGAGGCAGCGGCGGCGTTGCTGCGGGTACTGGGATACGAGGAGAGTTTCCGACAGTGGAAACACGGCGTGTTCAAGCCCGTCGGCGCGCGACCCTTCGCCGGCTTCGGAGAGCACCGGGATACGCCGGTCAACATCGAGTTGCATACCTGCATCCAGGAGCGCTTGCCGGTGCGGACCGTCGACGTGACCGCGTCGGTGTGGCCGCGCGACGCGACACCGGGTATGTGCCCGTATCCCTCGCTGGGGGCGCTCATGACGCACCTGTTGCTGCACGCGGCGGGAAATGTCTGCGGCCGCAGCCTGCGGTTGCTTCACCTGCACGACATCGCACAGCTCGCCCAGCGGATGCCGGAGGCGGAGTGGTCCGTTCTGTGGCACGGCAAGGAGGCACCGTGGTGGGCGTATAGCCCGCTTCGGCGGGTCGAACGCCATTGGCCCGGACGCGTGCCGCGTGCCGTACTCGATCGGCTTCGCCGCGAGTGCCCGATCGGATTGCGACGCGCGGCGGATCGCCAGACCCTGGTCCGCGTGTCGTGTTCGGATTTGTGGCTGCAACGGTTGCCTGGCATCGAGTGGGTGCGTTCGCCGACCGATATGGCGACGCTGTTGATGCAGCGCATCCGCCCGTCGCGCGAAAGTCGCCAGGAGCGGGCCGACATGGTGCGCACGCAGGTATGGCTGCAGGGCCAGGCGTGGGTGCGGCAGGGGCATCTGCGACGCGTGATGACGGCGCTGACGCGGCCCGTACCGCGGATGGACACGTTGTACGTGGTGCGCGGTGCGTGGGACGCGTAGAAACGGTCGTCGCCTCGGTCCGGTGGGAGCGGACCGTGTCCGCGTCAACGACGATGGACGTCGTACAGATCCTCGAACGCGCTGGCGGTGTGGTCGGCATCCTCCTCGACCGCCCGACGCTGTGCCTCGGTCGCCAGGCGCATGCGCAGCGCCTCGTCCCGCGCCACGCGCTCGATCACGTCGGCCAGCGCCACCGCATCGCCCGGCGGCACCGCCAGCGCGGCGCGCGGCGACCACTCGACGAAATGCCCCACCGCCGTGCCCACCGCGGGAACACCGGCCACCGCGGCTTCCAGAATGACCAGCGGACCGGCCTCGTGCAACGACGACATCACCAGCAGATCCGCCGACTCCATGAGCGGACGCAGTTCCTGCTGCGTGCGAAAGCCCATGAAGCGCACCCGATCGCCCAGATCGAGCTGGTGCGCCAGCGCCTGTGCTTCCCCGCCGAGCGTATCGACGCCGACCACGTCCAGCACGAAGTCGAACCCACGCCGCCTGCACAACGCCAGCGCACGCAACGCGGTCGGCAGGTCCTTTACTCGGTTCAGGCTCGCCACGTGCAACAGACGCAGCGTCCCGTGCCGTCGCACACACGGCGGACGCACCGGCCAGCGAGCCAGGTCCACGCCAAGCGGAATACGTTGCGCCCGGATGCCCAGCCCGGCCAGTGCCTCCACGATCGGCGCGCTGGCCGCGCTGACCGCCGCCGCGGCGCGCAGCACGAAGGCTTCGCGCATACGACTGCGCCAGCGCCGGCGACCGCCGTAATCAATGCCATGCAGCGCGACCAGTTCGCCGCCGGCGATGTGCACCGTATACGGTACGCGCAGGCTCAGGCCGGCGACCGCCGCCACCCAGCCGCACGATCCGGAAAACAAGGCCTGGACCACGTCGAAGCCACCCACGCGATGCTCCGCGCGAATCGCCCGGATCGCTCGTGCCTGGGTGCGGCCCTCGCCGATGTTATGGATCGTCGCACCACGCAGCGACCACCGCGCGGGCTGCGATTCCTGGTGAAATACGAACACGTGCACGTCATGGCGCACCGCGAGGCGCTCGATCAACGCCACAAAGGCGGGAATCACCCGTCGCTCGCCCCCGCGATCGACCCCACCCGGCAGCACCAGGGCGAGCTTCATGCGCGCCGCCTCCGTCCCGCCGCGACGCCAGCGTAGATCGAGGCCCAGCGGCGCCCGAGCGCGGCGAACGACAGCTCTACCTGAAAGTGCGCGCGAATGCGGCCCCGGGGCGGTGGCGCCGAAACGACGCGCCGCAACGCCTCCGCCAGCGCGCCGGCATCGCCGACCGGCCACAGCGCACCCACCCTGCCCGCGCCGGTCAGTTCTCGAAACGACGGGATATCGGTAACCACCGGCACGAGGTCGCTGGCCATGGCTTCGAGCAAGGCGAAACCGCAACTCTCAGCGCGACTGCCGGCGACGAAGAGGTCGGCCGCGCGCATCAGCACCTGCACCCGCGCGTGATCCACACGGCCGTGCAACGTCACGCGACCGCGCAACCGGGGATCGCCCGCGATGCGCGCACGCACCGCGTCCAGTAACGGCGCGCTGCCGAACGCGCAATGCAGCCGTGCCTCCGGCGCACGCTCGACGAAGCGGGCGAACCCTTCCAGCACGGTGAGCGGGTCCTTTCCCGAGCACAGGTGGCCAACCCAGAGCACGCCCGGGTCACCATCGAGACCGCACGCTGCCCGTGCCTCGTCGCGATCGCCCGGCGTAAAGCGGCTGCTGCTTTCGGGCACCGCCACGACGGGCATGCCAGACGGGAACGCGCGGGTCCGCGTAAACCGGTTGGCCAGCGCGGCGGCGGTGAACGCCACCGCATCCACGGCGAGGTAATGTCGCCGCCACGCGGGACGCTGCCACCAGTGCGGTACGCGGTCGGCGTGATCCTGCACCACGATCGGCATCGCCGGCAGCAGTCGCGCGATCGCCGCGGCGTCCTCGCCGCGCGCCAGGCTGTGCACATGCAGAACGTCGGCACGCAGTTCGCGCAGCAAGGGCACGAGATGGCGCGCGCGGGCGGAGCCCGAATCCATACCACGCAGGTCGACGAACCGATAATCGACCCCGCGCTGCCGGAAGCGATCGTCGCACGCCGCGGCCTGTACCATCGTCACGCGGGTACTGCCCGAGGCTACCGCCTCGGGTATATCGGCCAGCGAGGGCCAGCGCGCGAACAGCTCCCGCGGCGCGGCATCCGCTGGCGCGGGATGCAGGTTCAGCTGCACGGCACGCATGCCTAGAGTCCCGACGCCTGCGGCAGTCGCAGGCGCACGAGCCGGTTCGCGAGGTTCAGTTCCCAAGGCGTGTCGTAGCGGCGGCGACGGTAGCGCCACGAGGCCATGGCGCTGAGCCCTCGCTTGGCCCAGGCGGGAGAGCGCATGTCCTGCACCGTCGGGTAGCGGCAACGCAGCACCGTGACGAAATCGCGGATGCGCCGGCGCAGGTCGTCGCTCACCCACGGTGCATCGGCATGGCAGGCGTAGTCGACCCAACGCTTTTCGGTCCACGCCTCGGGCGTGGTGGGGAACACCACCGGTTGGCCATGGCGATCGCGCAACGGCGTCGAGGGCCGCTTGCCCCGGTCTTTCTCGTGCCGGCTGGTCTCGGGTAACGGCGTGTAGACGTAGACGATGATCTCCGCCGCGGGATTGATCTTCTTCAACTCGCGGATGAACTCGAAGGTCTGTGCGGTTTCCTCCTCGGTGTTCTCAGGCGGTGCCACCATGAACGACAGCTCGGGAATCACCCCGTGCCGTCGGCAGAGTTCCGCCACTTCGAGGGTCTGGTCCGGCCGCGTGCCTTTGCGGATCTCCTTGAGCATCGCGCCGCTGGGCGACTCCGCGCCGATGTAGGCCATGCGCAGGCGACTCTTGCGCACCTGCTTCCAGGTGCTCTCCTGGAGCTTGAGCAGCGCGTCGGACCGCGCATAGCACCACCACGGCAGCTCATGGCGGGCCATTACCTCGAGCAGCGGGATCATCTCCTCTTCGCGATCGAAGAAGTTGTGGTCAACGTACTGGATCGAATCCGCGCCCAGGTGGTGCTTGAGATAAGTCAGGTCGCGATCCAGGCGAGCCACGGCGGGCAACCGGGTCGTTCCGCCGAACATGGCCGCCACGCCGCAGAACGTGCAGCGGAAACGGCAGCCAATGGCCGCCTGGTGGGCGACGGTGCGCTCGCCCAGGAACGTGCGCGCCAGATAGCGGCGCGGATCGCCGAGCTTGTCGTACGGCAGCACCACGCCCGGATCGTCCATCGTGAAACGGCGATTGGGGTTGTGTACGAGGTGGCCGTCGGTGTCTTTCCACGAGAGCCCGGCGATTCGCGAGACATCGCGATCCGGTCGCGCGAGCGCGGCGAGCAGCTCGGGCAGGGTCTCCTCGCCCTGGCCGCGGATCGCATAGTCCACGTAGGACGCGCCCAGCGCGGTGTCGGTGTACAACGTGGGGAAGTAGCCACCCCACACGATCGGCAGGCCGGGATGACGTTCACGGACCGCGCGGGACACGGCGATCGCCGGGGCCATCTGCGGGCCGCCCATCACGCTGATGCCGACGGCATCGAAACGATCGACGTCGAGCGCGCGCAGCGTGGCGTCGACGACGTCACGATCGACGTTGCCGTCGACCACGGTGCTTCGGCCGTGGCGATCCAGCGCCGCCGCGAGATGCAGCAACGAAAGCGGGAAACGCGCGCTGGATCGCGAGGTGATGGTGGGATTGACCAGCAGGGTGTGGGGCGACGTATTCATGGGCATGACCGCGATAGGACGGAACGACGCAGGCGGAAGACGAGGGCGACGGGCACCTCCAGCGCGATCGGGTCGAAGCGCGCCCCCGGCGGTATGTCGGCCGGATCGAGCATCGGCTCCTCGACCGCGTCGATGAGCAGGCCCAGCCGGGCGCAGGCGGCATGCCAGTGGCTGTAGGTGTGGGTGCTGTGGCGCACGGCGTAGCGGCGCCCGTCCGCGCGGAAATCGCGTCGCCATCCGAGCGCCTGCCCCACCGGATGGAAATCGCTGCACAGGATCGTCCCGCCCGGCCGGGTGACACGACACAACTCGCCGAGCGCGGCCGCCAGGTCCGGCACGTGCCCGAGCACGAGGCCGCAGACGGTGAGGTCGGCGCAGTCGCCGCGCAGCGGCAGCGCCGTCACGCTGCCTTCGACGAGCGCCATGCGACGACGATCGCTCTGGCCGAGCCACCCGTGCGCGCCGCGCAGCATCGCCGGCGACAGGTCGACACCGGTCGCGTGACGGGCACCCCGCGCCAGCACGTGCCGAAGGTAGCGACCGCTACCGCAACCGGCGTCGACCACCGCCATGCCGGTGAGCGTGGACGGCATCGCGGCGAGCATGGCGCGTTCTTCCGCATGCATCAGCGGGTTGTGCGCGTGGGCGGGATACGACGCGGCCCACAGCGCGTATGCCCGCACCGGGTCAAGCACGGGGGCTTCCGTGGCGATCAATGCACGCGCTCCCCGACAAGCCCCGGCTCGAGGGCGAACAGCGTCGGGTCGGCGAAGCGGCGGTCGAGCAGCTTCGGGCGGCCATCGAGTTCGATCGCGACGGCGTCGACCCCGGCCGCCTCGAACCACGGCGCGAAGTCGGGGTCGGCCACGCAGGGACGACCCTCGCGCACCACGGCGCGCAGGTCGGCTCGGCGCAGGCCGACGAGCGATCGGGCCGCGTCGCCGCGATCCGCGACGATGACCAGGTCCGCCGTCGCGCCCACGCCAAGATGCCCCCGCCACGGCATGCGCAGGATGCGTGCGTTTGCTGCGGTGGCCAGCACCCAGGCCTCGTGAGGCGTCAGCCCGGCGTCGACGGCGACACCAAGCTCGTCGAGCAGGTCGCGCGACCCGGACACGCGCGAATCGCTGCCCAGCCCGAGGCGATCGGCAGCGTGCAGCCGACGAGGGTCGAGCGTGCGGCCGAGCAGGCGGCGATTACTCGCCGGGCACCAGACGACGGACGCGCCACGCGCGATCACGGCATCGATGCCTTCGGCGTCGAGTCCCACGCCATGCACGAGCACGCTATGGGCGGCCAGGCAGCCCATGGCGTCGAGTTGGGCCCACTCCTGGCGGGCACGCTCGTCTGTACCTTCGGCCAGATGGATCATCCATGGACGCGACGGCGGCGTGGCGAGAAAGCTCGCGCGCACGTCGGGGCCGAACGCGGGACCGTTCAGCGTGTAAGCCCAGCCGTGTCCACGCAGCAGGGCCACCGGGAAGTCCGCGTCGTCGAGCGACGTGTCCCATGGATCGTGGTGCGCGACCACCGTCGTGCCGGCGAGCAGATTTTTCAGGGCGCCGTGGCGCATGCGGCACGCCTTGGGCCGCGCGAGCGCGGCCTTGACCGCCGGTTCGTCGAAATGGGCCTGGAACGCGGCCATCCAGTCGTAGCTGTTCGCGAATGGCCGATCCATCGGCAACGGTGGCACGGTGTTGACATGCAGGTGCTCGTGGGCATTGATGAGCCCGGGAAAGACCAGGTGATCGCGCAGGTCGACGGCGAAACCGCCCGCCGACGTGTCCGCCACACGGCCGGCCCGCAGGTGGAGCGTCCCGCGCACCGGGCGCTCCTGTCGCACGATACCGGCACCGTGCAGCGTCACGTCCATGCGTGCGGCCTCAACGCCGGTGCATCACGATCAGGAAATGGTCGCCCATGTCGCGCAGCACGGGCAGGTGCCCGAACCGATCGTCGATGCGTCCCAGGCGCTCGTACCACGACGGTCGCTTGCGATAGCGATCCACCATGTACGGCGGCGGCATGAACAGGCTCAGCGCCCGGTAGTCCACCAGCGAGAAGTGTTCGGCGAACGCGGCATAGAACTCACGCGGCAGGTAGTACCAGGTCCAGATCGTGTGGCGGTTCATGCCCACGGCCGTCGCGCCGCGCGAGGCACGCACCCAGGCCCGGCGAAAGCGTCCGCGCAACGTATAGTGCGCCACTTCCCACGGACAGATCCGCCCGATCACGGAGAACACCAGGGTGCCCCCGGGCCGGATCAGGCGCGCGCACTGGGCGGCGGTCTCGCGCAGGTCGGGCGCGCAATTGAGCGGACCGAAGTTGGAATACGCGCCGTCGAACTCGCCCTCGAGCCGGTCGAGCTCCTGCACGCCCAGGTGATGCACGTCCACCCGCGATGCCACGCCGGCCTCCTCGGCGCGTGCCCGCGTGCGCTCGATCATGCGCGGCGACCAGTCGGTCGCGGTGACGTGGAAGCGGCTGCGGGCGAACTCGATCGCATCGATGCCCGTGCCGCAGCCCAGGTCGATCAACCGCGCGCCTGCGGGCAGCTTCTCGCGCACCGTCTGCCACAGCGTGTCGCGCATGCGCTGGATCAGCTCGTTGTTGCCGCGCGGGCCGTCGTAATCCGCGGCTACGCTGTCGAAGGCCTGCTGTGTCTGCGCCAGCCGATCCTCAAGCCGGGTCGGTGCCGCGATGGGGTGCCGCAGGTTCATGTCGTTATCCGCCGTGCCGGGCCTGTGTCGCGTAGGTGCCCGCCGGAGCGCGTTTGGTTGAACGGGCCCGGGCATCGGCGGCGGTGGCCGCCACGACGCCGAGCACCAGGCCGACCAGCACGCCGATGATCATCAGCGGCTTCTGCGCCGGGGCGACCGCATGGTCGGAGACGGTCACCGGCCAGGGCATCGACGTGGGAAACGTATAGGACGGCGTCATGCGCGCGTCGAAATCGCCGCGGATCTGCTTCAGGGTGCGGATGCCCGCGTCGGTGTCGGCCAGCGCGACGTTCGCCACCATCGCATCGGCGTGCGACGCGCCCTGCAGGTCGTGGGCGATGCGATCCCTGTCGCCCTGCGCGGACGCCAGGGTCTGGTCGATGTCGGCGGAGCGGGCCCGGGTGACCGCGAGCTGCGCCTGGCTGATCGCCGCGTGGATCGCCACGAGGCGGTCCACCGTCGCCGTCGCGGCGCGACGCGCCTCGGCCGGCGAGTAGGCCCGCACGCGCAGGCGGATGAGGTTGGCGTAGGGATCGGGTTCGAGGGCCAGGCTCGCGATATAGAGGCGGCCGGCGTCGCTGTCTTTCGCGACGCCCATGCGCCGGAGCACCTCGGCCTGGAAGCCGACGCTCTGAAGGCGTTGCAGCACCCGGGCGAACGGCTCCACTTTCGGATCCATGCCCGACGGGGCGGTACCCACCTGCCCCACCTGCACGGTGGCCAACGCCTCCCACTGGTGGCGGGCCACGTGCAGCCAGGCGAAGGTGGCGGTGCACGTCGCGACCGCGACGCCGGCCATCCACAGCCAACGGCGTCGCACGACGCGCCACAGGTCGATGAGGTAGATCTCGTCGCTTTGCATCAGGGTCGACTCGTCAAGGGAAAGCGGGATCGCGGCGGCGATCGGGTAGCCACGCGGCGACCAGTTGCATCAGCAGGCACAACGCGATGAAACCGAAGTTCATCCAGATGAACGCCTGGGGCGCGAACGGCGCCATCGCGCAGACGTAGGCCATGCGCAGGAAAATGAGCCATGCGAACAGCGACGGCCCGCCGTGCAGGCGACGCACGCTCCAGCGCATCAGGGCGTAAAGCAGCGCGATGCCGAGCACGGCCAGCCATGGGCCGCCCGCGAGCAGGAACGGAAGGAACTCCGTGCCGACGTTGACGTTGGACGCGTCCAGTGGCAGCGGCGCGGGGACACCGCCGCCGGGCACGAGCTGGCCCCACAGGATCGACGGGTCGCGATAGCCCTTGGCCAACATCGACGCGAAGTTGTAGGGGCCGGCCGTGAGATAGAGCAGCAACCACTGGACGCCGGCCGGCGAAGCCCTGTAAAGCGACCCGAACGGCAGCAGGACGGTGGCGACCGAACCGGAGCGCACCAGGCCGAGCACCGAAAACGCCGCCGCGCCGAGCGCGCCGAGCGCGGTCACCGCTTTCCATGGCAGCGGACGACGCGCGTCACGGCGCAGCATCGTCACCAGCGCGATCGAGAACAGCGACGCGAAGATCCGGTTGCGATCGATCACGAGCACCGGAAAGAGCAATCCCGCCGCGACGAGTCCGTAACGCAGGCCGCGCCGACGCGTGCAGAGCATGCCGATGACGGGAAGCGTCCAGCACAGGTCGGCGATCCGGCGCACATGTTCGTGGCCGCCGGTCATGGTCGCGTACGCACCGGGATCGTGCAGCAGCGCGGGCGGAAAAAGCGCGATGTCGAGCAGGCAGAAGCCCAGCACGCCGAGGCCGAACGCGAGACCGACGAAACCCTCGCGGGTGCCCACGTAGTCGCGGGCACGGCATGCCGCACGCGACGGCAGCCGATCGGACGATCGGATGTCCAAGAGCAGTACCCCGATCGCCGCGGTGACAAGCCACAGTACGCCGCTCGCGTATCCGGCCGGAAGATCGTAGGTGAGCCACGTCACGGCGCAAGCCAGGACCATCGGCAGCGCGACGTACGCGCCGGGCCGTTGCAGGATCGGGCTCATGCGCGTTCGGCGCGCGCGGGCAGGCCGGGAAGTCGCAGGCGCCAACGCAGGCGCAGCAGCGCGTAGCAGGCGAGGCGCAGCACGACGTCGCGATACTGTGACTGAAGAAACGCGATCTTCGCCCCGATGTAATGGATCTGCGCCCGCAACAACGTGCGATAGGGTTCGTCGAACAAGGCCAGGCGGTGCATCGCGACCTGGCGCGATTCCTCCAGGTGCAGGATGCGCGTGGCCCGGTGGCGTGTCTTGCTCACGTTGCGTCCGTGCAGACGGTAGGCGCACACGCGCACGTCGATAAAGCCGATGGCGTCGCGTGCGGCGAGGCGAAGGAACAGGTCCCAGTCGTCGATGCGCAGGCCCTCGGTCCAGCGCGCCACGGTTTCCAGCTCGCTTCGCCGCAGCAGGGTCACCGGCCCGCCGATCGCCCAGCGCGAGATCACGGCACGGCGGATGCCCAGGTCGCTGAGGTAGTCTCGCTTGTCGGCCCGATGCAGGTCGCACATGCCGCTGGCATGGAGGGTTCGCCCCTCGCGATCGATGACGATCGAATCGCCGATGACCGCGCCCTTGCGCGGGTGCGCCCTGAGGTAATCGACCAGCGTCCGCAGGCTCCCAGGCAGGAAGTAGTCGTCGCTCGCACCGATGCGCAGCAGCTCGCCGCGCGCCCGGGCTGCCAGCTCGTTGAGCGTGGTCGCGATGCCCCGGTTATCGCGCTGCACGAATTCGCAGCGCACCTCGTGTCCGTGGCGGGCGATCCATCCGGCGATGCGTTCGGCCGTCTTGTCCGTGGAGCCGTCGTCGATGATGACCACCTCCTTCGCCGGGTACGGATCCTCCAGCACGCTGTCGAGGCAACGCTCGACGAAGTCCTCGTGGTTATAGGCGGGAATCAGAATCGACACCATCGGCGTCTCGTCGGTCGCATGACCGGTCATCGGGCGCCCCCTGCGAGGTAACGGCGCACCACGACCGCGTTGAAGGCCAGGTACGCCAGATAGTTCACCACGAACGCATACATCGCCCCGACCAGGCCGAAGCGTGCGGCGCCTACGTGGACCAGCACCAGGTAGCTGAGCGCGAAAGCGCACTCGGAGACCACATAGAGCCTCGTCATCGCTTTGGCGAGCATCAGGTAGGACATCACGAACGCGGCGATCTTGATCACGTCACCGCACAGCTGTGGGGCGTACAGGTCGTTCGCCGCGGCGAAATCGCCGCTGAAAAGCAGGCGCGTGACGATGTCGCGCAGTACGTAGATGGCCAGCGCCATCGCGACCACGGCGGGCATCAGCCAGCGCCACGCCTGCCGCAGTTCATAACCGATCGCCGCCGGGTCGGTCGTCCCCGCGAGCCGGGGCAGGTAATAGACGTTGATGACGCTGGTGACGAAAAGCAGGTAGGCGTCGGAGACGCGGGTCACGGCCTGCCAGTAGCCGACCTGGTCCCACCCGAACGACGTGGCCAGGTGATCGCGGACCGCGATGTTCACCAGCGGCGGCAGCAAGGCGGACGTGAGCGACATCGCCGAGAACGCCGCGAGCCGGCGCGTCATCCGCGCGTCGAAGCGGGCGCGCAGCATCGACGGGTCGAAGTAGGGGCTGCGCCACCACGCCGGCAACCCGACCACCAGCCAGAGCAGTTGGCCCAGGACGAGGGCAAGCAGGGCACCATACACGCCCCACGCGTGGGCGAGGCCGAGCGCCAGCGCCACGCTCAGCAGCGAGCCCGCGACCTGGATGAGCGCGAGTCGGCGCACGTCCATGAAACCGTTGATCACCGCGAGCAGGTAATTGACCAGGGCTATGCCGACGAGCGCCATGGCGAGCACGCGGATCAGGCCCTCGTAACCGGCGTCGCCCAGCAAAGCCTCGGCCAGCGGCCGACTGAACAGCAGCGCCAGGCAGCCCATCAGGCACGAGGCCGCGATGGCGTAAGCCAGGGCGGAAGACAGCAGGCGCGACAACCGGGCCGGATCGTGCCGGTACTGGGCCACGTACTTGACCACGCCGGCATGGATGCCCCCGCCCGCGAACACCGCGAGCAGCGACATCAGGCTCATGAACTGGCCCAGGCGGCCCACGCCCACCGGGCCGGCGAGCCATGCCACGAGCTTGACCACCACCAGCGCCGCACCCAGGCGCGCGGCCGTGCCCAGGGCGGACCAGGCGCCGGCGCGCGCGATATTCATCGACCGGCCCCGAACGACAGGCACGCATCGATGACGTGGCCGATGGCGGCGCTGTCCAACGTCGGGCTCATCGGCAGGCTCAGCACTTCGCGGTGCAGGCGATCGGCGATCGGCAGGTCGAGCGTCGACTCGCCCGCGTAGGCGGGCTGCCGATGCGGCGGCACCGGGTAGTGCACGAGCGTCTGCACGCCCAGGTCGCGCAGGTGGCGCTGCAGGGCGTCGCGATGCGCGCTGCGCACCACGAACAGATGCCACGCGTGCGCCTCGCCCTCCTCCACGTGCGGCAGCACGATAAGCGGATGACGGATGGCGCGCAGGTAGCGCCGTGCCACGGCGCGACGCGCCGTGGTGTCGTCGTCCACGTGACGCAGCTTCACGCGCAGCATGGCCGCCTGGATCTCGTCCAGCCGTGAGTTCACGCCCCGGTAGAGATGCTCGTACTTCACCTCCGAGCCATAGTTGCGTAGGGCGGCCACGCGCCGGGCGAGGCGATCGTCGGCCGTGACCACCGCGCCGCCGTCGCCCAGGGCGCCGAGGTTTTTCGACGGAAAGAAGCTGAAGCCCGCGGCGTCGCCGAACGCGCCGGCACGGATACCGTCCCGCGACGCCCCGTGCGCCTGGGCGGCGTCTTCGATCAGGCGCAGGCCATGACGCGCGGCGATGTCGCCCAGGGCCGCCATGTCGGCCAGCTGACCGTAAAGGTGCACGGCGAGGATGGCCCGCGTGCGCGGCCCGATCGCCGCCTCCACGTTCACCGGATGGAGATTGAACGTGGCCTCGTCCGGTTCGACCGGCACCGGCCTCAGGCCCGCCTCGCTGATGGCGAGAAAGCTCGCGATGAACGTGTTCGCGGGCACGATCACCTCGTCGCCCGCGGCGAAGTCGCCCAGGTCGCGGTACGCGCGCAGGATCAGCGAGAGCGCATCCAGGCCGTTGCCCACGCCGAGCGCATGGCGGACCCCGCACCACGCGGCGAACTCGCGCTCGAACGCGGCCAGCTCGTCGCCCAGCACGTACCGGCCCGAGTCGATGACACGGCCCACGGCGGCCTTGAGCTCATCGGCGTGACGCGCATTGACGTCGCCGAGGCTGAGGAACGGCACCGTCACGGCGGGGGCATCCGTCAGCGCCCCGGCCATGCGACCACGCCCTCCGCGTAGGCCACGGTGCGCGACTCGCGCAGGAACTGATCGTAGTCGGCGATGTAGTCCGCCGGATCGTACGCATGATCGGCCAGCACCATCAGCACGCAGTCGTCGGTGAAGTCGTACAGCTCGCGCCATACCATGCGGCCGATCAGCAGACCCTGCGCCGGGTCGCACAGTCGCGTCTCGACCGGACCGTGGCCGTCGTCGAGCATCACCGTGACGGCGCCGCGCACCGCCACCGCCATCTGCGTCAGTCGGCGATGGGCGTGCTGCCCCCGACGCACGCCCTCGCGCGTGGCGAAGATGTAATACACACGCCGGATGTCGAAGGGCACGTTGTGGCTGGGCTCCAGCGACACGAGCATGCCGCGGCGATCGCCGTGCGTCTCGAGCTGGATGCGTTCGATCTCCATGGGGCAGGTCCCGCGTGGCCGCGCCGGCGACCGTCGAAGCTGAGTGCCGCGATCCCTTCGCAAAGGTTGCGTGCGCGACGCACAACCTTTTGCATGCCTGCGCGGCACTCATGGGGCAGGACGACCCCGGCGGACGTCGGCGGGGGCATCACCCAAGGGTTCGCATCGCATGGCTCATCACACTCGCGGCATCGCCACGCCGTATCCGAGACCGATACGCTGGTTGCACTGGCTCATGGCGCTGCTGGTGGCGACCGCCGCCGGCGTGGCGCTGGTCCGCGACGACCTCGGCGGACGCGCCCTGCGCGGCGTGTTGCTCGATATCCATCGTCATCTGGGGCTGCTCGTGCTCGCGTTGCTGGCCCTGCGCATCGTGCTGCGGCTGTCGCTCAGGCATGCGCCGGGCGTGCCCATGCCGGCGTGGCTGCGCGTGGGCGCTGGCTTCACCCACCTGCTGCTCTACGCGCTGCTGCTGGCGATGCCTCTGCTGGGCTGGGCATTGGCCAGCGCGGCCGACCAGCCCATCCACTTCTTCGGTGTCGCCGTCCCACCCATCGTGGCACCCGACGACGATCTCGCCGATCGACTGCAAGCCTGGCACGTGCGCGTCGCATGGGTGCTGCTGGCGGTGGCCGGCCTGCACGCGGGTGCCGCGCTCTGGCATCACCTGGTGCGGCGCGACGGCGTGCTCCGCCGCATGTGGCCATGACGGCCACGTCCTTTCCATCGACACGAGGAGTCGAACCCATGCGAGTGTTTTCCTTTGGCCGATGCGGGCGACGCCCCGGCCTCGCCGGCTGGGGCGTCACGCTGGCCCTGCTGCTTTCGCTGGCGAGCCAGGGTGCGCGCGCGATTCCCGTGTTCGCCCGGCAGACCGGCGCCTCGTGCGCGGATTGCCACGCGGGTTCCTACGGTCCTGCGCTCACGCCCTACGGCATGCGATTCAAGCTCGGCGGCTACACCGACACCGACGGCAAGGGCAGGACGATTCCCGTGTCGTTGCAGCTGACCGAGACCCACCTCGTGCCGGCCAAGGGCAACAACAGCACCGCCCTGACCGAGGGCGACCTGTTTCTCGCCGGCCGCCTCACCGACAACGTGGGCGGCGTCGTCAAGGTGGTGGCCGCGCGTACCGGCCCGGGCAAGTACAACACCCAGCTCGGCGACGTGGACCTGCGCTACGTGGCAAAGGAACTCACCATCGGCGGCAAGAGCGCCCTGCTCGGCGTCACGGTGAACAACAACCCGGGCTTTCAGGATCCGATCGGCGCGCTTCCGGCGTTCTCCGATCTGCTGCAAGGCGGCCGCACCGGCACGCTGCTGAATCCGGCGGCGCCGAACGCGCTGGCCAACCACGTGATCGGCGCCTCGCTATACGGTGTCTACGACACGGTGTGGTACGCCGAGGCGGGCACCTACCGCTCCCTCTCGCTGGCCGGGCAGGACGCGATCGGCTTCCGCCCCGGCTCCGACCCGGGTCACCTCAGCGATACCGGCTATGTCCGTTTCGCCTACATGAAGGACATGCGCCGGCAGTTCGTCTCCGCGGGCGTCGTCGCCCTCACCAGCCAGCGCCGGCTCCCGCGCGCCGCGCCGGCCGACCGGCTCGACGACTACGGCTACGACCTCACCTACCAGTACCTGGGCAACCGCGAACACATCCTCCAGGCCAGCTACGTCAACATCTACGAGCATCGCCGCTACGGCAGCCGCCCGGCCAACCCGCTCGTGCCCGGCTCGCTGGCGTCGGCACGCGGATACGCGCGCGACGAGATCCTCTCGGCCACCTACACCTTCATGCAGACCTACGGCGTCACCGTGTCACACCTGCGCGGCACCGGCTCGGACGATCCGGCGCGCTATTCCCCGGTGCTGCCCGATCCGGACGCGACGACCAACTACCTCACGCTCTTCTGGGCGCCCTTCGGCAAGGACGACGCCTGGATCAGCAAGGGCAACCTCAAGCTTGCCGCCACGTGGTTCCGCACGCTTCGCTTCAACGGCCGCAGCTCGAACATCTTCGGCGCGCCACCGGGCGTGCGCGGCGCCAACGCGGCGGACATCAACGGCTTCGTGATCACCGCCAACCTCGCGTTCTGACTCCCTCCCCCAGGCAACGAAGGATCCCCGCGTGACGACGTTACCCACCCGCTCCCTGCCCGCGCGCCTCGTCGCCGCGGGCGCCTTCCTCGGCTGGCTGCTGGCCACGCCGGCCACCCATGCCGGCGACGTCACCGCCGGCAAGAACGTGTTCAAGTCCGAATGCGCCGAATGCCACAGCGTCAAGGAGGGCACGAACAAGAAAGGCCCGAGCCTCTTCGGCATCGTCGGCCGCAAGGCCGGGTCGGTCGCCGGCTTTGCCTATTCGGACGCCATGCTCCAGAGCGGCCGGACCTGGAATGCGGAAGCGCTTCACGGTTATCTCTCGCAACCGGCGAAGCAGGCCTTGCCCGGCACCAAAATGAAATACGATGGCCTGGATC
The DNA here is from genome assembly GCF_034063545.1 of Luteibacter sahnii. Lineage (NCBI taxonomy): Bacteria > Pseudomonadati > Pseudomonadota > Gammaproteobacteria > Lysobacterales > Rhodanobacteraceae > Luteibacter > Luteibacter sahnii. The sequence goes on from NZ_JAQLOK010000002.1 coordinate 867,770, forward strand.
ATGCCAAAGACCTCGACGACCTGCTGTCGTACCTGGCAACCCTGAAGTGAACCTGCCATCGGGCCGAACACGACCCTCATGACGGCTGCGACCCGGCCCCCGCGAACCCTCCACGAAGGCACGACCATGCGTCGTGCCTTCGTGCTGTGCGCGGCTCTCGCGGCCGCGCCCTTCGCAGCCCGCGCCGCGGACTGGACCGGCACGGTGGCGGTCAGTTCGCAGCTGGTCGACCGGGGCGTGCCGGTGTCCGGCCCGGGGCCCGTCGCGCAGGGCGCGGTCGCGTGGATCGCCCCCTCGGGCTGGTCGCTCAGCGGCTCGGCCAGCTACCAGACCCGCCCGGTCGGGCGCCTCGCCGAGACGCTGCTCCAGGGTGCCCGCGCCTGGCGGCTCGACGACGACTGGCAGGTGCAGGCGTCGACCACGTACTACCGCTACGCCGACGACCCGTCCTGGCGCATCTACGACCGGGTGGAGGTCGGCGGCACCCTGATCTTCCGTGACGTGCTCACGGTCGGGCTGAGCGCGGCGGAGCGCGTGCATGGCGGGGGCAGCCCACGCGGCGCGCTCGACGTCGGCCTGCGCTGGCCGCTGGGGCGACACCTGTCCCTCGCCGGCGGTGCCGGGGTGTCCCGCTATATCGTCGATCCCTACTACGATCACGACGGACGCCAGGTGGGGACGGGCGCCACCTATTACACTTACGGCCACGCCGGGCTCGCCTGGACGTCCGGCCCGTGGCGCGTGGACCTGGTCCGGGTGGCCGCCCACCGGGACCGCCTCCCCTTCGAGCGGCGGCCCTCGCCCTGGCTGGCCACGATCGCCCTCGGGCTCTGACGGTATCCACAGCAACTTTTTCCCCGCGCGACGGTACTCACGAGTCCGAGAACCATGCCGTGACCCGCATCATGAGCCAGGCCGACACCGAACCCACCGACCGCATCCTGTTGCAGCGCATGGCTGCCGGCGACCGCGCCGCGCTCGCGACGATGTACCGCGCGTACCACGGACGGCTGACCCGCTTCCTCAACAGGCTCACCCGCCGGGCCGACATCATCGAAGAGGTCATCAACGACTGCTTCTGGATCGTCTGGCAGAAGGCCGCCACTTTCCAGGGCGATTCGCGTGTGTCGACCTGGATCATGGGCATCGCCTACCGCTGCGGCCTGAAGTCGCTGCGCCAGCACGGCAGCGAGCCGGTCGACGAAGACAGCCTTCCCGAAGACCGCACGCCCTCGCACGATCCCGACGAAGACCGCGAGATGCGCGACTGGCTCGGCCGCGGCCTCGACCGGCTCTCGTCCGAACAGCGCGTGGTGGTGGAGCTGGTCTACGGCATCGGCCACAGCCTCGACGAGGTGGCGGCGATCATGCAGTGCCCCGTCGGGACGGTGAAGGCGCGCCTGTTCCATGCACGGGTGAAACTGCGCAACCTGTTACCGGGCCTGGCCGGGGAAACCGTCCAGCCCAAGGAGAAACTGCCATGACCCGCCCCATCCCGGACGGCACGGGTTGCGCCCGCGCCTGGGAAGCCATGCCCTGGGTCCTCCAGGACAGCGCCGGCCCCGCGCAGAAGACCTGGTTCGCCGAACACCTCGCCGGCTGCGCGGACTGCCGCCAGGAATACGAGCTGCAGGAAAGCCTGCACCGGGCCATCGCACTCGATCCCATGGTCGAACCCGATCCGGAGCGGGGCCTGCGCCGCCTGATGGCCCGGCTCGACGCCGACGATCCGCAACGCGCGCCCGCGCGCCGGACCGCGAGCGCCTCGTGGGTGGTGCGCCTGCTCGCCGCGGCCGTGCTGGTACAGGCCATCGGCATCGGCGTGCTCGGCATCAAGCTGTGGACCGGCGACCGCGCCCCGGCCAGCTATCGCACGCTCAGCGCACCGTCGGCGCCCACCCCGGCCGGGGCGGTGCACGTGGTGCCCGAGAAAGGGATGAGCGTGGAGGCCTGGGATCGCCTGCTGCGCGACCAGCACCTGAGCGTGGTCGGCGGACCGAACGCGGTCGGCGCCTACACCGTGGTGTCCGACGACGCCACGGCGCGACAGGCCGACGTGATCCAGCGCCTGCACGACGCTGGGATACGTTTCGCCGAACCGGCCACGGGCACGCCATGATCCGTTTAACCACCCTGCTGGCCGCGTGCCTGGCCGGCATGGCCGCGACGGTCGCGGCGCGGCCCGCGCCGACCGATGCGGTCTCGGCGGGCGTGGCGGGCGTGGCGGGCATGGACAGTGCCCGCGACATCGTGCTCGCCGTGGACAACCCGCTCGCCCCGGCGACCACGCACCCCGGCTCCAGCCTCATCGGCTACACCCCGCCGTCGACGTACAGCGCGGGGCAGCGCGCCCGCTCGCTGCTCGCCGACCTGCGCAAGCGCTATGGCTGGAACGAAATGGGCGGCTGGCCCATCCGCGCGCTCGGGCTCTACTGCATCGTGCTTCGCCCGCCGGCTGGCGTCGATCGCGACACGCTGCTCGCGGCGCTCGCGCGCGATGCCCGGGTGCAACTGGCCCAGCCGCTGCAGGACTACACGGTCTACGCCAGTCCGGGGACCGAGGCCCCCCACCGCTACAACGACCCCTACACCGACCTCCAGCACGGCTTCGTCGACACCCAGGCCGCGGTCGCCCACGCGGTGACGCAGGGGGACGGGGTAAGGATCGCCGTCGTCGACACCGGCGCCGACACCGCCCATCCCGACCTCAAGGGCCACGTGACGGTGACCGGCGACGCCGTGGCCGCGGACGATCCCGCCTTCGCCGCAGACCGCCACGGCACCGAAGTGGCCGGCGTGATCGCCGCGGTCGGCGACAATCACCAGGGCATGGTGGGCATGGCGCCCAAAGCCTCGCTCGACGTCTACAAAGCCTGCTGGTACCCGGAACCCAACGCCGGCGCCCGCTGCAACTCGTTCACGCTGGCCAAGGCGCTCGGTGCCGTGGGCGATACCGATGCCCGCATCGTCAACCTCAGCCTGGGTGGGCCGGCCGACCCGTTGCTGGACAAGCTGCTCTCCCATCTGCTCGCGCAGGGCCGCATCGTGGTCGCCGCCCTGCCGCCCGACGGCGACGCGCATGGGTTTCCCGACGATGCGCCCGGCGTGATCGTGGTGCGCTCGGCGAGTGCCACGCCGGCGCCGCCGGGCGTGCTGAGCGCGCCGGGCAACGACATCCTCACCACGCAGCCTGGGGGCGGTTATGACTTCACGTCGGGCTCGTCGATGGCGACCGCCCACGTGACCGGCATCGTCGCCCTGCTGCTGGCCGTGTCGCCGCGGCTCGATGCGCGGCGCGTGCACGACGTGCTGCTGGATACCAGCACCGTCACCCACGGCATGCGGCAGGTGAACGCGGCTGCCGCGGTGGAGTCGGTCAGCCGCTGAGCGGATGGAACATCCGGCAGAAGGTCGAGCGCTGGCGCTGCACCGGGCAGGGATCGCCGCTGAGGGCGTCCACGCGGGTCGCCTTGACCAGGGCCTCGGACGGGCGAGCCTCCGGCGCTTTCGCCACCGCGGCGGCCCATGCCAGCCCCAGGCCCGCGACGATCGCGATGGATATCCTGTCGTTGCGCATGTCCTGCTCCTGGTCGGTGCGTGCCTGTGACATTAGCGGTGCCCCGCGGGGTCCGGGCAAGGATCCGGGCGGAACGGCCCCTTTGTAGCAAATCCCTGGGTGTAAAATGCGTCGATGCGCATCGGCCCCTACACCCTTGCGCCCGCCGTGGTGCTCGCGCCCATGGCCGGCGTCACCGACAAGCCCTTTCGCCTCCTGTGCAAGCGCATGGGGGCGGGTCTGGCCGTGTCCGAGATGACCACCGCCGACCCGAGGCTGTGGCACACGCGCAAGTCGCTGCGACGCATGGATCACCACGGCGAACCCGAACCGGTCAGCGTGCAGATCGCGGGCTACGACCCGGGCATGCTCGCCGACGCCGCGCGCTACAACGCCGACAACGGGGCGCAGATCGTCGACATCAACATGGGTTGCCCGGCGAAAAAGGTCTGCAACGTGTGGTCGGGTTCCGCGCTGCTGCAGGATGAGCCCCTGGTGGGCCGCATCCTCCACGCGGTGGTCAAGGCGGTCGACGTGCCGGTGACGCTGAAGATCCGCACCGGCTGGGACCGGGAACACCGCAACGCGCTGACCATCGCGCGCATCGCCGAGGATGCCGGCATCGCGGCGCTCGCCGTGCACGGCCGCACGCGCGCGGACAAATACGAAGGCGAGGCCGAATACGAGACCATTGCCGCCGTCAAGGCGAGCGTAGCGATCCCCGTGCTCGCCAACGGCGATATCACCACCCCGGACAGGGCGCGCGAGGTGCTCGCCCTCACCGGGGCCGACGCCGTCATGGTCGGCCGTGGTGCGCAAGGACGCCCGTGGATCTTCCGCGAGATCGCCCATCACCTCGCCACGGGTGGCTACCTCCCCGAGCCCACGCCCGCCGACGTGGGCACGATCCTGCTCGATCACCTCGACCAGCTCTACGCGTTCTACGGCGAGGAGATGGGCGTGCGAATCGCCCGAAAGCACCTGGGCTGGTACGCGAAAGACCGCCCCAAGAACGCCGCGTTCCGCGACGTGGTCAACCGCGCGGAAGACGCCGCCACGCAGCGGCGCCTCACCCGCGACTACTTCGACGCGCTGGCCGCCGGTACGTCGCTGGCCGCCTGACGCCGCGATTCACCAGCGATACGCGATGCCGGCGTAGAACTGCCTGTCGGGCGTGCGGTCGTTGAGGCCCAGGTTGGCCCCGACGTCCAGTTGCAGGTTGTGCGTGGCGGCGACGATCAACGCGACGTCCGCCGACGCCTGCCGCACCGTGCCCTGCGGATCGGCGTTGTCCTGTCGCCAGTACTCCACCGCCAGGGTCAGCCGTTCGCCCAGCGGATGCGACAGGTTCACGAGGTTCGACAGCGCCGCGTGGTGCCCGCTGCCGTCGGCATCCGCCAGCACGTCCAGTTGCGGGCCGAACGTGAGGGCGAAGCCGCGCGGTAGATTCACGCTCACCGGCAGCGCCACGCCCCCTTCCCAGCGGTCGTTGCCGAATCCGGTGCTCGCGGTCGGCGCCTTCACGAACGGGATGACAGCCACCGACACCGCATCGCCGACATGCAGCCGTGTCTTGACGCGCAGCAGGAGATCCCCGTGTCCCGTGCGTTGCGTGCGGGCACCGTCCCCACGCGTCGTCACGCGCACGCGAGGTGCCCAGCTCACTTCGATGTCGCTCGCGCCGCCAAGCCCGTACTTCAGCGTGGGGTTAAGCGGATACACCGTCTGCGTCGACAGGCCACCTCGCACGTCGCGGGTGACGCTGCCCACGTCGGCCTCCAACTGCCAGCGCCCCTGCGGTACGACGCAGGGCGCGTTTGCCTTGGTGGGGCGGTCGGTGCACACGGGTGCGTCCTGGGCACGCAGCGACGGGGCGGCGGCAAGTGCAGCGAGCAGGATCGGCCATAGGGTGCGTTTCACGAGGGCTCCTGGCCCGGGTCTTTCGACGCCCGGGGTGGTGGGTGGGGAGCCCGGAACGATAGGGACGGCCTCGTAAAAACGGACGATATCGCGCGACCGATGGCGTAAAAATATCGCAAGAACCTGCGATACCGTGAATGCCACGGCGGCTGGGGCGAGGGCCGGACGCACCGGGTTTCACGCCGGCCAGGCGTAGAATGGCGGGCAAAGTCATCCACGAGAGCGGGCCATGAGCGAAACCGAAGTTCCCGGCATCGACGACTACGACGCCCCGGCCGGCGGCTGGGGCGCGTTACGCGCCGTGGCCAAGGCCCTGGGCGGGCAGATGGCTGTCGCCCGCGAATCCATGGCCCTGCACCGGGTGAACCAGCCCCAGGGCTTCGATTGCCCCGGCTGCGCATGGCCCGACCCGAAGGAAACCTCCTCGTTCGAATTCTGCGAGAACGGCGCCAAGGCCGTCTCGTGGGAGGCCACCGCCAAGCGGGTACGCCCGGAGTTCTTCGCGAAAAACCCGGTCAGCGCCTTGTGGCAACTCAGCGACTACGCGCTCGAGGGCCTGGGCCGCCTCACCCACCCCATGGCCTACGACGCGGCGAGCGACACGTTCCAGGCGGTGCCGTGGGACGAGGCATTCCGCCGCATCGGCCAGTCGTTGCGCGCCCTTCCCGACCCGAACATGGCGGAGTTCTACACCTCCGGCCGCGCGTCGAACGAAGCGGCCTTCCTCTACCAATTGTTCGTGCGTGAATACGGCACCAACAACTTCCCCGACTGCTCGAACATGTGCCACGAGGCCACCAGCGTCGGCCTGCCGAAGTCGATCGGGTCGGGCAAGGGCACGGTGCTGCTGGAGGATTTCGATCACTGCGACGCGATCTTCTGCATCGGCCACAACCCCGGCACCAACCATCCGCGCATGCTGTCCACGCTGCGCGAGGCCTCGCTGCGCGGCGTGCCCATCGTGGTGATGAACCCGCTGTCCGAGCGCGGCCTGGAACGCTTCACCTCGCCGCAGCATCCGTCCGAGATGCTCACGGGCAAATCCACGCGCATCGCGTCGACCTATTGCCAGGTGAAGATCGGCGGCGACGTGCCCGCGCTCAAGGGCATGATGAAAGCGCTGCTCGCCGCGGACGACGACGCGCGCGCGGCCGGCGCCACGCCCGTGCTCGACCATGAGTTCATCCGCGACAACACGCTCGGTTTCGAGGCGCTCGCCGACGACCTGCGCCAGACCGGATGGGATGCCATCGAGCGGCATTCGGGGCTGTCGCGCGACACCATCGAGATGATCGCCGGCATCTACGCAAAGGCGAGTCGCGTCATCGTCTGCTACGGCATGGGCATCACCCAGCACAAGCACGGCACCGAGAACGTGCAGCAGATCGCCAACCTGCTACTGCTCCGCGGCAACATGGGTCGACAGGGCGCGGGCATCTGCCCGCTGCGCGGCCACAGCAACGTGCAGGGCGACCGCACGGTGGGCATCACCGAGAAACCCAACGCCGATCTCAACGAAGGCATCCGCCGCACCTACGGCTTCGTGCCGCCCACCGCGCACGGCCATGACGCGGTGGCCGCCGTGCTCGCGATCCGCGAGGGTCGTTCCAAGGCGATGGTCGCCCTGGGCGGCAACCTTGCCGTGGCGATGCCCGACACGGAAGAGACGTTCGAGGCCATGCGCAAGCTCGACCTCGCCGTGCACGTGGCCACCAAGCTCAACCGCTCGCACCTGCTGCTGGCGAAAGAGACGTTCATCCTGCCGTGCCTGGGCCGTACCGAACTCGACGAGCAGGCCACCGGGCCGCAGTCGGTCACCGTGGAAGACTCCATGTCGATGGTGCATGCCTCGGCCGGCACGCTCAAACCCGCGTCCGAGCACCTGCGGTCGGAACCCTGGATCATCGCCGGCATCGCCAAGGCCACGCTGCCGACAACCCGGGTGGACTGGGACCGGCTCGTCGGCGACTACGACCTCATCCGCAACGATATCGAGAAGGTGTTTCCGATCTTCTTCGACTTCAACGAACGCGTGCGCCGTCCGGGCGGCTTCCGCCTGCGCGTCGCGGCCAGCGAACGCGATTGGGCCACGCCCGAGCGCCGTGCGCACTTCCTCGTGTCGCCGTTTTCCAACGACGACATGGACACGCCGGGCGACGAGCTGATGCTTACCACCATCCGTTCGCACGACCAGTACAACACCACCATCTACGGACTCAACGATCGCTACCGCGGCGTGACCGGCCGGCGCGACGTCGTCTTCATGAACGCGAACGACCTCGCCGCTCGCGGGTTAAAGCATGGCGATCGCATCGATATCTTCGCCACCGGCGCCAACGTGGCCGACGGTCGCCAGCGCGCGGTGCGCGGGTTCACCGCGGTGGCCTACGATATCGTCGAAGGCTCGATGGCCATGTATTTCCCCGAAGGCAACGCACTCATCGCCCTGGAAAACCACGACAGCCATTCGGGCACCCCCACCTACAAATCCGTACCGGTACGCATTGCCGCCTCGACCGCGCCCGCCGACGGCGGCCCGCGCCGCGGCACCCCGCATGCGTGACGGCGACGCGCCGCCCCCCGGCTGCGTCACGCGGCCGGTGTGGCGGGTGGAGGGCGGCCGTGCCACCGAGGACCTCGACCGGCTCGCCGAGGAGGTGCCCGTCGCCATGCATGTCGATGGCGCCTCCTTCGCGGTCATGATGGCGTCGCCCCTGGACATCGAGGATTTCGCCCGGGGTTTCGCGCTCACCGAGGGGCTGGTGCCGTCGGTGCGCGAAATCGCCGCCATCGAGGTGCACGAGATGCTCGAAGGGGTGCGGGTCGACGTGCGTCGCACCGGGCCGGGTGCAGGCGACGCCCCTCCTGCGGATCGCCTGCTGCCGGGACGAAGCGGCTGCGGCATCTGCGGTTCGCGCGAACTCGAGGACGTGATACGCCACCCGGCACCCGTCGCAGCGGGTCCCGTCGTGTCGCATGCCGCCATCGAACGCGCCCTGCGGGACTTGCGCGAACGGCAGCCGATCAACGCCTTCACCGGCTCGGTGCACGCCGCCGCATGGGCGACGGCGGAAGGCGCGATCGTGCGCGTGCGCGAAGACGTGGGCAGGCATAACGCGCTGGACAAGCTCATCGGCGCGATGGCGAGCGAAGGCCTGACGACACGCGATGGTTTCGCGGTGATCACCAGCCGCGCCAGCTACGAGATGGTGACCAAGGCGGCCGCGGCCGGCATGCCGCTGCTGGTGGCGATCTCGGCACCCACCGCGCTCGCCGTGCACCTGGCCGAATCCTGCGGCCTCACCCTCGTGGGCTTCGCGCGACCGGGCCGCTTCAACATCTACAGCCACCCGGAGCGGCTGGCGGACGCGGCCACGGGCTGACCCGGCGGCTCACGACCTGCGGCGGCGCAGGCTGTCCTTCACGTCGACGTCGAGCAGCACCCGCGTTGCCGCCGTGCTGGAGCCGGGAAGGTCGAACGTGAGGCCGTCCTTGCTCGGCAACCGTGCCTTGAGTTCGCGCAGCCGCTCGCGTGGCACCTCCAGGCACCAGTCGTGTGCGGTGCCGTTCAGCACACAGGCGCCGTCGGTCGCATCGATGGCATAGCGCATGGTGAACACGCTGCCGAAGGCGGTGGAGCCGAGCAGCGCGACGTCGTCGAGCAGTTCGGCCAGTTCATCCTCGTCGATCCGCACGCGGATCGCGTCGTTCTCCAGTTGCACCCTCATGCGGTCACCTCGTTCCATTCGTCAGGCGTGTTGCAGTTGACCAGCGCGTCCGTGTCCAGGCCGTCGAGCGGAAGTTCATGCGCGCCGAGGGCCGCCTGCAAGGCCGAGGGGGACCGGCGGCGGGGGTCGTCCTGGCGCATGAGCGTGTCGAGCATGGCTCGCACCGCGTCGTCCAGACACAGCATCATCGGCAACGGGTGCCCCGCGAAGCGGGTGGCACGCGCGCCGCCGACCAGCAGCGATCTCAGCAACCCCGGATGCAACCGCGGCATGTCCACCGGCACGATGAGCCAGCGCCCGTCGGCCAGCGACGGTGCCGCGCTGGCGAGGCCACCCAGCGGCCCGCTCCGCGGATAGCGATCGGGAATACCGCCGGGTCGCGGTCCACTCACCACGACGCGCTCGGCACCGGCATCGCGCAGGACGCGCGCGCTACGCGCGAGCAGCGTTTCGCCGTCGATGGTCAGCAAGGCCTTGTCGCGCCCCATGCGCGAGGACAGGCCACCGGCAAGGATGAGGCCACCGATCACGGCGCGTCGGCGGGATCGAGCGGCCATGCGTCCGCGTGGTCGCCGAACGTGTCGGACGACGTCAGCCACAGGTCGGCGCGGGTGAACGGCGCGATGCGATACGCGGCCTGCGCGGGCAATAGCCGCGCCACGCGCTCGTCGTCCACCGTGTCCCATGCGCCGAACTGGAAATGATGCAGACCTTCGCGCACCGGCGGCGCCTCGACCAGGCGCACGCGGCGCGGCCGCTCCGGCGGCATGCCCGCCATCGCACGCAACACCGGTCCCACGAAGAAGCGATAGCCGGTGGCCACGGCGATCGGGTTGCCGGGCAGGCAGACCACGAGCGGGCCGCCGTCGAAGCGCGCCGCCATCAACGGCTTCGCTGGGCGGATCGCCACCTTGTGGAAGAGTTCGCGCGCGCCGAGCGAGGCCAGCGCGGTCGGCACGAAATCGAAGCGGCCCGCCGACACCGCCCCCGTGGTGACGATGAGGTCGGCGTCGGCCGCTTGCGCCGCGCGCACCGCCGCATGGAAGGCGCCGCCCGTGTCGGGCACGCGCGAACGCGCGACGATCGAGGCGCCCCAACGGGCCAGGCTGGCCGCGAGATACGGGCCGTTGGAATCGTGGATGCCCCCCTCGGGCAGCGGACCGTCCGCGTGCAGTTCGGTGCCGGTCGTGATCACCGCGACGCGGGGGCGACGCATGACCTCGACCTGGGCGATGCCCACCGCGGCCAGCAGCATGACGGCCGCGGTGTCGATACGCCGGCCGGCGTGCAGCACCGCCTCGCCCACGGCGACGTCGCTGCCCGCGCGCCGGATGTTCAGGCCGGGGGTTTCGTCGCGCAACAGGCGCACGACGTCGCCCTCGCGCGCGCAGCGCTCGACCGGCACGACGGTATCGAATCCCTCGGGCAGGCGCGCTCCCGTGGCGATCTCGCACGCCTCGGCCCCGGGGTAGGCCGCCGTACCGTCGCCGGCCGCATGCATGGCGGCCACGGTCGCGGCGTGGCCGGCGGGGCGCCCCGCGGCCGGCATCCGCAAGGCGTAACCGTCCATGGCCGCGTTGTCGAAACCCGGCAACGCGAGCGGGCTGACGATGTCGGCGGCGAGGACACGGCCTGTCGCGACCTCGAGCGCCACGTGTTCCGCCGCGAGCCGTGGCGTGGCCGCGATGAGCAGCGAAAGGGCATCGGGGTAGGCGATCATGGCGCAAGCCTAACGCATGGATGCGCCCCGCACGTGACCGGATCGATCACGTGCGGGGCGCTGCCGCGGGTCACGCGGCGGGACGATAGGCGTGAAACGCAACGCTGGCCGACGCACGCCCCTGGCTCAGCGAACGCAACGCCGTGCTGTAGCCGTCGAGCCGTGCCAGCGGCACGTCGGCTTCAACCTCGGTGCGCTCCTGCCGGTCGGTCAGGTTGACGATCTGGCCGCCCCGTCGCTGCAGGTCGCCCAATACGTCGCCCACCGCCGTACCCGGTGCGCTCACCGACACGCGCATCACCGGTTCGAGCAGCACGGTGCCGGTCGCCTCGAGGGCCGCCTTCACCGCCATCTGCGCGGCACGGTGGAACGCGCCCTCGCTGGAGTCGACCGCGTGCGCCTGGCCGTCGAGCACGATCACCTGCGTGCCCACCACCGGATAGCCGCGAGGCCCTTCCAGCAGCGCCGCGCGCGCGCCTTTCTCCACCGCCGGCTGGAACGGCTTCGGGATCACGCCACCGGTCGTACGGTCCTCGTAGCGGTTGGCCTCGCCGTCGACCGGCGACACCGACAGCACCACGCGGGCGTACTGGCCGCTGCCGCCGGTCTGCTTGGCGAGCTTGCCCTCGACCGGACCGGACGCGCGTGCTGGCGTTTCCTGGTACGCCACGCGCGGCGAACCGGTGCGCACCTGCACGCCCCACTCGCGGCGCAGGCGTTCCACCATCACCTCCAGGTGGAGTTCGCCCATGCCCCAGACCAGCGTCTCGCCCGTGTCCGGATCGGTGCCCACGCGGAAGGACGGATCCTCCTGCGCCAGGCGCGCGAGCCCGTTGCCGAGCTTGAGCAGGTCGGCCGATTTTTCCGGCGACAGCCGCCACGAAAGCACCGCCGGCTGGGCGTGGATGGTTTCCAGGCGCACCCGGTGATGAGCATCGGACAGCGTCTCGCCCGTCGCGACGTCTTTCCAGCCCGCGATGGCGACGATGTCGCCCGCCTCGGCGACCTCTACCGCGTCGGTGTCGTCCGCGCGCACCACGGCCAGCCGCCCGATCCGCTGCACGCGGTCGGTGCCGCTGCGCCACACCGCGTCGCCGACGTGCAGGCGGCCGGCGTACACGCGAACGAACGCGAGGGGACCATGTGCCTGGTTGACCACCTTGAACACGAGCGCGGCGAGCGGCGCCGCCGCGTCCGGCGCGACGGCGATATCGCCCGCGTCGGTATGCCCGGGCACGGCGGGCCGATCCGCCGGCGACGGCAGATAAGCCACGAACGCGTCGAGCAACGGCTCGATGCCGACGTGGCGGAACGCGGATCCCGGCAACACGGGCTGCCCGAGGCCGGCCAGCGTGCCGCGACGCAACGCGGCCGCGAGCGCGATCGCGTCGATCGGCAACTCGGCGAGCCACCGCTCGGCCAGCGCCTCGTCGCGGTCGGCGACGGCGGCCACGAGGTCGGCGCGGGCGGGCGCGTGGGCCGCCCGCTCGTCGTCGTTCCATGCGCGCACGGTCGGCATGCCCGCGTCGTCGAAGCGCCAGATGCGTTCGGCCACGAGGTCGACCAGGCCCACGATGTGTTCGCCTTCCATCACCGGCGAAGCGACCACCCACGGATTCGCCCCGAGCCGGTCGCGCATCTGCGCGACGGTCGCATCGAAGTCCGCGCCGGGCCGGTCCATCTTGTTGACGAACGCCATCAGCGGCACGCCGTGGCGACGGGCCTGGTGCCACACGGTTTCCGATTGCGGCTGCACGCCGGCCACGCCGGAGAACACCACCACGGCACCGTCGAGCACGCGCAGCGAACGCTCCACCTCGATGGCGAAATCGATGTGGCCCGGCGTGTCGATGAGCGTGAGCCGATGCGGCAGGCCGCCCTCGGGCGTCCAGTTCGCGCGCACGGCCGCGGCGCCGATCGTGATGCCACGCTCGCGCTCCAGTTCCATGTGATCGGTGGTGGTCGCGCCGTCGTGCACTTCACCGGTGCGGTGGATCGCGCCCGTCTTGTAAAGCAGGCGTTCGGTCAGCGTGGTCTTGCCGGCGTCGACGTGGGCGATGATGCCGAGGTTGCGCCAACGGCCAACGGGGATGCTGTCTCGGGTGGTCATGGTGAAACGGTTCCTTCAAGGATCGCCAGGGGCTCGATGCGTTTTTGGCGTGACGAGCGAGGCATTCCCCGAGGCCCTCCCGTCGCCCCTGGCGTGAGCGGAACGGGTCAGGATCGGGGGTCGCGGCGGTTCTTCATGGCACGTGGCTCCGGATGGGAAAGGCAAAAAAAAGCACCCTTGCGGGTGCTTTGAGGTGTTCATGGCCGGGCCCGTCCTACGACGAGGCACCGCCCTCCACGGCGCGCGCGCACCCGCGACGCGCCCAGGGGGCGATCGATGGCAGACGGATCAATGCGTGCTTGCACGGCGACATGGGTGGCTCCGGTTTCAGGGGGCGGATGCTACGCCGGGTCGGATGGCGTAGCAACGGCTGGACGGTAACGTCGGGGCGGTGGCGATGCTTTCAAGCGTCCCAAGCGACCGGACCCACATCGACGGTTCGCGCCTCCGTCCGCGTGCCCGTCGGCAGCGGATCGATCGCAGGGAAGGCGCCCGCGACGCGATAGGGTCAGGCTGGCCGAGCGCGGGATCCACCGCCGGGCGACCGGTCGTCGCGACCGCGCCGCCCACGGCTCGCCCGTTATGGCAGCGCGTACGCCATGACGTAATCCCCCGACCGCGTCCCCAATCCGCTGTGCCCGCCCGCGGCGATCACCACGTATTGCTTGCCGTGGATCGAATACGACATCGGATTGGCCTGCCCACCCGCGGGCAGCCGCGCTTTCCACAGCTCCTTGCCCGTGCGCTCGTCGATCGCGCGCAGATAGTCGTCCGCCGTGGCGCCGATGAAGATCAGCCCACCGCGCGTGGTCATGTTGCCGCCGATGTTGAATATGCCCGTCGGCAACGGCGCGTTGACGTGCGTGCCGAACGGACCGGTGTCGCGCGTCGTACCCAGCGGGTGCTCCCAGACCAGCTGGTGCGTCACCAGGTCGATCGCCGCCAGCGTGCCCCACGGCGGCGGATTGCACGGCACGCCGAGCGGATTCAGCCACGGCTTCACCTTGCCGACGTAGGGCGTTCCGTACTGCGGCGCGAGACCGCCGCCGACCGGCGGCTCGTTGCCCTGCCCGTTCCACGGCGTCACCAACCCCTTCGCCTCCGCGGGACCGCGCGGTGCCAGGCTGACCATGAACGGGATGTAGTTCGCGTTGGCGATGATCAGCTTGTTGAACGGATCGATCGACGCGCCATGCCAGTCGATCACGCCGTCGAACGCGGGATACACGATGGTGTCGGTCAACTGCGGCGGCGTGAACTGGCCCTTGTACACCGCCTTGCGGAACTGGATACGACACATGAGCTGATCGAACGGCGTCGCACCCCACAGGTGCTGTTCGGTGAGGTCCGCAGGCGTCAAGGATGGCATGCCGGTGGAGTACGGCTGGGTCGGCGACGTGTGGTCGCCCGCCACCGCGCCCTGCGGCACCGGCTTCTCCTCCACCTTGGTCACCGGCGTACCCGTGCGACGATCGAGTACGAAGAACTCGCCACGCTTGGTCGTCTGCACCAGCGCGGGAATCGTCCCGTCCGGCGCCGGCAGGTCGACGAGCGACGGACCGGTCGGCACGTCCATGTCCCACAGATCGTGATGCGTGTTCTGGAACACCCACTTCGGCGCGCCCGTCTCGATGTCCAGCGCGACAGTGGAACTGGAATAGGTTTCGTCGAACGGACGACGATGTCCGCCGAAATAATCCGGCGTGGCGTTGCCCATCGGCAGGTACACCATCCCCAGGTCCGGGTCGGCCGTGTACACGCCCCACGCGTTCGGCGTGCCGCGCGTGAGCTGGTCGTCTGGACCCGGATGCCAGTTCTGCGGATCGTGACCGACGTCCCATGCCCAGATGAGCTTGCCGGTGAGCGGATCGAACGCGCGCACGGCGCCCGACGGCTCGTTCTCCGCCTGGTTGTCGTAGACCCAGCCGCCGAGGATGGCGCGGTCCTTCAGCACCAGGGGCGGCGAGGTCACGAAATGGAAGCCCGCCGGCACGTGGCCGAGGTATTGCGTCAGCGAGATGAATCCGTGTTCGCCAAAGTCGTCGCAGGGCTTGCCGGTGTCCGCGTTGAGGGCCATCAAGCGTGCGTCGAGCACGGGCGCGAGGATGCGTCGCGGGCAATCGGTGGCCGTGCCGGCGGGCGCTTCGTAATACGCGACGCCGCGACACGCGAGGTAGACGTCGGCATCGGTCTTCGCCTTGGGATCGAACGTCCACCTGGTCTTGCCTGTGGCGGCATCCAGCGCCACGACCCAGCTGTGTCCGGTGCACACGTAGAGCGTATCGCCGACCTTGATCGGCGTGTCTTCGAAATTGAACTCGTGGCCGGCATCGGTGCCGCCCTTGTCCTCACCCGGACGCATGGTATCGCCGGTGCGCGCCGTCCAGGCGAGCTTGAGGTTCCTGACGTTGTCGACGTTGATCTGGTCCAGCGGCGAAAAACGGTCGCCCTTGGGCGTGCGGCCATAGAACGCCCAGTCGCCGTCAGCCACCGAACGGTCCACGCCGTCGGGCAGGTTGCGCTGGGCGGCTTCGCCCTGCACGCCCACCGGGTGCATGAATCCCGCCACGCCCACGCCCACGCAGGCCAGCAGCGCGACAACAACCGCGATCGCGCCGGCGCGCTCCGGCGTGAGGCGGCGCCGTACCCACGGCATGAGCAGGTAGATGCCGAGCACCGTCGGCACGAACAGGCGCGGCTCGAGCGACCAGCCGTTGAAGCCCACCTCGTACAGCGCCCACGCAACGGTACCTAGCAGCGTCACCGCGTAAAGCCACAGCGCGCGTCCCGATCCGCGCCACAGCAGGACACCGGTGAGGCAAACGGCGGCACCGGCGACCAGGTAGTAGAACGATCCGCCCAAGGCCACGAGCCACGCACCGCCCGCGGCAAGCGCCAGGCCAAGCAAGGCGATCGCCGCTCCGGTGATCCGCGGTGGGCGGCGTGATGGAATGATCCTCGACATCGTGTTCTCCGGCAGGACGTGCGACTCACAGCACGTGGCGCCGGGTCGCGCTAAGCTGCCAACGATAGCCATGGCAGGTATAGGCGCCGTGTACGCCGCCATGCCATGGGCGTCATTTATTTTTGGAAAGGAGCGATGCCATGCGATACGTCCGACTCGGCAATACGGGCCTGGAGATATCACCGCTCGTGCTGGGCTGCATGACCTACGGCGCGCCCGAACGCGGCAACCACGCGTGGACGCTCGACGAAGCGAAGAGCCGCCCCTTCCTCCGCAAGGCGCTGGACCTGGGCATCAACACGTTCGACACCGCCAACGCGTATTCCGACGGCACGTCGGAGGAGATCCTCGGGCGGGCGCTGAAGGATTTCGCCCGCCGCGACGAGGTGGTGATCGCGACCAAGACCTTCTTCCGCTGGGGCAAGGGCGCGAACCAGGGCGGCCTGTCGCGCAAGGCCATCTTCCATTCTGTGGACGATTCGCTGTCGCGGCTGGGCACCGATTACGTCGACCTGCTGCAGATCCACCGTTTCGACCCCGCGACGCCGATCGAAGAAACCCTCGAGGCGCTCCACGACGTGGTCAAGTCAGGCAAGGCGCGTTACCTCGGCGCATCGTCGATGCACGCGTGGCAATTCGCCAAGATGGTATATACCTCGCGCCTTCACGGTTGGACCGGGTTCGTCAGCATGCAGGATCACTACAACCTCCTTCAGCGCGAGGAAGAGCGCGAGATGATCCCCTTCTGCATCGACCAGGGCATCGCGGTGATCCCGTGGAGCCCGCTCGCGCGTGGCCGCCTCACGCGCGACTGGGACCAAACCAGTTTCCGCCAGGACAACGACGTGTTCGGCGGCACGCTCTACCGGTCCACGGAAGCCTCCGACCGCGCCATCGTCGAGGCGGTGAAGGCCGTGGCCGACGCACGTGGCGTGCCGCGCGCGCAGGTGGCCCTGGCCTGGGTCGCACAGCGACGGGGTGTAACGGCGCCGATCGTGGGCGCGTCCAAGCCGCATCATCTCGATGACGCGGTCGCGGCGCTGGACCTGGCGCTGACCGACGAGGAGATCGCGACGCTGGAGAACGCCTACGTGCCCCATCCGGTGGAAGGGTTCGATTGACGACGGCGCTCGATGGCGTCTTCGATCATGTCCGCCGTACGGGAAGTGCCTTGTTCGGCGCGTAGCGTCGCGCTGACCTGGGCGGCGCGCCCCGCCACACGCCGGTCGTCGATGAGTCGCCCGAGCAGCGCGGCCGCCCGGCCGGCCCGATAGCGCCCGGCGCGCAGCGACGCACCGACGCCCAGGCGGGCCACGCGTTCGGCGTTGTCGAACTGGTCGAAGCCGTGCGGCACGACCAGCGCCGGCCGGCCCGCACGCAGGGCTTCGTGCGTGGTGCCGATGCCGCCGTGATGCACCACGGCGGCACCGCGCTCGAACAGCGCGCCGTGAGGCGCGTAGTCGACCGCGAGCATGCCCTCGGGCAATCGGCCCAGCCGTTCGCGCAGCGCGGGGGAACCGGTGAGCAAGACGGCGCGCGTGCCCAGCGACCGCGCGGCCTGGATGCTCTCGCGGAGAAAGAGCTCACCCGCATGCACGGCCGCCGACCCGAGGGTAAACACCACCGGTGGCGTGCCCGCGTCGAGGAAGGCGCGCAACGCCTCGTCGAGGCGCCCGCTGTCCGGTGCGTAACGGCACCAGCCGGTGAGCAGGGCCTGCGGCGGGGCATCGCCAGGCAATGCCCCAAGCAACGGCGAATACATCGCCAGCACACCGCCGGGCGCGTGCTGGCCGCGATGGAACGGATCGCCCCACGCGGACACCAGCGGCAGGCCGAGCGCTTGGCGGAACGCACGCACCGGCGCCGTCCACGAGCGCGTCGCCACGCGTGCGGCGCGTTGCAGCCACGCCCCCCGGCGCGACGACGCGCGCACGTAGCGATCGAACCACGCCACGCCGGTCGCCGGCGGATCGTCGGCGGAAAGGAACACCGAAGGCGACAGCACCGCCGACAGCCAGGCCAATGGCCGGGTCTCGCCGAGGATCTGACCCGCGAATGCCAGCGTGGTGGTGACGATGGCGTCTGCCCCGGCGCAGACCGGCGCCAACGCCGCGTAGCTCGCCGCCACGTCGACCGCGGCGAGGTCGCGCACGACGAAGCGTGGCCCCCGCACGGGATGGAAAGCGCGCGCGGCGAACGCTGCCTTGTCATCGGGCTCGGCGATGCCCGTGGCGTTGATGAACTCCAGCCCGGCGGCGGCCACCGCCTGCTGGTGCATGCCGTGCGCGCCGACCGTCACCTGGTGGCCACGGCGGACGAGCTCCCGGCCCACGGCAAGGAAGGGAAAGAGATCGCCCTGCGATCCCACCGTTGCGATCACGACATGGCCTGGCTTCATGCCCCCCATGGTGGCGCATTTGACTTCCGCCGTGCGGACGACTAATTTCCGGGTCGCCAGCGGTCTTTATCTTCGTATTCGAATACAAAGATAAAGCTAAGAGGGAAGCCGGTGGGAATCCGGCGCTGCCCCGCAGCGGTATGTGGAGACGAGCCCGTCAAACGCACTGAAAGCGTCCGCGCTTTCGGGAAGCGACGGTCGAGGCGGCATCGACGATGCCACATCCACGAGCCCGAAGACCTGCCGCCAGCCGGGGAGCGACGTCTCTCCGTCCGACCTGGGTCCGCTCCCGCCGGGGCGGCACCGGTTCGCCCGCGGGGGCGAAGGTCGACGGTCAGCACCACGCCGCCGGGCTCGCGCCGGGTGGCACGCGGCTTGCCGCCCTTCCCTCCTCTTTGCCACTGAAGAGGATGTCCACTCATGCCACACGTTACGTACCTCGGGTTTCCCCGGATCGGCCGGCGCCGCGAACTCAAGCGCGCGCTGGAGAGCCACTGGAAGGGAGACACCACCACCGACGACCTGCTCGCGGTCGCCGCCAGCCTGCGCCGGCGCCACTGGAAGCTCGCCTGCGACGCGGGCGCCGACAGCGTGCCCGTGAACGACTTCTCGTTGTACGACCACGTGCTCGACGCGGCCGTCGCGGTCGACGCGATTCCCGATCGCTACCGCACCCTGCAGGCGCGCGACCCGCTGGCGGCCTACTTCGCCATGGCACGCGGACACCAGGACAGCGGCGTCGACCTGCATGCCCTGGAAATGACCAAGTGGTTCGATACCAACTACCACTACATCGTCCCCGAACTCGTCGCCGGCCAGGTCTTCGCCGCCCGTCCCGGGAAGCTCGTCGGGGAGTTCCGCGAGGCGGTGGACGCCGGCCACCGGGCCCGCCCGGTGCTGCTGGGCCCGGTGAGCTTCCTGCGCCTGGCCAAGACGGTGGACGGCAGCGCGGCACTCGACCTCCTCGACGCCCTGCTGCCCGCCTGGCTCGGCCTGCTCGACGCGTTGGCGGACGCGGGCGCGGACTGGGTACAGGTGGACGAGCCCGTGCTGGTGCTCGACCTGGACGAGGCCACGCGCGCTGCGCTGCGCCGCACCTACGACGCGATCGCCGCACAGGGCCGCGTGCGCGTGCTGTTGGCGACCTACTTCGGCGCGCTGGACGACAACCTCGCCCTCGCCGGCGCATTGCCGGTCGCGGGGCTGCACGTGGACCTCGCCCGCGCACCCGGACAGCTTGAGCGCGTGCTCGACGCGCTGCCGTCCGATCGCGTGCTGTCCGCCGGGATCATCGACGGCCGCAACGTGTGGCTGAGCGATCCCGGCATCCTCCAGCCACGCGTCGCCCGGCTGCTCGAACGCGTGTCCGCGGATCGCCTGTGGTTGTCCACGTCGTGCTCGCTGCTGCATGTGCCGTTCGACGCCGAGGAAGAAACGCGGCTGCCGTCGCACATCGCATCGTGGCTGTCGTTCGCGCGGCAGAAGATCGGCGAGTTACGGTGTTACGCGGATGCCGGCACCGGCGACGCGACCGCGATCCGCGTCCTCGATCGGCAACGCGAAACCCTCGCCGCGCGGCAGGCCTCGCCCGAGGTGGTACGCGCGGATGTCCGGGCCCGCGTGCGCGGCCTCACGCCGCAATTCGCCCAGCGTCGCTCGGCCTATGCCCACCGTTCGGCCGTGCAGCGCGAGCGCTTCGGCTTGCCCGACCTGCCCACCACCACCATCGGTTCGTTTCCGCAAACCCGCTCGCTGCGCAGCGCCCGCGCCGCCCACCGCGCCGGCCACCTCAACGACGCCGCCTATGCGGCCCTGCTGCGCGACGCCATCCGCCACGCCGTTCGCTTCCAGGAAACCGTGGGGCTGGACGTGCTCGTGCACGGCGAGCCCGAGCGCAACGACATGGTCGAATACTTCGGCGAGCAGCTGGACGGCTACGCGTTTACCGCGCTGGGCTGGGTGCAGAGCTACGGCTCACGCTGCGTCAAGCCGCCGATCATCTACGGCGATGTCGCCCGTCCCGCGCCGATGACCGTGGCGTGGTCGGCCTTCGCGCAATCGCTCACCGACAAGCCGATGAAAGGCATGCTCACCGGCCCGGTCACGATGTTGCAGTGGTCGTTCGTGCGCGACGACGTGCCCCGCGCGGACGTCTGCCGGCAGATCGCGCTCGCCCTGCGCGACGAGGTGCACGACCTGGAAAAAGCCGGCATCGGCATCATCCAGATCGACGAGCCGGCGTTGCGCGAAGGCCTGCCGCTGCGCCGCGACGCATGGGCGACTTACCTCGACTGGGCCGTCGACGCCTTTCGCATCGCCGCCGGGGGCGTGAGCGATGCCACCCAGGTGCATACGCACATGTGCTACTCGGAGTTCAACGACATCATCGACGCCGTGGCCGCGATGGACGCCGACGTGATCTCGATCGAGACCAGCCGCTCGCGGATGGAACTGCTCGACGCCTTCACCCGCTTCCGCTACCCCAACGGCATCGGCCCCGGCGTCTACGACATCCATTCGCCGCGCGTACCGACCCAGGCCGAGATGGCCGACCTGGTCGCCCGTGCGCTCCAGGTGCTGCGGCCGGACCAGCTGTGGATCAACCCCGACTGCGGCCTCAAGACCCGCGGCTGGCCGGAGGTGACCGAGGCGCTGACGGGGATGGTGGCTGTGGCGCGGGCGGCTCGGGAGGGAGCGGGTGGGCGTGGTGGGGTGATGGCTGGGGGGTGGGGGGCGGGAAGTGGGGGCGCAGATCCGGCGCTCGGTTGAGGGGGCTGGTGGTGTTGCGCAGGTGACGGTGATCCTGGGCTGAGCGGCTCGGTGGGCGAACGTCGCGAAAGACGCCGCCGCCCGCTCTCGCGAAAGGCCACCCCGCCCGTGACAGCTCCCTCAACCGCACGCCGGGCCTGCGCCCCACTTCCCGCCCCCCGTCTCCATCGCGCACCGCCCGCCCCCACTCCCCCCCCCTGAACCTCCATGCAATCGTCACCCCCGCCCGCTACCCTTGGCGCTGCAAACCGGCGCCGGGGCGTGTATCATGGCGCGCCTCTATTTATCTCTTTATCCGTAAAGAAGGATATATCCCCCCGATGAGCAACTACCTCTTCACCTCCGAGTCGGTCTCCGAAGGCCATCCGGACAAGATCGCCGACCAGATCTCCGACGCCGTCCTCGATGCCATCCTGGCGCAGGACCCCCGCGCTCGCGTGGCCTGCGAGACGCTGGTGAAGACCGGCGTCGCCATCGTTGCGGGCGAGATCACCACCAGCGCGTGGATCGACCTCGAAGCCCTCACCCGCAAGGTGATCCTCGACATCGGCTACGACTCCTCCGACGTCGGTTTCGACGGCGCCACCTGCGGCGTGCTCAACCTCATCGGCAAGCAGTCGCCCGATATCAACCAGGGCGTCGACCGCAAGAAGCCCGAAGAACAGGGCGCCGGTGACCAGGGCCTGATGTTCGGCTACGCCACCAACGAAACGGCCGAGTTCATGCCGGCGGCGATCCACCTGAGCCATCGCCTCGTGGAGCAGCAGGCCAAGGTCCGCAAGAAGAAGAACTCGCCGCTGCCGTGGCTGCGCCCGGACGCGAAGAGCCAGGTCACGCTGCGTTACGACGAGGCCGGCGAAGCCGTGGCCATCGACGCCGTGGTGCTGTCGACCCAGCACGACCCGGGCGTGAAGCAGAAAGATCTCGTCGAAGGCGTGCGTGAGCTGATCCTCAAGCCCGTGCTGCCGGCGAAGCTGCTGCACAAGGACACCAAGTTCCACATCAACCCGACCGGCAAGTTCGTGATCGGCGGTCCCGTGGGCGACTGCGGCCTGACCGGCCGCAAGATCATCGTCGACACCTACGGCGGCTGGGCCCGTCACGGTGGCGGCGCGTTCTCGGGCAAGGATCCCTCCAAGGTCGACCGCTCGGCCGCCTACGCCGCGCGTTACGTCGCCAAGAACATCGTGGCGGCCGGCCTCGCCGACCGTTGCGAAATCCAGGTGAGCTACGCCATCGGCGTGGCCGAGCCGACCTCGATCTCGGTCACCACCTTCGGCACCGGCAAGATTCCCGACGCGCAGATCGAGAAGCTGATCCGCAAGCACTTCGACCTGCGCCCGTACGGCATCATCAAGATGCTCGACCTGGTGCACCCGATCTACCAGCCGACCGCGTCCTACGGTCACTTCGGCCGCAAGCCTTACGAGGTCAAGGCTGCCGACGGCAGCACCTACACCGCGTTCTCGTGGGAGAAGACCGACAAGGCCGAACTCCTCCGCGACGCCGCCGGCCTCGGCGGCAAGGCCGCCCGCAAGTAAGCGGCCGATTCGTCGCGACGGATCGAACGGGCGCCTTCGGGCGCCCGTTTTCGTTGGAGGCGCCGACACAAGGTCACGACCGCTTCATGCCCCCCGTGAGACACCGTGCGCTGGTTCCATCGGAGAGCACACCATGTCACGAGCCCTTACCCCCTTCATCGCCAGCCTGCTGATCGCCGCCGCCCCGTTGGCCGCCCATGCGCAGGCCAAGGATACGCACGGCGGCACGCCCACCGATGCGTTCTTCTTCAAGAACGCCGGCATGACCGGCCTGGGCGAGGTCGAACTGAGCAAGCTCGCGGTGCAGCGGGCGCAGTCCTCGAAGGTGAAAGCGTACGCCCAGAAGATGGTCGACGAGCACAGCAAGGTGAACGACGAACTCGCCACCCTCAAGGACGGCGACAAGACCTACCAGCGCGCGACCCAGGTGGCGCCGGAGACCGACAAGCAGATCGATGCGCTCAGCCGCATGAGCGGCAGCGACTTCGACAAGGCGTACCTGAAGATCATGGTGGCCGACCACGAGGAAGCGGTCGCCCAGTTCTCGGCGGAGATCGAAAAAGGATCGAACGAGGAGATGAAGGCGTTCGCGAAGAAGACGCTGCCGTCCCTGAAGGCGCACCTGCAGATGGCGAAGTCGCTGTCGGGGCGTTGAGGGTATCGACGCGGGGAAAAAGGCGGGCACGGATCACCGACGCGATCGGTTCCCGTCCCCCGTAGGAAGGTCACGGCCGCATAGCGGCCGACAGGGTGGGAGCCCATCGCCTCGGCGATAGCCCCACCACACCTGCCGCACGTCACGATCGTCGGGCAGAAGCACGCCCAGCGCGCGAACCACCGGAGCGGCGACGCCGCTCTCCACCGATCAGCCGTTCCGGTTCGACCCCGACAACACATCTACCCACACCGCCAGCACGAGGATCACGCCCTTGATGATCATCTGCCAGGAGTTGTCGACGTCCATCAGTTGCATGCCGCTGTCGAGGCTCGCCATCACGAGGGCGCCGATCAGCGCGCCGTAGACGGTGCCCGAACCGCCGCGCATCGACGTGCCACCGATGAAGCAGGCCGAGATCGCGTCCAGTTCGCCGCCCGTGCCCGCCGACGGCGACCCCGAGCCCGTGCGCGCCACGGTGATGATGCCGGCGAACGCACACATGAGGCCCATGATCGCGAAGACGACCAGCTTGACCCGTCCCACGTTGACGCCGGACAGGCGCGTCGCCTCCATGTTGCCGCCCACCGCGTACACGTGGCGGCCGAACACGGTCTGCGTCGACACGTAGGTGAACACGGCCAGCAGCGCCAGCAGGATCATCACAGGGATGGGAATGCCGTTGGCGTCGTTGAGCATGCGGATGAAACCGGCCATGACCACGCCGATGGCTACCAGCCGGGCGACGTCGACCCAGACCGATCCCTGTTGCAGGCCCAGCTTGCCGCGCCGCACGCGACGGCGCACTGTGATGCCGATCAGCGCGAGGAAGATCACGCCGCCGATCCAGCGCGAGAGCGTGGGCGGCACGAAGCCCTGGCCCAGCGCGATGAGATCGTCGGGCGCCGGCGCGATGGTGGAGCTGCCGGTCACGTAGAGCACGATGCCGCGGAAGGCGAGCATGCCGCCCAGGCCCACGATGAACGAGGGCACCCGCATGCGCGTCACCACGAAGCCGTTGAACGCGCCGATCATCAGGCCCAGCACCAGCACGGCGCCGATCGACGGCCACGTGCCCCAGCCCATGTTCACGGTGAGGATCGCCACCACGCCGCCGAGCAGGCCCAGCTGCGAGCCGATCGACAGGTCGATCTCGCCGGCGATGATGATGAACACCATGCCGCAGGCGAGCATGCCGGTGATCGCCATCTGCCGGAAAAGGTTCGACAGGTTGTTCGGCGTGATGAAGGCCTGGTCGGTCTTCACGTGGAAGAACACCCAGATCAGCGCCACGGCGATGAGCAGGGCGAGAATCTTGTAGCGGACGAACAGCTGCTGGATTTTCTGCGAGTGCATCGGAACAACTTCCCTGGTGACGCGTGGAATGGGGATCAGGCGGCGTGGGCCGGCCCTTCGGCCGCGTGCGAGATGGCGGCGGCGAGGACCTGCTCCTGGGTGAGCCCGACGTTCTGGAAGTCGCCGCGCAGGCGTCCCTCGCCGACGACGAGCACCCGGTCGCTCACGCCCAGCACTTCGGGCATCTCCGACGACACCATGATGATGGACACGCCGCGACCGACCAGTTCGAACATCAGCGTGTAGATGTCGTACTTGGAGCCAACGTCGACGCCACGGGTGGGCTCGTCGAGGATCAGCACCTTCGGGTTGGGCAGGAGCATCTTGGTCAGCACGGCTTTTTGCTGGTTGCCGCCGGACAGGCCGACGATGGCGAGCTCCGGGCTCGCCGTCTTCACCCGAAGCCGCTTGATCTCGGTATCGACGGTTTGCAGCTCCGCCTGGCGGTCGATGGTGCCCCCGCGCGCGTAGTGCGACAGCGTGGCGAGGGTGATGTTGTCGCCGACGCCCAGCAGGGGCACGATGCCCTGGCGTTTGCGATCTTCCGGCACCAGCGACAGCCCGGCCTTGATCGCCTGCTCGGGGTTCTTCACCCGGATCGGCTTGCCTTCGAGCAGCAGCTCGGCCTCCGAACGCCCTGGGTAAGCGCCGAAGATGGCCGAGACCAGTTCGGTGCGGCCCGCGCCGACCAGGCCCGCGATGCCCAGGATCTCGCCCTTGCGCAGCTGGAACGAGATGTCGTCGACACGCTTGCGTTCGGGGTTGGTGACGTCCCAGCAGGTAACGTGGCGTGCCTCGAAGATGACCTCGCCGATGGCGTGCTCGACCCGGGGGAACAGGTTTTCGATCTCGCGCCCGACCATCGCCGTAATGATGGAATGCGTGGTCATCTCCGCCATCGGCCGGGTGACGATGTGCTTGCCGTCACGGATGACGGTGACGGTGTCGCAGACCCGTGCCACTTCGTCGAGCTTGTGCGAGATGTAGACGCAGGCCACGCCTTCGCGCTTGAGGTCTTCGATGATCGACAGGAGGATGTCCGTTTCGGCCGAGGTCAGCGACGACGACGGCTCGTCGAGGATCAGCAGCCGCGCATTCTTCGCCAGCGCCTTGGCGATCTCGAACAGCTGCTGATAGCCGCCCCCGTAGTTCATCACCGGCGCGGCCACGTTGACGTCTTTCAGCTTCAGCCGCGCCAGCAGGGCCTCGGCCTTGGCATACATGGTGTCGTAATCCATCACGCCACCGAACTTCGTGCTCTCGTTGCCCAGGAAGATGTTCTCGGCCACCGACAGCTGCGGCACGAGCATCAGTTCCTGGTGGATGATCACGATGCCGGCGGCTTCGCTGTCCCGCACGGAAGCCGCCTTCAGCGGCTTGCCGTCGAACAGGATCTCGCCCTCCCACGTGCCGTGCGGATAGACACCGGACAGCACCTTCATCAGGGTGGACTTGCCGGCTCCGTTCTCGCCGCACAGGCCCACGCATTCGCCGGGCCGGACCGCGAGACTGATGCCGTTGAGCGCGCGCACGCCGGAGAATTCCTTGACGATGTCGCGCATCTCGAAGAGGTATTCACTCACCTTCGTGTTTCCCGCAAAACGGTAGGAGCGCGCCGTGCGCGCGATGGGTGGGCATCGCGCGCATGGCGCGCCTACGGGTCAGTTGCCGACCTGGGCCTGGGTGTAGAAGCCGTCCTTCACCACGAGGTCGACGTTCTGCTTGGTAAGCGCGGTCGGGGTGAGCAGGATGGTGTCGACGTCCTTCTTGCCGTTGTTCATCTTGGAGGTGAACTTCGGCGCCTCGCCCTTGGCGAACTGCACGGCGAGGTTGGCCGCGTCGGTGGCGATGGTCTTGATCGGCTTGTAGACCGTCATGGTCTGCGTACCGGCCTTGATCCGCTTGATGGCCGCCAGATCGGCATCCTGTCCGGACACCGCGACCTTGCCGGCCAGCTTCTGGCCTTGCAGCGCGGCGATGGCGCCGCCGGCGGTGCCGTCGTTGGAGGCGACGATGCCCTGGATATTGTTCTTATTGGCGGTAAGGGCATTCTCGATGATCGACTGCGCGTTGGACGCGAGCCACTCGTTGGTCCACTGCTGGCCGACGATCTTCACCGCGCCGCTCTTGACCAGCGGGTCGAGCACCTTCATCTGGCCGTCGCGCAGGATCTTCGCGTTGTTGTCGGTGGGCGCGCCGCCGAGCAGGAAATAGTTGCCCTTGCCGCCGGTGGCGTCGACCACGCCCTGGGCCTGCATCTGGCCGACCTTCTCGTTGTCGAACGAGATGTAGGCATCGACGTCGGCGTTGAGGATCAGGCGATCGTAGGAGATCACCTTGATGCCCGCCTTCTTCGCTTCGGCCACGACCGTGGTGAGGGTTTTGGCGTTGAACGGCACGATGACGATAACGTCGACCTTGCGCGAGATCAGGTTTTCGATCTGCTGGATCTGCTTCTGTTCGTTGGCATCGGCCGACTGCACCGACACGGTGGCACCGGCCTTTTCGGCCGCCGCCTTGAAGTACTCGCGGTCGCGGGTCCAGCGTTCCACGCGCAGGTCGTCGATGGAGAAGCCGATCACGGGCTTGTCCTTGCTCGCGTGCGCCTGGGGCGCGGCGAATACCCCGGCGAGGGCCATCGACACGGCCAGCATCATCGGTAGGGTCTTCTGTTTCATGCTCTTCTCCATGCGTAGGGTTCGCCCGTTCAGGCAGGGCGGAAAGCGTCGCTCTGGGCGGCGTGGGAATAGAGCGGTTTCATCCGCTCGTAGGTGAGGCGGAACAGAGGGTGGCGCGTTTGCAGGAAATAAGCATGACGCGCTGCATCGGGCTCGCGGATGGCGGTCACCTCGGGCATCGGACAGACCACGTCGAGCGACGCATCGGGCTCCACCGCGAGACGGGCCAGCCGTGCCGCACCCAGTGCCGGGCCCACTTCGCCCCCGCTGCGCAACACCAGCCGCTTGCCGAGGATGTCCGCCAGCATCTGCGTCCAGTAGGCGCTGCGCGAGCCGCCGCCGATGACGGTGATCTCGTCGGCGACCAGCCCCGTGCCTTCCACCGCGAGAAGGCCGTCGAGCAGGCCCAGCCCCACGCCTTCGAGCGCGGCGTTGGCGAGGTCGGCGCGCTCGGTGTCCGGGCCGAGGTTCGTGAACGATCCGCGGGCGTGGGCATCGTTGTGCGGCGTGCGCTCACCGGTAAGGTAAGGCAGGAACATCGGGCCGTTTTCGCGCAGCCCTTTGGCTTGCGCATCGGCCAACAACGCGGGTACGTCGGCGTAGCCGGTGAGCCGCGCGGTGAAATCGAGGCAGCTGGCCGCGTTGAGCATCACCGACATCAGGTGCCAGGTGTCCGGCAACGCGTGGCAGAAACTGTGCACCGCCGTCTCGGGGCTCGCGCGGAAGCCGTCCGACACCGCGAAATACACGCCCGAGGTGCCCAGCGACAGCATGGCCTGGCCGTGGCGCACGATGCCGACGCCCACGGCGCCTGCCGCGTTGTCACCGCCGCCCGCGGCGACCGGCACGGTGTCCATGCCCCACCGCGCGGCGAGTTCGGGACGCAGCCGCCCCGCGGGGTGGCTCCCCTCGAACAGCAGGGGCATGTGCATGCGTTCCAGCCCCGTGGCTTCGAGCATCGCGTCGCTCCACTGTCGACGACGCACGTCGAGCCATAACGTACCCGCCGCATCGGACGGATCGGTCATGTAGTCGCCGGTGAGCCTCAGCCGCAGGTAGTCCTTCGGCAGCAACACCTTGGCGATCTTCGCGAACACCGCCGGCTCGTGCTTGCGCACCCAGGCCAGCTTGGGCGCGGTGAAGCCCGGCATGGCGAGGTTGCCGGTGATGTCGCGCAAGCCCGGCACGCGCTCGAGTTCGGCGCATTCGACGTCCGAGCGCCCATCGTTCCACAGGATGGCCGGCCGCAACACGCGGTCGTCCGCATCCAGCAGGGTGGCGCCGTGCATCTGGCCGGACAGGCCGATGGCCGCCACGCGGCGGGCATCGATGTCCTTGAGGACGTCCGTCACGGCGCCCTCGGTGGCCGACCACCACGCGTGGGGATCCTGCTCGGACCAGCGCGGACGCGGATGCGACACCGACAAGGGACGCGATGCGCTGGCACGCACCGCGCCGGTGGCGTCGATCAGCACGGCCTTGACGGACGACGTGCCGAGGTCGATGCCGAGGTAAAGCCGGGCCGATGCGTCCATGTCGTGTGCCATATCACCCATAGATATAGCGGTTGACGATGTTTTCGAGCAACTCCTGCTGGCCCGACACGTGCGAGGGCTGCAGATCGCGCGACACCGCTTCGTCGGCGAGCGAGGCGAGGCTGAAGCCCCCTTGGAGAATCTTCGTACCCAGCTCGGCGTCCCAGCCCGCGTAGCGCTTCGCCTTGAGGTCGGCGAGGGTGTCTTTTTCGATCATCCGGGCCGCGCGGTCGAGGCCGAGCGCCAGCGTGTCGATCGCACCGATGTGGCCGTGGAAGAGATCGTCGGCGGCATGGCTCTGACGACGCACCTTGGTGTCGAAGTTGAACCCGCCCGTGGTGAAGCCGCCCGCACGGAGGATCTCGTAGATCACCAGGGTCATTTCCTCGACACTGTTCGGGAACTGGTCGGTGTCCCAGCCGTTCTGCGGGTCGCCGCGGTTGGCGTCGATCGAACCGAACACGCCCAGCGCGATCGAGGTGGCCACCTCGTGGTGAAACGAATGACCGGCCAGCGTCGCATGGTTGGCTTCGAGGTTGGTCTTGACCTCGTTCTCGAGACCGAACTCCTTGAGGAAGCTGTACACCGTGGCCGTGTCGTAGTCGTACTGGTGCTTGGTCGGCTCCTGCGGCTTGGGCTCGATGAGGATCGTGCCCTTGAAGCCGAGCTTATGCTTGTGCTCGACCACCATCTGGAAGAACCGGCCCATCTGCGCGCGCTCGCGCTTGAGGTCGGTGTTGAGCAAGGTGTCGTAGCCTTCGCGGCCGCCCCACAGCACGTAGTTGGCGCCACCCAGGCGGTGGGTGGCCTCCATCGCGTGGCGCACCTGGGTCGCGGCGTAGGCGAATACCTCCGGCTGCGGGCTGGTGGCGGCGCCGGCGGCGTAACGCGGGTGGCTGAAGAGGTTGGCCGTGCCCCAGAGCAGCTTCACGCCGGTGTCGGCCTGCTTGCGCTCGAGCACGTCGACCATCGCCGCGAAGTTCGCGCGGTAGTCCGCCAGGCCGTGGCCTTCGGGCGCCACGTCGGTGTCATGGAACGTATAGAACGGCGTGCCCAGGCGGGTGAAGAAATCGAACGCCGCGTCGGCCTTCTCGCGGGCCCGCGCCATCGGCTCGCCGCCCTGCTGCCAGGGACGCTCGAAGGTACCGGCGCCGAACACGTCCGAACCCGGCCAGACGAAGGTGTGCCAATAGCACGTGGCCAGGCGCAGGTGCTCGGCCATGGTCTTGCCCAGCACCACGCGCTGGGCGTCGTAGTGGCGGAAGGCCAGCGGGTTGTCGCTGCCGGGGCCTTCGTAGGCGATCTTCGGGATGCGGGAGAAATACGACATAACGATTCCTTGACGAACGAAACGGGCGGGCTAAGCCCGACGATCCTCCCCAGCGCGCGTTCCGGGCGCAATTGCGATTTCCCTCGCCCCGCGAGGGGTTTTCAATGCCGCGCTGCGTCATGTCGCCCGGCCTGCAATCCTGCTAGTTTTCCCCGGTATGTCACCGCACCGCATCGCCCTGCTGTTCAACGCCAACAAGGTCTATGACCGCCAGGTCATCGCTGGCATCGGGCATTACCTGAACAGCACGCGGGTGGAATGGGACCTCTTCATGGAAGAGGATTTCCGCAGCCGCATGCGTGACATCCATCACTTCAAGGGCGACGGGGTCATCGCCGACTTCGACGACCCCGAGGCCCAGGCCGCCCTGAGCGACCTGCACATCCCCGTGGTGGCGGTCGGGGGCTCCTACCACGATCCCTCGCACTACCCCGCGGGCGTGCCGTACATCGCCACCGACAACACGCGCCTGGTTCGCCTGGCCTACGACCACCTGATCGAGCAAGGCCTGAGCCGTTTCGCCTTCTTCGGCATCCCGAGCCATCCGGGAAGCCGTTGGGCACAGGAGCGCGAACGGGCCTTCCTGGCGATCGTCGGACAGGAATCGGTGGAGGGCGTGGTGCACGAAGGCCACTCGACCACCGCGGGCGGCTGGGGCGCCGCCGTGGAAGAACTCGTCGCCTGGCTTACCGCCCTGCCCAAGCCCATCGGCATCATCGCCGTCACCGACGCCCGCGCCCGGCAGCTGCTGCAGGCCTGCGTGATCGGCGGCATCGCGGTGCCCGAGCAGGTAGCCATCGTGGGCATCGACAACGACCCCATGGCCCAGCTGCTCACCCGGATTCCCCTGACCTCGGTGATCCAGGGCGCGGAGGAGATGGGCCGCACCGCGGCGCACCTGCTGCACCAGATGCTGCGCGGGGTGGATTGCTCCACCACACGCGTGCTCGTGCCGCCGGTGGGCATCAACGTGCAGGCTTCCAGCCGTTATCAACCGCTGCGCAGCCCCCACGTGATGCGCGCCAGCCATTACATCCGCCAGTACGGCTGCCTGGGCATCAAGACCGAGCAGGTGGCCGACTACGTGGGGGTGTCGCGCACGGTGCTCGAAGAGCACTTCAAGCGTGAGCTGAAGCAGACGGTGCACCAGGCCATCCTCCAGCACAAGCTCGACACCGCCTGCCAGCTGATCGCCGACTCGGACGCGCCCCTCGCCGACATCGCCGTGCGATGCGGGTTCACGTCGCTGCAATACATGTACGCGGTCTTCCGGCGCGAATACGACTGCACGCCGCGGCAATACCTGGACAGGCATCGCACGGCCGACGCGGCCACGGCGGAGCATCGCGACCCGTGAGTTCCCCGCCCGTCTCGGCCTCGTGCCGCCGTCCCACGCCTGTCCTTTCCCGTACTCCCTTCTGACCGTCCCGTTCCCATGCCCATTTCCGCCGCCACCGCCTGGGGCCAGTCGCCCGACGGCCGCACCCTGCATCGCTGGACCCTGCGCAGCGCCCATGGCGCCCAGGTCGACCTCTCCGACCTGGGCGGCACGCTGTTGTCCTGGCAGGCCCCGGACCGGCATGGCCGCGTCGGCGAGGTCGTGCTCGGCCATGCCGACGCCGCACAATACCTCGCCTCGGACGCCTACATGGGCAGCATCGTGGGCCGCTGGGCCAACCGCATCCGCAGCGGGCGTTTCACCCTCGATGGGGTGGATTACAAGGTCGACCGCAACGACCACGGCAACCACCTCCACGGCGGGGTCAACGGCTTCCACCTGCAACGCTGGGAGGTCGAGCCCGAGGGTGAGACGCTCGTGCTCCGACTGGTGTCGCCCGAGGGCGACGGCGGCTTCCCCGGCGAAGTGCGGGTGGAGTTGCGGGTGCGGCTGGACGACGACGGCACGCTGGACCTGCGCTACGCTGCCACGACCGACGCGCCCACGCCCCTCAGCCTCACCGCGCACCCCTATTTCAACCTCAGCGACCGACGTCCGGACATCCGCGACCACGTGATCCGGATCGATGCCGACGAATTCCTCGCGATCGACGCCGGGGCCATCCCCATCGGCCGACAGGCCGTGGCGGGGTCGGCCTTCGACTTCCGCGAGGCCGCGCCGATCGGCTCGCGCCTGCACTGGCCCGATCCTCAATTGCGCCTGGTGGGCGGTTTCGACCACTGCTACGTGGCCCGACCGGGCCCCGTCGATACCCCGCGCACCGTCGCGGTGGTGACCGAGCCGCTGAGCGGCCGTCGCCTCACGATCGACACCGACCGGCCCGGGTTGCAGTTCTACAGCGGCCAGAAGCTCACCGGCCAGCCGGCCCGGCGTGGCGACGCCTACGGCCCGTTCGCGGGCTTCGCGCTGGAGGCGCAGGCGTTTCCCAACCAGATGAACACGACGGAGGCCGAAGGCGCCATCCTCCGGCCCGGCCAGGTGTGGCGACAGCACACGCGCTACCGGATCGACACCGTCTGACGCCGTAAAGGCACGAACGGGCATTACAATGCCCGTATGTCGCTCATTCAATTGCTCAACGTCGACTACAGCGTCGGCGGCCCACTCCTGCTCGAACAGGTCCAACTCTCCCTCGACACCGGCGAGCGCGTCTGCGTGGTCGGGCGAAACGGCGCGGGCAAGTCCACGCTGCTCAAGCTCATCGCGGGTGAACTGCACCCCGACGACGGCGAGATTCGCCTGCAAGGGGGCACCCGCATCGCCCGCCTCACCCAGGAAGTGCCTCAGGACACCGCCGGCAGCGTGTTCGACGTGGTGGCCGATGGCCTGGGCGAACTGGGCCAACTGCTCGCCCGCTACCATCACCTGCTCGACGAAGGCGACATGGACGGCCTGGGCGATGTGCAGGCGAAAATCGAAGCGCAGAACGCGTGGGATCTCGACTCGCGCGTGCAGCAGGTGATCGAGCGGCTCGAGTTGCCGGCCCACGCCGACTTCGCCGACCTTTCCGGCGGCATGAAGCGTCGCGTGCTGCTCGGCCAGGCGCTGGTCCGCGA
This sequence comes from Luteibacter sahnii, assembly GCF_034063545.1. Classification (NCBI taxonomy): domain Bacteria; kingdom Pseudomonadati; phylum Pseudomonadota; class Gammaproteobacteria; order Lysobacterales; family Rhodanobacteraceae; genus Luteibacter; species Luteibacter sahnii. Next base: position 901,046 of record NZ_JAQLOK010000002.1, read on the forward strand.
CCCCAACCTGCTCCTGCTCGACGAGCCCACCAACCACCTCGACATCGAGGCGATCGCGTGGCTCGAGGGGTTCCTCAAGAACTTCAGCGGCGCCATCGTGTTCATCACCCACGATCGCAGCTTCCTGCGCTCGCTCGCCACGCGCATCGTCGAGGTCGACCGCGGCCAGCTCACCAGTTGGCCCGGGGACTACGACAACTACCTGCGCCGCCGCGAAGAACGCCTGCACGCCGAAGCCCAGGCCAACGCGCACTTCGACCGCAAGCTCGCCCAGGAAGAAGTGTGGATCCGCCAGGGCATCAAGGCCCGGCGCACGCGCAACGAAGGCCGCGTGCGCGCGCTCAAGGCCATGCGCAACGAACGTTCGGAACGGCGCGAGGTGTCCGGCAACGCAAAGATGAACCTGGCGAACGCGCAGGCGTCGGGACGCAAGGTGATCGATGCCGAGCACATCACCCAGGCGTATGGCGGCCGCACGCTGATCCGCGACTTCACCACCACGATCATGCGCGGCGACCGCGTCGGCATCATGGGGCCCAACGGTGCGGGCAAGTCGACGCTGCTGAAGATCCTGCTCGGCCAGTTGCCGCCGCAGGAGGGCGAGGTCACCCTCGGTACCGGCCTGCAGGTGGCGTATTTCGACCAGCACCGCATCGCGCTCGACGATTCGATGAATGCGCTGGACAACGTGGCCGAGGGCCGCGAATACATCGAGCTCAACGGACAGCGCAAACACATCATCGGCTACCTTCAGGACTTCCTGTTCTCGCCAGAACGTGCCCGCGCGCCGATCACCCGCCTGTCCGGCGGCGAGCGCAACCGCCTGCTTCTTGCCAAGCTGTTCGCCCAGCCATCCAACCTGCTGGTGATGGACGAACCGACGAACGATCTCGACGTCGAGACGCTGGAGCTGCTGGAAGAACTGCTCGGCGAATACACCGGCACGCTGCTGCTCGTTTCGCACGATCGCGACTTCATCGACAACGTTGTTACCAGCACGCTGGTGCTCGAAGGCGACGGAGCCATCGGCGAGTATGTCGGTGGGTATAGCGACTGGTTGCGGCAGAAACCCGCCGTCCAGCCCCGCGCGGCAGCCACGCCGGGCAAACCGGCGGCACCCGCGGTGGTGGCCGCGCCGGCGCCGGCGAAGAAGAAACTGTCGTTCAAGGAACAGCGCGAACTCGAACTGCTACCGGCGAAGCTGGAAGAACTCGAAAACGAGATCGCCAGGCGCACCGCGGCGATGACCGACCCGAAGTATTTCCAGCAGGACGCCGCGACGATGACGAAAGCCAACGAAGAACTCGCGCGGTTGCAGGCCGAGCTGGACGCGGCGTTCGCCCGATGGGAATCGCTGGAGGGGTGAGCGGTCCGGCGCAGTGCGCGCTGTGGACACCCCGCGAAAACCGCATGCCTCGCCGTAGGCACCGGCCTAGGCCGGTGTCCATCGCCAGGCGCTTGGGTGAGTCAACCGGTGTTCTGCAGGCCCTGCGATACGCCGTTTACGCACGCCACCAGGGCGCGAAGCAGCGTGTCGTCCTTGCCACCCGACGCGCGCCAGCGCCGCAACAGGTCGACTTGCAGCAGGCTCATCGGATCGACGTACGGATTGCGCAGGCGGATCGACGTCGCCAGGCGCGGTTCGCCGGCCAGCAGTTCGGTGGCGCCCTTGAGCTTGAGCACCCAACGTACCGTGCGCTCGAACTCGTCGCGCACCAGGGGAAAGAAGCGTTCGTGCAACGGCCCAGCCAGTCGCGAAAACGCTTCCGCGATATGGATGTCGGCCTTGGCGAGCACCATTTCCACGTCGTCGAGCATCGTGGCGAAGAACGGCCAGTCGCGCGCCATCTGCAACACCACGTCTTCCCGCCCTTCCGTCGCCAGCACGTCCAGCCCGGCCCCGAGCCCGTACCAGCCGGTGAGCACCGCGCGGCATTGCGTCCACGAGAACACCCAGGGAATCGCGCGCAGGTCTTCCACCCCCTTCATGCTGCGACGGCGCGCGGGTCGGGAGCCCAGCGTCATCCGCTCGATCACGTCGATCGGTGTCGCCCCCCGGAAGTAGTCGACGAAACCTTCGCGATCGACCAGGCCCCGATACGCCTTGCGGCTCTCGTCGGACAACCGCGCCATCACGTCTTTCCAGCCCGACTCGCGCGCTTCCGCCACGCGGGGACGCAGCGACGCGCGCATCGCCGCGCCCAGTGTCTGCTCGAGGTTGCGCACGGCGAGCGCACGAATACCGTATTTGCGATGGATCACCTCGCCCTGCTCGGTCACCCGCAGCACGCCGGCCACCGAGCCGCGGGGCGAGGCCATCAGCGCGGGCGTGATCCGCGACCCGCCACGGCTCGCCGACCCGCCGCGGCCGTGGAAGAACGCCACCCGGATGCCCGCGGTCGACGCGACCTCCAGCAGTTCGACCTGCGCCCGCTGGAGACTCCACTTGGACGCCACCGTACCGCCATCCTTGCCGCTGTCTGAATAGCCCAGCATGATCCACTGGCGGTCGCCGCGCGAGGCAAGGTGCGCCCGATAGACCGGATCGTCGAGCAGCTGGCGCAACGTCTCCGCGCCGCCCTTGAGGTCGTCGATGGTCTCGAACAGCGGTGCGACGTCGAGCGGTACGCGCCCGTCGTCCAGCAGGCCGCCCCGCCGCGCCAGCGCCAGCACGGCAAGCACGTCGGCGGCGGTTTCCGCCATGCTGATGATGTAGAGACCGGTCGCCTCGGCACCGTAGCGCTTGCGCGAATCCGCCAGCGTCGCGAACACCTCGCGCAACAGGCCCGCCGCGTCGTGGTCGTCGCCCGACACGAAGCTGCGCTCGCCCGCCGCATAGGGACGCAAGGTTTTCACCCGCGACGCCGCGTCGCGATCGGCCCAACCCGGATCGCCGAGCAACGCCGCCAGTGCCTCGTCGTGCACGCGTGCATCCTGGCGCACGTCAAGGCGCGCGAGATGGAAACCGAACGTGCGCGCACGCCAGAGCAGGCGCGTCACGGCATAGGCACCGGCGTGACGTCCGCCGTGGCCGAGCAGGCTCGCCTCGACCTTCGCCAGGTCGTCGATGAACTCGTCCGCCGAACGGTAGCCGTTGGACGCGTCGGTCAGCGTGGCCTCCAGCCGGGCAGCGACGAAAACCAGGAAAGCGCGATACGGCATGTCGGCGTGGCGCGGACGAATCCGCTGCGCCGCCTCCGGCAGCGCGTCCCGATACGCCGCCAGGCGCGCCCGGAGGTCCGCATCCAGCGTCACGCGATCGTCGGTCTGGCTGAGCAGACGGCCGAGCGCATCCACGTCCTCGATATAGCGCTCCAGTACCAGGCTGCGCTGCGCACTTAGCGTCGATGCGATGGTCTGCGCATTGACGTTGGGGTTGCCGTCCATGTCGCCGCCCACCCAGGTCGCGAAGCGCAGCACGCGTGGCGGCGCCACGCCGTCGCCGTAGGTTTCGTCGAGCGCCTGCTGCAGCGATTCGTACAGCGCGGGCAACACCCGGTAGATCGGCCGCGACACGTAAAAGCCCACGTGATCGAATTCGTCGGAGACGCTCGGCCGCACGGGCGAAGCCTCGGCCGTCTGCCAGCCCGCGGACAACGCCATCAGGATGCGCGCGTCGTCGTCACGCCGCTCCTGGGGCGTGCGGGAGGGATCGAACTCGTCCACCAGGGCACGCACGATCTCCTGCTCTTTCTCCAGCAGCGAGCGGCGCACGGCCTCGGTGGGGTGCGCGGTAAACACCGGCTCCACGTCGAGACGGCGCAACAGGGCGACGATCTCGTCGCGCGTCACGCCCTCCCGCTTGAGCTCCGCCAGCACGGCCGCCAGGGACTCCGGTTGCGCCGCGCCACCCTCTCGCTGGTAGTCGCGGCGACGGCGGATGCGATGCACCCGCTCGGCGACGTTCACTGCCTGGAAGTAGGTGGCGAACGCCCTCGCCAGCGCCTCGGCGTCAGTGGCGTCGAGTCCGGTCAGGTGCCCGGCCAGCGCGTCCACGGCCGCACCGGTACGACGGCGCTGGATGGCGGTGGTACGCACGTTCTCCACGCGCTCGAAAAAGGCCTGCCCGCCCTGCTCGGCCAGCATCTGGCCCACGAGGGCGCCGAGCCGGCGCACGTCTTCGCGAAGGGGGCCATCGTGGGGGAGGAATTCGGGATCGCGTGACTGGGCGGGGTCCATCGTGCCTCTCGGTGTGGGACAGGGGGGAGGTCGAGGGTAGCGAAAAAAGCGGGGGCGGGGGGTGGGAAGTGGGGGCGTGGGGCGCGGCGGTGGCGCGAGGGGGCGGGATGCGTCACGCGGGCGCGCGGTATTTGTCGCGCTTCCCGTCCCCTCAGACGCCCGCCGGAATGGCGCCCCCACGTCCCAACTCCCAACCCCGCCCCCAGCCCCATTCATCTCCCCATCCCGATTCCGCGATACAATGCCGATCCGTTTCGCCCGCCGAGGGGCGCTGCGACCGGAGGGGTTTCGCCCCAAAGGCCAGGCTCGGCGCGGCTTTCCGCACAACGGCGCCCCCGTGAATATCCGGAGCTACGCCATGAACGCCGTCACCAAAGATCCCGCTTTCCAGGACTACAAGGTCCGCGACATCTCGCTCGCCGATCTCGGCCGCCGCCGCATTCGCATGGCCGAAGAGGAAATGCCGGGCCTGATGCAGATCCGCGCCCGCTACGCCAAGGACAAGCCCCTCAAGGGCGTGCGCCTGTCCGGATCGCTGCACGTGACCAAGGAAACCGCCGTGCTCGCCGAGACCCTGCGTGAGCTGGGCGCGTCGGTGCGCTGGGCCTCGTGCAACATCTTCTCGACCCAGGACGACGTCGCCGCCGCCCTCGCCGCGGGCGAGCTGCCGGTGTTCGCCTGGAAGGGCGAGTCGCTGGAGGAGTACTGGGAGTGCACGCTCGACATGCTCAGCCACCCGGGCGATCTCGGCCCGCAGCTGATCGTCGATGACGGCGGCGACGCCACCCTGTTCATCCACAAGGGCGTCGAACTCGAAGACGGCAGCGACTGGGTCAACACCCCCAGCGGCAACCACGAAGAGCAGGTCATCAAGGACCTCGTAAAGAAGACCGCCGCCGCCCGTCCGGGCTGGTTCAAGAAGGTGGCCGCCGAGTGGAAGGGCGTCTCCGAAGAGACCACCACCGGCGTGCACCGCCTCTACCAGCTCGCCGAAGCCGGCAAGCTGCTCGTGCCGGCGATCAACGTCAACGACTCGGTCACCAAGAGCAAATTCGACAACCTCTACGGCTGCCGCGAATCGCTGGCTGACGGCATCAAGCGCGCCACCGATCTCATGGTCGCCGGCAAGGTCGCCGTGGTCTGCGGCTACGGTGACGTGGGCAAGGGCTGCGCGCATTCGCTCAAGGGCTTCGGCGCCCGCGTGATCGTGACCGAAATCGACCCGATCAACGCCCTGCAGGCGGCGATGGAAGGTTTCCAGGTCACCACCGTGGAAGACACCCTGGGCATGGCCGACATTTATGTCACCACCACGGGCAACAAGGACATCATCACGCTGGAGCACATGGCGAAGATGAAGAACAACGCCCTCGTCTGCAACATCGGCCACTTCGACAACGAGATCCAGATCGACCGCCTGAATGCCTCGAAGGACGCGACCCGCGAAACCATCAAGCCGCAGGTCGACCGCTACACCTTCACCTCGACCGGCCACAGCATCTACATGCTCGCCGAGGGCCGCCTGGTGAACCTCGGTTGCGCCCACGGCCATCCGAGCTTCGTGATGTCCAACAGCTTCTCGAACCAGACGCTCGCCCAGCTCGACCTGTGGGCGAACAAGGATAAATACGAAAAGACCGTGTACCGCCTGCCGAAGAAGCTCGACGAGGAAGTCGCCCGCCTGCACCTCGCCCAGATCGGCGTGAAGCTCACCACCCTCACGAAGGATCAGGCCGACTACATCGGCGTGCCGGTGGAAGGTCCGTACAAGCCGGACCATTATCGTTATTGATCGGCTGCGTTAGTGGTTTATGAGAGAGGCGCCTTCGTGGCGCCTTTCTTTTATCGCAGGGCCGCGCGAAGGCGAGCCGCCCAATCCTCGCGCTCGCCCGCCTCGTAGCGGACGTTCCTTCGACAAGCCAACGTGTTGGAGCAGAGAAGCGACGCCGGGGACCAAGGCGACGGTCGTACGCTTCGCCGTGGGCACCGGCATGCGCCTGGGCTCACGCGGCAGCGAATAACGCGCGCCGTTCGGCACCGTGACCCGATGCATCGACACTCCTACGAAACGTCGCACCGGCGCAGGCCGGTGCCCACGGCGAGGCACCCGCGCGAGCGACGCCGCACCCCGGCTCTTCCCCACACGGCCCCGAGTCGCTCATGCGCCCCGGCCGCGTGGCCGGTCGGCCGCGGTAGGTGCCCGAGGATCCCGGTGCGGAAAACGACCCCGAAGGGGCGCCGGCCATGGAAGGCCGGCGTGCTTCGCCGAGGCAGGATGCCGAGTCGAAGCATCCCGCACCGGGGTCCGCGCCCCGGAGGGGCCGGGCACCGTGCGGCCGACCGGCCACGCGGCCGGGGCGTCGCCTCAGTGCCCACCGCTTTTTCGTGCAGGAACACCTAAGCCCCCGATACCCGCATCGCCCACTTTACCCATCTTTCCATCTGGATGGAAAGATATATACTGCGGACAACCTCGCCGAGATGCCCGCATGCCCGCCATCAGCTTCGAGTTCTTTCCGCCCAAGACCGACGAACAGCGCGACCAGCTCGACAAGGCCGCCGAGCGCCTCAAGGCGCACGCGCCCGACTACGTCTCGGTCACCTTCGGCGCCGGCGGATCTACCCTCAGCTACACCGGCGAGACGGTCAAAAGGCTGCGCAACGAACACGGGCTGTCGGTAGCGCCGCACCTCTCCTGCATGGGCGGCACCAAGGCCGAGATCCGGGCCCTGCTCGACGAATACCGCGAGCGCGGCTGCCGGCGGATCGTGGCGCTGCGCGGTGACCTGCCCTCCGGCATGGCCTCGCCGGGCGACTTCCGTTACGCGGCCGAACTGGTGGCGTTCATCCGCGAACATAGCGGCGACCACTTCCACATCGAAGTCGCGGCCTACCCCGAAACGCATCCCCAGGCCGACAACGCCCTCGCCGACCTGCGCCACTTCAAGGCCAAGTGCGATGCCGGCGCGAACGGAGCCATCACCCAGTATTTCTTCAACTCCGATGCCTACTTCCGCTTCGTCGACGACGTGACCCGGCTCGGCGTCAGCCTGCCGATCGTGCCGGGCGTCATGCCCATCGCGAACTTCAGCCAGCTGCGCCGTTTCTCCGACCAGTGCGGCGCCGAAATCCCGCGTTGGATCGTCAAGCGCATGCAGGCCCACGGCGACGACGCCGCCTCGATCCGCGAACTCGGCGCCGACGTGGTGGCCGAACTGTGCCGCCGCCTGCTCGACGGCGGGGCGCCGGGGCTGCACTTCTATACGATCAACCGTGCCCGCGCGACCACCGCGGTGCTGGAGCGGCTCGCCTCCTGAGCGGCCGTCACCTGGCGCAGGCACGGCGGCGGCGATGATGGCGCCCCGTCGTCGCCCCGCGTGCCATCGCGTGAAACCTCTTCTCCTCGCCCTGCTGCTCGCCGCACCGCTGCCCGCCTGGGCGCAGGACGCGATCCATCGCTGCGTCGGCGCGGACGGCAACCCGATCTTCACCGACCAGCCCTGCGCCGCGCTCGGCGCCACGCCGGCCGTGCCCTCGCCGGTGGCGACCGCGGCCGAGCCACCCGCCGGCGTGCTCTGCGCGAGCGATCTGGAAGACCTCCGCGTGGGGCTCTCTCGCGCCTTCGCCACGCACGACGCCAATCGCGTCGGCGCCCTGGTGCTGTGGAACGGCTACGGACGTAACGGCGCGGTCGACACCCTCAAGCGCATGGAGAGCCTCGTAAAACAGCCCCTGCTGTCCGTCGACGGCGACGAACGCTCCGGCATCGAGGTGGTCGCTGGCACCACCGGAGCCACGCAGCAGACGCATTTCGGGGTCACGCGCGAATCCGGGTGCCTCTGGCTGCGGCCGCCGGGCTGACCCTCCGCCACCGTACTGACGCGACGCGCCATGTCCCCTCCGGCGCCAGCCGTTATCATGGGCGGTCCTTTGTGGAGCGTCCCCATGTCGCAGAACTACCCCGAATGGATCTGGCAGAACGGCCAGATCAAGCACTGGCGCGAAGCCACCGTCCACGTGATGGCGCACGCGTTGCACTACGGCTCCTCGGTCTTCGAGGGCATCCGCAGCTACGAGACGCCTGACGGCGCGGCGATCTTCCGCCTCACCGACCACCTCAAGCGCCTCTACCTGTCCGCGAAAATCTACGACATGGACATCGGCTACTCGGTGGACGAGCTGGCCGAAGCCTGCCGCGCGGTGGTCAAGAAAAATGGGCTGAAAGCAGCCTACCTGCGTCCGGTGTCGTTCCGCGACCTCGGCGGTTTCGGCCTCTCGGCCGAATGCCCGATCAGCACGGCCGTGGCCGCGTGGCAGATGGGCCCCTACCTCGGCCCCGAGGCGCTGGAAAACGGCATCGATGCCTGCGTGTCGAGCTGGCAGCGCTTCGCGCCCAACACGATCCCGGCCGGCGCCAAGGCCGGCGGCAACTACCTCTCGGGCCAGCTCATCGCCCGCGAGGCGCGTCGCCTCGGCTTCGGCGAAGGCATCGCCCTGGCCTCCACCGGCCTGCTGAGCGAAGGCGCGGGCGAGAACCTGTTCCTCGTGTTCGACGGTGCGCTGCATACCACGCCCGCGAGCGCATCGATCCTCACCGGCATCACGCGCCACACGCTCATCACCCTGGCCCGCGAAGACGGCATCGAAGTGATCGAGCGCGACCTGCCGCGCGAGTACCTCTACCTCGCCGACGAAATCCTCATGTGCGGCACGGCGGCGGAAGTCACGCCGATCCGCTCGGTGGACGGCAAGAAGATCGGCAGCGGCAAGGCCGGCCCAGTGACGCGCCGACTGCAGGAGCTGTTCTTCGGCCTGTTCGATGGCAAGACGGCGGATCGCTGGGGCTGGCTCGAGCCGGTCTGACCGATGACCTATCGCGCGCAAGGCGCACTCCACCCCGCCAGGGTGGAGTGCGCCTTGCGACGGGTCATGCCATCAGTTGCAGAACCCGTTCGGATAGCTCGACGAACGGTAGTTGTACAGCCACGCGGTCTTGCCCCCGTCGTTGGCGATGTTCCAGTTGTTGCCGATCGAACCGATCGCCTTGTTCAGCACCTGCGAACGCTGCAGCACCGGCGTGGTGAAGTAGGCGCTCGAGTCGGCCTTGACGCGGAACGACAGCTCGGCAAGCGCCGGGGTCGAGGCACCGTTGACGTACCACAGCGTCAGCGTGAAGTCGGCTTCCGATTTGCCCAGGTCGGCGGACGGGCCATCGTATTCCTGCTGGGTGATCGTCACGCCCGCCACATTCGACAGCGACGCGCTGGAGATGTCCGACAGCGCCGATGCACCGGGGAACTGCTTGATCAGCGCCGCGACGGTGCCCGGCGTGGTGGTCGCATCCTGGCTGGTCGAGTGCGCCAGCACGAGGCTTCCCGGGGTCACGTCCGTTTCCAGCTTGGTCGACGCGTTCTTGCCGGCGCCCGAGACATCGGTCCAGTACGACAGCTCTTCGTCCGGGTGACGGAACTTGAACTGGATGTCGTTATCGTCGCCGCTGCGCACGCGCACCGAATAGCCACGCGCCATCAGCTGGCACGTGTGCGGCGTGTCGACGTAGGTCAGCACGTCGCGGTCGCCCGCGCTGAAGTTGCCCGTCACGGTCTTGTCGAACTGCAGCGCCGACAGGCGCGTGCCCAGGTCGTTGAGCAGGGTCGCGGCGGCCGACGAGGGATTGCTGGCGAAACGCGAGGGATCGATCAGCGCCTTGTATTCCTTGCTGTCGACATAGGCCGGCGAATTGGCGTTAGCGGCGGCGGCACCGAACAGCAGCGACGCGGTGAACAGCGAAAGCATCGTACGTTTCATCATGCGCAAGGCCCTTCAGGGTGAGGAAGCGGAATCCGGACGCATGCCCGGCAGGGTAAGCCGGTAGACGAGCACGCGGTTGTCGTTGTCGATCGGCGAGTCGCAGCGCGTGCCGTCCATCACGCAATGCTTCGCGACAAAGTCGTTGTCGTTGCCTACCAGCAGGAACCAATCGTCGGGATGGGCAGGATCCCGTACCGGCAGCAGATCCATCGCCTCCCATTTTTCCGACAGACCGGCCCGGCCCTTGTCGCCCGCCTTCAGGGCGAGGCCGACACGGGCCAGGTCGGTCGGATCGAGCAGGTTGACGAACGGCACCGAGGTGGCCGGACGGATGTCGGCACGAAGATGCCGGCCGTCGAGGATGGAACGCACGTCGGTCTCGTACGGTGTACCGGCGAGGTTGGTCGCGCCATCGGTATCCACGAGCATCACCTGCTTGAACACGATCGGACGGTCATTGTCCGCGCCCCAGCCGGCACCGTCCCGGGCGAGCATGAGGAAGCGATGGCCGTCCAGCACGCGGATCTCGCTCTGCGCCGCCGTACGATCCGGCGAGCCGCCGGCACCGTCCCCCGTGTAGGCGGGCAAGGGCACCACGAAGTCACCCACCGGGGTCGCCGGGGTGGCGTCACGGCTCACGTCGTAGACCAGCACGCGGGTCAGCGTACGCCCCGACGCGTCGCCGGGCACGCTGTCCTGCAGGAGCGCGCTCTGCAGCGCCACGAACAGCCGTGTACCGTCGGGCGACAACGCCATGCCCTCCACGCCCTGGTTGTTGCGCCGGCCCGTGGCCGGGGGACGCAGCGAGGTGAAATCGGGCTGTCCATCCCGGGTCAGCGGCCGCACCGCCTTGGGGGGCACCACGACGCCGATGAGCCGGCCATCCTGGTCGAAACGATAGACGTTGGCGGCGTATTCGTCGCCAATGTAGAACCCGCCATCGCGCGTGAACTGCAGCGACTCCGCGTCGAGCGAGATCTTGCCGGCACCGATGCCCTTCCCGGGCGACGGCAGCACGATGCCCCGCTCGGTACGCGTGCCCTGCCCCGGCTCCGCGCCCGTGAAAGGCTTGCCGTCGAAGTCACTCAGCGCACGGCCGCCGTCGGGCGTCAGGGTCACGGTGCCCGCGCGCCCGGCGGACGACGACGGTGTCATCGTGAAGCGGAAGCGGTGCAGGCGTCCCCGGTAGTCGTAGAACAGATGGTGTTCGGGGTCGTTGCGGCCGCGATCGGGCAGGGTCCACAGCACGCCGCTGTAGGTATCGCCTTCGCGTTTCCACGTGCCCGGCTCGATCTGCAACGACGAAAACGAACCGAGCGTGTCGCCAAGGAAATCCACCGTGCCTGCCGGCACCGACCCGGCGGCGACCAGGCCGTGATCGACGTAAGTGACGTCGCCATCCTTGACGCTGCGCGGCAGCGGCGAGGTCGCGATGGCGGGTCGGCGCACCTCGAGGGACTGCGCCGCGGCGCCGCCCACCAGGCACAGCGCCATCAGTCCACCGACGAGCGCGCGCATCAGAACCGCACGTCCAGGTTAGCGAAGTACTGGCGAGGCGCCGACGCGTGGAAGACATACGCGGTGCCGGAGGGGTCACTCGCGAGGAATGCGCTGGCGTCGAGGTTGCTCGCGTAGCGCTTGTCGCCGAGGTTGGTCACGTTGAGCGACAGACGAACGTCCTTCACCAGGCCAAACCCACCGAAGTCATATCCGGCCGAGACGTCCCACGTGGTGTAACCGCCAAAGCCCTGGTCGTTGGTGTAGGTATAGAAGCGCTTGCCGGTGTACTTACCGCGCAACGAGGCGAACCACGGGCCCTGCGTCCAGTCCAGCTGCGTCGCGAAGAGTTTCTTCGGGGTATCGGTCTGGATCTTGCCTTCGGTCGGCACCACCTTGCCGCCCTGCACGTAGTCGCTGGCGTACGTGGAGCGATTGAACGAGGCGGAGTTGTACCAGCGCAGGCCCTCGACCGGCGTCCAGACGAGCGTCAGTTCCACGCCGTGGCTGTTCACGCCGCCCACGTTGTAGAAGCGGTTGCCGCACGTGGGACCCACGGGCTGGCGCGAGTCGCAGGGGTTGTACTGAAGCAGGCGGTTGTCGAAGCGAACGTCGTAGACCGCGGCCGACGCGGCGATGTCGCCGGTCTCGATGCGATAGCCGGCTTCAAGGCTACGCGACTTCTCGGGTTTCAGCGTCGATTGCGAATTCCACACCGCCTGACTGACGGCCTGCGGCCCGAGCTTGAAGCCGCCCTGGAACATCGCGATGTTCTTGGCGAAGCTGGTAAACACTTCCTGCGCGCTGTCGATCTTGTAGCGCACGCCGAACTGCGGCAGCAGGGCCTTGCTCGCGCTGAGGCTGCCGGTGGCGAACTGGTTGTTCGAGTTGGCCGCGATTGGCTTCACCGCCACGCCCGGCAGGGCCTGGGCCTGCGAGGTCACGTGCGGGCTCTTCACGCCCACGTCCACCGTGAGGCGATCGTCGAAAAAGCGGATCGTGTCCTGGAGATAGGCCTGGCGCGTGTTCCACACCGTGCGCTGGTCGAACACGCCCAGGTCGGGCTGCGTGTCGATCCGTCCGCTGAGGTCACGCGGGCCGGTGACGTAGCTGCTGTAGCGCGAGGCGCTGGAGATGTTGTGCTCGTACCAGACACCGCCTTCGATGCGCTGGTTGTCGATCTCCCAGCTCGCCGAGAGAATCGCGCCCGTCCGGTTGATGGTGTACAGCGTGTTGCGGAAGATGATCGGCAACTGCTGCGGCGTGCCCGGGTACGAATAGGTGCCGCTGTTCCAGTTGTGACCCTCGCCCGCATCCTCGTGGTGGTAGACCTGGGCGTGGATCGTCACCGCGTCGCTGGGAAAAAAGTCACCGGCGAGGTAGTAGAGATCGTCGTCGCGCAGGATCTGTCCACCGGTGAACGCACCGTCGGCATCCTGGTCCGGACCGCTCTTGTCGCAGCGCTTCGCGTTGAACGTGTTGGCGTTGCAGTAGGCGCGCGAGAGGGCCTTGTTCCAGTCCGGCGCGTAGCCGCCCCAGTCCCAGCCGAGGCCGCGGCGCAGTTCGTCCTTCGACAAGTAGAAATAGTCGGCCTGCGAGGTGCGCGAGGTGTCGGCGAACGCGGTGACGCGAGCCCAGTCACCGTCCCACACGGCCTTGCCGTTGAACTGCTTGGTGGTCGACTTGCCGTAGGCCTGCTGGTCGTTGAACAACCCGGACGTGGTGCGCGCGCCGGAGAGGTACATCGAGAAGCCGTGGTACTGGCCCGTGTCGAAGCGCGCGTAGGTGCGCCGGTTGTCGTCGCTGCCCACGCTCTGGGTGACGCGGCCACCCATCGTCTTCAGCGGATCGTTCGAGGTGTAGGCGATGGTGCCGCCGAGGTTGCTGGTGGACGGCGTGCCGAGGTTGCCGATGCCCTCGGAGAGTTCGGCACCGCCGAAGTTTTCGGAGATAAGGGCACGGTTGATCGAGAGGCCATTGTAGTTGTTGTAGGCGCTGTCACCGAGCGGCATGCCGTCGAGGGTGTAGCCCAGGCGCGTGCCGCTGAAGCCACGCAGGCTCAGCGTCATGGACTGCTCGTTCGCGCCCAGCGCGTCGACCGATTGCGCGTTCACGCCCGGCAGCAGGTTGAGCACCTTCTGCAGGCTCGTGCCCGGGGGCAGCACCTTTTGGTCCGCGGTGCGCAGACGCTGCACCTGGCGGGTTTCGCCGGTGCCGATGACGGACACGGCGTCGAGATCCTGGGCCTTGTCGCGCTTGGCGTTCGTGGTATCGGCGACGGCGGGGCTGCCGGTGTCGTCCGCATAGGCAGACGAAGCGATGGCCATGCCGAGGGCGGCGGCCAGAACGGTGTGCTTGAGCACGGGCGTGCATCCTTACGTTCGCTGGCGCGCCGCGGCGACACTCCCCTGAGTCCCGCCCATCACGCGCCGTGGAAGCGGCCCATGGTCGGGGGCAAGAATGAAAGCTTCATGACAGGTCAGATGACACAGTCCCATCGCGAGGCAGGAGCAGACCGTGTCCACGGACCCTCAGGAGGCATCGGGCGAACCAGGCCATGAACGTCATCGCAGCCATGCCGGCGGCCACCCGATCGCCGATGCGGTCGGCTCCCATCCCTTCGGTAGCGACAGCGCGGTCGGAGACTGCTAGCGGAAATCGATGGTGGAGATCGCGCCGGCCATGTCGGGGCGGGGACGCAGGGCGACGTCCCATTCGTAGAGGTCGCACAGGCGCCGGACGATCGCCAGGCCAAGGCCGGCGCCGCCGCCGGTGGCGCTCTCGCCGCGGATACCCCGCTGGAACAGCTTCTCGGCGTCTTCCGGCTTGATGCCGGGGCCGGTGTCGATCACTTCCACGCGGCCGTCGGCGACACGTACCGTCACGCTGCCTTCCATCGTGTACTTAATGGCGTTGCCGATCAGGTTGGTCAACGCCACCGACAGCACCGATGCGGGCGCGTTGACCGTCACCTTACCGTCCGACACCAGCTCGATCTCGATCGGCTTTCCGCCCATCTGCGGCCGCTGGCTCTCGATGACGTCGGCCGCCACCTTCGCCACATCGGTGGTCTCGCCGCGCGTGGGCCCGCGACGCTCCGCACGCGACAGCAGCAACAGCGCTTCGATCAGTTCGGTGGCCTGTCGCGACGCGCGTTCGATGCGTTTCAGTCGCTCGCGCAGCTTGTCGGTAAGGTCGGGCGAGCCCTGCAGAAGCTCGGTGGTGCTGGCGATGACCGCGAGCGGCGTGCGCAGTTCGTGGCTCACGTCGGAGTTGAATTCGCGATCGCGCTCCACCACCGAGGTCAGACGCGTGGCGTATTCGTCGAGCGCCACGGCCAGTTCGCCCACTTCGTCGTCGGCGAAATGCGGGGCCAGCGTTTCCGCCTTGCCCAGCCGGCGGAAATCGCGCAGGCGCCGGGCCAGGTCCGTGACCGGCCGCAGCACGCGCGACGACAGCCACACGCCCAGCACCAACGAAAACAGGCCGAAGAGAAACACCGCGGCGATCACGCTGGTCAGCAGTTGGCGCTTGCCCAGTTCGTCGCGCGATACGTCGAACTGCAGGAAGCTGATGATGCCGTCGGTACGCCGCACCGCCACCTTGTAGTGCCGGCTCTTGCCGTCACGATCGGTGTCGTAGATGTCGTGCACGCCCGAATCGAGCGGCTGCCACGCCAGCGGAGCTTTGTATATCGTGCGGTCGCTGAAGGTGGCGGCCTTGAGGATGTCGAACTGCGGCGCCTCATTCGGCCGCGTGCGCACCTTTTCGTTGAGCGCGTCGACTTCGTCCTGAAGGGCCGAGTTGATCAGCTGCTCTTCGACGCGTGCGCGGATGTTGATCGCCGCGAACGCGAACAGGGCGCTCAGCCCGAGGCCGAACAGCGTGAACGTGACGACCAGGCGGAAACGGAGCTTACGCCTGGACCGCATCCGGCTCGACCATGCGGTATCCGATACCGTGACGCGTGTGGATCAGCGGCTTGTCGAACGGCTTGTCGATGGCCGCGC
The DNA here is from genome assembly GCF_034063545.1 of Luteibacter sahnii. Classification (NCBI taxonomy): domain Bacteria; kingdom Pseudomonadati; phylum Pseudomonadota; class Gammaproteobacteria; order Lysobacterales; family Rhodanobacteraceae; genus Luteibacter; species Luteibacter sahnii. Next base: position 916,543 of record NZ_JAQLOK010000002.1, read on the forward strand.
GCAGCCCGTGGATGTGCACGCGCAGCGAGTCGGAATCGGGGAGCTCTTCGCCCCACACGCGCTGTTCGAGGTCCTGCCGGGTGACCACCGACGGACTCGCCTCCATCAACGCCTGCAGGAGCTTCAGGCCGATGGGGTTGAGCTGGATGCTCTTGCCCTCGCGGGTGACCGTGAGCGTATCGAGGTTATAAGTGAGGCCGCCGACCTTGAGCACGCGGCTCTGCGGACCCTTGCCGCGACGGGCCAGCACTTCCAGGCGTGCGGCGAGTTCCTGCAGCGCGAACGGCTTGGTCATGTAGTCGTCGGCGCCGGATTCGAAACCCGTGAGCTTGTGGTCGAGCGAGTCGCGCGCGGTCAGCATCAACACGGGGGTCTGCTTGTGCGCCTCGTGGCGGAGCTTCTTCGCCACATCGAGCCCGTCCATGCCCGGCAGGGTGAGGTCGAGCACGATCACGTCGAAATCGTGGACCACCGCCAGGTGGAGCCCCGTCACGCCGTCGCCGGCAAAATCCACGACATGGCCGCGATCTTCGAGGTAATCCCCGATATTGGTCGCGATGTCGCTGTTATCTTCGATGACCAGAACGCGCATTCGGCACTCCGTTGAGCGGTCGCTTATTCGTCTTAACAAGTATTGCGACCCGAAGCTTAACGGGGAACGCGTGAAGCGGACAGGAGCAAAAAGAAAGACCCGGGCGGAAACACCGCCCGGGCCGAAAGAACTACTGCCCCGATACCGTCACTCCGCCAGGCGGAATCACAGTGAGTCCTTTATAGGACAGTATCGTTTAAATCGCCGTTAACCCCTTCGGGGACCGGGCTTTGCGGGGCTTTGCGACCACGGGGCGCTCGGCCAGCCGGCGGGCGCAGTGCTCGATGATGGCGCCGGCCACGTCCACCCCGGTGCTCGCCTCGATACCTTCCAGGCCCGGCGACGCGTTGACCTCCAGCAGCAGGGGGCCCCGGCTGGAACGCAGCAGGTCCACCCCCGCCACCTCCAGGCCCAGGGCCGACGCGGCCTCCAGGGCTACCCGGCGCTCGTCGGCGGAGAGCTCCACCGCCTCGGCCGAACCGCCCCGGTGGAGGTTGGCGCGGAATTCGCCCGGCGCCGACGAGCGCTGCATCGAGGCGACCACCTCGTTGCCGACCACGAAGCAGCGCAGGTCGCTGCCGTTGGCCTCGCGGATGAATTCCTGCACGAGGAAGTTGGCATAGAGCCCGCGGAAGGCCTCGATCACGCTGCGCGACGCCGAGCGCTTCTCGGCCAGCACCACGCCGGCGCCTTGGGTCCCTTCGTTGAGCTTGATGATGTGCGGGGGGTCGCCCAGCATGGCGAGGAGGTCGACCGTGTCGTCGGGGTTGTCGCCAAAGGCGGTCAGCGGCATGTCGATGCCGCGGGCCGCCAGCAGCTGCAGGCAACGCAGCTTGTCGCGGGCGCGCAGCACCGCGTCGGACGGATTGGGGGTATACACCCCCATCATTTCCATCTGGCGCAGCACCGCCGTGCCATAGAACGTGCTGGAAGCGCCGATGCGCGGGACCACGCAATCGATCGGACCCAGCGGCTTGCCCTTGAAATGGATGGCGAACGAATGCGGCGCGATGCTCATGTAGCAACGCAGCGGATCGACCACGCGCACGGTGTGCTTGCGCCGGCGCGCGGCTTCCACCAGGCGCTGGGTGGAATACAGCCGCGCGTTGCGCGACAGGATGGCGATCTTCATGGGAATTCCCGGAGGACGCGACGCGGCGTCTGCGAGTAGGAAAGCGAGGGATCGACGCGGAAACGGCCCATGAGGGCCGTCCGGCCGAGAAGCAGGGGAAACAGCATGTGCCGCCGGTCGGTGAGGTTCACCTCGGCGCCGAAGCGCTGGCCGGCGATCTCGATATCGGCGTGGATGAACCAGCGCTCGGTGGCGTGGCCTCCCGAATCGGTGACGGCACGACGCCCGGTGGCCTTGGCCAGGCACGGTGCCGAGACGCCGCCCTTGCGCGTGGTGCGCACCTGGAAACGCAACCACGTACCGTCTTCGCGCTGTTCGGTCTCCAGCCACTCGACGTGCAGCGACGACGAGCGCGCGCCCGTGTCGAGCTTGGCCTTGAGGACGGGGATGCCGAGCGACGGCAAGGCGAGCCGTTCGCGCCAGCCGAGGGTGATGACGTCAGTCATGGGGTCTGGAGCGAGCGGGTGGGGGATGGTGGACCGCGAAAGGATGCCGAAGGCGAGGGCGCGAATGCAACAGCGCCGACGCGGCGACGGCGGGTGCCCCGTCACATGGGTGAAACGTCCGTGAACTAGCGACCGTAAACCGGTCGCCGGCTCACCATCATGTAGATGGCGGAGCCGACGCCGACCAGGGACACCAGACCCACATAATGCGCAGGCCCCAGGCCGCCCTGCCCCGTCGCCAGCCAGCCGACCACGACCGGCGTCGCCGCGCCGCAGATCGCGTACGCCACGTTGTAGGAGAGCGAGATGCCCGAGAACCGGATCGACGGCGGAAACGTGCTGACGAGGATCGCGGGCACCACGCCGGCGACACCCGCGAACCCGCCCGCGAGTGCGTACAGGGCGTCCAGGTGGGCCGCCCCCGCGCGCAGGTCGAGATACAGCGCATAGGTGCTTGCTGCCAGACCCAGCGAACCCACGAGCATCGCGATGGCGCGGCCCGCCGCATCCACCAGCAGGCCACCCGCGAAGCAGCCCAGGCACAGCGCGAGCGCGGCGACACTGCCCGCCGTGAATGCACGCGCGGGGTCGACGTGGAAGGTTGTCTGCATCAGGGTGGGCGTCATCAGGATCACCACGACGATCGCCGCGGTGAGTACCCAGGTGACGACCATCGACAACAGCACGCCCGGCAGGTGATCGCGCACGACGACCCAGGCCGGGAGCTCCGCCGTGAGCTCGCGACGCTCGCGCATGCGGGCGAACACGGGGGTCTCGCTCAGCCAGCGGCGCAGGTACACGGCAAAGAAACCGAACACGCCTCCGATGACGAAGGCGATGCGCCAGCCGTGGTCGAGCATCGCCGCCTCGGACAGGTGAGCGCTCAAGCCGGCCGACACCAGCGAACCGATCAGGATCCCCAGCGTGAGCCCCGAGGTGAGGCTGGCGCACGCCATGCCGATGCGGCGCGGCGGCACGTGCTCGGCGACGAACACCCAGGCGCCCGGGATCTCGCCGCCGATCGCGATGCCCTGCACCACGCGCAACAACGTGAGCAAAACCGGCGCGAGCACGCCCAGGCTCGCATAGGTCGGCAGCGCGCCGATCAGCAGCGTCGGCATCGCCATCAGGAACACGCTGAGCGTAAACATGCGTTTGCGGCCGATCCGGTCGCCGAAGTGCGCCATCACGATGCCGCCGAGCGGACGGGCGAGGTAGCCCACGGCGAAGATGCCGAAGCCCTGCAACTGGGCGACGAAATCCGAGGTGCCAGGCGGAAAGAACAGATGCCCGAGCACCTTGGCGAAGTACACGAAGATCACGAAGTCATAGAACTCCAGCGCGCCGCCCAGGGCGGAAAGCACCAGGGTTCGGGCGTCGCTGCGGTCGAGGGGACGGTGATCGGCGGTGTCGCGGGTGGTCATGCGGTACGAATGGCCTGTGGGGAGGGATGCCTGCGGAAGTCTGGCACGGATCGATCCGCGGCAAGGACGTCGGGTCGCGGTCAGCGCGAATTCGGCAAGCCCTTGCGAATCCTGCCCGCTCATAGGCCGCACCTCTGGCGCCCATAGGATCAATCAATTTTCGTCATCTTGCATCGCCATCCTAAGATCACTGAATACGATGTCGTCGCCCGAGCGCGATGCGTTCACGTTCCCGGCCAGCCAGAGGAGAAGTCCATGTCCAGCGAGTCCAAGTGCCCGTTCCACCACACCGCCGGTGGCGGCACGACCAACGCCGACTGGTGGCCCAAGCGGCTGCGCGTCGACCTGCTCAACCAGCATTCATCGCGTTCGAACCCGATGGACGCCGACTTCGACTACGCCGAGGCATTCGGCAAGCTCGACCTCGCGGCCGTGAAGTCCGACCTCGCCGCGCTCATGACCGATTCGCAGGACTGGTGGCCGGCCGACTTCGGGCATTACGGCCCCCTGTTCGTGCGCATGGCCTGGCATAGCGCGGGCACCTACCGCATCGAGGACGGTCGCGGCGGCGGCGGTCGCGGACAGCAGCGCTTCGCGCCGCTGAACAGCTGGCCCGACAACGTGAGCCTGGACAAGGCGCGCCGGCTGCTCTGGCCCATCAAGCAGAAGTATGGCCGCAGCCTCTCCTGGGCCGATCTCATGATCCTCACCGGCAATGTCGCGCTGGAGACCATGGGCTTTAAGACCTTCGGTTTCGCCGGCGGGCGCGAAGACACCTGGGAACCGGACCAGGACGTCTACTGGGGCAACGAAAAGACCTGGCTGGGTGGCGACATCCGCTACGGCAAGGAAGAAACCCGCACGAAGGACGCCGAGCAGGCCCCGGCGACCAAGCCGCAGGACGAAGGCGTGGTCACCGCCGATGCGCAGTTGCACGGCCATGAACACAGCCGCACCGACGGCGGCCGCCACCTGGAGAACCCGCTCGCCGCCGTGCAGATGGGCCTGATCTACGTCAACCCCGAAGGCCCCGACGGCAACCCCGACCCGGTCGCCGCGGCGCACGACATCCGCGTGACCTTCGCCCGCATGGCCATGAACGACGAAGAGACCGTCGCGCTGATCGCCGGTGGCCACACCTTCGGCAAGACGCATGGCGCCGGCCCCTCCAGCAACGTGGGCGCCGAGCCGGAAGATGCCGAACTCGCCGACCAGGGCCTGGGCTGGAACAACAGCTTCGGTAGCGGCAAGGGCCGCGACACCATCACCAGCGGCCTGGAAGTCACCTGGACGCAGGAACCGACGAAGTGGACCAACCGCTTCTTCGAGAACCTGTTCAAGTACGAGTGGCAGTTGGAAAAGAGCCCTGCCGGCGCGCACCAGTGGGTGGCCAAGGACGCCGACGACAGCATCCCCGACGCACACGGCGGCGCGAACAAGCGCCCGACCATGCTCACCACCGACCTGTCGCTGCGCTTCGATCCGGCCTACGAGACGATCTCGCGCCGCTTCCTCGAACACCCCGAGCAGTTCGCCGATGCGTTCGCTCGCGCATGGTTCAAGCTGACCCACCGCGACATGGGTCCACGCTCGCGTTACCTCGGGCCGGAAGTCCCCCGCGAAGTGCTGATCTGGCAGGATCCGCTGCCGGAAGCGACGCACCCGCTCGTTGAGGACGCCGACGTGAAGGCACTCAAGGACAAGGTACTGGCCTCGGGCCTGAGCGTGTCCGACCTCGTGTCCACCGCCTGGGCCTCGGCCTCGACCTTCCGTGGCGGCGACAAGCGTGGCGGCGCCAACGGTGCGCGCATCCGCCTCGCTCCGCAAAAAGACTGGAAGGCCAACCGCCCCGAGCAGCTGAAGAAGGTGCTCGATGCGCTCGAGGGCATCCGCGCCGAGTTCAACCGTTCCGCATCGGGCGGCAAGCAGGTGTCGCTGGCCGACCTGATCGTGCTTGCCGGCGGCGCCGCGATCGAAAAGGCGGCGAAAGACGCGGGCCATGATGTCACCGTGCCGTTCGCGGCAGGTCGCACCGACGCCACGCAGGAGCAGACCGATGTGGAGTCGTTCGCGCCCCTGGAGCCCGTGGCCGATGGCTTCCGCAACTTCGTGAAAGACCGCTACAGCGTGCCGGCCGAGGCACTGCTGATCGACAAAGCGCAGAAGCTCACGCTCACGGCGCCGGAAATGACCGTGCTGATCGGCGGCATGCGCGTGCTGGGCACCAACGTCGACGGCGGCAAGGAAGGCGTGTTCACCGATCGCCCGGGCGTGCTGAGCAACGACTTCTTCCGCCACCTGCTCGACATGAGCACGGAGTGGAAGCCCGCCACGCGCACCGCTGAATCGTTCAACGGCAGCGAGCGCGGCACCGGCAAACCACGCTGGACGGCCAGCCGCGTCGACCTCGTGTTCGGCTCGAACTCGGTGCTGCGCGCACTGGCCGAGGTGTACGCGAGCGCCGATGCCGAGACGACCTTCGTCGACGAGTTCGTCAAGGCGTGGACGAAGGTGATGAACCTCGACCGCTACGACCTGCGCACGAAGAAAGCCGCCTGACCCGTGCCCCCTGAAAGAGCCGGCCCCAGCGGGGCCGGCTCTTTCTTTTTTTGAGTCAGCGCTGGAACGAGACCAGCCACACCGAATACGGCGGCAGCGTCGTGCCATCCAGGGTGGTCGCTCGCGCCAGCGATGCATCGCTCGCCGCGAGCGTATGGATATCGTGACCCGTCTGTCCCGAGGCCAGCGGGCGTGGCTCGCCGCTGAAGTTCATCGCCACGAGTACCGGCGTCTCGCCCTCGCGCACGTAGGTCAGCACGTCCGGGTTGGACGTGTCGACGAACGTCATCGCACCGTCGCGCAGGGCAGCGTTGTCGCGACGAAGCGCGAGCAGCTTGCGATACCACTGTAGCAACGACGACGGATCGGCCAGTTCACTGGCGACGTTCACCGTGCGGTAGTTCGCCGCTACAGGGAGCCACGTGTCGGGGTTACTGGAGAAGCCCGCCTGCGGTCCTGCGTTCCACTGCATCGGGGTGCGCTCGCCGTCGCGCCCTTTCTCTTTCGGCCAGCCCGTGATGCCGACCGGGTCGCGCACGTCTTCCTTGCGCGTCGGCGTGCTGGTGGTCATGCCGATGGGGGCGCCGTAGTACGTCATCGCCACGCCACGGTTCGTGAGCAGCAGGGCCGCGACGATGCGGGCGCGTGCCACGTCATGCGTACCATCCCCGAAGCGGTCGATCGACCGCGGGTTGTCGTGGTTGTCGAACACCAGGAGCGTGCGCTCGCCCTTGAGCTGCGTCTGCGCGCCCTGGAGGTGCTGGCGGAACCACCGGGCATCGAAGCGTGCGCCCCAGCCGAAGCCGGGAAGCAAATCCATGGGCAACTGCAGTTCGTCGTTGTGACGGCCGTACCATGGCACGAGGTTCGCGGTGGTGGGCTCGTAGGTTTCGCCGACCAGCACGCGGTCGCCGGGATACGTATCCACCATCGCGCGCAGGCGACGCATCACGTCGTGCACCTCAGGCAGCTTGTCGCTGTAGCGATAGTCGAGGTTCGGGTCGCCGAAGGGATTGGTACCGCCGCGCTCGGGATCGTTGCGCAGCTGGGGGTCTTCGAACAGGGTGGAGATCGCATCGAGGCGAAAACCGTCCACGCCGCGATCGAGCCAGAAGCGCATGGCGTCGAACATCGCCTTCTCGACGGCCGGATTACGCCAGTTCAGATCGGGCTGCTGCGCATAGAAGCGGTGGTAGTAGAACTGCTTGCGCGCCGGCACCCAGGTCCATGCCGACCCGCCGAACATCGACTGCCAGTTGTTCGGCGGCACCTTGCCGTCGTGTACGTTGCGCTTCTGCAACGGCGTGACCCCCGGCGACGCGGCGTCGAGGCCATCGTTCCAGACATACCAGTCGGCCTTGGGGTTGTCCCGCGACGCGGCGGAGGCCATGAACCACGGATGTTTGTCGGAGGTGTGGTTGAGCACCATGTCGAGCAGCACGTGGATGTGCCGGCGGTGGGCCTGGGCGATCAACCGGTCCATGTCGGCCAGCGTGCCGTAGCGCGGGTCCACCGACCGGTAATCGGCGATGTCGTAGCCGAAATCGACCTGCGGTGACGGATACATCGGCGTAAGCCAGATCGTGTCCACCCCGAGGCGGCTCACGTCGTCCAGATGCGCCGTGATGCCGTCGAGGTCGCCCGTGCCATCGCCGTTGCTGTCGGCGTAGCTGCGCGGGTAGATCTCGAGGATGGACGCATGCTTCCACCAGGGATCCCGGACGACGGTTGCGGCGAACGACAGGCCGCACGTGGCAAGCAGGGCAAGGCCTGCCAGGAAACGACAACGAGGATGCATCGGCGGGATCCGTGGAAAATACGATCCCCGATGAAATCCCGGGTGGGCGGCCAGGTCAAGCCGCGCGCGCGGGCACCGTGAAGGTGCCATCGGGGAACTGTGCGCCGATGAAGTCGACGAACGCCCGCACTTTCGGGCGCTGCAGGCGCCGCGAGGTATGCAGCACCCAAAGCTCCGTCGGCTCGCCGACCACGCCCCAGACCGCGACATCACCGGTCTGCACCAGCGGGGCGGCGATCGACTGCGGCAGCAGCGCGACGCCCGCGCCGGCCGCGACGGCGTCGCGGATCATCAGCAGCGACGAGGCGTAGAGCACCGGCAGCGGCTGCACGCACGTCCCACCCTCGCGCGCCGACCAGACGTCGCCGTCGCGATAGGTCGGCATCACCACCGCCGGCATCGGCGTGGGCGCCGGGCCCGCTGGCGCCGGACGGGGTAGTCCCGGCGGCGCGACGAGGAGGAGCCGGTCGCGGGCGAAGCAGCGACCGACGAGATCGCTGTCGGTGCGCGGATTGATCCGGATCGCGACATCGACGTGTTCGTCGACCAGGTCGACCACCCGGTCTTCCGTCACCGTCTCGACCTGCACCTGGGGATACGTCGCCACGAAGCGTGCCGCGATATGCCCGAGCGCGAGCTGGGAAAACAGTTGCGGCGCCGAGACACGCAGCCGCCCGCGCGGGGTGGACACGCCGTCGCGCGCTGCCGCGACCGCCTCGGCGACCTCGCGCATCGGCCCCTCCGCGCGCTGCAACAGCAGGCGCCCGGCCTCGGTCAGCGCCAACCGATGCGATCCGCGCTCGATCAGGCGCACGCCCATGGCATCTTCCAGTTCCGCCACGCGACGCGAGAGCGTGGCCTTGGAACGACCGCTGGCGCGGCTGGCCTTGCCGAACCCGCCCTGCGTGGCCACCAGTTGGAAATCGTCGAGGGCGTTGAGGTCCATGGTGTCTCGCGAGGGATACGAACGTCGTGGATTCTATGTCGCGGGCCACGGGAGCGTCATCGCGACGGCGGCGCGACACCCTGACGCGCTACTCTCCCTGATCGATGACGCCGACGAACCGCGCATGATCTTCCCGCCCCTCGCCGACTGTGATCGGCGCGCCGCCCGCCGCGGCGCGCTCGATGGCGTGTTCCTGCTCGGCACCGTCGAGCCTTACGCCTACCACCTGCCCTCCTGCCCGCTCACGACCGGCCGCAGAGCCGGGCTCATGGCCTTCGCCTCCGAGGCACAGGCGCGGGCCGCCGGCCTGCGCCCCTGCCAGCGCTGCAAGCCGCACCGACGGCATGCGGCGCAGGGCGACGGGCTCGACGTCTTCCAGGCCTTGAGCGAGCGGCTCGACAGGGCACCGGCAACGGTGGCCGACGCCACGCATCTGGCCACGTGGGCGGGCCTGTGCGAACCGGCGCTCGCGGTGATCCTCGCCGACCACGCCCATGCCACGGCGGATGCCTGGCTGACGCACAAGCGCGTGGCATTCGCGGCCGATCGCTTGCTGGGGCAGGCGGCGACGGTGGCGGATGCCTGCGAAGCGGCCGGCTTCCCGAGCGCCCGGGCGTTCGACCGCGCCTTCGTGGTGGCGATGGGCATGACGCCCGACGCCTATCGACGCCTGGGCGAAGCGCCCCGTTTCACGCTGCGCCTGCCCGCCGACTACCGGAAGGCGGCCGTACTCGCCTACCAGGGGCGCGACGCCGAGGGCCTCGCCGAGCGAACGGATGCGGCCACCGTGTGGAAAGCCCTGGGGACGCCGGACGGTCCGGCCGTCGTCGCTATCCGGTTCGAACGGCGCGCCGCGCATGTCGAGGTAACCTCGGACCACGCGCTCGGCACGGCGAGCTTCGCGCTGCTGCATCGCGACGTGCGGCGCATCCTCGGGCTCGGCCACGACATCCGCCCCTTCGAAGCAGCACACCCGACGCTGGTGGCGCCGCGCCGGGGCCTGCGCATCCCGCTGATTCCGCGCGCATTCGATGCCCTGTGCTGGGCGATCATCGGGCAGCAGATCAACCTGAGCTTCGCGGGCAGCCTGCGCCGTGAACTGATCCGCCTCGCCGGCGAGCGGGTCGGCGACATGATCGTGCACCCCACCCCCGACGCCGTGGCGCGCATCGACCCGGACGAGCTCCTGCGACGTCGGTTTTCCCGTGCCAAGACGCGCTACCTCATCGACACCGCCAGGGCCATCATCGCGGGCGATCTCGATATCGAGGGCCTGGCGGACGGCTCGGCCGTGGAGGCGGAACGACGCCTGACCGCGCTCAACGGCATCGGCACATGGACCGCGCGCTACGTAATGATGCGCATCGGCTTCGCCGACGCCGCGCCCGTCGGCGACTCCGGCCTCGCCACGGCGCTTGAACGCCTGCACGGACTCGACATGCGTCCCGACGCCGTTGCCACGGCGCGTCTCATGGCGGCGTACGCCCCGTGGCGCAGCCTCGCGAGCATGCACCTGTGGGCGTCCTTGTGAGCGCGCCCCGCACATCCTCCCATCCCACGACACCCCGCAAGGCACACGACCATGCCGATGTCACTTCTGGACCGCTTCCGCCCATCGTCTCCCGCCCTTCTCGTCGTCGTGGTCGACGGCGAGCCCCTCTGCACCATCACCGCCGATGAGCTGCCGGTGGAGAAGACGCCTTCGATGCGTGTGTCGCAGCGGTCCGTCGTGGCGTTCGTCGACAGCGACGGCACGGCCCACCGTCACGCGTTGCCGCCGGTCGAGGGATGGGCGCATTTCTCGATCCGCGTGCATGCCAGCAGGGCCTGCCAGGCCGACGTCGTGATCGGCGACTCGGCGACGTTCGACCCCGATGCCGTCCTCCAGGACAGGGCCACGGGCGTACGCTTCCAGCCGTTCTTCCTGCCGGGCGCGCCGACCACGAACGCGGCGTTTGCCGGGCAAGGGCTCTTCGCGCGCGGGCTGCATTTCAGCGGCAACGTCACGCCAGGCGTCATCCGGCTCTCGTGCGAATGCGACGCCTGCCACCGGAGCTTCCTGATTCGTTCGTACCACGCCGGTTTCAGCAACGCAGGCTACTTCTACTCGGCGTCGGGCCGCTTCACCCTCGTCGTGGGCACGCACGTACCAGGCAGTCCCGCGCCCTTATCCGCGCCGGATCAAGCGGCCCTCGCCACGCTGGAGCGATCGCTGCCCGCGGCACCCGACGGCACACGTTATGCCTACATGAACCCGTTCCGCTGCCCGCATTGCGCCGCGCCGTACATCGACTTCGCCGCCCATCCGGGACTGCGCGAGAAGGAGTATTACGGCAATTACTTCGACGACGTGGAACTTCAGCGCGTCGAACCACCCGAGCCCCCCGCGACGAGGCAGGACAATGACTGACCTCTATCACATCGGCCATGTGCTGGCCGGGCCGGTGGCGCCACTGGGCGACGGCGGCGCCGTCAGTGGCATGCACAAGCGACCGGTACACGGCATCGTGCGCATCACGCACGTGGGCATCGACATCGACGCGCAGGCCGACCTCACGGTGCATGGCGGTCCGGAGAAGGCCATCCACCACTATCCGTTCGACCACTACGCGACATGGCGCCACGAGCTACCGCCACGCGCCCTGCTCGACCAGCCCGGTGCGTTCGGCGAAAACCTCTCTACCCTCGGCCTCACCGAAACGGACGTCGCCATCGGCGACGTGTTCCGCATCGGCACCGCCGTGCTCCAGGTCAGCCAGGGTAGGCAACCGTGCTGGAAGCTCAACGTGCGCTTCGACACCAAGGACATGGCCCTGCGCGTCCAGCAGTCCGGCCGCTCGGGCTGGTATTACCGTGTGCTGGAGGAAGGCGAGGTCGCGCCCGGCGCCTGCCTCGAACGGATCGAGCGCGTCACCCCCGCGTGGAGCGTTCGGCGCATCTGGCAGACCCTCTACGTCGACCGCTTTGATCCGGATGCCCTCGCCGCCCTCGCGGCGCTGCCCACGGTGGCGGAAAACGTGCGCCGCCAGGCGCGGCGGCGGCTGGCGTCCCGTGGAGCCGGTGAGAGCTAGGACCCACGATACGGCGAGCCGCCAATTCCCGGCGACCGGGTCGACTCCCGGGCCGCTAGTCGTGCCGGATGGGGTGAGCTAGCGCGTCGGCAAGCTGCCGGAGCGAATAGGGTTTTCTTAGCAGCACGAAGCCGTGCCCCGCATCTTTCGCCAGCAACTCGCTGTAGCCGCTGGCCAGCACGATGGGGAGAGCCGGATAGCGGGCCCGGATGGTCTTGGCCATTTCCAGGCCGCTGATGCCGGGCATCACCACGTCGGAGAACACCCGTTCGAAACGATCCGGGTCCCGTTCCAGTTCCGCGAGGGCCGCCTGCGCATGGTGGGTAAGCACCACACCGTAGCCCAGCGTGGTGAGCGCACCCACCGCGAACTCGGCGACGTCGGCGTTATCCTCTACCAGCAGCACCGTACGCCCCTCGCCATGCGGCCACGTCGCGTCGACCGCCGCCGACGGATCCGCCCTCGCGTGATCGGTGAGCGGAAGATAGAGGGTAAACGTGGTGCCGACGCCCGGCTCGCTGGTGACGTCCACCTCGCCCTCGGACTGCTTCACGAAACCGAACACCTGGCTGAGCCCCAGGCCCGTCCCGGCGCCCACGGCCTTGGTGGTGAAGAACGGCTCGAAGATGCGATCGATCACGTCGGGCGCCATGCCCACGCCTGAATCGCTGAAACGGATCGCGACGAAATCGCCCTTCAGCGGCGCCGCGAAGCGCACCGAGGGTATCGTCGAGACCTTCTCCAGCCGGATCGTCACATGGCCTGAGCCGCCGATCGCATCGCGGGCATTGACGGCGATGTTGATCAGCGCCGTGTCCAGTTGGTTGCGGTCCAGCAAAACGGGCAACGCCTCCTCGGGCAGGTCCACCGTCACCGAAATGCGGGCGCCCAGCACCGTCGTGACGATCTCCGACAGGGCACGGACGCTGTCGCAGACGTCGAACACCTCGGGCAACAGGCTCTGGCGTCGGGAAAACGCGAGCAGGTGGGCCGTCAGCTTCGCCGCGCGCTCCGACGCCGCGCCGATCGCGCGGATGTAACGCAGGCGCGGGTCGTCCACGGCCGAGGTGTGCAGCAGCATGTCGACCGAGCCGGCGATCACCTGCAGCAGGTTGTTGAAATCGTGTGCCACGCCACCGGTGAGCTGGCCCATGGCTTCGAGCTTCTGCGACTGGCGCAGTTGCTCGCGGGCACGCACCAGCTCCAGGTGGGCCTCCCTCGCCTCCTGCGTGATCGCGGCGACCTGGCGATGGTGCATGTCGCGTTCGGCCACCCGCTCGGTCTGCTCGCTGACGACGCACAACACCCCGGCCACCTCGCCGCTGACCAGGCGCAACGGCGAGTAGGAGAACGTCCAGAACGTCTCGCGCATCGCCCCGTCGCGGTTCATCATGAGCGGCAGGTTGTGGAAGCTCCGCGCGGTCCCGGCCAGCGCATCCTGGATCGCCGCCTCCACGTCGGCCCAGACGTCATGCCAGACCACGTCGAGGCGGCTTCCCATCGCGCCGTGCAACTTGCCGCCCAGCAGGGGCAGGTAGGCGTCGTTAAAGAAGAATCGCAATTCCTCACGCCCCCACGCGACCCATAGCGACTCGGGCGAATCGAAAATCATCGAAAGCACGGTGCGCAGCTCCAGGGGTGCGGCATCCGCCGCCTCCGACTGGGCCCAGTCGCAGTCCTGCAACAGCCGGTAGGCCAGCTGGTCGGGGGCTGAGACGTGGAGAGGAAACGGATGCATGGAACGCTCTGGCGCGGGTAGCGGCAAAGGGTAGCCGAAGGGATGTGTGCGCGGCCTTCACACTCCCTGCACGGCCGGGGGCACACCGGACGACTCACCCGGGCGGGATTTTCGACATAGGCCGTCAACGGTACCTATCGTTTGATTTTGTGCGCCGTCGCAATATCGTGCTTCACGCCGCCGCACCCCCGCGCGTTTTGCGCAAGAAAACGCCGATAACGATAAGTCGCCGTTATCTGGACACCTCCTTCGAAAGATCTCGCGTGGCGGACGGATCGCGTCGCTCGCGCGGGTCACGCGTAACGAAAGGGTCGCGAAAGCTTCCGGTGAAAATGTCGTCGGGCCGGCTGAAGGGGTGATCTTCACGATCAATAGGGGGACGTCCAGACGTCCAGATGGCTGGTGTTCGAGAAAAGCCGATTCACGATCGCTATCGATCGTTCCGTGTGCGTGTCGCGTCGACACGAGCCGGGGCGCTTACTCTTCACCATGGGGAACCACATGAATCTCGGAAACGCCGTTGGTAGGTCGCCGCTCGTCCTGGCGATCGCGCTGGGTCTTACCTGTCCGTCGCTCGTTCTCGCCACCGACGCCCCCGCCGCCGCACCCTCGGTGCAACTGGCCGGCATCGATACGCACGAAGCGCCGCGGGTCACCGCGTTCGTCGACTTCGCGAAGAAGTCCGTCGTCGAAGGCACGCATCTGGACATGGCGAGCGCCGCCAGCCAGGCCACGCCGCTGAACGACTCGGTGAAGCTGGCCCACCTCCAGCTGGTGCTCAAGCCGAGCGCGCAGCGCCAGGCCGCCCTGGAGACGCTGAGCGCCCAGCAGCACGACCCCTCGTCGCCCAACTTCCACAAGTGGCTGACCCCGGCCCAGTTCGGCACCGCGTTTGGCGTGGCGGACGCCGACATCGCGGCGGTGACGAGCTGGATGCGTGCCCAGGGCCTCACGGTGAACGCCGTGTATCCAAACAAGACGCAGATCGACTTCACCGGCACCGTGGCGCAGATTCGTGCCGCCTTCGGCACGAACGAAGTGGCGTACACCATCGGCGGCAAGGTGCATCGGTCCAATGACAGCAACATCAGCGTGCCCACCGCCCTCAAGCCGGTGATCGCGGGCGTGATGGGCCTGAACGACAACAAGCCCATGCCACAGCACATCGCGCCGCGCCTGGCCAGCTTCAACGCGCAGAGTGGCATGTTCCAGCTGGCGGCGAACGCGGCGAAGGCACCGGCGACGTCCGCCAGCGGCGTGCACACCGATGCCGTGCAGTTCCCGACCGCCGCACGCGGCCTCGTGCCGGGCGACATCTCGGCGATGTACGGCATCGACAAGCTGCGCGCCGCCGGCTTCACCGGCAAGGGCGTGACCATCGCCGTGGTCGACGTCGCCAATATGGTGGACGCCGACTATGCCAACTTCATGCAGACGTTCCACCTGGACAAATACAACGGCTCGTTCACCCAGATCAATCCGGCACCGCCGTCGGGCCCGACCAACTGCCTCGATCCGAACACCGTCGACAACCAGCAATACGACTTCGACGAAACCCTGCTCGACGTGGAATGGTCCGCCGCCGTGGCACCGGCCGCGCATATCGTGGCGGCGATCTGTTCCGACGCCGACGCCAAGGGTAACGCCACCACCACCAACTTCTTCGGTGGTGCGTTCATTGCCTCGGCCAACCTGGTGAACGCCAGCGCCAGCCGCCCGGACATCATCAGCGTCAGCTACGGCTACGGTGAAGACGCGATCGACCTGGCCAGCAAGCAGGCCATCGACGCGATGTGGGCCCAGGCCGACGCCGAAGGGATCTCGGTGTTCGTGTCCTCCGGCGACTCCGGCTCCAACCCGGACTTCAACGGCGGCCTCAACTCGCCGACCTCCTACCAGGGCGCCCGCCCGAGCGCGGTAAGCGCCAACGCATTCGGTACCTCGTCGCACGTCACCGTGGTGGGCGGCAACGACACCGCCGACGTGCTCGACAACACCACGAGCAAGTACTTCCGCAAGATGACCGACCCGACCCTGGGCACCGCCCTGGGTTACGTGCCGGAAATCCCCTGGAACCAGTCGTGCGGCAACGAGGTGGCGGCGAAGTCGATGGGCTTCAACTCCACGGTGAAGTTCTGCCAGCAGCAGTTCAAGTTCGATCCCAACGGCGTCTACGCGACGTCCGAAGCCGGCTCGGGCGGGCCCTCGGGCGTCGTGCGCAAGCCGTCGTGGCAGAAGCTGGTGTACAACGCGCAGAAGGATCAGTCGCGTGACGTGCCCGACGTGTCGCTGTTTGCCGGTGCCTACGGCGCGCACACCTGGGTGGTGGTGTGCACCGCGGCCTATCCGTGCACGTCGAACTTCTCCGGCCCGGTAAGCCTCTCCGGCGGCACGTCGCTGGCCGCACCGATGTTCGCCGGCATCCAGGCGCTGGTCGACCAGAAGCTGGCCGGCGCCGGACGCAGCCAGATGCAGGGCAACGCGGCGCCGACGCTCTACGCGCTGGCGGCCAAGGAATACGGTTCGCCCACGAGCGGCCCGACCGACGCGCTGAAGGCCTGCAACGCCGACAACGGCAACGACGGCACGCAGTCATGCGTGTTCCACAACGTCACGCGCGGATCGATCGCGACCAACTGCGCGCAGGGCCTGGGCGATGACGACCCGATCCTGAGCAACTGCTACTTCGTGGCGGACCTTCCGCAGTACAACACGGGCCTGGGGTATTTCCCGATCCAGATCGGCCTGACGAGCATGGATGCGAACCCGCAGTCGTATTCGAGCAAGACCGAAGCGTTCGCGGCCCGCCCGGGCTGGAGCTTCGCGTCCGGCCTGGGTTCGGTGAACGCCACCAACCTGGCCAACGCCTGGCTGTCCTACGCGAAGAAGTAAGCGGTACGCCGTGTGGCCCCGGGCGACCGGGGCCACACGCGCGCAGAGAACGGGATCAGCCGTTTTCGATCGGCGTGGTGAGGGTCAAACCGCTGTTGACCAGATAGAGCCCGTCGTCGGGAAGCGCATCGGCCGTGCTGCCGTCGTCTTTCAACCACGTTACGGGTTCCTTCGGGCCTGGCACATAGGCCTGCCACGTGCCGTAGGCATCGTCCGGACGAGCACCGCGGCTGAGCTGGTAGGAGACGGGCACGCGCGCGACGTAGGTGGGGTCGTTCGCGTGGACTCCCTGGGTGGGCGGGTGGAAGGTCCACGACCGGGCCGCATGCAGCGCGGGCATCGCGAGCACCTTGCGCCAGACCTTCATGTCGTTGTCCGACGCGGCCACGCCCAGGTTCACCTGTTCGACCGCGGCATCCTGCACCTTGCCGTCGTGCCCCACGCGAAGCACGAGGTAGACCGTGCCGAACACGCCCGCCGAGGCGGCGTTCATGGGATACGCCGGGGGTGAGCGCTCGGCGTAGGTCAGCCGCTCGGTATCGCCGTTGTCTTCGCCAAAGCTGGCGCCGGCGATCCGGGCCACGTAGGCGTCGCTCTCCGGCGATTCCCGTTTGGCGACGATGCGCAGGCTCATGTGCGCCCTTGCGGCCACCGCCTGGCCGTCGCGTTCCACCGGACGGAATCGCCACCGGGGCGCGGAGCGTCCGATCAACGTAGCGATGCCCTCGGGAATCTTTTCCTGCTTGTCCAGGGTGTATCCGGTGACGTGCCCATCCGGCGCCACGGCGATGTCGCCGGTAATCACCATGCTCGCCTCGGCCCGCTTGCGCGCGGCACCCGGCCCCGCGGCCATCGCCAGGCCCGCCATCGCCAGCGCGACCGAACCCCACACCCACTGCCTGCCCTTCATCCGTGTGACTCCCTGGAGTATCCGCATGGGTCAATCGGCACCGCCGACCCCATGGCGCGTGAGTATGCAGGGTTTCGGGGTCGTCCCTGTCACGTACGCGGTTACGGCAACGATGCGTGGTTTCGGCATGCGTGCTGGGCCGTAGTCATCCATTTCGCGTGCTCAAACGTACTCAGGCCCGATGCGTACCCAAACCCATCGCCGCTGGAATCTCGCCCGGCTGCTGTCGGACATGGAATTGGCCGGTCATGAGACCGCCCAATCGCAGGCCGACCTCCTGGGGAGGATCGTCACGCCCCGCAAGCTGGTCAGGATGATGTTCCAGGCCCCGATCTCGACGGACATGGCCCGCGCCCTCGAACATGCGTTCCGCAAGCCGCGTGGCTGGATGGATCAACGGCACGCCACCGACGATCCCCTTGACGCCACCACGCCGGAACGGCCCGCCGACATGGGCAGCCAAAGCACCGGATGACCGGGCCCGCCGACGAGCGCCTCAGGCGTGGGCGAGTGACGTATCGGCGTGGCCAAGCATGTCGCGCACCGCTTCGCGGAATACGTCGATGGCGAACGGCTTGGTCAGCACGGCCACACCCCACGGCAGGGGATCGTTGGTCATGAGCGCGGTCTCCTCGTAACCGGTGATGAAGATCACCTTCAGGTCGGGACGGGTGAGGCGCGCCGCGTCCGCCATCTGCCGGCCACTCATGCCACCCGGCAGGCCGACGTCGCTGACGAGGAGGTCGATCGAGGCGTCCGATTGCAGGATGCGCAACCCGTGGGCGCTGTCGGCGGCTTCCATCACGGTGAAGCCGGCGTCCTCAAGCAGCGAGGTGACCAGC
Source organism: Luteibacter sahnii (assembly GCF_034063545.1). Taxonomy (NCBI): domain Bacteria; kingdom Pseudomonadati; phylum Pseudomonadota; class Gammaproteobacteria; order Lysobacterales; family Rhodanobacteraceae; genus Luteibacter; species Luteibacter sahnii. The sequence goes on from NZ_JAQLOK010000002.1 coordinate 934,893, forward strand.
AAGCGCACCGTGACCTCGTCTTCCACCACGAGGACCGTACGACCTTTGCCAAGGGCGGGCATGACGACCGCCTTCGGCGTCGCCGAGGCCACCACGGCCGGCGCGTGGTGGCGCGGGAGCACGATGCTGACGCGCGTCCCGACGCCTTGCGTGGAGTCGATACGCACCTGCCCACCCGACTGCTGGGCGAAGCCATAGATCATCGACAGGCCGAGCCCGGTGCCGCGGCCCAGCGGCTTGGTGGTGAAGAACGGATCGAACGCGCGTGCGACCACGTCAGGCGGCATGCCCGCACCGGTGTCGGCCACGCTCAAGCAGACGTAGTCGCCATCGGGCACGCCGTGACGTCGCGCGTCCGCCCCCGCGAGCACGGCGCAAGCGATCTCGATCAGGATGCGCCCGCCGTCGGGCATGGCATCCCTGGCGTTGATGCAGAGGTTCAGCAGCGAGTTCTCCAGTTGCGGCTGATCGACGAGCACCGTCCACGGCTCGGGACTGCGAACGTGCTCCACCCGGATGCCGGGCCCGACCGTGCGGCCGATGAGATCGAGCATGCCGTCGGTGAGCACGTCGACGTCGGTCGACGTCGGCGCGAGCGACTGCTGCCGAGAGAACGCCAACAGTCGGTGCGTCAACGCGGCGGCGCGGCGGACGGCACCCATGCCCGCGGCGAGAAACGGCTCGACCTCGGCGACGCGCCCTTGCTCCAGCCGCAGGCCGACCATCTCCAGCGTGCCGGAGATACCGCCGAGCAGGTTGTTGAAGTCGTGGGCGAGGCCGCCGGTGAGCTGACCCACCGCCTCCATCTTCTGCGCCTGCCGCAGCGATTCGAGTTGCTGGCGCTCCACCGTGATGTCACGGCCGGTGGCATAGATGTGGCCGTCCTCGAACGCGCCCACCCAGGCGATGGTGCGGTACGAACCATCCCGGTGGCGCAGCCGGAACTCGGCGGGCACGGACACCGGGGCCGACGTGATCCGCTCTCGCAGCTGCGCGGCGTCCGCGAGATCGTCCGGGTGGATCACGCTCGCCAGGCTACGGCCGATGAGGTCTTTGCGCTCCACCCCGAGCAGCGTGGTCCACAGTGGGTTGACGTTGCGGATGGTGCCGTCGGGGAGCGCGATGAGCATGAGCTCCTGCCCAAGCGCCCACATGCGGTCGCGCTCGTTGGTCCGGCTCTCCACCTCGGCCTTCAGTTCATTGTTAGCCTCGTGCAGCCGTCGCTGTGATGCCAGCAATGCTTCCTCGTTGATGACTTCCTGCGTGACGTCCAGTGCGTGGTTCAGTAGACCGACGATGACGCCGTCCTCGTCGCGGATGGGACTGACGCTGTAATCCCAGTAGGTCGTGACCATCGCACCGTCACGCTCCATCGGCAGGAAGAACCGCTTGGCGAACACGGGCACGCCGATTTCCATCACCGGCACGAAGGTGGGGGCCAGGCGATCCCAGATGTCGGACCAGACGACGCGAAGCGGTTCGCCCAGCGACATGGGCTCGCGATGCCCCAGCGCGGGGGCGTAAGCGTCGTTGTAGATGAGCCGCATCTCCGGCCCCCAGAGCAGCGTGCCGAGCAGCGAGGTGTTCAGCACCATCGACACCATGGTCCGCAGCGCGGGCGGCCAGCCTTCCGGCGGCCCGAGGGGGTGGGCGCTCCAGTCATGGGCACGCATCTTCGCCCCCATCACGCCACCGCCGGTAAGGAATGTCAGGTCGGGATTCATGGGGCTCCGGGGGGCGGCCGGCGGTCCGGCGCTGGCGGTATGGTCCCACACCTGGGATGCAAGGGCACGTCGCGTCGGAGGCCCTCAAGGGTCCGATGGCATGACTGGTCGCTGGCCAGCCGGAGCCATCGACCTCGTCGCCCTCGCCTGACGGAGCAGCGAAAGAAAATCATCGAAGGTGACGTACGACTGGAGCACGATCGGGGGCTGGTGGGGCATGTCCTGGGCCAGGAGGCCTCTGCCGCGGAACGATCCGGGCAATTGCAGGCATGCGAACAAAGCGCGCTCGACGCATGCGATGGACCGGCAACGTTGCTGGATGCGAGTTACGCGCCCGCATCTTTCAACGTCAAGAAGAACGCACCCGATTCAGAGCTATCGAGCGTTCGCGCACGCTATCAATGCCTTTCACGCTGAACGCGCCGCAGCATCCGCACTGACGCTCGGCACCGAGCATGACGCGGCGCAACAAGCCAACGCCGTTTCGCGTCGGTCACGGCGCTCGACGATCAAGGCCCTCAAGACCCCTCTTGGGAATGTGAAGCGCACTTCACAATTTCGCGTGCATCCATTCGCCTCCGTCGTTCGTATCACTTGTAGCCCAACCACGGGCCGACAGAGGACTCACCATGAAGATGCACTCCATGAAACGCGCGTCGCTCTTTGCCTTGACCCTGGCCATGGGCCTGGCCGTATCCGCGCCGGGCTTCGCCCAGGACACGGCGGGCACGGAACAGACGGTGATGGTCGGCGGCGCCGCCATGTACCCCAGCAAGAACATCGTGCAGAACGCTGTGAACTCCAAGGACCACACCACGCTGGTCGCGGCGGTGAAGGCGGCTGGCCTGGTCGACACACTCTCCGGCCCCGGCCCCTTCACGGTGTTCGCGCCGACCAACGAAGCGTTTGCCGCGCTGCCGAAGGGCACGGTGGAAAACCTGGTAAAGCCGCAGAACAAGGCGACGCTCACCAAGATCCTCACCTATCACGTCGTTCCCGGTCGTTACACGGGCAAGGACCTGATGGCCCTCGTATCGAAGGGCGGCGGCAAGGCCTCGCTCACGACGGTCGAAGGCGAACCGCTGACGGTCATGCAGTCGGGCGATGCGCTGACGGTTACCGATGCGAAGGGCGGCGTCGCCCACGTAACGATCGGCGACGTGATGCAGTCCAACGGTGTCATCCATGTCGTGGACAAGGTGTTGATGCCTTAAGTCCCCGTCCGGCGTGACGGCCACTCGCCGTCGCGCCGGAACGTGGCGAATCACGGCGTCGGATGAATCGATGCGACGCGTCGCCGCGCGCGAGGCGTCGTCTGGCGTTTAACGTTCAGACGACGCCAGTCTCTTCCTTTGCCTCGGCTTCTTCTACGTTGGCGACGGGCGGCGGGAAGTGATACCAGGCTTCATGGGGCGAGGATTGCTGGCACGACAGACAGGCCGTCATCGACCAGAAATGGCCGCATCCCGGGCAGCATCCGGCTGTCCAGAACGTATTCCAGACCGTGCGACATCCCGAACCGGGCTCGCCAGGTGCGCAGACCCAGCGGCTGTCGGCTTTCGGCTCCCAGCGACACAGCGGACAATGGATGTGGGCTTCGCGATTCATTGGCAGACCCTGTTGCCCTAGGGCGCTAAGCGGGGCACCGCGCATTGCTTGCGCATGGCATGACCTTGCGGCCGGCGAAGTATTCATTGATCGACGTCGACATGTCCACCGTCCGTTGACCACCCATGAACCGCGACGGTTTTTTTAACCGGGACGCCGATTCACCCAAGCACCGGGTGCGCCGTGCATTCAATCAGGGTCGGCGTTGAGGCGCCGAGCGTCGATGGTGTCGCGCCGAAAGCCAAGCGGTTGCGCGACGAAACCATGCGACGATCTCCGCGTGAGATGCCGCCTTGATCGTTATGATTCATGCCCCATCGCCCATGCGGTGCCTTACGGCATCAAGTACGTTTTGAGCAGCACGGCGATTTGGATTTCTCCCCCCGCTAACGGTGATTGGCCGTAAAGGAGTCTCCCGCGCCAACACTGAGGCGTTGGCGGCGCCGGCCGTTCGCTTTGCCGTGGCTCCGCAGCGGGTGGGAACAACGCTGAGACGTGGCGTTGTCGTTGATTTTCGCTCAGGCGTTGCCTTGAACCGACTCATCGGGGCGCCGGACATACCAACCCCGTGTCCGGTTCACCACTGCCACTACCGACAACATCACGGGCACCTCGACCAACACACCCACAACGGTGGCGAGTGCCGCACCCGAATGCAGTCCAAACAAACTCACCGCCGCCGCCACGGCCAACTCAAAGAAGTTGCTGGCGCCGATGAGGGCGGAAGGACCCGCCACGCCATGCTCCACACCGAGCCATCGGTTGGCCAGATACGCCAGCGATGAAGTGAAGTAAACCTGGATGACGATGGGCACGGCCAACATCGTTATCAGGAGCGGTGCGTCGAGGAGGCGCTGGCCCTGAAAACCGAACAACAGCGTCAGCGTCAGCAGCAGCGCGCCGATGGACACCGGGCCTGGTTGCCGTAAACGCTGGGCCAACGCGCGCGCGCCACCGCGGCTCAACAGTCGGCGGCGCCACAGCAGTGCCACGACCACGGGCACCATGATGTAAAGCCCCACTGAAAGCACCAGCGTGGCCCAAGGCACCGCCACGGCCGACACGCCCAGCAGCAGCGCGACCAGTGGCGCAAACGCGGCCACCATGAACGCGTCATTGACCGCCACCTGGGTCAGCGTAAACGCAGGGTCGCCCCCACACAGGTTGCTCCACACGAAGACCATGGCCGTGCACGGCGCAGCGGCCAACAGGATGAGCCCGGCCACATAGCTGTCGAGCTGGTCGGCGGGCAACGCGCCGGCGAACACATGGCGCAGAAAGACCTACGCCAGGGCGGCCATCGAGAAAGGCTTGACCCACCAGTTGATGGCCAGTGTCACGCCTATGCCCCTGCCATGCCGGCCGATCTGGCGCATGGCGCGCCAGTCGATGCGCAACAGCATTGGCACCACCATCAGCCACACCAGCGCCGCGACCGGCAGGTTGACGTGCGCCACCTCGACACCGCCGAGCGTGGCAAACGCGTGAGGCCAAGCCGTCCCTAGCAGGGTGCCGATGGCGATGCACGCCAGCACCCAGACCGTCAGGTACCGCTCAAAGCCTCCGATGGCCGGCGACGCTTGCCGCCCCTCAGCCACCATGCGCGTCCTCGGACTGAAGAACGCCGATGCGGTCGAGTGCGGCCTCGAGGGCGGCGCGGTCGGCCCACACCTCTGGCGAGAGCGCCAGGAAGGCCACGAGCCGTGCCCGGATGGTCGCGTGGGCGGCGGCGAACGCCGCCCGCTTGGCGTCGTCCGTGCCTTCGACCGACGCCGGGTCCGGCAGGCCCCAGTGGGTGCGCACAAAGTCTCCGAAAACGACCGGGCACGGTTCCGCCGCGGCGCTGTCGCACACGGTCACCACCAGGTCGATGGGCGAGCTAGTCGCTCCCGCGAACTCGTCCCACGATTTGCTGCGCAACCCTGCCGTTGAGATGCCTGCGGCAGCCAAGGTTTCCAGGGCGAAAGGGTTGATGCGCCCCGCTGGCTGGCTGCCTGCGCTGAAGGCTTGGAATCGATGGCCGGCCCACGCGCGCAGGGTCGCTTCGGCCAGAACGCTGCGGGCGCTGTTGCCCGTGCATACAAACAGCACGCGTTGGGTCACGGGAGAGTCCTTCGAGGGTCAGCAGCAGGCTGAGGCGGGTGGGCAGGAGGCCGCTGTCGCCGGGTCGTCCGTGCAGCAGTTTTCCGTGAGGTAACCGATGAGACCGTTTATGGCGGTGAACTCGGCGCGGTAGCAGATGAATCGCCCCTGGGGCTGGGCAGTGATCATGCCGGCGTGGAGTAATTCTTTGAGGTGGAACGACAGCGTGGCGCCCGGCAGGTCGAGCGCCTGGCCGATGTCGCCAGCCATGCGCCCGGCGGGGCCGGCGGCCACCAGCAAGCGAAAGATGGCCAAGCGCTTGGCGTGCCCCAGCGCGGTGAGGGCGGTGATTGCGTCATTCATTTCCATATAACTAGAATAGTCGAATCAAATCGCCCGGAGCAAGCCATGCATCCCGACCTGCCCCATTTGCACCTGGAACACCTTCCCGCCCCCGATGCGCCGGCCCTTGGCGCGGCCACCGATGCCGGGCACCCACCGCGCATCCTCATCCTGTATGGGTCGCTCCGCCCGGTGTCCTACTCCCGCAAGCTCGCCCTCGAAGCCGAGCGCATCTTGCAGCACCTCGGCGCCGAGACCCGCGTGTTCCACCCGCACGAGTTGCCGATGCTGGACAGCGTGCCGGCGAGCCACCCCGAAGTGCAGCGGTTGCGCGAATGGTCGGCGTGGTCCGAAGGCCAGGTTTGGGTGAGCCCCGAGCGCCACGGCACGCTCACCGGCGTGTTCAAAAACCAGATGGATTGGCTGCCGCTGGAAGACGGAAGCGTGCGGCCCACCCAAGGCCGCACGCTCGCGGTCATGCAGGTCAGCGGTGGCTCTCAATCGTTCAATGTGGTCAACGCATTGCGCGTGCTGGGCCGCTGGATGCGCATGGTCACCATCCCCAACCAGTCGTCCGTAGCCAAGGCCTGGCAAGAGTTCGATGAGGCCGGGCGCATGAAGCCTTCTCCGTACTACGACCGCGTCGTGGACGTGATGGAGGAGCTGGTGAAGTTCACCTACCTGGTGCGCGGGCGCAGCGACTATCTGGTGGATCGCTACAGCGAGCGCAAGGGCGATGCGCTAGCCCGAGCGCTTGCCGAGCAGGCGGGGGCGGTTGAGGCGAATCGCTGAGTGCTTATAAGCATACGCAACGCGGCCATGCTGACCAACGATGACATGTCATCGACGTTGCTCCGCTGTTCCACCTCTCGCTTTTCATGCTCAAGAGCGCGGCTCGCTCACTCTGGTTGGCCGGAGATCTCAAAGAACGTTACCCGATACCCTTACAGCACGGCCGACCGATACAAACGTATCCATGAGCGCAAGGTCCATCAAACGCGCCCAATTTACGTAGTCATTCACGCTGAATCGCCGCCTCCAAACTAACGCACCTCCCCGCCCAATACAGTGGGTCGGCCGTTCACGGACGAGAACGTAAACCTGTAATCCAAGCTAAACGGCCTCGGTGATCGGTCCTGACTGATGTTTCCTCGTCCGTCGTCGGTCTCAATGACAACCACCATCGGACTGAACGACCACCTCAATACCGCACTTTTGCATGCCGCGAAAAATAGCGCATGCTGCTCGTCATCGGTGCCATCGAGGTCACGGACCTCGGTCACCATGCCTTCTGAGTTGACAATGGCTTTTACGCGAATGGTGACATCTGGCAGGTGTTTGTCGACTAGCGACTGCGGATAAGTTGGATCGTCCCGCGATATCGCTTGTGCGCCGAAGGCATGCTCTGATTTCTTTAGTTTGTACTGACCAGTAGCTAGACTGGGAATCAGCTTATAGCTGACAGAGCCCTCGCCTGAAGCGACAGCATCCGAAGGTAACGATGGCCGAGTTTGGCAAGCACTGATCAAGATCAGATTGAGCGCCAAACCGATAAAAGCAAAGCCGTACCGCTGCGTCGTCAAGAATCGCCCCCCGTTCAATTTCCCGTCGGGGCCGACAGAGCCAAGCGCCTGACGGTGGCCCCCACGCCAGCGCACGCTAAACTGGTAAGCACCCTGACCTGCGTACGAAATATGTAGTCAATCAAACGGTGAGTCCGATGGTGATGTTAGCGGGTTCAACCCAGCCTCGTCGAATCGACGCAGGTAGCTTGTAGCCATGAGCGCTATGGGGACGCTGTTCGTTGTAGAACTGCCGCCAGTGCTCGATCAGTACACGTGCTTCGGCACGACTTCGGAACCACTCACGGTTCAACAGTTCGTCTCGCAGCTTGTCGTTGAAGCTTTCGACGAAGCCGTTCTGCCACGGGCTGCCGTAACGGTCGCACCACAAAACGAGAGCCAACCAGCTCGCGCAGGTCCGTCGGCACACGGAAGCGCACATAGAGGCCTGCGGGTCGGTACCTGCGGGTCGGTAGAGAAGCCGTGGTTTTGGCACGGAAAGCGATACCTAAAACGATACCTCGGAAGGGCGTTTCAGGCCCGCTGCGTCGACCGAAAAAGACGTTACAGAGAAGGCACTTAGCTTCGAAAAAGCCGAAGCTGGAGCGGGTGAAGGGAAGAAGATCAAGATCTTCGCCAGACCCCGCAATGGTCGTTTCTGCAGCCTTTTCATCGACTTGGGCAACGATACCCGAAGCGATACCTCGACAACGTAGCAGTTACCCGTCGCACCTGTCGAGGTGGGAACGGAGTCATCTGACGGTACCCCTACGACGACGCTCCGGACCCAAGGTCAAACGTGGGGACAGGCTAGGTCAAGGACGGAGGAAGGGCGTTGAGCCTCACTCGCTCAACAATCATTCTGGCCACCTCAAGCGGCGAATGCTCATCGAGGTTGACGTACCCGTCGATTGAGAATGTCCCTTCCACGGTGGCTTCATCAAACCGCATAAACATCACAGCATGGTCGTTCTTGTTCTTGATGATGTTTCTAATTGCGCGCCACTCTAATCCGCACCACTGCTTCTGCTCGTATTGTTCACATAGGAACACCACGACAAGGTCGGAGTTACTCAGGTAGATACGCTGAAGCAGAATGTCGAGGTTTGGCCGAGCAAGCTGACCCGTAAAGTCTCTGTCGTAGAAGACTGAGTCTCTTCCGACTCGCTTTTTGACTTCCGCAACGATGCCAGCAACGTATTCCCGCTTTTCTCCCGGGAACGAAAAGGCCACTTTGAAGCGCATTTCTTCGACACGACCAGGCTGCCGGTCTTCGCCGACATAGCTGGCGTCAACCAAACCGGCGGATGCGAGCAATTCGAATAAATCCTCATCTTTCACCGCCCAATGTGTTCGTGACATCTCCCAGTCACCAATATCGAGCTTCGTCCTTAACCTTTCCAACTGACCAAAATTGAACGCGGGAATGCTTTCGTCGAACTCGTACTCGATTAGGACGGTTCGCCCCGCTCACGAATGCTCCGGATATAACCTACGCGCACTGGCTCGTCATTTCCCTCGTATGCAAAAAGGCTGGGGAGCGCTTTCAGTTCGTCCTGCGTCTTAGCATCCAGCACGCCAAACCTCTTCTTGAGGCTATCGACGGTATGCTCAAGGTATCGAGAGCGGTCATACTCATATGCCGGGAGGTCCCAAGCACCTTCCGAAGCGGTAACCAGCAAGTTATACATATCGGGACCTTCAGACGCGCGACGGCGCGCGGTGGTGAGACTTCAATGACATTGCCATTTCTTTTCCCCTCAGCGTTATCGACATAAGGGATGCCGCTCCCAAATCGCTATCCCCTGCCTAAGAATCGGACACTAGGCGAGGTGCTGCGCGTGCTCCGGCGCTAGCTCGTCTCGGACCAGGCTCACCAAGTCCAAATACTCTTGGTCCGGCTCCAAGCCCCTCAGCACCTGAAGCTGTCCGTGCAAGATGCCCATACGCTCAGGCGTCAAGGACAGCTTATAAGTCTCCGACGGAGGTGACAGCGTAGTCCAGAAAGCCCGATCCAGACGCACGACACTATCGTTCTTAATGTATCCCCCGCTGCGCGGAAGAAAAACGAGCTGCGGATAGACCAGGCACTCTGCGCGGGCAGCAATCGTGACGGTCATGGCACGCCGCTGGCTCGGGGTCGACACCGAATAGGCCGGTGCTACCAGAAAGGAGCCTCGCTGAAACGCGGGACGTGCAATACCCTGATCGCCCTTTGGCAGGTTTTGATCTGGAATGCCTTCAGCCGTTGCGAGAACAACACACGGCCGCGCTTTGGCCCTGACCGCAAGCAACTCCTCGCACTCGCCCAAGTTCAGCTTGAAAATGGGAAGTCGAGACTTCGGCTTAAAATCCACCTTGTCATCGATGGTCCGAATGGTTCCAGAGGCGCCATCGTGAGTTGCTTGGTTCGCTCGCTGAGCATCGAACAGTTGAAGTGGATGGCCAAACTCGGGCGTCACCGTCAACACGAACTGCCCCACTTTGGGAGGGCCCTCGGCCAGTAGGCCGGTGCCGTCTGTGTATACCGGAAGAATGTCGTGAATGTCGGTTCCATTTCCGAATGCCATGAGCCTCTCCCTCAGCTAAGCACAGCCTCAAATTTCACGGGCAAATCGAGCGAACCTGATTCTGCGTCAGCTTCTTCCATCGCGCGCGCGAACGCGCCATCGTAAATCGGCCGATGCGCCGCAAGCGCCTTTGGGGTAGCGCTCTGCTGCTCGTAGCGTCGTTTCAGTGTTTCGCTCAACTGAAGCATGCGCAACATTTTTGCATGGTCTTTGACATGCGTATGGCGATGACTTGAGCGTTGGACTTCGTCTGCCAGGATCTGAAAGTCAAGCTCTCCTCCTGGCTGAGCATCTCTCATGGGAGCTGTTTTGAAGTAGACATAGTCCAGCAGCTGACTCAGGTCGCCGGCATACTTCTTGAAAAGGCTGCTGAACCGGGACGCTAAGCTTGAAGAGAGGCCGAGCGCTGTCAGGTCGGGCCCAACCGGGTATTCGCTTAACCAATAGATCGTACTGTCTTTGCCAATCGCGCCATCGGTCGACGACTGCACCATGCTGCGGGCACTCAGCACGTCCAGCGCGCCCACGACATCGACGGAAAAAGGCCCGTAATGGTGGAAGTACCAATGAGCGCCGCTGGCCGTTTGCCCGCGACTCTCTTCGGCATGTAAACAGTCGACCAGATAGACCCACTTCACAAGGGCTGTCTTCGATACCCGACGCACACCCTGACGCTTGGCCTCCTCAAGGATGGCCAAGATGGTGTTTTGCATCGAAGGAGTCACGGTCGGCATAGGGCGCTTGATTTAGCCGTTTATTTTAACACGGAACCACTAATAGCCCAGCCGCAGCATTTGGCAAGGCGTCCCGAATTTGCTGCCTACCTTGTGGCGGCGGTGGTGGCCGTCCGCCTGCAAAGCGTCACCTGCGACTGTCAGCCGCCTCTATCGATTGCGTCAATTGCACTCTCAACCAGCGTGCCGAATTCGCGCAATGAACGTCCGCAGGCCCTGCTCCAGTCCAGTAACTGGAGGCCATCCAGCCGCTTCTGCCCGGTCTCGGCCTGACTCACGTAGTTCTGAGACCGCCCCAGACTGCCAGCGAGGTCAACCTGCGTCAGCCCCGCCTCTACACGGAAGGCCCGCAGGGTCTCGCCAATGACCGCGTATTCCGGCCGGGCATGGGATTTCTGGGCCGTCGTTCTGGGTGGCTTGGGTGGCAGGCGTGACATCGGAGGAACCCGCAAGGTGGCGGGCTGTAAAGCTATACACCGAATTGAGATACGCCCACTCGGTTTACCCCTATTTCAAATATCGCCAGTTCGGTTACGTTACGGTCTGCGCCACGGCAACGCCGACCGCCGCACCGTCACAGAGTCGGCTTATCTGAAACAGGGGCACTCCATGAAAGCTAGTTTTCTGACCCTCGCTTTGGCGCTTGTCGTCAGTGTGGCGGGCTGCGCCACGACCACGGGTAGGCCGTTTGACCAGGCGGCCGCTAGCCACTTCGTCGATGGCAAAACCACCCAGGCCGAGGTCCGCTCTGCTCTCGTCGAGCCCGAGACCGTCCAGGACCGTGGGGATGGCTCATCGATGTGGATCTACAGCAGCAGCAAGAGCGGCAGCGATTGGCGCACCTATGTGCCCTTCGCGGCACTGGGTGCCCACGGGTCGTCGGAGATGCAGGCGCTGAGCTTGGTGTTCGACCGCCGCGGGGTGCTGCAAAGCCACACCGCCATGCAAAGCCGCTGAGGGGCGTGCCCATGTTCGGGTTCATTGTCTTTTTGGTGGCCGTCATTTGGACCCTCGCGGCCCACAAACCAGTCGGGCGGGTCTTGGCCTGGGGCGCAGGTGTTGCGGTTGCGGCGGGGCTGCTGGCCGCCGTCGGTATTTTTCCCATGCTCGGCGCACCCGCCGGCGCAGGCCTAGGTGCTGCCGCAGGCTCTGTCATTGGGTTTTTGAAGACCTTTCGCCATCCCGCACCGTCCCGCTCTCGGGTTCCTGGGAACTTCGGCGCAACCCACGCCCACGACAATATTGCCGTGAACGCGCGCGACCAGATTTGGGTGCGGGACATCGGGGGCGAAGAAGTCGTGCTCTCGAAATACGAGGTGCGAGAGTGGACGCACCTCTGGCATGCGGACCGGCATTACAAAGGCAATAACCGGCTTGAACTCCGAACCGTCCGGATGGATAAGCCCGTCGTCACTGCGGCGTTTCGTCGGCACCCGGAGACCGTGTTCGGTGCGCCCAAAAATGCGCGGGAGGCCGAAGAATGGCACGCCCGCCTCGGCGCATTCATGGCTCGCTCAACCAGCTAGACTCGTCGCCTTTCTCGGGAGCCTACGGGCTTTCGAGCATCGTCTGTTCGCATGCCAAGGATGTGCCATGCTCAGTTCCGAACCTATCTATCCCCTCCCCCTTGCGGCCATCATCGCCGAAGCAGTCGCGCTCGAACGCGCTTTGGCGCGGGAATGGTTCCCGCAGGCCCGCCACCATGCTCGGCTCATCGTACTCCGGGCTCAGGGAGCTGGTTTGCTAGCGGTGGCCTCGTGCGGCCTGGCACTTCTGGACGCCCTCAACGCCGCGGCCTCACCGTCGTCGGAGGCCTTAGGGCTCGCGATTCGGACGTTACTGCATGCCATCGACTCGGCCTTAGAACCGGAGACCTGCGCTTTGTCAGGCGAAACATCGAGGTGAAGCGGTCACACGGCCTTACGCTGAAGAGGCTCGGGTTCAATTGGGCTACTGCTGCCAGCCGATGCTGCCGGACTTCGTGCCGCTGCCCCCCCCCGGGCCGTTTCCGGCCAGCAGCTGGCACTGCTAACGGAAACGGCCGGGGTAAGCAACCACGCTTAGTGTCCCCGCAGCAACGGAGGTCTTAGCCAAAACCATAAAGGGCATCAGCGGCAGAGGGACAGCATACAAGTGCATCACCAGCCAGGAATGACGACCTCAACTGGAACTGCCTTAAGAGCGTGTTCCACCGCGGCGACCTCCAACTGCACCCACGCAAAGTGATGGTTAGTGTCGAACGCAATCCATTCTGTGGAGCCGCCTCCACCAATGATTTTTGGCTTGCGTTTGCCAATATCTTCGCGCATGGCGCGGCGGTATAGCTCACGGTCACCCCAGCTGAATTGTGGCCCCTGGAAGTGTTCCGACGATGCAACGATGTTGGCGAGCCGATGCATCTGACCATCACCCTTTCGACGAGGCTCACCACGGACGATGTAGAAGTTGTTCTGAATCGAATGACGAATTTTTCCATTCGTATTCGGATTCTGGATGTCCGACGTGCGCGGCCCGCGAACCCCGTAGTCGCCGAAGGCCAAGGGCAAGTGCGGATGCATCTCCCGCAGCCTGTGCCAAGCCCTCATCTCCTTGCGCAGCAGCGTCCCTTCCGTGTTGCGCTTCTTTAGCGCTTTGTCGATGGTTGACGGCATCGAGCAACCAGCGACCGCGTAGAACTGATACCCCGCCGGCCCAAGCAACCGAAGCACCAAGTCAGCTTGCGCAATCAGGCTCTCCCGGGTCTGACCGGTCACATCGCCGAAATCTATCAAGATGCCGAGTTGGCTGGCACGAAGCCCCAACTCGCGCGTCACATCTTCGATGCGCTCCATGAAATGGATGGGGTCAGCAGCGTCTTCGATGTCAGAGGAATCGAGGCGAAGCGCCCAGGTAGATTCCTCATCCACGTCGAGCGCCGCCATGGCTTCTCGATATTCCTCAGAGTCCCACCGGTCAAGGCCAACCACGGGCACCACGGCTTGACCCCGTTCGAGCAGTGCCTGGACGGCGTAGGCAATCGCGACCTCGCCCGTCTCGGTTACCTCCTCCGCAGGCCATTGCGAGGTATCTACCATGACGGGGCCCGAAGTGGCATCGACAATGCCGTCGGCGATGCATTCGAGATACGCGCACGTCGGCGCAGCCTCATTTCTATACCTGGGGCTCTCACGGAGCTTGTTCGTAAAGAGGCCAATGTCGAAGAGCGGCAGCATCGTAGCCCGCTGTTCCTTGGTTGCGTGTCGGAGCGCGCTGAACTCGCCCTTTTTGGCATGCAGAAACGGGATGTATGTCGTGCGCATGATTTGACCTCTTAAGCCTGATGAGAGAGAACCCGTCGAACAGCACCTTGTCCTAACAAATCACCCAGGATTTTGTAATTTCCTGTCTCTCGTCTTAGGCGTCCGGCGATGATTGCCGGATGGATTCGAAGTTCATGCGAGAGCTTCAACACCGTTTCCCGGCTGGGCGAAAGATACGCCGGGCTACGCTTCCAAATCAGTCGAGGAATGAACGCCTCACGAGCAAGACGATTTGCCTCGGCTTCACGTCGGTCTTCAGAAGACGCGTCCAGGTCATCCAAAAACGCTTCGTGGTCACCTACGTGCTTCCAAAGATGTGCCACTTCATGCAACAAAGTGAACCAGAAATTATCGATTCGGTCGTAACGAAGCGTCAGGGCAACAATGGGTGTCCCGTCCAAGTCACGGAGCGCTGCACCGTCCAGCTGCGTTCCTTTCAAATGCTCTTCGATGACCACGGCAATGCCGTGGCTATTTAAGAACTCGACGGCCAACGACGGACCTTGCTCCGACCAGCTCAACTGAGCCAGCTCCTTCAAGAAAGCGGCCGACATCACGCTGTGGTCGTAGTGCGCAATCTTGGTTTGCTTTTTCAGCACCCGCGCGCGCTGGACGACCTGCGCTAGCCATGCATACAACGAATAACGAGTAGCGGGAGACTGTGCCTCACCAGCAATCGTCCGCCGGAATGCCGCAGCGCCGAATTGAAGGCCCGCGTCAGTGATGAAACTACGGACCGCTTGTTCCATAGCACCCGACGCCTTGTCGCCCAGTGACTGTAACCAACCCCGCCGACTCATTTCCTTGGCCGGAAACAGGGACCAGTCGAGGTCATCCGGCGAGGGCTTCGTCGTCGGTTCTGCTAAGCCAAGCAACGTTTCCGCCGAGATGCCCAGGCCGCGGGACAATTCGCGAATCATTGGAAGGGTAAGCGGGCGTTTTCGCCCAAGCACCTCAGAAACGCGGCTGCTCGTGCCGAAATAGGGAATAAGGTCGGCCTTCTTCAGACCCCGCTCCTGCATCCGAAACTGGATGGCATCGATGGCGTCCGGCGGTTCGAACGTGAAACGCGTGGCCTCATAGGCCTCCACCAGCACCGACAAAAGTTCTAAACGCTCGTTTTCCTCCGCATCAAGACTGCTGCCTTTGGCAATGAGCTGCATGATTTCAGCGAGATAGGCTTCATTCTGCTCCTCGGTTCGGATGACCCTTGGGGCAGCGAGGTGTTGGCGACTAGCGACCATACGGACCGTCCCGATTGATAAATTCTTCGATGACTGCGACACCTACGGGGAAGGCGATGGATAAGACGAGAGTGCTACCGGTATCGGCGACAGGGAAGGCAAAAGCGCCGGACGGCCGCACCTGCACTCGCGGAAACTGCGCACGCACCTCGGTGGGATGCTTCCACTGGGCCTGAGCGACCTCCGCCGTCCAGCTGTTGACCCACAGCCGGGCGGTCGGATGCAGTTCGACTGCGCGCATTAACTTAGATTTCCCAATCAGGCGCAACTCATTTCCTCCCGTCTTGGGCGGAAGTATCGCCGACTCAGGTGGTCAGTACAAGTTCCCTACCCCGCCCCTTTAATCGAAGGTCACCGCTGACGGGCGGATGGCTAGGCCTGGGCCGCGCTTACGCAATCCGGACTTGACCCTAACACTCAGTGTTGGCCTGGGGTCGACTTGAGCTAAGCAGCTCTTACATAAGGAAAATGTTTGCCTTTAATACAATTCCCCTGTACACCCTGCCAGAGTGCCCCTACCTCGAAAATTCGAAAATCGACCGAGAAAGGAAAAGCAGGGGCGAAAAGAGGCGGCAACGCATAGCTCCAGGCAGAGGGGTTGACCCTCTCATAGCCGGATTTGTTGTCAAGGTAGCGAAGGACGACGCGGCTCACAGTTCTAAATGAGAATGACTGTGATCAAGCGGAGTCGTGACCGTTGGCGCACAACGCCTCCAGAGGTCGAAAAAAAGTTTACCGATCGACGCCAAACCGTGGTTGACAGGCTCGCGACCGGGCATAAAAGGGGCGTCCGATTAATTCAGGACGTCAGCAATGCTCGGTGAGATGGGAATGGAAGCAGCAGCCGGCCAATGCCTGTATCAGGTGGTGGTCCAGGGTGCCCGCTTCTCTGCGACCTGTAGCGACGGACACCGGATGGTCATGGAGCTGCTTGAGCGGTTTCACCTGCTACTCCCCGCCCAAGTGTCTCCAGAGTCTTCTCCCTCCCCAGATATCGTGGCCGACATCGCCGGACCTCTCACCGTGGCGCCCACCACAGTCACGGCATACGAGGGATCCGTTCCGGCTGCCGCAGCGCCCACACCGGATGTGTCGGCCCTGGACGCCAATACTCTGCCAGCGTCGGCCGAGCCGACGCTCTTCAGCGAGTTTCGAGACCTCTACCTAACCAATCTAGCCCGCAATCGGAAGCATCCCAAGGCATCGGGTTACCGCCAGCAAGTGTATGTGCTCAAACTGGTGGAGGACCTGGTGGGCGACAAGCCGCTCAATCGCATTACCGTCGACGACGCGAACAGCGTGGCGCGAGCGCTCGAGGTCTGGCCGGCCTATTTGCACAACTTGCCGGACTACAAGGACATCCCGGCGCGTTCCGTCGTCGCCAAAGCGCAGAAGGAACATCCCCAGCCGCTTCAAAAGGGCACGCAGCGCAAACACATCCTGTGCATCAACGCATTTTTTCACTGGTGCGTTGAGCTGAAAGCCATCGACCAGAACCCTTTCCGTGTCGTCCAGCTGACCCGATACAAAGAAGATGTGCCGCGGAAGAAAAGCCCGTTCTCGGTCCAAGACCTTCGCGCCCTGTTTGACCCCGTGCGCCAACTCGCTCATGCGGAACCACACAAGTATTGGGTACCGATGATTGCCATGTATAGCGGCATGCGGGTCAACGAAATTGCCCAACTGCATGTCGCCGACATTAAATCGGAGGATGTCATGGACGAGGCCGACCACGTGCATCGCATCCACTACTTTGATGTCACCCCATTTCGAAAGGGGCAGCAGCTGAAAACCAAGCATTCATGCCGCCGCGTTCCGATTCACTCGAAGCTCATTGATGCCGGCTTTCTGTGCTACGTCGATGAAGTGCGCGCGGCCGGTTCAGCCCACCTGTTTCCTGGCCTGCCTTGGAAGGAAGGCGGTCCAGGCCGGGCCATCACCCGATGGTTCAACCGCGACCACCTGCGTAAGCTCTGTGGCATCACGGACCGCAAGAAGACCTTTCATTGTTTTCGCCACACGCTGACGAGCCTCGCGGAGCGGTGCGGCATACCAACCAGCATTCGGCGCACCATCAACGGGCATGCTGATGGGCGGGGCATCGATGAAGCCCGCTACATCGCGCGTGGCTCGCTGCTCGAATGCAAGCAGGCGCTCGAAAAGCTGTTGTTTCCCGAGCTGGATGTCGTTCCCTACTCACCAGGTCAATTCGGGCCTTACCTAGCTGTGGTTACCGCGCCGTAGCCATGCCAGCGACAGTCAACCTGACGCAGAAGAGCCGCCGCATTCAAAAGAGTCAAGCTCAACAACAACTCAGTTATAGGCAGTCATTTAACCTCAAAGCGGCGACGAAGGAAGAACTGACAATCCCTCCTTTTTGAATTGCTCGGCCAACTCAGGTATGACGCTATCCTCGCTGCGTGATTGAACGAAGAATTGTCGACGTGCATCGATATGGTCTTCAAATATCTTCGCTAGCTTTAGGACGAAATGGTCGTCGTTGACTTTCATCTCCCTCCGAATATCAGCCGCGAATTTTATTGCCCCTAAGCCATAGAACGCGAGACGCTCGGCATCGTACTCCCACGCATCGTCGAGTTCGGCCCAGTGACGCCACGCAAAGAATATGAAGTCACGTGACCGCTCAAGGTTTCGAGGAAATGTTTTAGCACGAACAGCGACTTCGGCAGGAACCCTATCCCACTCGGTGCTCGCGTCAAAATTAAAGGCGATTTCTTGGAGTGCTTGCAGATGGCGATCATCCTGCTCAGCGCGATATTGAGCGATACCGTCTTTGATGCCTTCAATAAGATTTGCTGCACGAAAAGCGAAATCCTCAAGCTGGAGAGCGATATCCAAGTAGACTACATCGCGTCTTGCCGTCTCCTTTTTATCTTCCCTCCAATTATCCCACCGCTTGATGGCGGCATTAGCAATAAAATTTACTATCGTGCTTGCAACGGCGCTTGTGGCTACTACTTTCCACCATACATACGCGTCATCACTCATATTGTTTCCTTTTCGTAAGCGCCCAAGATGTGTGCCAAGCTTTCGCGAGAGTAATGTTACCGACGGTGAGCTAGCCTAGCCAGGCGGCATCAACTGCCGGGCTAGTTCAGAAACATTGCCATCAGCGGTCTTCAGACAGCTTTTTTACTTGAACTACATATCTTCCTATTTGCGATTTCCACAAAGGTCGGCGTCGGGCAAACGGGGACCGGTTGCCCGACGGTGACCCACATGGGTTCAGATGGCCGGCCGCGGACGGTGCAGCTCACTCGGCCTCAGGGCCAGTGATTCCCCAGCTTTCAAAGGAGCGGTCATCCCGTCTTCCGATGTGGGTCCCGCAGGCGTCTCGGGTATTGTCAGACTCAACCGAGGGAGGTGCTCAGGCTCAGCTACGCTGAGTAGCACCATCCCGTAAAGCGGGTCCAAACCGCACACCCGCTGCGCGGCCGCGGTCAGCCCTGCTTGCGCGGTATCCAGTTCCTCTGCGGCCAAGGCTATGCGTGCGTCCCATTCCGCAACGCGGCCCACGGCATCATCCGCGCCACGCTTGAGTTGTTGCACTTCGCGATGGATGGCCGCCACCCTGCCTTCTCGTTCGACCAGGGCTCCCGGCTTCCGATGGCTGGCGCTCACCGTCTGCACCAGGCGAAGCCGCCACGGATGGGAAGCTAGCCACGCGGCGACCGCCTGCCGGGCTTCCTCGCGTCGGCGACGGCGGTCATCCAATTCGACGGCGAAGGTCGCCCGCGCCACATCGTCGCGATTGCGATTGTCTTTTAGGCTCAACAATCGCGCCACCGCGCGGGCCAACGTTCGAAGCGTCTTTTCGATGCGGTTCAACCATCCAATGAGGTCCGTGCGTTGCTCCGGCGTAGGCCGTGGCAAATCGGGTTTGCGGTCCAGCTCGGCGAAGAACCGGGCTGCTAGCCCGTTGGCGGAGAACTCCACGGCTTTCGATTCGCTGGGAGAATGCGGACGCATCACAATGGGCTCGGCTGGATTGAGCCACGCCCGCGTACCGGGCGACGCAGCCGCCCGCCTGGCTGCTAAGCGTTCGACGGCCCCCGCGGTCGGAGATGGGACGACAGTTGCCGCTGGTGAGGGAGCGCCAGCACGAGCGAGGTCACCTTTCCAACTGCGTTCGCCTCGGCGTTCCATTGCCGTCGCTGCCGCACCTAACGTCAGTTGAGGAATCTTTGAAAGTCCCAATCGTGCGTAGCTCAGATGGGAAAAGTCTGGCACCTGCCCGGCTGCTGCGGCGAACTCATTTGCAGCTTCTGCCCAAGCTGCGTTGAAGCGCTCGATGCACGCGGCTGCTGTTGCTTTGGTGGACAGCACCCGAAGCTTATCCCCGAGCACCCATGTGCCCTCGCCGGTCTCGCCTTCGCTGTTGCCATCGCCGCTGGAAGCATCCGCCTGGAACACCAAACGACGCGTGGGAAAGTACAGATGCGCGTGAATCCCCACGCGGTCATGTGGCTTCGCGATTCCCATAGCGTCTACGGTCGAATCTCGATGCAGTCCGATGGATACGAATGTGTGGAGGTCATCGCAGATGCGCTGCGCCACCCGCCGCGCCATCGCCAACGCATCCGCATCCGACACCCCGAACGGAATGGGAAGCCTGAAATCGTGGGCCAGCTGACTGTCTTTGCGCCGCTCCGCGGCCTCGACTTCGGTCCATGCGGTCTGCGGGTCCAAGACCCAGGCCGGGGCACCAACGGGCGCGACGGTCAGAGTCGCTACGATTTCGGCGCCGGCTTCTCGCCTCCGATAGTCGTGCCATTCGCCGGTGCGGCGGTCCTGCAGGCGAAGCCCAAGGCGATAAGCCACACCGGCTACGGCGCTGTGCCCTTTGCTGCGCGTGTGGGTCGTGAGATGAGGGCGAGCGTGGTGCGTCATAGGTCCTCCGTGGAATTGCCCGGGCCACCTGACCTGGGACGGGCGTCATGCCCTGAAGCAAAGCTGCGGGCGGCAGTGCTCGCCCTCCCTGCCAGTTAACCACTGGCAGCCAGCATGTCAAGTTTGCTTTACATGCCGCGTTTCACACTTCAGAGGAAGCCGTCGCCGGGAACGCCTCAGCGTTGCCGGGCTTTTGCTCTGGCTTCGCGGCGCATTGGAACAATGATGAGACGCGCCCTTCACTGTTAGGTTCGCTTAGCCTGTTCAAACTTGACTCGAGCAAGAAAAATGTTATATTTATCCACACTTATCTACCGGAACGTGTGCTGTTCGACTTGGTTGCCAAGGAACTTGTTGGAGGCTGGGTTGGCGTGTTCTCATGTGTCTGTACGATAGATTGGAAAGCTCCAGGCGCAAGCTAGAGATGCAATCTGGTCTATTGCTGGCAGCGGCGCAGTAAGCTGGTTAGATAGACAATATAAAGCATCAAGGCGGAGGGTGACGTAAGTTGCCCTCCGCTTCTATTTTGTGCCTCCAAAAAAATCGTTTGCAAACATGTTTAGATGTGTGGTCGCAGCAACGTCTTCGAGCACATCGTGACAGTTTACAAAGCGGCCGGAGATTTTGCTTTGACCTTTAACGTCATCAGTGACATTGAAATGTCGCGAAGCATCGATCCGCTTTCCGAAGCGGAAGTTTCCGTTCATCAAACAAGCGCGCGTGTGAGGCGTTTTGCTTTCTAGCTTTGAATGCTGCTCATATCCAAACCGAAACATTCGTTCTTCGTCATCATGGAAATGCTTCTCCGGTCGATTGCTAGTGCGCCGTGGCTTTCTCCGCTGCTTTAGCTTTCTTAAAAGCGGTCCAACTTTGTCGGGAAATTCCGGAGACACTCCTTCTTCACGACAAAGTTCCACGAGCCGCGTCAACTCTTCTGCAATAAAATTACGAATTGGCAAACTTAATGCCTGCTCGTTATCAGAGCTAGCCATGCTTTCTACAACAAAGAACAAGTTTAATAAGCCTCGCCGCAATAGGCCGCTCACAACATTCCGGAACTGCGAATTGAAAGAAATCTCCTCGAACTTGCATATAAACAATGACGGGGCAATGTCGGCCACACACTGAGCCACTGTTTGCTCAGCCAGCACTAATACGGCGTCCATGTACTCGGTCGCGCGATAAAAATAGTTCGGCAGATAAACTTTGCCTTCGCCTGGATCCAAATATTCGAAGTGAAAAAGTGGTTCATTGGCTATGATCTTTTTATTACGTCGAATATCTTCTGGTATCAGCTGCTCCTGCTCTTGTTTTAACACCGCCCATCTTGCGTCTCGAGAAATTGCGCAAATCAGGATACGCATATTACTTCAGCAGCTTAACAAGAACCGATGCCGGAATGACCACCTTTTCCAGCTCTCCAGCTGGCAAGTCACCAAGTAATTTGATGAAGTCCAATACCATCCTCTCACGCTCACCTGAGCGCTCAAGAGATACATGATGCTCCTGGACGTCGGCTGGAAATTTGTAAGACGCCGACGGAGGCAAAATTCCGACCTTGGGCTTTTGATTTGGATGCTCAATCACCTTGTAAGAAGAACTCTCGGCGGTCTCCTTAACAAATTTCTTGAGAGACATATCGCCAAGCACCTGTTCCCGATTGATGTCGGGATAGTCGACAGCTAGAAGCCGAGGAACATCACTCAAAAGAAGTGGACGCTTTCGCAAATCCCATTGCTTCTGCGCCAGCGCAGACAAGGCGCTTACCATCCTTCCTTTAGCATCCATCTGTAGTACCCCCTTGATAGTGAATTCCGTAATAAATGGAAGACTGTAACCGCTATAGCATATCGAGAACCGGAAGCTCCCTCCTTGCTAATTCTCACATTGACTATCAATGTCCAGCTTATGCTCAAAAAGAGAATTAAGCTCGCCCAGCCTAAGCCCGCCACTATCGAAGCAAGCTAACGCTTCTACGCGCTCCTGAAGGGATGGCTCATCGATATAGAACTTCCCTAGCGTTCCTTGCTCGCCTTTGTGGCCTGTGATTTTCCCAATGGTTTGCAGCGGCACTTTGGCGCGTGCCAACCTTGTCGCCAGCGTGTGCCGAAATGCGTGCATACCAAGACCCGACTCGGTCACGCCACGCTTTTTCAGATACGCCGAGAACTGCTTGCTCATCTGTTTGCCAAAGCCGCCGCCGTCGTTGTTCGGAAGCTGCGGAAACAGCCGTACCTGACCACGCGCCTTTGCCTCTTCGACAAAGCGCAGGAAACCGGCGTCCAGAACGGGCTGAGCGAGCGGCACAAAGCGCCGGGACGCCTTGTTCTTGAGCTTCTGCCCTGGAAAGCGACGATTGATGTGATAGCCCGGAATGCCGTTGATGACTTCCACATCGGCAACGTAAAGCTGACTCAGCTCCGTCACGCGTGCACCCGAGCAGAGCGCCAAGATGGGAACCCAAAAGCGGTGCGGATACTTCGCGGCCCAAGCCACGTAGGCCGTCGGCTCAAAGATGGCATCCAACTCCTCTTGGGTAAACGCGCGGCCCGTCTCTTCTTCAGCGTCATCCTTGTCCTGACGCACCAAGCCGTGCAACGGGTTTTCCGTCAGATGCTTGTTCTTCTTCAGCCAATTGAAGAAGGTCGACAGCCGCTGATGATGCTTGTTGAGCGTGGCCGCCGCCGGTAGCGGCTCGGCCATCGTCTTGGCTTTGGCAAGCGCCTCGCGCACCGACAAGTTTGCAAACTCAGGCCGCTTGGTCGCGTGGCGCGGCCAGTAAGCCACGTCATCAAAGAACTGCCGGCAGTGGTCGCTCGTCAAGTCGGCAGTAGGAATGTCCCCAACGATGCCCCGCAGCAGCATCAGGCTATGCCGGCTTTCCAACACGGTCTTCTTATCACGGCCGGCGCGCTCCAAATCGGCGAGATGCGTTGCCGACAGCGCACTGAGAAGGTCTTCCTTGCGCCGCTCGACCGCAACGGCCTTCTTGGCGCCTTGGCTCGAGCTGGTCGGAGTAGCGGCGGCCATCAACGCATGGAACTGGCGCTCATCTTCCGGGGTATCGATGCGCACATTGGTCAGATGCGCGCCATTGGGCAACCGCACCCCGCCGATGGTCAGTTGGAACGCGTTCTCCGCGTCCTTGAGCAACTTGTCGATATCGACCACGCCCCCTCCCTGTCGCATGCTCCTGAATGCGTTGGAGAGTGCCATATCCAGCAGGGCTGCGGCGAGTCGGGCCGCCTCTCCGGGGGCCTGCCGGAGTGGGCGCACAAGGAAGCGGGAGCCCACGCGGTCACGCAGGTCCGTTGGCACGCGAAAGCGCACATAGAGCCCAGCGGGTCGATGGAGCAGAAGTGGCTTTGGCACGGAAAACGATACCTAAAACGATACCTCGGGAGGGCGTTTCAGGTTCGCTGCGTCGGCCGAAAAAGACGTTGCAGAGAAAGCACTTAGCTTCGAAAAAGCCGAAGCTGGAGCGGGTGAAGGGAATCGAACCCTCGTCAGTAGCTTGGGAAGCTACAGCTCTACCATTGAGCTACACCCGCGTCGGTTGCCGATGGTAATACGACAGCGGCAGCCGGCGAAAGGTGGCGGGCGACTGAACGTCTCCGACGACGTCCACGCCCGCGTGCGGGACGCGGCGCATAATCGGGCCGGGAATTCATCGAGGGCCACGTCATGCGCGGGTTGCTTACGCTTTCCATCGTCGTGGGGCTAGGCGTCGCGGGACAGGCGACGGCGCAGTCGCGCACCGTGTCCACGGCGGACATGCCGCAGCCCGGCGTGAGTTATATCGCCGGCCCCACCGTGCCGGTACGACGGGAGACCGTCGGCACGGGGAGCCTGCCCCAGCCACCGCACTTCTACCCGGGCGCGCCCGCGCTACCGCCGCCGGATGACAACGACGTCCCGCCGGACGGGGGATACGCCAACGGTGGGTATAACGGCGGCTACGTCTACGGCGGTTATCCGCCGGGTTATGGCTACGGCGACAGGGGCCGCGACGGTGACGAGCGTGGTCGCCCCTGGCACGATCACGGTCACGAGCGCCACGACCGCCCGCAGGGCACCACGGCGACCGTTCGCGTGCCGCCCGGCACCCGGTTTGGCCCGCCGGCGGGGAACGCCCGGACCTCGGTAGCGCCTCCACCTCCGCCGCCCCGTCATGACCACGGCGGCTGGCACGGCGGCAGCACGCCGCCCCCGCCGGTGACGCCGCTGCAGAACGGCCGTTGACGGTCGCGGGCATCGGCGCCCGCGTTACAATCGGCGGATGCACATCACCTTGAACGGCGAAACGCGCGAGTGCGCGCCCGGCACCTCCGTCTCGTCCCTGCTCGCCGCGGCCGGCTACGCCGGCAAGCGGGTCGCGGTGGAGGTGAACCTCGACATCGTGCCGCGCAGCGAGCACCCGACGCACCTGCTCGCCGACGGCGACAAGGTGGAAATCGTCCACGCCATCGGCGGCGGCTGACGCCGCGCCCTCGACGGAACTCCCCATGCATCCCACCGCCCCTGCCACCGACGACGTCCTGACCGTCGCCGGCCGCACCTTCCAGTCCCGCCTGCTCACGGGCACCGGCAAATACAAGGACTTCGACGAAACCCGTCGCGCCACCGACGCGGCCGGCGCACAGATCGTCACCCTCGCCATCCGCCGGGTGAACATCGGCCAGGACGCCAGCCAGCCCAACCTGCTCGACGCCCTGCCGCCGAGCCGATTCACCCTGCTGCCGAACACCGCCGGCTGCTACACCGCGGACGACGCGGTGCGCACCTGCCGCCTCGCCCGCGAACTGCTCGACGGCCACAACCTGGTGAAGCTCGAGGTGCTGGGCGACGAGCGCACGCTCTACCCCGACGTGGTGCAGACGCTCACGGCCGCCGAAAAGCTCGTGGCCGACGGCTTCGACGTGATGGTCTACACCTCCGACGACCCCATCCTCGCCCGCCGGCTGGAAGCGATCGGCTGCGCCGCGATCATGCCGCTGGCCGCGCCGATCGGATCGGGCCTGGGCATCCAGAACCGCTACAACCTGATGGAGATCGTCGAGAACGCCAAGGTGCCCGTCATCGTCGACGCCGGCGTCGGCACCGCGTCCGACGCCGCGATCGCCATGGAACTGGGCTGCGACGGCGTGCTGATGAACACCGCCATCGCCGGGGCGAAAGACCCGGTGCTGATGGCCCACGCCATGAAGCTCGCCGTGGAGGCCGGCCGCGCCGCCTTCCGCGCCGGACGCATCCCGCGCAAACGCTTCGCCTCGGCATCGAGCCCCGTGGACGGCCTGGTCGGTTGACGATGACGACGCACAACGACGACACCCCGACGTTCCAGCGCCGCATTCGCAGTTTCGTGCTGCGCGAGGGTCGCATGACGCCCGCCCAGCAGCGCGCCTTCGACGATCACTGGGCCCGCTTCGGCCTCGACTACGCCGGCCAGCCGCGCGACCTCGAGGCCACGTTCGGCCGGCGGGCGCCGCGCGTGCTGGAGATCGGCTTCGGCAACGGCGAGGCACTGGCCTGGGCCTCGGAGAACGACCTCGACCGCGACTACGTCGGCGTGGAGGTGCACGGCCCCGGCGTTGGCCGCCTGATGAACGCGCTGGCCGCACGCGACGCCCGCAACGTGCGTATCTACAAGCACGACGCGGTGGAGGTGCTCGAGCACGAGATCGCCCCGGGCAGCCTGGCCGAGGTGCGCATCTGGTTTCCCGATCCCTGGCACAAGAAGCGCCACAACAAGCGCCGCCTCGTGCAGCCGGCGTTCGTCGACCTGCTCGCCTCACGCATGGCGCCGGGCGGGCTCCTGCACCTGGCCACCGATTGGGAGCCCTACGCCGAGCACATGCGCGAGACGATGGAAGCGGCCGCCGGCTGGCGTAATCGCGTCGGACCGGGCCAGTCGGCCGAGCGGCCGGCGTGGCGGGTGGAAACCCATTTCGAGCGCCGCGGCATGCGCCTGGGCCATGGCGTGTGGGACTTCCTCTACGAATGGCACGGCGCGTGAGGCTGATCGCCCTTCGCGACCGTTCATCTTCAGCCCTCATCCACCCCCGGTGCGTATACTCTTGCGGCATTCATCGCCGCCTGGCATCGGCCTGGCCGCCAACGGACCGGATCGGATAGCTACCGGGTGCTGACTCTCACTCCTGACATGATCCTCGTGCTGGGCCTGGTGGGCTTCACCATGCTCATGCTCGTTCTGGAGTGGATCCGGGCCGACATGGTGGCCCTGCTGGTGGTGGTCACCATCGGCCTCACCGGGCTGATCCCCGGCGACCAGGTGTTCAACGGCTTCGCCGGCAACGCCGTCATCGCGATCATCGCCATCATGATCATGGGCGCGGGTCTGGACCGCGCCGGCGTGCTCAACCTCACGGCATCGTTCGTGATGCGGATGGCGCGCGGCATGGAATCGCGCCTGGGCGTGGTGGTGAACAGCGTCACCAGCCTGTTCAGCGCGGTGATCCCCAGCCAGGCCCTGGCCGCACTGATGATTCCGGTCACCAGCCGCCTTTCGGCGCGCACCGGCGTGCCGCTGTCGCGCCTGCTGCTGCCAATGGCGTTCTGCATCCTCACGGCGACCAACACCACGCTCATCGCGAACTCCCCGCTGATCGTGCTCAACGACCTCATCGCCAGCGCCAACAGCAACCTGCCGCCCGGCGCACACACGATCCCGAAGTTCGGCCTGTTCAGCGTGACGCCCGTGGGCCTGATCCTCGCCGTGCTGGGCGTGGGCTTCTTCTGGGCTTTCACCCGCAAGCTGCTCCCCGAGCGCGAGGACGACCGCCTCAAGGTCACCCCGGGCCGCACCGAGAGCTACTTCGCCGACACCTACGGGATCGCGGGCGAGACCGCCGAACTCACCGTCACCGCCGAAAGCCCCCTGGTGGGCATGAGCATCGGCGAGGTCGAACAGTTGCACGGCGCGCCGCTGATCCTGGCGATGAAGACGGGCACCGAGAGCCGCGTGGCGCCGCCGTCGGACCAGATGGTCTGGGTGGGCACCGTACTCGGCGTGCTGGCGCCGCGCGACGCCATCAACGCCTTTGCCAACAACCAGCTGTGCCGCGTGTCGATGCGCATGCGCCAGCTCGGCGAGCAGTTCAACACGACCCGGGCGGGTATTTCCGAGGCGGTGGTGCCGCCCAGTTCGCGCTTTATCAAGCAGACGGTGGGCGACCTGCGCCTGCGCAAGCGCTTCGGCATCTCGGTGCTGGCGGTGAACCGCGGCGACGACGTGTTTCGCGAAGACGTGCGCGCGGTCAGCCTGCGCGCCGGCGACACGCTGGTGCTGCACAGCAAGTGGCGCGACCTGATGCTGGCCGAGGAAGACCGCGACATCGTCGTGGTTACCGACATCCCCAAGGAAGAACAGCGCCCCGGCAAGATCTGGCAGGCGGTCGGTTTCTTCGTGCTGGCCAAGTGCCTGGCCCTTTTCACCCACCTCGACCTCTCGGTGGCGATGATGACCGGGGCGGTGGGCATGCTGCTCACCGGGGTGCTCAACATGGACGAGGCCTACAAGGCGATCAACTGGAAGACGATCTTCGTCACCGCCTGCCTGATTCCCCTGGGCTGGTCGATGGATTCCACCGGCACCGCCTCGTGGATCGCCCAGCAGGTGCTGGCCATCCTGGGCCACGCGCCGCAGTGGACGATGCAGCTGTGCATCGCGGTGCTCACCCTGATGTTTTCCCAGGTGATGTCCAACGTGGGCGCCACCGTGATGATGGTGCCCATCGCCATAAGCGTGGCGGTGAGTACCGGCGGCAACCCGTCCGCGTATGCGCTGATCGTGGCCGTATCGTCGTCGAACACCTTTCTCCTGCCCTCTGGCCACCCCGCCCTGATGATGGTGGCGGGCCCGGGCGGCTACCGGGCGAAGGATTTCCTCCGCGTCGGCCTGCCGCTCACGCTGCTGGTGCTCGTAGTGACCCTGGTCTCGATCAACCTGATGTACCGCTGATCGGGCGAGATCTTTCTCAGGTCAGGCGAACGTCGCCGTCGACCACGGTCACCGCCACCGCACGCAGGCTCTGCCCCTTGCAGGGGCCCGCTTCGCACAGCCCATCGTCCGCCGTGAACGTGGCCCCGTGGGCCGCGCAGATGACCTTGCCGCCGCGCACCAGGAACTTGCCCGGTGCATAGTCGAGGCGCCGGCCCGCATGCGGACACACGTTGAGATAGGCCCGCGCCTCCTCGCCCCCGCGGTACACCAGCAGGGATTCCGTCTCGCCGTCGACGAGCGCCTCGACTTCGATGGCGTTGCCGTCGGGAATCGCATCGAGACGGCAGAGGATGGGAAGGGCGTCAGGCGTCATGGCACTTGTCTGTGGGGAGGGGATGCCCCAAGGTAGGGGGCACGCATGTCATTGTGCCATACGGATTTTTAACCCATGACCTTCGTCTTCCCGCCCCTCCGCCGCTCTCGTAACCCGCTGGTGCGCGCCCTCTCCGTGCTGGCCGGCCTGGCCCTGCTGGGGGTGCTGCTCGTGTTCGGCGTGGTCGTGCTGGGCGTGCTCGTGGCCGGCAGCCTGGTGTTTTTTGCCCTGCGCCAGTGGAAGCTGGCCCGTTCACCGCGGCCGGTCGCCGCCGAATCGCGCCGCCCTGACGTGCTCGAGGGCGAGTTCACGGTGATTCGCCAGGGCCGCCCGGTCCACCACTGACATCGCAAGAAGCGGATGGCAGCCTACCGGTTGCCGCGCCGACACTGGCTTCCCCGATCGCCGGAGGCCCCCATGCCCAACGCCCTCGCCATGCCCGATCACCACGACGATGCGCTCGAGCGGGTGCGCTCCGCCCTGGAGCGTGACGACGGCCCCGATGACCTCGCCAGCCTCGCGACGCTCGCCGGGCTGAGCCCCACCCACCTGCAGCGCGCGTTTCGTCGACGCTACGGCATGAGCCCCGCCGAATACGCGCGGGCCCGCCGTTTCGATCAGCTTCGCGGCGCGCTGCAACGAGGCGCCACCGTCACCGACGCCGTCTACGACGCCGGGTTCGGTTCCGGCAGCCGCGTCTACGAACAGAGCGATCGCCGACTGGGCATGACCCCGGCGAGCTATCGCGCGGGCGGCGCGGGGGCGTCGATCCGCTACACCACCACCGGCACGCCCCTGGGGCGCCTGCTTGTCGCCACCACGGCGCGTGGCATCTGCTCGGTCACCCTCGGCGAGAGCGATGCCGCGCTCGAAGCCCGTCTCGCGGGCGAGTTTCCGCTGGCCGAGCGCGAACGCGTCGACGCGGGGCGTGAGGAGTGGCTCGACGCAGTGATCGCCCGCGTCACCCGCGAACTGGGCTGGAGCACGGCGGACGCGCCCGCCGTGCCGCCCCTGGACGTCGCCGCCACCGCGTTCCAGTGGCGGGTGTGGGACGCGCTGACGCGCATCCCGCGGGGCCAGACGCTGAGCTATGGCGAACTCGCGGCGGCGCTCGGCATGCCTGGCGCCGCGCGCGCCGTGGGCCGCGCCTGCGGCAGCAATCGCCTCGCGCTGCTGGTGCCCTGCCATCGCATCGTGCGCGAGGACGGCAGCCTGGGCGGCTGGCGCTGGGGCGTGGACATCAAGCGTGAACTGCTGGCCGGCGAGCGCGCCATGAACGCTGCTCAAGGCTGACTCTCGCCGCGCTCGCTACCGCCACACCCGGTGGGGCGCTATCGTGATCCGTTCGCGACGCATGACGCGTGCGCCCTTGCTCCTGGACCGACCGATGTCGAACGCCGCTTGCCCCCCGTCTTCCGCCTCCGTGTCGCTTGCCGGCGATCCGCGCTGGCTGGTGCCGCTCTCGCTGCTGGCGATGTACGTCATCTGGGGCTCCACCTATCTGGCGATCCGCTACGCCCTGGCAAGCTACCCGCCGTTCCTGCTTGCGGCGATGCGTTTTGCCGTGGCGGGCACGCTGTTGTTCGCCGTGCTTCGCCTGCGCGGCGTGGCCCTGCCCACGCGCCGGCAATGGCGCAACGCCGCCATTGTCGGCACGCTGCTGCTCGCCGGCGGCAATGGCCTGGTGTGTTTCGCCGAACAGACCGTCAGTTCGGGCATCGCCGCCGTGGCGGTGGCGAGCATGCCGCTGTTCGCGGCCGTGTTCGCGGGCATGAACGGCGAATGGCCCTCGCGCACGGAGACCGCCGGCCTGCTGCTCGGCTTCGTCGGCGTGGTGGTGCTCAACCTTGGCGCCGGTCTCTCCGGATCGCCGCTCGGCGCCCTCGCGCTCATCGGCGCGGCGATGGCCTGGGCCTTCGGCTCGGTGTGGTCGAAGCGCCAGGACATGCCCAACGGCCCGATGAATACCGCCGCGCAGATGCTGTGCGCGAGCGTGTCGCTCATCGTCATCGCCCTGCTCCACGGCGAGCGCCTGCCGTCGCATCCGCAAGCGAGCGCCACCGCGGCGCTCGTTTACCTGGTCGTGTTCGGCTCGATCGTCGCGTTCAGCGCCTATCTCTACGTATTGAAGAAAGTGCGACCGGCAGTGGCGACGAGTTACGCCTACGTGAATCCACCGGTCGCGGTGCTGTTCGGCGTGGCCATCGCGGGCGAACACGTGGGGCCGTTCGACCTGGCCGGCATGGCGATCATTCTCGTCGGCGTAGGCATCATCACGATGCTGCGTACACGCAAGGCCTGATCCCGCGGACACACGGAAACGGCAGCATCGGCGGCGTGTCGCGCGCAACGTGATGGCTATCGCAAGCCCGCGAGGGCTTCGGGGCTTTTGAGAAACCGTCCCTATGCCGTGCGGGCCGGAGGCTTTTACGCTTCCGGTTTTACCCGACGGAGGCGACGCGCCATGCCACCCGCCCAGCGACCCCGCTTGCGGCCCTACCTCTGCATCGCCCGCGGGGCCACAGTGTTCGGTGTCGCGGTGGCCGCGCTGGCATCGTGCCAGCGCTTCGACCGAACCTGGCCGCCGCCCGCCACCCGCGCCGACGACGTGCCGCCACAGGGACGCGCCGTCGACGACCTTACAGTTCGCGCAGCGCCGTCGTCACCGGTAGCCGCGCCGCGCGCACCGCGGGAAAGAGCCCCCCGATGAAGCCGATGGCGAGCGCCCACTTGATGCCCGTCCAGAGCAGGTCGCCGCTTACGTGGAAGCGGAACACCACCTGGCTGAAATTGGCACCCAGCGTCGAGGCGGAATACCCGTTGAAAACCACCCAGACCAGTCCCGCGCCGATCGCGCCCCCGAGCAGCGCCAGCAACATCGTTTCCAGCATGACCGACACGACCACCGGTACGCCGCGGAAGCCGATCGCCCGCAGCGTGGCGATCTCGCGTGCCCGGGCCTGGATCGCCGCGAACATGGTGTTGAGCGCGCCGAACACCGCGCCGATCGCCATGATGATGCCCACCGTGATGCCCACGATGCGCAGCACCTTGGTCAGGCCTTCGGACTGCTTGCTGAAGTAATCGTGCGTGGTGGACACATCCACCTTCAGGCGCGGGTCGGCGGCGAGGCTGGCCTTGAACGTGTCGAAGGCGGCGGCCGAATCCAGCAACACCGTCACCGAAGCCACGCTGCTGCCGCGGCGGTAGGCCGACGCGACGCTTTGGGTATCGCCCCACAGCTCCGACTCGAGCGCATCGTGCGACTCGAACGTGCCGACGACGGTCCAGGTCTGTCCGGCAAGCCGCAGCGACTTGCCCACGTCCAGCCCGGCGAACTGCGCCTTCGCCCCCTTGCCCACGATGAGTTCGCGCAGGCCCGGGGTAAACCTCCGGCCTTCGACGATCTTTACCTGGTCGCGCAGCGCCCAGACGTCGCCGCTGACGCCGCGAATGGGCACGTTGGCATCGCTGTCGGGCTCACCCTTGCGCGGCAGGTTGGCGACCACCACCAGTTCGCTCGACGCGACCGGCTTGCCGTCGGCGCCCTTCTTCACCCCAGGGGCCTGGATCACCACGTTGGCGCTGTCGCGGTCCAGCACGGAGTTGAGCTCCGCCTGCGAACCGCCGCGAAGCACGATCGCCGTGCGGTCGTTGCCCGTGGCGCGGAGGGTTTCGGCGAAACCTTCGCTCATCGCCAGCATGGCGACCAGCACGCCCACCACACCGGCGATACCGACCACCACGACGGATGACGATCCCAGCCGCTGGGTGACGGTGGACAGACCCACGCGGGTCACCTGCCAGGTCTGCCGGCCACGCCGGGTGAGCGCCATCCACAACCCGAGGACGGCCGCCAGGACGACCACGCCCTGCGAGGGCATGGCGATCCACACCATCAGGAACACCGCGACGATCAGCAGCATGAGCAATCCGGTACCGAAGCTCTTCATGACGTGTCTTCCTTCAGCGCCCGGCGAGCGCGTCGACGATGTTGAGGCGCATGGCGCGGATGGCGGGCAACGCACCGACGAGCGCACCGATGGCGACCATCAGCGCGATGCCCAGCAGCCAGGTCTGCGCGCCGATGGGGGGCAGGTTGAGCATGCCGCCGCTGCCCTTGGCGACGATGGGCACCAGCACGGCCGCGATGGCCAGGCCCAGCACGCCGCCGAGCACGAGCAGCAGCACACCTTCGGCGAGCACCATGCCCAGCACGCTGCGGCTGGAGAAGCCGATGGTCTTGAGCACGGCCAACTCGTTGGTGCGCTCGCGAACGGCCTGCGCCATCGTGTTGCCCGTGAGCAGGATAAGCGTGAAGAACACGGCGCCCATGATGGCCGACACGATCAGGCCGATGTCGCCGAGCTGCTTCGCGAACGACGCATTGAAGGCCTGTTCGGTCTGGGTCTTGGTCTCGTGATCGGAGTTGGCCGAAAGCGCGTCGATGGCCTTGGCGACGCTGTCGGCCTTGTCGGCCGAGGTCAGCTGGATCGCATACCAGCCCACGGTGTCGCCGAGGCTCCGATAGGCGTTGGCTTCCTGGAAATACTTGTAGTGGAAGAAGAACTGCTGGTCGGTGCCGTTGGCCGCGCCCTTGGCAGGCGTGTAGATGCCCACGATGTCGAACGGCCAGGTCTTGTCGCCGTTGCGCTGCGGGAAGATCGTCGACTGCAGCGGCACCTTGTCGCCCACCTTCCAGCCGAAGCGCTTGGCCAGCGCCTCGCCCACGATGGCACCGGTGCGCGTGGTCTCGAAGGCCTTGCGTTGTTCGGGCGACAGCTGGATCTCGTGGTAGATGTCGAGGTAGTTGTCGCTGACGGCGAAACTCAACACGAAGTTCTTCGGATCTTGGTAGATGCCGCCGAACCAGTTCGCGTGTCCCACCGTCTTCACGCCGGGTACCGCCTGCATGCGCGTGGCGAGGCTCGACGGCAGCGACTGGATGATCGAATAGCGTGACGTGGTAATCAGCCGGTCCACGCCCACCACGCTGCCGCCCGACGAAAACGCCGCACGCGTCGCGTCGAGCATGCCGAACAGGAGAAACGCCGCGAGAATCGACACCAGCGTGAGGAAGGTGCGGGACTTGCGCCGAAAGAGCGCGGCCCAGATGAGGTGCAGGTATTTCATGCCGGCATGCTCCGTGTCAGGCCGCCGCCTGCTCGACGAGGGCGCCCTTGTCGAGATGCAGCGTATGGTTGGCGTATTCGGCGGCCTTGGGATCGTGCGTAACCATCACGATCGTCTTGCCGTGCACGCGATTGAGTTCGCGCAACAGGCCGAGGATGTCCTCGGCCGACTGGCGGTCGAGGTCGCCCGTGGGTTCGTCGCAGACCAGCAACGTCGGATCGGACACGATGGCGCGCGCGATCGCGACACGCTGCTGCTGGCCGCCGGAGAGTTCCGACGGCTTGTGCGAGGCGCGATCCGCCAGCCCTACCAGTTGCAGCGCCACCGAGGCGTTCTGCCGGCGCTGGGAGGCCGACAGCTTGGTCAGCAGCAGGGGCAGTTCGACGTTGCGCTGCGCGCTCAGCATCGGCATGAGGTTGTAGAACTGAAACACGAAGCCGACGTGCGCCGCGCGCCAGCGGGCGAGCTGGCCGCCGCTCATCCGGTCGATGCGCTCGCCGGCCACGCTGAGGCTGCCGCCCGTCGGCGTGTCCAGGCCGCCGATCAGGTTCAGCAGCGTGGTCTTGCCCGACCCGGACGGGCCCATCAGCGCGAGGAAATCGCCCTCCGCGATCGCGAGGTTCACGCCGTGCAGCACTTCCACCTTCTGCCGGCCGCGTTCGTACACCTTCGACAGGTCGTTGATCTCGATCAGGGTGCTCATGGGTATCTCCGTGCGGTATCAGGGCGCCGGCGCGGCGGTGTCGACGGCGCTGCCATCGGTGAGTGAGTCGGGGGGCGACACGACCACGGTGTCGCCCGCGGCGAGGCCCGACGTGACCAGGCGCAAGTCGCCGCTGGCCGCGGATGTGACGGTGACATCGCGGCGGCGCGCATGCGCATCGACCACCGCGTACACCACGTCATGGCCGTCGCGCCGGACGATGGCGGCCGAGGGCACCATCACGCCTTTCGGCGTCGCCGCCGCCGTGGCGGCGCGGCGCTCGAGAAACGACACGCGCACGCCCATGTCGGGCACGATGCGCGCGTCCTTGTTATCCAGCGCCACACGCACCTTCACCGTGGCCTTGCCGCGATCGGCGGCGGGCACGATGGCGATGACGTGCGCGGGAATCGTCCAGTCCGGGTAGGCGTCCAGCACGGCCTCGGCGGGCATCGACGGCTGCACGCGACCGATGTAAGCCTCGTTGACGTCCACGTCGATCTCCAGCGAATCCATGTCGACGATGGTGCCGACGCCGGTGCGGGTGAAGCCGCCGCCGGCGGACAGCGGCGAGACGATCTCGCCGACCTGGGCCGCCTTGTCGGTGATCACGCCGTCGAACGGCGCCCGCACCACCGTGTAGTCGAGATTGACCTGCGCCACGCCGACCTGGGCGTCGGCCGCGCCGGCCTGGCGCCGGGTGGTCTGCAGCTGCGCGCGATAGGTGCTGGCCTGGGTGCGCGCCTGCTCGGCCGCCTGGTGCGAGACCAGGCCGCGGCCCACCAGGGCCTCCTGCCGATCCGCGTCGCGCAGCGACTGCGCGAGCTGGGCTTCGCCCTGGGCGACGGTGGCGTGCGCCGCGGCCGCGTTGGCCTGGGCCGCCTGCAGGCTCGCGCGCAGGGCGTTGTCCTCCAGCCGGGCCAGCACCTGGCCCTTGCTCACCCGGTCGCCCTCTTCGATCAGCACCTGGGTCAGGGTGCCGGTGATCTGCGCGGATACCGTCGCCTGGCGACGCGCGGTCACGTAGCCGGTGGCCTGGAGCACGGCGCTGGCCTCGGCGGCGTTCGCGGGGGCCACGGCGGTGGCGGTGTGCACCTCGACGGGCCGCCGCGCCAGCCACAGCCACGCGCCACCGCCCACGGCGGCCAGCGCCACCGCGACGGCGATCGCGGTCCACGCGACCCGTGCGCCCTTGCCGTTTCCGCCCCCGGACGACTCCCGGTTCGTCTTGTCGATCTTGAGCTGCCGCAGCAGCTCGGCATTCGAAGTCATGCGCTCTTTGTCCCCTGGTCGCCCACGAATGGATGATGCGATCGGGGCAAACCGTGAACCACTTGCCGCCATCAGTCATCTGCCGTGACAGCTGTCACCCGGCGCCGGTACGCTATCGGCATGTCGACCGTCATCCCCCCGCCGGCCCTGCCGAGCCTTCCCGTCGCCGGCCGTGCCGAGCGCTTCCCCGTCCGCCGGATCTTCTGCATCGGCCGCAACTACGCCGACCACGCGAAGGAAATGGGCGCCACGCCCGACCGGACGAACCCGATGTTCTTCACCAAGCCCGCCGATGCCGTGGTCACCGACGGCAACGACGTGCCGTATCCTTCGGCCACGAACGATCTCCATCACGAGGTGGAAATGGTGGTCGCGCTGGGCGCCGGCGGCAGCGACCTGTCGCCCGACGACGCGGCGCGGCTGGTCTGGGGCTATGGCGTGGGGCTGGACCTCACCCGCCGCGACCTCCAGGCCCAGGCCAAGGCCAAGGGCGCCCCCTGGGACGTGGCCAAGGGCTTCGACCACTCCGCTCCGGTGTCGGCGCTGGTGCCCGCCGACCAGTCGTGCCCGGTCGACGCGACGCCGATCTCGCTCGAGGTCAACGGGCAGGTGCGGCAGTCGGCCACGCTGGGCGACATGCTATTCAGCGTGCCGGAGATCCTCTCGCATCTGTCGCGCCTGTTCGAGCTGAAGGCCGGCGATCTCGTCTTTACCGGCACGCCGGCCGGCGTGTCGGCACTGTCCCGGGGTGACCGCTTCGTCGCCCGCCTCGGCGACATCGCGACGCTCGAAGGCCGGATAACCTGACTTCGCGAAGCGCTAACACCTGTCCGTCTAGGTTCAACACCTTGCCCTACCGCCCACCAAGGAGAACGATCCGATGAGCTTCATCGCGGAATTCAAGAAATTCGCCCTGCGCGGCAACGTGGTCGACCTCGCGGTCGGCGTGGTCATCGGTGCGGCCTTCAGCAAGATCGTCACCTCGCTGGTGGACAACATCATCATGCCCCCGCTCGGCTGGGCCATCGGCGGCATCGATTTCTCCGACTGGAAATGGGTGCTTCGACCGGGCGATGCCGCGGCGAAGATTCCCGAAGTGGCGATCCAGTACGGCGTGTTCATCAACGTGCTGATCCAGTTCTTCATCGTCGCCTTCGCGATCTTCATGGTGGTCAAAGCCATCAACAAGCTCACCCGCCGCGAAGCGGAGAAACCGGCGGCGCCGCCGGCCGACGTGGTGCTGCTCCAGGAAATCCGTGACCTGCTCAAGCAGCAGAACCACACGCCCTGAGCCTGTCGGAGCGCGCCCTGCGCGCGACGGGTCACCGGTCGCGTCAGGGCGCCACCTACGTCGCGTGACTTCCGGCCTAGTCGCCGTTTTCGGGGCGGCGCAATAATCGGAGCTTTCCGTCCCCGGGGGTCACCGATGCGTCATACCGTCCGTCTGCACGCGCTCGCCGCGTGCGTCGCGCTCGCCTTTTCCGCCCACGCAGCCGCCCGCGACACCATCATCCCCGACAAGGCCGTCGCCGCGGCCACCGCGCTGCGCGATCGTGCGATGAACGACACCACCGGCTACGACTTCGTCGCCGGGTTGACCACCGAGGTGGGTCCACGCCTGGCCGGCAGCGCCGCCGACAAGCGCGGCGTCGAATGGACGGTGGCGAAGTTCAAGGCCATGGGCTTCGACAAGGTCTACACCGAGAAGGTGAGCTACCCGCTGTGGGAGCGCCGCAGCGAGCACGCACAGATCGTGGCGCCCTATCCGCAGCCGCTGGCCGTCACCGCCCTGGGCTATTCCGCGGGCACTCCCGCGGGCGGCCTCACGGCGCAGGTGGTAGCGTTCGACGACCTCGCCGCCCTGAAGGCGGCGGACCCGGCGACGGTGAAGGGCAAGATCGTCTACGTCAGCACGCACATGACCCCGCAGAAGGACGGCCACGACTACGGCATGGGGTCGGCCACGCGCACGGCCGGCGCCGTGGTCGCCGCGAAGATGGGGGCGGTCGCCTACCTGCTGCGCTCGGCGGGCACCGATCCGCACAGCCGAACGCCGCACACGGGTGTCACCGGCTTTAAGGATCCCGCCGAAGCGATCCCCGCCGCGGCCCTCTCGCTGCCCGATGCCGACCAGCTCGAGCGCGTGGTGAAGTCGGGCAAGCCGGTGACGCTGAAGCTCGATCTCGACGTCGGCTTCAAGGGCACCTACCAAGGCGAAAACGTGATCGCCGAAGTCACCGGCCGCAAGCACCCGGACGAGGTCGTCGCCATCGGCGGCCATCTCGACTCATGGGACCTGGGCACGGGCGCCATCGACGACGGCGCGGGCGTCGCGATCGCCGCCGCTGCGGCCAAGCTGATCAAGGACATGCCGCAGCGCCCGGACCGCACCATCCGCGTGATCGCCTTCGCCAACGAAGAAATGGGCCTGTGGGGCGGACGCGCGTATGCCGACGCGCACGCCAAGGAGGTATCGACGTTCCAGCTGGGCACGGAGTCCGACTTCGGTGCCGGACGCGTCTGGCGGATGACCGCGTCGGTCAAGCCCGAGGCACGC
The DNA here is from genome assembly GCF_034063545.1 of Luteibacter sahnii. Lineage (NCBI taxonomy): Bacteria > Pseudomonadati > Pseudomonadota > Gammaproteobacteria > Lysobacterales > Rhodanobacteraceae > Luteibacter > Luteibacter sahnii. Next base: position 972,970 of record NZ_JAQLOK010000002.1, read on the forward strand.
AACGCCATCGCGCAGATCGCAAAGGTGCTCGAACCGATCGGCGTGGCCTACGACGCCAGCCGTCCCGGCGGCGGTGGCTCGGACCTGTCGCAGATGCATGCCAAGGGCATGGCCGCGCTGTCGCTCACGCAGGACGGCACGAACTATTTCGACTACCACCACAACGCGAACGACACGCTCGACAAGATCGACCCGAAGGACCTGGCGCAGAACGTGGCGGTGTACGCGGCATTCGCGTACATGGCCGCACAGGCCGACGGCAACTTCGGCTCGGCACCGGGCGCGTTCGCGAACGACGGGGCGCACGACTGAGGCATGCCGCATCGTCGGCGCATCAGCCGCCGGCGATGGTTTTGGGCGCGATACGCGCCTGTAGACGGCTCATGTAGAGATAGATCACCGGCGTGAGGTAGAGCGTGAGCACCTGCGACACCAACAGGCCGCCCACCACCGCCAGGCCGAGCGAACGCCGGGTGTCCGCCCCCGCACCGATGCCCAACGCGATCGGCAGCGTGCCCGCGAATGCCGCCGCGGTGGTCATCATGATCGGACGGAAACGGACGCGGCACGCGTCGTAGATCGCCTCGAACGGGGCCACGCCCTCGTCGCGCTGACGCTCGAGCGCGAAGTCGATCATCATGATCGCGTTCTTCTTCACGATACCCACCAGCATCACGATGCCTACGAACGCGAAAAGATCCAGGGACGCATCGAAGATTACCAGCGTGAGCAACGCGCCCACCGCCGCGGCCGGCAGGCCGGAAAGGATGGTGAGCGGATGGATGAAGCTCTCGTAGAGGATGCCCAGCACGAGGTAGATCACGAACACCGCCAGGAGCAGCAGGAAGCCCATGCCCTTGATCGAATCCTGAAAGGCCTGCGCCGTGCCTTGCACGCTGCCGCTCAATGTCGGCGGCAGTTTCATCTCGGTGGTGGCGCGATCGATACTTGCTACCGCGTCGCTCAGCGACACGCCCGGCGCGAGATTGAACGAGACGGTCACGGCTGGCAGCTGGCCCTGGTGGTTCACCGTGAGCACCTGCGGCTTGCGCTCGAAATGCGCCACGGTATCCAGCGGCACGAGCTTGCCGGTGTCCGAGGTGACGTAGAGTTTCGACAACACCGCCGGATCGTCCTGCATGCGCCGCTCGACCTGCAGGATCACCCAGTATTGCGTGGCCGCGCCGTAGATCGTGGAGATCTGGTTTTCGCCGAAGGCCGTGCCCAGCGCCGTCTGCACCTGTTCCATGGTCAGGCCGAGCGGCGCGAGCTTGTCGCGGTTGACGTTGACGATCATCGACGGGCTGTTCAGGTCGAGGTCGGTGGTAACGTCCTGGAATCCCGGCAGCGTCTGGAACGCGGCCACGAGCCTGCCCGACCAGTCGTAAAGCGCGTGGAGGTCGGTCGACTGCACCGTGTACTGGTATTGCGCCTTCGACTGCCGCCCTCCGACCTGGATCGCCGGCGGATTCTGGATGTAGGTGCGGATGCCGGGTACCTGGGCGAACTTCTCGCGCAAGGACTGGATGATGTCATCGGGCGTGGTGCCGCCGCGTTCGTCGCGCGGTTTCAGGCGCAGCAGGATCGACCCCGCGTTGACCGTGGCGCGCGCGCCGCCCGCGCCGACGCTCGACATATAGCCTTCGACGTTCGGATCGTCGCCGGCGATCCGGGCCAGAGCCTGCTGGCGGGCCGACATCGCGGCGAAGGAGATATCGGTCGGGCCTTCGGTGGTGACGCGCAACTGGCCGCTGTCGCCCGACGGGATGAAATCTTTCGGCGTGATAGCGAAGAGCACGCCCGTCGCGGCGAGGCTCAGGGCGAACGTCGCGAGCACGACGCGCGGATGACGCATGCACCAGCCGAGGCTGCGCGTGTAGCCGTTCGTGAGCGAAGCGAACCCTCGGTCGAACCCTATCACCACGCGACTGCGCCGTTCGTGGGCGTGCGCCTTGACGAACCGGCTGCACAGCATGGGCGTGAGGGTGATCGAGACGAATCCGGAAATCAGGATCGACACGCTGATGACCACGGCGAACTCGTGGAACAATCGGCCGACGATCCCGCCCATGAACATCACGGGGATGAACACCGCCACCAGCGAAAGGGTCATCGAGAAGATGGTGAAGCCGATCTCGTTCGAGCCCTTCACCGCCGCGTCGAATGGCGTCTGGCCCAATTCGATGTGGCGCATGATGTTTTCCAGCATGACGATCGCGTCGTCCACCACGAAGCCCACCGCGAGCGTGAGCGCCAGCAACGAAAGGTTGTCGAGGCTGTAGCCCAGCGCGAACATGGCGCCGAAGGTGCCGAGCACGGAAATCGGCAGCGCCACGGCGGGAATCAGCGTCGCCGACGCGTTGCCGAGGAAGAGGTAGATCACCGCCACCACGAGGATGCCCGCGAGCACCAGGGTGAACTGCACGTCGTGCACGGACTCGCGGATGGAAACCGAGCGATCGTACATGACGTCGAGCTTCACCGACGGGGGCAGCGTCTCGGAGAAACCCGGCAACAGGGCGAGGATGCGGTCGACGGTGTCCACCGTGTTGGCGCCGGGCTGGCGCTGGATGGCGAGCGTGATCGCGCGATGACCGTCGAACCAGCTGGCTTTCTGGTCGTCCTGCACGCTGTCGCGCGGGGTGGCAATGTCGGACAGGCGCACGGGCGATCCGTTGCGATAGGCGACCACCACCTGGTTGTAGTCGGCGGCCCGCATCAGCTGTCCATCGGAACGGATGGACAGCAACTGACGGCTGCCGTTGAGCGAGCCGGTGGCCTTGTTGACGTTAGCGGCGGCGATCGCCTCGCGCATCTGGTCGATACCGATGCCCGTGGCCGCCAGACGGTCCGGATCGACCGCGACGCGCACGGCGTACTTCTGCGAGCCGTAGACATTCACCTGCGCCACGCCGTCGACCATCGACAGGCGCTGCGCCAGCTCGGTTTCCGCATAGTCGTCCACCGTCGACAGCGGCAACGTCGCCGATTGCATGGTGAGATAGAGGATCGGCGCGTCGGCGGGATTCACCTTGCGGTAGGTGGGCGGCGTGGGCATGTCCTGCGGCAACTGGCGCTGGGCCGCCGAGATCGCCGACTGCACGTCCTGCGCCGCGCCGTCGATGTTGCGTTCGAGCGAGAAGGTGACGGTGATGGTGGTCGACCCGAGCGAACTGGTCGAACTCATCGAGTCGATGCCCGCGATCGTCGACAGCTGCGCCTCCAGGGGCGTGGCCACCGACGACGCCATGGTCTCCGGCGACGCACCGGGCAGGCTCGCGCTGATATTGATGGTGGGAAAGTCGACGTTCGGTAGCTCGTTGACCGGCAGCTTCGGATACGCGGCCAGGCCGAAAATCACCAGCGCCGCCATCAGCAGCGTGGTCATCACGGGCCGGCGGATGCAGAGTTCGGGCAGGTTCACGGCGAGGCCTCAGGCCCCGTCGACGCGCACGCGGGCGCCGTCGGTGAGCAGCATCTGGCCTTCGGTCACCACCGCCTCGCCGCCCTGCAGGCCCTTGTCGATCACCACGCGCTGGCCCGACGTCGCCCCGGGCGTGACGGGACGCTGCTCGACCGTGTGGTCGGGCTTGACCACGAAGACGAACGCGCCGGCGGTGGAACTCTGCAAGGCCACGACCGGCACGCTGACCACGTCGGCGAGCCGCGTCGTCGGCAGGGTCACTTCGGCGAACTGGCCCGGGGTGAGGCGACCGTCCTTGTTGTCGAAGCGGCCCTTGAGCGTGATCGTGCCCGTGGTGGCATCGACGGCATTGTCGATGAATTCCAGTTCGCCCTGGAGCGGCCCTTCGGTATCGCCCGGGATGCGGGCTTCGACAGGTACCGTTCGGCGTCGCGCTTCGACGCGCACGGCGGCGAGGCTGTCTTCGGGCACCGAAAACGCGACGCGGATGGGATCCACCTGGTTGAGCACCACGATGTCCGTGGTGTCGGCGGTCAGCGTGGCGCCGGGATACGCCAGCGGCGCGCCGGTGACGCCGTCGAACGGCGCGGTGATGGTGGCGTAGTCCAGTTGCACCTGCGCGGCACGCACCGAGGCGCGGTCGCTCTGCAGGTTGGCGCGCGCCACGCCGAGGTTGGCCTTGTAGAGGTCGAAGTCGGCACGGCTGACGAAGCCCTTGCCGAGCATGCTCTGGAAACGCTGGAGGTCGGCCTCGGCCTTTGCCAGGGACGCCTCGTCGCGCGCGACGTTGCCCTTCGCGGCATCGAGCGCGGCCTGCAGGGGGCGAGGATCGACCTGGGCGAGCAGGTCGCCCTTCCGGACGTGGTGGCCTGGCGTGAAGGCCAGGCGTTCGACCTGGCCGTTCACCCGCGAACGCACGTTGACCGTGGAATAGGCTTCGGCCCGGCCAATGATTTTCAGCGCGAGGTCGATCTCGCCCCGGGTGGCCATCGCGGTCGTCACGGGCACACCGGCCTGCGCCTTGGCGGGGGCCCTCGCCGCCTGATCGGTGTGTCCGACGTGCCGCCATACGAACGCCGCCAGGGCGGCGGCGGCCAGGAGGCCGATCACGATGAGCACGTTCTTCCCTGGGGATCGCTGCATGGTGTCTCCGGCCGATGCCACCTGCATCGGTCGCCGCGTGGGGATACGCGGGTGAAGGTTTGGGGCCGAATATCGTAAGGCCTAACGCATTCGTAGCAAAACCGTTGACGGCACCGCCGTCAGGCGTCGTCCCCTGGCCCGTCGAGGGCCTGGAGGTTTTCCTTCATGCGATTGAGCACGTCGAGCGTCTTCTGGAGGTCGGCCGCATCGATGCCCCGCACGGCGTCGACGCGCAGACCCTTGGCGATGTCTTCCATGTCGTCGATGACGCCGCGCGCCTGCTCGGTGTCGTGCAGACGCCAGGCACGGCGGTCTTTCGGATCGGCGCGGCGCTCCACGAAGCCCGCGGCCTGGAGACGGTCGATCACCCGGCCGACGGCGATCGGCTCCATGTCCAGTTGCTCGGCCAGTTCGTTCTGGCGCATGCCCGGCCGGCGATGAAGCGTCTTCAGGGCGCGCCATTGGGCACGCGTGAGCCCGAACTTCACCGCACGACGGTCAAAATGCTTGCGGAAGAGCAAGGTGACGTCGTTGATGAGGTAGGCGAAGGAGATGTCTTCCACGTTGAACTGATCGGCCATGGCCCGTTGGATAACGCTGCTGGAGGCCCATCCTAGCCGTTTGTGAGCCACCGTCACAGGAGCTTTGCATGATCGTCGACATCGCACAGACTGATATCGTCCGCCTGGCCGTGGACGCCATCGTCAACGCGGCTAACGCGTCGCTGCTGGGCGGGGGCGGCGTGGACGGGGCGATCCATCGCGCGGCCGGCCCGCGCCTGCTCGCGGCCTGCCGCGATCTGCCGGAAACGCGCCAGGGGGTGCGTTGCCCCACGGGCGAGGCCCGGCTCACCCCGGGCTTCGACCTGCCGGCACGGTATGTCGTGCATACGGTCGGACCGGTGTGGCGCGGGGGTGGGCACGGGGAGGCTCGCTTGCTGGCAGCCTGCTATGCGCATTGCCTGCGCCTGGCGCGGGAGCATGCTGTGGCTTCGATCGCGTTTCCCGCCATCAGCGCCGGCGTTTACGGCTACCCGATGGACGACGCGGCCCGCATCGCCGTGGACACGGTGCTGACCGCGCCATGGCGGCCTGAGGCGGTCATCTTCTGTACCTTCAGCGCGGCGGCGACGCGCGCCTATCGCGCCGCCCTCGACGCGTTAGGTCAGCGGGGATAAAGCGGGGGCAGCGGGCCGTGATCGGCGCCATCGGCGGGTTTCCAGTCGAAACCGCGCGCGAAGGCATCCTTGAGCATGCCGCCCTGCCACGTGCCGCCGGCAAAGCGGGCACGCTGCAGCGTGGCGATGGCGTCGCGCTGCGGTCCCTCGCGCAGCAGCGGGGACAGCGCGCCGAGCGAGCGGATCGCCGGGTGGTAGGTGCGCGCCCAGGCGAGCAAGGCGCGTTCCACGGCCTGCGCGTCGGCGTGTCCCGTCGCCCGAAGAAACGCGTCGCGCGTCGCGCCCTCACGAACCGGTATCGCACTGCCCGAGGGTGCGGGCGCCACCGGTTCCCGGGCACCGCGCCGACGCCATGTCAGCCACCACCCGAGCAGGGTCGCGATCCACAGCACGGCCAGCGCCGCGAAGCCCCAGAGCCACGGGCTTCGGGCACCGGCGACCGGGGCGGCCGCAGGCGATGCCGACGGCGACGCGCCGGTGACCGGGGCACGGGGCGGCATGGCCTTCGCGGGTGCGCCACTACCGGGCGCCACCTGGATATCGTGTGCCGGGATCGTCGCCTCCTCCGGCTTGTCGGTGACCACGTTCCACCAATGCAGCGTCGTCTCCGGGATATGCAACGTGCCCGGACGCGTCGGCACCACGGCGAATGCCTGCTGGCGCCGTCCGGTGATCCACGGTCCGCTCGTGCTGCCGCCGGTGGCGGCCTTGTCGGGATAGACATCCGCGCCGTCGAGCGTGGGCAGCGAGAGCGCGGGCAACGCCTCGAACGGCATGCCCACGGCCTCCAGCCGCATGGTCAGCGTCACCGGCTGGCCGACGGTGGCCTTGCCGTCGGCAGGCAGGCCGTCGAGCGAGAGCGACAGCGAACGGGCGGGTATCCAGGCGCCATCCGCGGCCCCGGACGGGCGTCCGCGCACCTCCACGCGCAACGGCTGGCCGACGGTGCTGACCGGCGATCCCGATCCAAAGAAGGCATCCATGTCGTTGGGATCGACGACGGTGCCCTGGAACGTAGGCGGCTGGATGTCCAACGTGCCCGGGCGCTGCGGGAAGATGGCGTAATGGCGTTCGACCACGTTGAAACGCCGGTTGCCGCGAGTGGTCTGGTAGTTCGCATCCTGGCCGACGCGCCGGACTTCGGCGCCGTCGGCGGCGGGGTCGCCGAGATTGCCGTCGGCCAGGTTGGTGAAATAGAGGCGCAACGTGTAGTCGATCTGCTGGCCGACGTACGCATGGGTCGGATTGACCATGTCCTCCAGGTGCACCGGCGCGTCGGGATTCGCGGTGCCGGCGGTCTTGCCCGGCGCCTCGACGTCGAGATCCAGCGGAGGCGTCTTCTGCGCGCCGATCGCGAGCGCCGGCACGGTCAAGTGGCCTTCGCGACGCGGGCGCAGGGCCACGCCCAGGATCGTATGCGCTTCGCGATGGCCGTTGACGATGCTCAGCGTATGGTTGGTCGAGGTGCCGAGCACGACGAAGTCGGCGGACAACGGCGAGAGGTCGGGCGCATCGGCATCGCCGTCCCCTATCTGGATGTTGAGCGTCACCGTCTCGCCCAGGCCGACGCGGGGACGATCGAGCGACGCCGTGGGCGCCGCCTGGGCCCACGCCAGCATGGGCCAGAGCACGGCCACCGCCACCAGGTAACGCACACCACGCATCGTCATTCCTCCGGCTCCGCACCATGCCTTTGCTGGTACTCGAGCATGAACTTTCTACGCAACAGACCACCCGGATCGTCCGGCACGCGCATCAGCGACCGGCGCACGTCGGCCGGCAGCTTCGAGGACGCATCGTCGGCCGACAGCACGCCCAGATCGTGCGCGCCCTTGTCGTCGCTTTTCCTGGCCTGGCCGTCTTTGCCCAGGGCCGCGTCGAGCTGCTGCTTGAGCGCGGACTGCGCTTTCTGCGCTTCGGCGCGCTGGGCCTCGGAGGACGCCTTGGCGTCGCCCTGCGGCTCCCCGGCGGCGTCTTGCGACGCGCTGCGATCCTTGCCGTCGCCCTCACCCGCCTTGGACGGATCGCCCGACGGGGGCGAACCCTTGTCGTCTCCCTTGTCACCGGACGACGTGTTGTCCTGGCCGCCCTGAGCCGGGTTGTCCTGGCCACCCTGCGAACCCTGCGGGTTTTTCGGGTCGTTCTGGCCCTGCTTGCCGGCGCTCTTGTCGCCCTGCTTGCCACCCTGACCCTTCCTGTCGTCGTTTTTGTCCTGCGGCTTCTGCTGTTGTTGCTGCTGCTTGAGGAAGTCGTCCACCGCCTTGCGGTTGGCGGCGGCATCGGCGTTGCCGGGGTTGGCTTTCAACGCGCGGTCGTAGGCGGCGAGGGCGTCTTCGTAGCGCTGTTGCTTCGCCAGCGCGTTGCCGAGGTTGTACTGCGAATCGCTGTCCTTGCCGTTCTTCAACGCGGCGACGGCGGCGGCGTAGTCGCCCGCACGATAGGCGGCCGCGCCACGCAACGACGACGTCGTGGCCAGCGACTGTGCCTTGGCCGCCTCACCGGCGGCGAGCGCGCGCGCCGCCTGCTGGTCGCGGGTGCGGAAGACGTCGCCCAGGCCATCGGCGGCGCGTGCCGGCGACAGCGGCAGCACGGCCAGCGCCAGCACGATCAACCAGCCGCGACGGAATACCAGCGCCACCAACGGCAACAGCGGCAACAACAGCCACGGGCCGCGATCCTGCCACTGGCCGGACGTCGCCCCGGCGACCGACGTGCCCTCGCCGTCGTCCTTGAGCAGGGACGACAGCGTCGCCACGTCCGACCCATCGTTCGCCACCGGGACGAAACGGCCGCCGCCGGCCGCGGCCAAGGCGGACAGCGAGGCGTCGTCGCGCGCACCCATCACGATGGTGCCCTGGGCATCCTTGACGAAACCGCCGTCGGGACTCGTGATCGGCCCACCGCGCGTCGTGCCGATGCCCAGAACGGATACGCGATCGCCGGCGGCGCGGGCCCGACGCGCGGCCGCATCCGCCGCGGCGTCCGCATGGTCGGTCACCAGCACGATCGAACCGCCGTGCAAGCCGGCATGACGGATGAGTTCGACCGCCATGTCGATCGCCTTGCCGGGATCGTCGCCGTCGACGGGCATCGTGTCCGGCGATAGCGCATTGAGCAGGTCATCGACACTGTGCGCGTCGGTGGTCAGCGGCGCGACGGTGAACGGTTCGCCGGTGTAGGCGATAAGTGCATTCAGACCGCTCGCATTGGCGCGATAGAGCTCTCGCACCTTGTAACGGGCGCGACTCAGGCGATCGGGCACGACATCGTGCGACAGCATGTGCGGCGACATCGACAGCACCACCACCTGGGCGCTCTGCCCCGCGTAGAGCTGCTGGGTCTGCCGACTCCAGGTGGGGCCGGCGAGCGCGAACACCGCGAGTATCGCCGCCGAGGCGAACGCGACGGCCGGCGCGCGTGTCGTCATGGGGGCACCGTCGAGCAGGTGAGGCAGCAGCGCGGGATCGGCGAGTCGCGCCAGCACGCGGGTGCCGGGCTGACGCCGTGCGACCAGCCAGGCCAGCGGCGGCACCAGCAGAAGAAGCCACAGCCAGTGGGGCTGGATGAAATGGAACGACGCCAGCGTGCTCATGCGCGCGCCCTCCGTGCGATGAGGCCCGGCAGCGTCGCCAGCGCCAGCAAAACGAGCGATGCCAGGAGCGGCCACCGGAACAGCTCATAACGCGGCCGCAAGGCGGCGCCTTGTTGCGGCACGGGTTCGAGCTGATCGATGGCGCGATAGGCATCGGCGATCTGCTGCGTATCGGTGGCGCGGAAGAACTTGCCCCCGGTTTCCTTCGCGATATCGGTGAGCATGCCGACGTCGAGGTCGGCGGAAGGATTCACCGTATGCGCTCCGAAGAGGTCATCCACGCGCATCGCGGTGGCGCCGATGCCGATCGTGTAGATCCGCACGCCGGCCGCCTTCGCGGCACGGGCGGCCTCCCGCGGCGAGATGGCGCCGGAGTTGTTCACGCCATCGGTCAGCAGCACCACGACACGCGCCTGCTCGGGCATGTCGGCCAGGCGCTTCACCGCGACGGCAAGCGCGTCGCCGATGGCGGTCTCGCGTCCGGGCAGGCCCACGACGGCACCGTGCAATTGCGCGCGCACCGCGTCGAGATCGTAGGTCAACGGCGTGACAAGGTAGGCCTGCGAACCGAAAAGGATCAGGCCCAGTTCGTCGCCGACACGACGATCGATAAAGTCGCCGGCGATGGCTTCCACCGCGGCGAAACGCGACACCTGCCGTCCGGCCAGCACCATGTCGTCGAGCGACATGCTTCCGGAAAGATCGACCGCGAGCATCGTCGCGCGGCCGCTACGGCGCTGCGGCTCCGGCGGCCCCAGCCATTGCGGTCGCGCCGCCGCCGTGACCAGGCAGAGCCAGGCCAGTACGAGCAGGAGCGTGGCGCCGAACGGCGCGCGGGCCATCGGGCCCTGGGCGAGCGTGAGGCCGGGATGCGGCAGATTGAGCGCCTGTGACGGTCGGATGGGCCGCAGCACGCGGCGCATCAGCCAGGGCAGCGGCAAGACGACGAAGAGCCAGGGCCAGGCGAATTCAGGCAGTGACACGGGACGATCTCCGCAAGGCGGCGCGTATCCAGGCATCGGCGTCGCGGCAGGTGCCGGCGACGTCGATGTCGGCGCGCGGCCGATACATCGCTGCATCGAGCGCGACGAGCAGCGCGACGTCGGCGCGTGGCGCCTGGGCGGCCAGCGCACGCGCCCACGCGTCGCCGCTGAGCGTGACACTGCGCGGATCGCGCAGGCGCGCCACGCGACGCAGCAACTGGTTGACGCTCGCGGCGAACGCTGCGGCGTCGCCATCGACGGCGTGGCGCTCGCGCGCCGCATGCAATTCGGCGAGCACGGCGTCAGCCCGGCGGCGGCGGGCGACGCGGCGGCGCCAGGCATGGATCGCGATGGCGACAGCGATCAGCGCGAGCGCGATCAACACCCACCAACCCGGCGCCAGCGGCCACCACATTGAGACCTCAGGCACGTGGATGTCGCGCAGGACGGGCACATTCTGCGGCATCAGGCTTTCCTCACGCCAAGCAAGGCGACCAGGGCGTCGAGCGGATCGGCGGTGGTATCGATCGTGCGATGGCGCAGATTCAGTCCGCTCGCCAACGCGAGCAGGCGGCGACGACCGTCACCGAGCGAGCGCGCGAACTCGGCCCTCTCGCGCTCGCCGTACAGGGTGACGTCGTAGTGCTGGCCTCGATGCGCCAGCGGATAGCGCCCAGGTGGCGGCTCGGCCATCTCCAGCGGATCGGCCACGTTGAGGACCGACACCTCGGCCTTGCCGACAAGACCGAGCATCCGGCCGCGCGCGGCGTCGTCGACGCAGAAACCGTCGCTCACCAGCAGCACGCGCGATGCGCCGTGCATCAACCGACCCGCCCGCTGCAGCGCGGCGGACAGGCTTTCATCGTCGCCGACCGGGGCAGCGTCCCACGCGGCGATGGCACCCGCGACGGCGAGCGCGCCACGCGCGCCGCCCTGCGGCTTCACCAACTGGCGCTGGGCGCCGAACGACAGGACGCCCACCCGATCGCCGCCACGTATCGCGTACCACGCCGCGAGCGCGGCCACCCGGGCCGCCTGCACCGACTTGAAGCGCACACGGGTCCCGAAACGCATGCTGGCGTTCGTATCGAGCAACACCAGCAGCCGGCCTTCGCGTTCTTCCTGGAAGAGCTTGGTGTGAGCCACGCCACTGCGCGCGGTGAGTCGCCAGTCCATGCGGCGCACATCGTCCCCCGCCTGGTAGACGCGCGACTCGGCGTAATCCATGCCACGTCCGTGCAGGCGCCCGGGACGTTGGCCGCTGCGTGGCGCGCGTGAGACGACGGGGGGCGCGGGCGCGCGCATGGCGCGTGAACGCAGGGCGATCAGTTCGGGCAGCGAGACGCGAACGCGCCCATCGGGGGCAACGACGGCGTTCACGGCAGCGGCACGAGGTCCAGGAGGCGGTCGACGATGGTATCCACGCGCACGCCCTCGGCTTCGGCCTCGTAGCTGGGCAGCACGCGGTGACGGAGCACGTCGTGCGCCACCGCGTGGATGTCTTCGGGCAACACGTAATCGCGGCCGGCGAGCCACGCGTGCGCACGCGCGCAACGATCCAGCGCGATGGTGGCGCGCGGACTGGCGCCCCAGGCGATCCAGCGGGCCAGCTCCGGACCGTATTTGGCGGCCTCGCGCGACGCGACGACGATCTGCGTCACGTACAGCTCCAGGGGCGGCGCCATGTGCACGGCAAGCACGGCGTCGCGTGCGGCGAAGACGTCGTGGGGACGCAGCAGATGGGCCACCGGTGCGGCGGGATGCATCACCTGCTTCGCCTGCTCGCGGGCCAGGCGCAGGATCGCCAGTTCGGCCGTCGCGTCGGGATACCCGATGGTCACGTGCATGAGGAAGCGATCCAGCTGCGCCTCGGGAAGCGCGAACGTGCCTTCCTGCTCGATCGGGTTCTGCGTGGCCATGACCATGAAGAGATCGGGCAACGGCCAGGTGCGCCGGCCGATGGTGATCTGCCGCTCGGCCATCGCTTCCAGCAGCGCGGATTGCACCTTGGCCGGCGCGCGGTTGATCTCGTCGGCGAGCACGATGTTGTGGAACAGCGGCCCGCGCTCGAACTCGAAGGTGCCCGTCTGCGGGCGGAAGATGTCCGTGCCGGTGAGGTCGGCCGGCAGCAGGTCCGGCGTGAACTGGATGCGGTGGAAATCGGCTTCGATGCGGGTGGCCAGCGCCTTGATGGCGGTGGTCTTGGCGAGTCCGGGCGCGCCTTCGACCAGGAGGTGACCATCGGCGAGCAGCGCGATCAGCAGGCATTCGACCAGGTGGGGCTGGCCGATGATGCCTCGGGCCAGCTCGTCGCGCAGGCGAACGAAAGCCTCCTGGAGAGGCGTCGAGGCGATGGGCGTGTCGGACATGGTGGATCTCGGGTGTGGGTTTCTTGGCCCATGAGACCACGACCGGGGCAATAAGTTTAATCGCCCCTTCCGGCACCCCGGATACAAAAAGGCAGGCCCGCCGAAGCGGGCCTACCGGAAGCGGAACGTCGAGCGGTACTTACTGCAATGATTCGCTCAGGATGCGCGGCGTCACGAAGATCAGCAGCTCGGCCTTGTCATTCTGTCGCGACGTGTTGCGGAACAGGACGCCGAGGACCGGAATATCGCCGAGGCCAGGTACTTTCTTCGTGGTGTTGGACTTGGTGATTTCGTAGATGCCGCCGAGGACGACGGTCTGGCCGTTGTCGACGAGCACGGACGTGTTGATCTCCCGCGTGTCGATCTGGGGCACGGACCCGCCGCCGGGGGAGGCGATAAACTGGTTCAACGCATCCTTCTTCACGTTGATCTTCAGGTAGACGCGGCTGTCGGACGTGATCGTCGGCGTGACGCGCAGTTCGAGCACGGCATCCTTGAACTGAACGGTGGCGTTCTGCGCACCGCCGCCGGAGTTCGAGGCCTGGTAGGTCACGTAGCCGATCTCCGTACCCTGCTTGATCACCGCTTCCTGCTGGTTGGCCGTGATCACGCGGGGGCTGGAGATGACCTCGCTGCGACCCTCGGTCTGCGCGGCAGAGAGTTCAAGGTCGACGAGATAGTTCGAGCCAAGGATCGCCAGGCCCAGGCTGCCCGCCGGATTGGTCGCCGGCAGGTTGACGTTGTAGCCGCCGGGGAAGGTCAGCGTATTCGACGTATTCGTGCCGTTGTTGAAGTTGTGCACCTGCGTGGCGAGGTTGGCCGCGCCACCGGCGGCGGTATCCGAGCCACCGCTGCTCAGGTCGGGGGTGGTGCTGATGACCTGGCCGCTGGAGTTGGTACGGAAGGCCTGGGCACCCCAGCGCACGCCGAGCTGGCGGGTGAAGGTGTCGGACGCGGCGACGATGCGCGACTCGATCAGCACCTGTTGCACCGGACGGTCGAGCGTCGCGATGAGTTCGCGCAGGTCGCGGATCTTGTCCGGCGTGTCGTTGAGGAGCAGCGTGTTGGTGCGCTCGTCGAACGAGACGCTGCCGCGCGCGGACAGGAAACCGTGGGGCGTGTTGTTGCCGGTCGTGCCGCCGCCACCCTGCAGGCTGCCCTGGGTCAGCAGCTTGGCGATGTCCTCGGCCTTGCCGTAGCTGATGGGCACGTAGTCGGAGACCAGTTGCGCCGAATCCTCGGCCTTCTGGCGGGCGTCGGCGATGCTCTGCTCGTAGTTGGCCAGCTCGGCCTGCGGCGCGATCCAGATGACATTGCCGCTGCGGCGCTTGTCCAGGCCCTTGGCACGCAGGATCACGTCGAGGGCCTGGTCCCAGGGCGTGTTGACCAGGCGAAGCGTCACGCTGCCGCCGACGCTGTCGGAGGCGACCAGATTGAGCTTGGCCTCGTCCGCGATCAGCTGCAGGGCCGAGCGCACGGGGATGTTCTGGAAGTTGAGGGTGAAGCGCGAACCGGAATAGACCGGGTCCTGCCCCTTGGCGAGCTTGCCCGTGGGCGCGGCCGCCTTCTTGGGCGCGACCTCGACCACGTAGTCGTTGCCGTTCTGGTAGGAGGAGACTTCCACCTCGCCCTTGGTCTGGATGTCCATCCGGGCACCGCCCGGGGCGGTCTTGGACGTGATCGACAGCACCGGCGTGGCGAAGTCGACGACGTCCAGGCGCTGGGCGAACTTCGGCGGCAGCGACGAACCGGGCAGGCTGAGGATGACGTGGTCACCGTCGCGGTGCATCTCCGGCGTGCCGGCGGACGGACCGCCCAGGGTCACCATGACCCGGCCCTCGCCGTTCTGGCCGCGGCGGAAGTCGATGTTGGACACCGGCAGGCCCGCGCCCGACGGCAGCGCCTTGGTGGGATCGGACACCACGGCCGTCGTGGTGGTCGCACCGGTCGGGCCGTTGTTCACCTCGATGGTGAGCTCGTTGCCGTTGACCTTGGTGCGGTAGGCCGATTCGCGGAACAACTCGATGGTCACCCGCGTGCGCCCGCCCGCCTCGACGATCGAAAGGGCCGAGGTGGCGCCCTTGCCGACGTTGACCCGTCGCGTGGAGTAGCCGTTCTTGGTGTCGGCCAGGTCGATCGCGATGCGCGGCGGGTTCGTGGTGGTGAACACCTTCGGCGTCGGCGCGTTCTGGGCGAACGTCAGCGTGAACTGCACGCGTCCGCCGGGCTCGGCGACATAGCTGACGTCGCGCAGCGTGTTGGACGCCGCGGCCTGGCCGGCGAAACCGAGCGCGGCCATCGCCACGCCGAGGATCCATCGACGGGCGAGCCCCGGCAGGCGGTGGAAAGTGGTGGTCATGTGCGTCATCCCCGAGATACTCATTTGTCGCCGACCGAGATGCTTGCCTGGCGCTCCATCCAGCCGCCGGCTCCGTTGGGCACCAGTTCGACCAGGTCGATACGATCCTCGCTCACCGCGGTGATGCGACCGTACGCCTGCCCCATGTATTCATTGCGATGGACCTTGTGGATCACGCCGTCCGGATCCTGCACCAGCGCCTGCATGGCAGGGCCGCTGCCGAACGTGCCCACCATCTTCAGGCTGTCGAGGGAGAACATCTCCAACGGCTCCTTGGGGCGGTTTTCGTCGGGTCGCGGTCCGGACGTGGCTGTGGTTTCGGCCTCGGCCGCGCTCGGACTGAACGGGTCGCGCGCGCTCTGGTCCTGGTAGGCGAAGGTCTCGAAGGTGCGAATCACCGGCAGCGCCGGAATCGGCTCGCCCTTCTTGTGTTTTTCGGCATCCACCCACTCGTGCAGGTCGGAGGTGCCGCGGGTGCAACCGCCCAGGGCGACGGCGGCGGCCGTCGCCAGCAGCGCGACGCGTGCGCGTGCGAAAACCTGGCTCATCACTTGCCCCCCGCCTTGTCGGTCTTCTTGGCCTGGGCCGCCGTCTCGTCATCGTCGAGGTAGCGGTAGGTCTTGACCGTGCCCTGGAGGATCAGCTGACCGGACGAGCCGCCCTTCTTGTCGCCGTCCTTCGGGCTGAGCGATACGTCGTGCAGCGTCAGGATCACCACGCGGGGCAGCGAGGCCACGCCGCTGATGAAGCTGCCGAACTGGTGGTACGTGCCGACCATGCGCAGCGTGATCGGCTTCTCGGCGTAGAAGTCTTTCGGCGTTTCCGGACCGGGCTGGAACAGCTCCGTCTCGATGCCGGCGGCCAACGCAGTCTGCGAGATATCGACGAGCAGTTCGGGCATCTCGGTCTTGCTGGGCAGCTGGCGCAGCAAGGTGCGCAGCATGTCCTTCATTTCATCCAGCTGCTGCTCGAGCGCCTCGAGGTTGGCCGCCTTGGACTGCTTCTGCGAGAAGTCCTGTTTGAGCGACTCCTCCTTTTGCTCGGCATTCGCGAGGTCGTCCTGCTGGTCGCTGATGTAGAGGTACCAGCCGAAGAAAGTGACGATCGCAAAGACCAGGCCGGTAAAGAACATCTTTACCGAACGCGGCCAGCCGCCAATGTTGTTGCGATCGAGGTTGCGCAGGTCGTCGAGGAACTTCACGGCTTGGCCCCTCCCGTGCTGGCGGCGGGCGCCGGCTGGGCCGGGGCCGCGATCGCGGTGGCGGCGCGTGCCAGCGGCGCCGGGACGCTGGCGGCCGGGGCCGCCGCGGTCGAGGCGGCGGCGGGGGCGCCCGCGGCACCGGTGTCCGCCGGGGTGTTGAGTTTCACGTCGAGTCCGAAGCGGTACGGCATGCGCGAGGTGTCGTGGGTGTTCTCGGTCTTGCGCAGGTCGGCATGGCCCATCCAGGGCGAGCCTTCGAGGTTGCGCATGTAGTCGGCCACGCTGGAGTTGGACTGGGCCACGCCGTCCAGGGACATCGAGTCGCCGGTCTGCTTCATGCCGGTCAGACGGGCGCTGGCCGGGATCGTCTTCACCAGTTCGTCGAACAGGTGGACCATCTGCGACCGGTTGGCCTGGAGCTGCTCGATGATCTGCTTGCGCTGGAGCAGGTCGGAACGGACCTTCTCCAGTTCCTTGATCTTCTCGATGCGGCCGTCGAGCTGCGTGATCTCGCCCTGGAGGTAGGTGTTGCGGTCGTTCTGGTTGTCGATGCGGGCGTCCATCCAGAACGACCACGCGATCAGCACCACCAGCGCCGCGCCGAAGGCCATGCCCAGTTGGAGGTAGAACTCCCGTTCGCGCAGCTTCCGCCGCTCGGCGCGCCAGGGAAGGAGGTTGATGCGTGCCATCAGTCGAAGCTCCTCATGGCCAGCCCGACGGCGATCATCAGGGCCGGGGCGTCCTGGGCGAGGGTCTGGGCCTGCACCCGGTTGGACAGCGCCATGCGCGCGAGCGGGTTGGCGACGATGCAGGGCACGCCGATCTGCTGCTCGAGCAGCTCGGTGATGCCGTCGATGGAGGCGCAGCCCCCGGCCAGCACCACCTGGTCGACGCGGCTGTATTCGCTGCCGGCGAAGAAGAACTGGAGCAGTCGGCTGACCTGCTGGACGACGGATTCCTTGAACGGCTCCAGGGCTTCCATCTCATAGGACTCGGGAAGGCCGCCCTTGCGCTTGGCGCGGCCCGCCTCCTCGTAGGAGAGGCCGTAGCGGCGCATGATCTCGTCGGTCAGCTGCTTGCCGCCGAAGACCTGCTCGCGGGAGTAGATGGTGCGCTGGTTCTTCAGCACCGCCAGGGTCGTCATGGTGGCGCCGATGTCCACCATCGCGACGAGGGCGTCGCGCGACACCTGGAGCTGGTCGGCGACCATCCCGAAGGCGTTTTCCATGGCGAACGCCTCCACGTCGACCACCTTGGCGGTCAGTCCGCCCAGGTCGAGCGCGGCGATGCGCATGTCCACGTTCTCGGTGCGCGAGGCCGCGAGCAGCACGTTGTTCATCTCGGGGTTGTCGCGCACCGGCCCCAGCACCTCGAAGTCGAGGCTCACTTCTTCGATGGGGTAAGGGATGTACTGGTTGGCCTCGACCAGGATCTGGCCTTCGAGGTCATCCTCGGAGAGGTCGGCCGACATGGGGATGACGCGGGTGATCACCGCGGAACCGGCCACCGCGGCGGCGGCATGCCGCGCCTTGGAACCGGACCGGGCCAGGGCGCGGCGGATGGCCTCGCCCACCGCCTCGACCTCGACGATGTTCTTCTCGACCACGGCGTTGGGGGGCAACGGCTCGACGGCATAATGCTCGACCCGGAATCGGCCGCCTGCCTGGCTCAGCTGCAACAGTTTGACCGCGGTCGAACTGATGTCGACGCCGATCAGCGGCGCCGATTTGGGTGTAAAGAGCCCCACGATGTCCCCCTATGCGCCACGCGCCTTCTTGGAATGGTCTTTGGCGCGATGGCATTAGATCGAAAACTTAACGGATTGGCAACGGCCGCCCCAGACCGCGCAACGGCACTATTTCACAAATCCGATCACCGGGTTAGCGCCTACCCCTGACAACCCGTCGAGCGTACCCATCCGGTCCTTGCGAACGGCTTGGCTCTATACTCCGGCTCGACCCAGAAGCCGGTGACGAAGTCTCCATCCATGCGAATCCTCAAGCGTTTGTTGCGGTATGCGTTGTACCTCGCCCTGGCCGGCATCCTTTTCGTCGCCGGGGCGGTGGGCGTCGCCTACTGGCTCCTGGCGCCCCGCCTCCCCTCGGTCGCGGTCCTGCGCGACTACCACATGCAGGTGCCCCTCCGGGTGCTGAGCTCCGACGGCAAGCTCATCGCGTCGTTCGGCGAGACCCGGCGCATCCCCGTGCATATCGCCGACGTGCCCGTACGCCTCAAGAATGCTGTCTTATCGGCCGAGGATGGCGATTTCTATAGCCACCCCGGCATCGATTGGCACGGCATCGCCCGCGCAGGTCTTCACGTGATCGTCTCCGGCGGTGACAAGGGCCCCGGCGGATCGACCATCACCCAGCAGGTGGCCCGCAATTTCTTCCTGAGCCCCGAGAAGCTCTATTCGCGCAAGCTTACCGAGATGTTCATCGCGCTGCGGATGGAAAACGAACTCACCAAGGACCAGATCCTCGAGCTCTACCTCAACAAGATGTTCCTGGGCCACCGCTCCTACGGCGTGGCGGCTGCCGCTTCCTACTATTACGGCAAGACGCTCGACCAGCTCACCGTGGCCGAGTGCGCCACCATCGCCTCGACCTTCCAGTTGCCCTCGGTGGTCAACCCCCTGAACAACCCGCGGCGGATGATCGCCCGGCGCAACTGGGTGCTGGGCCAGATGCTCTCCAACCACTTCATCACCCAGGCGGAGCACGACGAGGCCATCAAGGAACCCAACGACGCGTTCCCGCACGAACAGCAGATCGAGGTCGACGCGCCCTACCTTGCCGAAATGGTGCGCCAGCAGACCCTCGAGAAGCTTGGCAACGACGCGCTCACCGAGGGCTACGTGGTGCACACCACGGTGTCCAGCGAAGACCAGAACGCCGCCAACGAAGCCTTGCGCGGCAAGCTCTCGGCCTACGATCGCCGCCACGGCTACCGCGGCCCCGAGGGTCACGAAGAACTCCCGGCCCAGGCCGGCCCGGACGATTACGACCGCATTCTCGCCGGCTACACGAGCGTGGCCGGCATGATGCCCGGCATCGTGACGGAAACCGGTCCGAAGGAGGCCAAGGTGTACCTGTCCGCGAAGGAGACGGCCACGCTGAGCCTGGAATCCATCGCCTGGGCGCGTCCCTACGTCAACGAAGGCCGGGCCGGCGCCACGCCGACCCGGGTCGACGCCGTGCTTAAACGAGGCGACATCGTGCGCCTCATCCGCAGCGAAAAGGACGACATCGCCGAGGACGCCAAGGCATCGGACACCGCCGCCGGCACGGAAACCGGCAAGGCCGCACCGCAGAAAGGCCCCTGGCGCCTGACCCAGATCCCGGCGGTGCAGGCGGCCCTGGTCTCGCTCAACCCGGAAGACGGCGCGGTGCGCGCGCTCGTCGGCGGCTTCAGTTTCGTGCGCTCCAAGTTCAACCGCGCGGTGATGGCGGCGCGCCAGCCGGGGTCGAGCTTCAAGCCGTTCCTTTACTCGGCAGCCTTCGAGCGTGGCTTCACGCCGGCCTCGATCGTCAACGACGCCCCGGTGGCCTTCCCCGATCCTTCGCGTCCCGACGGCATGTGGACGCCCGCCAACGACGACAACAAGTTCAACGGCCCCATGCGCCTGCGCGAGGCGCTGGTGCAGTCGAAGAACCTCGTGTCGGTGCGGCTGCTCGATGCCGTGGGCGTGCGCTACGTTCGCGACTATGCGACCCGCTTCGGCTTCACGCCGGACGCGCTTCCGCAGAATCTCTCGCTTGCCCTGGGCACGGCGTCGGTCTCGCCGATGGCGATGGCGCGCGCCTATGCCGTGTTCGCCAACGGCGGGTACCTGATTACGCCGTATTTCATCTCGCGCATCGATGACCGCGATGGACATCCGGTCTACGTGGCCAACCCCGAGCGTGCCTGCGCCGACTGCCAGGAGCGCCTGCTCAATCCGACGCCGCCCGGTCCGCCGACGCAGCCGTCCACCGCACTCATCCCGGCCAAGCCGGCCAGCGCGGGCAGCGCCGGCGGCAACGGGACGGGCGACGCGGTACTGCCGGCCGATGCCCACGACAACGCGAGCCAGCCGCCCAAGCTGGCGCCCCACGTCATCGACGTGCGCAACGACTACCTGGTCACCTCGATGATGATGGACGTCATCAAGCGCGGCACCGGCTCCGCGGCGCGCGCGCTGGGACGCGACGACCTCGCCGGCAAGACCGGTTCCACCAACGATCACCGGGATGCCTGGTTCGTGGGCTTCAACGGGGATTACGCCACCGCGGTATGGGTGGGCTTCGATGACTTCAGTTCGCTGGGTCGCGGCGAATTCGGCGCCAAGGCCGCGCTGCCGATCTGGATGGACTACATGGGCGCCGTGCTGAAGGACAAACCCTCGCACACGCTCGCCATGCCGCCCGGCATCGCCACGGTGCAGATCGACCCGGCCTCGGGCCTGCCTTCGCCCGGCGGCATGAACGAAATCATGAAGGTCGAAGATGTCGACCATCTCCGCGAGCAGGCGCAACAGAAACAGCAAGAGGAGCAGCAGGACCACGCCTACGACATTTTCTGAGCGGGCGCCGGTGTTCGGCGCCCGCCGGGCAGACGCATACACCACACATGGGGGTGAGTCATGGCACGAGGCGAACACCACAGGATCCATGCCCAGGACCGGACGCAGCGCAATCGCGTCCTCGTCGCACAGGAAGCGGCCCGCTTGATGAGCGAGCATGGCATTCGTGACTTCCACCACGCGAAACTGAAAGCGGCCGAGCGACTCGGCATCATCGATACCCAGGCCCTGCCCCGCAACAACGAGATCGAGGACGCCCTGCGCGAACACCAGCGCATCTTCCATGCGGACACCCAGCCCCAGGCGCTTCGTACGCGTCGCGAGGCCGCCATGGAGGCGATGCGGTTCCT
The DNA here is from genome assembly GCF_034063545.1 of Luteibacter sahnii. Lineage (NCBI taxonomy): Bacteria > Pseudomonadati > Pseudomonadota > Gammaproteobacteria > Lysobacterales > Rhodanobacteraceae > Luteibacter > Luteibacter sahnii. The sequence continues at coordinate 994,132 of NZ_JAQLOK010000002.1, forward strand.
GCGCGGGTTCGACGCGCGCCTCGTGGGCGCCGTGCTCGAAGGCACCGCTGACGAACACTCCGCCGTGTGCCTCCACGTCTTCAGCGACGACCCCGAGGCGCCGGGTCTTTTCCTGAGGGAGCAAGGCATTCCGCTGGAGACCCAGACCCGTCGCCTGCGCTGGTCCGATCGCGAACAGAGTGAGCACACGGTGCTGCTGTTCGGTGCGGACGGCATCCCGTTCGACATCACCGTACTGCCGGTCGACGCGATCAGGCAGGCGCCCCTGGACCGGGTCGACGAACGACCGATGCGCCGGGCCAGCGTTGCGATGGTGCAGCAGTTGCTCGCCGAAGAGGACATGGCGGCTTACAACTCGCCCTAGCGCCGCGTCGTGTGAGGGACGGATGGTGCGCGCGGTCGCGCAGCAGATGCGGACCGTGTCCGCGAACCCTCAGGGTGCAACCACGCGGATAACGGCGCGGGCCTCATGGAGCGGGTGTCTGGCGTAGGGCGAGGCCCTACCGCTGCCGAAAAAAAACCCCGCGTTGTCTCGCGGGGTTTTCCGTTTTTAGCGCTTGTCGTTGGACACGTAATCGCGAACGTCGGCGCCGGTGTAGATCTGGCGCGGACGGCCGATGCGCGATCCCGGGGTTTCGTGCTGCTCGATCCAGTGGGAGATCCAGCCGGAGGTGCGCGCGATGGCGAACATCACGGTGAACATCTCGGTCGGGATACCCAGGGCCTTGTAGATGATGCCCGAGTAGAAGTCGACGTTCGGGTAGAGCTTGCGCTCGACGAAGTAGTCGTCCTTCAGCGCGGCTTCCTCGAGCTTCATCGCCACGTCGAGCAGGGGATCGTTGACGCCCAGCTCGTTGAGCACCTTGTGGCACATCTCGCGGATGATCTTGGCGCGCGGGTCGAAGTTCTTGTAGACACGATGACCGAAGCCCATCAGGCGGAACGGATCGTTCTTGTCCTTCGCGCGCTTGACCGCCGTCTCCACCTTGTCGGCCGAACCGATTTCCTGCAGTTGCAGCAGCACGGCTTCGTTCGCGCCACCGTGCGCCGGGCCCCACAGCGCCGTGATGCCGGCGGCGATCGAGGCGTAGGGGTTGGCACCGGTGGAACCGACGAGACGCACCGTGGAGGTAGAGGCGTTCTGCTCGTGGTCGGCGTGCAGGATGAACAGCAGGTCGAGCGCCTTGGCCACGACCGGGTTCAGTTCGAGCGGCTCGCTCGGCACTTCGAACATGGTGTGCAGGAAGCGGGTGACGTATTCGAGGTTGTTACGCGGGTAGCGCGTCGGCCAACCGATCGAATGACGGTAGATGGCCGCGGAGATCGTCGGCATCTTCGCGATGAGGCGGATGGCCGCGAGCTTGCGGTCGTCGGGGTTATCGACGTCGAGGTCGTCGTGGTAGAAGGCGGAGAGCGACGCGATCGACGCGGCCAGCATGGCCATCGGATGCGCGTTGTGGTGGAAGCCCTTGAGGAAGTCCTTAAGGTTCTCGTGCATCATCGAGTGATGCGTGATGTCGCTCTCGAACTTGGAGAACTCCGCCTTGGTCGGCAGCTCACCGTTGAGCAGCAGGTAGGAGGTTTCGAGGAAGGTCGACTTCTCGGCCAGTTGCTCGATCGGGTAGCCGCGATAAAGCAGCACGCCCTTGTCGCCGTCGATGTAGGTGATGGCGCTCTTCGTGCTCGCGGTGCTGCCGTAGCCCGGGTCGTAGGTGAAGTAGCCGGTGTCCTTGTAGAGCGTGCCGATGTCGACGCACTCGGCGCCGAGCGTGCCGCCGATGACCGGCAGTTCGCTCACGGGCTTGTTGGACTCATCGACCAATTTGACGGTTTTGGCGTCGGACACGGCGGTCTCCTGTTCTCTTGAGATGCCCCGCCGCCCCGGAGGATGGAGCGGCAAGGCGCGATGGGGAAAAACGACACCGGGGGAAGATGCCGTACCGGCCACGATCGCGGCCGAAGTTCCCCATTATCGCATAGAGCCGATTCGAACGTCCGTTAGACAAACTTTAATCGCAGGCACAAAAAGACACGGGGCAGGCGCTGGCCTGCCCCGTGTCCGTCGATCCTCGCGAAACGCCACCCCGCAGGCGGCGCGCGGATGTCGAGGGATTACTTCTTGCCGTAACGCTGGCGGAACTTGTCGACGCGGCCGCCGACGTCGAGCGTCTTCTGCTTGCCGGTGTAGAACGGGTGCGAGTGGCTCGAGATATCGAGCTTGATCACCGGGTATTCGTTGCCGTCTTCCCACTTGACGGTTTCCTTGCTGCTCATGGTCGAGCGCGTCAGGAACGCGAAGTCGGAGGAGAGGTCCTGGAAGACCACCGGCTGGTAGTTCGGATGGATGTTCTCTTTCATGGTCGTAACTCGACTAATAGCGGGGTGAAAAGAGCGGCATTCTAACGTGGCGCTGGTCACTCCGCAACCAGCCACCCCGCGACAGACCCGGCCGGGCCGTCATGGCATCGTCCCGGCCGACGCCGGTCAGGCACCCAACGCCTGGCGGATCATCTCACCGAAGCGGGCCTGGTCGACCTCGAGCACGATGCGGGCGTTGGGCCGGCCACCGAGCCGGTCCTGCCAGTCCACCACCGTGGCGCCGCGGGTCAGGCGACCGTCCAGTTCGATGGCCACGTGACGGGTTTCCGCCCGGGTGACGATGCCGGGATCGAGGGCGACGGCCATGGCCAGCGCATCGGCGGCGATGAAGCCTTCGCGCTCGTGCTTGGCATTGAAGCGACGTGCCGTGGCGAAGATCTGCCCGAAGAACCGGGCGCGGGCGTCGTCGGCAGCCACCCAGCCGTCGTAGAGCGCATCGGGGAACGCATGCCGCACCGTAGCCTCCCAGTCGACCAGGTCGAACAGGGGGAACGCCTCGAACACCACGTGCGCGGCCTCCGGATCGAAGCCGATGTTGAATTCGGCGGGGACCTTGCCGGTGTTGCCCCGGCCGGTGACGGCACCGCCCATGATCACCAGGCGCTTGACCCGCTCCGGCAGCGAGGGATCCAGCCGCACCGCCAGGGCCAGGTTGGTCAGCGGCCCCAGGGCCACGAGGGTAAGCTCGCCGGGATGCTCGCGCGTCAGGCGGATCAGCGCCAGCGCGGCGTGTTCGGCCTCGGCACGGTGCCGGGGCTCGGGGAAACCCACGTCACCGAAGCCATCGGCGCCATGCACGAAGGCGGCGTCTTCTTCGGGAGCGCGTACCAGCGGCGAAGGACAGCCCGCGAACACGGGCGTCGTCGCGCCGATCAGGTCGACCAGGGTGCGGGCGTTGCGGACGGTGTGGCCGAGACCGACGTTGCCGGCGGCGACGGTGAGTGCCGCGACGTCGGTGTGCGCATGGGCCATGAGGATGGCGAGGGCGTCATCCACGCCAGGGTCGGTATCGATCAGCAGCGGCAGTCGGGTCATCGTCGGTAGCCTTGAATCGGCCGCACAGCATAGCGCCGCCGGTACGCTTCAGACAGCCTGCCGCCCCTCGGGGACCGGCGCGTCGAAAGCGAAACCCAGCTCAGCCGCGACCCGGGCCACGCCGTCGCACAACGCGTCCAGTTCGGGGGTGCGCGCCGCCACCCGGGAGCGCAAGTCGAGCGTGCACGTCAGCCCGGCCTGGAGCAGGTCGGCGTGCGCGAGGTGGAGGGTGTCGGCCTGGTCCTGGGTGAGCAGGTCCACCGTGCGCAATGCGTCGATGAGCGCGCTGCTCGCGGTGGTGTCCAGGAGGGTGGGATGCGCCGCGGCGTGCGCGAGCACCATGCCCTGCAGCACGAACTCGATGTCGATGAGCGCGCCGCGTCCCTGCTTGAGGTCGACCTGCGCGGCGTTTGAGCGATCGCGCTCGGCGCGCCAGCGGCCGCGCATCGCGCTGACCTCGGCCAGCACCCGGGCACGGTCGCGCGCCACGGCGAGGATGTCGCGACGGATGCCCGCCAGCGCATGGCCCAGGCGCTCGTCACCGGCCACCGGTCGCGCCCGTTGCAACGCCTGGTGTTCCCAGGTCCAGGCACGATCGCGCTGATAGGCCTCGAAGGCGTCGGCGCTCGCCACGAGCAACCCCTTGGAGCCGTCGGGACGCAGGCGGGTATCCACCTCGTAGAGCTTGCCTGCGTGGGTCTGCACGCCCAGCCAGTGCATCACCCGCTGGGCGAGGCGCTGGTACCAGCGGGTGCCGTCGACCGGTCGGGCGCCGTCGCTCATCAGGTTGGCGCGCCTGCCGTCGTACACGAAGACCAGGTCGAGGTCGGATGCGAAGCCGAGTTCTTCGCCGCCGAGGCTCCCATAGCCGAGCACCGCGAAGCCGCTGCCGTCGCCGGGCAGCCGCCCGTGCTGGGCGGTCAGCTCGCGCATCGCGAGCGCGAGCACGGCGCCGATCACCGCCTCGGCCAGCCCGGCCAGGCGACGCGCGGTCGCCGTCGCGTCGGCGCGTGCGTCGCTGAACGCCAGGCCCAGCCGGAACGCGATGCTCGAGCGGAATTCGTTGATCCGCTCCAGTTCGCGTTCCGCGTCGCGCTCGTCAAGCGCGCCCAGCGTGCGGACGATGTCCGCGGCGATGTCGGCGCGCTTGAGCGGCAACTGGTCGATGCGCGGATCGAGCACGTCGTCGAGCAGCAGCGGCTGCGCGATCACGCGCTCGGCAAGGAACGCGCTGTCCGCGAAAACGCCGGCGACGCGACGGCGTGCGTTGGGCTGCTCGTCGAGCAACGCAAGGTACGACGAGCGGCGGGCGACGGCCTGGACCAGCCGCACCAGGCGCAACAGGCTTTGCGCGGGCGCGACGCTGCCGCGCGCCGCGCCGATCAGCTGGGGCATGAGGCGCTCCAGGCGCTCGCCCGAGCGCGCCGACATGGCCCGCACGGAGGCCGCCTGCGGCAGCTTGCCCAAGGCGTCGGCGACGTCCGTCCCCGGGACGAAACCCGAGGCCTCGACCGTCGACGCGTCGAGCACGCCCTCGCGTGCCTGGTTCCACAGCTCGACATCGGCCGCCGGCGGCGTGGCCGTCTGGCCCGCGTGCGGCACGAGCACGGCGGCGAACTCGGCCGACACGGCGGTGCGATGCGCGGCGAGGTCGCTTTCCAGGGCCTCCCACGAGTCGTAGTCCAGCCCAAGCGCCAGGCGCTCGCGGGTGAGGGCGTCGTCGGGGATGTCGTGCGTCTGCGCATCGCGCAGCATCTGCACGCGATTCTCCAGGCGACGCAGGAAGACGTACGCCGTGCGCAGCAACCGCGCCCGCGCGGCGGGAATGTAGCCTCGTGCCTCGCAGGCCCGTAACGCGGGCAGCAGACCGCGCACGCGCAGCGCCGGATCGCGCCCGCCCCGGATCATCTGGGTGAGCTGGACCACGAACTCGATCTCACGAATGCCTCCCGGGCCCAGCTTGAGGTTGCCCGCGAGGTCCTTGCGCGCCACCTCCGCGTCGATCAGCGCTTTCATTTCGCGCAGCCCGGCGAAGGCGGTGTAATCGAGGTAGCGCCGGTAGACGAACGGCCGCAGCATGTCCTGCAGTTCGCGCCCGGCCGTGCGATCCCCGGCCACCGGGCGCGCCTTGATCCACGCGTAGCGCTCCCAGTCGCGACCCTCGCGCTGGTAATACTGCTCCATGGCCGCGAACGGCAGGGCGAGCCGTCCCGCGTTGCCGAACGGACGAAGGCGCAGGTCGACCCGCGCGCAGATGCCATCGACGGTCGGCTCCGCCAGCAACCTGACGAGCTGGCGCGCCTCGCGCACGAAGTATTCGCCGTTGTCGAGCGGACGGGCGCCGTCCGTTTCCCCGCCGGACGCGTAGGCGAGCACGAGGTCGATGTCGGAGGAGAAATTGAGCTCGTTGCCCCCGAGCTTGCCGAAGCCCACCACCACCATGCGCTGCTCGTGGCCCGCCGCGTCCCGGGGCCGGCCATGACGGGCGCGGAGGGCGGCCTCCGACCAGCGCAGCGACGCGCCGAGCAAGGCCTCGTACAGCACGCTTGTGGACGACAGAGTCTCGTCGAGGTCGTCCAGGCCGTTGACGTCACGGAACACCAGGCGCACGGCTTCCGCGTGACGGAAGCGGCGCAGTGTCTGCATGCAAAGCGTTTCGTCGGCTGGCAGGTCGAGCATCGCGCCGCGGGCAGCGGCATCGGCGCTGGCGCGCAGCCGTTCAAGGCCCGCGGGCGCCAGCAGGTCGGGCTGGCGACGGAAGATGTCGAAGGCGAAGTCCGACGCCATGAGCGTGCGCCGGATGCGCTCGGCCACGCCCGCATCGTCGTAGAGCGGAATTTTTGCCGCGCGGCACGCCGCCATCACGTCGGCGTAACGCTGGTCGATGAGGGCGCGAAGTTCCGCACTTTCGCGTCGTGCCGGCTGAGGAGTGGTCATCGGCGTCATTGTGCCTCACGGCGGTCAGTCCCGCAGTCCACCCGCAGAACGGGCCGGCCGGTGCGAGCGAGGGTGCCAGGCGAACGATCTCGCCCACCGCCGGGACACAGGGACGCGGCGACGGCGGCGTCCATTATCAATGCGCTCGCCGCTTTTTTCGGTGCGAGTACAACGCCCTTCACGCGAAGTGAACAAGCGATTCGTCCAGAGATTCATGTCCATTCGGTTACAGTCGTGGTTCCCTCGATGACAGGCTGTCACAGAGACCGCAATGTTCAGAAACGTCTCACCCTTGCGCGACCGGATGTCGCGCGTCGTGCTGCCGCTGCTGTTGGCCGTGGCATTCGTGCTGTACACGGGTTTTGTCGACGGCAACCCGGGTGTCGCGGCCGACCATTGGTGGGACCGTCCCGGGCATCTGGTCGTCAACGCGTTTCCCGGGCTGCTGACCGCGGGCCTGCTACTCGTACTGACGCGACGCGCCTGGCTATCCTTCGGGCTCGCGTTCCTGGCGCAAGGCGTCGTGCTCGCAGTGAGCGCGATCAAGATGAAGAACCTCGGCTCGCCCCTGCTGCCGGCCGACTTCCGCATGGTCGGCCAATTGAAAAACGGCGGCTTGCACCTGCTGGGCGGCTATCTGCCGGCCAATCCCCTGCCCTATCTGGCCATCATCGCCGCCATCGCACTCGTGGTGATGGCCGCCCGCGTCGAGCCACCGCTTTTTGCGCGCCGCACGCACGGTCGACGCCTCGTCAGCGGTATAGCGCTTTTCGCCCTCATCGCCACCTTGTTCGCCGGCGTACCGGCGTGGTCGACGATGTACGACAAGAACCGGCTCGGTATGCAGCCATGGTCGGCGGCTGCGAACGCTGGCGACAACGGCGTCGTGACCACGATCATGCAGTTCCGGCTGCAGAACGCCGGCAAGAAGGCCAGGCCCGATCCGACGAGCGCGGCGCAGTTTCTCGCGAGCACCGATGGCGCATTACGCGAACATATGGCCGCGGCGGCCGCCAACCCGAGGCAAACGCCCGATATCGTCGTGGTGCAGAGCGAGTCGTTCTTCGACCCCTCCGTGATCCGCGGCATGGAACACGATGACCTGGCGCCGAACCTCCATCGCCTCGCCGAACACGCCAGCGTCGGGCGACTGCACGTGCCGACCTTCGGCGGCGGCACCATCCGCACCGAGTTCGAAGTGTTGACGGGGCTGTCGTTGCGTTACTTCCCGTCGATGCAGTTCCCTTACCTGCAGATGTCGTCGGGTGTGATGCCCGGCATGGTGCGCACGCTACGGTCGCACGGCTACGAAACCATCGCGGTACACGGCAACGATCCCGGCTTCTGGAATCGCACCAGCGCGTTCCGCTCGCTCGGCTTCGACCGTTTCGTGTCCCAGGCGGACTTCCCGCGGGACGCGCCGCGCAGCGGCGAATACATGGCCGATAGCGCCATGACCGACGAAATCATGCGTCAGTTGAAGAATGACGGCCCGCCGCGCTTCGTTTTCGCGATCAGCATGGAAGCCCACGGCCCTTACGATAAATCAGCCAACATCGACACCGCCGAACGCGACGCGATCGCCGTGCCTGACGGCCTGAGCGATGCGGCGAAGATGCAGTTGCGCAACTACATCTATCACATGCGTCGCGCCGACGCCGAACTGGGCCGCCTGGCCGAACAGCTCAAACAGCGCGAGCGCCCCACCCTGCTGCTTTTCTACGGCGATCATCTGCCGGCCCTCGTCGAAGCCTACGACAAGCTCGGTTTCACCGATGGAGGCAACATGCTGACGCAGACGGTGCCTTACATCCTGATCGACGCGCACGGCGATGGCCCGGCGCCCCAGCGTGACGACGTGGCCGCCTGGATGCTGCCCGGCCGCTTGCTCGAGCGCGCCGGTATCCATGACGATCCGTACTTCGCGTTGACCCAGGTCGTGGGGCCCCACCTGGCGGCGCTCACGCACGCGCCCGATGCGCCCTCGCCCCCGGAAGACGACATCGCGCGGCACACCGATGGGCCGATGGGCAACATCGCGCTACTGCGAATGAAGCGAAAGCTCGATCCGTTGGTGGCGCAGTACCTCGCGCCGCCTGCCGCGCCCGCGACGGCGCGCCCCGCAGGCATCTTCGCCGACGAACCCGCCGTCGGCGCCGGGCAATAGCACGCTCGCGGCAAGAACGCCGCGAACGTAACGCGCGTCACACTTCATCGCACGCACCGCCGCTAGCGTCGGTCGTCCATCGTTCGCGGTGGCGGAACACGGGGCGCGTGTCGGCCGGGGTCGGTCGGCACATCACGGACTCTCTCCCACTCGAGGCAGGAGTCACATGCATGAAGAGGTTCGCTTCACTTCGCAGGACCGTGGCGCGCGCGGGCATCGTCGCCGCCATCTTCGCTTTTACCCTGGCGGCGCACGCCACCGATTCGCAAGATATTGCGCCATCGCTTCAACTCACGCGCGTCGGCAGCATGCCGGCCTCTGCCAAGCCCACGGGTATCCCCGACGATTATGTGATAACCCCGAACGGGTATTTCTCGCCGGATTGCGTCGCCACGGTGCACCCGGGTGATCGATTGCAGGCGAACGGCGTGATTCACCGCGCCTCCGGCGTCATGGAGCGGGCGGCCACCTGCACCAAGCCGAACTTCACCCTGTCGGGCGAACGCATCGAAGCGAACGGAACGCACACCTTCACCCACACGCCACCGCCGGCGCAGAGCGGATGGGTGCAGGCCGCCAATTACACAAGCAGCAAGCCGATCGGCCGCATCGTCGCGACCTGGACCGTGCCCAGCGCACCGTCTACCAAGAGTAACCAGGTGATCTACTTCTTCCCCGGACTCGAACAGCTGCCGACCGTGCAGTCGATCCTGCAGCCCGTGCTCGGTTGGAATGGGTACAACGACCAGGCCTGGACCCTGGCGAGCTGGAACTGCTGCGTCGACGGCACCACGTTCCATAGCGATCCGATCCCCGCACGCACGGGCGACGTGGTGGTAGGCGACACCTACTCCACTTGCGCGGCAGGGCAAGCGTGCTCGACGTGGAAGATCGATTCGCGCAACACGACCACGGGCCGCACCTCGTCGCTCACCACCAACCCCTACGCCGACCTGACGTGGGTCTTCGGCGGGGTGCTGGAGGTCTACAACGTCGCGACCTGCGGCCAGTATCCCGGCGGCCCTATCACCTTCAGCAACATCCAGGTGTACGACCGCAACAACACCCGCGTGTCGAATCCGCCGTGGCAGGGCAGCAACACCTCGGGCATCGATCCGCAATGCGGCTACGGGCTGAGCACCACGGCCACGTCGGCAACCCTTTCGTACTGAACCCCAAAAAAAGAGCCCCGCTTTCGCGGGGCTCTTCGTGTGCACGGATGCGGAGGGACTTAGAAGTCCATGCCGCCCATGCCACCCATGCCGCCCGGGGCGCCATGGGCGTGGCCTTCGTCCTTCTTCGGCACTTCGGTGACGGCGGCTTCGGTCGTGATGATCGAGCCGGCCACCGAGGCGGCGAACTGCAGGGCCGAACGCGTCACCTTGGTCGGGTCGAGGATGCCGAACTGGATCATGTCGCCGAACTCGCCGTTGGCGGCGTTGTAACCGAAGTTACCGGTGCCTTCCTTGACCTTGTTGACGATGACCGAGGCTTCTTCGCCGGCGTTGGTGACGATGGCGCGCAGCGGGGCTTCCAGCGTGCGACGGGTGATCGCGATGCCGAGGTCCTGGTCGGGGTTGGCACCCTTGACGCCTTCGAGCGCCTTGAGCGCACGGATCAGGGCGACGCCGCCGCCCGGGACCACGCCCTCTTCGACGGCCGCACGGGTGGCGTGCAGGGCGTCTTCGACGCGGGCCTTCTTTTCCTTCATCTCGACTTCGGTCGCGGCGCCGACCTTGATGACGGCCACGCCGCCGGCCAGCTTCGCCACGCGCTCCTGGAGCTTCTCGCGGTCGTAGTCCGACGAGGTCTCTTCGATCTGCGCCTTGATCTGGCCGATGCGCGACTGGATCTTCTCCGCTTCGCCGGCACCGTCGATGATCGTGGTGTTTTCCTTGGTGATCACGACGCGCTTGGCGCGGCCGAGGTCGTTGATGGTGGCCTTGTCGAGCTGCAGGCCCACTTCCTCGGAGATGACCACGCCGTTGGTGAGGATGGCGATGTCTTCGAGGATGGCCTTGCGGCGGTCACCGAAGCCCGGCGCCTTGACGGCGGCGACCTTCACGATGCCACGGATGGTGTTGACCACGAGGGTGGCCAGGGCTTCGCCCTCGACTTCCTCGGCGACGATCAGCAGCGGCTTGCCGGCCTTGGCGACGGCTTCGAGCGCCGGAAGCAGCTCGCGCACGTTGGAGATTTTCTTGTCGTGGATGAGGATGAACGGGTCGTCCAGTTCAACCTGCTGCGACTGCTGGTTGTTGATGAAGTACGGCGACAGGTAGCCGCGATCGAACTGCATGCCCTCGACGACGTCGAGCTCGTTCTCCAGGCCCGAGCCTTCCTCGACCGTGATCACGCCTTCCTTGCCGACCTTCTTCATCGCGTTGGCGATGATATCGCCGATGTTGGCGTCGGAGTTGGCCGAGATGGTGCCGACCTGGGCAATCGCCTTGTCGTCGGCGGTGGGCTTGGACAGGCTCTTCAGCTCGCCGACGGCGGCCGTGACGGCCTGGTCGATGCCGCGCTTGAGGTCCATCGGGTTGATGCCGGCGGCGACGGCCTTGAGGCCTTCCTGGATGAACGCCTGGGCAAGAACCGTGGCCGTCGTGGTGCCGTCACCGGCCACGTCGGAGGTCTTGGAGGCGGCTTCCTTCACGATCTGGGCGCCGATGTTCTCGTACTTGTCGGCGAGTTCGATTTCCTTCGCGACCGAGACGCCGTCCTTGGTGACGGTCGGGGTGCCGAAGCTCTTCTCGAGCACGACGTTGCGGCCCTTCGGACCGAGCGTGACCTTGACGGCGTTGGCGAGGGTGTTCACACCCTTGAGCATGCGGGCGCGGACGTCTTCGCCGAAGCGGACTTCTTTGGCTGCCATTTCTAGATCCTTCGTAAAAGTAAAGAGTGAAACGTAAGTAGGAGCGGAAGCGCGGGGGCGGCGCGTCAGCCGGTCAACGGCGACGCGTCACGCCCTCAGCCTTCGAGCACCGCCACGATGTCGTCTTCCTTCAGGAAGACCAGCTCTTCGCCATCGACCTTGATTTCCTGGCCGGCGTACTTGCCGAACAGGACCACGTCGCCTTCCTTCACGCCCATGGCGCGGACGGTGCCGCTGGCCAGGGTCAGGCCGGTACCGGCGGCGATGACCTTGCCGCGGGTGGGCTTTTCGGTGGCGCTGTCGGGAATGACGATGCCGCCAGCGGAGACACGCTCTTCCTCGAGGCGCTTGACGATGACGCGATCGTGCAACGGCTTCAGCTTGCTCATGACTACTCCAAGCAGGTGGTTGTTGGTTAAGGAAAAAGGTTCACCCTGTTAGCACTCGGCCAGGGTGAGTGCCAGAATTTTGCCAAACCCCGACCGGGATCGGAAGGGGTCTGGCGCTGGCGCAGAGATGGCGATGGATGGATCGGGTTCAAGGGGGCGGGGTGAAAAAAGCGGGGGACGGGACGTGGAGGCGCGGCTTGCGCTTGAGGGAACCGGTGGCGGTAAGCTGGCGTGGGCGCACCCGTAGCGTCTTTCTCCTTCAGTGGTGAAGGGTTTGCGCCACCCACTCCCGTCAGCCATCGCCCATCCATGCCCGACGCCATCCCCACTCCCCTTATCGTTCTTGTCGCCTGCCCCGCCGGCGAGCCTGCCGACGCGCTCGCCCGGGCGATCGTGGCATCCCGCCTCGCCGCGTGCGTCAACCGGTTGCCGGGAATACGGTCGACCTACCGCTGGCAGGGCGAGATCGTCACGGACGATGAGTCGTTGCTCATGGTGAAGACCACCGCCGAGGCCTACCCCGCGCTCGAGGCCTTCGTGAGGGAGCGGCATCCGTACGAGGTGCCTGAGATCGTCGCCGTACCCGTCGTGGCCGGGCATGGCCCGTACCTCGCGTGGGTCGCTGCCAACGTCGACGTAAGCCAGGCGCCCCTGAGCCGGTCATAATCACCGATGCCCTCGCGGCCCCGCGCCGCCCCGATCCATGGAGCCACCATGCCGTCGTTCGCCCGCCTCGCGCGGAACCTGGCCGCCGCGGCCACCCTGTTCCTCCTCGCCCTGCCTGCGTTCGCGCAGGACGACGACGGCCTGCTGCCGGTCACCGAGGCCTTCCATCTCACGGCCGACCCGAGCCAGCCGGGCACGGCGAAGCTGCATTGGCGCATCGCGCCGGACTACTACCTCTATCGCGGCCGGATCAAGATCAAGGCCGCCGATCCCTCGGCCGTCACCCTCGGCCAGCCCGCGCTGCCCGACGGCATCAAGAAACACGACGACTATCTGGGCGATGTCGAGATCTACCACGGCGACGTGGAGGCCACCGTCCCCTACACGCTGGCCAACGCCGCGAACACGACGCTGGCGCTCGACGTGCAGTACCAGGGCTGCCACGAGGTCGAGCCGAAGATCTGCTACCCACCCCATACCGAGCACCTGACGCTCACCGTCGGCGGCGCCTCCACGATCCCGACCGCGGCGGCCCCCGCCGCGAACGGTGCCGCGCTGCTCGGCGCACCGGCCAGCGCCCCCGGCACCGACGCGGCCGCGCTGCCGGCCGACCAGGCGTTTCGCTTCGAGGCCCTGGCGAAGGACGGCAAGACCCTCGTGCTGCGCTGGACGATGCCGAAGGACTACTACCTCTACCGCGACAAGACGCAGGTCACCGTGACCTCGCCGACCGGCGTCACCGCGGGCGAGCCCGATTGGCCGAGCGGCGTGGCCCACCACGACGAACACGTCGGCGACACCATCGTCTATTTCGACCAGGTCGAGGTGCCGGTACCCCTGAAAGGCGTGACCGATCCGTCGGCGAAGGTCGAACTCGACGTCGCCTACCAGGGCTGCCAGGAAAACGGCATCTGCTATCCGGTGATGACGCGCCACCTGAGCGCCGACCTCGCCAGCGGTGCCGTGCAGGTCGGCACGCCGGCGCCCGCCCCGGCCACGAACGAACCGGCGGACGTGGCGCCGACACCGCCCCCGGCGCATGCCGGTGCGGTGGACGAGGCCCACGTCGGCCTGTTCGCGGCACTGGGCCTGGCTCTGCTCGGCGGCCTCGTGCTCAACCTGATGCCCTGCGTGCTGCCGGTGCTCTCGCTCAAGGCGATCACGGTGCTGGAAAGCGGCGAGAGCCCCCATGCCGCCCGGCGCCACGCGCTGTGGTACACGGCTGGCGTGATGGTAGCCTTCGCTGCGCTCGGCCTGGTGGTGGTCGGCATCCGTGCCGCGGGTCATGGCGTGCAGTGGGGCGCGCAGTTCCAGCAGCCGCTGGCGGTGGGACTGCTCGTCTACGTGATGCTGGCGGTCGGCCTGTCGATGTCGGGCGTGTTCGAGATCGGCGGCTCGCTGGGCAATGTCGGCAGCGGCCTGGCGTCGCGCTCGGGACCCTCGGGCGACTTCTTCACCGGCGTGCTCGCCGTGGTCGTGGCCAGCCCGTGCACCGCGCCGTTCATGGGGTCGGCCATCGCCTTCGCCTTCGCGGCACCGCTCGGGGTGGCCTTCCTCGTTTTCCTCGCGCTGGGCCTCGGCCTGGCCCTGCCTTTCCTGCTGATCGGCTTCGTGCCGACGGTCGCCCGGCTGTTGCCCCGCCCCGGTCGCTGGATGGAAACCCTCAAGCAGGCGCTCGCCTTCCCGATGTACCTCACCGCCGTCTGGCTGCTGTGGGTGCTGACCAAGCAGCGCGGCGCCGACGCTTCCGCCCTCGTGCTGGCGGGCGGCGTGCTGCTTGCGATGGCCTTGTGGTGGTACGGCCGCCGCCGGGGCGGCCTGTCGTGGATCTTCAGCGCGATCCTCGGGCTGGGCGCGGCGTTCGCGCTGTACATGGTGCATGGGCTACCGGCGTCGTCGGGTTCGTCCAACGCCACGGCCGCCGATGGTTCGGTGCCGTACTCGCCGGCGAAGCTGGCCGAACTGCGCGCGGCCGGTACGCCGGTACTCGTCGACATGACCGCCGACTGGTGCATCACCTGCAAGGCCAACGAGCGCGCCGTGCTCGACACGCAGGCATTCCGTGACCTGCTCAAGCGCACCGGCACCGTCTACATGAAGGGCGACTGGACCGACGTCAACGCCACCATCGGCGCGTTTCTCGAGCAATACCACTCGGTGGGCGTGCCGCTCTACGTGGTGTATCCCAAAGGCGGTGGCGACGGTCGCAAGCTCTCCACCGTGCTCACCTACGATCGCGTCGCCCAGGCGCTCGGCGACGCCGCGCGTTGACCACCCGCGGCCCCACGTTCTTGATCGTGCTCCTGGCGGTCGCCGCGGCCGCCACCGGCCTGTGGCTCGAACACCGGCAGCTTCGCGGCGGCAGCCAGGAGGACATCGCCGAGGTAGGCGACCGGTCGCCCGACGCGACGTTCATCGATATCGACGGCAAGACCCACCGCCTGTCGGACTGGCACGGCCGGCGCGTACTGCTGAACTTCTGGGCGAGCTGGTGCGCACCCTGCCGTCGCGAGATGCCCCTGCTCAACCAGGCCGACGGACGCCATCGCGCGGGTGGGGCGGTGGTGATCGGCGTGGCCGAAGACACCCGCGACGCTGTCCGCGCCTATCTGCGGGAGGCCCCCGTCGGCTACCCGGTGCTCCTGGTGGACGCCGACGCCCCCGGCGGATCGCTGTCGCTGGGAAATACGTTGCGGGTGCTGCCCTACAGCGTGCTGATCGGCGAAGATGGACGCATCCTGCGCCGCAAGAGCGGCACCTTCACCGCCGCCGAGCTGGACGACTGGCTCGCGCCCTGAGACGAACGATGGACACCCTGCCCACCCACGACGAGGCGATCGACGCGACCCGCCTCTGGCTCGAACGCGCCGTGATCGGCCTCAACCTGTGCCCTTTCGCCAAGGCCGTGCAGCGCAAGGGGCAGGTACGCTACGTCGTCAGCGACGCCGAGCAGCCCCTGCAACTGCATGCCGACCTGGTGCGCGAACTCGAATACCTGCGCGACATCGATCCGGAGACCGTCGACACCACGCTGCTGATCCACCCACGGGTGCTGGACGATTTCGAGGATTTCAACGAATTCCTCGAAGTGGCCGACGACACGGTGGCCGACCTCGAACTCGACGGCGAGATCCAGGTGGCGAGCTTCCACCCGCGCTTCCAGTTCGAGGGAACCGCCCCGGATGACATCACCAATTACACCAACCGCGCGCCCTTCCCTACCCTGCACCTGCTGCGCGAGGCCAGCATCGACAAGGCCGTGACGGCGTTCCCCGAAGCCTCGACGATCTTCGAGGCGAACATCGCGACGCTCGACAGGCTCGGCCTCGACGGCTGGCGCAAACTGTTCCCCTGAGCGGCATGCCACGCTTTCCATACGCCCGCGTGTGGAAAGCCGCGATCTCCAGCGAACTGCGCCGAACGTCACCGAACTGGACAACGCGTCGCCACAGGCGCACACTTCGCGGCGTTCCGGAGCCCCGGACCCACGGCACAGGTGAACAGTGGCCAGGATCCTCGTCCTGCACGGACCCAACCTCAACCTCCTCGGCGTGCGTGAGCCGTCGGTCTATGGGCATGAGACCCTGGCCGACATCAACGCATCCCTGGCGGCGCGTGCGCAGTCGGCCGGGCACGACCTGGGCTGGTTCCAGTCCAACGCCGAGCATGAGCTGATCGGGCGCATCCATCAGGCCCGCGACGAAGGCACGGCCTGGATCCTGATCAATCCCGCCGCGTTCACGCATACGTCGGTGGCGATCCGCGATGCCCTGGCGGGCGTGGCGATTCCGTTCATCGAGATCCACCTCTCCAACCCGCACGCCCGCGAGCCGTTCCGCCATCACTCCTACATGGCGGACCTCGCCAGCGGCGTGATCTGTGGCTTCGGCGGCGACAGCTACCGGCTGGCGCTGGAAGCCGCCCTGCTGCGCCTGGCTGTGCCCGCCAACTGAGTTTCCTTTGGAGGCGCCCCGCGCGCCCGTCCCACCACCAGTAAAGGTTTGTCCCATGGACCTGCGCAAGATCAAGAAGCTCATCGACCTGCTCGAGGAATCGAACCTCGCGGAGCTGGAAATCAAGGAAGGCGAAGAGGTGGTCCGCCTGTCGCGCGTGCCCAAGGGCGGCGTGGCCGTGGCCGCTCCCCAGATGATGGCCGCCCCGATGGCGCCCGCCCCCGTGGCTGCCCCGGCGGCTGCCGCGCCGGCCGCCGCACCCGCGGCCGACGCCGGGCTGCCGCCGGGTCACGTGGTGAAGGCCCCCATGGTGGGCACCTTCTACGCCGCCTCCACGCCCGGTGCGCCGGCGTTCGCCACGGTGGGCAAGCAGGTCAAGGCCGGTGAGACGCTGGGCATCATCGAAGCGATGAAGATGTTCAACCAGATCGAGGCCGACGTCTCCGGTACGGTTGTCGCCATCCTGGTCGAGAACGGCCAGCCGGTGGAATTCGACGAACCGATGTTCGTCATCGCCTGAGGCCCTCGCCATGCTCGAGAAGGTCGTCATCGCCAATCGCGGCGAAATCGCGCTGCGAGTGCTCCGCGCGTGCCACGCGCTGGGCATCAAGACGGTCGCGGTGCATTCCACCGTCGATCGCAACCTCAAGCACGTCGGCCTCGCCGACGAATCGGTCTGCATCGGTCCGCCGCCGTCGGCCGAGAGCTACCTCAACATTCCCGCGATCATCGCCGCGGCGGAAATCACCGACGCGGGCGCCATCCATCCGGGCTACGGTTTTCTCTCCGAGAACGCGAACTTCGCCGAACAGGTGGAGAAATCGGGCTTCGTCTTTATCGGCCCCACGGCTGACGTGATTCGCCTGATGGGCGACAAGGTCGAGGCCATTCGCGCCATGAAAGCCGCGGGCGTACCGTGCGTACCCGGCTCGGGCGGCCCGCTCGGCGACGACGTGGACGAAAACCTGCGCATCGCCCGTGAGATCGGCTACCCGGTGATCATCAAGGCCGCGGGCGGCGGCGGTGGCCGCGGCATGCGCGTGGTCCGCACCGAAGCCCATCTGGCCAACTCCATCGTGATGACCAAGCAGGAAGCCAAGGCCGCTTTCAGCAACGATCAGGTCTATATGGAGAAGTTCCTGGAAAATCCGCGCCATGTGGAGATCCAGGTGCTGGCCGACGGCCAGGGCAACGCCATCCACCTCGGCGAGCGCGACTGCTCGATGCAGCGACGCCACCAGAAAGTGGTGGAAGAAGCCCCGGCGCCGGGCATCACGCCGGAGCTGCGCGCGCAGATCGGCAAGGTGTGCGTCGACGCCTGCATCCGCATCGGCTATCGCGGCGCGGGCACGTTCGAATTCCTGTTCGAGAACGGCCGCTTCTACTTCATCGAGATGAACACCCGTATCCAGGTGGAGCATCCGGTGACCGAGCTGGTGACCGGCATCGACCTGGTGCGCGAGCAGCTGATGATCGCCAGCGGCCACCCGCTGTCGATCCGCCAGGAAGACATCGTGCTGAACGGCCATGCCATCGAGTGCCGCATCAACGCCGAAGATCCGGACACCTTCATGCCGAGCCCCGGCACGGTGAAGCGATTCGAGGCACCGGGCGGCCCGGGCGTGCGCGTGGACACCCACCTCTACGACGGCTATCGCATCCCGCCGAACTACGACTCGATGATCGGCAAGCTCATCGTGCACGGCCCCGACCGCGCGACCGCCATCGCGCGCATGCGCATGGCGCTCAACGAAACCGTGATCGAAGGCGTCAAGTGCAACATTCCGTTGCAGCAGCGGATCATGGCCGATGTCGGCTTCCAGCAGGGCGGACAAAACATCCACTACCTGGAAAAACGCATGGCCGAGCAGAAAGAGAAGGCCCAGGCCGCCGAATGAAACCATCCCGCCGAAAGGCGGGATGTTTTTTTCTACCGAAAGGATTCAGCCCAGCTTGCGATAGCCGCTGATGCGTACCCAGTCTTCCATCGTGCGCACCTCCAGGCCATCGAACCACGCCGCGTAGCGCGCCAGCAGCTCATCGTGCTGCCCGTGCAGGATGCCCGACAGCGCGAACGGCGCACCCGGCTTCACGGCGGCGGCGAAGGTCGGGGCCAGTTCGCCGAGCGGCCCGGCGAGGATGTTCGCCACGAGCACGTCGGCAGGCGTCTCGGGCGCCTCTCCCGGCAGATAGACGTCCAGATGGCTGTCGACGCCATTGCGTTCGGCGTTGTCGCGCGACGCGAGCAGGGCCTGGGGGTCGTTGTCGATGCCCACCGCGCGCGCTGCGCCGAGCTTCAGCGCGGCGATGGCGAGAATGCCCGAACCGCAACCGTAGTCGAGCACATGCTTGCCGGCGAGCTGCTGGCCGTCGAGCCACTCCAGGCACATCGCCGTGGTCGGATGCGTGCCCGTGCCGAAGGCAAGGCCTGGATCCAGCCGCACCACCACGATGCCGCCGTCGTCGGGCGGATCGATGTTCCACGGATAGACCCACAGGCGGCGGCCAAACGGCATCGGCTTGAACTGGTCCATCCAGGCCCGCTCCCAGTCCTGGTCTTCGACCTCGCGCCAGGCGATCTGCGCCGGCTCGATGAACGGAAGATCGTCGGCGAGGGCGGCGGTGAGGCCACGCCGATCGGCATCGGCCTCGAACAGGGCCTGGAGCACGATCTGGTTCCACAGCGGGATCTCGCCCACGCCCGGCTCGAAGATGGCCTCTTCGTCCGGCGTTTCGGCGTCGGCGTCGCGCAGGGTGATCGACAGGGCGCCGAGGTCGTCCAGCGCGGCTTCGACGCGCGGCTGCTCGGCGGCGCGGATGGTCAGGGAAAGTTCGAGCCAGGGCATCGTGGCGCCACGCAAACGGGGAAGAGGACCACGATTCTACCGGCCACGCACGCTATGATCGAACGATGTATACGCAGTGTCCCGAGTGCCTCACCGTCTACAAGCTCGACGCGCGCCTGCTCGTGCCAGCCTGCGGCTGCGTGCGCTGCGCGCATTGCGACACGGTGTTCAACGCGCTGGGCACGCTGGCGGACCAGCTTCCGCCCGAGCCGTTCATCCGGCTCGACGAACACGCACTCGACCAGGAGCCGCCGGTCGTCGGCGTCGCCGTCTTCCGTCCGCGCCCACCCGCCACCGAAAGCGACGCGGCCGCCGCGCCGACCGCCGACATGGCGTCCCCCGCGGAGCATCCGTCCGCGGGGGAGGATTTCAGCCGGTTGACGTTCACCCCCGCCTTCGCCCGCCGGCGGCGGCGCTCGTGGCGCAGCGTCCTATGGGTGTCGGTCTGCACGGTGCTGTTGCTCGGCCTGCTGGCCCAACTGGCCTGGGCCGAGCGCGACACGCTCATTGCCCATCCCACGGCCGGGCCGCTGCTGGTCCGCGCCTGCGACCTGATCGGTTGCCGCCTTCCGCTCGTGGCGGCGCCTGCGCGCCTTCGTCTGCTGGCGCGCGACGTGGAGCAACACCCGACCGTGCGCGACGCGCTGCTTATCACCGCCAGCGTGCGCAACGACGCGGCGTTCGGGCAACCGTATCCGGTGGTCACCATCGTGCTTTCGGATGCGATGGGACACCGCCTGGCGATGCGCCGGTTCCAGCCCGACGACTACGTCGGTGACGCCGCGGCGCGGGCGCGGGGCCTGGCGGCGGGGGCGACCACGGCGATGGTGTTCGAGGTGCAAGACCCGGGCCAGCAGGCGGTTTCCTTCGCCTTCAGCTTCGAGTGACCGTTCGAAAAAATTTCTTTTTGCAAGCCTGCCTTTCGCCATCCGAGGCGAGTACACTCGGTCCCCTTCGCGACTTTCGGCGGCCGCTCGACGGCGTTGCCGTATCGCACGTATGACCACCGATTAGAACAAGAACTGGCCGGAGCCCTGCTCCGGACTGCGAGAGGGGAATGCCTTGAACGCTGTGAGACTGATTGCCGTCGAGGCCGCCAACGAGACATCCATGCAGAGCGCCCTCAGCGAATGCGTCAGCCGCACCGTCCGTCGCTACCTTGCCGACATTGGTGACACCGAAGGCGGTGAAGGCCTGCATGCGCTCGTGATTCGCGAGGTCGAAGGCCCCCTCCTTCGCGAAGTACTCGCCTTCCACGAAGGCAACCAGAGTCGCGCCGCTGCCGCGCTCGGCATCAATCGCGCCACGCTCCGCAAGAAGCTGGCTGCCCACGGCCTCTCCTGATTCGGCCGTCCGGGCGGCTATAATGACGCGCTTTCGCCCCCGGAAGCGCCCATGCCTACGCCCGATCTCGTCCCCGTCCGCCGCGCACTCGTCAGCGTCTCCGACAAGCAGGGCCTGACGGAGCTCGCCCGTCGCCTCGTCGCAGCCGGCGTCGAGATTCTTTCCACCGGTGGTTCCGCCAAGGCATTGCGCGACGCGGGCATCCCGGTGCGTGATGTCGGCGACCTCACGGGCTTCCCCGAAATCATGGACGGCCGCGTCAAGACGCTGCATCCGCGCGTGCACGGCGGGTTGCTCGGCCGTCGCGGCACCGACGACACGGTGATGGCCGAACACGGCATCGTGCCGATCGACCTGCTCGTGCTGAACCTTTATCCGTTCGAGCGAACGGTGGCCGATCCGGCATGCACGCTGGAAAACGCCATCGAGAACATCGACATCGGCGGCCCGGCGATGCTGCGCGCGGCGGCGAAGAACTGGAACGACGTCGGCGTGCTGACCGATCCCGCGCAATACGATGCCGCGTTGGCCGAGATCGAGACGCACGGCGGCCTGTCGCGCGCCACGCGATTTGGCCTGTCGGTGGCGGCGTTCAATCGCGTGTCGAACTACGACGCCGCGATCAGCGACTACCTTTCCGGGCTCACGCTCGATGACGCGCAAACGGCCGTGGCGGGCCATGCCGAATTCCCCGCGCAGTCGAACGGTCGCTTCGTCAAGGTGATGGATCTGCGCTACGGCGAGAATCCGCACCAGTCCGGTGCGTTCTATCGCGACCTTTATCCGGCGGACGGTACGCTGGCGACCTTCCGCCAGTTGCAAGGCAAGGAACTATCCTTCAACAACATCGCCGATGCCGACGCCGCGTGGGAATGCGTGCGTCAGTTCGACGCCCCTGCCTGCGTGATCGTCAAGCACGCCAACCCGTGCGGCGTCGCGGTGGCCGCCGATGCCTTGTCGGCCTACGAGATGGCCTACGCCACCGACCCGACGTCCGCATTCGGCGGCATCATCGCCTTCAACCGCCCGCTCGATGCAGAAACCACCCGGGTGATCCTGAAACGTCAGTTCGTCGAAGTCCTGATCGCCCCGGCCGTCGACGCCGACGCGGTGGCCGAGGCGGCGAAGAAGGCCAACGTGCGCGTGCTGGAGATTCCACTTGGTACCGGGCGCAACACGCATGACGTCAAGCGCGTCGGTTCCGGCCTTCTCGTGCAGACCGCCGATCATCGCCAGGTCACGCGCGACGAACTGAAGGTCGTGAGCAAACGCCAGCCGACGTCGACCGAACTCGACGACCTGCTGTTCGCCTGGCGCGTGGCGAAGATGGTGAAGTCCAATGCCATCGTCTACGCGAAGGATCACCGCACGATCGGCATCGGCGCAGGTCAGATGAGCCGCGTGATCAGTGCCCGGATCGCCGGCCTGAAGGCCGAAGAAGCCGGCCTCGTCGTGCCGGGCAGCGTCATGGCCTCCGATGCGTTCTTCCCGTTCCGTGACGGCATCGATGCCGCCGCGGCGGCGGGCATCGTGGCCGTGATCCAACCGGGCGGTTCGATGCGCGACGGCGAAGTGATCGAGGCCGCCGACGAGCACGGCATGGCGATGGTGTTCACCGGCGTTCGCCACTTCCGGCATTGACGGTCGACGCGTGGGCGACGCGCGCCGCCCACGCCAAGGTTCAGGGTTTCAGGCCATCGGTCGGCGCCGCGGGTTCGCGGGCAAGGCCCGCCCCCAGCGGTGTCGGTCGCAGCGCGTAGCGGCGCGCGAGCACCGCGCACGTCATCAGCTGGATCTGGTGAAACAACATGATCGGCAACACGATCAGGCCCAGCGGATGCCCGGCGAACAAGACCTTCGCCATCGGCACGCCGGACGCAAGGCTCTTCTTCGAGCCGCAGAACACGATGGTGATTTCATCGTCTTTCGTGAAACCCAGGGCGCGCGCGCCGTAGCGGGTCGCGAGCAACGCCAGCGCCAGCAGCACGGCATTGACCACCAGCAGGCCGGCCAGCACGGGCCATGGCAACTGGTGCCAGAGCCCCTGAAGCACCGCGGCACTGAACGCCGTGTACACCACGAGCAAGATCGAACCGCGATCCACGAAGCTCAGCAGCGCCGCGCGGCGGCGCACCCAATGTCCGATCCAGCGCTGCGCCACCTGCCCCGCCACGAACGGAATGAACAACTGGACCACGATCGCGCCGACCGCGTGCAGCGACAGGCCACCGCGTCCCGAACCGGCGATGATCAGGCCCACCAGCAGCGGCGTGATGAAGATGCCGAGCAGGCTAGAGGCCGATGCCGAGACGATGGCCGCGGGGACGTTGCCTCGCGCGATGGAGGTGAAGGCGATCGACGATTGCACTGTCGATGGCAGCGTGCACAGGAAGAGGATGCCGAGGTAGAGGTCCGGCGAGACCAGCGACCCCAGCAGCGGCCGAAGCAGCAAGCCGAGCAGGGGAAACAGCACGAACGTGCTCGCCAGCACGGTGAGGTGCAGGCGCCAGTTCGTCATGCCGGAGACCACCGCCTCACGGGAGAGCTTCGCGCCGTGCAGAAAGAACAGCAGGGCGATGGCCACGTCGGTGAGCACGTCGAAGATGCGCGCTGCCACGCCTTGGCACGGCAGCAGGCTCGCCAGGATCACGGTGGCGATGAGCGAGAGGGTGAATCCGTCGGGCAGGAAGCGGCGCATGGCGTGAGGTCGATGGCGAGCGGCCGCCCCATTGCAGCGCCACGGCACTCATAAGGCAAATCGTTTTATCTGATTCAGTGATACATTTTCGACATGAATGTCTCGCTGCGCCAGCTTCGCGCTTTCCTCGCCGTGGCCGAGCACCGGCATTTCCGCCGGGCGGCCGACGCCCTGCACCTCACCCAGCCCGCGATCAGTCGGCTGATCGCCGACCTGGAGGCCGAACTCGACGTGCGCCTCTTCGATCGCAGCACCCGCGAAGTGGTGTCGACCGAGGCGGGGCGGTACCTGGAGCAGGCAGTGTCGCGTGTCCTCGACGAGTTGGATGGCGTACTGGCGCACGCCCGCGCCCAGGCCGATCCGCTGCGCGGCCGGGTACGCATCGCCGCCGTCCCCACGGTATCGGCGGGCCTCGTGCCGGCATGCATCGCGCTGTGTGCCACCCGCCATCCGTCGATCCAGATCCTGCTCCGCGACCAGAACCAGGCCCAGGTGCTCGATGCCGTGCGTGGCGGTGAGGTCGATTTCGGCCTGACCGTGGAGCCGGCCAGCGCCGAGGCGTTCGACGCCGAGCCGATCCTGCGCGACCCGTTCCGGCTGGTCTGCCGCGACGACCATCGCTTCGCCCGGCGAAAGGCCGTGGGCTGGGACGCACTAGCGCAGGAGCCGCTCGTGCTGCTCGACCATACCTCCGGCAGCCGTCGCCTGATCGATGCCGCGTTTGCCCGGCGCGAGCTGCCGATGCATGTCGCCTTCGAGGTAGGCCATGCGTATACGGCGTTCCGCATGGTGGAGGCGGGCCTGGGCGTGACGGTGACGCCCGCGTTGTCGCTCGACGCGTTGCGCCCCGGGCTCACCGTACTGCGCCTGGAGCCGGAGACGCGTCGCGAGGTCACGCTGCTGCGGCGACGGGCGCGTTCGCTGTCGCCGCCCGCTCAGACGGTGTGGGAGGCCTTCCGGGAGACCGCGCTCACGCTCGCTTGAACGGCGGCCGGGCATGCTCGGTGCTTTCGGACGGGAGGTACGCCGATGACCTATCGACTTTATTACTGGACCGGGTTGCAAGGACGTGGCGAGTTCGTCCGGCTATGCCTGGAAGACGCGGGGGCGGCCTATGTCGATGTAGCCCGCAGCGAGGGCGATGACGTCATGATGCCTTTCCTGCGCGGTGAGGAAGACGGTGCCTTGCCCTTCGCGCCGCCGTTCCTGAAGAGCGGCAAGCTCGTCATCGCGCAGGTGGCGAATATCCTGCACTATCTCGGGCCTCGCCACGGCCTCGTGCCCGATGGCGAGCCGGAACGGCTCTACGCCCATCAGTTGCAACTGACCATCGCCGACCTCGTCGCCGAAGCGCACGACACGCACCATCCGGTGGCGAGCGGCTTGTATTACGAGGATCAACGCGACGAGGCGAAGCGACGTGCGAAAGATTTCCGCGAGTCGCGGATCCCGAAGTTTCTCGGCTACTTCGAAAAAGCCATCGAACGCGGTGGCGGCATCCATCCGCTCGGCCGGCACTCGTACGTCGACCTGTCGCTGTTCCAGGTGATGGAAGGATTGCGGTACGCGTTTCCCAAAGCGATGGCGATGCACGCGTGGCCGCGGCTCGACGGCTTGGCCAAACGTGTGGCGGAACGGCCCAACATCGCCGCGTACCTCGCGTCCGAGCGCCGGGTGGCGTTCAACCAGATGGGCATCTTTCGCCACTACGCGGAGCTGGACGGCTGATGCCCTGGCCGCGCCCACGCAGACGCAGGAATCAATAGGCGCCACCCGGCCTCGTGCCGGCGACGCGGGCTACTCGCGGCATGCGCGCGGCCTTCATCGCGCCGCCCCCGCCTGAGAGTTCGCGGCGACGGCCCGCGCGCACCGCGGATCAAAGGCTCAGCGCAGGGGGACGGTGACCGACCGCATCGGCGATGCGGCGACCATCGCCCGGGATCGCCCGCGTCAGTTCGAACCGGCCGGCTTCGGCGCGTTACCCCACTCGTACACCTTGTACTGCACCGGGCTCACCGGGCCGTCCTTCGAGTCGCGGTGCAGCTGACCGTCGTCGCCGACCATGTAGGTCTGCGGCACGCCGTTCTTCGGCACGATGCGTACCATGAACACGCGCCCGCCAGTGCGATATTCCTCAACGCGGTTGTCCCCTTCCTGATGCACGGCGACATCCGGCGGGGCATCGCCGCGGCCATCGAGCGAGGGCAGGTTCGCCGCCGATACGGTGCGTCCCTCGGCGTCGGAGGTGGCCGGCGACGACTGGTTCTCCTGGGCCTGGTCGTAAGGCACCGGCCGCTCGATCGGCTTCTGTCCGGAACGATCCGGCTCGCCCGGTTTCACGCCCGGGTCGTTCAATGCCGGCGGGGGCAACGCCTTGAACTGGGGTTCCTTGGGCGTCTGCGCCGCGGCGGGCAACGCCAGGGCGAGGGCGAGCGCGGCGACGAGGGCATGCGAGCGGGTCATGGGGAAGTCTCCGTACGGGGCCCAGAGCATACCAAGCCGCCACCCCGCGGCCACGTGAACGGGCGGGCGACACCCCGCCATGAGAGAATCGCCGCATGCCTACGCTCACCCTCATCGACGGGTCCTCGTACCTGTATCGCGCCTTCCACGCGCTGCCTCCCCTGACCAACGCGCACGGCGAGCCTACCGGCGCGCTGTTCGGCATCGTCAACATGCTGCGCACCACCATGAAGGCCGGCTCGGACTACGTCGCCTTCGTCTGCGACGCGCCCGGCCGCACCTTCCGCGACGACCTCTATCCCGCGTACAAGGCCAACCGCCCGTCGATGCCGGACGACCTGCGCGCGCAGGTCGAGCCGATGATGAAGATCGTCGCGGCCCTGGGCTTTCCCATCCTGTGCGTCCCCGGCGTGGAAGCCGACGACGTGATCGGCACGCTTGCCCTCCAGGCACGCGACGCCGGCATCGATACGGTGATCTCCACCGGCGACAAGGATTTCGCCCAGCTGGTGGGTTCTCGCGTGGTACTCATCAACACGATGACCAACACCACGCTCGACATCGAGGGGGTCATCGAAAAGTTCGGCGTGCGACCCGAGCAGATCGTCGACTTCCTCACGCTGACGGGCGACACCATCGACAACGTGCCCGGCGTGGAAAAATGTGGCCCGAAGACCGCGGCCAAGTGGCTCGCGGAATACGCCGATCTCGACGCGCTCATGGCTGCCGCCGATCGCATCGGTGGCAAGATCGGCGACAACCTGCGCGCCGCCCTGCCCCGACTGCCGTTGTCGCGCGAACTGGTCACCATCCGCACCGATGTGCCGCTGGACCGCGGTCCCGCCGACCTGACGATGCGCGAGCCCGATGTGGATGCACTGCGCGAGCTCTACGCGCGCTACGACTTCAAGGCGGCGTTGAGGGATCTCGACATCGCGGCCCCGACCGCACCCGTCGCCGCCCCGGTGGCCACGCATACCGAGACGTCGCCTTCCCCCGCCGCCGACCTGCCCGTGGACTACGAACTGGTCGTCACCGAAGAGCGCCTGGCGGCGTGGCTGGAAAAAATCCAGACCGCGCCCCTCATCGCGTTCGACACCGAAACCACCGGCCTCGATCCGATGATGGCCGAGATCGTCGGCCTGTCGCTGGCGGTGGAACCGGGCAAGGCCGCTTACATACCGCTCGCGCACGATTACCCGGGTGCGCCGGCGCAGCTGTCGTCCGATCATGTGCTGGCCGCGCTCACGCCGGTGCTTGAAGACCCGTCGCGGCCGAAGGTGGGCCAGCACGGCAAGTACGACATCAACATCCTGTCGCGCTACGGCATCGCGGTGCGGGGCCTGCGCCACGACACCATGCTGGAGTCCTACTGTCTCAACGCTACCGCGACGCGCCACGACATGGATTCGCTGGCGCAGAAATACCTCGGCTACACCACCATCAAATACGAGGAAGTCGCCGGAAAGGGCGCGAAACAGATTTCGTTCTCGCAGGTCGACTGCGACACGGCCTGCCGTTATGCCGCCGAGGATGCCGACATCACCCTGCGCCTGCACCAGGCACTCTGGCCGCGACTCGAAGCCGAGCCGACGCTGCGCTCGGTGTACGACGACATCGAAATGCCGCTGGTTCCCGTGCTGGCGAACATGGAGCGCACCGGCGTGCTCATCGACGCCAACGAACTGCGCCGGCAAAGCCAGCACCTGGGCCGTCGCATGCTCGAGCTGCAGCAGCAGGCGTATGCCGCGGCCGGTCACGACTTCAACCTCGATTCGCCCAAGCAGTTGCAGGCCGTGCTGTTCGACGAACTCGGGCTGCCCGCCAAGGTGAAAACGCCCAAGGGCCAGCCGTCCACCAACGAAGAAGCGCTCGAAGCCATCGCCGACGCGCACGAACTGCCGCGCCTGATCCTGGATTACCGCGGCCTGGCCAAGCTGCGCTCGACCTACACCGACAAACTCGCCGGCATCGTCAACCCGCGCACGGGCCGCGTGCATACGAGCTATCACCAGGGTGCCGTCGCCACTGGACGCATCAGCTCGTCCGACCCGAATCTGCAGAACATCCCGGTGCGTACGGAGGAAGGCCGCCGCATCCGCCAGGCCTTCGTGGCGCCCCCCGGCTGGCGGATCATGGCGGCCGACTATTCGCAGATCGAGTTGCGCATCATGGCCCACCTCTCCCGCGACGAGGGCCTGGTGCGCGCCTTCGCCGAAGGCGGCGACGTGCATCGCGCCACGGCGGCCGAAGTGTTCGACGTCGCCCCGGAAGACGTCACCACCAACCAGCGCCGCGCGGCCAAGGCCATCAACTTCGGCCTGATGTACGGCATGAGTTCGTTCGGCCTGGCCCGCCAGCTCGGCGTCGATCGCGGCGAAGCGTCCGACTACATGGGCCGCTACTTCTCGCGCTACCCGGGCGTGCGCCAGTTCATGGACGACACCCGCGACCGCGCCCATCGCGACGGCTACGTCGAAACCCTCTTCGGTCGCCGGCTCTACCTCGAAAACCTCAACTCGCGTAACCAGGCCCACCGCGCCGGCGCCGAACGCGCGGCCATCAACGCGCCGATGCAGGGCACCGCCGCGGACATCATCAAGCGCGCCATGATCGCGGTGGCCGCGTGGATCGAGCCGCGCGACGACGTCCGCCTGCTCATGCAGGTGCACGACGAACTGGTCTTCGAGGTCCGCGAGGACGCCGTCGACGAGGTGCGGGCGAACGTGGAGACACGGATGGTGGGGGCGGCGGCGCTCAGCGTGCCGTTGCAGGTGAGCATCGGGGTGGGCGCCAACTGGGACGAAGCGCATTGACGCGGTCGTCGCCCCGCGCGTCGCCCCGTAGGTTATTGATTACATTGAAAATGAACGATAACTGACTTTTTCTGTCGTCATCGATGCAACTTTGGCCCACGGGCGGCGTCTATAGCTTCGGACGTACGCAACGGCGTCCGCATCGGTGTACTCCACCTCCCTGGAGTAACCCTGGAGCACCCCGGCTTTCCCCTGGGCCGGACGCTCCCCGGGCCCCGGAAGCACCCCTGGCTTCCGGGGCTTTTTTTTGCCTTCACATCGGCCGGGGCATCCTGCGCTTCACTCAACAGGAGGCACCATCCCATGCGCGCAGGACTCATCGTCGTCGGCGTCATCCTCATCGGCCTGGGTATCTGGGTCGTCGCGGGCAACGGCAGCTACAGCAAGACGGACACCCTGGCACAGGTGGGCTCGGCCAAGATCACGGCCACGCACGACAAGGCCGTGCCGCAGTGGGTCGGCATCGCGGGCATCGTGATCGGTGGCGTCGTCGCGGTCGCGGGCATCGCCCGGCGTCGCTGAGGAGTCGCGCCCGCGGCGCGTGAGGCCGGGGACCCGGCTTCACGCGCCGCATGGCGGCCATCGCGGTCTTCCCGCAAAATGGGCGGATGGATGTTTCCCACCTTCTCGATGATCTCAACGAGGCCCAGCGCGAAGCCGTCAGCGCGTCGCCGGGCCACTACCTGATCCTGGCGGGCGCCGGTTCCGGCAAGACCCGCGTCCTCACCCACCGCATCGGCTGGCTCACCCAGGTAGAGCGGGTGCCGCCCTGGGCGATCCTCGCCGTCACCTTCACCAACAAGGCGGCGGGCGAGATGCGCGCCCGACTGGATGGGCTGATCCCCGGCGGCACGCAAGGCCTCACCGTGGGTACCTTCCACGGCATCGCCCACCGCCTGCTGCGGCGGCACTGGCGCGAGGCGGGGCTGGTCGAAGGGTTCCAGATTCTCGACTCGGACGACCAGCAGCGCCTCATCAAGCGCGTGGTCGCCGGCCTGGGCCTGGACGAAGCACGCTTTCCGCCCCGTCAGGCCGCCTGGCAGATCAACCAGTGGAAAGACGAAGGCAAGCGTCCGGACGGCATCGAACACCGCGACCATCCGGTGACGCGCACCTTCGTGGAGATCTACAAGGCCTATGAGCAGCAATGCCAGCGAGCCGGGCTCGTCGACTTCGCCGAGCTGCTGCTGCGCGCCCACGAGTTGTGGCTGAAGGACCCGCAGGTGCTGCGCCATTACCAGGATCGCTGGCGCTACCTGCTGATCGACGAATTCCAGGACACCAACACGCTGCAATACGCGTGGATCCGCGTGCTGGCCGGCACCACCGGCCAGGCGTTCGTGGTGGGTGACGACGACCAGGCCATCTACGGCTGGCGCGGCGCGCGCGTGGAGAACGTGCAGCAGTTCCTCAACGACTTCCCCGGCGCGAAGACCATCCGCCTGGAGCAGAACTATCGTTCCACCTCGACCATCCTCAACGCCGCCAACGCGGTGATCGCCCGCAACGGCGGTCGCCTCGGCAAGCAGCTGTGGACCGACGGCGACGAGGGCGATCGCATCGCGCTGTACGCGGCCTATAACGAGCAGGACGAAGCCCGCTTCGTCATCGAGCGCATCCGCGAGCACATCGCCGAACACGGCAACGCGCGCGACTGCGCCATCCTCTATCGTTCGAACGCGCAGTCGCGCAATTTCGAAGAACAACTCATCCAGCGCAACCTGCCCTATCGTGTCTACGGCGGCCTGCGCTTCTTCGAGCGCGCCGAAATCAAGGATGCCCTGGCTTACCTGCGCCTGGCGGCCAACCGCCACGACGACGCCGCCTTCGAGCGCGCGGTCAACACGCCGCCCCGCGGCATCGGCGACCGCACGCTCGACGAACTCCGGCGCCGCGCGCGCACCGAAAGCAGCTCGATGTGGGAGGCCGCGCTCAACGAGGTGTCCACCGGCTCGCTCGCCGGTCGCGCGAAGAACGCCGTCAGGGCCTTCATCGGTCTCATCGACACGCTGCAGCGCACGTTCGGCGGCCACGATGGCGGCGGTGACGAACCCGCGGCGCTCGGGCTGGCCGAACAGATCGAACATGCCATCGTGCATACGGGCCTGCGCGATTTCTACGAAAACGATAAACGCGGCAACGGCGAAGCGCGGGTGGAAAACCTCGACGAGTTGGTCAACGTCGCCAGCCGCTTCGAGATGACGCCCGAAGACCTCGATGCCGGGCTCAACGAGCTGTCGGCCTTCCTCTCCCATGCGGCGCTGGAGGCCGGCGAAGGCCAGGGCGAGGCCTGGGACGACTGCGTCCAGCTCATGACACTGCATTCGGCCAAGGGCCTGGAATTTCCGATCGTGTTCCTGGTGGGTATGGAAGAGGGGCTTTTCCCCAGCCAGCGCTCCACCGAAGAAGAGAACCGTCTCGAAGAGGAACGCCGCCTGGCCTACGTGGGCATCACCCGTGCGCGCCGGAAGCTCTACGTCTCCCATGCCGAGTCGCGGCGCATGCACGGCACGGAGATGCTGGCCCGGCCGTCGCGCTTCCTCGGCGAGATCCCGCCCGAGCTCATCGACGAGCTGCGTCCGCGCGTCCAGGTCTCCCGCCCGGCCTACGCCGACCGCTTCGCCGGTACGTCGATCGAAGAGCCCCTGCCGGTGCGCCTGGGCCAGCGCGTGAGCCATCCGAAGTTCGGCGAGGGCACCGTGGTCAGCGCCGAGGGGGCGGGCGCGCACATGCGGGTCCAGGTGAACTTCGAGGGTGAAGGCAGCAAGTGGTTGGTTTACGCTTACGCGAACCTGACCGCGTTGTAAGGGGCTCCAACGTCGGCCGGATCACGATCTTCCCGAAGGAAGCCTCGTGATCCTTCGCCAGCGATGGTCCGTTGCGCGCGGCGCACACCGCCGCCAGGGTAAGACATGATCATCGGGATCGATCTGGGAACCACCCACAGCCTCGTCGCCGTCTGGAAAGACGGCGCGCCGCGCCTGGTGCCCAACGCACTGGGCCACGCGTTGACGCCCTCCTGCGTGGGTATCGACGACGACGGCAGCGTACTCGTCGGCGAGGCCGCGCGCGAGCGCCTCCAGACCCATCCGCAGCGTACCGCCGCGTTGTTCAAGCGCTACATGGGCAGTGCGCGCACGGTGAGGCTCGGTGACCGGGACTACCGGCCCGAAGAACTCTCCGCGCTGGTGCTGCGCTCGCTCAAGGCCGACGCGGAGGCCTTCCTCGGCGAGGCCGTCACCGAAGCGGTCGTGACCGTCCCGGCCTATTTTTCGGATGCCCAGCGCAAGGCCACGCGCATCGCGGGCGAACTGGCCGGATTGACGGTCGAGCGTTTGCTCAACGAACCCACGGCCGCCGCACTGGCCTACGGTCTGCACGATGCGACGGCGGAAACGCAGTTTCTGGTATTCGACCTGGGCGGCGGCACGTTCGACGTGTCCATCCTGGAGATGTTCGAGGGCGTGATGGAAGTGCGCGCCAGCGCCGGCGACAACATGCTGGGTGGCGAGGACTTCACCCACCTGCTCGTCGACCGCCTGTTCGCCGAGGGGTTGCCCGAGGATGCGCGCCGGGATGCCCTGTTCATGCAGCGCCTGTCCGCGCGCGCGGAGGTCGCCAAGCGTGACCTCGGCGCCCGCGGCGAGGCGACCCTCGAGGCCTCCTGGAACGGCGCGTCCGTCGCCGTCACGCTGGACGCGGCCGCGTTCGAGAAACTCTCGCAACCCTTGCTCGACCGCCTGTGGCGCCCGATCGAGCGCGCCCTGCGCGACGCCCGCATCCGGGCGGCCGACCTGGACAACGTCGTGCTCGCCGGTGGCGCGACTCGCATGCCGATGGTCCGCGCCCTCGCCACACGCATGTTCGGCCGCTTCCCGGCCGTGGGCCTGAATCCCGACGAAGTGGTGGCGCTGGGCGCCGCCGTGCAGGCGGGCCTGAAGATGAAGGACGCGGCACTGAACGAGCGGGTGATGACCGACGTGTGTCCTTACACGCTCGGCACCGACGTGGCGCAGCGGCTCGAAAGCGGCGGACATGCCGAAGGCTTCTATGCACCGATCATCCAGCGCAACACCGTGGTGCCGGTGAGCCGGGTGCAACGATTCGTGCCGCTCTCGCCCCAGCAAAAGACGTTGCGCCTGGGCGTCTACCAGGGCGAGTCGCGCATGGTGCGCGACAACATCCTCTTGGGTGAGCTGAATGTTCCCATGCAGCCAGGCGCCGGCCACGCCGACGGGGTCGACCTACGCTTCACCTATGACGTGAACGGTTTGCTCGAGGTCGAAGCGACGGTGGTCGCGAGCGGCCAGGTGCAGCGACTGGTGATCGAAAGCGGCGACTCGCATCTGTCACCGGCCGAGATCGCCGACCGTCTCGCCGCGCTGTCGCAGCTCAAGATCCACCCGCGCGACACGCTGGACAATCGCACGCTGCTCGCCCGTGCCGAACGCCTCTACGAACAGTTGCTGGGCGACATGCGCGATCACGTCGGCGCGATGATCCTGCGTTTCGAGCAGGTGCTGGCCTCGCAGGATCCGCGCCTCATCGCGCGCGATGCCGATGCGTTCCGCGAGGCGCTGAAGGCGATCGAGTCAGACGGGCGTTTCGCGCCCGACCCGGCGACCTGATGGCCACCACGGGTCCCTGGCATCTGCGGGAACTGGGGCTGCCGCCGTACGCCGACCTGGCCGCGGTGCGGCGCGCCTATGCGCAAGCGTTGCGGGCCATCGATCCCGGCGCCGATCCGGACGCGTTTGCCCGGCTTCGCGCCGCGTACGAGGCGGCCCGCGCATGGTGCGAGCAGGCTGAGGACGAGCCTGAACCGCCCGCCGCCGCTGACGATTCCGGCCCCGACGACGCGCCACCCGCGACATCGCTGATGGCCCAGGAAGCCGACGCGCGGCGCGATGCTGTGCAACTGGGGGACCGCTTCGTGACGGAGGTCCGTCGCGCAAGCCAGGCCGACGCCGTGGCATCGCTCGATCGCACGCTGGTCTGCCTGCGCACGCGCTATGTCGACGCGCCCGGGGAATTCGAAGAGCGGCTGATCGACCTGCTGGCGACGCAAGCGCTGCCGCACCGGGCGGCATTGTTCGAGGCCGCGGCGGAACGGTTCCACTGGGAGCACATCGGCCAGACCACGCCGCTGGCCGGCGGCCCGTGGATCGAACAGGTCTTCAAACAGCGGGAGGTCTGGCAACAACTGGCCACCTCGCGGCGCAAGCGCTGGCTCGCGCTGATCGCGGAGGCCCCATCGCTCACGCCCCGTGTCGTGCGTCACTGGCCGGAGATCGAAGCGCTGCTTGCATCCTACCGGCAATGGATCAGGCTCTACCTGGACGACGACGTGGCCAGGTCATGGCGCAAGGCCTTCGAGGCGCTGCCCGACGCCAGCAAACGGTCGATACGTCAAAGCGCCCCGTCCGCCGACGCCTATCGGCCGCGCGTCAAGAAAACACGGCAGTGGTTCCGGCTGCGTGGCTACGGCTTCTGGTTTATCGCCTGGCTGGCGTTTCAGATCGTAAGGCTCGTGGTTCAGTACGTCGACGGCAACGCCGTCGACGACACGCCGCGCACGTGCATGGACCTCTACCACCAGCTCTCTCGCCCCCAGGCCTACGACGGCCTGACGGGCGACGAGATACGCGCGCTAAAGCAGCGCGGCGGGTGGTGTGTCCGCAACCGCTACTGGCCTGCGCCCACCCCGTAGGCGCGCGCCTTGCGCGCGACGACGCCCGTCGCGTGCAAGGCCCGCCGCGTCAGGGCGAAAGCCGTGGCACGCCGTGCTGGTCGCGTTCCTCGACCGCGGTCACGCGGGTATCGATCCGGCGGCCGCGATGCTCCGGCAACGCCTCTGCCACGCCGCCGCGCGAGAGCGCCAGCGCGTTGCGGTAACACCGCTGCGCGAGCTCCGGTTGTTGCTCGCCCAGATACACGTCGCCGAGCGCTTCCCAGGCGTCCGCACTCGGCGCGATGGCGAGCGCACGTTCGAGATACGGTCGCGCCTTGCCCCACAACCTCACTCGCACGCACATGCGACCGAGCGCGGTGAGCAGGGCCGCATCGTTGGGGTGCGTATCGACCCATGCCTCCGCACGCCGAAGACGCTGCTCGATGTCCTCGGCACCCATCGCGCCGTAGGCGGTCACCAGGGTGGGCGACCACTCGCGGCGCAATGCCGTTTCGATTTCGTCCATCGCGGCCATGGTCTGGCCGTGCCGCGCCGCGTGGCGCGCGTAGGCGTCCACGGCGGCCGGCAGACGCCGCTGGCCCTTCGGTAGTTGCGACCACAGGCTGGCCAGCGAGGCACCGTCCGGCGCCGAGGCGATGTAGGCGGCGATCACGCGGGATTCGAGTTCCGCATAGGCACGCGCGCCAAGTTCGCCGCTTTTCTGCAAGGGCTCGAGCGCGCGCATCGCGCCGCGCGCGTCACCCACGTCCAGCGACGCCTCGGCGAATTCGACCCATCCCGCCGGGGTGAGCGCCGCGCTGCCCGCCTCGGGAGCGAGCAGCGTGACGGCGTCGGCAGGCTTATCACCCCGACGCAACAGGCGCGCGCGCAGCACGCGTGCGGCGCGCGGGGTTTCCTGGGCGGCGGCGTCCAGCGTCTCCAGCGCGCGCGTACGCTCACCGTGCCGCTCGGCCGCTTCGGCGGCGGCCAGCAGCGCCGGGCCGCGCAGCGATGGATAACGCGCCGCACGGTTCAGATCGCGCTCCGCCTCGGCGTGCCGGCCCTCCACCAGGGAGACCAGGCCCTCGGCGAAACGACGGCGGCTTTGCCGACGCTGACGGCGGGTGAACGCACCGAACGGCCACCGGATCAGCGCGACGAGCGCCGTGACGAGCGCCCACGCGACGACCAGCATCACGACCAGGGTGACCAGGGTCATCTGCACGTTGGTGCCACGCCAGTGGACGAGCACGTAGCCAGGATCCTGCGCGACCCAGTGCCAGCCGAACGCGGCCAGCACGGCGACGAGCATGAGGCCGACGATCCAGCGCCACGGCGTCATGGCGTGGTCTCCTGCGCGGTGCTGGACGCCGGCGCCGGCGCCGGGGCCTCCGCCGACACGCTGGCCGCCGCGGGCGCGGGCGCGGGTGAAGCGGGCGCCTTGTCGTTCAACGCGTGCACCGAACGCAGGTTGCGCAGCTCGGTGAGCGCCGCGCCCAACGACGGTTTCGGTGCGGACGCCTTGCTGGCGAGCAAGGCCGCGATACGCGCCCGCGCATCGCGCACCGCGGGCGATGACGGATCGAAACGCGCGTCGATGCTCCGGTCCACGCGTTCCAGCGCCGCCTTGCGCCCCGCGTCGTCGTAGGCGAGCACGGCGGCCTCGGCATGCGCGACGTCGAGCGCGGCGAGTTCGCGGGCGATGCGGTCGTCGGCCAGTCCCAGTGGCGTGCCGTCGTCGTGGCTCACCGTCACGATGCTGCCCAGGGCGTCGCCCGCGCGCTGCCAGAACGTGCGATCGCCGGTGTCGGGCCGATCGTCCGCGTTACGCAGCGGCAGGGTGGGAAGGCGTGCGCGAAGGTCGGCCAGCGTGGCGAGGTCGTTGGCACGGGATGCGGGCTCGACGGCGGCCAGGGCCTCGCGTTCGGCGGCGAGGCTACGACGCACCGGCGCGAACTCGCCGTCGTTGACCGCGGCCAGCGTGGTGTCGGCCAGATCGTAGGCGGCCAGCGCCCCCGTCGCGTCGCCGAACAGCGCGAAACGTTCTTTCGCCATGCGCAACAGCGACTCGGCTTCGTCGAGCAGCATCGCGTCGTGCCCACTCAGGCTGCGCTCGGAAAGATTGGCCACGGCATCTTCGAGATGCTTCGTGCGCTCGGACACGCCCAACATCGCCTCCTGCGCCGACCGGTTCACGCCGTCCGCATCGGCCACGCGCCGTCGCAACGTGGCGCTTTCTTCGCTCAGCCCGTTCACCTGGGCGCTCAGCTGGCCGACCTGCTTGCGCAGCCCGTTGGCCGCGCCCAGGTCGCCGCGCATCTGCCAGACGGTCCATGCCGTGTAACCCGCTGCGCCCAGGGCGCCCAGGGACAACAGGATGCTCAGGGCCAGGGCCGCGCCACCACCCCGCGGGGCGGGATCGGGCTGCCGGACGGGGCGGCGGGGAGCGGCGTCGGCGGCCGGGGCCGGCGTCGCCGGGGCGGTATCGGTCGGTGGGGTCTCGGTCGTCATGGCCGGCATGCTAGCAGGCCATACGCGAACGCACGGACCACATCGCTCAACGGCGGGTGAACGAGATGCCCGCGGCCGCCTCGAGCAGGTCGGCGGGCAGCGCCGATCGAGCGACGGTCACCCGCTCGAAGCCCGTCGCTTCGGCGACCTGACGCAGGCGGTCGCTGCTGACCACGGCCACCGCTTGCACGAGGCGGCGCCAGGCCGGGGGAATGAGCGCGCGATGCAGGTGTTCCAGCGCCTCGGCACTGGAAATCAGCACGGCCGAACGGCGGCCGAGCTTGAGCAGGGGATCAATGTGGCGACGGTCGATGCGCGGCGCCACGCGATGGTAGACGTGGATCTCTTCGAGCGTCGCCCCACGCGCGGCCAACTGCTCCCGTAGCACGCCCCGCCCGCCCGGCGCCCCGATCAATGCCACGCGGCGGCCGCCGAGCGACGCCATCTCGGGCATCCCAAGCACGCCTTCGCTGTCCTGGCGATTCGCCGGGAAGTGGACCTCGGCGACATCGACCATCTTCAGGGCACGCGCCGTGCCCCGGCCGACGGCGATCACCGTGGCGCGGGTCGCCAGCGGCAGCAGGTCGGCGGCGAAGCGCACGGCGGCGGGGCTGGTGAAGACAAGCATGTCCCCCCGCAGGGCCGACCGCAGGGCGGCGTGGGTGGCCGTGGCGTCGGCGGTGGCCCGCAGCGACAGGCCCGGCACCGCCACCGGGATACCGCCGAGCTTGCGCACGCGGCGCGACAGGGGCCCGGCCGTGCCGGCGGGACGGGTGATGACGACGGTGACGTTGCGAAGGGGCTGCGTGCGGCTCACGGGAACGTCCTGTGGGTGACCTTCGAGCATACGTACATGCGCCCGATGACACCCATGCCGAAGGTGCGGTGGCCCGATCATCGCATGCGCCATACGGATGCGAACGTGCATCGCGCGCCCGTAGACTTCGCCGCCTATGACCTCTCCCGCCCCTTCCCCGCAGGCCCTCGAGGGCTTCATCCTCGACGGCATTCCCCTCGCGCGCGCCATGCAGGTGCGCATCGCGGGCTTCGACGGCGCCTGCCTGTCGATGACCGCGCCGCTGGCGCCGAACATCAACGACAAGGGCTGCGCGTTCGGCGGCAGCCTGGCCAGCCTGATGACCCTGGCCGGCTGGGCCCTGGTCGAGTCGGTGCTGCGGGCCCGGGGTTACGACTGCGACCTTTTCGTCGCCGACTCCACCGTGCGCTACCTGGCGCCGGTCTGGGACGATCTCCGCGCCGAGGCGCGGCTCGGCGTCGGCGGCGACTGGGGGCCGTTCCTGGCCACCCTCGACGCCCGCGGGCGGGCCCGCGTGGACGTGACCTGCGCGGTGCCGGGGGACGACGGCAAACCCGCCGCGAGCCTGGAAGCACGCTTCGTGGCCAAGCGCCGGGCATAATGCCAGGCGACCCGCCCACGGACCACGCCATGCGCCGCCTAGCCCTGCCCGCCCTCGTCCTGCTCCTGGCCGCACTGTCCGGCTGCGCCACCGACAAGCGCAACGAAGCCCTCAACACCACGCTCATGCGCTACGCGTCAGCGATCCGCTGGGGCGATTTCGTGACCGCGCAAGCCTTCGTCGATCCGACTTACGCCGAAGCCCACCCGATGACCTCGCTCGATCGCAGCCGGCTGGAGCAGCTGCGCGTCACGGCCTACGACGAAGGCGGCGGACCCCAGCCGGACGGCGAAGGCGAGGTCACCCAGGTGGTGCAGATCAACGTCGTGAACGTCAACACCCAGGCCGAGCGCTCGATCATCGATCGCCAGCGCTGGCACTACGACCGCGAAAAGGGCACGTGGCGGCTGATGACCGGCCTGCCGGACTTCTCGCCGCACTGAACCCGATATAATCGGCCGCTTTACCCCGCCGGCTCCGGAAGACCCGATGAACGACGTACTGCATAAGTTGCCCGAATTCGCGGGCAATCACCTCGCGCTGTCCGCGCTGTTCGCCATCCTGCTCGTCGCGCTCGTCGCCGGCGAAGTCG
The DNA here is from genome assembly GCF_034063545.1 of Luteibacter sahnii. Taxonomy (NCBI): domain Bacteria; kingdom Pseudomonadati; phylum Pseudomonadota; class Gammaproteobacteria; order Lysobacterales; family Rhodanobacteraceae; genus Luteibacter; species Luteibacter sahnii. Next base: position 1,032,892 of record NZ_JAQLOK010000002.1, read on the forward strand.
GCGCGCTGTTCCGCAAATGGAAAATGCTCACCCCGGCCGGCCTCACCCAGCTGATCAATCGCGACACGCCGCTCATCATCGACCTGTCCGCGAGCGCCGACTTCGAGAAGGCGCATATCCCCGGCGCGAAAAACGTCGCCATGAGCCAGTTCGACCCGGAAACCCAGAAAGACCTCAGCAAGGCGAAAGAGCTTCCCGTCGTGCTGGTCGACAAGGACGGTCGCGGCGTCGGCAAGGCCGCCAACCGCCTGATCAAGGCGGGCTTCGCCCGCGTGTTCGTGCTCGACGGCGGCACCTACGCCTGGCAGAACGCGCAGCTGCCCGTGGCCAAGGGCAAGAAGTAAACCCTTCGCACGCCGTCGCGCGGGGACGGCTGACGCGTAGCCTTACAGGCCGTGGATACCGGCCCGCCCGCGGAGAATCGCCGCCAGCACGTCCGGCGCCAGTTCAAACGAATCGAAATACAGCCGGTCGTCCGGCAGTCCGGCCGCGGCGAAATGCTCGCGTGCCAGGTCGATCATCGGCGGCGGTCCGCTCATGTAGACGTCGAACCCCGACAGGTCGGGGTGGTCCTCCAGCACGGCCTCGTGCACCAGGCCCGCGCGGATGCCGGCCTCCCATGCGGCGTCGATGTCCGACAGCACGGGCGTGAAGTGCAAGGCCGGCATGCGGCGCTGCCACGCGCGGATGAGTTCGGTCAGGTAGAAGTCTTCCGCCCGGCGCGCGCCCCAATAGACGTGGATGGCGCGACGGGTGCCCAGTTCGATGAAGTGTTCGACGATGGCCTTCACGGGCGCGAAACCCGTGCCGCCCGCGACGAAGAGCATCGGGCGCTCGGAATCCTCGCGCGGCACGAACGTGCCCAGCGGTGCCTCGATGGTGAGGCGATCGCCGACCTTGAGCGATTCGTAGACCCAGCTCGTGAAGCCGCCACCCGGCACGTAACGCACGTGCAGTTCGATCCGGCCGTCGTCCGCCGGCCCCCCGGCGATCGAGAAGGGCCGATGGCGGCCGTCTTCGAGCACCACGTCGAGGTATTGCCCCGCCAGCCAGTTCAAGCGCGGGCCCTCCGTCGGCACCAGCCACACGCCGACCACGTCGGGCGCGAGCGCCCGGCGGGCGACGACCTCGGTCTGCACCCGACGGTGCGGAATGTCTTCGACCGAGGCGATCTCGCGGGCGCGGATGGCGATGTCGCCGCGCGGTACCGCCTGGCAGAGCAGGATGGCGCCATCGGCCTGGGCGTCGTCGCTGAGCGCCACGGGCGGAAGGCGCGGGTAGTCGCAACGGCCCTCGACCAGCGTGGCCTTGCAGCTGCCGCACACGCCGCCACGGCAGGAGTACGGCAGGGCGATACCCGCGCGTTGGGCGGCTTCCAGCACGGTTTCGTCTCCGGCGGCGTCGAATCGCTTGCCGGACGTTGTCAGGGTTACGGTGGGCACGCGCGCATTGTAGGACAATGGCGGATCGTTCACCCCGACGGAGCGGCCATGGCCATCTGGAAACAGTCCACCGACCTTGCCCACATCAACGCCTGGAGCCGGGACACGATGATGGAAACGCTCGACATCCGCTTCACCGACATCGGCGACGACTGGCTACGCGCCACCATGCCGGTCGACCCGCGCACGCGCCAGCCGTTCGGCCTGCTGCATGGCGGCGCGTCGGTCGTGCTGGCCGAGACCGTCGGCAGCACGGCGGCGATGCTCACCCTCGATCCGGCGACCCACCTGGCCGTGGGCCTGGACATCAATGCCAACCACCTGCGCGGCGTGCGCGACGGTCGGGTCACCGGCACCGCGAAGGCGGCGCATCTGGGCCGCACCACCCAGGTGTGGGAAATCCGCATCGAAGACGCGGCCGGCAAGCTCGTCTGCCTTTCCCGCCTGACCATGGCCGTGATCGCCACGCCGGGCGGCATGGAAGAGGCCCTGCGCCGGTGACGCGCGCCGCGCCCTACGCCGCGCTGTCGCCCGACGTGGTGCTCGCGGCCGTGGAGGCCTCGGGGCTGTGGAGCGACGGACGCCTGCTCACCCTCAACAGCTACGAGAACCGGGTGTTCCAGGTCGGCCTCGAGGACGGCGGCTTCATCGTCGCCAAGTTCTACCGGCCCGGGCGCTGGACCGACGACGCCATCGTCGAAGAACACGCCTTCGCCCGCGAACTGGCCGAGGCGGAAATCCCCGTGGTCGCGCCGAGGGTGTTCGAAGGACACACGCTGCTCCGGCACGAGGGGTTCCGCTATGCGATCTATCCGCGCCGTGGTGGGCGCGCGCCTTCCCTCGAATCGACCGACCAGCTCGAATGGCTGGGCCGCCTGCTCGGCCGGATGCACGCGGTCGGCGCTCGCGAACCGTTCCACCATCGCGCAGTGCTCGACCGCGCGGCAATGATCGACGGGCCGGCCCGCGCGGCGCTCGCGTCCCACTTGGTGCCCGTGCACCTGGCCGGGGCCTACCGCGACGCGGTCACCCGGCTGGACGACGCGGTGGCGAACCGGCTCGAAGCCGTGGGCCCGGTGCGGCGCATCCGCCTGCATGGCGACTGTCATCCGGGTAACGTGCTGTGGACCGACGCCGGCCCGCACTTCGTCGATCTCGACGACGCGCGCATGGGGCCCGCCGTCCAGGATCTCTGGATGCTGGCCGCCGACGAGGCGATGCTCGATGCCTTGCTCGAGGGCTATGGGCAGTTTCGCGATATCGATCCGGCCGAACGGGCGCTCGTGCCCGCGCTGCGCGCGATGCGTCAGGTGCAATACGGCGGCTGGATCGCCGAGCGCTGGCATGATCCGGCCTTTCCAGCGGCGTTTCCGTTCGCTGGCGAACCGCGCTGGTGGGAGCAGCACATCGCCGACCTGAACGACGCCGCCGAGGCGCTTTAGCCTCGCGGCGCCCCGTACGGCCATAATCCGTCGCCGTCCCACCAGGAAACCACGACCGCATGCATTCGTTCCTCACCCGCGTCATCGCCGTCTTCGAAATCGCCGGTGGCCTTTACGGCCTGGTCCGCCAGGTCGACCATCTGCTGGGCTCGCGGATGACCGGCTTCGAGGCGATCGCCAGCGTGCTGGGCGTGCTGCTCTTTGGTTTCATCCTCGTGGCCGGCGTGCTGCTGGCGAGCAACGACGGTCGCGGCACGCAGATGTCGATCTGGGCGCAATGCCTCCAGGCGCCCCTGCTGGCGATGCCGGTCTTCAGCTATGCGCTGTCCGCGGGCGCCTTCGCCAACCTGTCGATCACGGTGCAGCGCTCGCCGCGTCTCGGCTTCGACTGGGCGATCGCCGAGCACGGCTGGCTCCTGGCCCTGGGCGGCCCCTCCGCGACGCACGTGGGCATCAACCTGCTCGCGCTCGTGTCCTGGCTGATTCTGCGCTTCGGGCGCTGACGGCCGACGAAAGGCCAAGGGGTTTCGCGCCCTGTATCATGGCCGGATGAACGACGTCGCTTCCCCCCGCATCACCCTTAAATCCGACCGCACGCCCGGTCATCCCTGGGTCTGGTCGGCCCAGGTCGTCAAACCCGCCGAGCGCATCCCGCCCGGCAGCGTGGTGGAGGTGGTCGACAGCAAGGGCCGCTTCGTCGGCCGCGGCTTCTGGAACGGCCACGCCCGCGTGGCCCTGCGCATGCTCACCACCGACCCGGCCGAGACCGTCGATGCCGACTGGATCGCCGCGCGCATCGCCCGCGCCGTCGAACTGCGCCGCGACCTGCTACGCCTGGACGATGCCAGCGATGCCTGGCGCGTGGTCCATAGCGAAGGCGACGGCCTCTCCGGTCTCGTCGTCGATCGCTACGCGAACCACCTGGTGGTGGAGTATTTCGCCGCCGGCATGTGGCGCTTCCGCGAAGCGATCCACGCCGAACTGCTGCGCCACTTCCCCGGCGCCTCGCTGTACTGGTTCGCCGAACAGCACGTGCAGCGACAGGAGTCCTTCGACGTGCGCTCCAACGACGCGCCCGCCGCGGTCGATGTGCACGAGCATGGCCTGGCGTTCCACGCCGCGCCCGGCCTTGGCCACAAGACCGGCTTCTTCGCCGACCAGCGCGATAACCGACGGCGTTTCGCCCATCTGGCCCGCGATCGCCGCGTACTCGACCTGTGCTGCAACGCCGGCGGTTTCGCCGTGCACGCGATGAAAGCCGGCGCCCGCGAGGCGACCGGGGTCGACGCCGATGCCGCCATCCTCGAGGTGGCCCGGGCCAACGCACGCATGAACGCGGTGGACGCGCATTTCGAGCAGGGCGATGTGTTCGAGTGGCTGCGCGCCGCCATCGCGGAAGGTCGCACCTGGGACGCGGTGGTGCTCGACCCGCCCAAGCTGACCCGCGACCGCAACCAGGTAGTGAACGCGCTCAAGAAATATTTCGCGATGAACCGCACGGCCCTGGACGTGATCGCGCCGGGCGGCATCCTGCTGACCTGCTCGTGCACCGGCCTGGTGAGCGAAGCCGACTTCATCGAGATGCTCCGCCGGGTGGCGCTCAACGCCGGCCGGGAGATCCAGTTGCTTCACGTGGCCGGTGCCGGCCCCGATCACCCGGTGGCCAGCAACGTGCCGGAGAACCGCTATCTCAAGGCCGTGTTCTGCCGGGTGATCTGACGACTCGTTCACCGTGTCTTGATCGACGGCCGGCACACACTGCCGGCCATGTCCCGGAAGCCCTCCCCCGAAGCCCTCGCGGCGATCAGCACCGAGCAGGCCCACGCGAAAGCGGCGGGCCTGGTCTACGTGTGCGACACCGACAAGGGCATCACCCGCTGTCGGCGGGGGCGCCATTTCAGCTACGTGGGCATCGACGGTCGCCGGATCACCGATGAGGCGACCCTCGCCCGTATCCGCTCGCTCGCCGTGCCGCCAGCCTACACCGAGGTATGGATCTGCCCGCAGGACCGGGGCCATCTGCAAGCGACGGGTCGCGACGCCCGGCGGCGCAAGCAGTACCGCTATCACCCCGAATGGCGCTCGATCCGCGACCAGGACAAGTTCGAGCGGATGCTCGCCTTCGCCGAGGCGCTACCGCGCCTGCGCCGACGCCTGCGCAAGGACCTGGGCCTGCCGGGCCTGCCCCGCGACAAGGTGCTGGCGCTGGTCGTGAGCCTGCTCGAAGAAACGATGATCCGCGTCGGCAACGATACCTATGCGAAGGAGAACAACTCGTTTGGCCTCACGACCCTGCGCTCGCGGCACGTGGTCGTCAGCAAGACGCGCATCGAGTTCCACTTCCGTGGCAAGAGCCGCCAGTGGCGCGACGTCGTGCTGGACGACCGGCGTCTGGTGCGCGCGGTGCGCCGCGTGCAGGATCTGCCGGGCCAGCGTCTGTTCCAGTACGTCGACGACGACGGACAACGCCAACCGGTCGACTCGGGCATGGTCAACGATTACCTGCGCGAGGTGACCGGCGGCGAATTCACCGCCAAGGATTTCCGCACGTGGGGCGGAACGGTCCAGGCGATCGCCGTCATGGCGGCCACGCCGCTGCCCGACGCCGGCGGCGACCGTGCGAGCCGCGCCGCGATCGCCGCAGCGGTAAAAGAAGTGGCCGGCATCCTCGGCAACACGCCTGCCGTGTGTCGCCGTTCGTACATCCACCCGGAGGTGTTCACCGGCTGGCTGGACGGTGAACTGGCCCGCTGCGTACCGCCGACCGACCCACGCTTCACCCGCAAGCTCGAGGCACTGGCCCTGGCCTACCTGCGACGGCGCCTGCGTAGCGGCAAACGCTCCCGTTGACGCGGATGCGCGGCTATAGTTTGCGGGTGGGGATCATTACTTTTTCTGGGATTGTGTCGACGATGTGGCGGTGGAAGCGGATCCCCCTGGTGGTGGCCCTGGGCCTGGCCACGCCGGTCGGCGCGCAAGAGGCGCCGGATGCGACGCCCGTGCTGCCCGGCCTGCAGGCCCACCGCGGCGTGATCGACGACACCTGGATCATCGCGCCCAAGCACCTGGGTAACGCGACCCTGGTCGCGGTGAAGAATTACGCCGACGAGGGCGATATCGCCGCGGGCGTGTCGCTGCGCTATCGCATCGACCACGCCGAATGGATCGCCGCCGACGTCTTCATCTATCCCGCCGGGGATGGCGCGCCCACGGACATGCTCAAGAGGGCCGCCGAGGATTTTCGCGAGTCGGTGGCCTTCGCCGAGCGGCAGGAGATCTACCGCAACGTCTGGTGGGGCGACACCTCGCCGTACGTCGCCCGCCTCGCAAACGGCAAGACGCTGGAAGGGCGCTTCCTGCCGCTCGTGTTCGACGCGCAGCAGGACATGCTCACCTCGCGCACGTATCTCTTCTACCGCAAGCTCTACTTTACGAAGATCCGCCTCACCACCCCCGTGGGCGCGGTCGATTCGCTCAATGACAACGCCGATCGCTTCGTGCGCAACCTGCTCGACGGGGTGGACGTGGTGAGCGAGGGTGGCTGCGGCAAGAAGATGGATATATCCGTGCTCGCGTCGGGGCAGTCGCCACCGCCGGACATGGCCGACGGCGTCAGCGCGGACGGCTTCCACGTGATGCTGCCCACGGGTAAAGCGGGATTGCCCGCGTACGGCCCCGCGATGGAAAAGACCCTGGCCCTCGCAGCGAAACGCCAGCTTGCGACCGGCTGCACCTCGCTCGAATACCACCCCCCGCTGCAGGACGACACGCGCACCGTGTTGCACCTGTCGTTTCAGGCGAGCGACTGGGGCGCCGCCCCCAAGCAATAACCGACACGCAGAAGCGGCGGGGACGCGTCCCACGTCCCCGCCGCTGTCGTGCGATGCCGAAGCCCTGAACGTCTCCAGTCCTGGACACCAGGCATCCGGACCGCGTCGACCTGCACATAATGCGGTGGAAAGACCCTGCCGCCTATGGAAGCATTCTGAAAAATCGGGGCCATGGGCAGTCGCCGAAGCGATCCGTCAGGCGCGCTGGGCCACGCCCTGCTCCCGTGCGTACTCACGCCGCCAGGCCTGCCATCCCATCGCCGCCAACCCCACGAACGCTGCATACAACACCGCCGTCACCGGCAGCGCCTTGTAGACGTATTCGCCGACGTAGATCACGTCGACCGCGATCCAGAGCCACCACGCCGCCGCGTGGCGCCGCGCCTGCCACCACTGCGCCACGAGGCTGAACGCAGTGAGCGCGGCGTCGAGCCAGGGCAGCGATGCGTCGGTCCAGCGATGCATGCCATAACCCAACGCCAGCGCCGCCACGGTGCCCACCACCAGGTGCAACGCGGCGCGGCGTGGATCCAGGGCGGCCACGCGCACATGGCCGTCACCGTCGAGGTGCCGCATCCAGCGTTGCCAGCCGTAGAGGATCAATACGGCGAACACGCCCTGCAGCAGCGTGTCCGAATAGAGTTTCGCCTCGACGAAGATCCACGCGTACGCGATCACGGACACCAGCCCCACGGGCCAGCACCACGGGCTGCGCCGAGCCGTCAGCCATACGCCGGCGGCACTGACCAACGCCGCGCCGACCTCGAAGGGCGACAGCTCAAAGCTCATAGGTCACCGAAAGGCGCGCCAGGCGCGGCATGCCGGGGAAGAGATAGCGATCGCCCCCGGAGCTGCCCGTGTCGCGCCAGTAGAACCGATCGAACACGTTGTCGACGTTGAGGCGCCACGTCAGCGCGTGGCCGCCGGCCGTCATGGCGTAACGCAGGCCCGCGTCGAACACGTGGTAGGCCGGCACGCTGACGCGGCCGTCCGGCGTCGCGACATTGCTGCCAACGTAACGCCACCCCCCGAGCAGCGCGAGACCGGGCGCGAACGGCAGGCTGTAGTCGGCATACACTGCCGTGTGCCAGCGCGGCACGTTGATCACCTGGTGGCCTTCGTACGCGGCGACGCCCGTCTGCTCGGCCCGGGCGCGGATGGCGTTGGCGCTGGCCGTCAGGCGCAGCCGATCGGTGACCTGGCCGGCGAGGTTCAGCTCTACGCCCGTATGCACCTCTTCGCCTTTCTGCACGAAGGTAAAGCCGGCGGCGCTCGCGTCCGGGGCGGCGAACTGATACGGCTGGCGGATGCGATAGACCGCCGCCTGAAGATCGAGCGCGTCGCTGAGCGCGTACTTCGCGCCGGCTTCCACCTGCCGCGAATGCAGCGGGGCGAGGGTCGCGCCGCCATTGCTCGTCCAGTACGGCGCCTGCCGTCCCAGCGCCAGCCCTTCGCCGTAGCTGACATACGTGGTCAGCGCGCTCACCGGCTGCCATAGCACCGCCGCCTGCGGCAGCGTCCGGACAAGGCGGGTGTGCCGTTCGGCGGTGCCGGTCGTGTCGTAGGCGGTTTCGTCCAGGCGCACCAGGCGCGCACCGGCCAGCACCTGCCAGGCCTCGCCCAGGTGAATCCGGTCGATCGCGAACAGCGTGCGCTGCCAGCTCGTCAGCGTGCGCGCGAGCGGACCGGGCTCGTTGGGCGAGGGCGCGAACACGGGCGGCTCGCGTTCGTCGATATTGGCCGTGCCCACGTAGTCGTAGACGTAGGGGCGCTGGTCCATCGTGCGACGGAACGCGGTGGCGCCGAGGTTGAGTTCATGGTCGACGGTGCCGGTGGCGAAGCTGCCGGTGAGCACCGCGCGCACTTCGTCATTCTGCCGCGTGTCGTCGGGACTGCGGAAATCGTAGACGTCGTAGTCGCCGTTGGGCGCGAAGAAATAACCCGGCGACCCATCGGCGCACGCCGCCGCGTAGGCGCAGCCATAGGCGAAGGCCACGTTGTCGTTGATCACCGTGTGGCTGTGGCCGGCGGAGACCTGGGCGTTCCACGTGTCGCTGAACCGGTAGTTGAAGCGCAACGAGGTGTTGCTCGCATGGATGCCTACGGGCCGCTGCCACGGCTGGTAGCCGAGCAACTGCGTGCGGCTGGCATGCGCCGGAATCGTCGTGCCTCCCAGCAGTTGGTAACCGGACGCCGAGCGCTGCGCGCTGGTCTGGTAGTCGGTATCCAGCAGCAGCGTGGCGTCGTCGTTGATTTTCCAGTCGGCCGCCACCGAGACGAAACTGCGCCGGCCGTCGACATGGTCGATCCACGAGTGCGTCTTCTCGTTCGCCGCGTTCACGCGCATGCCGAAGGCATGCGTGAACCACGTGCCCACGTCCAGCGCCTCGTAGGTGGACCCGTGCGAGTCGGTACCGGCGGTCACCGTGTGCACGTCGGCCGCGCGCTTGCTCACGTAATTGACCAGGCCACCGGGCTCGACCACGCCGGCTTCCAGGCCACCCAGGCCCTTGAGCACCTCGACCCGCTCCTTGCCTTCCAGGGCGAGCGTCTGCTCGGCGGACATGAGCATGCCGTTGAAGCGGAAGCCGGTAGCCAGATCCAGCGGAAAGCCACGGATCGAAATGTCCTGGTAGTAGCCCGCCGGCGCGTAGTTGTCATTGATCGCCGCGTCGCCACGCACGAGCTCGCTCAACGACCTCGGCTGGCGATCGTCGATCTGCGCACGCGTGATGACGGTGATGGCGGCGGGCGTATCGTGCAGCGGCGCGCTGCCGAAGCTGCCGAACGTATCCAGCTGCGAATCCGCCGCCTGATAGCCCCGGGCGGTGGTGGCATGCACGTCGATGCCGGGCAGCGTGCGCGTCTGCGGCGGGGTGGCGTCATCGGCGTGCGCCAGCGGCGCGAGGGAAAGCAGGGCGAGGGCGAGGGGCGTGCGGGTGAGGGTCATCGTCGTCTTCGTGGCAGCGGACGAAGCGACGGCGAGCCACGTGCCGGCAAACGGCATCCGCGGCTCTGCAAGCTCCCTACGCCGGTATCAACCGGATCAGGTTCCAAGGGACTCTCTCAGCCCGGCGAACGCCGGGCACCCCCGCTTCAGAACGCCTATTGAAACACGAATCGTCAGGCCACGTGTCCAAGCGCATCCAGGAACGCGCGCCCCGGCGGCTCGGCGAACCACCGCGCGTGGCCAAGCAGGAAGGTGTACCACGCCACGTCGGCGTGATCCCGGCGCCGCGTGATGCCTTCGAAATACTCGACCTCCGAGAGGGCGAAATCCACGTGCACCAGCGGCAACAGGTCGACCAGGCCCCGCATGTCGGCCGCGCTCAGGTCGCGCCGCGAGCGATAGCCGTCGATCAGTGCGTGGGCTAGGTCTACCCGCGCGATGTCGCCCCGCGCGACATCGAGCCAGGCGATGGCGTTGCGCTCGATTGCGGTGGCGAGGTCGAACACGGCGAACGTGCGCGCGGCCAGACCCAGGTCGAGCACGCCCGTGATACGAGCCGCTTGCGAACGGTCGCTCCAGTAGAGGTTGGACACGTGCCAGTCGCCGTGCGTCCAGCAAGCCGGGTGCGTGGTGAACGAGCGGCTTTGCCAGGGTGCCAGGGCGTCGCTCAGTTCACGGCGCCAGTCGCGCGCCTCCAGATAAGCGCGAAGATGGGGACGCCCCGCCCATCCGGCCGCCACGGCCGCGACCGGATCGTCGGCCGAGAGAATCTCCGCCCGCGCCACGAGGATATGCGTCGTGCGCTGCGGGGCCTCGTAGTCCGCGGTCGCGGCGTGCCAGTCGGCCAGCATCGCCCCGGCCGCGTAGGCATGCCTCACGCCGCCGGCTGGCGCCCATGAGTACGCATCGCGATAGGCATCCACGCCCCGGGCCGGCGCCTGCACCTCATACACCCAGTCGCCGCGCACGAACACCGAGGCGCCCGACGCGTCACGCAGGAGATCGGGCACGGGCACGCCGCGGGCCCGCGCATGCGACGCCAGCCGATGCTCTTCGGCCAGTTGCGCCGGGGAGCGCACGCTATGGTGATGGCGCTTGACGAAGACCCGCCCCTGCGCGGTATCGACCAGCGCCGCCGCCGACAGGGGACGCGGGCTACGCCAGGCCAGCGAGACCGCCTGGCCCGCGTCCGGCACGCGCTCAAGCACCTCCACGACCTCGTGCAGCGTCAGCGGCGGCCAATCGGGCGCGAGTTCGTCGCCCGCGAGCCCGTGGGTAAGGTGTGCGTCATCGGTCATGCGCGAAGTCTAGCGGGCGCACGCGCGACGTGGGCCGCACGAACCGGATGGCGACGTTTCGCCGGACGGGACAGCATGGCGCACCTTCCGCCACCGGCATCCTCATGGCCTTTCGCATCCTCGGTCTGGACCCCTCGCCCTTCATGCCGCTCTACGGCCTGCCGTCCGACGAACTGGCACGGCGCGGCGTCCGGCGCCTCGTCGTCGACGCGTCGCCGGGTTTCCCCGACCGTGTCGAAGTGCGTGACGCGGCGCCGGGGGAGACGGTGCTCCTGCTCAACCACGTGCATCAGCCCGCCGACACGCCGTACCGCGCCAGCCATGCCATCTTCGTGCGCGAATACGCCGGGCGACGCTACGACGGCATCGATACCGTGCCGGACGCGCTACGCCGTCGCGTGCTCTCGCTTCGCGCGTTCGACGCCCATGGCGACATGGTCGACGCCGACCTCGTGGAGGGACCCGGCATCGAAGGGCTGATCGGGCGCTTGCTCGGAAACCGCAGCGTGGCCTACTTGCACGCCCATTACGCGAAGCCTGGATGTTATGCCGCCCGGATTGAACGAGCCTGACAGGGGCTACGCGCTAGCGGAGGGCCCTCACCATGCCTTCCGCCGTCCACGCGCCGAGGCAACCGCCCGCGATCCGGGCCGCCTGTTCGGCGTCGTAGCGCTGGCCGAGCCAGGTGCAGACCTCGCCGAAGCTCGCCCCGGCCAGGGCGAGGTCGAGGCACGCGGTCTCATCGGCGGTCATGCTGGCGAAGCGCGGCGAGAGACCCTCCCGCCAGACGCGCAAGCCGACACCCGCCTCCACGCCCTGTGGCACCGGCGGAGGCTGCCCGTCGCCCAAGGCGCGCCAGATCGCCGCCGCGTTGCTGCGCACCCGGCAATACCGGAGCGTCGGCACGAAGTCGAACTCCACGCGATCCCAGTCGTCGGCCTCCAGCTCAGCCACCCCGATGGCCCGGGCATCCGGCCCGCTGAAGGCCCGGCGCAGGTGCCAGTCGAGCCAGGCGATCTCGGCCACCTCGACATCCGCGGGATAGGCGTCGTCCAGGTGCGCGATGAAGGCCTCGCCATACGCGTCGAGTGTCCACGACACCGGGGGATGGCTGTCGACGTAAGCTGCCGCGAGCGCATCGAATGCCGTCTCGCCGAGCCAGAGAAGCGTCTTTTCGTAGGTCTCGCGCAGCGCCGCCACCAGCTGCGACCGATAGTTGTGGGCGTACACGGCCATGCCCCGTGGATCGACGCCAGCCGGCACGAAGCCACCCACGAGCGCGGCGGCGAAAGCCCTCTGCCGGTCGCGCAGGTTCACGCCGCGCGCCGCCTGACGGACGCGGCGATGTCCCGCGCCCGGGCCACTTCGTCGAGCAACTCGGGCAGGGGCGGCAGGTTGTCGTCCCGCTCGATCATCACCGCGACCTCGCCCAACCGCTCCATGACGCGTGCGTACAGCGCCCAGACCGGATCGGCGACGGGCGCGTCGTGCGTGTCCACCAACCTGTCGCGACCGACGCTGTGGCCGGCGAGGTGCACCTGCCGCACATGGTGGAGCGGAAGGCGCCCCAGTCCTTCGGTGGGGTCGAGGCCATGGTTGGCGGCACTGACGTAGAGGTTGTTCACGTCGAGCAGCAAGTGGCAGCCGGTGCGTGCGCAGAGCCGATCGAGAAACTCGGCTTCGTCCATGTCCGCCTCCGCAAAGGCGACGTAGGTGGAGGGGTTCTCGAGCACGAGCGGGCGTTGGAGGATGTCCTGCGCCTGCCCGACGTTGTCCGCAACGACGTCGAGCGCCTCGCGGGTATACGGCAGCGGCAGGAGGTCGTGCGACTGGAAGCCGTCGACCGCGGTCCAGCACAGGTGATCGGACACCCACAGCGGCTGGATCGCCGTCGCCAGGCGATGCAGCCGGCGCAGGTAGTCGCGATCCACGCCATCGCCCCCGCCGATGTTCATCGACACCCCGTGCAGGGCGACCGGATAACGCTCACGCACGCGCGCCAGCACGTCCAGTGGGCGGCCGCCGTCGACCATGAAGTTTTCGGAGATCACCTCGACGAAATCGACCGGCGGATGCCCCTCGAGGAAATCCGGGTAATGCGGGACACGCAGGCCCACGCCGAAGCCGTCGAAGCGCGGGAGCGGAGAAGCGCAGGACATGGTCAGGGAGCCCACCCGGCCACCCGGCAGGGGCAGCCGGGTCGACCGGTCACTTCGCCGGCGGCGTCGTGCTGCCGCCCTGGGCGGTGCATTCTTTCACGCTCACCGACTTGAAGCCCTGGCCCTTGCAGTCGTTCTGCCCTTTGCAGCCGTGATTGCCCGACTTGCAGTCGGACGTGCCCTTGCAGGTGTTGATGCCGTAGCACGCGACGGTCTTGCCGCCACTCGCCGGGGCGGCCTGCGCGGGAACGGCGACGGCCGCGACGGACACGGCGAACACGGCGGCAGCGGTGGCGACGCTCTGGGTAGCGGTAGACATGGTGGACTCTCCGTAGCGGGGGGTGATGCCGAGATGGCGTGGGTCGTTGGCACGGGCGGCAGGGCCGCGACAACCGAACGGCCCTTTGGGCGGCCCTCGGTCGAACCGGCGCTGGCCGACTCCCTGGCGATGAGATACTCCAGGATCGCCACCCACCACAAGTGCGTCGCCCGGCGGTCCGCATCGGCCCGGCCACCCCGGCGTCGGCGCCACCGCCCCCCCGGCCGCGGCTCCCGACCGGAAGAAGCCCCCCCCTGTTTCGCGCCTTATCGGCGGCCACCGGCGCCCTTCGGCGGCTTCGGCGACGCGAAAGGCACCTCCGACCCCGGCGCCGATTCGGCAAAGGTTGAACCGACGCCCTACAGTCCGATGGCAGGGAGGCCGATGAACCTTCAGACTATAGGCGTCGTCGAACCCGGGCCTCCCCCGCTTCCGCCGGCGCAGTCGGCCGGCCGGCGAGGCATCTCGACGGTCACCCCTGTTTGGACCGCTGTTCAGGACGAGAGCGCCACGTGATCGCAAAACTCAAGGATCCGTCCATCTGGGGACGCCACCTCGCCGTGGCGGCCGCGTACGCGGCTTGCTATGAGGTGACGAAATACTTCTCGTTTTCTCACTGGGTTCTTCCCGCCGGCCTGCGTGTAGCGTGCCTGCTGCTCGTTCCACGCAAGTTCTGGCCGGCACTCGCCGTCGGCGAAATGTTGCCTCTGGCCGAGTTTGCACTGATGCATAGCGCCATGTTCGGCGCAGCATGGGCAGCACTGATGGCCATTCCGCCCATTGCCCTGGCGATGCCCATAGTCGCAGCCCTCAAGCGAAGGATGGAACTGCTTCGCCCCGATGGCCAGATCAACATGAGCCTCATCCTGGTCGCCTCGTTGCTTTGCGCCGGTATATCCACGGCGATCAACTGCACCGCGCTGTCCGTGTTGACGATGCCCGACGGCTCGCCAAGCCCCCCGATCACGCTTCAAACGGTGCTGGTCTGGGTTCTCGGATACTTCTTAGGATCACTCTCCATCGCACCGTCGATTCTCGCGGTGCACCAGCGGATGAGCCGCATCGCTGGTGAGATCACGTTTAACCACGTCATACGCAGCCCGCTACTGCGTGAGGTCCTGCGAATCGAACTGCCTGTGCTGATCACGCTTCTTATCGGTGCATCGTTCGTGGGCGGCGATGCGCTCCCGTACTTCCGCATTGGTATGGCAATTCCCGTGATCGTTCTGGCATGGCGATTCGAATGGCATGGTGCGGCCATCGGTGGACTGCTCGCCAGCTCGTTCCAGGCCGCCACAGCGACCACCCTACGCGATCCGGCCATGATCCAGGCCCAGGTTGTTTTAGCGATGGTCCTGTCCGGCGCGCTGATGCTTGGCGCCCGAAGCGCGAGACGCCACGCATCCGAATGCAAGGCGTCCAAACCTCAACAGACCGGTCAGGCAAGCTGACCGGTCTGCCGTTGCACTCGGATGCTTACGGACTGTGCGTGGTGCACTCCTGGGGATCACCCTTACAGTCGCCGGATACGGCCATCACGCGGTAAGCCCCGCTCGGCTGAGGTGAAACGAAAACCTTGATGCCGCTGTCCTCATAGACCTTTTCGGACGACGTATTTGTGGCGGGCGGAAGGGGCTCGTCCTGGGTAGCGAGATTCGCTGCATCGGCGCCAACCGGCAGACCGATGATGCTATACGGCGTGCGCGCGAAGGCGCCACGCACGTTGCCGTTCGCGTCGTTCACCTGGACATAGCGGGTGTTGCCGCGTTGGAACACGTAGACGTGATAGTTGGGGCTCGAGCTGACGTCGGTGCTATTGGGCCAGGACTGACCGAGACCGGTGATGGCCTGCTGGGCGCCGGCGGCGACCGGCATCACGACGAGCGCCGTAGCGAGAAGGAGGGGACGAATGCGCATGGAAGGGGTCTCCTGGATGAGGGGAAGTCGGCAACGGCTGCCGACCCTAGGGACCAGGTGTGGCTACGACACCTGGAAGATGCACTTTCCTCCAACCACGCCGCAGTTTATGGCGTGATGCCGATTACGCGCATGTGTCTTCGTGAAGCGCGTGGAAAGCACCGGCAACGGAAGCGGCGAGGTATCCGTCGTTGTGAGGTGACAGCTTATCTTCGACGTATGTCATGACCTGAGACCGAACAGGCCTCTCAGAAAAACACCTATAAAACAGTGTTTCACTGGGAGCCCGACCGGATACCCATGTGACGGCTGGCCGCCGGTTGCGCGGCCGCGAACTGCGAAAAGGCACAAGGCGAAAAGAGCGCAGAGCAGGATGATGTCGGCCATCACGCGATCATTGCGGCGATCCCTGCCCAGCCCCAGCTCAGGCGCCAAGGACGCCTTGGTCAGCGAAATGCCGTTTCACAGCCTTCGCCTGTCGTGACTGCCTTTCGTGTCGCGCGCGGTGGGGAAGCGCGATTTTCTTGGAATCGCGATGCCACGCCTGCCTAAGGACCGCTACGCCCAGCACAGGCCAGCCACGTGACGAAAGGCAAGCGAGCGCACGACCCCACGAAGGCACCTCGCCGACTCCCGCCTGCACAAGCTCCAGGATCGAATCGTTACTCCTACCGCTAGCGATCATTGCCCTTGTCCAGCGACCCAGGCAAGGGCAACGAGGGCTTAGGCGGCCGGCTGGGCGTCGATCGCAAGCCCTTTTCGCCGCCGCCGTGCACGCCACGTCCAGCGCAGCATCATCGCGGTGGCACCGATGTTGACCACCACCTCGCCAGGCCAGACGTAACCGTAGCTGAAGTCGCGAAAGTCGGTCAGCGCGGCGAGCATGCCCGCCGCGTTGACCGCCCCGCCGCACGCGATGAGGGCGCAATAGATCCGCACCACGCGGGACATGCTCCGCTCGGTGAGCAACCACATGCCGCACAGCGCCATGAGAAGGTTGCAGACGAGATTGATCGCCATCGTCATGTCGGACGTCATTTGCCTTCGCCCCCCGCGATACGGTCGATGACGCGGTTGGCGATGGATTCACCGCGCGTGTCAATCAGTCGCTGCGCCAGGCTGGCGAGCTTGAGCCCGAAAAAGCCGATCAGGAACGACACGCCGGCCTGCACCTCGGCCGCGGAGTCGGCCATGAAGCGCCGCTCCAGCGCGGGAGCGAGGAAAATGGCCATCAACGCACCGCACACCACCTGCACGATGGCGCGCTTGCGAGAGGGCTCGTCGTTCATCGCCACGGGCAGTATCGCGCCGCCCACGGCAGCCAATAGCAACCAGAACCGGGTAAACAACACGGGATCCATGGAGTTCATCGCTCGTGCTCCGGTCATGGCACGTTGGGTTCCAGCTCCGCGCGCCATGTACGCACGCGCGGCTGGCCGTTGTAAGACTTCTCATCGAACGACAGCCGCAGCGACGTCGGCGAGGCGCGCACGATGCTCATCACGCCCGAGCCGGCGAGGTTATCGCACAGCTTGCCGCCGTTGCTCGCCGATGCAAAGGCATAAATCGCCCCATCGGCCTGCACCTGCTGGAACTTCGCGCCCAGGTTGCACGCGATCGGCGGATCGAAATGCACGAGCGCCGACCTGGCGTCGAACTTCACCTGCACCGCGACGTTCACGTTGTCCGATCGCAGGACACCGACCCATACGCCGGTGGGCAGGGTGTCCTTGGTGATCTCCTGCGCACTTGCCACGGAGGAGGCGGCGACAAGGGCAAGGACGGCGAGACGGCACAGGGACGTGTTCAGTGGATTCATAACGGTTTCCTTCATGGATACAGCAGGAAGATGCCGACCGCGAACGCCGCGGCAAGGCACAGGATGACGATGGTCACGAACCATGGGGACAGGCCCGATGGCGCAGGCAACGGTTCGTCGAGACAGGCGGTCAGGGCCGCCTCCCATTCGGGTGGCACGTGCAATTCGGTCAGGCGTTCCACGATCGGTCTCCCGCCAGGGACGGAAAGGCGACGAGACGGCCGTCGAGTTCCACGCGGGGCCGCCAGGCATCCACCGCGCGATAGGTGATGCGCAGTCGGTGCGGGCGATCGCGCGCGAACCAGCGACGGCGGCGTCCGCCGAGTTCGACGACGAGCTGCCGTGTCTCGCCATGGCGCATGCGACGCAGGCGAAGGCGACAGTCGAATTCCAGCGACATCATCGAGACGTGGGGCTGCCCCCGGTCGCGGAACATCGCCAGCGGAATCACCACGGACTCCAGCGGCGCATCCGGCGACGGATCGCGCGGCACGTCGACGCGTAGCCCGCGCCCCTGGGCCAGGTCACCCGCACGGATCGCCTCGCGTCGCGCACGTAGCGACTCGTTCGCGGCCTCCACCGCATGGCCGAGGGCAAAGAGAAGGACATCGAGTCCGCAGGCAGCCATGGCGTGCTCCTAGTCCTTGATCCAGGCCGGCTTGCGCGGAAACCCCACGTGGTAGCACAACCATTGCAGCACGACCTGGTGTTCGCCGATCTGCAACACCTTAAAACTCTTTTCGATCCCCATGATGCACCCTTTCGGCGGCTCGCTGAGGCAGCGGTTGAGCAGCTCCTGCGCCTCGGCGACCTTCTCCGGCGAGGCCATCTGGTTGGGATTGTCGTTGCCGACGACGATACGCTTGCAATACTTGACTTCGCTCAGGTCGAACATCGCGGGCTCCGGATGAAGATCGCGACGTCCACCGGACGTCGCGACACATGACGCGTCGAATTACGGCGTGGCCGCCGCGGGCGCAGCCGCGGGGGTGTCGGTGACCGGTACCGGCGCACCCACCTTGCGCGGAGCGCAAGCGGTCTGCAGGATGTCCATCACGCGTGCCAGGCCTTCGGGCATGCCCTTGTCTTCGGCGTGCACGGCCACGTGGTACTTGGCCGAGTTATCCGAGCTGCGCGTGTTTTCCTTATGCGTCGCGACCGAACCGGCCACGTGCACCTTGGCGGAAAACACGCCCCAGCCGATCGACATGTCGGCGGAGAACTCGCCTTTCTTGTCCTCGGACTCCTTCTGCGAGAACGACGACTTCACTTCCATGTCGAAGGTGATGTCGACGTTGGTGATGCTCAGGTTGGGCACCTTCACGATAGCGAGCAGCGGCACCTCGAGTTCGACTTCTTCCTCGGCGATGCCGGCGCCGGTCGGATCATCGACAGGACGCTTGAAGCGGAACTGGGCGGTGCGGGTCGCGCCGACGCCGGTGGGGTCGTTGGCGGCCGGCGGCATGAAGCCGATCACCTTGATGAAATCGGCGGTGGCCTGGGCGAGCTTGACCTGCGCCTCGCAGGCGGCGCTCAGCGGCGAACCGATGAGGTCCGCCATCGGCAGGCCCTTGAACTGACTGGACATGTTGACGAGTTCGTCAGCCATGGTGTGACTCCTTTACGTGACATGGCGCGGCGGGCGGAATGCCGCCACGGTTCGAAACGGCGTACCGATCAGTCGCCGGGTTTGAACGTCTTGAACACGCCCTGGGTCTGGGCGAGATGGTTCATCAGGCGTGCCGCGCCGTCGGTGGGCTCGCTGCCCTCCACGCGCAACACGACGTGCACCGCGCCACCGCGGCTTTCCTTCGCGCCCAGCGACGTGTCCACGCGCACATAGGGCTTGGCGGGGCGCGGCTTGACGCGCCAGCCATGGGTCGGGTCGGGCGGTGGCGCATCGGCGGGTTCGTCGGGCAACGGTTCGCCCGGGTCGATCAGGCTGCCCAGATCGGCGTCGAAGCGGATCTCCACGTCCTTGATGCGCAGCACGTTGGTCGATACCAGCGGCAGGATCGGCGCGCGATAGAGGTCCTCGTCACCTTCGTCGGCACCGTGCTGGATCGACGGCATGCGGATGACGACGCTCTTCGGGCGGTTGTCCTCGTCGAAGTAATCCGACAGGTGCGCCATCTGGTGCTGTTCGATGCGATCCTG
This sequence comes from Luteibacter sahnii, assembly GCF_034063545.1. Taxonomy (NCBI): domain Bacteria; kingdom Pseudomonadati; phylum Pseudomonadota; class Gammaproteobacteria; order Lysobacterales; family Rhodanobacteraceae; genus Luteibacter; species Luteibacter sahnii. The sequence goes on from NZ_JAQLOK010000002.1 coordinate 1,052,225, forward strand.
CGCGTCGGTCACCGCGCCGGCGAGTGCCTCGATGAGGTCGTTGAGGGACGTCGTGGCCACCGGTCAGGCCTCCTGCGGATCGGGGGCGTAGGTGAACGACTCCACGCGATTGAGCCAGCCCTTGAGGAACTTGGCCAGGCTCGGTTTCTGCGCCGCCAGTTGGGTGTAGTAATCCTTTCGGCCCTGCTTGAAGCGGTTGAACACGTCGGCAGAACGCGCCGTGTTCACGGCGACGATCGTGCCCTTGCCCACCACACCGTCCACGGCCAGCGGCGGCGCGGCGCCCAACTGATTCAACACCGTCTGCAGCAGCCTGGCGGAACGGTTACCTGCGTTGACCTGGAAGTCGAACACGATGTCCGCGAGCGATTGGTTGCGGATCGCGTCGCCGCCGATCGCGTCCCAGTACTGCTTCTTGTAGATCTTGCCGGCCTGCTCGTCCGTGAGCGCGCGAAGGTTGTCCAGCGTCGGTTCGACGCCGAGCAAGGATTTCGCGTAGAGCCGGAACGTGCCCAGGGTCACCCCCTTGTTGGTGGCGCCACCCGGGTCGGCCGGATCGTTGACGAATCCCCCTTCATGGCGGAGCAGGGTCGGAAAGAAGTGATTGAAGTCGGCCATGGCCGTGGTCTCCCAAGGTGACGCGACAGGCGCCGGTGTGGGTTCACTATCCCGTCACGGGCGATCGCGATGGATCGGCAAAACCCTGATCGCGCCCGTCACCCATCCTGATCGGGCATGCCGGGTTCGAGTACGGTGAGTCCCTCGCGCAACGCGTAGCGGGTCAGCTGGGCGATGCCCTGCAACCCGAGCTTGCTCATGATGTGTTCGCGATGCGTGCCCACCGTCTTCACGCTCACATGCAGGCGTTCGGCGATCTGACGCGTGGAGAGACCCTCGGCGAACAACTGCGTGACTTCGCGCTCTCGCGTACTCAGGGCGGCACCCATGCCCATGGCGGACGCGCCTGCCCGTCGCCTCAGGCCATCCACCAGGACGTGGCCGATGTCCGGGCTGACGAAATACCTCGCCTTCAGTACGGCCTCGATGCCTTCGGAGAGCACGCCGTACCCGTCGCGCTTGAGGACGTAACCATGCGCGCCGGCATCGATGGCGGCACGTACCCAACGCGAGTCGTCGTAGGCGGACAGGCAGAGCATGCGCGTTTCCGGACAGCGCGGACCGAGCCGCCGCGCCGCTTCCAGGCCACTGAGCCCGCGCATCGCGCAGTCGAAGATCAGCAACCTCGGCTGCAGGCGCAAGGCCATGCGCACCAGTTCGCGGCCATCTCCGGTGCCGCCCACCACGTCGAAACGGTGGGTGCCGAGCAGCAGTGCGGCCACGCCCTCGCGCAATACCGCCTGTTCGTCGCCCAGTAGCACGCTGACCGGCGTCATGCCCTCACCTCGCTGGCATAGCGTGAACCAGCGCCGACACGCGCTCGGTGGGGCTGTGACAGAATGCGGCCGGCATGGCCGTGGGCGGGGATGGAACCATGCATGGGGAAACTCCCGAAGGCGAAAGGTGGACGCACCCTGGCGCGGCGCTGCGCGCCCGTCCTTCCGGCTTTCTTACGGTTTAAAAAAACACGGTACGGCAGGCATTTACGAGCATCTCGACGTGCGCCGGGACCAGGATGGGGACAATGCGCAGCGAGCGGGACCCGATCTTTTTCAGCCTGGGGGACTGGACGGTGCGACCCGCGGAACGGTCCATCGAACGAGACGGCGAACGCCATGTGCTCGAGCCGAAGCTGATCGACGTGCTGGCCTATCTCGCCGGTAGCGGGGGGGGCGTGGTAAGCACCGAGCAGATCCTCACCGATTGCTGGCGCGGCCCGTTCTACGGGGACAACCCCGTGCACAAGACGGTGGCCCTGTTGCGAAAGATCCTGAAGGACGACGCGCGCTCGCCACGCTACATCGCGACGGTGCGCAAGCGGGGCTACCAGGTGATCGCCCGCGTGGCGTTTGCCGACGCCCGCGAACGCGCATGGGTGCCACGAGGGAGCTGGCGTGGCGGATCGCCGTTCCGCGGTTTGCTGGCGTTCGGCAGCGACGACCGGCACGTGTTCTTCGGTCGCGCACAGGCCAGCGCGGCCGTGCTCCGGGTCGTCCGGCGCAGTCACGCGGAGGGTTGCGCTTTCGTGCTGGTCACCGGCCCCAGCGGGTGCGGCAAATCCTCGCTCGTGCAGGCATCCGTCGTGCCCACGTTGTCCGAACGCGCCGGATACGACGGCTTGCGTGTCGCCGCGTCGGTGACGTTCAGCGCCCGCCAGCCTGCGCACACGCCGCTGGAATCGCTGGCCTCGGCCTTGTGCCGACTCGACGTCGGCGATCGGCCGGTGTTCGTCGAAACGGAGCGGCCCGCGCTCGTCCGCGCGCTGGCGGACGATCTCCCCTTCGTCACCCGGCGCATCGCTTCGGCGTTGCGCGACGCCCGCGGCACGGTACTGCTGGCGATCGACGCGCTCGAAGGGCTGACCGCGCTGCCTGCCGCGGAGGTCGCGCCGATGATCGACGCACTCGATCACCTGGCGCGGAGCGGACTCGTGCTGGTCGTCGCCACCTGCCGCAACGATTTCTATCCCGCGCTCATGGCGATGCCCGCGCTGCGCGCCCTGAAACAGGATGGCGGCATCTACGACCTGGCACCGCCGACACCCGGCGAACTCGCGCAGATCATCCGCCTGCCCGCGTATGCCGCCGATCTCCGTTTCGGCCGCGACCCGCAGGGAGAGCGCCTGCTCGACGACGTGCTGCTCGATGCCGCCTGTCGCGCGACGGGCAGCCTGCCGCTGCTGCAGTACACCCTGCAGGCCCTGTACGAAGCGCGCGACGACGACGGCACCCTTGGCTTCGCCGCCTATGCCGCCCTCGGGGGTATCGAAGGGGCGCTTGCCAGCCGCGCCGAGCGCATCCACGCGAGCCTCGACGCGCGGGCGGCGAAGACGTTTCCCCGACTGCTCCACCGGCTGGTGACGGTCTCGGGCGAGGACGAAGCCATCGCGTGCACGGTGCGCTGGCGTGACGTGGACGACGACGAACGGCATGCGGTCCGCCAGCTCGTCGACGGGCGGCTCATCGTCAGCCTGCTCGACAACGACGAGCCTTGCTTCACCGTGGCGCATGAAGCGCTGCTTCGTCATTGGCCGCGCGTGGTGCAGTGGCTGGAAGCCCACCGGGCGGCGCTGCGCACGCGCGCACGCCTGGGTGACATGAGCCGCCGCTGGCATGCCGACGGTCAACGTCGCGAATACCTCATACCCCGGGGCCAGTTGCTGGCGGACGCGCGCCATCTGATGCGAGAGGGGCATCCACCGCTCGACAAGGCGCAGCGATCGTTCGTGCGCCGTTCGTCGCGCCACGCCCGCCTGGCGACGGCCCTGCTCTGCACCATGGCAGGTGCGATTCTCGGATTGGCCGTCTTCTCGTCGGTAGCGGCCGTGGACGCGCGCCTGGCCAGCCGCCGCGCCGAGGCGCGGCGCGCCGACGCGGAGGGGTTGCTCGACTTCATGCTGGGCGACATGTACGAGCGGCTCAGCGCGTTGGGGCGCCTGGATCTGCTCGACGAAGTGACCGGGCGCGCCATGGCCGTGCTGATGCACGACGGTCGCCGCGACGATCCCGATGCTGTCGCACGACAGGCACGGGCCTTGCGCCAGATCGGGGAAATACGGTTCGCACGTGGCGATCTGGACGCCGCCGCACAGGCGTTGCAATCGGCCGCCGCGAGCGTCGACCGTTTGGCGACCGGCGATCCGTCGCTTGCGGTGGCCTATGCGGAGCGCGGCAAGATCGATTTCTGGCGCGCGCAGGTCGCCGCCGCGTACGGTCATGCCGACGAAGCCCTGCACTGGTGGCGCACCTACCGGTCGGATGCGCTGCAACGCGTTCGGCTCGAGCCGGATGACCCGGATGGCTGGCTCGAACTTTCCTACGCCGAGAACAGCCTGGGCACGGCGGCGCTGCGCGCCGGACGCGCCGACGAGGCGAAGCTGCGGTTCGACGCATCCGCCGCACTCAAGCGTCGCGTACTGGGCATGCGTCCCGATGACCACGCCGTGTGGCTTGAGCAGGCCGACACGATGAGCTGGCTGGCCAGCGTGGAGCAGCAACACGGCGACCTGGCCAGCGCCCTGGATCACCTGGGCCAGGAACGGGACGCCGTGCGCGCGGGGCGTGCGGGCGGCGCGCCGACCGATCAGTGGCTCTACCGGCGTGCGCTTTCCGACCTCCACCTGGCGCGGGCACAAGCCGACATGGGCCTGGCCACGGAGGCGGACGCCACCTACGCGACCGCGGCCGCCACGTTCAGGCGACTGGTCGATGACACCCCGGACAACCGCCAATGGCAACGTGATCTGGCCTTGACGCTGTCCCAGCGAGGCTGGCTCGCGTTCGGCATGGGTGACAGCGCGCGGGCCCTGCGGTGCTTGGCCGATGCGGCGCGCCTGCTTCGCGATCTGTCGCGTATCGATGCCCGGGTCGCGGACTGGCGCCTCCTGCTGGCCGTGAACCGCACCTGGGAAAGCAGTGCGTGGCTGCGGGAAGGCCGCATCGGCGATGCCGCCGCCGCGATCAACGAGGCCCTGGCGCTGTATGGCGACGTACCGCCCGATGCAGCCGCCACCCGCTTGCTGCGCGCGGGCACCCAGATCGTGGCGGGCGAGATCGCCCGCGCGCGCGGGGACGAGTCGCGGGCCCTGGGCCACTGGCGGGCCGCCGTCGCGGAGCTCCGTCCCCGCGCCCTGCATGGCGCGGATCCGCGGGTACTGGATCCTTACGTACGCGTATCGCTTCTGCTGGGCCATGATGATGCCGCCTCCCCATCCCTCGAACGCCTGCGCGCATCGGGCTATCGCGCGCCGGCGTTCGAGTCGTTCGTCCACATCCAGAGCAAGGACCACTGACCGCCATGACACAGATCGACGTCACGCTGACCATCGACGAAACGCTGCCGGGCTTCGGCAACGACCGCCAACGGAAATACAACTACGTGTTCAACCCGGATCTCGTGCACGTGCAACACCGCGACACGCGCATCGTCTATCGGCTCGCCAGGAACGACCGCAAGCGATTCCGCATGTCGGACATCTACACCAGCGATGCCGCCGACCAGTTCAGCGCGCCGGAGGTGATCGACGACGGCGATGCCATCGCCATTACCCATAAGAACAAGGTCAAGCGACTCACCCAGTTGCTGGTGATGGTGAAGGTGGATGACTGCTCCGACACCGGCGGTGGCGACACGCTGGGCCTCGACCCGCAGGTGACCAACGATCCGCCGCCGGGCTGATCCGGACAGGGGCGCCCTTCCCTCGCGGAAGGGCGCCCGTCACGTCACGAGGTCCAGCCCCAGCCGCCGTGATTGCCGAGTGCCGTCTTCAGTGCGTCGTTCGTATCGTTGGAGCGGCAATCGAAGTAGCGCTTGGTGCTGGTGCTGCCCGGCTGCGCCACCTTCTCGTCACGGTGCGAGAAGATCCGCAACGGCGTGGAGGGATAAACACGATTGACCAGCGTGGGCACCACGAAGGTGCAGCCATCCCACTGACCGTCGCATGGCATCAGGGTACAGTCGATTTCGATACGCGTAATGGTCGCGGTGCCCAGGCCACATTTTTCCCGTAGCTTGGCCAGGCTCGGCAGGGTGTTTTCGCTCCAGAATTTCTGGTCGGGATGGCTGCGCGTGCTGCCGCCGGTCGAGTTGTCGGACTCGTTGCCCAGCTTGATGGCCACGCCGTTGGACATGATGGCGTGGGCGATGTAGTGAACCTTACCGTCGTTCTCGTAGAAATCGTGGACGACCGGATAGATCACCTTGTCCTTGGCACGGGCGAGTTCGGGAAACATGGCGCGTAGCTCCTGTGTGTGTGGTGAGACACAGGCTAGGCGCGGGGCGGAGGCCGCGGCATCGGTTTTTTACCGACTTGCCGCCGGTGCCGTGCCTATCCGCGCAGAAACGAAAAAGCCCCGCCGGAGCGGGGCCTTTCGACGGGACGACGGGACGTCCGGTCAGTTGATGCCGTACGACTGGAGCACGCCATCCTTGAACTGGAAATAGATCGACCGGTAATCGGTCTTTTCCTTGCCCATGGTCTGGTCGGCCACCGCGTTGGCGCTACCGCCGCCGCCGTTGGCCTTGTTGTACTCCGCCTCACCGATATTGGTCGCGTTGTTCGACGGCACGTGGCTCCAGAGCGCGGACACGCCGCGAACCACCGCGGAGCGGGCCAGCCCGCCGTTAGAGGTGCTGGACATCGAATAACTCCAGCGCTCCGTACCGTCCGATTGGACCGACGGCCGATCCGGCTTGCCATAGAGCTTTTCCACGTCGGCCGTCGTGCTCTTGTGCACGACCAGGTGCTGCCTGACGAAGGTCGGATCGTAGAGCTCCGCGCGGGTCTGGTACGGCGGCGTCTCGGACCGGGAGAAAATGCCTGCGCTGGCATCCAGGCTGGTCAGCGCGACCAGGATCAGGGCGAGGTGGATTCGGGTCTTCACAGGTCACTCCATGTAGATCGATGAACGGATTATTCCCTTCCGCAGGATAACCTCCGAAATGCCTCAGGAGAAGTGACAGGATCGGCACAAACCGCTACTGCATGGTCGCGATACCTGCACGAAGGGCGTACCGGGTGAGTTCGGCGATGCCCTCGATGCCCAGCTTCGACTGGATGTGCTCCCGGTGCGTACCGACGGTCTTCATGCTGATATGCAGGCGCTCGGCGATCTTCCGGGTGCTGTAGCCCTCCGCGTAGAGCTGGAGCACCTCCCGTTCGCGGGGCGTGAGCACCGACTCGTCGCCCCTGCCCCCGCGGCAGAAGGCCTCCACCAGCACGTGGGCCAGCTCGGGGCTGACGTGGTAGCGGGCCGCCAGCACGCTGTCGATGCCCTCGATGAGGTGGTCGAAGGCGCAGCGCTTGAGCACGTAGCCGTGGGCACCTGCGTCGAACGCCGCCCTGACGCTGGAGCGGTCCCCGCTCTCGGACAGGCAGAGCATGCGGGTGGCGGCGCACCGGGCCGCCACCCGTCGTGCCATCTCGAATCCCCCCATGCCCGGCATCGTGTCGTTGAACACCACCAGGTCCGGGCGGTGATCCAGGCAGAGCTTCAGACCGTCGCGTCCGTCGCCCGCACTGCCGATCACTTCGAACCGGTCCCGGCTCGACAGGAGCGCCGACAGGCCTTCACGCATGATCCGTTGCTCATCCACCAGCACCACGCGCACAGCGCGTGACGCGCCCGGGTGCCCGGCTTCCATCGCCCCTCGACGGGGCTGTGACAGAATGGGGTCCGCAGGACGGCCGTCCAGGTAACTTCCTTGCATCCACCTACTCCGGTTGAAGACTTCGCCTACCGTCGCAGATGACGCCAGCCGAAGTCCTTCCCGGAACCTTACGGCCCGCGAATCCCATCCAGTTCAGGCAAGCAACACGATGTCCATTCATGGCGGCGTGAGCCCCCTCCATGACAGCCAGCCATTCACCGTCGGTGATTGGCGCGTCTCTCCCATGCACCGACGTATCGAGCGACCCGGCGAACGCCGGACGCTGGAACCGCGTCATGCCGATGTCCTGTCCTACCTCGCCACGCATGCGGACGAGGTCGTCAGCGCCGAGCGACTGCTCCAGGCGTGCTGGGGAAGCGGGTTTTACGGCGATAACCCGGTGCACAAGACGATCGCCATGCTACGCAAGGCGCTGGACGACGATGCACGTGCGCCACGCTATATCGCAACGGTGCGCAAGCGCGGCTACCAGCTGGTCGCTCCGGTCGCCTCGCCCGCGACGACACGGTTGCCACGAGCGAGCACACCCTATCGGGGATGCCACCCCTATGGCGTCGACGACGGCGCCGTGTTTTTTGGCCGCGCACGGGCACTGACCGACCTTCGCGACACGTTTTTCGAGGCGCACGCGGGCGGCATCCGCTCGATCGTGGTACGCGGTGCCAGCGCCTGCGGGAAAACCTCACTCGTCATGGCCGGCCTCATCGCTTCGCTGATCGCACCTGCCGCCCGTGCGGCGTTTCCGCTTGCCGGCTGGTCGTCGGTGACACCGGACACGGTCGACGACATCAATCACCTGCTTCGGTCGGCCGCGCCGCATCAGCGTGTCGTGATCGTGGCTGACGGGCTGGAGCGTATGCCGGCCACCCTGGCGCCGATGCTCGATCGGCTGGCGACCGATACCCGGGTCATGCTGATTGCCACCTGTCGCGACGCCGACCTGGCGGGTTGCCGTCGCCGCGGCATGGGGCACTCGCTCTTGCAGACAAGCATCGAATACGCCGTGACCGCACCCAGCGCGGGCGAGGTCGCATCTATCATCCGCGACCCGGCGCGCGCATGCGGCCTGCGCTTCGGACAGGATCCCGACGACGCGCGCCAACTCGACGACGTGCTTCTGCAGGACGCCTGGAAACATCCCGGGTCGCTCCCCGCGCTTCAGCAGATGCTGGCCGATCTCTTCCATTCACGAGACGCTTCGGGGGTGATGCCGTTCGACACCTACCGCGCCGTGGGCGGCATCGATGGAGCGTTGACCCGCCATGCCCTCCGTCACCTGAAAGAGACGCACGGCTCGTGGCACCCCGCCCTGCCCCGCCTGCTTCGTCGGCTGGCCCTAGTGACCGCCGACGGGCGGCTCCGCTCGCCCTGCGTGCCGTTACGCTCGCTCGACGAGGCCGAGCTCGCCCTGGTCGACAGCCTCGTCGACGCGCGTATCCTCGCCAGCCGGCTGCTCGACGACCAGCCCTGCATCGTCGCCCCCCGCCCGCTGGCGGCGATACGGCTCGCCGAGGCTGGGGGCTATGCTTAAGCACCTCCCGCCATGGTGCAGCGGCCGCGTCAGTGATCCACCAAGGGCACGATGTGCCTTGGCGGCAGAAGGCGGGCGTTCTGTCAGGCGGCTCGTGTCTACCCGTGCAGTCAAGGTGGAAAGCGCCGGCGAGCCCTACAGGTCGGTGCGCCAAATCCAGGTTTCTATCGCGCGGACGGAAAGCGGGAACGCCGCGCACGCCAAAGGGCAAAGGCTTGTCGCACATCGCATGGTCGCGCCACCACAATGAAAACATGCGTGGTCATGCCGTGCGAGTCTGGGACATCGACGGCACGCGGTCCCGATCTGCGATTTCACGGCTGATCGGCGCCGCCACGTGACAGCACGACGTAGTCGCCGTCCCCGCCCACGCCGTGATCGATCTGGACAAAACCCTGGGCGCCATAGAACGCGAGCGCCGCCCGGTTACGGGACAGGCACTTGAGGCGGTACGTTCGATCCGGCCACCCAGGCAGCGCTCGCAGCAAGGCGCGGCCGATGCCTCGTCGCGCGTGCGCGGCGTCGACGAACAGGTGGTGAATGAAGTCATCGGGCTCCCACACGGAAATGAATCCGGCGATGTCCTGGCCGACCTCCGCCACGAGCATGCGCTCTCCCTCGGTCTGCGCATCGAAATCGTCCAGGCGAAACGTATCCATCCGCAGCCAAGTGAACGTACGCCGCCGACTTGAGAGAAAGAGTTCGCGAAGCGCCGGGAGATCGACGGGCGCGGCGGCGCGAACGATGCAGGTCATGCTCATGACGTGAGTGTCGATGCTTCGGCGCAGGCTCGCCCACATGCCACGTTCTTTCGCCGGGACTAATCCAGCGACGTCAGCAGATCGTCGAAGCGTTCGGGTACGTGAAGGTGGTAGCCCTGCGCGAAATCCACGCCCAGGCGATCCAGCAGGCGCAGCGTGGCTTCGTCCTGCACGTATTCCGCCACGGTACGGATGCCGAGCACGCGGGCGAGTTCGCAGAAGCTTCGAACCGACACCTGGTCGACGGGACTGGTCGTGAGGCCCGTAATGAACTGGCCGTCGATCTTCAGGTAATCGACATGTAGCGACTTCAGGTAACCGAATGACGACACGCCGGCACCGAAGTCGTCCATCGCCACACGCACGCCGCGATGTCGCATGTCATTGAGGAAAATGGATGCCGCGCTCAGGTTGGTGATGGCCACCGTCTCCGTGATCTCGAGGCAGATGCGGCGCAGGTCGAAACGTGCGCGGTCCATGATGGCCTTGATGAACTCGTGGAACGCCGGATCGCTCACGGACTGGCCGGACAGGTTGATGCCGACGTGGTCGAAACGTTCCGCGACACCGTCCGCCAGTCGCTGGAAGACCCGCGTCACCACCCATCGGTCGATCTGCGACGCGAGCTGATAACGCTCGGCGGCCTGCATGAACGCCGAGGGAGAAATGGCCTGTCCGTCGGCGGTCTTCATGCGCACGAGGATTTCGCACGAAACGCCTTGCGTCGATGCCCGAACATCGGACGACCGCGGCGTGATGCGTTGCGCGTAGAGTTCGAGCGCCTGGGCGTCCAGCGCCCGCTCGACTTCGAGTCCCCACGCCGTCTCGCCCGCCCGCGACTGGATGTCGCCGTCGCCAGCGCTCCATACCTGGTAGCGGTGGCGTCCGGCGGCCTTGGCCGCGTAGCAGGCGCTGTCCGCCGCCTGAAGCAGGTGCTCCAGTGAGCGGCCCGCGGCATCCATCGATGCCAGGCCGATCGACGTACCGACGCGGAATCGCTGTCCATCGGGCGCCACGAAGCGATAGTGATCGACTGCATCGCAGATGGCTTGGGCGATCCCTTCGGCCTGCATGGCCGAGCAATTTTCCAGGAGCACCGCAAACTCATCGCCGCCCAGGCGAGCGACCGTGTCGTAGCCGCGCACCGCCGAGACCAGGATCGCGCTCACCTGGCGCAGGAGATCGTCGCCGGCGAAGTGCCCGCAGGTATCGTTGACGACCTTGAAATGGTCCAGGTCGATGAACATCACGACCCCGTCGCCGCCGGTCGCCTGCACGCGCTTGAGGAAGCGCGAAGCGCGTGCTTCGAATTCGATGCGGTTAGGCAGGCCCGTCAGCACGTCGTGGCGCGCGTGGTGCACCATCTCGCGGTGGATCGCACGGGCTTCGGTCACGTCATGGAACACCATCACGCCACCGAGGACCGTGCCCCGCGTGTCGAAAATCGGCGCGGCGGAATCCTCGACGCCGTACCGGCTCCCATCCCTGGCCAGGAGCACGCTGTTGTGGGCGAGGCCGACGATCTTGTTGTCGGCCAACGCGATGAGCACGGGGTTCTCGACTGGCTGGGCGGTCTCCTCATTGACCAGGTTAAGCACGTCGGTGATCGGGCGGCCGCGCGCTTCGTCGGCCTTCCAGCCGGAGAGTCGCTCGGCGACGGGATTCATCCACGTCACCCGGGCTTCGGGATCCGTGGTCACCACGGCGTCGCCGATCGAGTTGAGGGTGACGCGGAGCAACTCGCGCTGTTCTTCGAGATCGACTTCGAGTTGCTTGCGCTGGGTAATGTCCTGGAACGCGCCGGTCAGCCGTACCGCGCGGTCGCCTTCGAATTCGACGAGCCCCATGGCGCGAACCCAGAGCCGCTTTTCCCGGAACGTGACAAAGGGCAGTTCGAGATCCCAGCCTTCGCCGGTGGCGATGGAGTGCGCCACCGCCACTTCGATCCGCTCGCGTGCCCCTGGCGGATAGAACGCCACCGCGTTGGCGAAGTCGGGCTGGAAGTCGTCGGGCACCTCATGCAGCCGCCGCGTCTCCGCGGACCATGTGACGGTCTGGGTGACGAGGTCCAACTGCCAGCCACCCACGCCCGCCGCGCGGCCGGTGCGGTCCAGAAACGCTTCGCTCTCCTTGAGTCCTTCCTCCGCAAGGCGTCTCGCGGTGATATCCGCCTGGATCACGACCACCCCGCCGAACTGGCCGTCACGATGGTGGATCGGCTGGATCTCGGTTTCCATCCAATGCACGTGGCCGTCTGTCGCCGTCCAGCATGTCTCCCCGCGAAAAGCGCCCTGGCCGGCCAAGGCGGCTTGCCATGCGTCGCGGGCGGGCATATCGCCGTCCATGGTCTCGCCGCAGAAGTCGGCAAGCGGACGACCGATCACCTCGGCGGCGCACTGCCGATGCGTGCGATAGAACGCGGGATTGGCCCAGGCGATTCGGCCCGCGGCATCGGCCAGGAGCACGCTATCCATGGTCAGTTCGCCGACTTTGGCCAGGCGATCCAACTGCTGGGTCATGTGCCGCGCCAGGGCCACCGCGCGCTGGCGGCCACCGATGAGAAGCCAGGCGGCGAGTCCCATCAGCAGACTGATCACACCGCCCAACTCCCAGAAGAGGAGCAGCCGGCGCCCGCCGGTGAGCCCGTCGAGTTCCGGCCGGCTGGCAATGGACAACACGAAGTCCCGGCCACCGAAAGCCAGCGTTTCGCGACGGTGGAATAGCGCCGGCTCGCCGGGAAGCGCGTCGGACTCGCTGGCGAAGATCGCGCGCGCGGACGCCGCCTGATCGGTCAGGACGAAATGGAGGTCGGCGAGGTGATACAGGTCAGCCAGGGCGGTCGGGAAATGCACCGCCGCATACACCCAACCGACATGCCGGACCCGACCATCGATGTCGGTCGCGCGAGCGTCGGTCACGTACAGCGCGCCATAGCTTCCGTCCGCCTTCTGCAACAGATGGATCGGCGGCGTCACCGCGAGCTGGCCCGTCGTCCGAGCCCGGTCCAACGTGGCACGCCGCTGCACCTCCGAGCCAACGTCGAACCCGAGGGCCGCCCGATTGGCCGGCAAGGGCTCGATGGAACGGATGACGTAAAGGTCCTGGGCGTCGCCCGACGTACGCAGGGCGAACGAATCGCCGTACTCCGATCGCGCCTTGTCGAGAAATGCGGGGAGCGCATCACGCGGGACGTCGGCGATGAAGCCGAAGCCCAGCACGCCGGGGAGCTCCGCACGGGGATCGCTCGCCGCCACCGCCTTGCGAAACTGGACGACACCGGGCGCCTCTCCCAGGGCGGCAACGGTGCCGCGCAAGCCGTCGAGGCCGTAGCGTGGCCTTTCGAGCCGGGCCATGACGTTGACCTTCAGCTCGGCCGCCTCGCTGTCAAAACGTGCCTGGGCAGCCGCCTGGGTGCGATCCGCGACGGCAGACACCGTCAGCCAGGTCAGCAAGGCTCCGAGGCTGGCGGCCAGGAAGGCACCGGACAAGGGCCAGAAGCGTCGGGATACCCTGGTTTTCAACGACAACGCCCCCTGTGGCCAGATCGATCCGGCGAGGTGCTGGCCCACCACGCCGAGGAGCGTGCCGTCCCGTGGGATGACACGTCCCCAAGGATATATACGTCGGGAAGGGGCAAACAGATGCGTGGGACACGAATTCGTTGCGTGCGGCGCCAGACGACGGCACAGGCTTCGTTGATCGCCAGGACGCCGACGTCAGGCGTTCGTGTTAGATCGCTGCCGCATGAGCAGCATCCGACCCCGTTCAGTATCCGGGTGCCAGTCCGAGCGCGACGGCAACACCCGCAACGCCGCCCACTGCGGCTAGCAGCGCGCCGAGTGCGTGGCGGCGGAGTAACGCTCGGCGACAGCAACCTCGGCGCGATCAGGCGAAAATGCCACACCCCAGAGGGTGACGGAGCAGGTGGTGGTCAGCATGCGCATCGGTTGACCAACCACGTTGGCCACGCGACGGATACTGAAAAAGCAAAAGGCCCCGCATTTGCGAGGCCTTTTGCCAGTTTGGCTGGGAGACTAGGATTCGAACCTAGATAAACGGAGTCAGAGTCCGTTGTCCTACCGTTAGACGATCTCCCAATAAAACGGGATTCGATGCGCTCTGACCTTGAAGCATCGAATGTTGAAGCGGGTAATTCTAAATCAGAATTAGCGCTTCGAGAACTGCGTGGCGCGGCGGGCCTTGTGGAGACCGACCTTCTTACGCTCGACTTCGCGGGCGTCGCGGGTCATGAAACCGGCCTTGCGAAGCGGCGACTTCAGCGCTTCGTCGTATTCGACGAGGGCGCGGGCGATACCGAGGCGGATGGCGCCGGCCTGGCCCGTGATGCCGCCACCGGCGACGGTGACCATGATATCAAACTTCTCGGAATTGTCGGTCAGCTCAAGCGGCTGACGGACGATCATGCGCGAGGTTTCGCGGCCGAAAAACTGATCGAGCGGCTTGCCGTTGACGACGATGCCACCGGTGCCCTTGCGAAGGAACACGCGGGCGGCGGAGGTCTTGCGGCGGCCGGTACCGTAATTCTGCTGGGTAGCCATATCGGTTCCTTAGATTTCCAGCGCCTGCGGCTGCTGGGCGGTATGCGGATGTTCGGCGCCGCCGTACACCTTGAGCTTGCGGTACATGGCGCGACCCAGCGGGTTCTTCGGCAGCATGCCCTTGACGGCGATCTCGATCACGCGCTCCGGGTAGGTCGCCAGAAGGTCCTTGAGGCTGGTGGTCTTCAGGTTACCGACGTAGCCGGTGAAGCGGTGATACATCTTGTCGTCCAGCTTCGCACCGGTGACGGCGACCTTGCCCGCGTTGATGACGACGATGTAATCGCCGGTATCGACGTGCGGGGTGAACTCCGGCTTGTGCTTGCCACGGAGACGGCGCGCGACCTCGGTCGACAGACGACCCAGGGTCTTGTTCGTGGCGTCGATCACGAACCAATCGCGCTTGACGCTCTCCGGCTTGGCGCTGAACGTTTTCATTTCGAAAATACCTGGTTTGCCGCCCTAAGAGGCGGAACACGGAATCGGTGAAAGCAAAGACGCGAGAGAATAGCGGAAATGCCCTTCATCGCGCAAGCCCACCAGACAGGTGAGCTTCGGGCCGACAATCATAGCACGATGACACGACCTTCTCGCAACCCTGCCGGGACGTTCACAGGGACGGCGCGACAAGTGGCCGCATCGTCGATGCCCCGTTCGGGCGGGCGCGCATTGTAACGTGTGTCATCCCCATCCGTAAGGAGCGTCCTCCATGTCCGTCCGCACCCTGAGCCCTTTGGATCGCCTGCTCGCAGGGTTGGAACGCGCCATGGAGGCCGTGGCCGGCTCACCGGAAGCCGCGCGCCCATCACCCGGCCATGCCCTCGCCGACGCCCCCCTCGACGACGCCGAGCGGCGCCATGCGGCGGGGCTGATGCGGATCAACCACGTGGGCGAGGTCTGCGCCCAGGCGCTCTACTACGGACAGGCGGCCCTGGCCCGCACCGACGAGACCCGTGCCCACCTGATGCACGCGGCGCAGGAAGAAACCGACCATCTCGCGTGGTGCGCCGATCGCCTCAAGGAGCTCGATAGCCGCCCGAGCCTGCTCAATCCCCTGTGGTATGCCGGGAGTTACGCCATCGGCGTGGCCGCGGCCGCCGTGGGCGATCCGATCAGCCTGGGTTTCGTGGTGGAGACCGAGCGTCAGGTCGAGGCGCACCTGGCCGACCACCTGGAACGCCTGCCTCCCCAGGACGAGCGCTCGCGCGCCATCCTCCGCCAGATGCAGGCCGACGAGGTACGCCATGCCCAGGCGGCCCAGGCGCGCGGCGGCATCGATCTGCCGTTTCCCATCCCGGGCCTGATGCACGCCGCCTCGTCGGTGATGAAGACAGTCGCTTACCGCCTCTGACCGCAGGCGCCTCCGTCCCTGCCCGGTACGTGGACATGCAGGCGGCGCGCGCCTGTCCACGTACCGTAGCCAGGCGCCAATGACGCCCAACGAAAAAGCCCCGCTGTCGCGGGGCTCGTTCGTCACATCAGGTTGCGGCCGTGGAAGAGCTCTTCGATCTCACGGCGGAGCAGCGACTCGATACGCTGGCGCTCCTTGAACGAGAGGTCGTCGGCCTGGGCCTCGAACAGGTAGGTGTCGAGGTCGAAGTCCTTGATGTGCATCTTCGTGTGGAAGATGTTTTCCTGGTAGACGTTCACGTCGAACATCTCGTACTTCTGGCGGATGTGCTTGGCGAGGTAGTCCTGCACCGAGTTGATCTTGTGGTCGATGAAGTGCTTCTTGCCCTTCACGTCGCGCGTGAAGCCACGCACGCGGTAGTCGGCGATGACGATGTCGGACTCGAAGCTGTCGATCAGGTAGTTGAGCGCCTTCAGCGGCGAGATCACGCCGCAGGTGGCCACGTCGATGTCGGCGCGGAAGGTGGCGATGCCGTTGTGCGGATGCGTCTCGGGATAGGTGTGGACGGTGATGTGGCTCTTGTCCATATGCGCCACGACGGCGCCCGAGATGGTGTCGCGGCCGAGCTTCTCGACCACCGGCTCCTCGGAGATGAGGATGGTGACCGATGCGCCCTGCGGGTCGTAATCCTGGCGCGCGATGTTCAGGATGTTGGCGCCGATGATCTCGGCCACATCGGTGAGGATCTGCGTCAGGCGGTCGGCGTCGTACTGTTCATCGATGTATTCGATGTAGTTCTGACGCTGCTGCTCCGAGACGGCGTAGCAGATGTCGTAGATGTTGAAGCTCAGCGCCTTGGTGAGGTTGTTGAAACCCTGCAGGCGAAGGCGGGGAAGCGGTTTGACCACAGCGACTCTCCGAGGCCGGGGGAAGGCCAGCAGCAGACGCGGGTTAGCAGCAAGGGTCCCCGCAAGAAGATAGGAAGCGAACGCGCAGACGGGCAGTCTGCCCGCCCCTTGTGAACGGCGTGAGACAGGGCATCCCCGCCGAGGGGGTGAAATTATGGGGCAAGATGGTCAGGATTTGAACACGTTCGGTGATCTGGCCCGCGAAAAGGCTGGATTACCCCTACCGGATGTCTGCCATAATCCGGCCGGGGACATGGCGACTCGGCGACGCCCGACGGTTTTCCGGCGGCAAAGACCGCACGGGGGGACGCCATGCCATTGAGGCTTAACGGAATCCGCTGTGGCACAACTCAAATATCTGTTGCAACAAGCGTTCGAACGGTCACAGGCACCGACCAGCTTCGCGCCTGATCCCGCCTCGATGGGCCGCTTCCTCGATGCCTGCCATCGCCGCCGTTATCCCGGCAAGACCGCCATCATCCGTCCGGGCGACCCGGCCAACACCCTTTATTACGTGATGGAAGGCTCCCTTGCCGTCTGCACGGAAGACGAGGAAGGGCGCGAACTGATCCTCGCCTACATCAACCGGGGCCAGTTCATCGGCGAGATGGGACTGTTCGTCGAGCAGGCCCAGCGCGAGTCGCTGGTGCGCACCCGCACGCCCTGCGAGATGGCCGAAATCAGCTACGAGCGCTTGTTCCAGCTGCTGGAAGGCCCGCTTGCCGCCGAGTGCCCCAAACTGCTGTTCGCGATCGGTGCCCAACTGACCAACCGCCTGCTGCGCACCTCGCGCCAGGTCAGCCGCATGGCGTTCATGGACGTCACCAACCGCGTCTCTCGCACCCTGCTCGATCTTTGCCAGGAGCCCGACGCCATGACCCACCCGGACGGGACCCAGATCCGCATCTCCCGGCAGGAAGTCAGCCGCATCGTCGGTTGCTCGCGCGAGATGGTCGGCCGCGTGCTCAAGCAGCTGGAGGAAGAGCGCATGATCGACGTGTCCGGCAAGACCATCGTGGTGCGCGGCACGCGCTAAGGCGCGTTCGGGCTTTCAGGCGCCTTCGTAGACCATGTAGACGTCGGCCCGCTCGTAATGCGAACCGGGCCGGGGGCCCTTTTGCATCACGAAACCAGCGCGCTCGTACATGCCCAGGGCGCGGGTCAGGCGGCTGTTGGACTCCAGGAACAAGGTGCGGCCGCCGAGCCCGCGGTACGCCGCGATCGCGGCATCCAGTAGCTTGCGCCCCGCGCCGAGCCCGCGATAGTTCTCGTCCACGGCCATCTTGGTCAGCTCGTAGACCCCCTCGCCTTCGTGGATCAGCGCGCAGGTGCCAACGGTTTCCCCGGCGTAGAGAGCGAACAGCACCTGCCCGCCTTCGGCGACGATGGCGCCCTCGGGATCCGAAAGCACGGCATGGTCGACGTCCTCGACCCGGAAGTAGCGTTCGAGCCATTGCCGGTTGAGCCGGAAGAAGTGCTCGCGCAGCGCCGGGTCGTAGGGCACCACCGTCACCGCCTCGCGCGCCAGCGCGGCATGCTGGCCGAGGATGGCCGGCACCACCGGACGCTGGGCGAGGGCGTGCTCACAGGCATCGATGGCGTCTAGCAGCTCCTGGCCACGTGGTCCCATCGATTCGCCCATGCCGCGGCGGATCGCCAGCCAGACCGGCCCGAGCGCACCCAGGGCACGCTCGCCCGCCTCGGTCAGCACCAGGACGCTGCGCCGACCGTCTTGCGGGTCGCGTTGACGGATCACCATGCCGGCGTCCACCAGGCGATCGGCGAGCTGGCTGACGGCCGAATGGGTCTGGCCGATGGCGAGCGCCACCTCGGTAACGGTACTCGGGCCGACGTCGCGCAGGAAGCGCAATACCGGGAACCAGCGCGACTCAATGCCCGCGCCGCATGCCCGGTACACCTCGTCCACGGCTTGGTAGAAGTGATCGCTCAACGCCTTGAGGCGGCTGCCCAGCGCCAGTTCCCGGAGCGAGGAAAGATACATGCGTCAGTCCTTACACATTTGAATCGCAAGCCAACGACGTTACGGCGGCACATCGTCGCACGCAAGCCATTTTGCAGGGCTTTCATGTGGCGTACGCGTGCCGGTCGTATAGGGTAGGCGTCTGATTTTCAGCCCGGATGGCGGATGGACTGGAGCCAATTCCTGATTTTCGCGGGCGTCGGCCTGCTTGCCCAGCTCGTCGACGGCGCGCTGGGCATGGCCTATGGCCTGGTGTCCAACGCGGTGCTGCTCGCCCTGGGCCTTCCCCCGGCGGTGGCCAGCGCCACCGTGCATACGGCGGAAGTGGTGACGACCGGCGTTTCGGGGGGCGCCCACGCGTTCTTCGGCAATGTCGACTGGAAAGCCTTCCGCCGCCTGGCGATCCCCGGTGTGGTCGGCGGCGTGATCGGCGCCTGGTTTCTCGCCAGTGTGCCCGGCGAGGCGATCAAGCCCTTCGTTTATGTCTACCTGCTCGTGCTGGGCATCGTGGTGCTGGGCCGGGCCGCCGGGCGGACAGTGTCGCACCACCGCGTGCGACACAAGGGCGTGCTGGGGTTCTTCGCCGGCCTGCTCGACGCCATCGGCGGCGGTGGCTGGGGACCGATCGCCACCTCCACCCTGCTCGCCCGCGGCGGCGCCGTACGGCAGACCATCGGCACCGTCAACGCCGCCGAGTTCGTGGTGACCATCGCGATCTCCAGCACGCTGGTGGCGCATCTCGGGGTGAACCACTGGCCGATCGTGCTCGGGCTGCTCACGGGCGGCGTGATCGCCGCGCCGGTAGCGGCCTGGCTGGTGAAACACCTGCCGCCGCGCTACGTGATGACGGCCGTCGGCTGCCTGATTATCGGCATCAGCCTCTATCAGCTGATCCATCACGTGTTCGTGGCCGCCTAGAACCAGTCCAGGGTGTCGAGGCGATCCCCGAGCGCCTTGCGCATCTTCTTTATCGTCTTTTCCCGCGCGTTGACCAGGCGGGGCGTGTCGGCGAGACGCAGCATCGGCAGGTCCGACAACGAATCGCCGTAGGCCACCGCGCAAGGCCGGGGCACGCCGGCGCGCTGAAGGGACAGCGGCTTGGCCGTGTCCACGTTGTGCACCACGAACCGCATGCCGAACAGGCCGCCCTTCGTGCGGGACGCGACCAGTTCGCAGCCGCCGAGGTTCACCTCGTCGAGGATCGCCTGCACGAGCGTCGCGTCGTTGCCGGTGACGATGATCACGCGATCGCCCATGCTCTGGTGGCGTCTGAGCGCCGCGACGGCATCGCGCACGAACACCCCCGGACGGCGCGCATAGGTACGGCCGAAGGCGGCGACGTGCCGGCGATAGGTCGCCTCGCGGCGTCCGAAGGTAGTCACCCGAAGAAAGAGCCGCCCCAGGAACCGACTGCCACCGACGCGAGGCAAGAGCATCGGCACGAAGGGCAGCACCGGCAACGCCAGCAGCAGCCGCCAGCGTCCGAACCCGCTCAGACGCTCACGGAAATAAAGCTCGAGCGTCTGGTGACGCACGATCACGCCGTCGAAGTCGAACAGCACCACGCGCCGCGTATCGGCGGCGGCCTCGGCCGCCACCGTGTCCATCCCCTGTGTCATCGCGCGGATCAGTGTCGGTGCGGGTGGGGATGCGGGTGGGTGAAGAAGAGTTTCTTGAGCTCTTCGCCGGGATCAGGCGCGCGCATGAACGCTTCGCCCACCAGGAACGTGTGGATGCCCGCCTCGCGCAGCTTGCGCACGTCTTCGTGCGTGTGGATGCCGGACTCCGCGACGATAGCGGTCTCCGGGCCCACGCGATCCTTGAGCTTGAGCGAGGTGCCCAGCGACGTCTCGAACGTGCGCAGGTTGCGATTGTTCACGCCGATGAGCGGAGCGGGCAGGCCCAACGCGATCTCGAGCTCCTCCTCGTCGTGCACCTCCACCAGCACGTCGAGGTCGAGTTCGGCCGCGAGCATCGACAGCTCGGTGAGGCGCGCCTCGTCGTAGATGCGGTCGCCGTCGGGCTCTTTCTGCGCGAAGGCCGACACGATAAGCAGGATGCAGTCGGCGCCGATCACCCGGGCTTCGTACACCTGGTATTCGTCGATGATGAAATCCTTGCGCAGGATCGGCAGCGTACACGCCGCGCGGGCCTGGCGGACGAAATCTTCGTGGCCCTGGAAGAAGTCGGCGTCGGTAAGCACCGAGAGACAGGTCGCGCCGCCGGCCTGGTAGCTGCGGGCGATGGCAGCGGGATCGAAGTCGGGACGTATCAGGCCCTTGCTGGGGCTGGCCTTCTTGATCTCGGCGATCACGGCGGGCTTCTGGTCGTGAAGCTGCGCGTCGATCGCGGCGACGAAGCCACGGGTTTCTTCGAGGTCGGCGATGCGGGCGGCGAGATCGTCCAGCGTGCGGTGCCGGCTGCGTTCGGCGATCTCTTCGAGCTTGCGGTCGAGGATCCGGTGGAGAATGTCGGGCATCGATGCGGTTCCTAATGGGGCGAAGCCGTCACGCGGGGCCGCGACGGCGATCAGGCGCCGAGCCGCTGGGTGGCGGCCACGAACGCCTGCATTTTTACACGAGCCGCGCCGCTTGCGATGGTGGCCCGGGCCAGATCGATACCGGCCTGGATCGAGGGCGTCACGTCGGCGGTGTAAAGCGCCGCGCCGGCGTTCAGGCAGACGATGTCATGGGCCACGCCCGGTACGCCGGAAATCGCGTCGACCAGCATGGCCTTCGACGCCGCGGCGTCGTCCACCCGCAGATTACGGCTGGAGGCCATCGCCAGGCCGAAATCCTCCGGTTCGATCTCGTATTCGCGCACCGTGCCATCGCGCAATTCACCCACCATCGTGCCGGCGCCGAGGGAGATTTCGTCCATGCCGTCGCGCCCCCACACCACCAGAGCATGCCGGGCCCCGAGGGCCTGCAGCACGCGCACCTGGATGCCGACCAGGTCGGGATGGAATACACCCATGAGGATGTTCTGCGCTCCGGCCGGATTCGTCAGTGGCCCGAGGATGTTGAAGATCGTGCGCACGCCCATCTCGCGACGCACGGGCGCCACGACCTTCATCGCGGGGTGATGGTTCGGGGCGAACATGAAGCCGATGTCGGTCTCATCCATGCACACGGCCACCTGGGCCGGGAGCAGGTCGATGCGCGCGCCCAACGCCTCGAGCACGTCGGCGCTGCCGGACTTCGACGAGACGCTGCGGCCACCATGCTTGGCGACACGCGCGCCCGCGGCGGCGGCGACGAACATCGACGCGGTGGAAATATTGAACGTGGAGGCGCCGTCGCCACCGGTGCCGACGATATCGACGAAATGCGGATGCGGGCCGGCGTCTACCCGTGCCGACAGTTCGCGCATCACCCGCGCCGCGCCGGTGATCTCGCCCACCGTCTCTTTCTTGACCCGCAGGCCGGTCAGGATCGCGGCGGTCATCAACGGACTGACGTCGCCGCGCATGATCTGGTGCATCAACTCGATCATCTCGTCGTGGAAAATCTCGCGATGTTCGATGGTGCGCTGGAGGGCCTCGGAGGCGGTGATCGGCATGAAGCGTCCTTACGGTGGATCAGGCGGCGAGCGGAAGCGGCATGCCGAGGAAATTGCGCAGCAGGTCGTGGCCATGCTGGGTGAGGATCGACTCGGGATGGAACTGCACGCCCTCGATGTCGAGCGTGCGATGGCGCAAGCCCATGATCTCGTCGAGGCTGCCGTCCTCGCGCTCGGTCCATGCCGTGATTTCCAGGCAATCGGGCACCGAGGTCTTGTCGACCACCAGCGAGTGGTAACGCGTGGCCTCGAACGGGTTGGGCAACCCCGCGAAGACGCCCTGCCCCCGGTGCTTCACCGGCGAGGTCTTGCCGTGCATGATCTCCCGCGCCCGGATCACCTTGCCGCCGAACACCTGCCCCATCGCCTGGTGGCCAAGGCAGACGCCGAAGATCGGCACCTCGCCGGCCATCTCGCGGAGCACGTCCATCGACACGCCCGAGTCGTCCGGCGTGCCCGGCCCCGGAGAAATCATGATGCGCGAGGGCGCCAGCGCACGGATGTCCGCGACCGTCAGGGCATCGTTGCGCACCACTTTCACCTCCTGGCCCAGTTCGCCCAGGTACTGGACGAGGTTGAAGGTGAAACTGTCGTAGTTGTCGATCATCAGGAGCACGGCACGGGCATCCAATGGATTTATCGTAGGTATCGGGGGCTTTCGACGTCGATCGCGCACGCCTGGGGCCCTGGGCGGCCATTATCCGATGAACGGCCGGGGTTCGACACCCTGCCCTCCTGCCCACGGCGGCGACGTGGGAGAATCGCCCCATGGCACGCCCCGGTGCCGCCACCCCCAAAGAGACGTGAAAACACCCCCAGGATTACAGGCGCTGATCGACGACGGTGTCATCGACGAGGTGCTGCGGCCGCTCAAGAGCGGAAAGGAAGCCTCCGTCTACGTGGTGCGCAGCGGCGATGACGTCCGCTGCGCCAAGGTCTACAAGGACATGGCGCAGCGCAGCTTCCAGCAGCGCGTGCAATACCAGGAAGGCCGCAAGGTACGCGGCAGCCGCGAAGCCCGCGCCATCGGCAAGGCGACCCGGTTCGGCCGCCGGCAGCAGGAAGAGGCCTGGAAGAACACCGAGGTCGACGCGCTCTA
Organism: Luteibacter sahnii; assembly: GCF_034063545.1. Classification (NCBI taxonomy): domain Bacteria; kingdom Pseudomonadati; phylum Pseudomonadota; class Gammaproteobacteria; order Lysobacterales; family Rhodanobacteraceae; genus Luteibacter; species Luteibacter sahnii. The sequence continues at coordinate 1,075,263 of NZ_JAQLOK010000002.1, forward strand.
TCAACTGCACGCGGCGGGCGCGCGCGTGCCGCGGCCTTATGGCTATTTCAACGGCGTGCTGGTGATGGATCTGGTCACCGATGCCGATGGCTTTTCCGCGCCCCGCCTGGGCGAGGTCGAACTCGCGGCCGACGAGGCACGTGAATTCCACCGCGTGCTCGTGCGGCAGGTGGTGCTCATGCTCTGCGGCGGGCTGATCCACGGCGATCTCTCCGCCTACAACGTGCTCGTGGGGCCCGACGGTCCGGTGGTGATCGATTTTCCGCAGGTGGTCAGCGCGTCGGGCAACAACGCGGCACGCACGATGCTGTTGCGCGACGTCAACAACCTCACCGCCCACCTCGGTCGCTGGGCGCCCGACCTGCTTGACACCTGGTACGGCGAAGAAATGTGGGCCCTGTTCGAGGCAGGCGACCTGCATCCGGACACCGTGCTCACTGGCCAGTTCGTTCCCGACGAGCGCGAGGTCGACCTTGATGGCGTGCGCCAGGCCATTGAAGACGCCCGCCAGGAGGCGATCATCCGCCAGCAGGGGCGCGAAGCGGCCGAGAACGATGACTAGGCGAGCCCGCGGGGCCGGGCTGGTTGAGGACGGTCGGGCGGCGCCCCATGCTCCAAGGTGGCTTCCACGCGCGGGCTGCTCCCGCCCGCCCCATCCCCTCAAGGAGATCCCATGGAACACCGCCAACTCGGCCGCTCCGGCCTGAAAGTCCCCGTCCTCAGCCTCGGTACCGGCACCTTCGGCGGTGCCGGCGAATTCTTCGAGCGCTGGGGCTCCACCCAGGTCGACGAGGCCCGGCGCATCGTCGACCTGTGCCTCGATCACGGCCTCTATTTCTTCGACACCGCGGACATCTACTCCGGCGGCGGCTCGGAGGAAGTGCTGGGCGAGGCCCTCAAGGGGCGCCGCGACAAAGTGCTCATCGCCAGCAAGGCCACCTTCCCCACGGGCAGTGGCCCGAACGACATGGGTTCGTCGCGCTATCACCTGGTCCGCGCCTGCGAGGCCAGCCTTCGCCGCCTGCAGACCGACCACATCGACCTGTATTTCATGCACGGCTTCGATGCGCTCACACCGGTGGAAGAAACCCTGCGCGCACTGGACGACCTCATCGCCAGCGGCAAGATCGGCTACATCGGCGCGTCCAATTTCTCCGGATGGCAGCTCATGAAGTCGCTGGCGGTGTCCGAGAAATACGGCCTCGGCCGCTATGTCTCATACCAGGGTTACTACTCGCTGATCGGCCGCGACTACGAGTGGGAGCTCATGCCGCTGGCGCTCGACCAGGGCGTGGGCACGATGGTCTGGAGTCCGCTGGGCTGGGGCCGCCTCACGGGCAAGATCCGCCGCGGCAAGCCGGTCGACGCCGGACGTATCGCATCCGGCGGCGCCGTGGGCGGCCCACCCGTGGACGACGAGAGGCTTTACGACATCGTCGACGTGCTCGACGAGATCGGACAGGCCCGCGGCAAATCGATCGCCCAGGTCGCGCTGAACTGGTCGCTCAGCCGGCCCTCCGTGGCCAACGTCGTGGTCGGCGCGCGCAACGAGGCGCAGCTCACGCAGAATCTCGGCGCCGTCGGCTGGTCGCTCACCGCCGAGGAAATCACCCGCCTGGACACGGTGAGCCAGACCACGCCGGCGTATCCGTACTGGCACCAGAAGAACTTCGACGAGCGCAATCCGAAGCCCACCACCTGGTAAGGCCTCGCGCCGGGACGACGCGGCGCTGGCAGCCCGCGCCACACAACAAAAGGGGCGACCCGAAGGCCGCCCCTTTCGTCATCTGCACCGGTTCGATCAGAACGCGACGCGAATACCCGCGGTCACGCCGTAGGACGAGCGGCGGCGGCCCTCTTCGGCGGTAAGGCCGCCATAGAGGTACGTGCCCTTGCCCAGACGCATCGTGCCGTTGGCGTTCAACTGCACGAACCCACGACCGACGCCAGGCGCGGCCGTGTCGAAACGCTGGCCGGCGAGCGTGCTGTGCACGGTCGGATCGAGCAGATCGCCGGTATCCGCACCCACCGCGATGCCTGCGCGCCACGTGAGGGTCGACGTCAGCGGATCGGCCGCCTTGGAGCCCATGGTCACGCCACCCAGGACACGCGTGCCCTTCTGCGAAAGGCTGTCGAGCGAAAGGGCCGCGAGCGAGGTGCCCCCCTCGTTCGCCGCGTCACGCTCGACCTTCTGCCAGATGACGCTGGCATACGGTTCCACGCGATTGCCCGCTGCCGTCTGCATCGGGAAGCGGACGGTGGCCGAGGCCACGAGATCCTTGCCCGACGTGCGGCTCTCGATCGACGAACCACCCAGCGGATCGGCGCGATGGGTCGACCAGTCCGTGGTGCCATAGCCCGCCATGCCGTCGAGCAGCGCCGAACCCAGCGCCTGCTGCGCATAAACGAAGCCCGAGTTGCCACGGATGCTGCCGCTGCCGCCGTGCGAGATCACGTTGGTGTCATGGTGCGTACCGCCCAGACCGATCACGGTGCCGTTGTCGGCGTAGAGATCCACGCCGGCCGTGGTGCGGTCGGTGCCGGTTTCGAAACCCGAACCCTGGTTGTCGGCCACCGACCGGTTGCCGTCGCGGGTGAGATTGGCCCACACGCGGTGATCGGTCGACGCCTGCGCGTCGGTGCCGAGGTGGTCGGCGACATCACGCTGGATACCGAGGCCCGCCGCACGCGCGGCGGCCGCTTCGTCGGCGTGTACTTCGCCGGACAGGCCATTCACCAGGGCGCCCACGTGAGCGGCGTCCACGGCCGTCGCGGCATACAGCAGGCCGGTCTGAACCGCCGTGGCGGTGCCCGCGCCCTGGGCATCCAGGGTGCCGCTCAGCACCTGGGCGACGGCCAGGTCATTCCGCGTCGCACCTGCACCGAGCAGCGACGCGTACGACACGGGTGCCACGCGCAGGTCGATGCTGTGACCGTCGTTGACGCCGTAGAACGCGACGAAACGCGCATTCGCCGGCAGGCCGTCCGAGGGCTGGATGGCACTGAAACGACCCGTCACGCCACCGTCGGCGGTCACGATGCGGAACGTGGTGCCGATCGGCGGCGTGTAGGTGTTGCTGGCGCTGCCGGTCATGCCGCGAAGCAGCGGCTGGAGCACGCCGTTGGCGAAGAAGCGATGACCGGCGCCGACGACGAGCAGGCGGGCGTAGTTGCCGACACCGTGGGCGGTGCCCAGGCCGTCGATATCCATCTGCAGCGTGCTCGTCGCGCTCATGGTGACGTCACCGTTGACGGTGAGCGTACCCGGCGACGCACCGGGGGCAAGGCGTCCGCTGACCGTCACCGGGCCATCGATGGCACCGATGCCGCGCAGCGTCGCACCCTGGTCTACCTCCACGAAGCTGCTCGTCAGCATGCCGTTGGCGGCGAGTTCGCCCTGCTGCACGCAGGTGCCGCTACCCAGCATCGCGTTTCCGGTGAGGCTGAGGCGACCCATGCCGGACTTCACGAAGCAAGCGTCGCCGGAGGCGGCGCTGAGGCTGCCGGAAAGCACGGTGGACGTGCCCGCATCGACGTTGACGCCCGACTGGCCGCTGATGAGCACCTGCTGCCCGGTCGCCAACGTCGCTACCGTCTCCAGCATGCCGCCCTGGAGCAGGATCTGGCCCGTACCGAGCGACGAGCCGCTGTCGATCCGGATCACGCCGCCGCGGATGAGCGTGCCGCCCGTAAAGGTGTTGTTGCCGCTGACCACGAGCGTACCGCCGCCGAGCTTGGTCAGGCCGCCGGTGCCGCTCAGGTCGCCCTGCTGCCCGAGCGTGACGCCGTCGAGCGTGGTGATGCTCGCGCCCTGCGGGCCGAAGCTGAAGCCACGCGACGTGTTCATCGAGCGGGTCACCGTGAGGTTGCCGCCGTTGAAGGCAATGCCGTTCGACGCGTCGCCCAGGTTGGCGTCCGATGCGATCTGCAACGTGCCGCCGTTGAGCGTGTTGCCGCCGGTGTACGTGTTCGCACCGCCGAGCACCAGGGTGCCCTCGTTGACGGTGGTTCCGCCCGTGTGCGACGCGATGCCTTCGATGTCGAGCGTGCCCAGGCCATTCTTGACCAGGCCCGACGCGCCACTGACGCTACCGTTGGCGATCACGGTCGTGCCTGCGTCGGTGGCGATCGTGCCGCTGCCGTTGAGCGACAGGTCACGCGCCGTCGTGAAGCTGCCCGTGGTATGCAGCGAGCCACCATCGAACGCGATGCCGTTCGACGCGCCGCCCAGGTTGGCGTCCGATGCGATCTGCAACGTGCCGCCGTTGAGCGTGTTGCCGCCGGTGTACGTGTTCGCACCGCCGAGCACCAGGGTGCCCTCGTTGACGGTGGTTCCGCCCGTGTGCGACGCGACGCCTTCGATATCGAGCGTACCCAGGCCATTCTTGACCAGGCCCGACGCGCCACTGACGCTACCGTTGGCGATCACGGTCGTGCCTGCGTCGGTGGCGATCGTGCCGCTGCCGTTGAGCGACAGGTCACGCGCCGTCGTGAAGCTGCCCGTGGTATACAGCGAGCCACCATTGAACGCGATGCCGTTCGACGCGTCGCCCAGGTTGGCGTCCGATGCGATCTGCAACGTGCCGCCGTTGAGCGTGTTGCCGCCGGTGTACGTGTTCGCGCCGCCGAGCACCAGGGTGCCCTCGTTGACGGTGGTTCCGCCCGTGTGCGACGCGACGCCTTCGATGTCGAGCGTGCCCAGGCCATTCTTGACCAAGGCACCCGCGCCCGACACCGCGCCGGTATCAGTCGTGGTGGTGTTGGCATCGGTGTTGAACGTGCCGTTGCCCGTCACCGTGACGTTGCGCGCCGTGGTGACGTTACCCGTGGTGTGCAGCGTGCCGCCGTTCAGCGCCACGCCATTGCTCTGCGCGCCCAGGTTGGCATCGTTGCCGACCTGCAGTGTGCCGCCCGTGTTCACCGTGTTGCCACCGGTGTAGGTGTTGGTGCCCGACAGCACCAGCGTGCCGCCATTCACCGTCGTGCCGCCGCTATGCGACAGCGTACCGCTCATTGCCAGCGTGCCGGTGCCGCTCTTGATCAGCGCGCCGTTGCCCGACACCGTGCCGGTATCGGTCGTGGTCGTGTTGGCGTCAGTATTGAACGTGCCGTTGCCCGTCACCGTGACGTTACGCGCCGTGGTGACGTTACCCGTGGTGTGCAGCGTGCCGTTGTTCAGCGCCACGCCATTGGCCTGCGCACCCAGATTGGCATCGTTGCCGACCTGCAGCGTGCCGCCCGCGTTCACCGTGTTGCCACCGGTGTAGGTGTTGGTGCCCGACAGCACCAGCGTGCCGCCGTTCACCGTCGTGCCGCCGGTATGCGACAGCGTACCGCTCATCGCCAGCGTGCCGGCGCCGCTCTTGATCAGTGCGCCGTTGCCCGACACCGTGCCGCTGTCGGTCGTGGTCGTGTTGGCGTCGGTGTCGAACGTGCCGTTGCCCGTCACCGTGACGTTGCGCGCCGTGGTGACGTTACCCGTGGTGTGCAGCGTGCCGCCGTTCAGCGCCACGCCATTGCCCTGCGCGCCCAGGTTGGCATCGTTGCCGACCTGCAGTGTGCCGCCCGTGTTCACCGTGTTGCCACCGGTGTAGGTGTTGGTGCCCGACAGCACCAGCGTGCCGCCATTCACCGTCGTGCCGCCGCTATGCGACAGCGTACCGCTCATTGCCAGCGTGCCGGTGCCGCTCTTGATCAGCGCGCCGTTGCCCGACACCGTGCCGGTATCGGTCGTGGTCGTGTTGGCATCGGTGTCGAACGTGCCGTTGCCCGTCACCGTGACGTTACGCGCCGTGGTGACGTTACCCGTGGTGTGCAGCGTGCCGCCGTTCAGCGCCACGCCATTGCTCTGCGCGCCCAGGTTGGCATCGTTGCCGACCTGCAGCGTGCCGCCCGTGTTCACCGTGTTGCCACCGGTGTAGGTGTTGGTGCCCGACAGCACCAGCGTGCCGCCATTCACCGTCGTGCCGCCGCTATGCGACAGCGTACCGCTCATTGCCAGCGTGCCGGTGCCGCTCTTGATCAGCGCGCCGTTGCCCGACACCGTGCCGGTATCGGTCGTGGTCGTGTTGGCGTCAGTATTGAACGTGCCGTTGCCCGTCACCGTGACGTTACGCGCCGTGGTGACGTTACCCGTGGTGTGCAGCGTGCCGTTGTTCAGGGCCAACCCACCGGATGCGGCGCCGAGGTTCTGGTCGTTGGCGATCTGCACCGTCGCGTTGGAGACCTGCGTACCGCCGGAGTAGGTGTTGGTGCCGCCCAACACCTGCGTGCCGCCGTTGACCTCGAGGCCGCCCGTGCCGCTGATGGTGCCGTTGAGGGCAGTGCCGTCGCCCTGGGATACGATCAGGTTGTTGCTGCCCAGGGCGACGTTACCCTGGCCGTCGATGCTGTTGACGATGACGTCGTGGGTGGCACCGGACACGTCGAGCATGCCGTTGTCCGTCACGCCGTTGGACGAAGCAATGCTGCCGGTGCCGCCGATGGCGAGCGTCGCGCCGTTGTCGATCGTGGTGTGGCCGGTATACGTGTTGGTACCGGTCAGGGTGACGCCACCGCCCTGGCCGCTGTTGGCGACCGTGAGCGAGCCCGGCGTGCCGGCGGTATCGTCGGAGATCGTGCCGGACACCGTGGACGTGTGCCCCGCCTGGTCGATGGTGCCGCCGTGGCCGGTGACCGTGAAGTTCTGGCTCAGCGTGGGATCGGTGGTCTGGTCGACGACGAGCGTACCGCCGTCGAAACGACCCGCGTTGGTGCCGAGCGTCGTCGTCGTCGTGGGCTGATTGATGACCGTGGGCGGCGAGCCGGCGTTCTGCGTCTGCGACGGGGTCGCTGCGACGGTGAAGTTCGGGTTGTCGGGCGTGCAGTTCGTCACCGGGCCGCTCAGGCTGACGCACTTGCCGGCGAACACGCCCATCTCGATGTCACTGGATCCGGTCCCTGCGGTATTCGCCAGCCCGGTCGTCATCGCGGTAAAGCTGATGGTGTAGGTCATGCCGGCCACCAGTTCGACACCCTGGTAGATGCCGTCGAAGCTACCGACGGCGCCGTCGTACCACGAGCCGGCGGAGCCCTGGTTCACGTTGGTGGTGGACGCGCCAGAGGTGCCCGGCGCTTGCCATACGCCCGCGGCGCGCGGTGTCGTGCCGGTCTGGTAGACGATGCCGAAGCCGGCCGGCGCCTGCAGGTTGCTCTGCGAGCTGTACGTGCCGCCCTGGGAGAGCAACGGGTCGGTGAACAGGTTGGTCGAGCTACCGGCCGCATACAGGCCGACGTTGCCGAACGTCCAGTAGGACGGATCCTGGCGGAAAGCGAAGAGGATGTAGTTGTTGCCGGCGTCGGTCGCGGTGTACGTCACCGAATAGGTCTGAAACTGATTAGCGACGTTGCTCGCGCTGTTGGGCGCGGAACCGTTGTTGATGTCGAGCAGCGCCCCCGATGGCATCGCGAGGTTCGCAGCGTGCGCCGGCATCGCGAAGGCCAGGGCAAGCGCAAGGCCGGTCAGGGCGAACGGCTTGCCGAGCGCGCCACGCACGGCAGCGCGGCCACCGCGGGAGTTCGAACGGGCGTGCTCGGAGGTAACGACCATCTGACCGATCGCGCGGTTCCAGACGATGCGGAAAATTCTGTTCATCGGTGACGGCTCCTGACCGTATGCGCCCCGCCCCTCCCCATGAAGGCCGGAAACAGGGGGGCGAGCAGGAGCAAACGCCGTGCCAACGACATGAAGCCAGGTTTTATGCCGTTTTTACATGCGCGTCACATCGGCGCGATGCGTCAATTTGTGACGCGAATCGCAATATGTGGACATGATGGCCTTCATCTGTTGACATTAAAATTCGAGCAAGCTAGGCGCTTCCGCCATCAATCCCGTGCTACGCGACTCGCGCCGTCACCGCCGGAGGTGTCGCGGCTTTCCTGCCTGGGCCGGACCGTCATCAGTGCCAGAGGGGATCCATCCGCGAGCCGGATACCCCATCCCCGCTGGAGACCGGCAAGCGCGTCCAGCCGAGGGCAGATGCCCTTCGCCCGGGCCTCCAGGGCTTTGGAGCGCTTGTCCATCTCGCTGTCGAGTGCCTTGTCGAGCGAGGCGGCTCGGGCCTGCAGGGCGGCGACCTTGGCGGTGTCGCCCGAAAGGGCGGCGGTCACCGCGTTGGACGTCACCGAGCCCACTAGTTCGCCCACCGAGTCGGCGACCGACCCCGCGGTCAACTCGGTCATGCGCACCGACGACCAGTGCCCCGCGCCCACGCCCTGGTCGATCTCGCGCAAGGCATCGGCCTGCTTGCGGCGGATGCGCGCCAACAGTTCCTCACGTCGGTCGGCCTCGGCGAAGGTCATCGTGACCGTGGTCATCGCGGAGAACCCGAGCTGGATCCCTTCCCGCGCCACGGCAGCCACTTCGGGCATCAACTGGCGGACACCGCTTTCATAACGGCGCAACGCCTCGGCGTCGGCGGCGGACACCGCCACGGCGCGGCCATCGACCTCGAGCGAGCCGTCGTGGACGACGATGCGGCCCGGCGTACCGTCGGTCCGGTGGAAGGTCAGCCCGGAGCGGGCGACATCCACGTCGTACGGCGTGCCGTAATCGTATTTGCAGGCGTCGGTGCTGACGTTCAGGCCGCGGGCGCCCCCAGCGGCCGGCGCGAGTGCGAGTGCCGCGGCGAGCGCGGCGGCGATGATGGCGTGGCGCATGATGGTTCCCCTCCCGGAAAGGCTCCGGACACGACGACTGGGATGCCGCCTGACAGGAAACGGTTTAAACCGCCCAGGCACCCGACGCATGGGCACGTCGTCATGGCCTGACTTTCGGCAGGGTCACGCCAGGCCGTGCTCGCGGGCGTATTCGGACAGCCGGCTGTCGTGATCGATGCCAAGCTTCTGCATGGCGTCGCGCTTCTGCCGGCTCACGGTCTTCACGCTGCGGCTCAGGCGCTCCGCGATAGCCGAAATCGACAGGCCGCCGACATACAGGCGAACCACCTCGATCTCGCGGGCGGAAAGTCGCGCGTGCCCGGGCCGATCGGTCAGGCAGGCCTCGGCAAACTGCCGCTGGATGGTTTCACTGACGAAGGGCAAGCCGATGATGGCATGGCGTACCGCGACGGCGACCTCCAGCAGGGGGGCCCGCTTGTCGCACAGACCGATGGCGCCGCGAGCGCGCATCGTCTGCAGCACCGCGGAGTTGTTCACCATGGTGAGCACCACGATGGGCAATCTCGGAAAGCGGCGGTGGATCGCGTCGATCAGCAACAGGCCGTCGCCGCCACCGGGCATCGAAAAATCGGTGACCAGGACGTCGCAGGGGCATGACGCGAGCAGTTCGAGCAGGGCCTCGCCGCTCGTGGCCTCGCCCACCACCTCAATGTCACCGGTGGCTTCCAGCGCGGCCCGCGCGCCCATCAGCACCACGGGATGATCGTCGGCAAGGATCGTTCGAAGAGCCATGTATTCCATCGGCGGCGAATAATGCGCAGCCACTTTCCGTGAGTCGTGCTACTTAAGTGACGCGTCGTGGAGATTACCGTAATTGTCCGTTCGTGGTCGAAGGAACGCCATGAGATCGCTGTTTGTATTGTTCGTGTTCTGTTGTATCCGCGTCGCGCAGGCGGCACCCACGGTCGACGATCGGCTGTCCACGGCATCGGCGCAGTGGCTGGCACGGCATCCCGTGATCGTCGCGGCCACGTACGCCGAAGGCTATGCGCCCTTCGAGCGCGTACGCGACGGCCACGTCGATGGCCTTGCCGTCGATTACCTGCGGCGTCTGACGAACGACCTGGGTATCGCGGTGCGGTTCCGGGTGTATCCCGACTGGCCTTCGGCGATGGCGGCCGCGCAGGACGGCGACGTCGACCTGTTGATGGACGTCGCTCCCACGCCCGAACGCAACGGAAAGCTGTTGCTTGGCGCGCCTTACTACGAAGCATCCCCGGTGATCGCGCTGCGGCGCGACGACACGCGCATCGCGCGATTCGGCGACCTGCGCACCGTTCGCATCGCCACCCAGACGGGACATGCCGAAGAGGATGCCATCCGCCGCTATCTCCCCGAGGCGCAGGTGATCCATGTGCCCACCACCGCGGCCGCGCTGCGTGAACTGGACCAGGGGCGGGCCGACGCGGTGGTCGGCGATCCGCACGCGCTGGATGCCGCGATGCTCACGGCGAACCTCGGCGACCGGCTACGGATCGGTCCGACGGCACCGCTGCCGTTCGCTACGCTGTCGTTCGCGGTGGCGGCGAGGAGCGGCCGCGCGCCGCTGCTCAACGCGCTCGACCACGCGCTGGAGCGCCTCTCGCCGGACGATCACGCCCATCTGCGCGCCGCATGGGTGGGCGACACCCCGGGGCGCTTCGCCGCCGAACTCGACGTGCCCCTCAGCGCCAGCGAGCGAGCGTGGCTGGCCCGGCTTCCGACACTGCGGGTCGGCATCGATCCGACGTCGGCACCGATCACGCTGCTCGACCGCCGGGGGCGGCTTGACGGCCTGGCCTCGGATTACCTGCGTGACGTGGCCCGCGTCCTCGGCCTGCGTTACGAGGTGGTGCCGACCGACGACTGGGCCGACACACTCCGCCGCGCCGCCGCAGGGGAGATCGATCTCCTGCCGGCCGCCTCGCCGCGAAATACCGAGCTCTCGGCGCGGTTCGACTTCACGACGCCCTATACCGAGTTCCCGGTGATGATCGTCACGCGAGACGATGCCGTGACCGTCGCTTCGGTGCACGACCTGGCCGGACGACGCGTCGCCGCCAACCTCGCCCGCCCTGCCGTGGCACAGGCCGTACGGGGCATCGCCGCCGCAGAGACGCTGCCGGTGTCGTCGGTGCGCGAGGGACTGGACGCCGTGCTGTCGGGTCGCGCAGACGCCTACGTGGGCGATGTCGCGAGCGTGGACCACCTCATCCGGCGCGACTACCCCGGCCGACTGAAAGTCACCGCCGCGACTGGCGAACGCGATGAGATCGCCATGGCGGTGGCGCATCGCTACGCGAAGCTGCAGCCACTGATCGACCGCGTGCTCGCCCGCATGCCCGAGCGGCGGGCCAGGTCCATCGCCAACGCCTGGTTGCGCGCCCACTACACCTGGGGCGGTTCGTGGAGCGAGGTCGCGCGCAAGGTCGGTCCGGCGGGGAGCGCCGTGGTGGCGCTGCTGCTCGCGGTCACCTACGCCCACCTGCGACTGCGCCGCGAGATCCGCCGACGGCGGCACATCGAAACGCAGCTCGACGATGTCACCCGCCACGTGCCGGCCCTGGTCTACCGGTTTCGCCACCATCCCGACGGACGTCTCGAATTCACCTACGTCGGCGGCAATCCCGAGCCCATCTTCGGCGTCGGCGCCGACGTGTTCCTGCATGATGAACGCAGCGCGTTCGCGCGCATCGACCCGCGCGACCAGCCGCTGGTGCAGGCGGAAATCGCCCGCGCCGCGGCGTCGCTGACGCCTTTCCACGCGGAGATGCGCGTGCGCGACGTTGATCCGCCCCGCTGGATCGCATCGCACGCGGTGCCGCGCGGTGAAGGGCCCGTGGTGGAGTTCACGGGCTACTGGATCGACGTGTCGGAACGGCACCGCCAGTCGAGCCAGCTGGCGGCAGCCAAAGAGGCGGCCGAACGCGCCACGCGGGCGAAGAGCGAGTTCCTCGCGACGATGAGCCACGAGATCCGCACGCCGATGCATGGCGTGATTGGCATGCTCGAACTGCTCGGCGATACCCCCCTCACCTCGGAACAGCGGCGGCTGCGGGACACGGCCGGGCACTCCGCCGAAGCACTGATGCAGATCCTCGACGACGTCCTTGACCTGTCCCGGATCGAGGCCGGCCGCCTCCCCGTGGCATTCGGGCCGGTCGACACGCGCGCCCTGGTGGCGGGCATCGTGGATCTGTTCGCGGGCCAAGCCGGCGCCAAGGGCCTGGCGCTTTGTCACGAGGTAGACCCCGGCGTCGCGCCATGGCTGGCATCCGACGCCATACGCCTGCGCCAGGTGCTACTCAACCTCGTCAGCAACGCGATCAAGTTCACCGAGCGCGGCTGTGTCGGCCTGCATGTGGAGGTGCTGACCACGAGCGACGCGGTGCAGTGGCTTCGCTTCAGCGTCCGCGATACCGGCATCGGCATCGCGCCGGACGATGCCTCGCGCCTGTTTGCACCCTTCGCGCAGGCCGAGCCGTCCACCGGGCGACGCTTCGGCGGCAGCGGCCTGGGGCTGGCCATCAGCCGCCGCCTCGTCGACCTGCTGCAGGGCCGGATCAGCCTGCAAAGCGCCTTGGGCGAAGGCACCTGCGTGACGGTCGAGATGCCCATGCGCCGTTGTAACGCGCCTGCCGTGGTCAGCACGGCCAGTGAGGCCCTCCCGACGCGCTCGCTCGACATCGTCGTGGCGGAGGATCACCCCATCAATCGGGAGCTGGTGGTGGCACAGCTTGAGCGTCTCGGCCACCGTCATCGCGTGGTCGCCAGCGGCGAGGAGGCCCTCGAACTCGTCATCCGCGGACCGGCGGACGTGCTGCTCACCGACCTGCACATGCCCGGGCTCGACGGCTATGGTCTCACGCGGGCGCTTCGGGCAAGGGGCGCCTGCGTGCCTATCGTGGCCATGACGGCGAACGCGATGGCGGGCGAAAGAGAACGCTGCCTCGACGCGGGCATGGACGGCTTCCTCGCCAAGCCAGTGCGCCTGGACGCCCTGCGCATCGCACTGTCGACATGTACGTTGGGCGAAGACCTCCCCTGGGACACCGGCCTGCTGGAAGACACCTTCGGCGACCTTGCGATCGTGCCGTCGCTGGTGCGGCGCTTCGCCGAGTCGACGCGTGAGGACATGGCACGGCTGCGGTCTGCTAATACGCCGGGCGACGCCGCGATCACGCTGCACAGGATCCTTGGCGGCATGCGCATATTCGGCGCATCGCCCGAAGCCGCGGTGGGCGAGTCGCTGGAACACGCGCTGCGGGGTGCCCAGGCAGACGACGCCATGCGCCGCATCGCACCGTTTCTCGACACGTTGGAAGGCTATGTCCGAAGGCTGGAAGGAGCCGCCAGGGCACTGGACCGGCGCGCCGTCGATTTGTCTGAATTTTCAGACTCGTCTGATTCCGGCGACGCAGTCGCACCTACACCATAGGACCACTCCCTACGAACGAGAGCGACCGAGGTCGATCATGCCGCAGCAGAGCATCCGTTACCACGTCGCCGAAATGGACGGCGCATGGGGCATCTTCCGGGATGGCCAGCCGATCGCGCGTCGCGACGACATGGCCGACGCGATCGCCTTCGCCAACTTTTTCGCGGACAGGGAAAGCCTTACATCGCCGTTGCCCGTCAAGGTGACCGGCGGGCCATGTCTGCAGAAGCGACTGCGCGAAGAACGGCTCGCCGCGTGATCGCTCAGCGGCCTGCCGCGCCGCCCAATTGCACCATGTCCAGGTGCAACAGACGGAGTCGGGCGATGTGCCGCCCGACGGTTGCGCGATCGCGCGATGACGCTTCCAGCTTGAGAAACGCATCAAGCAACCGCCGCTCCATGTGTTCGAGCGTGCGGATGTAGGTGACGTCAGGATCGTGGGAGAGTCTGGCCGAGGCTTCGACCATGGTCCGGCGCACGCCCGAAAAAGCGCTTCCCACCGTGGCGGCCCGGCCGCCCGTGGCGTTGACCTCCTTCTGAAGGTCCGACGCGATGGCGGTCAACGAGGTTGCCGATTCATCAAGGATGGCCCTGAGACCCGGCTCACGAACCGCGCGCGCCGCCTGCAGGTACAGGTCTCGATCCGCGATAACCCGGCGGATCAACCCATTGACGACTCGGACGGCACTACGTTCCATGGGTCCCACGTTAGCGCCAGCGGTCTTAGCCGGCGTTAAACGTAGGCCTTCATCGCTCAGCGTGGAGTCATTCCCCCGGCTCGAGCAATGCCAGCGGCCGTCCCGACGCGTCATGCAAACCTGACTGCAGGTCTTCGAGCTCCTGCACGGCGGGGCACAGGGCGCGCACGCGGGGCTCGAGCGCCGTGCGCAACTTGGCGACGATACGGCCCTGGGCTCCGCCGGTCAGCGACGAAACGCGGTCGCGAAGCGCCGCCGCGCCCTGCAGATCGCCGCTCATGGCCATTTGCATGGCCTGAGTGCCCACATCCTGGGTCAGGACGGGAGCGATGTCGGAGACGATTTCTTGCGCATAGGCGCGCATGGCGTCTTCCTGCCAGTCCCGCGTGCTCTGGCTGGCGGCAATGCGGCGCTTGATGTCGGCGACGCGGGCGTTGAGCACGCGATCGACATCGCCGCTGGCCACCGCATCGGGCGCGGCGGCCGACGCCTCGTCGCGAACGGCGCGCGCGGCGACGTCGACGCCATTGGTGGCAATGGCCTTTGCCTTGGGTACCAGCATCCGCACCCGGCTCTCGAACAAGGCCACGCGATCCTGCTCGTCGGGCCGCAGCGCCACCGGGCGACCGTCGGTGTCCAGGCTCCCGCCATGCATGCGCACGGTGCGGGGTGCGACGTCCGTCCGCTCGAACAGCAAGGCCTCGGGCTTCACGGTCAGGTCGTAGGTACTCGCCACGCGACAGGCGTGATCGAGATCCTGGGCCGCGGCACCGCCTGCGAACCAGGCGGTGGCGAGAAAGGCGAGGGAGCGGGCGCGCATGGGGTATCCGTCGAAAAACCCTTCGATACGCGCCCGGGGGCGAATCGTCGCTGAACCGCTAGATCGCGACCTGGCCGAACTGCTCGCGGACGCGGAGGCTGCCCAGCCGCCAGGACAACCAGGCCAGCGTCGGCACCGTGATCGCCTTGAGGATCACACCCACCAGCAGGATCGTCCGCCGGCGCTCGGCCTGCGCCAGCCACAGCGGCGGCAGGCCGGGTTGGGACAACACGACGCCGATTTGGCGCCATTGGTCATAGCCGACCCACGCCGTGTAGACCGCCCACGCCGCCAGCAGGAGCGCCACGATACGCAACCCGGCGCGGCCCCATTCCCGCCAGCGCAGCGTCCCGAGCGAGAGCGCCACGGTGATGAAAGCCACCACGGCGTAGCCCACGCTCCAGGCCAGCGTCACGCGGGGATCGGGACCGTTGGCGATCGCTTCGGGACTGAGCGTCAGCCACGCCTGGGAGACCATGAAGACCGCGAAGGCGTTGAGCACGAGCGCCGCGCCGGACAGCAGCATCACCAGCCAGACGACAATGCGCCACGCCGCGAAGGGACGGTCCCCGCCGGGGGCCGTGACGGGCTTCAACGCCATCAGGCACCCGGCTTTTTCAGGGCGGCCAGATCGGCGAGCACCTGGCCGGAGTTCTTCTCCGGATCGACATCCTTGTAGATCTTGACGATCTTGCCGGACGGGTCGATGAGGAAGGTTTCACGGCGCGCGTACTTGATGCCCAGGTGGTCGACCAGCACGCCGTAGTCGGTAGCGACCTTGCTGTCGGCATCGGAGAGCAGCGGGAACGGCACGTGATACTTCTCGGCGAATTCCTGGTGCGACTTGACGTCGTCGAGGCTCACGCCCAGCACCTCGGCGCCGGCCTTGTGCAGCTTGGCGGTGTCGTCACGATAGGTGCAGACCTCGGTGGTGCAGCCGGCCGTGAAATCCTTCGGATAGAAATACAACACGAGCCACTGACCCTTGTGGGTGTCCAGCGTGTGCCACGTGCCTTTCTGGTCCTGCAGCCTGAAATCCGGGGCTTTGTCGCCCACGGTCGGCTGGGCGGCCCAGGCGGACAGGGAAACGAGGCAGAGCGCGAGCGAGACGAGCAGACGACGCATGGGGGTAACCTCTCGGGGTGGATGCGTGAGTGTACCCGCGGGACGGCACGGGTTGCCTGCCTCAACGAAAAAGGCGCCACGAGGGCGCCTTCGTCGATCGATCGATGGAAACGGATTACTTCGCCTTGACGATCTCGAAGTTGCTCACGTCGACGCCAAGGTTGAAGCCACGGCCCGTACCGGTGACGGCCAAGGACACTTCGCCCTTGGTCATCGCCAGGCTCTCGGCGCTCTTGACCGCGCCGGCGTTGGCGCCAGCGGTGGCGTAGGAGCCATAGATCTCGCCGATGTTCTTGACGTGGGTGAATTCACCCTTGCCGTTTTCGATGCTGTACTTACCGGCGGTCAGGCCACCGCCACGGATGTGGATGCGAACGGTGGCGGTCTGGCCGTTGTCGCAACGAACCATGCCCGTGCCGTCGACATGCTTGTAGATGACCGCCCAGCCAGAGGTGTTGAAGGTCATGTGGCACTTGGTTTCGACGGCGCTGTCGGCCTTGGCCGGCTGGGCAGCGAACGCCCCCGCGGCAGCCAGAGTCAGGACGGCCAACCCGGTAATACGCTTGATCATCTTCGTTCTCCCTGCTGGAAATGGCGACTGGGCGGACGGAAGTCGTCCGACGGGGGCATTCTCGGCTCACGAATGTGAAGAAAACTGGACGGCAGCGCGGGACATTCAGCTACGGCGCAGGATCGTCGAGGGGTGGTGAATCGATCTACCCGTCACGCCTGCCGTGTCTACCATGGCGGCGTATCGACTGCCCAAGGAAATGCCATGCCCAAGCACATCCTGGTCGGCTACGACAGCTCGGAAACCGCCCGGCGCGCCTACCTGTTTGCGCTCGACCTGGCCCGTTGCGCGGGCGCGCGGGTGTCCGTGGTCTCGGTTTACCAGCTGGAGAACGGCTCGGACACGGCGCCGCTGGTGATGGCCGACAACGGCGACGAGCGACTGGCCGACCTGCGTGCGGAGGTCGGTCAACTGGCGCCGGACCCCGGGATTGAGGTGGGTGTGGCGATGGTCCATGGCAGCCCGGGGGACGCCCTGCTCGCCTACGTGGAAAAGCACGGCGCCGACCACATCGTGGTGGGCCACACCGGGCGTGGCGCCCTGGCCAGATGGCTCATGGGATCGACCTCCACCGACGTGCTGGCGAAAGCCCATGTGCCGGTCACCGTGGTCCGCTAGGGACGGTCGTAGCTATTCGCGCCCCGCATTTGTCACAATTCGGTCAGACGCGCCCCTGGGGGGGGCGACCCCACCCGTGCGCCGAGGAACACCCGCAGTGAGTTACACCGCCAGCCTGCCATGGACGCTCGAAAAGCTCGACTTCTCGCGCATCGACGTCGCCAAGGTCAGGGACAACGAAGACCTCTTTTTCCTTCTTTGCAGCTCGTCGTTCGTTGAGAGCGGCTCCGACCTCTACACGCACAACCTCGTCGACCACTTCGCCGGCGACGACGAACTGCAGGGCTGGCTGCGCGATCACTGGGAGCACGAAGAGCTTCAGCACGGCCGCGCGCTCGCCGCCTACGTCAAGCATGTGTGGCCCGAGTTCGACTGGGACACAGGCTTCAGGCATTTCTTCGCCCACTACGGCTCGGTGTGCACCTCCGAAGAGCTGGAACCCAACCGCGGCCTCGAACTGGCCGCACGGTGCGTGGTGGAAACCGGCACCGCGAGCCTGTATCGCGCGCTCAACGACGTGACCGACGAGCCCGTGCTACGCGAGCTCACCAACTACATCAAGAGCGACGAAGTGCGGCACTACAAGCACTTCTACCAGCATTTCCGCATCTATCGCGAACGCGACCGCATCGGTCGCATCAGCACGCTGCGCACGCTGCTCAAGCGTCTGAGCGAGATCAAGAATGAAGACAGCGACATTGCATTGCGCCACGTCTTCAACACGCGCTATCCCGAGAAAGCGCACGACGACGCCGAGTTCCGGCGTGTCACCACGAAAGCCGAAGGGATGCTCAAGCGCCATATTCCCGCCGAAATGACGGTGAAGATGCTGCTGCGCCCGCTCGACCTTCCTGCGCGCGTGAACACCTTTCTCGAGAAGCCGCTCACGCGGATCACCGAGAAGCTGTTCCTGCATTGACGCACCAGGCCGCGGACGGTTCCGCGGCCTGGTCAGGACACCCGGACTACTTTTTCTTCTTTGGCAGGGCCTGCCATTTCGCCGGATCGAAGCCACCGGTTTCGAAGGTGAGGGTGGTTTCGCCGCGGCTGATGACCACGTCGATGGTCAGCCGCTTCGTGCCGGCGAGGTCCTTGAGGAACGACGCGTCGTTGCGGAACAGCAGCGCGGGTTCGCCCGTGGGGGGACGGAATGCCTTGATCGTCTTCGCCTTGCCGTCGAAGGTAGCCTTCAGGGAGCAATCGCCCTTGCAGACGAAGCCCTTGCCCGCCACGGCATAGAGAAACACACTCTGGCCCCAGTCAGTGTGGCGGCGCAGGATGAGCCGCACGGCTTCCTCACCGGACGGACGCGACGACGACAGCGTGGCCGTGCTCTGCGTGCCGCCCTGCATCGGCGACACCTGGTAGAGCCACAGGGCCGCGAGCCGGTTCTTTTCGGTGACGGACGTGTAGTTCGCCTCCAAGGGGCCGAGCGTCTTCTTCACCTCGGCCGCGGCGGGCGAGTCGGGGTATTTGTCCACGATTTCATGGCCGATCTGCACCGCCGGCCCGTCGTTGTGCAGCTTGAGCAGCTGCTGGTAGATCTCCAGCTTCTTCGCCGCCTCGGCATGGGCGTCGCTGGCCGCCGAGGACGCGGACGCGGGCTGCGACTCTTGGGGGGATGAGCAGCCGGCCAGGACGAGGGCGGCGAAAAGGGCGGCGGTGCGGCGCATGGCGTGGCGATTCCCGGATAACCAGTGCCTAGCTTGGCCCGTAGGCGTCACGACTGGCAAGGCGGGCGTAAAATCGGGGCACGACCCAAGGATCCTCCATGCCATCCCTCTCCCCCGGCGCCGAGTCACTGCTCCGCCACCGCGCCTTCGTCCTGTACTGGTTCGCGCGCAATGCCTCCGGTTTCGGGTTCCAGATGATGTCTGTCGCCGTCGGCTGGCAGGTCTATGCCCTCACCGGCCGCGCCGTCGACCTGGGCCTGATCGGTCTGGTGCAGTTCGTTCCCTCCGTGCTGCTCGCCCTGCCCGCGGGGCATGTGGCGGACCAATTCGATCGCCGCCGCATCGTGACCTTGTGCCAGGCGGTGGAGTGGATCGCCATCGTGCTGTTGGCCGGGTTCAGCCTGAGCGGTCACCTCAACGAGACGGGCATCCTTTCCCTCGTCTTCGTGGTGGGCGTGGCCAAGGCGTTCGAATTTCCGGCCATGTCGTCGATGCTGCCCGCGTTGGTGCCCACCCCGCTCCTGCCGCGGGCCATGGCCTCGTCGTCCGCCGCCGGACAGGCCGCGATGATCGCGGGCCCCGCCCTGGGCGGCCTGCTCTACGTCGCCGGGCCCGGCACGGTCTACGGCGTGTCGGCCCTGCTCTATCTCGTGGCGCTGACGCTGATGTCGCGACTGACGTACGAGAAGGCACCCCCTCGCCGCGAACCGGCCACCCTGAAGACGCTCTTCGCGGGGGTGCATTTCATTCGCCATCGCCCGGCGGTATTCGGCGTGATTTCCCTCGACCTCTTCGCCGTGCTGCTTGGCGGCGCCACGGCCCTGCTGCCGATCTTCGCCCGCGACGTGCTGCATACCGGTCCATGGGGCCTCGGCCTGCTGCGCTCGGCCCCGGCCGTGGGCGCGCTTCTGATGTCGATCTGGCTCTCGAGGCACACGCTGACCCGTCGGGTAGGCCCGATCATGTTCGCCTCGGTGGCGGGGTTCGGCCTGGCCACGCTGGTATTCGCGGTGTCCACGTCGCTGCCGCTTTCCCTCGCCGCATTGTTCGCGCTGGGCGCGTTCGACATGGTCAGCATGGTGATCCGCGGCGCCCTGGTGCAGTTGGAGACCCCGGACGACATGCGCGGCAGGGTCAGCGCGGTCAACGCGATCTTCGTCAACACCTCGAACCAGCTGGGCGAGTTCGAATCGGGCATCCTCGCCGCGGCGGTCGGCGCCGTGCACGCCACGATCATCGGCGGCATCGGCACGCTGGTGGTAGTGGGCCTGTGGATGTGGTGGTTCCCGTCGCTGCGCCGCCGCCAGGGTCTGGTTTCCGAACCGGTGCCGCAGGAGGGCGCCAGCGACACGGTCTGACAAGCCCACCGAATAGTGCTATATGGGTAGACGTCTATACCGCCAAAAAAGGGGATGCCTGTCATGAAATCGTTGCTCGCCGCGCTCGCGCTCGGCCTCACCGCACCGGCATTCGCGGCACCCGCGGCACCCGCGGCCCCGGCCAGCATCGACGCGGCCCTCGCCCAGGCCAAGCATGAGAACAAACCCGTGCTGATCGATTTCCAGGCGGTGTGGTGCTACTCCTGCTATTACATGGCCAGCCATGTGCTCACCGGCAAGGAGTGGAACGACCTCGAACGCAAGGTCGTCTTCTACGAAGCCGACGCCGACAAGCCCGCCGACCAGGCGTGGATGAAAAAGCTCAACGTGCATTTCCTGCCGACCTACGTCGCGATCGGTCCGGACGGCGAAGAACTGGGCCGCATCCTCGCCGAACGCCCGCGCGACGCGTTCTACGCCGAGGTGGGCACCCTGCTCTCCGGCGACGCGCGCCTGTCGCGACAGAAGGCCGACGCGGCCAAGGGCTCGATGGCCGCGGTGGCCGACGTGCTGGAGACCTACCAGTTGCGCTACCAGGGCAAGGAGGGCCTGGCCTGGTTCGATGCCCTGCCGCCGGTCGTCCGCAACGTGTCGGACAAGGACAAACGCGTGGCGCTGGCCAAGCAGCAACTACGCCTGCTCGACGCCCAGGACGCCAAGGACGACGCCACCATCGCCGACGCGGCAACGCGTGTGCTCGACGGCAACATCGGCTGCCAGCGGCCTTACGTGCTCGATGCCCTGCTCGACGCGGTGAAGACGCGTCCCGACGCCGAACAGAAGGCACTGCTTGCGAAGCAGAAGCCCGCCTATGACGACTACCTCGCTACCCAGGTATTCACCGCCACCCCGGCCTGCGCCGACCAGCGTAGCGCCGTGCTATCGGCGGCCGACCTGGATGCCGCGCTTGGCGACCACGCCGCGGAGCAGGCCGTGCTGCGCAAGGCCATCGACCTCAGCCGCGAGAAGCTCCACGGCGACGTGAAGAGCGACCGCAACGTCGCCGACACCCTGCGCGTCTATCTGGTTCGTGCCAAGGCCGGTAACGAGCTCGACACGTTCGAGAAGCAGTTGATCGCCGCCTATCCGAACGACTATGTCTACAACTACCGTTACGGCCGTCGCCTGGTGGAAAGCGGCCAGCCGGCCGAAGGCCTGCCTTACCTCGACAAGGCGGCGAAGAAAGCCTACGGGGCCAATGCCATTACGGTCGCGACGTACCGCGTGAAGGCGCTCCAGGCTCTGCACCGCGACGATGACGCACGCAAGCTCGTCGCGCAGACGGCGGCGGCGCAAGGCAAGGCGTTTCCCGAACAGGTGAAGAAGCTGCAGGCCACGCTGAACTCCTGACGACGGGACGTGCACCGGAAGACATGGGGCAGGTTCCACGCGGTATGCTCGCGGGGTCCCCGCCCCCTTCCGGATACGCATGATCACCGTCCACCATCTCAATAATTCGCGTTCCCAGCGCATCCTCTGGCTGCTCGAAGAACTCGGCCTGCCCTACGAGATCGTGCGTTACCAGCGCGACCCGAAGACCATGCTCGCGCCGAAAGAACTGCGCGCCATCCATCCGCTGGGCAAGTCGCCGGTCGTGGTCGATGGCGACGTAACGGTGGCCGAATCCGGCGCGATCATCGAATACCTGGTCGACCGCTACGGCGAGGGGCGGTTGCGTCCGGCGCCCGGCACGGCCGACGCGCTGCGCTACCGCTACTTCCTGCATTACGCGGAAGGCTCCGCGATGCCGCCCTTGCTGCTCAAGCTGGTGTTCCGCCGGATGGAGTCGGCGCCGGTGCCCTTCTTCGCCAAGCCGGTGGCACGCATGCTGGCACGTGGTGCGCAGAACACCTTCGTCGACCCGCAGCTCAAACTGCACCTGGCATACCTGGAAGGGGAAATCGGCAAGACCGGCTGGTTCGCGGGTGACGCGTTCAGCGCCGCGGACATCCAGATGAGTTTTCCCCTCGAAGCCGCCCAGAGTCGCAACGCCCTGACCGACGCCCACCCCCGCCTGCGCGAGTTTCTCCAGCGCATCCATGCCCGTCCGGCATGGCAGGCGGCGCGGGAGCGAGGCGGTGAATACGATCTCGTCCCGAAACGCTGAATCCCTGTTCAATCAGTGGGATGGCTATTTACGCGCTCCTCACGGGCGCGGTCGCAGAGTCGATGCCCGACAGCAACGTTCACAAGGGAGCGCCTCCATGAGAAACCGCGATTTCGCCCGTCAGGTCGAGAGTGCCGTCAACGGTGCCTCGGGCCGCGTCCGTCATTACGCCGATGAAGCGGTGGATGCGGGCAGCGACCTGCTCGACCGTACTCGCCGCGTCACGAGCAAGTTCGCCCGCCAGACGAACAACCAGCGCCTGCGCTACATGGCCGAAGACTTCGCCGACGAAGCTTCGTACCAGTACCGTCGCTTGCGCCGCCGCGTAAGCCGCAATCCGGGCGTGACGATCGGCATCGCCGCCGCGGCCTTGGGCACGTTCCTTCTGATCCGTCACGCGCTGCGCGACGACGATTGATCGCTACTGGAAGACGACGTGAGCGAAAAAGCCGGGATCAGCCCGGCTTTTTTGTGGTTCATCGCGGATGACCGGGGACCGTCCCAGCGATAGCCCGCCGGTTATCCGTAACTAACCGTTTTCTTGCCAGACGATCAAGGCACCGGATGCTGCTCGACGATCTTGTCGACATGCCAGCGGACCGTCGGTTCATCGGCGTTCGCTGGCCTTATCTGGACCTCGGTGATCTTGAGCAGGTATTCGTTACCCGCTTGCCAGTCGAACCCCTCCACCGGTGCCTGGTTGATCTGCCAGGGCTGGTTCGGCTGCTCGCGGTACTGCAGGCATTCGGCCGACGTTCGCGCGATGCCCAGCTTGCATGGCGCTTTCTGGGCAGCGACGTACACAAGCCGCGAGCGGGACCCGTGCGTGGACGGGGTGCTGGCGCAGGCCGCAAGGGCGAGCAGGACGGTGGCGGTCATAAGAAAGCGCATGGCGGAATCCTGTGATAACGGGTTCTTGATATCACCGACGGGGTGACGTGTTCGCCAACGCGCGCCAGGGCGCCCTGCGCAAACGAAAAGGCCGGGTTTCCCCGGCCTCTCGCGCACCCATTAAACCGTCATCGGGTTGGGCTTGTCCATGTCGAGCTTGTAATCCTTGATGGCCCGGCTGACGTCCTTGGCGTTGACCTTGCCGTCCTTCGCCAGCGCGGCGAGCGCGGCGTGGGCGATCCAGTAGCGGTCGACCTCGAAGTGCGAACGCAGGTTGGCGCGGGTATCGCTACGGCCGAAACCATCCGTGCCCAGCACCGTGTAGCGCATCCCGTCCGGCATGAAGGCGCGAATCTGGTCGGCGAACTCGCGCACATAATCCGTGGCGGCAATGGCCGGACCCTGGCGGTCGGCCAGCAGGCCGGTGACATACGGCACGCGCTGCGGCGCTTCCGGATGCAGTCGATTCCAGCGCTCGGCGTCGAAGCCCTCGCGACGCACCTCGGAGAAGCTCGGCACCGACCAGATGTCGGCGGTGACGCCGAAATCCTTCTCGAGCAACTCGGCGGCGGCGATGACTTCGCGCAGGATCGTGCCCGAGCCCATCAGCTGCACGCGCGGCTCGTTCTTCTTCGCCTTGCCGGCGTCCTTGAAGAGGTACATGCCCTTGACGATGCCTTCCTCGCTGCCCTTGGGCAGGTCGGGGTGGGCATAGTTCTCGTTCATGACGGTGATGTAGTAGTAGACGTCTTCCTGGTCCTGCATCATCCGGCGCGCGCCATCCTGGAGGATGACGGCCAGTTCGTAGGAGAAGGTCGGGTCGTACGACACCACGTTGGGAATCGCGCCGGAAAGCAGGTGCGAGTGACCGTCTTCGTGCTGCAGGCCCTCGCCGTTGAGCGTCGTGCGACCGGAGGTGCCGCCGATGAGGAAGCCACGCGCGCGCATGTCGCCGGCGGCCCAGCAAAGGTCGCCGATACGCTGGAAGCCGAACATCGAGTAGTAGATGAAGAACGGCAGCATCGGCACGTTGCTGATGCTGTAGCTGGTGGCGGCCGCGAGCCAGGCGCTCATGCCGCCTGCCTCGCTGATGCCCTCCTGCAGCACCTGGCCCTTCTGGTCTTCGCGGTAGTACAGGAGCTGGTCGGCGTCCTGCGGGCGATACTTCTGGCCGAACGGGGCGTAGATGCCGATCTGGCGGAACATGCCCTCCATGCCGAAGGTACGGGCCTCATCGGCAACGATCGGCACGATCCGGGGGCCGAGGTCCTTGTCGCGCAGCATGAGGTTCATGCCGCGCACGAGGGCCATCGTGGTGGAGATCTCGCGATCGCCCGTGCCCTTGGTGATCTGTTCGAAGGCTTCGAGCGGCGGCGCCTGGAAGGACTGGTCGGCCTTGCGTCGACGCTGCGGCAGCGAGCCGCCGAGCGCGCGACGGCGCTCCAGCATGTACTGCACTTCCTCCGAATCGTTGCCCGGATGGTAGTACGGGACGTCTTCGAGCTTGTCGTCGGACACGGGGATGTTGAAGCGATCGCGGAAGGCGCGGATCGCGTCGGTATCCATCTTCTTCTGGTTGTGGGCCGGGTTCTGCGATTCGCCCGCCGCACCCATGCCGTAGCCCTTCACCGTCTTGGCGAGGATCACCGTCGGCATGCCCTTGGTGTTCACCGCCGCATGATAGGCCGCGTAGACCTTGTGCGGGTCGTGGCCACCGCGGTTGAGACGCCAGATGTCGTCGTCGGACATGTTGGCGACCAGCGCGGCCGTCTCGGGGTATTTGCCGAAGAACTTCTCGCGGGTGTAGGCGCCACCGAACGCCTTGCAGGCCTGGTATTCGCCGTCGACGGTTTCCATCATCAGCTGGCGCAGCTTGCCCGACGTGTCACGGGCCAGGAGCGGATCCCAGTAGCTGCCCCAGACGACCTTGATGGCGTTCCAGCCGGCGCCACGGAAGACGCCTTCGAGTTCCTGGATGATCTTGCCGTTGCCGCGGACGGGGCCGTCGAGGCGCTGCAGGTTGCAGTTGATGACGAAGATCAGGTTGTCGAGGCCTTCGCGGCCTGCCAGGGAGATCGCGCCGAGCGACTCGGGCTCGTCGGATTCGCCGTCACCCATGAAACACCAGATCTTGCGATCGGTCTTGGGCATCAGGCCACGGTGCTCGAGGTACTTCCAGAACTGCGCCTGGTAGATCGCCTGGATCGGTCCCAGGCCCATCGACACCGTCGGCACCTGCCAGTAGTCGGGCATCAGGTAAGGGTGCGGGTAGGACGACAGGCCGCGACCCTTGCCGGCGACTTCCATGCGGAAGAGGTCGAGCTGGTCTTCGCCCAGGCGGCCTTCGAGGAAGGAGCGGGCATAGACGCCCGGCGCGGAATGGCCCTGGTGGAACACCAGGTCACCCGGGTGATCCGCCGAGGGGGCGCGCCAGAAATGGTTGAAGCCCACGTCGTAGAGCGTGGCCGACGAGGCGAAGCTGGAGATGTGGCCGCCGAGGTCGCCCGGCTTGCGGTTGGCGCGGACCACGGTGGCCAGCGCGTTCCAGCGGATCAGCGAGCGGATGCGCCATTCGATGGCGGCGTCGCCGGGGCTGCGCGCTTCCATGTGCGGGGGGATGGTGTTGACGTACTCCGTGGTCGGGTCGAACGGCAGGTAGCCGCCCGCGCGACGGGTGGAGTCGACCATGCGCTCCAGCAGGTAATGGGCGCGCTCCGTGCCGTCGTGATGGATCACGGCATTGAGCGACTCGACCCATTCGCGGGTTTCGGTGGGGTCGAGGTCCTGGTTGAGGATATCGTCGATCGGTTCCATGGATGCTCCGGCGGCGCACGAGGCGCGCTCATGGGGACAGAAGACACCCGCCGGGGTAGCGGGGAAACTTGCCGATGATAACGCAAGCTGCCCGCATACGCGGCCGTACGGCGGTTTGGATCGATAGAAACCCTCCGTCGGGGCGCTTTACCCGGGAGCGGGCGACGTCGGCCGGCGCCCCCGCCGTTCTACGGAAGCGCCCCGTGCGATGGGGGCGGCCGGCGCCCCCATCCGAATGCCTTACGGCGACCGAGGGAACTTCGACCCGGCCCGGATCTGCGCCTCGACGCAGGCCACCGAGGTCATGTTCACCACCCGGCGCACCGTGGCCTGGGGGGTAAGGATATGCGCGGGCTTGGACACGCCCATGAGGATGGGCCCGATGACCACGCCGTCGCACAACGTGCGCACCATGTTGTAGGTGATGTTCGCGGCGTCGAGGTTGGGGAAGACGAAGACATTGGCCTTACCCTCCAGCAGCGAGTTGGGGAAGATGCGCTGGCGCAGTTCGGGATTGAGCGCCACGTCGGCCTGCATCTCGCCTTCGACTTCCAGCTTGGGCACGCGCTCGCGGATCAGCTTGAGCGCCTCGCGCATCTTGCGCGAATTGCGCGTCTCGCGGCTGCCGAAGTTGGAGTTGGACAGCAGGGCGATCTTCGGCTGGATGCCGAACAGCTTCAGGCGCAGCGAGGCCTGCAAGGTTGCCTCGGCGATCTGCTCGGCGCTTGGGTCTTCCTGCACGTAGGTGTCGAGGAAGAAGAACGTGCCCTTCTCCGTCGCCACGGCGGCCATCGCCGATGCCTCGCCCACGCCCTCGTCCAGCCCAAGGATGTCGCGGATGTAGTCGAGCTTGCTCTGGTAGGTGCCGACCAGGCCGCAGATCATCGCGTCGGCCTCGCCCCGCTTGACCATGAGCGCCGCGATCACCGACGGACGTGAACGCACCACCGCCTTGGCCGACGCGGGGGTGACGCCGCGTCGCTCCATGATCGAGTGGTAGAGGCGCCAATAATCTTCGAAGCGCGGGTCGGAATGGATGTTGCACATCTCGAAGTCGATGCCCGGCTTCAGGCGCAGGCCCGCGCGCGCGATACGTTTTTCGATCACGTCCGGGCGGCCCACGAGGATCGGTTTCGCCAGGCCCTCGTCGATCACCGTCTGCACGGCGCGCAGCACGGTTTCTTCCTCACCCTCGGCGTAGACCACGCGCTTGGGATCGGCCTTGGCGCGGTCGAACACGGGCTTCATCAGCAGCCCCGTGCGGAACACGAAGCTGGTGAGTTTCTCGACGTAGGCCGGGAAATCGTCGATGGGACGCTCGGCCACGCCCGAATCCATCGCCGCCTGGGCGATCGCCGGCGGGAGCTGGATGAGCAGGCGGGGGTCGAATGGCTGCGGGATGAGGTAGTCCGGGCCGAAGCTCGGCGGCTTGCCGCCATAGGCGCGCGCGCTGACGTCGGACGACTCGCGGCGCGCCAGTTCGGCGATCGCCTTCACGCAGGCCACCTTCATGGCCTCGTTGATCACCGTGGCGCCCACGTCGAGCGCGCCGCGGAAGAGGTAGGGGAAGCACAACGCGTTGTTGACCTGGTTGGGATAATCCGACCGGCCCGTCGCGATGATGCAATCCGGACGCACGGCCTTGGCGTCTTCGGGGAGGATTTCCGGATTCGGGTTGGCGAGCGCGAAGATGATCGGGCGGTCCGCCATCGTGGCGACCATCTCCGGCTTGAGGATGCCGCCGGCCGACAGGCCCAGGAAGATATCGGCGCCGTCGACGATCTCGGCGAGCGTGCGCTTGTCGGTGTCGCGGGCGTAGCGCAGCTTGTCCGGGTCGAGGTCGGTGCGGCCGGTGTGCAGCACGCCGTCACGGTCGAACGCGAGGATGTTTTCCTTCTTCATGCCCAGGGTCACGAGCATGTCGACGCAGGAAATGCCCGCCGCGCCCATGCCGGTGGTGGCGAGCCTGACGTCTTCGATCTTCTTGCCGGTGACCAGCAGCGCATTGAGCACCGCGGCGCCGACGATGATCGCGGTGCCGTGCTGGTCGTCGTGGAACACGGGGATCTTCATCCGCTCGCGCAGCTTTCGCTCGACGACGAAGCACTCCGGCGCCTTGATGTCCTCGAGGTTGATGCCGCCGAAGGTGGGCTCGAGGCTGGCGATGATGTCGATCAGTTTTTCGGGATCGGTTTCGTCGATCTCGATGTCGAACACGTCGATCCCGGCGAACTTCTGGAACAGCACGCCCTTGCCTTCCATCACCGGCTTGCCGGCCAGTGCGCCAATGTTGCCCAGGCCCAACACGGCGGTGCCGTTGGAGATCACCGCCACGAGATTGGAACGCGCGGTGAGCTCGGCGGCGGCCCTCGGATCGGCCACGATGGCATCGCACGCGGCGGCGACGCCCGGCGAATAGGCCAGCGACAGGTCGCGCTGGGTGAGCAGCGACGTCGTCGGGGTGACCTTGATTTTGCCCGGGCGGGGGAGGCGATGGTATTCGAGGGCGGCTTGCCTCAGTTCCTCGGAGATGGCCATGGGATCCTGTGCGACGTAGGGAAAAGAAGGGCGGCGCGAGCCGCGTGCCGGCCGTCATGGTAGCACCGCGCCGGGCGCGCTCCGGCGGCGCGGTGTGATGCATTGCGACACGTAGTAATAGGGAAAACCTACGAAGGGTGACGGGCTCCGCGGGACGGTCTGGCGCCATGCGCACGCGTACGCTGCCAGGCCCTTCCGTCGCCCGAGGTTTTCCGATGCCGTTACTGGCCTTCGCACTGTCCGCCGCGCTGGCGTCGCCGGCCCCCGATACGAGTGCCCTGCGCGCGGCGATCGCCGCCGTGCCCACCGATGGCTCGCGGGGCGTGGATGTCGACCTCCCCCTGGGGGACGGTGCCGCGTCACGTTTCCGGCTGGTCGACTCGCGTACGCTGCCCAACGCGCTGATGCGCCGCTATCCCGGGCTGCGCAGCCTGCGTGGCCAGGATGCCGAAGGCCGCACTGTGCGCATCGACGTCTCCGGCGACGCCACCTGGTTGAGCGTGCGCGACGGCGCGCGCGAATGGTCCGCGCACTGGGGCGATACGTTGGCCGCACCCACCGGGCAGACGCTGCCGGTAGCCTATACCCCCGCCCCTGTCTCCACCACGCCGCGCCGCACGGCGCGATCGACCGTATCCGGCGACGTCCGCTACGACTTCCGCCTCGCGGTGGCGGCCAGCAGTCGTTATACGGCGCGCGTCGGCGGCACCGTCGAGCAGGGTCTCGCGGCCGTCGCCCATGCGGTCAATCGCGCC
This sequence comes from Luteibacter sahnii, assembly GCF_034063545.1. Lineage (NCBI taxonomy): Bacteria > Pseudomonadati > Pseudomonadota > Gammaproteobacteria > Lysobacterales > Rhodanobacteraceae > Luteibacter > Luteibacter sahnii. Next base: position 1,104,387 of record NZ_JAQLOK010000002.1, read on the forward strand.
AACGACGTGTTCGAGACCGATCTCGGGGTGCATTTCACGCTGGTGGATCGCAACGATCGTCTCATCTTCACCACGTCTCGCCGCGACCCGTTCGAGTCCCACGAGCCGGGCCCGGCGGCCGTCGATGTCATCGAACGCCGCATCGGTGCCTCGCGCTACGACATCGGCCACGCGCTCACCACGTTTTCCGGCGGCCACAGCGAAAGCGGCACCACGTGTAGCGACGACCGCTCGACCGACGACGGCGCCATGCACAAGGCGTTCGCCTGGAGCGGCGATCCCGCGCCCGATGTCGACCGCTACGCGCAGGACCACTTCATCCACGTGCTCGGACTGCAACTGGGGGCGGTGCCCACGGCCAACGGCTGCCTGCGCGGAAGCGACCTGGCCGTCGAGCCGGGCAGCGGGAGCACCGCGATGGGCTATGCCTCGCTCCACTGCGCGAGCGAGGCGCAATGGCTGCAGGACGCCTCCGACCGTTACTTCCATGCGAGCAGCATCGAACAGATCCGCGCGTCGCTCGCGTCGCGCGGCGGTGCGTGCGCCCGACGCCGGCTGGGGCGAACGCCTGCGCCGTGGATCGACCGGGCCCCGCTGGCCGGCGACACCGTCATACCCGCCCGCACGCCGTTCTTTCTGGAGGCACACGCGATGGCGGGCGATCCGGGCCGCCGCCTCACGTACACCTGGGAGCAGATCGATACCGGGCCGGAGCAGAAGGGCGCGCTCGTCGACGACGGCATCGGGCCGCTATTCCGCTCGCTGCCGCCCTCTTCGGAATCACGGCGGACGTTTCCGCGACTCCACGCCCTGCTGGGCCATGAACCCGCCGATCCCGCCGAAGCGTTGCCGACCACAAGCCGCACACTGCGCTTGCGCCTCACCGTGCGCGACAACGGTGGCGACGACGCCACGACGGCGAGCGCGGATACGCGGGTTCGCGTGGTCGACACCGGCAGACCGTTCTCGGTGACGTCGCCGGGCGCCAACGAGGCACTGTCTGCCGGCGCGTCCCTCTCCGTACGTTGGGACGTCGCCGGTACCGCGCAGGCGCCGATCGGCTGCGGCGGCGTGCGGATCGACCTGTCGACCGACGGCGGTCTCACCTGGCCCCACCTGCTGGCGCGAAACGAAACCAACGACGGGGAGGCGACGACGACGCTGCCCGACGACATGCCGCGCACCGACCGGGCGCGCGTTCGCGTCAGCTGCGAATCCCGGCCGTTCTTCGCGGTGTCCCCGGCTGACGTCTCCCTCGTCGGCCGGTAAACCGCGTCAGAGGCCGAGGGAAATTTCTTCGGCCTCCACGCGCGCCATGTGGATATGGTTGACGAAGAGCGAGAACGCCAGCTTGCCCGCCAGCCCATGCACGTGCTGCATCCACGGCGGCAAATAACGCGGCGCGGCGATGTCGCCATTGGCGAAGTGGCTTTCCAGGCTCATCACGTCGTGCAAGGCGAGCTTGCCGGCGAACAGGTTACGCAGCAGATCGAGTCGGCGCTGGCGCAGGGCCCAGCGAAAGAAGGTATGCACCGCCAGCAGACCGGTCAGGTAGACGTTGTCCTTGGCGAACGCCGCGCCACCAGTGAGCGGCACCCCGCGAAACACCCGCTGGGCGGAATGGAAGCTGTCCGCCACGTTCTGGCCGCAGTCGCGGAAATAGCGGAAAACCTCGACGAAATCGGCGCCGTTGAGCGCCATGTCGATGGCCAGGATGCGCAGGCTGATGCGCTTGAGGCGCGAGATGTCGATGGCGCCAGACATCAGTTCGGCGAACACGGCCAGTCCTTCCTGCGTGGCGGTCACGCGGGGTGAGGTGCGTGCCAGCGATGCCAGCACGGGCTGCTCGCGGCCGTTCAGGGCCGTCAACGAGTGCACGAACGCCTCGTGGGCCAGCAGTTGGTGGCGGTCGTATTCACTGAAACGCACGCCGCCGCGCAGGCGGATGCGGGTCGCGCCCGCGGCCGCCTTGGCGGTGAGTTCGGGGTCAACCTCCACCGAAATGGTGCCGGGGGCGAAGAAGGCGTCCAGCTCGCGCGCCATGTCCCGCTGAAGCACCTCGGCGGGAATCGTCCCCGCCGCGTCCTCGGTGTCCAGGTCGGCACCCAGTTCGTCGGCAAGGTCGACGAAATAACGCGCGGCATCGAGGTTGCTGCGGCTGCTGCCTGGGATGGCGTCGCCAGGGCGACCGTAAAGCAGGCTCGACGCGTCGGTGACACCCCGTGTACCGGCTGCGTCGAGCATATGCGCCGCGATCCGCCACGACTCGGCCGTCCGGCGCAGGTAATCGGCGATCGGATGGTCTTCCCCGGCCTCGGCCTCGATGGCCTCCAGTTCATGGCGCGTCGCCGCCAGGTCGGGGCGGTGGTAACGGATCTCGGGGATCGACAGCCGCCCCGCCCCGAATTCCGCGATCAGCCGCTCTTCCACTGACGCCGGCCAGGAGACGGTCGGCAGGATCCGGATGGGACGCACCGCCGCCAGGAGCCGCTGGTCGAGCTCGGCGTATCGGCGCATGTCGGCGGAGAGAACGGAGGGGTCGGCCTTGGCGTGCATGGGCCGGAGTATAGGCCGACACGGCGCCGGCTCGTCGCCCGGCATCGACACGATGCCGCAAGCGAGGCGACGTCAGCGGGACGAAATGTACTTTTCGCGCCGGATGTGCTGCACGGCGAGGCCATGCTCCTTCATGGCTGCGAAGGCCGCGTCCACCATGTTCGGGTTGCCGCACAGATAGGCAATGTCCTTGTCGGCGGCGGGTTCCAGTTCGGCGAGCATGTCCTGGACGTAACCCAGGCGGTCGTGCGGCCGGGGGTTGGGGCGGGCGCCGCGGCTGAAGCACGGATGGAAATCGAAGCCCTCATGCGACCGGGCAAAGGCGTCGAACTCTTCGCCGTAGAGCAGTTCACCCTCGTTGCGGGCGCCGTAAAGCAGCACGAACCGGCAACCGCGGCTGGCGATGAGCGCCTCGATCTGGGGCAGCATGGCCCGGTAGGGGGTGACGCCGGTACCCGTGGCGATAAGGATATAGCGCGCGTTCTGATCGCCATCCATCAGGCAGAACCGGCCGTAGGGGCCGCTGGCGTCGATCGTCTGGCCGTGTTCCAGGCCCCCCAGCAGCTTCGTGGCCGCTCCGCCCTCGACGTAGCTGACGGCGATCTCGATGCGCTGGACCGGGCCGGTACCGTCGCCCACGGTGCCGACCGAATAGCTGCGCTTGGTCGGTTTGCCGTCGTCGTACTGGAAGTGCACCTGGAGGAACTGGCCCGGCACGAAGGCCAGCGGCTGGCCATCGGCCCGTTCGAAGGACAGGTGCCGTACCGCAGGGGCCAGCATGAAACTGTCGGCGAGGCGCAGCTGGAATGATTCGGCCATGGAAAGTCTCTATTGACGGCGAGGCAACGGGAGCCCCGGCAAAGCCCGGTATAATAGGCGGCTTGTCATCCCGGCGCAGCCCATGACCACTCCCGCTCTCCACGTCAAAGACCTCCGCAAGACCTACGGCAACGGTGTCGAGGCCCTCAAGGGCATCTCGCTTACCGTGCAGCCGGGCGATTTCTTCGCCCTGCTCGGCCCGAACGGCGCGGGCAAATCCACCCTCATCGGCATCCTCTCGTCGCTGGTCAACGCCAGCGGGGGCGACGCTGAGATCTTCGGCGTCTCGATCCACAAGCGCCGAAGCGACGCGATGCGCCTGATCGGCCTCGTGCCGCAGGAAATCAACTTCAACCAGTTCGAAAAACCTTTCGACATCTGCGTGAACCAGGCCGGCTTCTATGGCATCGGCCGGGTCGAGGCCATGCTGCGGGCAGAGAAGTACCTGAAGGAGCTGCGGCTTTGGGACAAGGCCCACCACCAGGCACGCATGCTCTCCGGCGGCATGAAGCGACGGCTCATGATCGCCCGCGCGATGATGAACGAGCCAAAGCTGCTGATCCTCGACGAGCCCACCGCGGGCGTCGACATCGAGATCCGCCGCTCCATGTGGCAGTTCGTCAGCGGTATCAACGCCGCGGGCACCACGGTCATCCTCACCACGCACTACCTCGAGGAAGCCGAGCAGCTCTGCCGCAACATCGCGATCATCGACCAGGGCCGCATCGTGCAGAACACGACGATGAAGAGCCTGCTTTCCACGCTTGACGTCGAAACCTTCGTGCTTGACGTCTCCACGCTCCCCGCCAGCCTGCCCACCTTGCCGGGCGTCACCCTGCGGGTGATCGACGACCATACCATCGAGGCGGAAATGTCCCGCTCGCACGACCTGAACTCCCTCTTCGCCGCCCTATCCTCGCACGGCGTCACCGTCACCTCGATGCGCAACAAAGCCAATCGCCTGGAAGAACTCTTCGTCCGGCTGGTCGAACACGGCCGGGAGACCGCGGCATGAGCAACCATCTCATCCCCCTGGGCACGATCGTCCGCCGCGAGATCATGCGCATCATGCGCATCTGGACGCAGACGCTGATCCCGCCGGCCATCACGATGACCCTCTACTTCGTGATCTTCGGCAAGCTGATCGGGAGCCGCATCGGCCAGATGCACGGCTTCACCTACATGCAGTACATCGTGCCGGGCCTGGTCATGATGAGCATCATCACGAACAGCTACGGCAACATCTCCTCGTCGTTCTTCGGCGCCAAGTTCGGCCGCTTCGTCGAAGAGATGCTGGTGTCGCCCATGCCCAACTGGGTGATCCTTCTCGGCTACGTCACCGGCGCGGTGGTCCGCGGCGTGATCGTGGGCGCGCTGGTACTGGTCATCGCCCTTTTCTTCACCGACCTGCACGTGGCGCATCCGCTCATCACGGTGCTGTCGGTGATCCTCGGCGCCACGGTCTTCTCGCTGGCCGGCTTCGTCAACGCCGTGTTCGCCAAGAAGTTCGACGACATCGCGCTGGTACCCACGTTCGTGCTGACCCCGCTGACCTACCTGGGCGGCGTGTTCTACTCGGTCGACCTGCTCGGCGAACCGTGGCGAAGCATCTCGATGGTCAATCCGATCCTCTACATGGTCAACGCCTTCCGCTTCGGCGTGCTCGGCGTCAGCGACGTCCCCATCGTCACCGCCTTCGTGGTCATGCTGGTGTTCGTGGTGGGCTTGTCCGCCGTCGGGCTGCACCTGCTCCGCCGCGGCGTCGGCCTGCGCTCCTGACCGATGCGGGTCAACAAGTACATCAGCGAGTCGGGGCTGTGCTCGCGACGTGAGGCCGACGAACTTCTCGTCGCCGGTCGGGTCACGATCAACGACGAGCCCGTCGGCACGGGCGCCAAGGCGCTGGAAGGCGACGTGGTGAAGGTCGACGGCGAGGTCGTGGTCGCCCGCACCATGGCGCCTGACTCGTCGAAAAACCGGGGGGTGTACATCGCCCTGAACAAGCCGGTGGGCATCACCTGCACCACCGATACGACGGTCGACGGCAACATCGTCGATTTCGTCGACCACCCCCAGCGGATCTTCCCGATCGGGCGCCTGGACAAGGACTCCGAAGGCCTCATCCTGCTCACCAGCAACGGCGACATCGTCAACGAGATCCTGCGCACCGAAAATCACCACGAAAAGGAATACCTCGTGGCGGTGAACAAACCGGTGACCGAAGCGTTCCTCGCCGGCATGGCGCGCGGCGTGCGCGTGCACGGGCAGATGACCAAGCCATGCAAGGTGCGCAAGATCGCGAAGTTCGGCTTCGCCATCATCCTGACCCAGGGTCTCAACCGGCAGATCCGCCTGATGGCCACGGCGTTCGGCTATCGCGTGACGCAATTGCGCCGCGTGCGCATCATCAACGTGAAACTTGGCCACCTCAAGCCGGGGCAGTGGCGTAATCTCACCGAGGCCGAACTCAAGGGCCTGCTGCCAACCCGCACGCGCTGGTAGCCGCGCCCCGTAATGCAACCGTCGGGTGTCATAGGCGCCGCGTAGCCGTGCGCCAGCCGGGTGAACCCGGGTCAAGCAAGCGCGCGGTGCTGCGCGCGAATCGGCTGGGCCATCGCATCGTCCTGCGCTTACAGAACGCAAGAACCGTATCCCGCATAGTGTTCGACCGGATGGGTCCGGCCAAGGGTGATCCTGGGCCGGAAGGATCCGGTCAACCCCTGCTCGCATGGATGCTTCGATGTTCTTGCCGTCTCTCTTTTCGTTGTTGTCGACGCCCTCGGCGTCGATCGAACACCCCATCCCGCCACCACCCGTCGATACTTATCGCGCGCTGGTCGGGGCCCGCTCGCCAGATCCGGACGAACTGTCGCCTTACGACGATTTCCTGAGCGGCGCCCGACGTGTGCTGAGCGAAATGATGGCCCGTCCGGACGATCCGTACAGCGATCCCTTGGACGATACCGCGTGGATGGACACCTCGTGGTGGCATGCGTTGACGACGCGCCTCTCCAAGGAAGGCATCACGTCCGACCGTGTCGCGCTCGTGACACTACAGCACCAGCTCGGCGCCACCAAGGCGCGACCGGGACGCGAAATCGATCTCACGCCGGATGCCATCGAACGCTTCGGCAACCCGTATACCGCCGCCAATGCGAGGAAGGCGGGCATCGATGCCGACCTGTTCGAACGGGCGCGCCGCCGACACCCCACCCACACCACACGCGCCGCGGCCGAGGCGGTCGCCGTGCAACTGATCCGCGACAGGGCATCCCGTGCGTCCCGCGAGTATCACGCAGCCCTCAATATTCGCGACGACCTTGTGGAACGCTACCTTGACGATCGGGATGACCCACTCTCCGCAGCGGATCGGCACCACCTGGGCGAGGTTCTCCGCCACGCGACTTACGCCGGACAACCTTCGTTCAACGCAGCCGGCGAGCGCCAGCTCCCCGCGGCCTATCGCGTCGCGCGCGTCGCCGCCGCGTATGCCGATAGCCAAGGCGACCTACGTCCCGGCGGCTATTGCAAGGGTACCGAGCCGCGCCGACGACGCATTTCCGTGCGTGCGCACCACCTCGCCTACCGCCCACTGTGTTTCGTCGCGGCCACCGACCGCGCGGTCTACGACTGGTACCTGAAGAAAGCGGCGTTCGATTCGCAGCGCATGGGCGCCGCGTCGTCCGTCGCGGGTCAGGGACAGGAGACCCCTCCATGAGAGGCCCACGTCGCCACCTTGCGCTAGGCCTTCTGTGGATCGTCGCCGGCCCGGGCGTCGCTGGCACCATCAAACTCGAACCCGGCGGACAGGCCTACGTCGACCAACTCGAGACCGAAGCCCGGGTACATACCGACGCCTTGCATTCCCGTCTTGCCCGGGCGGACATGGCCGACGTCAGGGTCAACGCCCGCGCGTTGAACGAATTCCGTCGGCAGGCTGGCAACTACACGGTTGCCCGCTTCGAGTACAGCTACGAGGTCGATGGCATACCGCGAACGCTGATCCTCCATGGACGAAGCGGCAAGCCATTGGACACCATCGCTACGATCGGCCGAAGCAAGATGGGGGGCTCGCGACAACCCTCATTCGGCGTAGGCGAGGGATCGGACGACTCGGGCGTCGTCCGCCCCGGAAGCAACGCAGGCTCATCCAGCGACGAGTCGCACGCGCCCCGCGGTCGGTACGAAGTAACCGAGACCGAACTCCAGAGGGACATCAACGACTCGGACTTCTACCCGCCCGACGACAGCGAGGCCGAACCCCTGAGGCACGTCAGGACGACGCTCGTTCGACAGGGGGAGTCGGACTTCGAAGCGACGGTGGATGGCAACTACAACCGGGCCAACGATGCGGAACTGAAGAACCTGCGATACCTCGACAAGGAAATCCGTGAACATCGCGTACCACGCGGCGGCAAGCTCACCGGTATCGTCAGTAAATCGCCTTGCGTGTCATGCAGCGAAAATATCGATCTTTTCGCCGAGACGCATGACGTGAACGGCACCATCCGCTACCTCATCGAGCCACCCGCCGGCCAGGGCAACGCGCCCGCACGCATGACCGATATCGTGGCGGAAAGCCGCAGGTCGTCCGACGCATTGCGGGAGATACGCAAGGCCTACAACAACCAGGCACTCGGCAAGGAAACGTCCTGGATGACGCGACGCGCGAGTTGGTACGGCGAACCGACACCACGCGACGTTTTTCCGGGCTCGGTCGAGTCATCGGATCTCATTCTCTCGAAGGAGTTGTGCGAATGAACCCCTCAATTTTTTTCCGATGGCGACACGCCGCCGTGGCAACGGTCGTGGCCATCCTTCCCACCATGTCCTTTGCGGCCGTCCCGGGCCCGGATGTCATCGCGCTGTTGAAAGATCCACAGCGAGGCCGCGGCATCGCCGTCGCGCCCGACGATCTCCTGGATCGACCCGGCTATCCGTACAGCGCCCTGGAAGAACAGCCGGACTTCACCAATGCCACGGCCTGGACATCGGTACTCGGTTCACTCCCCTCCGGCATCGGCCACGACGATGCCCTGGACATCCTCCGCTGGGATCTCGGCGCGACGCGTGCGCGACCTGGCGTGGATGTCGCGACCCGTGGCGACCTCTCCGACCCTTTCATCGAGGCCAGCGTCGTCAAGGCGGGCGTGGACGCGGACATTTTCCGACACATGATCGACCTGACGGGATACGAACACTCGACACGCGCCGCAGGATTCGCGGTAGCGATGCAGATCCTAAGGCGGCAGATCGAGCAGACGCCCGCCGAGCGGCGCGACGCGCTAGGCGTGCGTGCGGATGTTTTCGATCGCATGATGGCCGCTCGCTTCATGGATCACCTCACGTCCTACGACGTCAACTATCTCTCGCTGCTGCTCCAGTACCACCTCGTGCACCGGCGCTACGGCGATGCCGACCGCATGGGCGCGCGCGAACTTCCCGCCGCCTATCGTGTCGCGCGTGTCGCGGCTGCCTACCGTGACCTGGAAGGCTACCTGTTAACTTACCCTTGCAATCGCGACGCCACGCCACGCGAAGGCCGTGCCGGCACCGGGCGGCCGGGAGACGACCGTCCACTCTGTTTCGCCGGCGCCACGGATCGCGCCGTTTATCAGTGGTACCTCGGTGAAGTGGACCGGCAGGCGCATCGGATTCCCGACGCGCCCCATGAAAGCGGGCTGGCAAAGGTGCTCGCGGCTGCCGCACTGTTTATGCCGCTGCTGGACGCCGCCGCCATCGTCGAGTTTGCCGGCGCCGCGGAGGCGGAGAGCCTGGCAGCCGAAGCGTTCGCCGCGGAGGAAAGCGTCGAGGCCACCGCCGAACGCGCCCTCCCGCTGTCCTGCGCACGGGTGGACTGACCCATGGCACACACCACCCTTACCCGTAGGCTGGCGATGACGCTGGCCCTGACCACCGCTCCGGTCCACGCCGGCACGGTCACGATCGACCGGATGGGCCTGAGCGAAGGCAATGTCGTCGCCCTGCTGGAGGCGACGAGCGATTACCACATGCGTGCCATGCGCTCGCTCATTCTCGACAAATATCCACTGGCGCACCATCCGCGCCGCTGGGAAGCGCTGGAAGCTTCCATGCGATCGGCATCTGTCGCCCGCGTGGAATACCGCTACCAGATCAATGGTTCGCTCCAGACACGCGTCTACCACGCGATGTCGGGACCGCCGCTGAGCGACGTGGCGGAATCCGTCTTCGCGGGCGACAGTCCCGCTCCCACGCCCCCCCTGCTCGACTCGGGCGACTTCACCCAACGGGAGCCGCATGAGACGACACCGCACGATCTCGCGCGGCAACGCGCGATGGATGCCAGCGACGATGCGTACTTTTCCGAACTCCCCGAGGGCAGCGCCAGGGCCCGCGTTACGGACGTGGACAACTCGGTGCTGACGGCATTCGAGGTCGAAGGAGCGCAGGGTGCCGGGGATGCCGAATTCAAGGCGATACGCGCCATCGAACGCGACATCCTCGACGGGGTCGTACCTCGCGGCGGCACCCTTGTCGGCATGGTCGGGGCGAGCGCATGCGTATCCTGCCGCCACGCGCTGGAGAGCCTAGCGGACACGTACGGCATCGACGCGAGGCTTACGCAGGTGTTCGGTGGCGTATCGACGAAAGTGCAGCGTGACGCGATCGCATCGGGCGTGGCGCGGTGGAAAGGTCCCTTGCTCGTCGACGCCCAAAGCGGCAGGCCGCTCATCGCCAGGGACCTCCTTGCGGAGTCGCGTGACCGCCAGGTCCGACGTCTTCTTTCCCCCCTGGGCACCAACGATGCCCGACCATCGTCCTGGATAAGGCGCTCGTTCCGACTGGGCGCGTCGAAGATGGCACCGGACAGCGAGAAGGGCCAACGCGGTCGCAGCCGACCACCGAGCGAGTCCGACGATCCTGTCTTCGAGGACTGCTAACGAGCGCGCCCATGCGTGGGCGCAACCTTCGCGGACGAGAAACACGCCCCACGCGAGATGCGCTTACAGGGTTGTCCGCCTGCGCCGACAGGCTTGCGAAGGAGGGTGAGTCACACTTCTCCGCCGATATGGCCATCACCGAGAGACGACATGACGTCACGACGCAGGATCGCGCTTGCCGCAAGCTTGTTTATCGCGAGCGCGCAGGGCGCCCCCATCGATCACCCGCTGACCGCCGACATCTACAGAGAGCTCGTACGCTTCCAGTCATCGGAGCGAGGCAAGCCCTTTGATGAAGCAACCTGGGGCACCGCCGGGCTCCTCACACGATTGCTGGTCGATCCCGGATCGCCGTACAGCGACGTCGTTGACACACCATCGTTTACCAATGAAACCTGGTGGCCCGCGTTTACCCAACGGGTTGGCTCGCACCTACCCAATGCTTTCGCCGGCACACTCGCCACGTTGCGGTGGCAGACCGGACTTACCAAGGCGCGACCCGACATCGATCTGGCCGTCACCGCGGCAGATACGGTCGCCTTTGGCGGGCGGGAAGCGGCAGCCAACGCCAAGAAGGCCGACCTGTCGCCCGCGATCTTCCGCCAGGCACGGCTCCGCCACCCGTCACGGCCCACGGCAGCCGCCCGCGAGGCGGTGGCCATGCAGCTACTGAGGGAGCAGATGAAGCAGGTTCCCCGGGAGCAATGGGAGGCCATGGCCATCCGCAAGGATGTAGCGCGTCGATATATGTCCGACGACATCGACTATCTGGCCGCCACGAGCGACCGCGCGTATCTCATGTCGATCCTCCACATGGCGATACGTACCGGCTCGATGAGCATCTCACCCGAGGGCACCCAGCGATTGCCCGCCGCGCTTCGCGTGGCGCGCGCTGCCGCCGCCTACAAAGACGCGCTCGGCTACTTCGGAGGACCCTACTGCACCGACAGCAAGCCGTCGACAGGCCGGCCGATCGACAGCAGCGCCTTCGATCACAACAGCCCGTTGTGCTTCGTCGCAGCGACCGACCGCGCCGTTCATCACTGGTATCGCCACGAAGCACGACTCGAAGCCTCCGGTCGACCGCTCCACGAGAACAACCACGACGGCTGGAACACGCTGTCGCGATGGATCAACGGATTCATGGGACTGATCGAAATCGCCACCCTCACCGAATTCTCCGAGGCACTCGCTGCCGAAGCCCTCGACGCTGAAGAAGCGGCGGCGAGCACGGGAGCTCCCGCTCCGCGTCGCCTCGCCCCCCTGATCTGTGGAGTCCGCCGTCCATGAAGCGCTTGTTCAAGCTCGCCGCGTTTAGCCTGAGCGCCTTCATTTTTCCTGTCGCCGGTCAGGAGGTATCGATCGGCTACGGCGCCGGCAATATGGCTGCCATGCTGGCCTATGACGCCGATGTCTATGCCACGGCCGCTGCCGCGGCGCTCACCGCGGCCGTTCGCGCACCCTCGATGAAACAGATCAGGGCGCTTGAGGCGAAGACGCATGGCGCGACGATTGCCATCGTCGAATACCGCCCTCCCGGCTGGGAGCATCCGATCCGCATTCACTCGCGCAGCGGCCGCTCGAATACATCGATCATCCAGCGCCTGGGCGGTCTCTCTGACACGTCAAGCGGTGTCACGAGTACCGGCGAGAGTGACCTCGAGGCACCGTTCGCCACGCCCGATGACGTCGCCAGCGACGCGGCCGAGGCCACGTACTATCCAGACGAGGTCAGTCTCCGCGAAGGTTTCCGACCGACGGCGCCCGTGGACATTCGGGCCCCGCTACTCGACCAGCCGACAGGGGGCGTGGTCGAAGCCAGCATTATCGGTGATGGCAGAAACCACGCCGGCGACGCGGAGATCAAAGCCCTGAGAAAACTGGAGAGCCTTTTCATCGATTCGTCGGTGCCGCAGGGCGGACGCATCACGGCGTATGTCAGCAAGACGGTGTGCGCCTCGTGCGAGGCGGGATTCCAGGCCATCGCCGATACGTACCGCCTATCGGTTCAGGTGTATCAGCTCGACGAAGTCAATACGCCGTCGCAGGCAGGCCTGTACGACGTGCTTCAGTCCGACATCACGGCCGCAAGCCGCGCGTCCTCGACGTTGCTCAAGACGGTGCGAAAATCCACCACGACCGAACGGCTGCGCCAGCGAATCGACGGCGCGCCACGCGCGACATGGTTCGACGATGTCGATCTCGACCACCTGGCCGCTGCCGAGGCGGGGTCGCTCAGCATCCGCCAATGCGAGCAGTGATTCATGATCACGTCGTTACAGCCAATCCTCCGCACACGCACGCTCGTCCTGGCGTGGCTTGTCATCGCGGCACCCTCTGCGACGATCGCCGGGTCGGACGCGCTGACGATCTACCACAAGGAGCGCATCCGTCGCCTGGGTATTCGTGAGGCACTGTCGCACGACAACGCGACCTTCATCGCCAAGCTGCTGAGCGATCCCTCCTCCCCCTACAGCGACGTCATCGAGCAGCCCGTGTTGGCGAACGATGTCGACTGGGCCAACGCGGTCGCGGCATGGCCGGCAGCCGACCAGGACACCGCTCTTCGATCCCTGCAACGTACGCTCGGCCTGACCCGGGCCAGGCCACGCGTGGACGTCATGCCCTTACCAGGGTTTCGCGACGACTTCGTCGCTGCCAGCGCAACGAAAGCACGGGTAGATGCGGATATTTTCTGGCATGCGCTGGATCTGACAGGCTACAGCCATTCCACGAAGGCCGCCGTCTATGCGATCGCACTGCAGCGGCTCAGGGATCAGGTCGCGGGGACACCGGACCCGGCCCGACGAAACGCACTGGGCATCGAAAAGCCTGTGCTCGACCGAATGATGAAGGCGCAAACACTCGATCGGATTCCTGCCAGCGATCTTCGCTACCTGGGGCTGCTCGTGCAACATCTCGTGGTTCATCGGGTCGTTGACGAAGAAAGCTCCTTGCCTGCATCGTATCGGATCGCACGTATCGCAGCGGCCTACCGCGATCTCCAGGGCTATGTCTCCGCACCACCGTGCACACCCGATGCGACTCCGCGCCCGTCGCATGCGGGCACCGGATCGAAGGACGATCCCAGGCCGCTATGCTTCGTGGCAGCGACCGATCGCGCCGTGCATCGTTGGTATCTTGCCGAGGCGCGCAGGCAAGCGAGGGGCGCACCTGATCCGAACCATGTGAGCCTCATCGCCCGACTTGAATACCTCATCGCGCCCGTGCTGGTTCTGCTGGATATCGCGGCACTGGTCGAGGTCGGCGAGATGCTCATCGCCGACGAGATGGTCGCCGAGGGAAGCCTGTCCGATGTCGAAGCCGACGTCGCCACGTCTCGCGTCTCCCGGCTCAGCTGCCCGGTCGAGGGGTAATCCTATGTGCACGTTCTTCCGACGGCAGCGGATCGCGCTGCTCATCCTTTTTCTGTCGTCACCGTCGAACGCCGGCACGGTGTCGATCCAAACCGTCGGCGTCGACGAGGGCAACGTCACCGCGTTGCTGGAGGCGAGCGTACAGCGCAGCATCGACGCCATGCGCGCCCTGATCGGCCAGACGCACGCGGGTACGTATATCGCCCGGCGGTGGGAATCGATCGAAACACACATGCGCGAGGCACCGATCGCACGTTTCGAATATCGGTTTCAGACGGCGGGCCAGCCAAGGCTCAAGGTCTACCATGCCATGGGAGGAAAACCCCTGGGGCTCGTGGCCCGTGAGGCTTTCGAAGGCTCGTCACCGTTGCGCACCCCGGATTCCCCGGATTCGGACTTCGAGTGGACGGACGAGGCGGAAGCGCGCTTTCAAAGCGTCAGGCCGAGCGATGGCGAACTGGCGGCGGCCGAAGACGCGGATACCGTGTTCTACACGGGATTCGATGACCTCGATGTACGAGCCCCGTTCCGTTCACCATCGGGCTCCGTGATGGAGGCGTTTTGGCACGAGGGCCGATACCACGCGCTCGATCCTGAATACAAGGCCCTGCGAGCCATCGAAGACGACCTGCGCAACGGCGTGGTAGCTCGCGGCGGCGAAATACGCGGCATGGTCAGTACCGGAGCGTGCACGACGTGCAGGGCGTCCGCGCGTCAGCTCGCGGCGCACTTCGACGTGGACATCCACATGACCCAGATTTTCGGGTCGGTCCCGCGAGCGCAGCGCGATGCACTCGTGGCGTCGGGGAGGGCCCGGCTGAAAGGCCTCAAGCTCGTCGATGCCATGACCGACCGCTCGCTGCTCGCCGCCGACGTCCTGGCCGATGCGCGTGCCGTGCAGGTAAGGCGCAACCTCAATCCCAGCGCATTGAACCGTGTCATCAAGGGTGTTCCCTGGAGCGGCCACGCCCTCCAGTTGGCTGCCCCCCGCCTCCCCCGGATTTCGGAAACGTCGACCGCGAGCGATGAATCGCCGTCCCTTCCCTCCGATACGCCCCACGCGGCTCCGCCGGAATGCTGACCGTCACGCATCGAGTCACGTACCCCGGGGTTTGGCCCGGTGCGTAGCCGTAGCCGTCCACGGATCGTCGGGCCAAGGATGCTTGGGATAACGTCCTTTCAGCTCCTTTCTGACGTCCGGATAGGTGCGATTCCAGAATCCCGCCAGGTCTTGCGTCACCTGGATCGGCCGCCCTGCGGGCGACAGGAGGTGAAGCATGACAGCAACGCGTCCATCGCCGACGCGCGGCGTGTCGGCCAGACCGAACAACTCCTGCAGCTTCACGGCGAGTACGGGGGGAGCGGACGGATCATCCTCGCGCGTGCCGTACTCAAGACGCCGACACATACCGCTGGGCACGCGAAGTTCATCGGGTGCCAGCGCATCGATAAGACGGCGCTGGTCGTAGTCGAGCATGGCGGCGAGCGCTTCGGAAAGCGCGGAGGCCTGCAAGGCATCGAGGCGACGCTTGCCCGTCAGGTAGGGAGCCAGCCAGTCGCCAAGGCGGATCAGCAATGCCTCATCGCTGACATCTGGCAGCCCGGCGTCGGGCAACCAACCGCGAACGGCATTGATGCGGGCTCGAAGACGTTGCGCATGCTCACTCCACGGGAGGCATGCGATGCCTTTGGCACGAACGGCCGCCAGCAGCGCGGGGACGGCGTCATCACCGGCAACCGGCACGGACTTGCGCGATATCACGATCGCATCAAAACGGCGTTCCTCGAATGCCTCGGCGATCTGGCGTGTTTCGTCCCACCGAAGCACGCGCTCGACGATGAAGCGGTTGGGGTAATCCCGTTCGAGGACATCCTCGTCCACGGGTGCGGCCGAGAAGACCAGGCTATCGCGGGCATCCAGACGTAGGTCGAGCACGACCAGCCATGGTTCGCCATGCAAGGCGCTCGCGTCGTGCAGGCGCACGCCCCGGCCATTGGACAACAGGTAACGTGCCGCCGGCCCATCATCGCGCCGTCCCACGCGATCGGGAAACGCATGCACCAGGAGGTTGCCGACGGTGCGACTGTCCGGTACGCCGCTGGCCGCGGCACGAACGTCGAGGCGGCGACGCCATCCCGCTGACGCCTTTTCGATGGCGGCGAGCGCGCCGGCATCGGCGGTCCCCGAGCGAGCCGCTCGCGCGCCACCATCGCGCCAAAGGTGCAGGGCATGCAGTCGCTGCCGGAAGTCATCGTTGCGCGCCGCTTCGCCGCGCAGTGGCGAGCGCGCTTCGGCGAGCGCGAGCAGGTCGGCAACGAGCGCACGGCTCGACGCGGGCGCACGCAAAGCCGCCGCTGCGAGGCGCGGCGTCGCGCCGAGTGTGAGCATGCCGCGCCCGAGCGGCGTGATCGCATCCAGATCGTCCAGAGCACCCAGGCGGCGCAGCAGATCGCGCGCCTGCCCCATCGCACCGGCGGGAGGCGCATCGAGCCACGGCAGGCGGTCACTCCCCCAACCGGCCAGTTCGAGGGCAAGGCCGGATAACTCCACCTGCTCGATCTCCGCGACGCGCGATGCTTCCAGGCGACGGCTTTCGGGCCACAGACGGTAGGCGCGTCCAGGCGCCACGCGCCCCGCACGGCCGGCGCGCTGATCGGCGGATGCCTGGGAAATCGCGACCGTCTCCAGCCGGGTAAACCCCGATGACGGATCGAAGCGCGGCTCTCGCGCCTGGCCGCTGTCGACGACGACCCGAATGCCCGGCAGGGTGACGCTGGATTCGGCCACGTTGGTGGCCAGCACCACGCGACGTGTACCGGGATCGGCCGGGGCGAGCGCCCATTGCTGTTCCGCGAGCGAGAGTTCACCGTGCAAGGCGACGACCTCGACACCGTCGCCCAGCCGATCGAGCAGGCCGCGCGCACGTTCGATCTCACGCCGACCCGGAAGGAAGGCCAGCACGTCGCCCTCGTTCTCCCGCAACGCTAGCGCGACCACCCGCGCGAGATGGTGCTCGACGGTTTCCTGAGTGCGCGCCGGCGGATGGACGATCTCGACCGGAAAGCCACGGCCAGGACTGGTAATCCGCGGCGCGCCCAGCCACCGCGCGATGCGCTCGCCGTCGAGCGTGGCGGACATCACGACCAGACGAAGCGTGGGGCGCAGGGCCGACTGGACGTCGAGCGCCAGCGCGGCACCGAGGTCGCCGGCCAG
Organism: Luteibacter sahnii; assembly: GCF_034063545.1. Lineage (NCBI taxonomy): Bacteria > Pseudomonadati > Pseudomonadota > Gammaproteobacteria > Lysobacterales > Rhodanobacteraceae > Luteibacter > Luteibacter sahnii. Next base: position 1,121,276 of record NZ_JAQLOK010000002.1, read on the forward strand.
GTGGCGCTCGTGAAACTCGTCGAACAGGATCGCACCGACGCCCTCCAGGGAGGGATCGTCCTGGATCATCCGACCAAGGATGCCTTCGGTGACCACTTCGATGCGCGTACGTGGTCCGACCCGCGATTCGAAGCGGATGCGATAGCCGACGGTCTCGCCTACCGATTCCCCCAGCTGCGCCGCCATGAAAGAGGCGGCGGCGCGCGCCGCGATCCGCCGGGGCTCGAGCATCACGATGCGCTGCCCGTCGAGCCACGGCGCGTCGAGCAAGGCCAGCGGCACCTGCGTGGTCTTGCCGGCGCCGGGCGGCGCTTCGAGGACAAGGCGAGGATGCCCGGCCAGTGAGGCGAGCAGGTCGGGAAGGAGCGGCGTGATGGGAAAAACGGGACGCATGCCGCGGTATGGTACGCAAGCCGGCTACGACGTGTGCGGGATCGGTGCGTGAAGGGCCGGATTGACCGCCCTCACGCACCGAAGGCTGCTGACGATCGCCCGGCGGGGTCAGCCCGGCACCGCCTCCTCGACGACGGAATCACCCGCCGGGGCGGCGTCGCGATCGAGCGGCCTCAGGGAGCGGAAGGCGCGCCGATAGTCTTCCGACACGCGGCGCGCATCCTGGCCGTTCGCGATCACGCGCGGCGTGATGAGCACCAGCAGTTCGGTGCGTACGTCTTCGGTCGTACGCTCACCGAACAATCCGCCGATCAAGGGAAGGCGCGACAAGCCCGGCACACCGCTGCGTTGCGCGGCGTCCAGTTCACGGATGAGGCCGCCCAGCAGCACCGTCTGACCGCTCTGCACCGCGACCTGGGTGTTCAGCATGCGCTTGACGATGGGGACGTTGGCACCGGTACCGTCGGGATCGGCACGGCTGACTTCCTGCACCACGTCGAGATACACCAGACCGCCGGGATTCACGCGCGGGCGCACCTCCAGGATGACGCCGGTGTCCTTGTACTCCACTTGCCCGACGGGGTTGCCGCTGCCCGCGCCGGTATTGACGAAGGTCTGCGTGACGGGGATCTGGTCGCCGACCTGGATCTTCGCCTTGCGATTGTTGACCACGACCAGCGAAGGCGCCGAAAGGATCTTCGTGCGGGTGTCACGCTCCATCGCACGCAGCGCGACCTGGAGTTCGGAATTCACGAACGAATAGAACAGGGTATCGGGACGCAACGCGTCGGCACTGGCCTGACCGAGCGCCCAGCGCTGTCGGTTGCCCGGCTGGGCGACGGCACCGTCCCCTCCGGCGAGTCCCTCCAGATACCATTGCACGCCGAAACGGAAGTGGTCGCGGAGGGTCACTTCGAGGATGCGCGTCTCGATCTGCACCTGCAACGGCACCGCGTCGAGCCGTTCGATCGCCTCACGCACCTGGACCCATTCGGAAGGGCGTGCGTGCACCAGCAATTGATTGTTGGCGTCCACCGCCGTCACGCGGATGCCCGTGTCCGCACTGCCGGAGCGAGAAGGCGCCGCCGTGGCCTTGGGGGTCGACGCCTCGAAAAAGGATGGATCGCTGTCACCGGTCACGCCCGGGGACGTGTCCGGTCCCTTGGCGCCTGCGCCCGCGACACGGGTCGCCGTCAGACCGGGAGCCACCGGCGAACCACCCGTGTCGCCCGCGACGGCGGCGCCGAACACGTTGCCCACATAGCGGGCGAGGTCGGAAGCCAACAGGTTGCGCACGTCGTAGATGAACAGGCGGGGACCATTACCGCCGCCGCGGTCGATGCGTCCGATCCATTCGCCGACCTGATCGAGCAGCTCCGCACGCATGGCGATAGCCACGATCGACCGCGTCCGCTCGATCGGGATGAACCGGACCATGCCCGCGATGGGCGCGCCGCCCTGTGCGCCGAAGACCGCGTCGAGCGCCTGCATCATTTCGTTCACGGGCGCGTGGTCGAGCGTGAACGTGCCGACGGACATGCCGGCCACCCAGTCGACGTCGAACGTGTCGATGGTCTCACCGTAATTCGCGAGCTGCGCGGGCGTGCCGGCCAGGACGATGACGTTGTGCGCGGCGTCGGCGAGCAGCGTCGCCTCCGGCGTCACGAACGGTTGCAGCAGGCGAAGCATCTCCGGGGCGGCGACATGGCGTAGCGGATAGAGCCGAGCCCCCAGACCAGCCCTCGGTGCACCGGCCGCGAGCCGTGGCACGACCTGTCCAGCGATCGCCTGGGACGACGGCACCACGTCATAGCGGTCGCGGGTCGTCACCAACGCGTTGCCGGTCCACGCGAGCAGGGTCTCCAGGATGGGCAGGGCATCCTCGCGACGCACCGGCCGGGCCGTGGAAAACGTCACCGCCCCGCGCACGCCGGGTGCGATGGCGTAATTGGCGTCGAGCAGATCGCCCAGGATCGCTTTGACCACGGCATCGACCGGCTGGTTCTCGAAGTTCAGCGTGACCGCCGCCTCTCCGGATGCCGCGGCGCGTGGCGCCGCGCGTTCGAGCGGGCGGACGAAGCGGCCGCTACCGCGAAGGATATCGGCGGGGGCGCCCGCTTGCGTGCCGGACCCATGGACGGCATCGCTCGCGAGCGGCCGTGGAGTGGGCGCGGGAGCATCGGCGCCCGCGAGGGCCTCGTATTCCAGCGTGTGCGAAGTGCGGATGGGCTTGACCGGGGCGCAAGCCGCCGTCAGCGTGGCCGCGACCAGGGCCAGGCCGAGGATGCGTCGTTGCATGTGTCGCTCCTTGTTGTCTTCCTTGACGGCGCGGGCGGCGCCGTTACCTCGATTGCGTGTTCTGCTGTTGCTGTTGTTCCATGCGTCGCCGCTGCACGGCGGCCTTCAGCGCTTCGATGCGGGCCTGCTGCAGCGCCTGGTCGTCCTGCCGGGGCGGCGCCTGGCGTGTCCCGGTCGACGCCGGCTGCGGTGGCATCGGACCGGCGATGCCCGACGATGCGCCACGCTGTTCGATGTGGATGCCATTGCCGACCTGGGTGGGGTGTGGCATGGGCGGCGGGTTGGGAGGCGGCACGGGCTGTCCGTTCTTCGGCGTGTTCGCCAACGGATCGGGGGCGGCAACCTTGAGCGTCAGCTCGCGGCGTTCGCCACCGTTGTCGAAGATCGCGCTGCGTGGGGTGAGCGATGCCAGCGTCCAGTGGCCGTCCCCGAGCGCCGCGCCTTCTTTCACACGGACCGTGGGTGTTTCGGCATCCTTGTTGGTATCGCGCAGGAGCGCCATGCGCAGGCCCGAGGTCATGATGATGCCGGTCAGTTCGAGATCGCCGATGTTGCTGGCCGAATCGTCACCGCCGGTGGACGCGACCGGCTTGCGATCGGCCATGAACAGCGGACGTTGCCAGACATCGGCGAAGGCGGTGATCGGCGTCGGCGTCGGCATGACGGCCGCGCGCATCTGCGGCAAGGGTTCGGGCGGCGCGGGTTCGTCCCACCGCACCCCACGCCCGACGCCCATCGCGAACGCCCCGCACACGGCGGCCAGTACCAGCGCCACGCCAACGAGCACCGGGGTAAGACGGCGTTGACCGGCGGCGTTCACGATGCCGCCTTCGCCGCACGCGCGGCATGGATGTAGCCCGAGACGGTGAACTGGACCTCCATCGGTGCGGTGCCCCCGTTACGCGCGGCCACCGGATTTCGGTAGATGCTGAAATCTTCGATGAAGAGATACGGCGCGGCTTCTTCGATGTCGTGCAGCACGGCCGTCATCGGCTGCATCTGACAGCGCAGGCTGATGTTGACCGTAACCTTGCGGTAAGGATCACCGGCTTTTTCCTGGCTGGGCACCGGCATCTTCTGCACCACGTCGCACGCGCCATCCTCGTGATGGGCGGCGGCCACGTCGACGATGCGCTGCATGAGGCCGGCGGCCGCGGCGTTGGTGTCGTCGCCTTCCAGAAACGCATCGCTGCGTGTCTGCCCCTGTTCGAGCGCCGCGAGGCGCTTCTCGAGCAGCGGGCGCTCGGCAATGGCCGTGGCGAACCGGCGTTGCGTGTCGCGCAGGTCGCTCATCTCGTCGGCGATGGCGAGCTGGGGCGCCACGAACCACCAGTGGACCAACGCGAAGTACGCCACCGCGATCGCCACCACGAGCAGCAGGATCGCGGCGATGCGGGATTCACCGGGCTTCATGCGCACGGGCGGTCTCCTTGGCGGGCTTGGGCGGGGGCGCTTTCGCCCGTGCGGGGGCGGTGGACGCGCTCGCGGCGGCGGAGGGCGCCGCGTGCGGATGCGTAGCGGCCCCGCCCGGCTTGGGCGTGAGCGCCTTGGCCTGCATGTAGAAGCGCTCCTTGCCGGACGTGGGGTCGCTCTGGATGGTGCCCTGGAAACTCGGTTCGCCGATGTAGGCGGCCCCCTTGAGGGCATCGATCAGGCGCGCAGCCTGCGGGCTCTGTCCCTGGAAGCCGATCTGTCCACTTGCGTTCACGGTGAAGCGCTCCAGCCACGTATCGTCAGGCAGGCGCGCGGTAAGCTCGGCAAGCATCGGCAGGATGGTCGGCGACTCGGCCTTTCGACGTGCGAGGAAGCCGGATGCGCCTGCGCTCTCGGTGAGGCGCTGGCGAAGCGCCTTGACCCGTTGCGCGTCGGTACGCAGTGAGTCGACCTCGGCACGCATGGCGTCAAGCGCCGCGTTGCGATTATGCAGCCAGCCGGCCATCGCGCCGAACGACAACAGGACGATCACCGCTACGAGCGCGGCGTTGAGGCGGGCGCGTCGGTCGACACGGCGTGGCGCGCGCGCCGGTGGAAGGAGGTCGACCCCGGCCAGCCCTTGGCCGTCGCGGACGTCGACGCGATCAGGCGTGACGCGCAGGCCGGCGAGCTCGTCGAGCTGGGCGTCGAGCGCTTGTCGCGGCGTCGCGGCGAGTTCGGCGACGAAGCGACCTTCGGGCGCCACCTCACCGAGATCGCGCACGCCGAAGTGGATCTCCTCGGCACGGAAGGGCGTCTGGCGGTCGAGGTCGAAGCCGACGACCTGCCGCAGGTTGTCGCGGGCGGCCAGGGGCAACACGAGGCGGCGGCGCAGCACGCGCCCGGGGGGCAGCACGAGGGCGACGCGGCGATCGGCGGGATCGGCCTCCGCTAGCGCACCCGCCAGCACGGCGATGCGACGCTCGATGTCTTCGGCGTCGTCAGCGACCGCCAGCGGTTGTGCCTCGTCCACCCGGCGCAGCGACCACGCCTCGTCCTGGCGTTCGACGACATACCAGCGCCTGCCACCGGCGAACGCCTGGCGCCACCGGGCAGGCACCAGCGCACCCAACTCACCGCCCCACCACCGCAGGAAGCCCGGCAACGCGCTGCCTCGCCAGGCGCGGCGCAAGCGTTCGAGCTGCAGTTGCGAGGCATCCTGCAAAGCGGTCATTCAGCGTCTCCTTCGCGCCAACGCAAAATAGCGTAGGGCTGGTTGCCCGATCTTATCCCACGTAGTCGGATCGTCGATGTCAGCGAACTTCTCGTGCCGTCGTCAAGGGTCGCTTCGGCACGTATCGTGTGCGTGACACCGTTGCCACCCGCCGCGAGCGCGCCTTGCGACTGTCCGCGCTGGGCGAGGATCGCCTGGGCGCCGTTGTCGCCCAGGCCGGGAACCGCCGCGAGGGCCAGCGGCGGCGCATGGTCGGTGTTGGGCCGTTCGCGCCCGGACCAGATCGTGAGCACCGGCTGCACCCTGGCCCACAGGTCGGGATCCATGCCCAGCACCATGCGTGCCTCCTCCACCGTCGCGAACGGCGCGTTTCGCGGTCCGTATCCGAGCCCGGCCGCGTCGTATTGCGCCTTCTTCGCCCCGTTGGGCGACGGATCGTCACCGGGACGGCGCCAGTCCTCGATCGCCGCGGCCACGTGCCGGGCCTTGTCGTCATTTGCGCCGGCCGCCTTAAACAGTCCCACCAGCACGTCGTCGGACGCTGCGTTGAGATCGATCTTGCCGTCTTCGTCGACGATGGTGATGGCGACGTTCGCACCATCGAACTGAAAAGGATAAACGCGCCCGTCGGCGATCCATCGCGAGTCGATGTCGGGCGCTTGCAGGCCGGCCACGGCGCGGGCGAATCCCGCCTCCGCGGCGTAGTGCGCGCGCACCTGCGAAAACTGGTAACGGGCCTGCAGGCCCTCGGTACGGGCCAGCGCCGCGAAACCGCCCAGCATGATCGCCAGCAACGTGCATCCCCACAGCACGATGAGCAGGGCCACGCCACGCCGCTGCCGCCACCTCATCGGATCACCGGCCCGCGCGTGCCGCGCCCCATGAAAAAGCCATTGCGCGAGGCCGACGGATCGATGCGGATCGGGGCCACCATGTCGGGGAAGGCCACCCCACCGTTCGCCGCGAGCTGCACGCGCACGAGAGAGGGCGTGCGACGCGCGTCCGGCCAGGTGTCCTGCCAGTCCATGGGGCGATTCTGATCGTCCATGCCGCGATAGGCGAAGCTGCCTGAATGGATGTCGCGCAGAAGGACCTCCGGCTCGCCCAAGGGCTGGGGATCGCTGCCGTCCGGCGGAAGCAGGGCCAGCGAGACCTCCAGCCGTTGGCGATGCGGGCCGTCGTCGACCAGCGCGAACGTCAGCATCTGCGCCCCGAGGCGGGAGAGGTATCCCGGCAGGGGCGCGACGAACCGCATCCGCTGCGGCTCGCCGCTGAACACGAGGGGATCACCGTCGTCGGTCTGGCCGAAGGGCATCACCAGCGCCTGCGCGAGCTCATTGCGGATAAAGGTCTGGGCGGAGCGGATCTCGTCCATGCGGGCGATGGCGTTGTCACCGCTGCGCACGATGCGCGTGGCGGTGCTGATGCCCGAATAGACGCCGAGCAGCACGATGGTGAGCAAGGCCAGCGCCGCGAGCACCTCCATGAGACTGAAACCGCGGGACGGCCTCACGGCGAGGCTCCCGGCGGTCCGCCCAGCCGCAACGTGGAGAACCGGGCGTGGCGCTCGTCGCCGCCCTTGCCCCACATGACGTCCAGGTCGAGCCGATACATCACGTTGCCGTTGGTCGGGTCGCTGCCCGGGTCGGTGCCGGGCACCTGCCACGGCGTGACGTCCAGGTGCCAGCGATAGGTGGCGTCGAAGCGGCCATCGGTGCCGCCGGACTGGATCGGATCCATCACGAACGCACCGTCGAGCAGCGTGCGTGCGCGCAGAGCCGCCTGCGTCCGCTCGTTCGCGCGCGCGGTGAGTTGCAGTGCGCTGCCGGCCACCTGCATCAGGGCAGCGAACGCGATGGCAAGCACGGCGATGGCGGCGATGATCTCGAGCAGGCTGAAACCGCCCTGGGACCGCGCCACGTGACCCTGCACCGGGTGACCCGGCACACTCATCGGGTGTCCACCACGCTCACCGCACCGGTGAGCCACGCCACGTTGACGTGCCACTCGCGGTCGCCCCGCTTGAGCGTGATGCGGCCACCGGTGGAACTGCCGTCCGGAAAGAAACGGATGCGGCCCGTGGTGGCGTTGGCCTGGTCTTCGCGCGCGCTGGTGATGGACACGCGCATGTCCTTGGGCAACCGTACATCGGCCTTGCCCGGCGCACGGTAAGTGGCGCGGGCGGTATCCACCTCGAAGGCGAGGTCTTTGCCGTGCACGATCGACTGCGCACGCGTCCACCGCAGCGCGGCGGCGACTTCACCGCTGGCCGCGTTGACGCGGGCACTGGCCAGGCCTTGCGTGATGGGGATCGATACCGCCGCCGCGGCCACGCCGATCAGCAGGATCACGGCCAGCATTTCGAACAACGTGAATCCGCGCGTGCGCATGGCCGTGTATCGCGCCTTCGTCCCTTACTGCCAGTTGCCCACGTCGGCCGAGTAGCCGTCGCCGCCGGCCTTGCCGTCCTGACCGTAGAACACGAGGTCGAAGTTGCCGTGTTCGCCCGGGTAGCGGTAGCCGAAGGCATGGCCCCAGGGGTCCTTCAGGTCGGATTCTTTCGCGTAAGGGCCCTGCCAGCCCGGCGCGTCGGCCGGCTTGGCGATCAGGTCGCCGAGCTGGGCCGGCGGGGTGCCGTTGTCGAGCGCGTAATTTTCGATCTTCTGGCTGAGCGTGGTCAGCTGCGCCTTGCCTGCGCCGTATTTGCCCTTGTCGACGTTCTTGCCGACCTGGGTCACCACGATGGCGCCGATGATGCCGATCAACACGATCACGGCGAGCATTTCCAGCAGCGTGAAGCCGCGGGCGTGGCGGTGTCGCAGGGTACGCGTGGGACGCATGGCTAGCTCCTTGGCACGAGGGGATCAGTTGATGTTGCTGGTAAGGCTGAGCAGCGGCAACAGGATCGCCGCCATGATGAATGCGACCAGCACCGTCATGACGATGGTGAGCGTGGGCACCAGGGCGGCGAGCAGCCTGTCGATGGCCCGCTTGGCTTCGACATCGAAGGTGTCAGCCACCTTGAGAAGCATCGTATCGAGCGCACCGGCTTCCTCGCCGACCTGGATCATCTGCAGGGCCAGCCGGGGAAACCGCTCGGTCTGGCTGAGTGCGCTCCCGAGGCCGGTGCCGCCCTTGACCCGGTCGGCCGCCTGTTCGAGCGCCTGGTCGAGCGCGCGGTTGCCGGTGACCTGGCGCGCGATGGATAGCCCCGCCAGCAGCGGTACGCCGTTCTTGAGCAGGGTGCCGAGCGTACGCGCGATACGCGCGGTCTCCACTTTGAGCAACAGCGGGCCGGCGACGCGCATCGTCAACAGTCGCGCATGGAACGCCAGGCGCGTGTCCGGGTCGCGCAGTCGCACGTTGAACAGTACGCCAAGCACGATCAGCACGAGCATGCACGCCCACCACCAGTCGCCCACCACCGTGCCGATGGCGAGCACCACCTTGGTGATGAGAGGAATAGGCACCTGCATGTCGGCGAAGATCGGCACGAACTGCGGCACCACGTAGGCCAGCAGCAGCACGAGCGAACCGAGCACGCCCACCATGAGGAACGCCGGGTAGATGAGCGCGTTGATGATGCTGCCGCGCAGCGCCTGCGAGCGTTCGAGGTAGTCGGCGAGCCGGCGCAGCGTGTCGTCGAGCGAGCCGCCGGCTTCGCCGGCACGCACGAGGCTGATGTAGAGGCGGGGAAACACGCCGTTTTCCTCGTCGAGCGCGGTGGACAAGGTGGTACCGCCACGTACCCGGTCGCGCACGCGCTCCACGAGGTTGCGTGCCCGCTCGCCTTCGGGCAGGTCGAGCAGGATGCCGAGCGCCCGATCCAGGGGCTGACCCGCGCCCAACAGCGTGGCGAGCTGATGCGTGAACTGGGCGAGCTGGTCGCCGGTGAAGGGGCCCTTCTGGAACCATCGCGCGAAACCGCTGCCCGCCGCATCGCCGTCCGCGGGCGCGGCTTCAAGCGGGGTATGGCCCTGATCCTGGAGCCGGGCGACCACGTCTTCGACGGACGCGGCCTCCATGCGTCCAGATAGCACCTCGCCGACGGCACTGATCGCGCGATAACGGAACTGGCTCATCCGGTCGCCCCTCAGGACTCCTGCGTGACGCGCAGGACCTCCTCGATGGTGGTGATGCCGGCCACCGCCTTGGCCAGTCCGTCTTCATACATCGTGCGCATGCCCTCGGCACGGGCCTGGCGTTCGATTTCGCCCGCGTCGGCACGCTGCATCACGAGGCGACGCAGCGGGTCGCTCATGACCAGGAACTCCATGATGGCTCGTCGTCCGCGGTAGCCCGTGGGATTGGCGGCGCTCGAACCGGGCTTCCACAGGCGGATGGGCCGCTCGTCGGTGTATTTGTCGAGCTGGAACTGCTCGATCACTTCCGGCAGCGCCTCGTAAGGCTCCGCCGTTTCGGGATCGAGCCTGCGCACCAGTCGCTGCGCGAGGATGCCGTTGACCGTCGAGCCGAGCAGGTAGTCTTCCACGCCCATGTCGAGAAGGCGGGTGACCCCACCGGCGGCACTGTTGGTATGGAGGGTCGAGAGCACCAGGTGGCCCGTGAGCGCCGACTGGATGGCGATGCGGCAGGTCTCCAGGTCACGCATTTCGCCGATCATGATGACGTCCGGATCCTGGCGCACGATCGAACGCAGCGCCCCGGAGAAATCGAGGCCGATCTGCGGCTTGACCTGGATCTGGTTGATGCCTTCGATCTGGTATTCGACCGGGTCTTCGACGGTGATGATCTTGACGTCGGGCGTGTTGATCTGGGCCAGGGCGGTGTATAGCGTGGTTGTCTTGCCCGAACCGGTGGGACCGGTGACCAGCAGGATGCCGTGCGGTCGGTCGAGCACCTCCACGAAGCGGTCGCGGAAGTTATCGGTGAAGCCGAGCGAGGCGAAATCGAACACCACCGACTCGCGATCGAGGATACGCATCACCACCGATTCGCCGAAGCTGGTGGGCACCGTGGAAACGCGCAGGTCGAGCTCCTTGCCCTGCACGCGCAACTGGATGCGGCCGTCCTGGGGCAGTCGGCGCTCGGCGATGTTCAGCCGCGCCATGATCTTCACGCGCGAAATGACCGCCGCGGTCGAACTGGACGGGGGGGCCTCCACTTCGTGCAACACGCCATCGATGCGGTAGCGCACCTTGAGCCGATTCTCGAACGGTTCGATGTGAACGTCGGACGCGCGCTGTTCGACCGCACGCTGCAGGATCAGGTTCACCAGGCGGATGACCGGCGCTTCGGAGGCGAGGTCGCGCAGGTGTTCGACGTCGTCTTCCTCGGCCGCGCTACCGTCGAGGCTCTCGACGATGCTGCCCATCGCGGAGCGGCCCTGGCCGTAATACCTTTCGATGAGGTCGTCGATTTCCGAGCGAAGGCCCACGCGCAGCTGCACCTCGCGCCCCGTCGCCAAGCGGACGGCCTGCAACGGGTAGGGATCGGCGGGATCGGCCACCAGCAGGGCCACGCCCTCGTCGCCCTCGCGCACGGGCACCACGTGGTATTGCTTCAGAAAACGCTGCGACAGCTCGATATCGGCCGGCGGGAGGTCGGGCGCATCCTTGGCCGCGAGCAGCGGAAGGCCCAAAAGGTCGGCCCAGGCGTCGGCGAGGTCCCGTTCGGACACCAGGCCCAGCCGCGCCATCAGGGCGGTGAGCGTGCCGTCGGGCGCCTCGTCGTGAAGGCGGCGCGCCCGCGCCAGATCGGTGTCCTTCAGGCGGCCATGCGCCACCAGGTGCGCACACACCTGGGCTTCGCCGGGTTCTCCGGTAAGCATGTCCTTATGCTCGGTCATTGCAGACATGCCATCCTCACGGTCCGTTCAATGCATGGGTTGCGCGGTCGTTCCTGACTGCGCGGGCCGATATTGGTAGCACATCCCATGCGTCGAGGGCGACCGCGACGTGTAGATGACGTGACGCATGACAACAACGCAACAACGCACGCCGCCGCGCCACGGGCGGCGACCTGACGGCCGCCGCCCGACTCGTTTACCAGCCAATACCCACGCCTACGCCGCCGGATGCCTCACCGCCGCTGACTGCGGCGCCGAAGGTCAGGCTCGCCTTGGGCGACAGGGAGCGTGAGTAACCGACCGACAGCGCACCCTGCCCCTTGTAGCCGCCGACGCCGACACCCAGTCGGTTGTCGCCGCTGACGCCCTGGGTACTGAAGGCCATCTGCGACATGGCCGCCCCCATCGCACCGACCTTGTTCAGGCGATCGTTGAGATTGCTGAAGCGGTTATCGACCTCACGTTTGTACTGGTCAAACGCCCCGCCGGTCACCACGTCGCCGAACTTCTGATCGGTATAGGCCTTGGCGCTGCTCAGCGTCGCGGCGTCCCCCTGGTCGGCGTAGGACTTCGCCGTGGTGAGGGCCTGGTCGACCTGGCCGACGTTCGCCGCGTCAGTCGTCGCAGTGCCCGCGGCGACATTGGTGATCCGGGCGCCGCCGCCGTCCACGGCGGGGGTCACCGGAATGGCCGCGCCCAACGCCGCCGTCGTGGGCGTACCGGACGCCACTGGCGCGGAGGCCGTCGCCGACATCGTGCCCGCGACCTCGGGCGTGGCCACGGCCGAGGCCGTCGCCACGGTGTTACGGCGCGGCACCGTCGTGCCGGTACCGCCAGTGCTACCGGTCTTCGACTCAAGGTTGCCCACCCGTCCGCTGAGCGACGAGATGGCGCCATCCAGCGCACCGACCGCGTCACCGACCGAACCGTAGGTGCCGCCCTGCACGCGATAGGTCGGACCGACCAGGCCGTTGGCCCCCATGGTCGCACCGCCGCCCAGGGCCATCGCCACGGCATTGCCCGCGGCGTTCGACGTGCCGGCGAAGGCGCTGGACAAGGCCGTGTTGAGCTGGCCTAGGTTGACCGCGTCACTGGTCTGCGTACCCGCCGCCACGTTGGTGATCTGCCGGTTGTTGCCCGCACTGCCCACCGACACGGTGTTCGCCCGGGTCGCCGTGGAGCCGGCGCCCAGGGCCACCGAATTGGCCGCCAGCGCCCGCGCGCTGTCGCCGATGGCGGTGGACGAGGCCGCACCCGCAAGGGCTGAGGCGCCGATGGCGGTGGCGGACTCCTTGCTGGCCGAGGCCAACGCGCCGACGGCGGTAGACAAGTCGCCCGCCGCGGCGCTGCCGGAGCCGATCGCCGTGGCGAAGCCACCGCTGGCCACGGCGTCATCGGTGCCGTCGCCGGTGCCGGTGGCCGACACATAATGCTTCGCCGCACTGACGCCGTCGGACACGGCATTGAGCTGCCCCAGGTTGACCGCGTCGGTGGCCTGCGTGCCGGCCGCCACGTTGACGACCTGGCGCTCCGCGCCCGCGCTACCCACCGATACCGTGTCGGTACGCGTAGCCACGGCGTTGGCACCCAGCGCCACGCTGTTGGCGGCGCGTGCCGTGGAGTAATCGCCCAGCGCGACGCTGCTCGCCCCGGATGCCCAGCTGTTGATGCCGACCGCCGTGGCGTTCGTGCCCGGGGCGTAGGCGAAGAAGCCCACCGCCGTACTGCCGACGCCTTCGGCCGCCGTGATGGCGCCCACGGCCGTGGCATTGGCCGCCGTGGCCTGCGCTCCAGCGCCGAACGCCGCGGCGTTTTCGCCGGTCGCGCCGGTGTAAACCAGCAGGCCGCCGCCGAGGTCGCCCGGCCCACCCACGGCCACCGACCCGTTGCCGGATGCCGTGGTCGAGCTACCGACCGCCGTGGCGTAATCGCCCGTGGCATTGGCGACCGCACCCACCGCGACGGACTGCGCACCGGCCGCGTAAGAACCTACGCCATTCGCCGTCGAAGCAAAGCCGCTCGCCACGGCGCTCGCACCGACGGCCGTGCCGCCGACGCCCGCGCTTGTCGCGCCCGTATCCACCGGCTCGCCGCCATTAGTGATCAGCGCGTTGCCGTCTTCGTCGACGGCGTTGCCGCCGACCGCCACGCTACCCGGACCCGTCGCCTGTGCGTTCGCGCCGTACGCCGCGCTGTTCTGTCCCGTCGCCACCGCGCCGTAGCCCGCGGCCGTGGACTGCTGGCCGGA